>PTJZ01000001.1 GCA_002937455.1 Alphaproteobacteria bacterium MarineAlpha11_Bin1
TAGCGTCATTGGATCAGTGCCGAGCAAATTACTTAGCAATTTCCCACCTGCGGCTGTAAGCGCGTCGAAATCATTCTGCCATCGATCAGGTACATCTTCGGGCATAGTTCGAGGCGCAGACACTAAATTTTCAATATCGGTAGTTCGCTGGGTAATCCTGCATTGCAACAGACCCTCCGCGAGGTTCAGATATTCATTGTGGAAATAGTCATTACATAACGCATAAAAGAAACTCACACGTCGGACTTCTTCGGCGGCGAGCGCAGTGAACCGATCTAAATTGCCAAATGCTCTCAGCCTCGCGCCTGCATCGCCGGAGAAGACAAGCGTGCCCGACGCATCGCGCAATGGAGATGCGAGCGCGAGCATTGCCGACAAATGCTGATCAAAACGAGGCAAAAGTGAGACCGACTGCCCTACATAGGCAATAATGCGGTCGCGCTTATATCTCTTGATGCGCAAATACACCCCGGGCTCACAAAGCCTTTCGAATATCAGTGGGTCCGCGGGGATGCATTCCGCTCCAAATGGGCCTTGCCAATTCAGGGAGACGGTCACGTGTCAGCCGCCGCCGCTTTGCGTCGTAGCTGCGCAGGCTCTTCTGCCGCAGCCTCTGAATTGGTGTCATAAATTATACGCTGCTCTCCCGACAGGGCGACGAACCGCTTGCCCCGGGCCCGTCCTATAAGAGTAAGCCCAGCCTTTCTGGCAAGTTCGACCCCCCACGCAGTAAAACCCGACCTCGAGATCAGTATTGGAATGTTCATCTGCACCGTCTTGATTACCATTTCGCTGGTTAGCCGACCGGTGGTGTAGAAAATTTTGCCGTCCGCTGAAATACCGTTGAGATACATATAGCCTGCAATCTTATCAACAGCGTTATGACGGCCCACGTCCTCCATATAGATAAGTGGGCAGTCGGTATCACACAAGACGCACCCGTGGATACCCCCCGCTTCGGTGTATAAACTGGGGGTGCTGTTGATCGCCGCCGTCAGAGCATAGAGCCAAGAGGTATGTACTTTTGCCTCCGGATTGAGAATAGTATCTTCGAAGGTTTCCAAAATATCACCAAATATCGTCCCTAACGCGCATCCAGAAGTTCGCGTCTGCCTAGCCAGTTTCTCCTCAAAATCGGTCTCTTGCTCGGTTCGAACGACCACTGCTTCGGCTATTTCATCGTATTCTATATCGGTGATTCTATCATCAGGCCTCAGCATGTTCTGATTGATCAGGTATCCGACGGCGAGGCATTCGGGAAAATCGCCAACCGTCATGAGGGTCACGATCTCGCGATTGTTCAAGTAAAGCGCCAGCGGTCGTTCGACCGGGACAGAGGTCTCTATTCTCTGTCCACCCTGATCTATCCCAGCGACCTTCTCCGTCAAACTCGGGTTTTTTGGATCCGGGCGGACCAAAAAGTCTGAAATACGTGACATTCACAAAGTATGATAGTGTTCGCGATCTCACACAATATTGTTGAATATCCTTTTTTCTGGTTTTGGGCTAAGCATGTAGAATGAAATAGCTCACGCTGAAAAAGTTATTTTGCATTTCTGTTTCACGTTATTTCACATAGCCGAAATCCGACCTTCTCTGACCCTACCTAACTTATAGGTTTAAATCCGATCATCGATTTAGAACCGGTCCCACATCAGTATTGTCAGTATGAAATTGAAATTATTAAAGCACCGGTTCTCAAATGTTAACGGCCGAGATGGCCGCACTTGCTTTTTCCCTTGTCAGCCAATCAGAATCTTTGACAAGTCTCGCCGGTAAGCTTTGATACCAATCTTCTGCGCCTTTTCTTTCGGGTCAAAGAAGCGTTATAGTCTAGCGTGAATAACGCAATCCGATGTAATATCCGGTTTGGACTCTCCAGAAGATGAAAACAGACCTAAATGTCATAGAAAGACCGTTAGTTGATCCTTATGATCGACACGTTAGTTATTTAAGAGTATCGGTCACTGATCGCTGCGATTTTCGCTGCGTATACTGCATGTCTGAAAATATGTCCTTCTTGCCGAAGACGGACGTTCTTAGCTTAGAAGAGCTGGACCGTCTCTGCAGCGCATTTATCACTCGCGGTGTGCGTAAGCTCCGAATTTCCGGTGGTGAACCGCTCGTCCGGCGCGATATAATGTGGTTGTTCGAACGCCTTGGCCGCAACCTTGACACCGGCGCGCTAGACGAACTTACTCTTACCACAAATGCGAGCCAGCTCGAACGCCACGCAAGGGGACTTTTTGACGCCGGGGTCCGCCGTATTAATGTCTCGTTGGATACCCTGAACCCCCAAACGTTCGAGAAAATAACCCGTTGGGGAAAGCTGGATCAAGTATTAGGCGGTATCGATGCCGCTGTCGACGCCGGTCACCGTATCAAGATAAACGCAGTCGCGTTGAGGGGCGTTAATGACGTTGAAATTCACGATATGGTCTCTTGGTGCGGCGAACGTAACTTTGACCTCACCTTCATCGAAGTTATGCCTTTGGGTGAAATAGGGGGTAACGTCCGGCTCGACCAGTACTGGCCTTTGTCGATGGTTCGTTCCGAACTTAAAAAGCGTTGGACGCTAGAGGATATCGACTATACGACTGGCGGCCCCGCCCGTTACGTGAGGGTCGGGGAAACAGGTGGACGTATCGGTTTCATCACGCCGATGACCCATAATTTCTGCGAAACGTGTAATAGAGTCCGGGTGACCTGCACCGGGACGCTTTTCATGTGCCTTGGTCAGGAAGATGCCACTGATTTGCGTGCACCTCTTCGCGACGAGGATGAAGAGGAATTGATGCGCGCCTTGGACGCTGCTATCGCACGCAAGCCAAAAGGCCACGATTTTATCATTGATCGACGACGCGCCACCCCCGCCGTCTCCAGGCATATGAGCGTCACTGGCGGCTGATACAACCATAGATTTTTGCTGACTGGCTGCCTTCATGAATTTCCCTAACGGACAAAAATATGGGTCCACTCCTAGCGGTGTGAACTCGCTCAGCCGCCGAGGGGCAGAAACGGTTTTTCACCCGTACTCGAACGCCGTCGTAAACCAGTCGGAAGGGCCATTAGTCATGACACGCGGCGAAGGTGTATACGTTTGGGACGAAGACGGAGAAAAATACCTTGAAGGCATGTCTGGCCTCTGGTGCGCATCTCTTGGATTTAGCGAACGGCGGCTCGCAGAAGCAGCGAGCCAACAGATGAGTAAACTGCCATTTTATCATGGATTTAGCCAAAAAAGTCATCCACCGCAGATCGAGCTTGCTGAACGGTTGCTCGCCCTAGCACCGGTACCAATGTCAAAAGTATTCTACTGTAATTCCGGTTCGGAAGCCGCAGATACTGCGGTGAAAATGATCTGGTATATGAACAACGCAATGGGCCGGCCAGAAAAGAAAAAAATAATTAGCCGTTTCAAAGCCTATCACGGCGTTACGATCGCCGCAGCTAGCATTACAGGAGTACCCATTAATCATAAGGCATTTGACACACCACTCGACGGATTTTTGCATACCGAAATGCCACATTTTTATCACTTAGGCGCGGAGGGGGAGTCGGAAGAGGAATTTGCGTCCCGGTGTGCCTACAACCTCGAAAAACTAATCGAGGAGGAAGGGCCTCATACTGTCGCGGCCTTTTTCGCCGAACCGGTGATGGGCGCGGGAGGGGTAATCGTGCCACCAGCGACTTATTTCGAAAAGATCCAACTTGTACTAAAAAAACACGATGTCTTGCTGGTAGCAGATGAAGTGATTTGCGGCTTTGGCCGCACGGGTAAGATGTGGGGTAGCCAAACGCTTGGTTTGAACCCGGATATTCTAACCTGCGCCAAGGCACTTACATCCGGCTATCTGCCAATCTCGGCTTTGATGGTCAACGATCGAGTTTTCGATTCCATTGCGCCCGAGACCGATAATATGGGAGTTTTCGGACACGGTTACACCTATTCCGGTCACCCGGTCCCAGCCGCGGTTGCAATAGAGACACTAAAAATATACGAGGAAATGGACCTGATCTCCCAAGTAAAAGCCCGAAGCACAGCTTTCCTTAAACGCCTACATAGTTTTAAAGACCACCCTCTAGTTGGCGAAACGATGGGTCTGGGGCTTGTCGGCGCAATAGAATTGATCGCTGATAGAGAGACTAGAACTCCCTTTGAGCCGACGGGTAAAGTAGGTCCGTGGCTGGTCGCTCAAGCCCAGAAGAAGGGCCTGATTCTGCGAGCAATGGGCGACCGTGTAGCGTTTTGCCCCCCTCTTATAATTTCCAACGCTGAGATTAACGAAATGTTCGATAGGTTTAGCGAGGCATTGCAAGAGACTTGGATTGCCGCCGATTCTGGTTTTTTCACATAAAATTTCCACTTTACGTATCTTAAGGCGCGACATATCAGCCCAAAAAGCGGAACGTTATCAAAACTGGGGTAGCCATGTATTTCCATTCGGTTTTACCTATATTATTATCTTCTCGCGGTGGGTGATGATTTGTTGTCGACCCTTATTTGACACCCGAAGTGTCTTGGAGAGCGCCGTCGATGAACTACGAACAGTTTTTTGCTGATCGGATTTTGGATCTCAAAAGTGAGGGCCGATATCGGGTGTTTGCTGATCTGGAACGGCAGGTAGGCGCCTTCCCCAGGGCGACGAGTCATTCCGAAGACGGCACCGAAGATGTCACGGTTTGGTGTTCTAACGATTACCTCGGAATGGGACAGAGTGGGCTTGTCCGCAAAGCGATGAAGGAAGCAATTGACAAAGTTGGGGCAGGAGCCGGAGGAACCCGTAATATATCGGGTACAACACATTACCACGTACTTTTGGAGGAGGAACTAGCGGACCTACACCGGACCGAATCCGCCCTTGTTTTTACATCTGGATATGTTGCAAACGAAGCGGCCTTGTCCACCATTGGAGCTCAGATGCCCGATTGTGTGCTTGTTTCAGACGCAGATAATCATGCATCCATGATCGCTGGCATACGCCATAGTATGTCTGAAAAAGTTATCTTCGCACATAATGATATGGAAGACTTGGAGCGAAAACTCCAGTCGATTGACATCCACCGGCCGAAAGTAATCGTTTTTGAGTCCGTTTATTCGATGAATGGTGACATTTCGCCGATTGAGGCAATTTGTGATCTCGCGGATAAATACAATGCGATGACCTATTTGGATGAGGTCCACGCGGTCGGGATGTACGGCCCTCGAGGTGCGGGGGTCGCTGAACGAGACGGTGCGATGGACCGAATAACAGTCATTCAGGGCACCTTGGCGAAGGCTTTTGGTGTGATTGGGGGATATATCGCAGGTTCCGCGTCGATGATCGATTTTATACGCTCCTATGCATCCGGGTTCATATTCACGACTGCACTACCTCCCGCCGTTGCAGCGGGCGCCCTCGCGAGCGTTCGGCATCTGAAAGGCAGCGGTGTAGAGAGGAAGCATCAGCGGGAACGGGCCTCAACCTTGAAAAGGCTCCTTCGGGAAGCGGACCTCCCGGTGATGCAATCAGCGTCGCACATCGTTCCGATTCTTGTTGGCGATCCTGTGCTTTGCAAACAAGTAACCGACGAGCTGATGAACCTACATCGCATTTACGTTCAACCGATCAACTATCCAACGGTTCCAAAAGGCAGCGAGCGCTTACGTTTAACACCTGGACCACTTCACTCTGACGAGGACATGTCGCATCTGGTTAGATCTTTACAGGAAATTTGGGGTCGCCTTGCAATATCCGCAGCGGCATAATTCGAAGTCGAGGGCTTTAGACTTATTAGTTTTATGGTGGTAGATTAGCTTTATGTTCAGCGATAACTCCCTCCTTCCGAAGGAAACAATCAGACTTGTTTTACTCGGCATCCTGTCTGAGACGCCATTGGATTATGCGGGTCTCGCAAATGCGGTTCGTCAGTTCGTTGGCCGCATCGCCGGACCATCTCTGGAGCTGACCGGGCCATCAATCGAGCTTTTACGCTATGAAGGTCTGATTTATTCAGACAGCGATGAACCCGAGGCAGTTCTTTCTCTCACCGAACAGGGGCGAGGAGAGCTATTGACGTTGCTGAAGGCAACGGTACGACCACCACTTACAGATATGTCGAAACTGGTCATCGCCCTTAAAATGCGTTTTCTGGACTTGCTGGATCGAGGTGAACGGCGAGACCAAGTGGATCTTTTAATCGATGCCTGCGAAATCGAACTTGCTCGCCTGAATGATTTGCATAATCCAAAGTCAGAAGAAAAACTTTTCCAAGACTGGCTTGCGCATGATATCGACTTGGTAAAAAGGCGTTTAACTTGGCTTCGGAATCTACAAAAGCGCGTCTGACATTGACAGACATTAAATAACCGCTTTATCAGTGCTACGACTGTCTATCACAGTAATTATTGCATAATCGAAATGCTGCTCTTCTTTTAACGCCGGAAATTGGATCCGAAGGTTTTCCTTGCAGATAGGTTCGGATCAACGGGGAATCACTAAAGGTCTCACTCCGCCGAGTTTATTACCAAAATACCAAGGCTAGTAAGCAACATTTAATGATTCATTTTTAGCCAGTATGCTGGCCTAGGTCATGAGGCCTAAATGGAAGATGCTATTTTTTAAAGAAGATGCTGACCACCGGTAACGAATAGTTCCGTCCCGGTAACATAACCGAAGTCAGAAGTACAGAGCTGTAGGACTGCGCCGGCAACTTCGGCGGCGGATCCCATCCGGTTGAGAGGTATTCGGGGGAGTAGCGATTCGTATTCCGGCCCGATCATTTCGGTTTCAATTTCACCTGGTGCTACAGCGTTTACCCGAACATCCAGCTCAGCGAATTCTACTGCCAACTCCCTAGTTAAAGATGAAAGAGCCGCCTTGGAAACTGAATAGGCTGAGCCTGCATATGGATGTGCACGATGCCCAGCGATAGAAGTGATATTTACCACTGCGCCCTTTCCACGGTGCAAAGCGGCTGCGAATCCCCGACAGAGTTTAAGAGGTACAAAAAAATTAAGATCAAAAACCTCTCTCCAAGCTCCCTCGTCACCATTCAAGCAGCCAAGCCGCTCCTTATACGGCGTCTTTGGGGACATAGCGGCGTTGTTAACCAGCGCAGATAGCCCGCCTTCGCCGATCAGTTGGTTTGCGTGCTCTATAAACGCTGTCAGTTCATCCGCGTTACCCAGATCAGTGGGAATGTGGTGTGCCCAGTTAGGATCGTCGGGGTAGGCCTCCGGTAAATCGTCGCGCGAACATGTAATTATACGCCAGCCCGCTTCACTAAACCGGCGTACCGTCGCATGGCCAATCCCGCGGCTAGCGCCAGTCAAAATCAAAGTTCTTAGTATTTCAGTCATTCAGTATTTATACTGTGTTCATTACTTCGCTAGAAGAGTTGGAATGGTAGTATGATTAAGGATATGGCGTGTACGACCGCCGAGAACCATCTGGCGAAGCCGACTCTGCGAGTATGCGCCCTTAACCAGCAAGTCGGCCCCTATTGCACTGGTTTGCGCGAGGAATGCCGCACCAAGACCTCCCGCCTGAGCATCGAATTCGTGAATCGAGGCGGTAATACCGTGCCAGATCAAACGGTCGACCAAATCTGAGGGTTTTAGAGGCAGAGGTTGTAGCAATTTCGGCGCCAAAATACTTACCTTCTCTGCCAGAGACAGCGACTGAATCGAAACGGCGATAGTGCGGGCGGCCTCCGGGCTCGCCTCCCAAGCGATTGCAATATGCCCGGCGATATCGGTCGGTGTCTCCGGTGGTACCACAAGTATTGGCCGGCCGGTATCATGTAGTGCCGCTTCTAGCGTGATCGGCGACGGGAGTGGTGATGTGGCCAGCGGACGGCCCACGATGATCAAATCATAGAGCCGCCCTTTAAGCGCAACGATCTCATCTTCACGTCCCGTGTCTTCAGACCAAGACACCGTGACCTTGGCCTCAGCTGATGGCGTGTCGCTTATAGTCAGTGTATTTTCGGTACAAAAAGTTTCGAACATGGCTTTGGTTTCGCTAGCGCGAGCATTACCTTCTCGCTGTGTCACGTCCATGATTTCCTCGATCATGGAACCGTCCATACCCTCGCCGGTATACGGGACGAGGCCGCGCGGATCGGCGCGAACGTGTAACGCTTCTATATGGGATCCCCAGCGCTTCGCCACCAGTAATGCAGCATCTAACGTCGATCTGCTTGCTTCCGGCGAACTGATAGGAACCAGAATTGTCTTGAAACTCATCGTGCCTCCCGAGCTATTCTAGCCGGTAGCGCGTTGGCCATACCGACCCACCTAATGGTTACAACCTAAGAATGCTGGGTTTTATCTACATCTTCAAGCGTCAAATTCTAACCACGTATTAACGCTTATCGGAAACTCTCGACAACTATCAGGCGTTTATAGCTATTAGAGGGGGGTTAGGGCGGGAGATACTAAACGCCATATCAGTCATTAAGGAAATAATAATCCGCTTCTTTCCGTTTAAAACTAAACAAAAGGATTAATTCCGGCCCACTGCGCAGGATCTATATCTTTTAGGGAAATATCCTGCCAGTTATCCAATCACCATTTGCCTGGCGGCTATATACAATACGCTCATGTAGACGGAACGGCTTATCCTGCCAGAATTCAATCTCAAGGGGAGTCACCCGATAGCCAGTCCAGAACGGTGGTCGCGGCACTTTGCCGGTACCGAACTTGGCAGCGAAGCGCGCAACCCGCTTCTCTAACTCAAACCGGCCTTCAAGCGGACGTGATTGGTCTGAAGCCCAAGCGCCGATTTGGCTGCCTCTGGGGCGGCTCGCGAAATAGTCGTCAGCTTCGCTGTCGTGTACGCGTTCCGTCGGGCCTGATACCCGCACCTGTCGTCGCAGAGATTTCCAGTGAAAGACCAAAGCCGCCTTACCCGTCGAGTTTAAGTCCACACCCTTTTTACTCTCTGTGTTGGAGTAGAAAACGAAACCTTTCTTGTCCACCTCCTTAAGCAGCACCATTCGTGCCGAGGGCGTACCATCCGGGGAAACCGTCGCCAAGGTCATTGCCGTTGGATCGTTCGGTTCAGTTTCATGCGCCTCATCGAGCCATACCTGAAATAGGGCGGTCGGATCGTTTTGGTCTTCTCCCGTCATATGCTTACCTTTTGCTTGCCGAACTTCGCACATTGCTATAACTCCGACGACAACCTGAACGGATAACTCTCCGTCAAAAAGGCGTAGACTTCAATGGCCGTTGAATACCGGCTGAGACGTAACGATGCAATCCTTCTTGATTAAGAAGGACTGAGGCCATCGGAGTAAAAGGCCTAATAACATCGCAAAAGAGATATCATATATAGTCCTCCACAAACTTCTCTTTTACGTCAAAAATATAGCAGCGAACGGCTTGAGTTTAGAGATTGGTATGCTCTTTGAAGGTAAGATGAATAGGCTATGGAATATGGTTCAGAATTCTATGGAAGATAATCGGGCCGAACTAATTATTAGTACGCACGAACCCGATAACAACAACCGCAACGAGGTCAGCGCGCTAAATCATGGACTTCTTCGCAAATTGACCAGTCGGAACGATGGTGTAGGATGCCAAAATATGTGGTTCGTGCTGTTTCTGTGCGGCCCGCGGTGTGGAACTGTGAGGTAGGGATGTCAGACGCGGCAGCTTTGATGCACGGGAAACGTGGATTAGTGATGGGGGTCGCAAATGATCGCTCCATTGCTTGGGGAATAAGCAAAGCACTGGCGCAACACGGCGCTGAAGTCGCCTTCACATTCCAAGGTGAGGCTCTTGAGAGGCGCGTGCGCCCTTTAGCTGAGTCTATCGATTCCGAGCGTGTCCTACCCTGCGACGTTACCGACCCGGAGAGCATCGATAATGTATTCTCGACGTTGTATGAGGATTGGGGCGATATGGATTTTGTTGTGCACGCGATCGCTTATTCTGACAAGGACCAGTTGAAAGGCCGTTACGTAGACACGACACACGATAATTTTGCCCGTACGATGGAAATCTCTTGTTATTCCTTTACCGCCATCTGCCAGCGCGCAGCACCGGTAATGAGAAACGGAGGTAGCCTGCTGACGCTGACATACGCAGGCGCCGAGCGTGTAGTGCCCCACTATAATGTCATGGGCGTCGCCAAGGCGGCGCTGGAGGCAAGCGTGAAATATTTAGCTGTCGATCTCGGCCGCGACAAAATCCGGGTTAATGCTATTTCTGCTGGCCCGATTAAAACACTGGCGGCATCCGGTATTGGAGATTTCCGCTACATCCTCAAGTGGAACGAATATAATTCGCCTATGAAACGTAATGTTACGATAGACGAGGTAGGCGGTGCGGGCTTGTACTTGCTGTCCGACCTATCGACAGGCGTAACTGGAGAAGTACATCACGTTGACTCTGGCTACCATGTCGTTGGCATGAAAGCTGTTGACTCCCCGGACATATCGGTCGTGCAGGAAAAATAGCCCATGACCGACAATAGTTTTGGTCACCTTTTCCGCGTGTCGACTTGGGGAGAAAGTCACGGACCTGCTATCGGCTGTGTTTTGGATGGCGTACCACCGGGAATCAAGCTGGATACAAAGGATATCCAGGCATGGCTGGACAAACGCAAGCCCGGTTCTTCTCGCTTTGTTACTCAACGCAAGGAACCGGATACCGTGGAAATTCTCTCTGGTGTGTTTCAGGGAAAAACAACAGGCACCGCCCTAAGCCTGATGATCCGTAACCAAGATGCCCGGTCGAGAGATTACACCACAATTAAAGACAAGTTTAGACCAGGCCATGCCGATTACTCCTACTGGAAAAAATATGGTATCCGAGATTACCGGGGTGGTGGTCGGTCTTCGGCCCGCGAAACTGCGTGCCGGGTAGCTGCTGGTGCTGTCGCCCGCAAAATTCTGGGTAGTAAGATCAAGATCCGGGGAGCCATGGTGCAGATGGGCGCAATGGGAATTGATAATAAAAAATGGCACTGGGCCAGTGTAGGTAAGAACCCTTTTTGGTGCCCCGACTCGGCGGCAGCGAAAGAGTGGGAATCATATCTAGACGGCGTTCGCAAACAAGGGTCGTCGGTTGGTTCAGTAATCCAAATTGTGGCGTCGGGCGTTCCGGCCGGGCTTGGTGCGCCGGTATATGGAAAACTTGATGCGGACCTCGCGGCCGCGATAATGAGTATTAATGCCGTCAAGGGGGTTGAAATTGGCGCGGGCTTTGGCGCTGCTGCGCTCTCAGGGGAAGACAACGCCGACGAAATGCGGATGAAGAACGGAGAGGTCGAATTTCAGTCTAATGCTGCTGGCGGCATTTTAGGCGGTATCTCCACCGGGCAGGATATAATTATCCGATTTGCGGTTAAACCGACCAGTTCGATCCTCACCCCAAGGAAAACCGTAACCCGGCAAGGGAAAAACACGGAGATCGAGACTAAGGGGCGCCATGACCCATGTGTCGGAATTCGAGGTGTACCTGTGGGGGAGGCAATGATGGCCTGCATTCTTGCCGATCATTTACTGAGACATCGAGGGCAGGTAGGTTGACGAGCACACTCCTTCAGTTATCCGGTTATTTAGACCGTTTGAAAAATCAGTGATCGGGATCTTTCTCCGATGGCTTACCATTTGACATAATCAAGTTCAGTCATAATACGTTTTCTTATTCCCAAAAAGCGATAATCATTCGTCTCGGGGTGTTGTTAAATACGTTATATAGTTTTCGAGCTATTGGTGATGATTAAAGTATCTGTATCGTTCTCTATGGAAAACTGTTGCAAGTTTGATTTGGCGGGCCAAAGAAATTGGTCGATTGGCTGATCGAGGCCCATTTTAAACCCATTATTAATAAGACCGGAATCCCAGGCAAAAATCATAGCGCTACATCAAAGGCGTGCGACTAGAGGCACCGCGGAGGCCGCTAGTTGGGCGCTATATGAAGCAGCACCAGCGCGTTGTGGATCGATAACTACGGCGTCGAACCACTCGAGTTTCGAAGTCCTGAGTGGTTACCGCTCACGGTCACGTATCTCCGTAGTAATACCGCAATGACCAAGTGCCTCAGAAACATATATCGAGCCGTTTCCAGTCGTTACTGTACCATCTCCAAGACTACCAATACTCTGGATTTTAGCATCCATCAGCTTTCGAAACGAGCGGCAATCAAAAACTCCGTATTGCCCCCCGTCCCTTTAATCGGGCTCTCCTCGACTCCCAAAACAGTCCATCCCGACAAATTTTTCAGCCAGTTCTGAATTCGGTTACAGACCTCCCGATGCAAGCCTGGATCACGCACTATACCACCATGTCCAACATCTTTTTTAGCAACCTCAAATTGAGGTTTAATAAGCGCCACCAAAAATGCACCCGGCGCGACAAAATTCATCGGTACTGGCAGTGCTCTCTCAAGACTGGTGAAACTTACATCGCAAACGACCGCGCCAACTGAGATTGGTATTTGGGCTCGGTTGAGGTCTCGGGCGTTTTGTCGTTCGAGCACTGATACCCGGTTATCTTTCCGTAACCTCCAGTGAAGTTGCCCATACCCTACATCGACAGCGTATACATGGGCCGCGCCACAAGAAAGCAAGACATCGGTGAAACCGCCCGTCGACGCTCCCACATCAATCGCAGTGACGCCGGTAACGCCAATTTCGAAATGGTCGAGCGCGTGGTAGAGCTTAATACCACCGCGTGACACCCACGGATGATCTGGGCGACGAACCTCTATCGGCATTTCAATCGAAATCGGTGTGCCTGGCTTTTCGATCCGCTGTTCGCCGGAGAAAACCTTACCGGACATAATTTCAGCCCTAGCCTGTTCAATATTGTCTACCAGACCTCGCTCCACGAGCAAAATATCGGGTCGCGCTCGGCGGGACGTTGTTCAAGCCCTCTCGTTTTCAAAGGGTAACATTTCGATCCCCAAGGCTGCCATTGCAGTAGCAACAATATCAGTATTAGAAAGTCCGGCAATTTCCACCTGTCGCCTTGGAAGATCCTGATCAAGGAAGAGATCTGGCATCACCATCGGGCGGAATTTAAGTCCGGTGTCAAATACGCCATCCATCGCAAGGAATTGCGCCACCTGCGAGCCGAAGCCACCGACTGACCCCTCTTCGACGGTGACTAGCACTTCGTGAGCCTCCGCCAAGCGCCGAACCATATCCTCATCCAGCGGTTTTGCAAAGCGGGCGTCGGCGACAGTGGTAAAAAGTCCGCGCGCATTCAATTCTTTAGCCGCATCCATACAATCTTGGAGCCTCGTTCCATAGGATAAGAGCGCGATCTTGGTTCCCTCGCACAATATTCGCCCCCTACCGATAGCGAGAATTTCTCCGCGTTCCGGAAGTTCGGCACCGACACCCTCACCACGCGGATAGCGGAAAGCGCAGGGTGCGTTATCGATATCGGCAGCGGTCGCCACCATATGTACGAGTTCGGCTTCGTCAGACGGGGACATGATAATCATGTTGGGCAGGCAACCGAGATACGCAATATCGTATGCACCGCAATGAGTCTGACCGTCTGCACCAACATAGCCGGCTCGGTCCATTGCAAAACGCACGGGCAGATTTTGTAGAGCAACATCGTGTACGATCTGATCAAATGCTCGTTGTAGAAAGGTAGAATAAATAGTCGCGAAGGGCTTCATACCGTCAGCAGCAAGCCCCGCCGCGAAAGTCACCGCGTGCTGTTCCGCCAGTCCAACGTCGAAAGTACGATCAGGAAATTCACTTCCAAACATATCAAGCCCAGTTCCTGATGGCATCGCAGCCGTAATAGCGACGATTTTGTTGTCCTCACGCGCCTCCTTTATGAGGCTCTCGGCAAATACTTTTGTGTAACTAGGCGCGTTGGCTTTACCCCTATCGATAGTACCTGTGCCGACATTAAATTTACTGACGCCGTGGTACTTATCCGCTGACAGTTCGGCTGGTTCATATCCCTTGCCCTTCTGGGTGACAATATGGACCAGTACGGGCCCGTCGGCCTGATCGTCGCGAACGTTCTTTAGAACTGGGATCAAATGTTCCATGTTGTGGCCATCGATAGGGCCAACGTAGTAAAAGCCTAGTTCCTCGAACAGTGTGCCGCCAGTCAACATCCCACGGACGTATTCCTCTGCTCGCTGTGCCGCTCTCTTCATGGGCCGTGGAAATTTATCCGACATGTGTAAGCCGATATCGCGTAATGAACGATAGGACTTGGATGAAATCAGCCGTGAAAGGTAGGCTGAGAGAGCGCCAACAGGAGGCGCAATCGACATATCATTATCGTTTAAAATCACGATAAGCTTATTATCCATTGCGCCCGCATTGTTAAGCGCCTCATAAGCCATTCCTCCCGTCAGGGCACCATCACCGATGACCGCGATAGCCCGATTTTCCGTGCCCTGAAGGTCACTAGAAACCGAGAATCCTAATGCTGCAGAGATCGACGTCGACGCGTGCGCTGCACCGAATGGATCGTAGGTGCTTTCGCTCCGTTTAGTAAATCCGGAGAGGCCTCCACCCTGTCGTAGGGTACGTATTCTGTCCCGCCTGCCAGTTAATATCTTGTGCGGATAAACCTGATGGCCGACGTCCCAAATAATCTTATCTTCCGGAGTGTCAAATAAATAGTGCAGTGCAACTGTCAATTCGACAACCCCTAGACCAGCGCCCAAGTGTCCACCAGTAACAGAAACCGCATCGATTGTTTCCGCGCGCAACTCATCTGCGATCGCCTGTAACTGATCGGGTTCAAATTTTTTCAAGTCTTTGGGAGAGTTTACTTGATCGAGAAGCGGCGTTTCAGGCGCCATTACGTTCCCCTTCGTCTGTTCAATACCTACACAGGAACCGTCAAACCTGGTTCAGTTTTTCCTCGCTAGCACAAATTCCGCGACCGAGCGCATTTCGTCTGCGCGTGCTCCGAACTGATCTAGACGCGCCAAAGCTCGGTCAGTCACTCGCCGGGCCTCCCGTCGCGCGCCATCAACACCTAGGGCGGAGACGAGAGTCGCCTTCCCGGACTCGGCATCCTTGCCAACCTTCTTTCCAAGATCGTATTCATCACCCTCAACGTCAAGTACATCGTCGGTGATCTGAAATGCGAGACCAAGCTCAAAACCAAATGTCTCGAGGGTCTGAACAACGTCAGTACCAGCCTGACCCAGCATCCCGCCTGCGGCGGTTGCAAATGCGATCAACGCGCCGGTCTTCATGGTTTCAAGGCGAGCAATCTGTTCGGCATCCACGTCGGAGTGCTCGCTCGCCAAGTCGATCACCTGCCCTCCAACCATCCCGGTGCCGCCGGCCCGGGCAGCCAACGCTGCAACGAGATCGCTACGTACCTGCGGTTCGGGATGCGTGCTTCCCGTGCTTAGAACTTCGAAAGAAAAGGTTAAAAGAGCGTCGCCAGCTAATATTGCCATAGCTTCCCCAAACGCTTTATGACAGGATGGAGAGCCGCGCCGGATGTCATCATTGTCCATGGCAGGTAGGTCATCGTGGATCAATGAATAAGTATGGACCATCTCCACTGCAGCGGCGACCTGCAAATAGCGTTTTTCTGGTACGTCAAACATCAACGCTGAGGTACGTACTAAGTAAGGCCTCAGGAATTTACCTTTTGCTAGGACCGAATAACGCATCACATCAAACAGCTTACCCTCCGGGCCCGCCGGTTCTGGTAATAGTGCATCCAAAGTCTCGGTCATCATAACGCCGAAACTATCTAACGCGTTTCTTACGGGGTCTATGGAAAGGACCTCACTCAATATCCGCAGGCCTCACATTAGCCTCCCCATTGGCGCCAAGCGCGATTTCATCCACCTTAGCCTGTGCCTCCTTAAGTTTCTTCTCGCAATGAGCCTTGAGCTTCGAGCCACGCTCATAAGCTATTATGGAGTCTTCAAGCCTACCTTTACCGCCCTCGAGGTTTCGTACAATCTCCTCAAGTTCCTGAAGCGCGTCTTCAAATGACATCTCATTAATGTCCGCCATCTTGTCATTATCCGTCATTTCTCTCCCTCCCTTACCAATCAAAGACTAAAATTACGAACCCCTTAGGACAAGCCATGCGCGTAATTGTCGTCCCCTCAAAACGAGTGAAGTCTGGCTGGAACCTATCTGCACCCTCGTAAGCAAAAAAAAAACAAAACTATCCCCACTAGCTCATCAAAGCCGAAACATGTGCCTGGACGCTATTGCCGAGAGCTTCGAGATCATATCCGCCTTCTAGGGTGGAAACTATCTTTCCGCCGGCGAATTCCCCAGCAATATCCTTCAACTGTGCTGTCGCCCACTCGAAATCCTTCTCCTCGAAACAAAGTGAAGCCAGGGGATCTCGGGCATGTGCATCAAAGCCGGCGGAGACAAACAAAATATCCGGGTCAAATTGGCGAACCGCCGGCAAAATGCGTCTTTCCATCACAGCGCGGAATTCATTCCCACCAGAGTATGCGTCGAGTGGGGCGTTGAAAATATTACCAACACCGGTTTCGGCCTCGGCGCCCGTACCAGGATAGTGCGGATACTGGTGGGAGGAGGCGAAAAGCGTATCTGGATCTCTCTCGAACGCTGCCTGCGTTCCGTTCCCATGATGCACGTCAAAATCAACAATCGCCACGCGACGTAGGTCGTGCACAACGCGGGCATGCAAAGCGCCAATCGCGACATTATTGAATAGGCAAAATCCCATCGCGCGCGAGGGTTCGGCGTGGTGACCCGGAGGGCGAACAGCGCAGAACGCGTTGTCAATTTCACCTTCCGCTACAGCGTCGATAGCTCCAATGATAGCCCCTGCAGCATGCAGTACGGCCTCCCCGGACCCGGCAGATACTACGGTGTCTGGATCTAGCCGGACAAAACCCTCCGCCGGGATATTATCTAATACTATATCGATATATCCGCTGCCGTGTATACGGCTCAATTGTTCCTTGGTCGCACGCGGCGCTTCCCTGCGCTCGAGGGCTTTCCAAGAATCGCCCTCAAGTGACGCGTTTACCGTTTCGATGCGGGCGATGCGTTCCGGGTGGCCAGCGCTTGTATCATGATCGAGAAAACTCGGGTGTGTAAATAGCGCAGTAGTCAAATCGAAGTCCCCCCGAAACGGAATAATCATACAGATCGGAAAAAGTGCCAATCTTTGATCGGTTTCTGCTCAGCCGTATCGACCAATTTTATCAATGCTCTATAAGGCCGATGATGCGTGCGATATGTCAAAATATGGAAAAGTCGCAGTTTCGCTCTGTGTCGGTACTTTTTGTAATCAACCTCAGTATAGCCGTAATAGCGTTTAATTAACCTTATTGCTTGGCGAACAGACGGCATATAACTATCGTCAAATACCACCGCACCACCGGTACGCAAAACCTGATTTATGAAATAAATCTCCATGACTAGATGATCAAATGTTTTCCATCCATCCATAAATACAAAATCAAACTTCTCTCCAGCAAGAAACAGTTCTGGGAGAATTCGATTGCTATTATCCTTCAGAAGTCGGTGCCGATCCGCGACACCATTCTCGCGCAATAGCTCTTCACCTCGTGCTGTGTCAGCTTCATTATCGAGGCATACGGAGGTTACATGACCACCGTGGTCTGCAGTCGATGCAGCCATATAGAGTGCTGTACTACCAGTATGGAAGCCCATTTCGAGGCAATCGCGACGTTCGCCCTCCTGCAAAAGCAGATACAGAAGATCCCCCTCTTCTGGGCGGCAATATGGGTATCCATAGAGTCTTCGCGCCTCTATAGCCTCGCGTATCGGGGCAGTTTCCTTGAGTGGCCTGTATTTGAGGAAATTTGTGAGATGACGTTTCAATGTCAAGGCTTTACCAATAGGAATTAGTCTTCTTCGCGGCAATACCCGCCAGGATCACTGACAGATAATCGTCATTGTGATAATAAAATAGCATGATCAAAGAAATAGACATAGAAGCTCCTCGCTCCAATATCGAGTGCGTGCTCGAATACGATGACCTACGTGATTGGATCGCGTCGGTGGAAGCCAAAGGCGATCTTAAAATCGTCACCGGCGCTAACTGGCATACCGACATCGGCCAAGTGGTTGAAGTGATGTGCCACGACGAAGGTACGCCGTCAGTATTATTTGATAAGGTCGAAGGCTGCCCCGACGGCTTCCGTATTCTAATCAATTGGTTCACCGGCACTCGTAAAAACCTCACACTGGGCTTCCCAGAAAGCTTCGATAAGCTTGAACTATCGCGCGGCTACAGCACCCATACAAAGAAAATGGAGCCCATCGCGCACGAACTAATTGATAACGGGCCGGTGTTTGAAAATATTTTAGAAGGCGAAGATATCGACATTACTAAATTCCCCGCGCCTCTCTGGAACCCAGAGGATGGCGGTCGCTATATCGGCACCGGCTGCTTTAACATAACGCGTGATCCTGACAATGGCTGGATCAACTGCGGTACCTACCGCGTGATGATCCACGATTCAAAGCGCGTCGGGCTTTACATATCGCCCGGGAAGCACGGACGCATCCACCGCGAAAAGTACATGGCTAACGGAGAACCAATGCCCGTCTGCATCGTGGTTGGCACAGATCCATTGTCTTTTCTGACATCGTCGACTGAGGTGCCGGAAGGGACGAGCGAACTAGACATGATGGGTGCCTATCGCGGCAAACCGATCCAGTGCGTAACCGGGAAACACACAGGCCTACCTTTTCCGGCTAATTCCGAGGTCGTAATAGAGGGCTTCATTCATCCAGGAAATACTGAACGCGAAGGACCATTCGGGGAGTGGTTGGGATACCAAGGTAGCGCAATGGAGGCAGAACCCTGGGTCGATATTTCTGCCATATACCACCGAAACGACCCCATTCTTCTCGGCGCCGCACATATCCGCCTTCCATACGAATACGCGCGCTACCGAGCAATCAGCAGGTCCGCTATCCTAAAGGAAAATATTTCAAAGGCCGGGATACCCGACGTAACCGAGGTATGGGCGCACGAGGTAGGTGGATCTCGCCTGTTCCTCGCGGTCGCGATCAAACAACGCTATCCCGGACACGCTGTTCAGGCAGGTCATATAGCTGCCATGTGCCACGCCGGTGCCTATCTTGGACGTTTCGTAATTGTTGTCGACG
Source organism: Alphaproteobacteria bacterium MarineAlpha11_Bin1 (assembly GCA_002937455.1). Next base: position 19,086 of record PTJZ01000001.1, read on the forward strand.
AAGATGTGGATGTCACCAGTCTCGAGGAGGTAATCTGGGCCGCCTGTACGCGCTGCGACCCCGCTACGAACATTGGTTTTATAAAGAACGCATGGTCGTCGGCACTAGACCCAATAATCTCGCCGGAGGACCGAAAGGCAGGTAAACTTTACAATAGTCGCGCCATCATAGATGCCTGCCGCCCCTTCCACTGGAAGGAAAATTTTCAGAAGGTCAATGCTCCGTCTCCGGAAGCGCGGCGGGAGGCCTGGAATCGCTGGTCATATCTTCGGGATTGAAGATAGTATCATATTACAATCGTTCCCTTAGACACAAAGGCGCCAGTAAGCCCCAAGGTGCATCGATGTAATCAAAAAGCTTTTCTCTCGATGATTAGACTTAAAATAACCCCCAGTTCACAGTCTTCAAAAAGCGTTATTCCAACTTCTCCCACGGGCACTAACGCTACTAGTTTTATGAATGACCATGCATGAGAAAAGTTATTAATCGGCTGCAGTCTGTATCGCCTGCCATATCCTATAGGGTGTTGCGGGCATCTCCACATGAATTACCCCGAGCGGCTTAAGCGCATCTACCACGGCGTTGATCGTCGCCGGCAACGCTCCGGTGGGACCAGACTCGCCGCCGCCCTTTGCCCCGATTAAATTCGACTCCGTAATGGTTGGCGCGCTCACAACCTTCATCAAGCAGGTATCGTCTGCTCGCGGTAGAGCGTAATCCAGAAGTGATCCGGAGACCAATTGCCCATCCGTGGAGTAAACAATATCTTCCATGAGCGCCTGTCCAATTCCCTGAACAATGCCGCCGTGCATCTGTGCCTTTAGCAGTAGTGGATTGATAACCCTGCCGACATCGTCAACGCAGACAAAACTCACTATCTCGGTCTCACCCGTCTCGGGATCGATTTCGAGTTCGCAGATTTGCGCCCCAGTGGGCCAGTTCCAGTATTGTGGCACGAACGTCCCCACCTCGCTCAGACCGGGCTCGATTTCCGGCGGTAACATCGAAGGTTGAAACGCGGCAGCGGCGACATCCAAAATAGTAAGGGTTCGGTCAGTTCCGCGTACTGTAAAGATTCCATTATTAAAATCGATATCGTCCTCCGCAGCCTCAAACAAGTGAGCAGCTATCTTAGTTGCCTTTTCGATGGTCTTATCGCACGCGAGTGAAATTGCCGATCCGCCGATCGCGGCGGAGCGCGAATTGAATGTGCCGCGACCATAGGTGACGATATCAGTATCTCCCTGCACATAGCGGATAGTCTTCGGGTCTAGACCCAACCGGTCGCAGACGATCTGCTTGAACACCGTCTCGTGTCCTTGTCCATGGCTAATGGTACCCATGATAAGCGTAACCGTTCCCGAAGGATCAAACCGCACACTTCCAGACTCAGGAAACGGTGACGATGTTTTCTTAACAGTGTTCGACATACCAAGTCCGCGTAATCGCCCGCGGCTTGCTGCCTGAGCGCGACGTCGTTCAAAACCTGCATAGTCGATTGAATTGAGCGCCTTCTCCAAATTACCCGGGAAATCACCGCAGTCATAGGTGAAGCCAAGCGCATTAGTCCACGGCATCTCGGTGGGGGTGACGCTGTTTTTTTGACGAATCTCCGCCGGGTCCATCCCAAGCTCGCGCGCCGCCATATCGATCAGTCGTTCACCCAAATATGCGGCTTCAGGGGCGCCCGCCCCGCGGTAGGGATTGGTCGGAACTGTATTAGTGAATACACCCGTGATAGCCACATGCACCGCAGGTGTGCGGTAGATGCCGGCTAGGGTACCTAGATTGTTGGTAGGTGGTCGGGGCCCACGGATAGCAAGATATGCCCCCATTGCTGCCAACGTTTTCACACGCAAGGCGAGGAAATAACCTTCTGAATCGAGCGCTAATTCAACTTCGCTCACGTTATCGCGACCATGCGTATCAGACATGAAACCTTCAGATCGGTCTGCTCGCCACTTTACCGGCCGACCAACTAATCGCGATGCCCACAGAACCAGTAGAAGTTCGTTGTAGGTTCCGCCTCGCATTCCAAAGCTGCCGCCCACATCCCCCGGGATAACCCGTACAGCGGTCTCGGGAATATCAAAGACTTGGCGGGCGATCTGGTACCGCAGCGGGTGCGGGTTCTGTAGACCAGTATAAATGGTGTATCGGTCCTTGCGCCGGTCATAGTCACCGATACAGCCTCGTGGTTCGATGGCAACGGCTGTTACCCGGTTATTAACGAGCTTTCGTCGCACAATATGATCAGCTTTTTCGAATGCCGCCGCTGCTGCGGCCGCATCACCTTTTTCCTCAAAGAAACAAATATTGTCAGGACAGTCGATCCATACAGGTGGTGCTTCTCCAGAAATGGCTTCTTCTAGGAGGGCCACTGCGGGTAACGGCTTATATTCAACAACTATCAGTTCCGATGCGTCACGAGCTTGCTCTGGAGTTTCCGCAACTACAAATGCTATCGGATCGCCGACCATTTTAGCTTGGGAACTGACTAACGCTGGGTGATACGGGTGGAACATAGACGAGCCGTCTGGGCTCTTTTTAGTCGAATCTTCGCAGGGGAGGCCGCCGTAATTTTCCGCCTCCCACTCCGTGCCGGTAAGAACTCGCAAAACGCCTTTTGCAGACTCAGCGGCAGAGGTATCGACAGATAGGATATCAGCCTTTGCGTACGGAGAGCGAAGTACGTATCCCCAAGCCTGATTTTGCAGATTCAAGTCGTCAAGAAATTCGCCATCACCCTTAAGAAATCTCGGATCTTCCTCTCGCGGCACCGACTGGCCAACTGCGAATTCGCCCATTCTCTGATATGCCCTAATGTAGTTACCGCGTATTTAAACGGAGAAACCCTGCTACGCACAAGGGGACCAACGAAAATGATAGTAAATAGAAAAACCTATGGTGTGAGACCTGCTTAGTCATAGATAGCACCCGAAGCATAAGCAACATAATCAATAGCGATCCCTCAGAAAACGTTCACCGGCTATCATAGTGGCCGGATCGTTGGCGACGTGAAACGCTGAGTTTGGATTTTCATCGAAAAAACATTCAACGCGTGGAGACATAACATTTTCCCTTTTGGGTTCCCCGTCTTAGAATTACACCGTTAGGAAGAAGCGGGGGGCATATATAATATAGGGGCCTCTACGTTTTTCTATATAGCATGGTTTGACCGAACGTGGGTTCTGCCCTAATCCTAGGTTATCTGCGGGGTGCTACCCCGCCCCAATAGACGGATCCGCGAACGCCATGCCTGGCGACTTTTTGACCCCTGAAGAGCGCGTAGAGCTGTCGCCGAAGATTGGCGACGAAACCAAAACCACCACCTGCTACATGTGCGCTTGCAGATGTGGAATCAAGGTACATCTGCGTGATGGGCAGATCCGTTACATCGAGGGCAACAAGGATCATCCGATCAACAAGGGCGTTCTATGTGGCAAAGGCTCCGCCGGAATAATGCAGCATTATTCCCCTGCCCGTCTTACCAAGCCACTTCGACGGGTAGGCGAGCGTGGATCGGGTGAGTTTGAAGAAATCGAATGGGACGAGGCATTAGAGATCGTCTCTGCGCGCCTTGCTAAAATCCGCGCCGAAGATCCCAAAAAACTCGCTTTCTTTACTGGTCGAGACCAGAGTCAGGCACTGACGGGTTGGTGGGCTAGCCAGTTTGGTACGCCTAATCACGCCGCACATGGCGGTTTCTGCTCAGTAAATATGGCGGCCGCTGGACTGTACACTATCGGAGGCTCTTTCTGGGAATTTGGAGAGCCAGATTGGGAGCGGACAGAATACTTTATGATGTTCGGCGTTGCCGAGGACCACGATTCCAACCCTATAAAAATGGGGCTTTCATTATTAAAGGAACGCGGCGCAAAATTCGTTTCTATCAATCCGGTAAAAACCGGGTATTCTGCCATCGCGGACGAATGGATCGGGATTAAGCCGGGCACCGACGGCGCTTTCGTAATGGCGCTAATCCATGAGTTACTGCACGCCGACAAGATCGATCTAGACTACCTAGTACGCTACACTAATGCACCTTGGCTGGTGATCCGAGATCCTGGTACAGGCGATGATGGGTTATTCGCCCGGGGACCAGATGGCGAGCCGCTTTGCTGGGACCACAATACCGGGCAGGTAGCCGATGCACGGCTCGCCGGCGTAGCCCCGAAAGTTGTAGGTGAATTTACGCTTCAAGACGGGCGTAAAGCCGTTCCAGCGTTCCAACTCATGGCCGACCGTTACATGGATGCGACCTACGGGCCGGAGTCCGCCGCCTTGAGGTCCGGCGTGCCAGCACACCATATAAGACGCGTAGCGGCAGAGCTTGCGCAAGCTGCCTTCGACAAAGAAATAGTGCTCGAAGTTGAATGGACCGACTGGGCGGGTCGTAAACAGGATAGAATGATCGGCCGCCCCGTCGCCATGCACGCGATGCGGGGCATCTCGGCTCACTCGAACGGATTTCATACCTGTCGCGCGATTCACGTGCTGCAAATGTTACTCGGCACGATCGATGTTCCGGGCGGATTTCGCTATAAGCCACCCTTCCCTCGTCCCTGCCCTCCACCTCAGAAACCGGCTGGCAAGCCAATGCAGGTTAACTCCGACACCCCGCTACCAGGACCGCCGCTTGGCTTCCCTACTGGCCCAGAAGACCTTCTGGTAGATGATGATGGTACGGCGCAGCGCATCGACAAGGCTTACTCTTGGGAAGCACCGATCTCAGCGCACGGGCTTATGCACATGGTCATCACCAACGCCTGGAAAGGCGACCCTTACCCAATTGACACGCTATTTATGTTCATGGCGAACATGTCGTGGAATTCATCGATGAACACGTCCGGCGTAATGGAGATGCTAACCGACCGCGACCAGGACACTGACGAGTATAAAATTCCCTTCATAGTCTATTCTGATGCATTCTGGTCGGAAACGGTGCCTTATTGCGACATTATCCTGCCAGACACTACTTATTTGGAACGTTGGGACTGCATTTCTCTCCTCGATCGACCAATTTGTTCCGCCGATGGCCCGGCCGATGCTATCCGCCAACCCGTGATACAGCCGGACCGGGACGTGCGCGCATTCCAGTCGGTGATGCTGGACCTTGGCGCTCGGCTCGGACTTCCGGGTATGACCAATGAGGATGGAACAGCAAAATACCCCGGCGGCTATCCCGATTATCTGGTAAACCACGAACGTACACCCGGGATCGGCCCACTGGCCGGTTGGCGCGGGAAGAAGGGAGAAAGCAACGGAACCGGTGCCGTTAACCCGGACCAGTTGAAACGCTATATTGAGAATGGCTGCTTTTGGAGCCATGAGTTCCCGGAAAATCAGCGTTATTACAAACACGCCAACAGAGATTATTTAGAATATGCGGCTGCATCCGGATGGATAAATTCCACAGACCAGATCGTGATGCAGCTATATTCTGAACCACTTCAGAAATTCCGTCTGGCCGCCCAAGGCTACGGGGATATTAACCCACCCGAACAGCATCGGGTGCGCGTCGGCGGCTATTTCGATCCACTGCCGACATGGTACAGGCCCCTAGAATCCCAAGATGGGATAGAGGATGAATACCCATACTATGCGCTGACCCAACGCCCGATGGCGATGTACCATTCTTGGGGTTCCCAAAACGCGTGGCTGCGTCAGATCCATACTAGCAATCGTCTTTATATGAATCGCACCAAGGCGGAGCTGGGGGGTCTGAAAGACGATGACTGGGTATGGGTGATCAGTCGTCATAGTCGGATTAAAGTACAGATTCGGTTGATGGAAGGGACGCAACACGACACGGTGTGGACTTGGAACGCAATCGGCAAACGGTCGGGTTCATGGAATCTCGCCCCGGACGCGCCGGAAGCCAAAAAGGGCTTTCTCCTAAACCACGTTATTTCAGAATTACTGCCGCCAAAGGAAAATGGCTACCGCTACTCGAATTCTGACCCGGTTACAGGCCAGGCTGCATGGTACGATCTCCGGGTCCGTATCGAAAAAGCGGAGGTCGGGCCTGTAGCGAACGAAATAACTTTCCCGCAATTTGATACCTTGCCATGTCGCGGCGGGCACTCCTTGCGCGACAACATCCTGCGCTATGGTGGGCTTTTCAAATCAAACCGCTCTCGACCGGGTAATGAAAACGGCGGTGGGAACAAATGACCCTTCTGCCACCTCGCCCGCAACCCGGCGATAAGCAACTCGGGTTGGTGATAGACCTTGACACCTGTGTCGGTTGTCACGCCTGCGCGGTGAACTGCAAGGAATGGAATACTGGAGGCCATTCCGCTCCGCTGCCCGATCACGATCCCTATGGTAGCGATCCGAATGGCGTGTGGTTTAACCGGATCCATACCTTCGAAGCAGGTCAGGGCACGGAGAGCCGCACAGTCCATTTCCCTCGTTCCTGCCTTCACTGCGAGGATGCCGCCTGCGTTACCGTTTGTCCCACCGGGGCTTCATATAAGCGTGAAGATGACGGTATCGTACTAGTGAACGAGGATGCTTGTATAGGCTGCAAACTTTGTTCTTGGGCATGCCCGTACGGCGCACGCGAATACGATGAGGATGCCGGCGTAATGAAGAAGTGTACGTTGTGCATCGACCGGATTTACAATGAAAACTTGGAGGAGGAAGACCGGGTACCTGCATGCGTTTCGACCTGCCCCGCTAGTGCAAGACATTTCGGCGACCTAGGTGATCCAAACTCGGAAGTCTCGCAGCTTGTTGCTGAACGTTGTGGGCAAGACCTAATGCCGGAGCTGGGCTATAAGCCGGTCAACCGATATTTACCACCCCGAGCAGCAAAGAAAGACCAGGGCCGTTCTGGCGTCGGCGCATCCCTGAAACCACTCTCGGACCTATCGACCAATGGGGACAATAAGTTCCTGCGCTGGGTTGACCGGGTCCTGTCCAGGTAGCGGCGTACTAACATGCATCCGGCTTATTCCGTCATATTCTTTACCACAGCGTCTGGCGCCGGTTACGGATTAATCTTCCTTATGGCAATGTTTGGTGCGTTGAACGGGGTGCCTATAGATCCATGGTTTGGGGCAATTGGTCTTAGTCTTGGCGCCTTGCTTGTAACAGGTGGCCTTCTCTCATCAACTGTCCATCTTGGTCACCCTGAACGGGCATGGCGGGCTTACAGCCAGTGGAAGTCTTCTTGGTTATCCCGCGAGGGTGTTTTGGCGACTGTAACATACTTGCCCTTGATTCTTACTGCGTGGGGCTGGTTAATTGTAGGATCGCTTGATGGAGAATATGGATTCATCGCCGCCGTTCTGGCTATGATGTGTCTGCTCACCGTCCATTCAACGGGCATGATCTATGCAACCCTCCGAACTATCAGCGCCTGGCACAATAGGTTGACTGTGCCCGGCTATCTCTGCTTTGCGCTTCTATCTGGATCTGTGTGGTTCCACGCACTTGTACAGATGTTCGGACATCAGACACCGGAGGTCGCCCTTGTCGTGATCATCGCGTTATTCTTGACCTTTTATGTTAAGCGGAAATATTGGCGGAGTATTGATACGAAAAGCGGCACAGTTACGTTGGAAAGCGCGACAGGTTTGGCTAATCTTGGAAAGGTGCGTTTGCTAGACTCGCCAACCATGACTGAAAATTTTGTTCAGCGAGAAATGGGATTCTCTGTCGCTCGAAAACACGCGCGAAAACTTCGCCGCATCTGCTTTTTCACATATTTCCTGATCCCGATCATCCTCACAGGGCTAACGAGCAATGCGGATTCTTCTATCGCTATTCCCGGCACTTTGCTCGCTGCAATTTCTGCCTCTTTAGGTGTATTGGTCGAACGCTGGCTATTTTTCGCTGAGGCTAAGCATGTTTCCATGCTCTATTATGGGGCTAAGACTACGTAGAGATACTCGTGGTTCACAAACGGCGTGACCTTCACCGGTTTGTCTCCCTACCGGGCCCTATAGTGGAAAAGAAGTATATATGGGTTATTCGGGGGACAGAAATTAGCCTCCTTTGCCTGAGATCGCTGATTTCACCACCAGTTTCTAAACGCATTTGCCGTTTTTATCCGCACCATGGTTTTCGTTGGATATAATCTGGAGTATTAATTTGCTTAATACACTGGGAATTATAAAACTTATGGATGTTTCATAAATTTCCGTTGAGCGCCGCAGCGGCGTATAATAGTAAGACTATAAAGTAAATACGCCGACAACAAAGCAAGGTGGAACATGACAGAGCATTCCTCCGAACGAATTTCGATAGCGGGATGCAATATTGAGGTGCTGAAAGGCGGCGATGGGCCAGCTCTGGTGTTTCTCCATGGAGCAGGGGGAGCACATAACTGGATGCCTTATATGGACCGCCTTTCCGAGCACTATAAGGTCACGGTTCCTAGTCATCCAGGCTGGGGACGTTCTGACACCCCGGAATGGCTGGATGGTATGGGCGACCTAGCCTACTTCTATCTTGATTTCCTGAATACGATCGAAGAAGACAAAGTTCACCTAGTCGGAAATTCTCTGGGGGGGTGGCTTGCACTGGAAATTTGTGTTCGTTCGACAGCAAAAATTGAAACCTTAACCCTTGTTTCTGCCGCAGGAATCCATGTAGACGGCGTTCCGAAAGGTGATATTTTCCTCTGGGATGACGATGAGAGGGTCTACAATACCTTCTTTGATCCCAAATTGGCTGAGGCGAGACTCTCCAAGAACCCGTCAGAGGAAGACACCGATATTGCGCTGAAAAACCATTTCTCAACTGCTAAAATGGCCTGGCACCCAAGATTTTATAACCCGGAGCTCCAGAAATGGCTTCACAGGATAGATATCCCATCTCTTATCCTTTGGGGTGACTCCGACAAAATATTCCCCCCCGCGTACGGAGAAGCAATGCAGAAACTAATCCCGGGCTCAGAGCTAAAAATTATTCCTCAGTGCGGACATCTGCCACAGCAGGAAAAACTAGATGACTTTATCTCTGGCGTGACAGCCCACACGAATGGAGTCGAATCATGAAGTTTTATTTCTTTCACCTCATGCCCTACCAAGCAATCGACCCCGACTACTTAGAAACTAATAAATCGTCGTGGATCAATCTACCGAATTCCTATTACGACCCCAAAAAGGGAGCACAGCTCTATCATCGCTATCTCGACGAATTGGAGATGGCGGAAACACTAGGGTTTGATGGAGTGTGCGTGAATGAACATCACCAAACCGCCTACGGAATGATGCCATCACCTAACGTCTTGGCAGGAGCTCTGTCGCGACGCCTTAAAAAGGCCTCGATCGGTGTCATTGGCCGCGCTTTGCCAATCGTCGAAAACCCTCTAGTCATCGCAGAAGAATTTGCGATGATCGACAATCTAATGGAGGGTCGCTTCATTGCTGGCTTCGTTCGCGGAATTGGGTGCGAGTATCATGCATCGATGACCAATCCGGGCTTCAGCCATGAGCGTTTCCGCGAGGCACACGACTTAATCGTTCGCGCGTGGTCTGAGCCTGGCCCATTCGAATTTTATGGCAAACATTATCATTTTCAATATGTGAATATTTGGCCTCGCCCATATCAAAGCCCGCGGCCACCAATCTGGATTCCATCTCAGGGGTCCACTGAAACCGTGGAATTTGCAGCTCATCCAGACCGTAAATACACGTATATTATTACCTTCAGTCCGGTGGCATCAGTGCGCAAGAATTTGAAAGCTTATCGTGACCAATGCGAGGCATACGGTTACGAGTGTCCTCCAGAACAACTAGGTTGGGCAATGCCAGCATATGTCGCGGAAACCGATGAGATCGCCCGAAAGGAAGCAGCGCCACATATCGAAAGCCTGTTCAACAAGTTTATATCTTCGCCGACACAGTATAAGCTGCCGCCGGGCTACTCATCCTTAAGTAGTTACAAATCGGTAGTAGAAGGAAAGTACAAGGTACGGCAAAGCTACCTCGACTGCGATACTCTAATTGATAATGGTATGTTTCTTTGCGGCAGTGCCGAGACAGTCATCTCAAAGCTAGAGACATATCAGGCTGAGATGGGCTTCGGTAATGTTGCCCCAATGCTACAGTTTGGAACTCTTCCTCGAGAATTAACCGAAAAAAATCTTAGGCTGTTTGGCGAGTGTGTAATCCCGAAGTTGAAACATCTGGGAATAGGCACTGACGCTATTGCAGCGGAATAGTCAGTAGCATTTTATTCCCGCCGCTATAAATCACTCTATCGTCGCCCTTTCCCCCAGCCATTCTGATGCTCGTTCGTAAGCGTCCGCCACGAGAAGTGCGCCCGCTTCGTTCCAACGGCGGGTTATGATTTGTGCACCTACCGGCATGCCACTATCTTGGAAACCGCAGCGTACTGACACAGCCGGATGATCAGTCAGATTGAACGGTACATTGATCATTGGTGCGGCTAAGAATGGGAAGGGTTCGTTCGAGTCCATTGGTGGGGCTGGAGTCAGCATAGCGGGTGCGACTAATGCGTCACATTCTTGAAATACATCGTCAACCGCAGCGGCCAACTCGCGCCGTCGACGCTGCGCCTGCAAGTAGTCGGCGGACGTTACAAATGCACCCAACATCATCCGGTTGCGCGCCAACGGACCGAAGTCCTCCCACCTATTTTGCAGATTCTCTTCATGAATCGCATAGGCTTCTGATGGAAGCATTAGCCGTCCTACGGCGTGAAAATCTAGCAAAGATGGAAGTTGTGTTTCTATTACCAACGCGCCGAGGCTCTCCAGCACAGGTTGAATTGCATCATAGGCAGCCGCTATATCACTCGGCGTGTTAAAATCGTCGCGATAGAAGCTCCGACAAATACCAATCGTTAGACCATCAAGCCGTCCTTCCAACGCCATCACGTAATCTGGAACTGAAACATTAGCGGAAAGTTGGTCAAGTGCTTCGAACCCCGCCATCTCCTGAAGCATATACGCGCAGTCTTCGACCGTTTGCGCCATCGGCCCGACCGTATCAAGTGAAAAGGTCAACGGCACCACACCAGAGGTCGGAACTCGCCCAATAGTCGGCTTTATACCGGCGATACCGCATAGTGCTGCCGGAGTTCGGATCGATCCACCGGCATCGGAGCCCACGGCCCCAAGACATAAGCCGGCCGCGATAGCAGCTCCGCAGCCGGACGACGATCCGCCTGTCGATCTTGTTGAGTCCCAAGGATTACAGGCAGGCTGGAAAAGAGCGTCGAGGGTGGGGCGACCACCAAACGCGAACTCATATGTATCTACAATACCCAAAATAACCGCTCCAGCAGCTCTCAGCCGGCCGATAACTGCCGAGTCGTTATCGGCGATGTTATCCCGTAACACGCGAGAATTAGCGGTACATGCTTGCTTCTCGACTTCGATCACCGCCTTTACAGAAATTGGAATTCCGTCAAGCCGACCTCGTAGGTTACCAGCTAAGCGGCGAGCATCGGACGCCGCTGCTGAATCGAGCGCTTCATCTCTCAGGACCTTATGATATGCGTTGATTACCCCGTCAAAAGATTCGATCCGATCGAGGCACAGTTTGGTGAGATCAACGGCCGTCAAGTTACCTTCCGCCATATCGACTGCCGCCTCGGCAATGGTGGGCGGGAATGCTAGCGTCATGGGTCTTGCTCTTTATTCCTTGGCGTAGCTGAAAATGAAGGCATCGGTTTGGCGGTCCAATCACGATCCGATCGACGCACTCGGTCTGCCAAATCGCATAATGTGCTGTATGCTTTACGCAGTTCGACCCTCTCAGCGTCGGAGACCGGAACGCCAGATGCAGCCAATAGGCCATCGAATTCCCTGTCTTTATCTTTCACTCTTCCTGTCCTATCCAGCTACTTCTTGATCTTTTTACCCGGCAGCGACGTGTCTTTATATCAGTTCTCTGCTCTCGCGCTGCTCTGCTGGGACGAGTAATGGCTCGGTGTTTTGGGCGTTGGGCCGCCTCATCGGTCATTGCAATCAAAAGGTCCAGAGCGGCGCGCCGATTGGCCTGCTGAGACCGCAGCCGATTAGCCGTGATCATTATCTCACCCTCGTTAGTCAACTTACTTCCGGCGATTCGCTCCGGCCTCTGGCGAACAGGTGACGGCAAAGATGGTGAATGGCGCACATTAAAGCGTAGCTGAACTGCGCTCGACACCTTGTTAACATTTTGCCCACCCGGCCCGCATGCACGAATAAAATTCTGAAAAATCTCATTTTCGGATATAAATAGCGTTTCATTTAACTGAATCATCTAGGAACAATACCTGAGGGATGTAGACATCGCAGCATGGATGAAAAATCTTGTTTATACCAGAAGGCTTCTTGGGCCTACAAAGGCAACTACGCCATATTCGTTAAGAGGAATGCCCTAAGACAGAATTGAGGGCTAGCCGAGCGCCCGCAATAGACCCTCGTCGATAACCCTGGCCAGCTCTCGTCCTTCCAGTGATTTGACATTAGCGGGAGCATCAGGCCCGCCGTCAACGCAAGCATCACAGGCATTAATGCTGGTAAATGGTACGGATATTGTCCTCATCGATACCTCTAACCTCTTCAGATCCTCATCGGTTTCCGGGTCAAGAGATTGGTTTCCCGCCAACAATTCCATCGCTTTTACCTCGTCGCCGTCGGCTTTGCGACGTAAAAGGTCGAGCCAAATACCCTGATAATTGGCTGCGCGATCATAATGGGCCCGGACACAACATTCCGGATAGTTTAGCAAACGTGCTTCCTGCTCAACAGTAATCACCTCAGTTTCGCATATTTCTGCCACTTCCTTTGCAACATCACGGGCGCGGCAGATATACCATGCGCGATATTCCGCAAACGCCGCTCTTGTGTGATCAAGGTACCAGCGAGGGAGGAGAGAACCTGCGCCGGAGTCGGCGCTCGCATCCCAAAATGGTCCCTCGACGGTATGTAGTTTCAGTTCTGCAGCAATTTGTAATACACCCTTTATCCATTCCTGCTCATTATAGCCCCTTCCTAAAATCATAACTGGTTTCTTGCCGGCCATCATTGAAAGGAAATCTAATGCCTCCTGGGCGCTGGCATGAGGGTCGTCATCGCCGAGCGCGAGGCTACTAAGCTTCTTTAGTGTGTTACGTAGACGAGATTTGTTCCTAAGAGCCATGATTGAGCTATAATACTACGGGACTGGCAGGAGAAGACCTAACCCTAGACTGTTTCATCTCGATTTTGGCGCGAAAGCAACATCACTAAAGGCACCGATATAAGTGCGCCAATAAAAATCAGTTGAAAATCGTTTAGAAAACCAATCGCCATTGCCTGGCGTGTTACCTCCGAGTCGAGCAACAGCAGGCCGTCGACAGTAAAGATATCCCATTCGGTTGGCAGATGCGGCGGCTGCATAACCTCACTATATGGGCTGGTGCGCTCCGCCAAATAAGCATAGCTAGTAGATTGGGTACGAGACAGAACGCTGATAACGATAGACACGCCAATACCACTGCCGTAATTTCGTAACAGGCTTGTGAAAGTCGATGCCTCCGTCCGCAGGCTTGCGGGCAAGGTCCAAAAAGACACCGCCGTTAGAGGAACGAAGATCATACCGATCCCGATACCGTTGAAAAACGCTGCGAAAATAAACGCCCAAATTCCTACATCGGTTGTAAATGTGGAGAAAAGCCAAGCGGAATAGGCTGTCGAAGCAAACCCGATAGCGATCTGTAGGCGCGGATCCATTCGCCCGCTTAACTTACCAGCCAGCACCAAACCAAACAATGACCCAAGGCCACGGGGCATCATTACTAAGGCTGCCGTCAGAATAGGGTAACCGCGGGCATTTTGTAAAAATAGGGGCATGATCACATTCATAGACAGCACTAGCACACCGAGTAAAAACATAAATAAGAGTCCCAGCATATAATTCCGGTCTATCAATATTCCCGGGCTTATGAAAGGGTTCCTAGTGGTAGCGCTGTGAGCAACGAACAGATATAGCGCCATGAAGATAATCACAAACGTGGCGACAATTAGATCCGATCCAAACCAACCCTCCCCCTCGCCACGATCAAGTAGAAATTGGGTCGCGGCTAAAACGATAGCAAGTGCAGTAAACCCGAACCAATCAAACCTGCGCTCCCGATCTCCCGGAGTTTCATGTATAAAAAAAATAGCCCCTATAATGCCCAGCACCGAAAACGGCATAGAAACATAGAAAACCCATCGCCAACTATATTCATCAGTCAGCCAACCGCCGATAACCGGCCCCATAACAGGTGCAAACATGACACCAACCCCCCAAATTGACATTGCTTGGGCGTGACGTTCGCGGGGATAGGAGTCTAACATTAAGGCTTGGCTGATCGGCACCACCGAAGCGGAAAACATACCCTGGAGACCACGGTATATCATGATCTCTTGGATCGAGTTGGCGTTTCCGGATAATACCGAGCAGATGGCAAAACCGATTAGCGAAACGATAAAGAGATGTTTCCGGCCAATCCTACCTGCCAGCCAACCGGTAGCCGACATTGTGATCGCCTGCGCCATAAAATAAGTTGTCATCACCCAAGAGACTTGGTCTTGGCTAGCGCTAAGTCCGCCCTGCATATGTGGCAGTGCAATAGTGGCAATAGTCATATCGATAATTACGACAGTTGTCGCCATCATTACCGATGCGGTTATCATGTTTCGCTGAAATACTTCAGACCGTCTGCTAGAGTTGGTTACGGTCGTCATATTCTCGCGACTCCCGTCTTATCTTCCGAGTTAACGGTGATGATATTTTTATGACTAACCGATGTGAAATGGGCGTAGGTGCGATATGAAATTTCGCAATCGGAGGTGACCACGGAGATTAATTTCCGACTATGTCTGCCAAGGCGGAGTTCATCATACGAAATAGAGACCGGTCGCGCTCAGTGTCGATAGAGACTGAGACAGTCATCCCGGCGCGCAACGGCAACTTGTTATACACTTCCTGTAACTCCAAACGTACCGGCACTCGCTGAACGACCTTAACCCAATTACCACTGGCATTCTGGGGCGGGAGCACAGACAACTCAGCGCCTGTCGACGGGCTTATGGACATGATCTTTGCCGCCCATTCACGGTCCGGATAGGCGTCAATGATAATCCGAGCCATCTGGCCCGGTCGGACATGGGTTAATTGCGTTTCCTTCAGATTGGCTTCAATCCATTTCTCGCCGGTTTGGACGATTGGGAGGACGGCCCGCCCTTCTTGGACGTATTCACCCGCTTGCAGTGATACCTTCCCAACGATACCGGCTGCCGGCGATACGATTCGGGTCCGCCGCAGGTTAAGTGCCGCCTGTTTTTTCCGAGCGACAGCCTCCATAAACATGGGATGTTTCTCGGCAGGAATATCCAATCGACCGCCCAATTTCGCGCGGACCTGTTGGAGTTTTTGCTCTATAGTGCGAGCAGCCTGCTTAGCATGGGCTAGCTTGCGCTCAGCCTCATCATATTTAGCGCGAGATGCCACTCCACGTTTAATAAGTTTTTTCTGGCGTTCAAAGACACGACGATAATAGTTGGCTTCCTGCCGGGCATCCCGCAGTTCAGCCTCGGCGGTACGGTACTCCGCTCGGAGGGCATTCAACGTGTTGCGGATACCGCTGAGCTCCGCCTCCCACTTGGAGAGGTTAATACGGTGGTGCTCTGGATCAAGTTCGAAAAGGAGGTCTCCTTTTCTAACACGGTCGTTCTCCTTTACCAGAACTCGGATTGCTCGGCCGTCGATGTCAGCACTTATCGCGAGATGATGTGCTTTTACATAAGCATTCTCGGTTGACACAAAGCGGCTGCTCTTGACCCAAAAGTGCCCTCCCACAACAAGCGCAGCGGCTGGAAGAATGAATAATAAGATGAAACGGGAAAAGCCTCGGCGGGTGATGATACGCATCGTTAGGCCTCCACCTTATGGTGTTCGTCGAGCATAATCGAGAGGTTACTCTTTATATGATCCAAAATGGCGTATAAACGTTTTACCTCCTCGGCGCTGACACCGGCAAAAATACCCGTGACAACTTCTTCTGCTTCGTTATGCATTGCTTGCAGTAAAGGAAGTGCCGCCGAGGTCAAATAAACGATCTTCGATCGTGCGTCGCACGGGTCAGATCGACGCCCGACCCAGCCCTTAGCTTCAAGACGCTCTATCAGTTTGCCGAGGGTAGGTTTCTCGATTTCGAGCTCAGTCGCGAGTTCCGTCTGAGTACAGTTTTCCAGACGGTTTAGGCGGGTGATTACTCGCCACTGCGCTCGCGTCAGTCCCATCGGCTCAACCCGACGATCGTAGACAGTGCGGATCATTCGCGATACATCGCCGATCAAGTAGCCTACAGGGTCGATTTGAGATTGCCTATTTGGCGGCAACGTACTGGTATCGATATTATTGAAGGGGTGCATTCTAACCATAATAAATTTTTGTTAGCTAACTTACTGTAAGCTGGCTTACATTACAAATCCTATACAGAGAAAAACTCTATCGTCTATAGTTAGGTATTAAATCAATAGAGAAATGGGCCGGCTTAAGAATGGAAATTCTGCCTCTATCAGACGCCATCGGCGCAGAAATATCGGGCGTAGACCTGTCGAAGCCGCTGCACGACAAAACGATCAGTGACATTAACAACGCTTGGCACGAGTACATCGTACTTCTTTTTCGAGATCAGGATATTGACGCTGACCAGCAGATTAACTTTGCTAAACAGTTTGGTGATGTCGGCGTACGCTCTCGTCCGGTAGAACGTCGGCCCGAAGGAGCAGATTACAACGCGTCGGTCATGCTGGTATCAAACGTCAAGAAAGACGGCAAATACATCGGATCGTTACCGGATGGTGAAATGTGGTTCCACCATGACATGTGTTACGATAAAGCGCCCCACAAAGGCACTTTTTTATATGCTATGGAATTACCATCCACTGGGGGTAACACATTATTTGCCAACATGTACACGGCGTACGACAATCTATCAGATGAGTTGAAGATTCGCGTCGCAGGGAAACATGCCCTACAGATATACGACTTTGCGACGCGTGAAACCGTCGATATATCTGATGATATTTCCAAGTACAAACACGAAGTACAGCCGGTAACCATTGCCCATCCGGTGACTGGACGTCGCGCACTTTACGTTAATCCACTCATCACCGCGCGGATAGAAGGTATGCCGGAGAGCCTGAGCCGCGCCATGCTAAACGAGTTGTTTGCGTTTGCGGATAACCCGTCGATTGCCTATGAGCATGAATGGCGCAAAGGAGACCTTATGATGTGGGATAATTGGTGTTCATGCCATGCACGTACTGATTTTCCAGCCAACGAACGCAGGATGTTGCGCCGCTGTACAATCAAGGGACAGCCGTTACACGAATAGGGAGAGACGAATTGGCTCTGAAGATACGGAAACTATCCGAGCATATCGGCGCTGAAATCCAGAACATCGATCTGAAAAAGGACCAAGGTGCCGATACGATCGCGGAGATCAATCAGGCGTGGTTTGACAACACCATCCTATTGTTTAGAGGACAAATGTTAGATGCGGAACGCCAGTTGACAGTCACCAGTTGGTTCGGAGAAATAGGAAAGGTGGCACGCCCCAAGGAGTTTCATCCCAAAGGATACGACCAGCTCCCGGAGGGAATCATGCTG
This sequence comes from Alphaproteobacteria bacterium MarineAlpha11_Bin1, assembly GCA_002937455.1. The sequence continues at coordinate 36,701 of PTJZ01000001.1, forward strand.
ATTTCTAATATCCGAGAGAATGGTGAGCCTATAGGGGCATTGCCGGATGGCGAGATGATGTTCCACCACGATATGATGCATGCGGAACTACCACATAAGGCCACTATGCTGAATGCCATCGAAATACCGACGCGAGGAGGAAACACTCTGTTCGCGAGTGGATATGCCGCATACGACACCCTGCCCAACGAGTTGCGCATGCCGTTAGAAGGTAAAAAGGCCTTCCACCACTATAATTACGGGTCCGTTAAGAAAGGTGACAATAAAGGAACGCCGGCATTTTCGGAGTCGGTTCACCCTGTATTCCGTACCCACGATAATACAAAAAAGAAGGCGATCTACGTTAATCGGCTCATGACCGAAGGCGTCGTAGATATGGAGCAAGACCAGGCAGACGATTTACTCAATGCAATTTTCGATCATGCTGAGAAATCGGAATTCGTATATGAGCACGAATGGCAGGTCGGTGATCTATTGCTATGGGACAATCGCTGCTCGATGCATGCGCGTACAGACTTTCCCGAAACTGAACGCCGGCTTTTACTACGCACGACAGTGTTGGGCGATGCTAAACCATTTTAGGAAATTGGTAATCCGATGCCGAAATTGCTGAGTAAAAAACAGGTAGAAGACTGGCATTCAGACGGGTGTATCTTCCCGATCCGTGCAGTTGATGCCGACAAGGCAAGGAGAAATTTGACAAAATATCTCGCTCTCCAAGAAAAGATCGGCGAAGAGCCTCAGAACAGATTTAAGATCAAGGCCCACTTACCCTTTCCATGGATGTGGGACATCATCCGGAATGACAATATCTTAGATGCCGTTGAGGATATCATCGGTCCGAATATTCTATGCTGGGGATCATCATTTTTTACCAAGAATGCCCACGACAATCGCTTCGTATCTTGGCATCAGGATTCGACCTATTACGGTTTATCCGAACGTGCCACACTGAGTGTTTGGTATGCGTTCAGTCCGTCAAATGTGCTGTCCGGCTGCATGCGGTTTATCCCCGGAACCCATAATAAGGGTTTGTATGAACATGATGAAACAGGTGATGCCGATAACCTCCTAATGAAAGGCCAGACGATCCTTGGTGTTGAAGAAGATCGTGCGGTTGACGTTATCCTAAAACCAGGCGAGTTTTCTATCCATCACGAAGCTGTCGTCCACGGATCGAACCCCAATAAGGCAGATCACCCACGTATCGGAATCTCAATTCACTATATCGCTCCGCACGTTCATCAGGTTCTACTTAACAATGCCACCGCGACGCTGGTACGCGGCACAGACCCTCATGGTCACTGGTCGGAAGACCCAGAGCCAAAGGAAGATTTTGACCGGGTCTGTCTAGAAGCACTAGATGCCACTTACAGTGAGTACTTAACCGGAGCTGGGAAGTACTAAAAAAATAGAGACAGGAGCTAGATATGCCCAGAGTCTTAAGCGAAGAACAACTGGTCCAATGGGAACGCGATGGAGCCGTATGGCCGATTGACCTGCTTACGACCGATGAGGCGGCGGATTATAATCACCGCTTCCAAACCCTCGAAAAATCCATGGGCACTGAGGCGCAGACCCGTTTCCGAATGAAGGCACATCTCCCATTTCCATGGCTTTGGGATCTCGTAACCCATCCTCACCTTGCTGACACTATCGAGGATCTGATTGGTCCCAATATTGTTTGCTGGGGATCATCTTTCTTTACAAAGAAAGCGAATGACCCCCGGTTCATATCTTGGCATCAGGACTCAACGTACTACGGCCTCGAGCCACCAGAGTCTATCACTGCATGGGTAGCATTCACTCGTGCAAATTCCAAGGCCGGCTGCATGAAGATTCTTCCGGGATCGCACAAAGGCAATGCAATTCTCCCGCACGAGGAAACCTATGATAAGAACAACCTACTTTCCCGCGGGCAGACAATTCGTGATCTAGATACCTCTGGCGCCATGGAAATGGCGCTCGAACCAGGTCAGATCTCGATCCATCACAACAAAACAATCCACTCCTCTGAACCAAACAATGCCGACTGGCCTCGCGTCGGATTCGCAATTCACTTCGCAGACTCTAACGTTCGACAAGCTCAGTTTGACAATCCGCTGGCGATCCATATCCGCGGCGAAGACCCGCTTGGTAATTGGGTAGAGGACCCACGGCCCGAATACGAACTCTCACCAGAAAGTGTCTCCGCCTGTGACGAATACTGGGAACGCTACCGTAGTGCGATGACAGCTCAGACATAAATATTCATATATAAACATCGAGCATTCTAGTCGCCTTCAGATAACTGAATAAGCATTTTTAAGAAAAAGTGTCTCGTATCTAAATAAGGTTAGGTGCATTACAGAAAGTTGAATACTCCCTCAACACACACCGCTGATTCCGTTAGTGTTGGCCATGGTACTTCCAGAACTTATGACGGTCGATGTCGGAGACACGCCAATTGCAATACGCGACACCGTAACCATCAATAATCGAGATAAGCCGGCGCTTGTACTGCTACATGGTTTAGGCGGGTCCTCTCAGACTTGGGCATTCCAATTTCGGGCATTGTCCGATCATTTCCGTCTGATTGCTTGGGATATGCCGGGTTACGGTACATCTGGGAGTTTTATAAGGAAAAACCCAACCGCTGAACATTATGCTCACACACTATCAGCGGTACTCGATACAATTGGCGTTTTTAAGGTACATATCTTGGGTCAATCAATGGGAGCCCTTATCGGTGCTGCGTATGCGGCTGAATATCCCGATCAAACGTTATCGTACACCTTCTGCCAAGGATTGATTGGACTAGCGGGTTTATCAGATAGCGAGCGCTTGCAGCAGCGTAATAAGCTTTTAAAAGAGCTGCGCAATCTCGGGCCGGAGAAATTTGCCGAAGAGCGCGGCCGAAAACTACTTGGACCGGACACGCTTCCGATGATTACAGAGTTGGCCTTGACGATTATGAAACGCGCGCCACTGGGAGCGATGTGCCAGGCAATCGAGATGACCGCGCAAACCGATTTTTTTAATCTTGCGTCACGAATAGATTGTGCCTCTCTGGTAATAGCCGGATCACAGGATCCAGCGTCGCCATTGGGTGCCGGGACAGCAGCCCGTGAAGCGCTAGGCGAAGGACTGATTGAAATTTTCTATCGGTGTGGTCATTACAGCTGCATGGAACAACCAAATGCTTTCAACTCCACGATCAAAAAGTTCATTGGTTTGAGTGACGATTAACGGGTTTCGGTATTTGTCAAATATCTCCAGATCAACGTCATGCTAACGTCCGAGACTTTAATTTTCCTTGAAGATGAAGCCTCTATATTCATCGACGTGGGCTATTTCAGATAAATTATAATTTGTCCTGTCGAAATCATCAGCGTAGCCACCTTCTTGGTTTTTATACCTATACATTCGCAAGGCACTTGTAGCTCCACCCATGGAAACGACAGGTCAGCGTCTTAGACTTACCCTTTTTAAACGGCGTACCAATCGCGCCGCGGTGAGAACACGCGTTCACAAACGCCTTGAACGATCCGTCGTCTTGCCTGTGAACGAAGACTGGCTGGCTACCAACATACGGAGCGTAAAAGTCACCCGCGTTTTGAATCTGGCTCTCATGGCATAGAAATTTCCAAAGGCGCTCGAAGCAGAATTCCATTTCGGCGGCATTAATATACTGATATTTAAAGATCGATCGGTGAAGGTGGAATTCGTGATCAGTTTCCGCTCGGTCGTCAATGCGGACGGATAATTGAATTGCTGGCCCTTTGTCGGACATTGTTTGTGTTCCACAAGGGTTCTAATGCTTGATCATAGCATATCTTTTCATACCGCCACCCTAACGGGTCCGGCTCACTATGATTACAGAAACTCTTTCACGGTTCTCTCGGCACAATTAATATCCCGATATGTCAAATCCTACTGTCCCTTCCGCCCCAAACGAAAGTCGCTACGAATCCATTTCTGCATTACTCCACCGTCAAGCTGAGGTGCGCGGGGAAAAAATTTTCCTCGTGGCGCTCGATCAGGATGGCCGCACTATTTCGTTTGACCAAATGTGGAAGATGTCAAACCGACTTTCAAGATTCCTTACGGCACGTGCTGTCGGCGCGGGGGGGCGGATCGCAGTTTTAACCGATAACCGTTTGGAAATGCCCGTCTTATATTTCGCAATCCTGCGTTACGGGGCAGCATTCTGTACCATCAATATCGAGGTCAACGCGGCCAATATGAGAGAGATGCTTCGCCGTATAAATCCTGTGCTCGTCCTATATCATGAACACGTCAATATCGAGGGTTTGAATGGCATCTGTGACTGCGATTGGATACCTTTTGGCGATTGCTCTCCCGACGGTAGGAACGCCACCGATCGTGGCCTTTTCGAAATGCTGAACGCCTATGATGATGGCAGTAATGCCCCTGACGCCGGGGCTGGGCCAGAGGATCTTTGCGTTTTAAGTTTCACGTCAGGTACTTCAGCCTCCCCGAAAGGGGTGATGCACCGATTTGGTAATTATTTCTGGATCTCAGATCAGACTCTCGACATGTGGAAACTAACCGAATCTGACCGTATGCTCGAATTTAGGTCTCTCAGCTGGGCGTCCTCCCACATGCTATGTCTCACACCGGCCCTACGTGCAGGTGCGACGATCCTCTTGGCTAACCGGTTTTCGAGGTCCCGGTTCTTCGACTGGTTGCGATCCTACTCACCGACAATGGTGATTGGCGTTCCAACCGTCATCAATATGTTGCTGGAACATAACCCAACACCTCAAGATATCTCAGCAACTCGTCAGCTTCGCTTCATGTCCTCATCCACTGCACCTTTAATGGTGGAGCAGCACAAACGTTTTGAAGAAATGTACGGCATTGAACTCGTACAACTCTATGGGATGAGCGAAGGCGGAATCGTCGCCAGCAATCACGTCGGGGAACGCCGCATCGGTAGCGTTGGCCCATCAGGATTATACCAAAACCTTCGGATTATTGGGCCAAATGGAACCCGGCTTAAAACCGGGGAGATAGGCGAGATAGAAATCGGGGGCGCACAGCCCGCGGGAGGATACCTACTTGCGGACGGTACTATAGAAGAAATTGTCCGCCTCAAAACAGGCGATCTCGGTTACATCGATAAGGACGGCTTTCTTATGATCACAGGCCGCGCCAAGGACGTCATTATCCGGGGGGGCGTAAATATTGCGCCACTCGAAATTGACAATGCGCTCACCGCTCATCCGGATGTCCGAGAAGCTGCTACCATCGGTGTGTATGACGAAGTCTACGGCGAACGCCCAGTTAGCTTCGCGTCACTGCGCCACGATTCAAAAGTAACTGAGGAAGAGGTTCTTGCCCATTGTTCTATAGCACTCGCAGAATTTAAGATGCCATCGCAACTTATTCTGATCTATGACATCCCAAAAAATAACCGGGGAAAGATTGATCGAAATGCTTTATCTGATCTTTGGGAAAAAACCTATTCTCGCTTATAAATTACAGAGAATTAGCGCTCATGTTCTATACTCAATCGCGATAATATTGTCTCTGCTGGCCTTGAGCATTCGCCTCGCACCTCACTAGGCAAACTATGATTATCGTCCGTCTTTGTATGTGGTTGTTTGTGACTGGCCTCGTGGCATCTCCAGTCATAGCCGGATATGGATTAGAAAATGCCCCGCTGGTAACCGAGAATTCTAAGATCGTTCACCGCAACACCCCATCTACTAAAATACTCCCTAGCTACCTTAATTCTCTGAGGGTATCGAATGGCGATATCGCAACGAATATCACCAAAAACAGAAATGTAGAGACCGCACTCTCTGCTGCTCTGGCAGCTATTCCACATCTTAAGTTGCGGGTTACGAAAAAACCGTTAGGCCTTTTAGTCGAAGCTACCAGCCACGCATCTATCCCAACTAATCTATTTGGACAGTACATCAACGTCAGGGTCTTGCTAATACCGACAATGACAGACCTAAAAGTCGTCTGGTTGAGAATTGGTAGAATCGAAATTCCAGGTCCCATTATAGAACCTATTTATACGATCATAATGAAATAGCTATTAGCCAGCGTTTCCTAACCTGGCTCGCTGTATTTGACAAATGTCGAGCATTTCTTTTGGAAGTTTTGTGAATATGTAGAGCTTTCCTGAAGCCGACAACGACGTTTAAAATTATAAATCTACGGCAGGAAGTGCTTCTTTTCCTAATATCATATCAGAAGCTTTCTCTGCCATCATTATCACAGGCGCGTTAGTGGCTCCACCAATCAGATCCGGCATTACGGAGGCATCGACGACGCGCAGCCCCTCAGCGCCACGAACCCGCAGTTCTGTGTCGACCACGGCCATCGGATCCCCCTCGGTACCCATTTTGCAGGTCCCGACCGGATGATGAACTGTTCCCATTGACGCTCGAATATGAGCATCTATTTCAGCATCGGACTTCTTGTCGGCGCCGGGGGTGATTTCTTGGCCTCCGAACGCCTGTATTTGATGTGATGAAACTAGGTCCCGTGCCATCCTGAGACCGCGCCGCATAGTCTCCCACTCACCCTCCGAACCGAAAAAGTTTTGATTTATCCGAACTACATCCTTCGGGTTGGAGGATGCCAGAGAGATATGACCGCGGCTCGTCGGGTGCATAGGCATAATCCGCACGGAAAACGAGTCCTTGAAAGCCTTTTTGAATGGCGGAAACCAGGGCGACGCCGTAGTCGTCGCACCCATCCAGAAGAGCATCTGGATATCCGGAGCCGGGGCATCGGGCGTCGTCTTTAAAAACGCCGTAATTCCGAAGGGTAGGTCTGATGCAAAACCACCCTTCCCAAGATACGCCCGGATCAGCGACGCGACCACTCGGTCCAGACGCATATTTTCCTGAAAAGGGCCGCCGTCGTGGCGGCTGAATATAAAGGCCGATGAGGTATGATCAGCGAGATTCTGCCCGACTCCGTTCAGCGGCAGAACAACATCGATTCCGTGATCGTGCAAATGATCGGGATGACCGATCCCTGATAGGAGCAATAGATGTGGTGAATTTATTGTTCCTCCTGACAGGATTACTTCATTCGTCGCCTGGGCTGACGTAGACCGGCCACGCCGGCTATACCTAATGCCCGTTGCACGAATGCCCTCCATCTCAATCCGTTCTACAAGGGAATTTGTCCTGACGGTCAGGTTCGGGCGCGCTAACGCGGGCCTCAAATAAGCGGCGGCGGCACTCCAACGCCTACCGTGCCGAAGGGTAGCCTGCATACGGGCGAATCCATCAGGGTTTTCTCCATTATAATCGTCTGTGAAGGAGTACTGAGCATCACTAGCCGCCGACAGAAGTGCCTCGCATAAAGGATCTTCAAATGTCGTTTTACTCACCGTTAGGGGGCCACCACTACCGCGCCAATTATCGGGTCCTCCTTCCCAATCTTCAGAACGCCGGAAATACGGTAGTACCTCTGCGTAAGACCATCCGTTCAGACCTGATGCCGCCCATCGGTCATAGTCCGAGGGATGGCCGTGATAATACGCCATCGCGTTGATTGAAGACGAACCGCCAATCACCTTCCCACGTGCGCATTCGATTCTTCGACCATTCATAGTCTCTGAGGGCTCAGCGAAGTACATCCAATCGTGCATACGCCGCTGCAATATGCGTCCCCATCCTAGCGGAATATGTATCCAAGGATCTCGATCCCAACCACCCGCCTCCAACAGTAGAACATGAACATCGGGATCTTCTGTCAATCGCCCGGCCAAGGTGCAGCCCGCCGATCCGGCACCGACAATAATGTAGTCATAGGTATTTTCTGTGATCATCTCTACGGTCAGCAATCCCGGTTCGGAGCATAAACATTTTACGGAGACTACAGGAAAGACCCATAAACCTGAAAGTAAGCTGTAGGTTGGCGTGACCGCGCTATAGGGTTCTTACTGCGGGGCAGCATCATAGATTTATCTCAGAAGCACATGGATTCAGCTATCAGTTTCGTCAGATGTGCACCTAGATATATTACTCAGCTGCTATTTTAGGAGCACTTTCATTGATTGCGTCCGCTAGCTGGTAACTATCGAGGATAGAGTCTACCAGTTCGGCTGATCGATCCCAGTCATAGGTTCGGAGTGCGTGGTTACGTGTGACAAACTGCGCCCCTGCATAGAACATCTCATACTGAGTATGGCGGCTTGCGAATTCGGATCCGATGGAGTCCCACGCGAGCTTCATAAACTTAACCTTTTCCTCTGATGATCCGATTGCTGATTTTTGTGTCGCTCCTATATATTTTGCAAGCTCAGGGTTAGCGAAATCTTCTGCCGACGACGGCAACATAATTAGCCCGCCACCGGCCAGCTCACGCATCGAGGTAACAAATTCCGGATAGAGCTGCTGGGTTAGTACTTGAGCGGTGTACATCAGGTTACGATCTGGAACATAGTAGCCGTTATACATACCGCCGCCAGATTCCATGCCATAGACCAAACCTTCTACCATGGCCGCTTGCGCCGCTAGATGGCCTAGCTTTTCCGCAACAGGAGGCATGCCATTTGTCCCAATAGTCTCGGTGATCCGACGTGCAACACCCACTTGAAACTGCATTTTGACCATCAGCCGGGTCATCGCCTGATAGTTCTGCATATAATGCGCGTAGGTGTCCTGAAATTGAGCTCGAGCGGTATCGGTGTCCTTATAGATAAAGACCCGTTCCCATGGCACCTTCACGTCGTCACAGTAGACGAGCGCATCATTTTCGTCGAAGCGGGAAGAAAGTGGATAGTCGTATAGGCTCGATGCCGACTCCTCGTAGGAGCGGCGTGACATAATTTTCAGGCCTTTTGTATTCATCGGAATGGCAAAGGAAATCGCATACTTTTCCTCTCCGGGTTTCAACGGTTGAATATTCGCAAAGAGAACTTCGTTCGCCATAATTGAACCAGTACCCAACATCTTGGCACCACGAACAGTAATACCTTCTGAATCCTCATCCACAACTCCGGTCGCAAAGTACTCATTCTGCTGCTCGCCAGTACTTTTGTTTCGATCAGCCTGTGGATTTATGATGACGTAAGTCATGTACGCATCTGTATCGCGGGCAAACTGGAAATAATCTTGCAACGCACCGGCGCGTTCTTTCGAATGCTTCTCAAAAACCGGAAGACCCATCACTTGGCCGACCATCGACGACGCAATGTGGTCAGGAGAACGCCCGAGCCAGCCGCCGGACAGACGCGACCAGCCCTCGATCGCTCGACGACGTGCCACAAGCTCCTCGTATGAGGTCGTGAGCTGCCAGCAGCGATTGACTCGTTCTCCGGAAGTGGGACTCTCAAACGTCATCCATTCGATATTTTCAGGGTCTGCTTGGAAATCATACAAGCGCGCCGCAGCTCCAACAGCATTTTTAAAGGCCGGATGGGTTGTAACATCATCCACTTTCTTTCCGTTGAGAAATACCTCTCGACCGTCCTGAAGGGATGTCAAATGCTGCGCGCCTGTTTTGGCCATGACAAATTTCTCCATTTATACGTTTTTAATATACAAAGAATACTATTTTAGAATACAATGTGATGTCAACGGTCCTTGTCCCCAAGAAAATGGTTGCTTAAAAAAAATGTCAGAAGACTCAGGCACCGTCACAACATCAGATCCTGTCCACACTGCGGCAAAAACGGAGCAGCTCGGGTTACTGTCAACCACACCGCTAACTGTGTCGCGAGAAGAATTATTGGCTGACGGTTCCGACCAGATGTTCCGACAATTGGTCCACGACATTTTTGCATTCAACGCTCGCCATGCTGCCATTCGAGATGGTCATGCTCGGCGTATCGGTTTAGCCGGGATTGAATATACAATCCTCATTTCCGTCTCACGGCTAAGTCGGGACGGCGACGTAAATGTTAAAGCCCTTGCCGATCACCTTCATGTCAGTACTGGGTTCGTAACCAACGTAACACGAAAGCTTCAGGGTCTCGGATTGATTGAAAAGACGACTGATCAGAGGGACCGTCGGCGCACAGTTTTAACAATAACAAAAATAGGCCGCAGCAAACTCGCCGAATTAGCCCCATATCAGCGTCAGGTAAATGACATCGAGTTTAGCTCGCTGGATGCCGAAGATTTCCGGCAGCTTTGTCGCATCGTTGCAACGTTGGTAGACAGCAGTGAACAAGCAGTAAATCTCCAGCAATATCTAGAAAATACAGCGGAGGCGAACTCATTAGGATAATTTCACCAAAATCACATACGTTAACAATTAACTTAAGAAAATGGAGAAAATACGCGCCAGAGAGTCGGCTATGTTTTGCTACGGCTCAAGATTTCTCATAAGCTATACAATTCCCCACTCTGACAGTGTACATTATCTTAAACTTATGACTTCCGCGGGCGCCCCTCCTTCTAATACGGTATCTTCCAGCGTCTTGACCGGTGTTGTTATCGCCGTACTTTCAATGTTCCTTTTCTCTTCGACCCATACCTGTGTGCGTTATCTGACTGATACCATGACAGCGCCACAGATCGTGTTTTGGCGCATGCTTATCAGTATGGCGATACTAATGCCCTACTTCGCTTGGAAAGGGCTCCATCTGCTTAAGACGCAGCGACCGAGCATGCATATGATGCGTGCGATAATTAATTTTGCGGGAATGATTATGTGGTTCTACGCCATAGGCGTAGTGCCGTTGGGAAAAGCAGTCGCGATTCATTTTACGTTGCCACTCTTCGTGATTTTACTCGCCATCGTTTTCCTTGGTGAACGGGTAGGTATTCGTAGAACGGTGGCGACAGTAATAGGATTCAGCGGCACACTGGTGGTTCTTCAACCCGGCAATCTAGAAGTTGGGTGGGCAGAACTAATGATATTAGGGTCAGCGGCGCTCTACGCAGGGACCGTTATTTTTTTAAAATTCATGGTTAAAACTGAAACGCCCTTAGCCCTTACCTTTTATACTAATTTCTTCATTCTGTTTCTAAGCCTACCTCTCACTATATGGCTATGGGTGTCACCGACGATCGATGATATTTTACCTATCCTATTTATCGGAGTGACGGGTACACTGGCGCCCTTCATGTATACCAGCGCCCTCAAAATGGCGGATGCCAGCATTATCGGGCCCACCGACTTTTTGCGTCTTCCGATCACCTCGGGTTTCGCTTTCGCCCTATTCGGCGAAGTACCCACGATTTGGGTATGGATTGGCGGAGGCGTTATTTTCCTTAGCACCTGGTATATTACACTGCGTGAAAGCAGATTAGAAAAACAACGTCGGAAACAGTCGCCAGAGGATAATGCGTGATCGAACATTCCCGGCGCTGGTCGACTAACCTGTCACCTAATCTGCGGGGTTTTATCTGGATCGCACTTTCTACCTTTGCGTTCATGTCTATGGTGATGATCGTGCGACATCTCGCCGAACGATATAATACGGGTGAACTGGCATTTTGGCGTGCCCTGATTGGGTTAGTCCTACTTGCGCCGATCTTCGCGCGAACAAGAAGCAAGCTTTTCCGAACCAATGTTTTTAGGTTGCATTTATTTCGAAATATAATGCATTTCGTAGGCGTTGCCGGCTGGTTCTACGCGATATCGCAGATAAATCTATCCGTCGGTATGTCACTACAGTTTACCGTACCTCTATTTACGATCGTACTCGCCATTATGTTTCTGGGTGAACGAGTCGATTCGGCAAGATGGATAGCAACTGTCCTTGGGTTTGTCGGTGTCCTGATTATCCTTCAGCCTGGTATTGAACCAGTCACTATCGCCGCAATCGCTGCAATTGTCTCCGCAATCGGATATGCGGGTGCGAATATTATAACAAAGATATTGATGCGCGATGGAACCAGCGACACGATCGTTTTCTATATGAATATTATCCATTTGCCTCTCGCGCTGGCGGCGGCTCTCGCAATGGGAGGGCTTTCTATGCCGCCGATCACCGACGTGCCATGGTTAATCGGGCTTGCAGCAACCGCAACACTAGCCCATTGGCTGCTTGCACGAGCACTAGCATTAGCGGATGCTAGCCTGATAATCATAGTAGATTTTACAAAATTACCGTGGGTCACGCTCGGTGCCTTCTTATTCTTTGGAGAGATGCCGGTAATATGGGCATGGATTGGCGGGGCAGTTATTTTTGTATCTACGGTCTATATTGTTCGCCGTGAAACGCGCTCTGCGATAGCAGCAGCGCCGACGCTGGATTGACTCTCGCAACGGACATCGAACCAAATGGCAGACCCCGCCGCGCAAACATCTCAACCGCCCCAGAATGCCATTCTTGCCGCATTCTGGATCTTGGGCACGGCGGCCTCTTTCATTTTGATGATGATTGCGGTGCGAGAATTATCAACCAACATGTCAAGTTTTGAGTTACTGTCATTTCGCTCGATTATCGGAATTCCGGTCATGTGTCTCGTCGCATGGCATTTCGGCTTTTCCAAGGTTAAAACCCGGCGGGTGGCAATGCAGGTTGGCCGAAATTTGGTTCATTTTGGCGGTCAATGGTGCTGGGTTATCGGAATCACGTTGCTACCAATGGCGCATGTCACGGCGTTGGAATTTACGATGCCGATGTGGACTGCCATCATTGCCATTCTGTTTTTAGGTGAACCAGCAAAATCGCATAGACTAATTGCGATTATTATGGGGCTTGCAGGTGTTTTGGTCATCCTGCGTCCCGGATTCGAAATCGTAACTCAAGGTGCTTTGATCGTTCTACTGGGTGCACTTTGCTACGGCACATCGAATGTCATGGTGAAATCACTGACGAGGGACGATGCGCCCTGGGTCATTGTTTTCTGGATGCAAGTTATTCAACTTCCATTCTCTTTTCTCCCGGCTGTTTTATGGTTCGACTGGGTTTGGCCCACATTGGCCGATACCCCATGGCTGCTCGCAATGGGATTGACCGGAATATCGGCTCATTTCTGTCTCGCTCGCGCTCTTCAACTCGCGGATGCCACTGTTTGCATACCCGTTGATTTCGTAAGACTACCGCTAGCAGCTCTCATTGGCTGGCTGATCTATTCGGAGGGTGTAAGTATTTGGGTTTTGGCGGGCGCTATCCTTATCTTCGGTGGCAACTACTACTCCGTTTGGCAAGAAACCCGCGAGGCTAAGAGATAGTGCCACCACTTTTTCAAGCGGTTCTCTGGTTTTGTGGCACCATGGCAGGTTTTGCCGGAATGGCAATTTCGGCACGCGAATTGCATACTACTATGTCGACTTTCGAGATCCTGTTTTTCAGATCCTTGATTGGCGTCATCGCTGTTTTACCCTTTGTGATGCGGAACCAGTTTCACGATCTACGCACCATTAAATTCCGGTTCCATGGTTTTCGGGCATTGGTGCAGTTTTCGGCGCAGCTGTGCTGGATGTACGGGATCCTCCATCTGACTTTGTCAGATCTTACAGCCATCGAATTCTCCGTCCCGGTTTTTACCGCGATACTCGCAGTAATGTTTCTCGGGGAGACCATGTGGAAACACAAGTGGATTTCTACGATCTTAGGATTCTTCGGAGTACTGATCATTCTGCAACCGGAGGGCTCTGCCTTCAGCACGGCGGGCTTCGTAATGCTTCTGGGGTCTTTCCTCTATGCCGGATCCGGGGTCTTGGTTAAGTACCTTACACGCACCGAATCTCCACAAAGCATCATATTTTATATGAACACCCTGCAATTGCCGCTCGGCCTAATTCCAGCAATCTTTATCTTTGATTGGGTGACGCCCGAATTAATAGATATTCCATGGATTCTTGCATGGGGGCTCGCAGGACTAGCAGCTCATTACACCATGGCGAGGGCTTTGAAACTTGCCGACATTACAATTATTTTCCCATTAGATTTTTTACGCCTGCCATTGATGGCAATTCTCGGATACCTGATATACACCGAGGCCATCAATCCTTGGACCGCAGTCGGCGGCATAGTAATATTCGGGGCAAATTACTACAGTGTTCGCGAAGAATCCCGCCGAGGTGGGTCGCCCGGAGGACACTAAGAGGCACAGGTAAACCATCAGAATTATGTTACCTGCTGGCCCTTGCCAAACAGAATGTCACGCGATTTGTGGGTCAGCTCTTTAGATCCACGTTTATCCTTTAAAAGTTCCATGCCCTCCCGTACTGCAGGACGAGCGGCGATCGCATCATACCACCGCTTTACGTGGGGAAATTCGGACTTATCGATCCCTTGCCGCCTCGACGGGCGTGCCCAAGGCCAACAGGCAATATCGGCCACAGAATATTCATCGCCTCCTAGCCACTCCATTTCCGCGAGGCGTTTGTTCATCACATTATAAAGACGACGAACTTCCGCCGTATATCTCTCAACGCCATAGGGCACCTCAACCCCGCCCATCGCTTGGCGGAAATGGTGCGCTTGGCCCGCCATCGGCCCAAGTCCGCCTATTTGCCACATTAACCACTCCAAGACTGATTTAAATTGCCGAATATCACTCTGTTGGGGGAGAAATCGCCCCTCTCTTTGAGCCAGATATAAAAGGATCGCACCAGTCTCGAATACCGACAATGGGCCTATTTGATCGACTGGATCATGATCCACCACCGCCGGAATACGGTTGTTGGGGCTGATTCTAAGAAACGCAGGATTAAACTGCTCACCCTGATTAATGTCGACAGCAATAACTTCAGTCTCAAGTCCCAGCTCGGCAATTAGGATCGCCACCTTATGCCCGTTCGGCGTCGGCCAAGTGTACTGGGTAATCATGTCTTAGCTGCGTTTTCCACGCCTACCTTTTCGTCTGAGAAACGACCTTTTCGCCCGCCAGACCCAATCCCGAAGTCACCGGCCCACGAAAATCTCTCACAGGCACTGTCGCTGGGAATAGATTGACTGCGAGAGGACAAAATCAGTGCACGCCCTTTCGCTCAAAGACGATTACATAGTAACTCGCACAGAAGATAACCAGTGCCCCTAGCCAAGTATATAGATCAGAAATCTCATCGAATACGATCCAACCTATGATTGCCGCTGTTATCAGGCGAGAAAAGTCGAAAGGTTGAACTACGCGCGCATCCGCGACTGCAATTGCCCGGGTAATAGAATACTGACCAAACAGTGCGAACAGACCCACGCCTATGATAGTCGGAACATCGACCGGATCTGGGTCGACCCAATAAAAATAGGCAGGTACAGATGACAAAACTAGCATAAGAACACTCACGTAAGCGACCATTACAGCAGCGGAATCAGTCCTTGAGAGAGTTTTCATACAGGTATTAACACCTGCGAATAAAACGCCGGTTGCTAAGGCCGCGATCATCCCAAGATTTATGTCTTGGAAGCCGGGTCGCAGGATAATAAGCGCCCCTAAAAAGGCTAAGGAAATAGCAACCCAAGTCCTTGGTCCTGCCTTCTCGCCAAGGATAAAAATAGCCAGAAGAATGGTGAAGATAGGCTGAATATAGAGCAACGCGGTATAATCGGAGATTGGAATCACGCTGACTGCGTAAAACCAGCACATCATTCCACCATAAGTGAGGAAGGCCCTCCCGACATGAATTGGGAAAACGTCGGTTTTCATTACGGAAATGCCGTTTCTGAGGATCATCGGCACTATGAAAACGATAGCGATCACAGCGCGCATGAACGCCAGCTGTGCGGTTGAGTAATCCGACGATAATTCCCGAGTACAGACGGAAGCTAACGTATAACCGGTTCCTGCAAGGATCATCCAGACAGGGCCGATAATTATTGGAGGAGGCATTGGAATAGGTACTTTCAATAATCCGTTATTCCGATGAGGTCGGAAACCTCCAGGTGATATAGGAAACGGAATGAAAACCCTGCCGGAATGGTCGTGAGGGGGAAACCACAGCCCTGCTACCCCTTATCCGGTTTGCGCACATCAGTATTTGGCGTGATGTTGATCCGACGCTGCTGGTTGGAGCGTTCGCCGTTAGCGATCCAATCGCCAGCCGCGGCGCGCTTCGCCATCTGGTCCCATTCCACTGACCAATCTCCAAGCTCATAGCCGTGCCACGGAACTTCAGGCTTTAACGCTGGCAAGCCGAGCCGCTCCCAGATCACGCGCGCTTGCTCCATGTACTCCCGCTTGGGCAAAGCCACCGGTGCCATATCCGCTTTAAGCGTCGCATCTATAGCAAGCGTTGCGTCTTCAGTGGCACCTGTTTTGGGACCGTGGCCCAGCGGCCTATGTCGCAGTATTTCGGCATCTTCTGCAAGGTTTGCGCGGTAGCTCATGGCCCAAAATACTGCATCAAGATTAGATGGGTCGATATCTTCATCGACCGCAATCATATATTTACCGACCGGTTCTTGAAATGACATGGCGCCGTAGAGCGCACGCCAGACCTCTGTACGGGTACTGCCACGCGCGAATTGAATGACGACAACTTTACGTAAATTAGTTAGGGGCTCATGCATATAAATTCGCTGAACGGTTTTGATACCAAGATGTTCGCGAAGGTGACTAAGAAACAAAGGTTCATATGCGACCCGTTTGATCACAGAGGACTCGGACGGTGTGACCTGGCTAATAATGGATGTGAATACAGCATTCTTTTTTCGACTAATGGCGGTCACCTGCATAATAAAATTAAACTCCTCTAGATTTATGTAACCGTGACTTTCACCAAACGGACCTTCGGGTTCAAAATTATTTGGATCAACCAATCCTTCTATCACTATCTCTGCATCCGCCGGTACCATAAGATCAGAAGTTCGTGCCTTCGCAATACGCATGGGCGCTCCGGC
This sequence comes from Alphaproteobacteria bacterium MarineAlpha11_Bin1, assembly GCA_002937455.1. The sequence goes on from PTJZ01000001.1 coordinate 53,424, forward strand.
AATTCCACCGGCAACGCCGATTTCATCAATATTCTCAGGTAATTTCTGCGGGCCACAATAAGCAATCGGTGGTGGGCAACCGACAACTATCGCAATTGGCATTGGCTCACCACGGCTGCGATATTTTTGCCAGTGTGACGCACCACCTTGCCCAAGATTCATGAACATTTTTAACCCGATCCGATCAGGCGCTTTCAGTCCGCCACGATAAGTACCGAGATTCTGAATACCGCTTTCCGGGTCGCGAGTGACGCACGCGGTCGCGGTAAGATAAGGCGCAGAATCGTACCCCGGAGTCGATATCGGTACAGGTAACGCATCTAGACCATGACCAGACCGGAGCTCAACACCTTCAAATATCAGATCTTGACAAGGAGGGCATGCAAACTCCACCGGATCAATAGGATTCGCAATTGCATTGGCCCAACAATTACCAATATCTTCGACAGCGACCCCCATGCCGATAGCATAAATTTTGGAATTTCCTGCCAAGGCTCCTGTCACCACAGGAATGTCGAAGCGTTCTCCGCCCGCTCCATTCACATTCGTAAATAGGAAAGCCTTGCGTTCGGACTCCGGAATCCCACCACGGAACTGCCAACGAACAAGGGGACTAAGTTCGGTATCTTTATCGATCGATGCTTCGACCTTCGTCAATAGACCAGCAGCGTCAAGTGCTGCAAGATGGTCTTGCATATCATTGTAACCACGCAATTTTCGATCGTTCATCTTTCCTCCCTTCGCACCGGTATGATGATGTGGTAGCAAAAGTTGAGCAAGAGCCGAACCTGTTGAAAAGCCAATTATCGAAAACGAAAGTATGAGGGGAAAGGATATATGAAAGCCGCTGTCGTCGGGCCAAATGGGCTTGAAATCAATAATATTTCGGAGCCAATACCTAAAGCGAGCGAAGTTATGATAAGGGTTCGTGCCTGCGGTATAAATCGTGCGGATGCCATGGTTGCCAGCGGTATGGCACATGGTCGCGCAGGAGGACCCGGCACAGTACCGGGAATAGAATATGTTGGAGAAGTGGTTGCTATTGGCAAAGAGGTCCCGAATCTAAAACCTGGAGACCGAGTAATGTGCTCGGGAGCGGCAGGCTGGGCTGAATACGCGGTAGCCGACTGGGGACGCGCCATCCCAATTCCTTCAAATAGCATGACATGGGCACAGGCCTCGACGCTCCCGGTTGCGCTCCAAACGATGCACAACGCTGCAGTTACAGCTGGCCGGTTCAAACGTGGTGAGTCAATAATGATTCAGGGTGCCAGCACTGGCGTTGGATTAATGGGATTACAAATAGCTAGAATCTTGGGCGCTAAACTGATTATCGGTTCTTCGACAAACCCCAATCGTCGAAGTCGATTGATCGAATTCGGTGCCGATCTTGTTGTCGACTCTAGGGATGAAACTTGGGTCGAGCAAGTACTTGACGCAACTAACGGAGAGGGGGTCGATCTGATCGTTGATCAAATTTCAGGCTATTCGGCTAATGCTAACTTAGCTGCGACGAAAATCCTTGGCCGAATAGTTAATGTCGGCAGATTAGGCGGGTTAACGGGCGCCCTTAATTTCGATCTCCATGCCATGCGACGCATCGACTACATCGGCGTAACCTTCCGAACGCGAACAGTGGAAGAGGTCCGCGAGATCATTCGGGCAATGCAAAAAGATTTATGGGACGCAGTTGAGGCTGGTGAACTTGTGATACCAATTGATAGTGAATACGCCATGGAGGATGCTGAACAAGCCGTCACATATATGAAGGCGAACAAACATTTCGGTAAGATTGTCCTTCGGCTGGATTAAAATAGACTTATGGATTTCACTCTTGGCAAACTGTTCACCGGACGTTTGCTATTTCCACTCACTCACGGAGTAGCCTCGTCAAATCAACCCAAGTGCCTTAACAGCACTTTTCAGTGCACTAACATTTTACACCAAATACAGATTATTGGCTGCGCCCGCGCCTCTACCGTTCGATTAAGCCATCGGGGGCTTTACACATATCTGATCCCAGCGATAGCGTTCTTTCAACGTACCGAAATGTTCAAACACATCTAGAATGACCTCGAAGGCGGGCTTTGTGATTTCAACATGCGGGGTCCAAGTTCCAAGATCCTGATAGGCCGCAATGCATTTCGCCAACACGACTTCATCTATGTCGGGGAAATAGGGTTTCTCGGCCCTCGCGATATCCGAGGCAGGGGCATCGTTCATGTATCTCCGCGTTTTAGCGTAAGCGCGCATAAAGGCCTTGGCCATGTCGGTTTCTATCCATTGGCGCGTCGCCGCGAGACTGGAGAAGGCGCAAGGGCCAATCAGAGGTCCGGATTGCGCAATAACATGACCGATGCCATCAGCTTCCAGCTGTTGTGGAAACGGCCCCTGCTGCTGCACATACTGCCCACAACCTTCACGAAATGCCTTGTCTATGTCTGCGGCTCCACCTGGATGGATAAGGTTGATGGCGTTGAAATCGATCCCCGCCTTATGACAAGCATACTTAAACATTGCGAGTGGTTGGCCGCCGGGGAATGTCAGAACGTCTGCCCCCTCTAATTTACTCCATGAAAAATCCGGATCCGCATCGCGCCCGGTTATGAAAAAGCCATCCATCTCATTTATTTGAGCAAAATGAACCACACTCGGGGTTTTGCCTAGACTGAGGGGGGTAAACCCTTGGCTTAGCGCCGATTGGACGACATGGGCCGACCCTTTTTCTAGCGACGAGATGGCAGATACTCCAGGCGGAGATACCGACCATTCCGGATCTAGGCCTTCATCCTTTAAAAAACCTGCAGAAATTGTCGAAATAAGCGGCGAGTAAAATGCCGAAAATAGAGTGAACTGTATGTTAATTTTTTCCACGAACAGTATCCTTTTATACGGATCGAATTTGCGGCCTTGAACCTGTCACAGGCAAGACTTCAAGACAACGTAATGTGCATTGTCGTCATTGAGATAGCTGGCTAATCTTCATTACAACAAGGTAAGGAACCATGTCGGATATCGATATTGCCCCGAGCGAAAGTGGAGTTGGAGCAGAGGTCCTCGGGATCAACCTAGCCCGCCCCCTCTCAGAAGAACTCCTAGAGAGGATACACGATGCCTTCGAAGAATATCGTCTTCTGGTCTTCCGCGACCTATACTGGACAGTCAAACAACAAGTCGCGTTTAGCGAGCATTTCGGAAAACTTGAGGATTTTCCCGACCCTAAAGATCAGGCGGACGGATACAAAACCGTGCTCCGTGTCACCAATATTGACCGCGCCACGAATACCATAAAATCGGTTGATGATCCTGGGCATAAGTCGTTCACGTTGGGCACATCAGCTTGGCACATCGACTCATCCTTTCGAACCGTACCGTCTAAAGCCTCGATTCTTTATGCGATAGAAATGCCGGACGAAGGAGGCGATACAATGTTTGCGGATACCACTCTCGCATACGATTCGCTCTCGGAAGAGCGAAAAAGTGCCCTCGAACATCTTGTAATTATTCATGATTTTGAGGAAACCCGTCGGCGTCACAACCTTCCGCCGCGGCCGCCTGAGGTACAGGCAATAACCCCCCCTGTACGCCAACCGCTTGTCGCTGAGCGCCCTAATGGCCGACGTGCACTATTTATAGGATCGCACGCAGCAGGGATTGAAGGGATGCCGATCGAAAACGCCCGTGGATTAATCGACGAACTAGAGAAAATTTGCAACCAGCCAGACTACACATATCGGCATAAATGGCAGGTCGGTGACATGGTAATGTTCGATAATATTTGCGTAATGCATCAGGCAATGCCCTATGACCTCGTAAACTCGCGCCGCTTACTACACCGGACAACTGTCGCGGGGGACATGCCTCTATCAAAAGTGGGGGGGGTAAGCTTAGTATGACTAAAGATCATTCCTACACCCAGAAACTGGTTGATTTGGCCACGCCTTACTGGGAAACAGAGGCAGAGTTGACCCGCAGATTCTTCAGTTCAAAGCCATCCAAAGAAATATGGATTAGCTATCTCAAAGCTGCTGTCTATAAGGAACTGAACCCTGTTATTGGTTACGGCTCAACGGATGGATACTCGTGCGGTCTCCATATGGAGTTTGCGTCTTTAGTAGATAGATTTAACTCCGTCGACGACGGTATGGACCGACGAAGCTTTCATCATCGTTTAGAGCAGATGATAGAAGAATTTATGCATTTCACGGTTTTGGCGGAAGTATTTGAAGATCTCCTTGGCCGCCCATTACGACGTGGGGATGCCAAACAGCTACCTCAAGACGACAAACTGAACAAACTGCGGAACATTTATGTGAACTCTCCGAATCCTGCAGTGCGCGCTGTCATGGAGCTAACTGAGGGTGGTGGGACTGCGACATTCCGGGAAGGAGCAAAGCTGACCGGCGGTGATTTCGAGACTAAGCTTGCCGCAGCGTTCAAGGTTATCGCCGATGACGAAGATGGCCATGTGGACCATGCCGCTTCCGATCTTAAAGAAAAGGTTAAATCCAACGACGATTTCGAATCAGCAAAAAATGCTCTCTTAGAAGTATCGATGCAGCGCCTCCACATGAGGAATGAGATGTTTTCGCACATCATGTCGTCAGAAGAACTTAATTCCTATCTCACGTTTTGTGGAGGTCAGACTGTTGAGGTTTGAGCCCGGCAGACAAGTCCGGAAGCAGACGAAATGTCGCGATCGGGATCGCTCGGGATCAGAAAAATATCTGTTTATCGCGCAACCTTTGCTATGGCGTAGAACCAAACACTTCTCATTTGCAATTCTATATCTTGGTAAAATGATTATGGCTCCGTCAGTCATTTTTGCTTTGTGAATGGCAATTAGGTTGGGAGACATTATCAGGCTCTTACATTCTTTTTTACCAATCGCGACGATACGGTAATTGAGTTTAGGTGACAGAGTACCCTGTTTAATAGTAAGTAAGCGGAAATCGTATCGGAATTCTCTCCATGCCTGTCATAAATTTCTGGATCGTCGAAGTTGTAGCATCTGATAGGTCAGTGGATTACCTTCCCAAAGACTCAGGCATTTATGTCCCGATTTGTTCAACACGCCGTTATCGGCTGACCTTCGGGACCCGGGAGCGAGAAAGGTTCCATCCTAATGGACATTGAGAGCTACGTCTCCAGAGCGCATTTATCTCTAAACTCCCTGGCAACGGCGGATAATCCCGATCTTCACCGAGCAGAAATTCCCGAGTCCTGCGATCATTACAGATGTAACTTGCGGGGACGTACGCACGAAATGGAATTTTATTTCAGCTGTCCCATGGGTGAAGGTCCACCAACAATCGATGATACGATCCGGTATCTCGGCGCGGTTGCGGCCGAATATGAAGAATTTGACGATATAACCGATTGGGCAAATGAATACGGTTTCAACGCCAAACATCTCGATACCCGGAATGCATTCGATTCTTTAGCCCGCCTAACCCGAGAGCTTTGGCGACTAGTCGGTGACTCACTTTACGATGAACTCCGGGAGGGTATCGTTATAGAGCAGGCAGTAGATATGGCCTGGAGCAGTTTCGAAAGTTCTCAAAATTAGATTCTAGTATTCTCATTCGACTTTAACGTCTGCTGTGTAAGCGGCTTTAACGCTCCGAAATATTGCCGATTTTTATAATATCTTCGACCGCCGCGACGGACGAGGCTACCCCCTCACCGCAGCTAAATCTATCCACCCCTCCGACATTTGTTGCACAGGCGATAGGGTCGGAGCTACCCGAAAGACATACATCTGCAGGACAGCATACACACGTTTCTCCTGAAAAACTTCGAGTGGACTATCGGTTCCCAAGCGATCCGGTGGGTTGATTTTTCCCTAAAAAAGAGCGGAGCGGCAAACCTTTCAGAGGCCTATGTCAGGATAAAGCGTGATCCATAATGAATTCCAGGATATGGACTCCAAGCACATGACCCAGTCATTATATAAATTGAGCTCGACGCTCTAGATATAAAAATTGTTGTTTCTTAACTTTTCTATCAGCAAATTAGGAGGCAATCTGGAAGAACAAATTAGAAGAAATAGATTTCTGTCTTCCCTAATCTGTATTTTAAGAGAAAAACTAACTTTTATGCTCTCGGAACTAACCTCATTGGAAACAAAACGTCACTAACATACTATTAAATCAACCTTTCTGATCAATTTAATCGGGAATCAGACAAGAGCGATTTTATACCACCAAAAATAATTTTATTTATTTCTGATGCTGAAAAGAACTATTCCGTCCTCTGGCGAGAAAATCGCAGCCATCGGCGTCGGAACCTGGCGCGGATTTGATATCGGATCGAAACCATCGGAGCGCGCTCCTAGACGCAGCGTTCTCGAAACGCTGCTGGGTTCGGAAGCATCAGTTATAGACTGTTCACCCATGTACGGTCGGTCCGAAGAAGTCGTGGGGGATATCTTGGCAGATCTTGCACGCGGCCAAAACGCTTTCATTGCCACCAAGGTTTGGGCCCGCGGCCGATCCCATGGAATATCCCAGATGAAAGCTTCTTTCCGCTTATTTAGAACAGATGTAATTGACCTGATGCAGATTCATAACCTAGTTGATTGGCGCACACAGTTAGCCACCATGCGTAGCTGGAAAAACGAAGGCCGCTTCCGATATCTTGGCTATACCCATTATCGCCCCGATGCATTTGATGAACTGATGAACGCTATACGCTCGGAGCCGATAGATTTTCTTCAATTTTGCTACTCGATTATTGACCGCGATGCAGAAAAAGACATCCTGCCTTTCTGCCAAGCTAACGGGATTGCCACATTGATTAACTTACCGTTCGGCGGAGGCAGACTTTTGTCGCGATTGTCTCAGCGCCCACTGCCAGATTTAGCAACCGAGCTGGGATGCTCCAATTGGGCACAGTACTGCCTAAAGTACGTGATTTCCCACCCCGGCGTCACTTGTTCTATACCCGGTACATCTAACCCCATACATATGGCAGATTTTGTTGCGGCTAGCGACGGGCCAATGCCCGAAGAGCCACTTCGTAGGAAGATGGTGGAGGCGTTATAATAGGCCACTGTCTTAAGCGTCGATACATTTAGCGCGTCCTAACGGACGTTAGTTCCGCCGGTTACATGGGCAAGTGCGTCATCGAGATTTTTTACGGTCCGCTCAATATTGTGAAGTTTATCGAGGCCAAACAATCCAACGCGGAACGTTCGAAAATCATCCGGCTCGTCACACATCAAAGGAACACCTGCAGCCGTCTGTAAGCCAGCAGCGGCAAACTTACTGCCGTTCTGTATATCTGGGTCGTCGGTATAGCAGACGACAACGCCCGGCGCTCCGTAATCCGGCGCCGCTAAGCTCTTGAACCCATGAGATGCCATCAAAGCGCGAACTTGGTCTCCTAATTTCTGTTGCTCATCAAAAACCTTATCGAAACCATATTCATCAGTTTCGGTCATCGAGGCATGGAATTCTGAAATCGCGTCAGTCGGCATCGTCGCATGGTATGCGTGACCGCCGCCCTCATAAGCCTCCATAATTTGGAGCCATTTCTTGAGATCGGCTGCAAAACTTGAACTTTTAGTATCCTCGATCCGTTCACGAGCAGTATCCCCGAGCATCACCAGGGCACTGCAAGGTGATGCACTCCATCCCTTCTGAGGGGCGCTGATCAGGACATCGATGCCCACTTTAGCCATATCAACCCAAATCGTACCTGATGCAATACAATCAAGTACGAACAATCCGCCAACGCCGTGAATTGCATCCGCAACCCGACGCATATAATCGTCAGGTAGGATCATACCGGCTGCAGTCTCGACGTGCGGCGCAAAAACTACATCCGGTTTCTCGGACGTTATCGCCGCTTCAACCTCTTCAATTGGTGGAGGAGCGAATGCGGCCTGATTTCCACCCTCAACAGGACGTGCCTTTAGAATGATTTCTTCTGACGGGATACCGCCGGCCTCAAAGATCTGCGACCAGCGAAAGCTAAACCAGCCATTCCTGATAACGAGGCACTTACGCCCCGCACCAAACTGACGCGCAACCGACTCCATGCCATACGTTCCGCCGCCAGGCACCAATATAACAGAATGGGAATTGTAAACGCGTTTTAGGGTCGACGAAATCTCTGTCATTATACCCTGAAAAGTCTGGGACATATGGTTCAGAGATCGGTCAGTAAAAACCACGGAATATTCTAGAAGTCCATCCGGATCTATGTCAGTCAAACCAGGCACTGCGCCCTCCTGTCTTTACGGCTACCAATTAAGTATTTAACAGCTTTGCACCGAAAAGCTACTCAATGGCGGAGGTGTCCTACTCTGCCGCCTGTTGTCCCGGGAAGAAGCGATTTTTGGGACGCGACAGCCCCAGATTTTCTCGCAGGGTCGTTCCTTCGTATTCTGTTCGGAACAGCCCACGACGCCGAATTTCGGGAACAACTCTATCAACTACATCGTCAAGCCCTTGTGGCAAATAAGGAAACATGATCGTAAATCCGTCACTACCCCTGGTTTCCAACCATTGTTCCATATCGTCAGCTATAGACTCGGGTGTCCCAACCATGGCAAGGCCCGAATATCCTCCCAATCGCTGAGCCAGTTGGCGGACACTCAGACCTTCTCTATCCGCTAACAAAACCGCGCGGTCACGGCCAGATTTGGTAGCGTTACTCTCGGGCATCTTGGCCGGTAATGGTCCATCAGGATCAAATTTTGATGCATCTACTCCCAAGGTAATCGAAAGCGAAGCAATGGCGCTTTCCTCATGCACTAGACTATCAAGCTTGGTTCGCTTCGCCTTAGCCTCGTCAAGAGTATCTCCGACAACAACCATACAGCCCGGCATGATTTTCAATTGATCGGGGTCGCGCCCAATTTCCTGCATTCGGCCCTTTACATCGCTATAGAAAGCCTGACCCGCTTCAAGGCTACTTTGAGCCGCGAACACAGCTTCGGCCGTTTCAGCTGCGAGTTGGCGCCCAGCGTCAGATCCACCAGCCTGCACAATAACTGGCCAGCCTTGTATTGGCCGCGCAATATTCAATGGGCCTCGAACATTAAAAAAATCGCCATTATGATCCAACACATGCATTTTCTCGGGATCCATGAAAAACCCGGACTCTTGGTCACGGAGGAACGCGTCTTCTGCCCAGCTATCCCAAAGCCCGGTCACCACATCATAGAATTCCCGTGCTCGCCGATATCGCTCAGCATGTTCAAGGTGATCTTTCTTACCGAAATTCATTGAAGCATCGGGGTTGGAGGTCGTTACAATATTCCAACCGGCACGACCGCCGCTGATATGGTCCAGTGACGCAAAGCGCCGCGCGATATGATAGGGCTCATCATAGGTAGTCGAACCAGTTGCCATAAGGCCCAAATGTTCGGTTACCATGGAGAGGGCGGATAGCAACGTGAAGGGCTCGAACGAGGTAGGTGTTGTTGACCGGCGCAGCGCCTCCACCGGCATGTTAAGTACAGCGAGATGATCAGCCATAAAAAAACTATCGAACTTCGCTTCCTCGAGCCGCTGGGCAAACTTCTTGATATGTCCAAAATTGAAATTCGCGTCTGCATAGGCACCTGGCCAACGCCAGCTGCCGGTATGAATGGTCGTCGGTCGCATAAACGCATTCAATTTGATCTTGCGGTCTCTGCTCATGACTCGGGGTTCTCTGGTTAAATTTTCTAAGCAAGCATACCTTGGCAATTCAAATTTGTCGGTAGCGCTGCGAAACAATCAGTTTTCGTCGCTGTGACAAACTGGAACACCAAAATCTTCCAACTTATGGGCCGAACATCAGCCCTATAGGCAAATACCGACCGTATTTTCAACGCGTTGTTATAATAGGTTGGTTTATTTTAACCGCAATTAAATGTGTCTTACCACAATGATTGGCGCGGGTTCTATGTGTTATACGTTCAGACTTACTTTTATCGATTTGCGTTCGCGATTGTCTCCAGCACACGCCGCGGAGTCATCGGGGTTTCTGTCACTTCGACATCGAGTCCGCTTAGTGCATCGTTAATGGCATTTGCGATTGCCGCGGGGGGCGGAATGGCGCCACCCTCACCTAGACCTTTAACCCCATACTCCGTCAGAGGCGACGGAGTTACAAGGTGATCAAGACGTAGGTTAGGGAGATGCGTCGATCCCGGCATCGTGTAATCCGCAAATGTGGAAGATAGTGGCTGTCCATCTGCGTCGTACCGTGACTCCTCGAACAACGCGGTACCCACACCCTGCAGGGCCCCGCCGATGATCTGACCATCAACAATCATCGGATTAACGATGGTGCCGCAATCCTCTGAAATCACGTAATCTAATATTTCTACCTGCCCGAGTTCTGGATCAACTGATACGACACAGGCATGGGTGGCATAGGAAAATGGGCTTTTGTCCGGTGTTGGTCTAAAACCCGATGTTACTTCAACGCCGGATGGATTAATGTCAGATGGCAAGTCCTCTGGATTACGATGCCAGACGCGGGCGATCTCCTCGAAGGTCACATTACCGGACGGACCGATAACGCTGGCCAACTCTATTCTGGTCTCGTCAAACTCACATTGTAGAAGATGTGCCCCGATATGCCGAATTTGCTCACCGAGCATATCGCAGGTTCTGGCGATAGCCCCCCCGGCCATTACCATGGAACGCGATGCGTACGTCCCTGTTGAATACGGCGAGGTTGCAGTATCGCCGTGACGTACCGCTACCATATCGATATCCATGCCGAAGCGTTCGCAGGCAACCTGCGCTAGAGTAGTCTCCATACCCTGCCCATGGTTCTGAACTCCAACACCAATCTCGAGTCCACCGTCGGGAGTCAACCTGACATGTGCCTGCTCGTATCCGGGAATAGCGGCAAGGCCCGCCAGTGCCGCTGCGGTAGTCTGTAGAGCTGTCATTTCGATATAGCATCCAAACCCAACTCCAAGGAGGCAACCATCCGCCTCTTGTTTTGCCTGCCTCTTACGGACAGACAGCACATCGATAAGTGATCCGGCTCGGCGCAATGCTTCCTGATAATCGCCACTATCAAACTCACCGCCGGTAATGGTTTTGTACGGCATAGCGTCACCGGGAACGAGATTCTGCATCCTCAGGTCGTAGGGTTCACGCCCCAATTCACGCGCCATCGCATCAACCGCGAGTTCCATTGCGAAGCATATTCCTGGGCGGGCGACCCCGCGATACGGCACAATGGGGGGTTTGTTAGTAGCGACGGCCCGCGATCGTACTTTATACGAAGAAAATTTATAGGGTCCATGCAGCGTACGCCCCGCCATGGTCGATTCAAGAATATTGGAATGTGGATAGACGGAATAGGCGCCCGAGTCGACGATGATGTCGGCCTCTACACCGATGAAATTACCCTCCCTATCGGCATGAAGGGTGACCGAATAGTGGTGCTCGCGCGCATTTGCCGCCGTAACAAGGTGCTCTCGACGGTCCTGTATCCAACGCACCGGCCGCTTCACTTGCATCGCAACCCAAGGAATATAGATTTCCTCTGGGATTAGCACACATTTATAGCCGAACCCGCCGCCTACATCCGGTGCGACCACGTGGACCTGGTTCTGTCTCAGTCCTAAGCATTCGCAGAGAGCGTTTTTTAAAACATGAGGGATCTGAGACGCGCTATGAACCACTAGACGCTCATCACGGGGGTCCCATTCTGCTAGTACTGCTGACCCTTCAAGTGGATTGACTGCCTGCCGGTTCATCCGTAATGATCGGGTCACCGAGACCTCTGCCATGTTTATATCGCCGGTATTCTCTTCGAACCGGGAGTCAAGAATAACGTTGTCGACCCAATCATCGTGGACAAGGGCGGGGTGATCTTCGACAGCTTCCAGCATCTGGATGACAGGCGGAAGGGGGTCGAATGAGATTTCGGTCTTTTCAGCCAAGTCTTCAGCGGCTGCTCGGGTATCTGCTAGGCAAACAGCAATCGCTTCACCAACAAAACGTAGCTTCCCAGTCGCGAGATGCGGATAGTCCGAAGCTTTGTGTCCTGGAAACTTCGAAACGACATGGATCGGCTGAACACCCTCTGACGCCATGTCATTCGCAGTGAATACTCTCGACTCTTCACCATGTGGTTTTATGACTTCTAGATTTTTCGCGTGTGCCACTGTGCTGCGGACTATTGCGGCTTCGAGCATACGCGGTCGCGCTATATCGGAAACGTAGCGGCCCTGACCGTTCAGAAATCTTTTGTCCTCCTTGCGCAGAACGTTGGCACCAATACCCTGACTTTTTTCTCCATCCGGCATTTCACCCCTCCCCAGGGTCCGCCACTCAGGTGCGACGCTTTTCCAAAACCGACAGAATTGCCTTCACGATACCCACATATCCTGTACATCGGCAAAGATTACCTGCCAGTTCAAGCCTGACCCGATCCTCTTCAGCATCGGGTAGGCGAGTAACTATATCACGCGCGGCCACTAGCATACCCGGGGTGCAATAGCCGCATTGCAGAGCATGGTTTTCATGAAAAGCCTGACGCAGCTGGGACATCGGTTCGTCGTCATCGAAGCCTTCGATAGTGGTGATTTCGCTACCATTCGAGACCCCGGCGAGAGTTATACAGGATCGCACAGGTTCCCCATCCATCAGCACCGTACAAGCACCACAAACGCCGTGTTCACAGCCCAGATGTGTACCGGTCAGTCGGCGGTGATCACGGATGAAATCTGCCAAAGACAAACGAGATTCGACATCTGTTGCAATTTCTTCACCGTTGATTTTTATGGATATCTCGGTCATACGAAAGCCCTCTGTACAGCTCGGCTCAGCGCGACAGCGTGGATTTGTAATTCGTAATCATCAAATCCAGTATCGTATTTCTCAAGGATTTTCCTCACATCATTCACAGATATCTCGTTAACACCCTCTGCCAGCTTTTGCTCGATCTCCATTACTCGAAATGGCACGGACTCCGTAGCTCCGCAAACGGCGCGCGGTTCTTCGCCGATGGTAACAGCACCAATCGCGTCGGCGAATTCTCCTGGTTTTCGGTTAACTTTGTAGTAGCCCCACATTTCTTCCGGTCTAAGGATAGGCAGCTCAAAACCGATTAGCACCTCGTCCCAGCTGAGGCCTGTTGTAAATGGGCCTATGGTAAATCCGTCCAAAGAAATCGTTCGTGAACCACTGGGGCCCGCGGCAAGGACCTCTCCTCCGAGCGCCAGAAGTGCCGACGGCCAATCTGCCGACGGGTCAGAATGAGCTACGGATCCACCTACGGTACCACGATTACGAACAGACCTATATGAAATACCTGACGCGACGAATTGCATATAGGCCCCGGTCGTACCGGGCACCTCACCGTCCTCTATACGCGCATGCGTAACGCGGGCTCCGATCTTAAGTTTGCCACCTTTTTCATCGATATTATCTAGCCCGTTGACGCTGCTTAGATCTAGAACAAAGTCTGGTTGCGCAAGGCGGAGGTTCATCATCGGCCCGAGTGATTGACCACCACCAAGGATCCGCATTTCACCTTCTGCTTCTCCTAACGCCTTTATCGCATCTTCCAACGAATTCATCCGTTGAAACTCAAATTTCGCGGGTTTCATGCCGCTTCTCCCTGTCGATTCATCCGCGCCTCCTCGATCGCCGCTCGCACCCTGCGCGGAGTAAACGGCGTTTCCTTTACCTCCGCACCGATCTGCTTTAATGCATCATTAATTGCGTTCCCGATCGCGGCAGGCGTCGGGATAGTCCCCCCCTCACCCATACCCTTAATCCCATACTCGGTAAACGGCGAAGGGCTCTCCATGTGATCAATCCGGTAGCGTGGCACGTCAGTCGCGCTGGGCATCATATAGTCGGCGAAAGTCGAAGCGCTGGGGTTGCCCATGTCATCATATGGACTCTCCTCTAGCAACGCTGTGCCTATACCCTGAGTCGCACCACCATATGTTTGGCCCTCAACAATCATCGGGTTTACCATAGTGCCACAGTCCTCGACGATAGCATAATCAAGTACCTTGACCTTTCCAGTTTCTATATCGACGGATACCTTGCAGGCATGGCTAGCGTAAGTAAATGCTCCCGAATCGGGCTCTGGACGATAGCCCATGGTCACTTCAACGCCGCCCTGATCAACATTTTCCGGAAGTTCATCAGGATTCAGGTACCAGACACGACCGATCTCGGCAAAAGACACTTCACCCTTGCCGCTGACTACTTTGCCACCGACTATACTAACCGCGGTCTTCTCACACTGTAGCAGATGTGCACCGATAATTTCCATCCGCTCGGCTAGAACCCGACAAGCCCTCGCCGTTGCGCCGCCAGCCATCACCATTGACCGAGATGCATAGGTACCGGTGGAATAGGGCGTTAGCCCTGTATCACCATGGGTCACCATCACGTTATCGGGATCAATACCCAGTACTTCATAGGCCATCTGGGCCATCGACGTTTCCATCCCTTGTCCATGACTTTGCACACCTATTCGCAACTCAAGCCCTCCGTCGGGTGTTAACCGGACAGTTGCCTGCTCGTAACCAGGTACCATCGCGACACCCCAGCTGGAAAACACTGAGGTGCCATGTGCTGTTTGTTCGACATAGGCACCCATTCCGACCCCAATGAGTCGTCCGTCAGCATCCGTTTTAGCCTGTGCCGTTCTGATTTCTTTCAGACCGATCATATCGGCCGCCATCTCTACACTTCTTGCATAATTTCCACTGTCGAAATGCTTCTTGGCAATCGACATAAATGGCATCGCGCTCTCAGGGACCATATTTTTCATACGAATTTCATGTGCCTCAATCCCAATTTCACGAGCTAGCGCGTCAATTGTCATTTCCATTGCATAGCAGACGCCGGGACGGGCCACGCCCCGATAGGGCATAAGTCCGGGCTTATTGGTAACCATAGTCTGAGTACGGCAGCGATAGACCTTGAGATCGTATGGTCCAGGCAGATTACCGTGTGCCATCGCACCTTCCAGCCCGTTGGTAAAAGGATAAACCGAATAGGCACCAGCATCGACGGTAACATCGCAGTCTAATCCGAGCATACGGCCATCTGGCGTCGCGTGTAGAGTGATATGATAATGATGTTCTCGGCAGTTCGCTCCAGTAACTAAATGTTCGCGCCTATCCTCGATCCAGCGGATGGGGCATTCCAATTTGCGTGTTAACCAGCCTGCAATAAGTTCCTCGGGTTGAAGTAAAGCCTTACAGCCAAACCCACCACCAACATCGGGTGCAATTACCCTTACCTGACGCTGTTCAAGATTGAGGAACTCGGCCAACCCTGTGCGGATCAGATGCGGCACCTGTGTAGAGGTCCACATCATTAGCTGATCTTGTCGATCGTCCCATTCGGCGAAGACAGCTTTGCCCTCCATAGGGTTCATAGCCTGACGGTTCATGCGATACTCGCGCTTTATAACAATAGTCGCCTCGTCCTCGATTTTCGAAAAATCGTCATCGGAGTAAGTTTCGAAAACAATATTGTTATCCCATTCCTCGTGTATCAGGGGCGCATCAAATTCCTTCGCCGCTAACATGTCCGTCACGACGGGTAAAACGTCGTAATCTACCTCTACCATCTGAGCGATGTCTTCCGCCTGAGCACGCGAATCCGCGACGCAGACCGCAACGGGTTCACCCGCGAACCGAACCTTTCCAATAGCAAGTGCCGGGTAGTCGGACGCTTTATACCCGGGCAGTTTGGATGGAGCGCGCATAGGCTTTAGATCGGACATATCCTCCGGCGTAAATACGACGTTTTCAAAACCAGAGGGCTTTGTTATTTTATTGATCCGAGCATGGGCAACGGGTGCGCGCACGAATGCCATATCTTGCTGTCCGGGGCGCTTAAAATCAGAAGTAAATTTACCTCTGCCTGCCAAGTGGCGGGCATCTTCCTTTCGAAGGACGCGAGCGCCAATACCTTTTCCATCTACCGAGCTGCCATCCATCATAGTTAATATCCCTGCTTAATATCCCTATTCTAGGCCTCTTGGGGCCGCGTCATCCTCATTAATACTCGAAAAGGTAACAGCATTGCGATCGCGACGCACAACTTTGCGGCGAAGTCGCCAACTGCCCAAGTGATCCATGGCAAGCCCAAACCTGCGAATGCAATAGAGAAGAATAACCCTGTATCGATTACGGAGGCCACTCCGGACGACAACAGCGGCGCGGTCCACCATCCTCCCCTCTCTCTCAGGCGTTCAAACAAATGGACATCAACCAACTGGGAAACCAAGAATGCCGCCCCTGACGCAACTGCAATCCGCGGTGTCGCGAACACGACTGACAGGAGAACGGCGAGCGCGAATCCTGCACATACTACCTGCTTTGCCCTCACTGACCCCAACGCCCTATTAGTTAAATCAGTCACCAGAAACGCGACCGGATATGTGAACGCCCCCCAAGTCAGCCAGTCATTGATCGGGAACTGGACCAATACATTCGATACCAAAACAATAAATGACATCGCAAAAATGCCAATCATGACACCTCGGTGAAAAAGTAGTCTCACAGGATCTCCAATACGTTCTCTGGCGGACGGCACAGAACGCATTTCGCACCGATCACTACCACCGGTCGTTCGATAAGTATTGGATGCTCTATCATAGCCTCTATCAATGATCCACGGTCGAGGCTCCTATCCGCAAGGTTGAGTGCCTCGTATTTCTCTTCCTTCTTGCGCATTAGATCTCTCGGTTCCATGCAAAGCTTATCTAGAATGTTGGCTAACTCAATTTTTGACGGTGGCGTCTTGAGATACTCGATGATTTCTAGAGACACACCCTTCTTTTTGAGGAGCGCAAGCGTAGCGCGCGATTTTGAGCATAGAGGATTATGATAGATGATGGCTTCCATAAACAGCTCTGTGTAGTTGGATTTTACCAATTTGAATGCCGCGTCCCGGGGGCCGGGTCAAGACCCGGGAACCAACTTAATATTTATCCGACATCCAATACCTTTCACACTCTACTTGACCCTTTCGCTTATGAATTAAAATGGCCGATACCAGAGGCTTTGCATGCCTGTTTACAGAGTACGGAACATATGAAAGCATCTCCTACGTACGATTAGAAGGCCGCAACGCAAAGTGGATGCTCCCGCCGAACACATACCGCTGGAATAGTATCGTAACCCCGTTCTTGGAAAACCATCTCATGAGCCCATTGCAAGCACATTTGCAGATGCGTCCCTGAGAATTTGACCGTTAGCGCCTGGTCGTGAACCTTTTTCGCTGATATGGCGCCTCCATAGACGAGCGCCTCGGACACCTCGATAAAGTCCAAGAACATGTCGTGCCATCGCATAAAATTGGACGCCTGCCGCCATTTGCTGATCGATATAATCGATATATCCATTTAGCACCGACCCCCGGTCGGTGAATGGGCCCCCTCCAAATACTTCTTTTTCGATACCAGCCAGTAACCAAGGGTTCTCGTAGGCCTCGCGGCCAATCATTACCCCATCCACATGCTTCAAATGGGAGATCGTCTCTGCGATCGTTTTGATTCCCCCATTAATAGAAATCGAAAACTCAGGATACAGTTGTTTAAGTCGGTAAACGATATCGTAACAAAGGGTAGGTATTTCACGGTTTTCCTTGGGACTAAGTCCATGAAGCCATGCCTTTCTAGCGTGTATTATAAATGTTTCGCATCCTCCGTCGGCGACAGTTTCCACAAAATGTATAAAATCCTCCCAGGTATCGCAGTCATCGACCCCGATACGGGTCTTAACTGTAACCGGTATATCCACTGCCCTGCGCATTGCCTTTACACCGGCGGATACAATCTCCGGTTCTTTCATGAGGCAAGCACCGAAACGGGCATTTTGAACTCGGTCGCTGGGGCAGCCGACATTTAAATTTATCTCATCATAGCCATATTTAGCCACTATTTCGGAGCAACGAGCAAGGTCATCCGCATCCGCTCCCCCTAGCTGCAAGGCAACCGGATGTTCTTCAACATTAAATTTTAGGAACCGGTCACGATCCCCGTGAAGGATCGCGCCGGTAGTGATCATCTCTGTGTATAATAGAACGGACGGCGAAATCAGGCGAAGGAAGTACCGATCATGCCGGTCTGTTCTATCCATCATTGGCGCAATCGATATTCTCCGATCAAGGCCTGATAACGATCTTGACTTGAATGTGTTAAAAGACATCTACACCCCTCAGGTGTCAGCATAGAGTCGATAGTTAATCAAATATTCGTTAATTAATAGTTGGAAAATGTATTGTGCCCCATTAGCAAATATCGACCGTACCTAGCGCATACTTAAACCACCTCAGGCCGAATTCATACGTCAGGACAAAACTGTAGGTCGAGTTCTTCTGCTGGTTAAGTTTGATGAATGATACTTAAAGCCCGTTATCCCACTCCAGTAGGACATCAACGTCGGTTTCCATACATGCGTATTTCTCACGAAATTGGGAAAATTCTGTTGTCGTGGCTAACCTGAATAATGCCCAAACCGCCATGCTCCGGACCAGTGGTGACATGTCGGCCAGACTTTTCTCCGTGTCAGCCAGCAGGGCCCTGTCTGCACTATTTCCGACGGCAATCAGTACATTTCGGATGAACCTATTTCGCCCGAGTCGTTTAATAGGAGATCCTGAGAACACTTCACGAAAAGATTCTTCATCAAGGGACATTAGGTCGCGGAGTAATGGTCGTGTCAGATGAATATGCGACCTCAATTCTCCGTGTTGTGTTACTCGAGCGAATTTGTTCCAAGGACAGACTGCGAGACAGTCGTCGCAGCCATATATTCTATTGCCGATAGCGGCTCGGAACTGCAAAGGGATGTGGCCTTTATGTTCGATGGTCAGATAAGAGATACATCGCGTCGCATCGAGTCGATATGGGGCTGGAAACGCGTTAGTCGGACAGACATCTAGACACCGATGACAGGCTCCACATTGGTCTTGGCCGGCTGTATCAGGTGGAATCTTAAGGGTGGTGAACACCTCACCTAAAAATAGCCAAGAGCCAAAGTTCCGGGATACTAGGTTAGTATGCTTTCCCTGCCAGCCGATGCCAGCCACCTGTGCGACTGGCTTTTCCATCACGGGGGCCGTATCGACGAATAGCTTCACCTCGCAGCTGCAATCTTTAGCGATATCCGTAGCTAAGCGGCGAAGTTTTTTTCGCAGAATGTCATGATAGTCTTTCCCCCGGGCATAAACGGAAACCGCACCGCGGTCGGTGAATTTCTTTATTGCCAGTGGATCCTCTGCCGGACCGTAATTGACGCCGACCGCGACGATTGTCTCCACATCAGACCAAAGCTCTCGAGGAGACCGTCGTCTATTTTCTGTAGAAGCCATCCACCCCATATCGCCGTGAAACCCAGATTCAATATAGGATTTGAGATGTCTACCAGCGTCGCCGTTGTCTGCCCCGGAAAAACCGACGACATCAAAGCCAAGCGCCAAGGCACGGTCCCGGATGAAATCTTTTGGGTCGAGTGGTGTTTGCATACTAAATACGCTCGATATCGCCGCGCGCTTGCTCTATATGGAATAATGCAGCAAAGTCATCCATGGCACCCAACTCTATTGCACCCCTGATACCGACCATCAATTCTTGGTAGTAATGGAGATTATGTAGGGTAAGAAGGATCGGTCCGAGCATTTCCTTCGCCTTAAAAAGGTGATGTAGATAGGCCCGACTAACGGTGCTTACGCCGGGATAGTGGCTTTCCGGGTCGATGGGCCGTGGGTCATCAGCATGGCGAGCATTTCGAATATTTAAGACACCGCGCCGAGTGAATGCCCGGCCAGTGCGACCGGAGCGGGTCGGGAGTACGCAATCAAACATATCAATACCACGCCGAACCGCACCAACGATGTCAGCGGGTGTTCCAACACCCATAAGATATCGGGGTTTGCAGTCTGGTAACTCGGGTACTGTGACATCCAACACGGAAAACATTTCGTCCTGTCCTTCGCCAACAGCTAACCCGCCAACCGCATAGCCGTCAAAACCGATATCAGTCAGAACCGCGGCCGACTCAAGACGGAGATCTGGATATATACCACCCTGAACTATACCGAACAGGCCATAACCAGGCCTCTCTATGAAGACATCTCGGCATCTGGAAGCCCAATTCATCGATAATCGCATCGATTCTGCCGCCGAGGCATTATCCACACCAAGGGCGGTACACTCGTCTAGTACCATCGTAATTGTGGCATCGAGTTGATTTTGGACTTTGATCGAACGCTCCGGAGTCAGCATGAATTTAGCGCCATCGATATGCGACCGAAACTCTACACCTTCGTTATCTAGCTTCCGTAGCTCCGTTAACGACATCACTTGGAAACCACCCGAGTCCGTCAGGATGGGCCGCTCCCAGTCCATAAATTGGTGTAAACCACCGAGCCTAGCGACACGCTCTGCACCCGGTCGGAGCATTAAATGATAGGTGTTTGCGAGGACGATCTGCGCGCCAGTACGTTGGATCGCCTCTGAAGTCATTCCCTTTACTGTCCCAGCCGTCCCGACGGGCATAAATACGGGCGTTTCGACCGCTCCATGCGCTGTGGTCAATCGACCCCGCCGGGCTCGGCCATCGTTACCTGTGACAACGTAATTGAACTCAGACATCAAAACTCTCAGACATCGCGGTCGGCCCGATGGATAAAGCTAGAGTCCCCGTATGAATAAAAGCGGTATTCTGAAGAAATCGCATGCGCATAAGCATTTCTCATTCGATTCAGCCCCGCAAATGCTGATACCAACATAAATAATGTAGAACGCGGTAGATGAAAGTTTGTCATAAGGGCATCGACAGTGCGAAACTTGTAGCCTGGCGTGATGAAAATTTCGGTGTCCGCCTCGAATGGTATAATTTCTCCATCTAAATTCGCCGCACTCTCCATCAGACGCAGCGACGTCGTTCCAACGGCAATAGCTCGGCCACCGGCCGCTCGCGCCATATTGATCTCATCCGCGGCCTCAGAACTGATACACCCCCATTCACTGTGCATTTTATGGTCCGCTATACGATCTACGGTGACTGGTAAAAACGTGCCTGCACCAACATGAAGTGTAACGGTAGCGAAACTTACGCCTGTACTACGGATAGTTCTCATCAGCCGTTCGGTAAAATGGAGACCTGCCGTCGGCGCAGCGACCGCGCCCTTATTAACCGCGTAGATCGTCTGGTAGTCTTCGCTATCCTCTATTCTCCCGCCTTCATCGCGTGCAATATAGGGTGGAAGGGGCATTTCTCCATATCGTTCCAGTGCAGCAAAAAGATCGTTACTGCCGGAAAAAGAAAGGAGAATCTCTCCCCTCGCACCTTTACCGTCCACCCGGGCTGTGAATCCATCGGCAAAATCAATCACGTCACCGAGAGCAAGCTTTCTAGCCGGCCTCGCAAGGGCTCGCCATCTTCCATCAGCTTCTACTTTGTGCAGGGTCACCTCCACGCTCGCACCCCGACGAGATCCCTTTAGACGTGCAGGTATCACGCGGGTATCGTTGATGACAAGAATGTCTTTTGGCCCCAGCAAATCTGGCAAGTCCGACACCGTCCTGTCAATTAATGCTTCAGAGATTTCCAGCATTCGTGCAGAATCCCGGGGCCGAACTGGTTCAGGAGCTATCAGGTTAATCGGTAGTTCGAAATTAAAGTCGTCAGTTGTTAAACTCGGGTGTCGACCGGTTTTGTTAGGGACGTTAATCAAGATGACTCCCATCGTTCCAAGACTTCGGCTTCTACCTGCTGATAAAATTCATCATGGTCAAGTGTGGGCTGTGGAGCTGCCTTATCGTCCCGGGTCTGGTTTAAACCCCATTCATACACATACTCGCGTAAACAGTTATCTGTCAGAATGAATTTGAGAATTTGGTTCTGCACGTCTATCGGAGCAGTAGCTTCGCCCGTGGCCTCGTAAATTACTGCCCGTAGGTAGGTGACGGTATCAAGGATAAGCTGAGCTTCCTCCTTGCTCCATTGTCTCTCAGGCGTGAAATCGTTGTTTTTCAACTGCTTTATCTGTTCTCGAGTGATCGTACCGGGCGATCCTAGCCTCGGCATACTGCCAGGATCGTCAAGTGGCCTCTTACTACCTGTCCCTTCCTCTGCTCTTATCCTTTTCTGTTTCTTCATCATCCGTAGCCGCCGCATGAACATGTAAACAGTTAGTGCTATTACAAGTGCGAAGATTAGGCTCTCAGACATTTTTCACCGCATTTCGATGTCAGTACAGAATAATTGATATACCAGATACGCTTCGACAGTGGGTGACGAAATCCCTGACACGATAAAGTAAAATTAACCACCTTCACTGTAAGCTTGCATACCCTCAATATTAGGGATTCTGTGTCAACCCTCCTAGACTGGGAGTATGACAACTACAGAAGAAGCGCCCCCGGAAGGTGGCACCGGCTGGGTGGATATGTTCCGGGGTATGCTCGGAGTTTACACTATTCTGCTCAATGTCGGCATCGGCGTCCACGCTATTGATATATTCGTCATAACCACGGTCATGCCGGCGGTAGTCGCGGAAATCGGCGGTGTGGAGTTCTACGCATGGACAACTATGCTTTATATGGTCGGTACCGTCATGGGGGCCGCAAGCGGACAATACGTTCGGGCGATGCTGGGGCGTCGGAAAGGATATGCAACTGCGGGGTTGATTTTTCTTTTTGGCGCATTGGGGTGTGCCTCATCTCCCAATATGGCAACTCTACTAGCCTTCCGAATGCTCGAAGGTATTGGCGGTGGTCTGATGATGTCGCAGTCGATGACCCTCGTAAACGATCTTTATACTGGACGGCTGCGGACCCGAGTCTTGGCAACCATCACAACGACTTGGAGTATAGCTGCTGTAGTCGGGCCCTTAATCGGTGGCATATGGGGAAATATCGGACTGTGGCGGGGCGCGTTTCTGACCACCAGCCTTTTAACGATACTATTCATTCTCGCAGCTTGGAAAGTCATACCCGACGGCGAGCAGGGGGCAAAACACCGATTACCCTATCGTCGGTTATTGCTCCTTGGCACTTCAGTTGTTTTAGTCGGCGCGTCGGGACAATTTGGTGATTTTGTATCCCGAATCTCCCTCGTTGCCGCGGGCGTCCTCTGCTTAATATTCACTCTGCGCCTCGATCGGGTGAAAGAAAATCTATTTCCCCGGCAAGTGCTTTCTCTCTTCTCACCGGTTGGAACCGCATATTGGGTTTTCTTATTGCTATCAGCCGCTTACACGCCAATAACAATTTTTATGCCGTTAGCGTTAAGTCAGATTTATCTTCTCGATCCGCTATGGATTGGTTATGTGCTGACAGTTTTCTCTATCGCTTGGACTTTCGGTTCTCTCTTTACCGCAGGATGGGGAGAACGCTGGACTAGGATCGCCTGCGCAAGCGGGCTGATGTTTACCTCTTTCGCCATTCTGGGTATAGCAATTACATTAGGTCAGACCTCGATTTGGGTACTTACTGGCTTCATTACCCTTGCCGGGACTGGTGTTGGAATGACCAATGTCCACTCCATCTCTTGGGCGCTTGCTGCTGCAGGCAACACAGAATCTCGGATTACAGCCTCCGCTGCCCCAGCGATGAGATCGATTGGTATCGCCTATGGCGCCGCTATTGCGGGCTTGATTGCAAATGGAGCTGGTCTTGTGGAAGGAACCGAACCCGAGACTGTCAAATATGCCCTCAGTTGGGTATTCGGCCTCGGAGCAATTGTGCCGTTGGCTGGCAGCCTATGCGTTCTCCGAATGTACCAGCTGAAGCCAGGGGTGAAGATATAACCAAAGCATCTGAACCCCTCTTGCTGACGAATGGTCAGAGAATTCCAGTACATATTCGCAGTAGCCAACGCGCCCAGCGGATTTTACTGCATGTAAGCGTTTTCGACGGCAATGTCGAAATCGTTCTTCCGACCGGTGCAATGGCATCCGAAGGATTGAGATTCGCTGCCTCTCAAACTGATTGGATCGCGGAGCAGTTATCGAGGATTGGGTCCGCCGTTCCATTTGCCGATGGGGCAGTTTTTCCACTTTTGGGGAAACAAGTAATCATCCGGCGGATAGATTCCTTCTCCGCACTGCCAAGGTTAGTGAACGGCAAGCTTATAGTCGGCGGGCGGCAAGAGACGCTACCGGGCCGTGTTCGAAGATGGATTCGTTATAGGGCGATGGATGAAATAAGACCCCGTGTCGAGGAAATGGAAAAAAAAATAGGCTGCAGGCATGCAAAGATTTCTTTGCGGGACACGCGGTCCCGCTGGGGTAGTTGCTCTCGAGTCGGTAACCTCAATTTCTCATGGCGCTTAGTAATGGCACCTGAGGATATACTGAACTATGTTGTTGCCCACGAGGTCGCACATCTCCGCGAACTCAATCATAGCGCACCTTTCTGGGCGCTGGTGGATACGCTATGCTCGGACGTGGGTCAGGCTCGCAGTTGGTTAAAGGCTAACGGCGCAGGCTTGCACCGCTTTGGCCGGGACAACTAAAACAATGGCCTCAGACGCTGTAAAATCAGGCGCTAAATTCGTTAAAGTCTTCCCCGGTCTGCCGACACGTAAATATCCTGCGCCGTTAGCCTGCGACGGGTGGTTCCGTTCCTTCCACCTGTATCCTGTAACCCGAACGCACGTGTGGAAGATAATCCGAAATCGCTCGGTGATGAACACAGCGGTTGTCCCAGAAAGCGATGGAATGCGGCTCCCACCGGAACCGGGTGCTCCACTCCGGCCGTTTCTGGTGATCATAGAGAAATTCTAGAATTGCTTTACTCTCCTCACGCGACACCTCGTTAATATAAGCCGTGAAAGCTTCATTCACATATAGCAGTTTTCGGCCGCTTTCAGGATGACTTACGACCACCGGATGGTTGGCTTCAGGAGTACCGGCACCAAACTGACGAGTGCCGTCATGATGCGCCGTTAGTCCATCAAGATAGTCCTTCATATTCTGGGAAAGTGCATCGTAGGCTGCGTACATACTTGCGAAGCCAGTATCGCCGCCACCATTGGGTGGAAGAGTGTGTAGATAGAGAACACTCGCCAATGGCGGTATCGGTGCACAGGACTGATCCGTATGCCAAACATTCCCGGATACCCGGGGTGTCTCGCCGTCGGCATAGAATTTTCGGACACGAATATCATCGGTCGCCTGACTGTTAGTCCTTTTACCAACATGCTGTCCTAAGGTTCCGAAATATTCGCCAAACCGCGCATGATCATCAAAGCTGATTTCTTGATCTCGAAAGAACAGAACCATATGCTCGGTGAATGCGCGTCGGATTTCGTCGAGTTCGAGATCGGTTAGCGGCTTCGTCAGGTCGACATTGCCGATCTCGGCACCGATAGCCGGCGAATAGGGTTTCACGGTGATCGCCTGATAGGCAGCACCCGGTCCGGCTCCGTCCATTTTTCTCTCCTAGGTAGATTCGGAATGTTCTATATGTTTATATCAAATTCTCTTAGCGTGCGCCTAAACACCAATATTACTTAAGATATTCTGAAAGACCGGCTGTTTTGGATTAAATATTTCCCGTCCTACCTCAAAGTGATTCAGGTCCTCGAGGATAAAAGTTTTAACCTGGTGACCCGCAGCCTCCCAAGCCACCGCAAATTCTCGGCTTTGGCGTTGGAATTCATCCAATTCGCCAGTACCCCACGCCATCGTAAGAGGCGGGCCGTAATTTGGAATATGGCGGATAGAACTGTTACGCGCCGCTCCCTGGTCGGTGAGATCGAGGTAGCTGTTTCGGTGACTTAGTCGCACAGGCTCCAGTTCATACATTCCACTACATGCGACGGCACTCTTAATGACATCTGTGGGCAGTCCGTAAAAACCTTCCCAATCCGTTACCTGCATCATGCCGCAAATATGTCCACCCGATGAATGTCCGATACTATGAATTTTATTTCTATCCCAGCCATATTCGCCAGCGTTATGCCACGCCCAGGCTATTGCAGCACGGTTCTGGCGGACAATCTCATCCAAAGATACAGCGGGAGCTAGAGCAAAATCGAGTACTAGCACATTGACACCCGCCGCCACCAGACCGGGGGCAACATATGAACACTGGTCTTTATCTGAGCGTGTCCAAGCACCACCATGGTGATAAATTGCCACCGGCGCCCCAGTCTGGGACACCGGAAATATATCCAAACGTTCGAGTAACGTTGGCCCGTATCGAACGTTAGCGATAATATCGAGTTCATCTCGAATTTTTGCGCTATCAATGGCATTTTGTTGCATAAATTCCCCGACATTAGGCACGAGGGATGATTGATCGTAATTACGATCTAATTCTTTTTGGGTGAAACTTCCCCATACAATCTCATTCATGGCGGTCTTTCGTTATTATTTTGCGGATTCTGCGAAACTTCGCCGACCTGCGCAAGACCATCAGTGTCCCTTGCCTGCTTCTCGAACCAAACGTTCAAGAAAACCCCGATAAACACTATCGAGCCACCGACCCAAATCCAGATTTCGGGAAGTTCGGCGAAAAATATCCAACCAGCGAGGCCGGCAAAAACTAGTTTTGTGAAATCGGCTGGTAAAACGACCGTCGCATCAGCCTCCCGAAATGCTTGGGCTAAACAGATCTGTGTCGTACTTCCAAATATCGCTATTAAAACGATAAAGAACCATTGATATGGGGTCGGCCATGTCCAGAAAAATAGAGCCACAGCTAAGCAAATCGGAACTTGTAGTAGTGATGCATACAGCGCGATAGTCACCGGATTGTCATGCCGAGATAGCACTTTGATCACCACCAGAGCCATGGCCCAAGTGCTGGAGGATAGCAATAGAAGTAGAGAGCCTGCACCGATTTCTACCTCCCAAGGTCGCAGGATAATAAGCGCCCCTACCAAACCAATAATCAGCGCTCCGTAACGGGGTCGCGTAACCCTCTCGCCAAGTATTAATAATGCTCCGACGGTGGCGAGAAGCGGGGCAGTAAAGGTAAGTGCAACCACCTTGGCCAGCGGCTCCATCGTGAGGGCCATAAAATAAGCCAGCATCGCGATCACATTAAATAGAGCCCGCAGCGCATGCAGCGGAAGATGGTTTGTCCGAAGCGGGTTGTGACCGCGACGTAGGATCATCGGCGCAAGAAGACAGACGCCAATAGAATGCCGAAGAAGCGCGATCATGAACGGATGAATCTCGTCAGCGATCTGGCGGATTGAGACGTTCATGGCGACAACGCCCATCGCGGATACCATCATTAACATTACGCCGCGTATCGGTGGGGGAATAGCGTTATAAGAATTAGCTGCGAGGGCAGAAACGACAAGCATTCGATACCTTTCAGGAATACAAGTTTATGGCTTAATGCATTTACTGCCCGCGGCTCATAAAAAGAATCCGAACCAGTTCAATACTGCCTTTCATTCCTCAGATTTAAGGCCGCTCAGGCTAGGAAACTATAGAAAAATACCAAACTGTTGTGGAGTTTACCCATAGACAAATCCTTATACGAACCGAAAGCCCCGATGGCCGACATCAAAGGCTAAAGCTAGACCTTAATACTGAAATTTAGAGTACGCCTTTGCGAATGAGGTTCACAGCCGAAATCAGCAAGAATAGATATACGAATTGCCGAAAACGGCTCTCGGATAGCTGACTACGTAATCGCTGTCCGATTACCATACCGACAAATGCTGGCACGAGGCTAAGTGCGGAAACGATAAGAATATCCTGATTAAATGCCCCTTTCTCAGCCAAGGAAAATAACAAAACCGTCGCACTGATGAGAAACGTTAGCGCGATTGCACGGAGGAAGCTCTCCTTATCAATATCTTTAGCTTGTAGGTATAGGGCTACGGGAATACCGACCGACCCTGTGGTGCCCGTCAATAAACCAGATAGTAGACCGAGCGGTGGCACCACCCAAGGATCAGTTTGTTCTGAAATACGAATGCGAAATCGGGTCGCATTGATAAGAACATAGATCACAACGACGACGCCCAGTATGGTTGTAAGTATTCTGGGACTAACCAAGAATAGGATCTGCGCACCGATAATAGTACCGATGACGGCATAGGAGTTTATGATCCAGTATTTTCGGAGCATTTCGAACCCGCGCCCGCCCTCAAATGCTTGATAAAGATTTGTCACGACAACCGGTATTGCTATGAAAGTGATCGCTGTGCGGAGATCTATAAAGGCACCCATGATTGATATGGCAGTCAGCGGCAGGCCCAACCCCACGACCCCCTTAACCCCGCCAGCAACCAGAAGTGCTACTATGACTATTACTGTAAGGTTGAGGTCCAGGAAAAATCGCCTTCGAAATCATGACCAAATAACACAGTTCCCACTCAACTTTTTGTTTCCTTTAGGAACATGCTCACTTCAGAAATGGTCGTTAGTTAAAAAAACAGGTGCGCTGAAACCGCCGCTAAACGTGGTCCGTTCAAGCCTCTACCTGAGACG
This sequence comes from Alphaproteobacteria bacterium MarineAlpha11_Bin1, assembly GCA_002937455.1. Next base: position 81,836 of record PTJZ01000001.1, read on the forward strand.
TTCTAACGGTCAATATTTGCTCGACATTCTCGTTAACTGGACATGAAAACAACAAGTAATACCGCGCTCAACATATTAAGCCTTTTTACATGGGGCTGGGGCCCTATGGTCCAATCACTGCCGCACAAAAAAGTTCTGCTATCTTTAGCCGCTAATGATCGATCCGCGTTCGATAACGAATGTTTTATCTAGAAGGTCACTAATATGCTTGTCATTGGACTCGGCAACTAGAACTGATTCCCCTTCCTCCTTCAGGTTCGCCATAATCTCGACCATCCGTTGAGCAAATACTGGTGCAATACCCTCAGAGGGCTCATCTAACATCAGCAACTTGGTACCGACCATCAGCGCTCGGGCAAACGCAACGAACTTCTGCTGACCACCAGACAGCTCAGTTGCACCCCGATTTCGGAATTCCTCAACCTCAGGCATAAGCTTGTAGATCCATGCTAGTCGGTCTTGCGCTCCATCTATCTTGGTTGTCCAAGTGGGTAGGAGGATGTTTTCCTCCGCCGTCAATTGAGGAACCAAACGTCGGTCTTCCGGCATGAAGCCAATACCAATGTGCGCACGACGATGAGCCGGCGCCGCAAGCAGGTTTTCCCCGTCGAATTCCATGCCACCCGTTTTGGCATCAAGCGCACCCATAACGGCGCGCATGAACGTAGTTTTTCCAGCCCCATTTCTGCCAATAAGTCCGCACATTGTTCCTGACGGTACTTCAAGCGAAACACTCCGCAAAATTGGAGTTGCACCGATATTGACGTCTATGCCCTGAATATTAAGCATTTGCGTCTCCTTGGAGGTGTGCCGGGTGGTATTCTTGCCCGATGACAAACTCTCGCACTTTTTCGTCAACCATCGCTTTCGCCGTTGGCGCATCGCAAATGATTTCGCCCTGATAAAATGCCCACACCCGATCGACAAAGCGTTCTACGATTTCCATGTCGTGTTCAATGAACATAACTGTCGTAGACTCTTGACGAAGAGCTTCCATAATGATGTCCATTAGGTCAAATTTTTCTTCCACACTAATTCCACTTGTGGGCTCATCGAGCATTACCAGTTTAGGGTTGCGAACAGTTGCCATCGCAATATCCAGAAGTTTCCTGACTCCCTGCGGCAAAGCAGAAGCGGGAGTGTCTCGGTAATCGGAGATCTGGTAACGGCTGAGTTGCTGATCTACCCTATGCTCCCGCTCATCCGTATGTATCGGCCTGAACAAATTCCATCCAACCTGTTCGGCTATCCCATAGGCAACTAACATGTTGTCAAAAACTGTTTCCGACAGGAATACCTGGGGCACCTGGAATGATCGGCAAAGTCCGAGTTTTGTTACGTCACGTGGTTTGAAACCGATTAAGTTTTTTCCCAGAAACTCTACCTGTCCGGACGATGGCGGCAGATATCCAGTCACCATATTAACAAAAGTCGTTTTTCCCGCCCCGTTGGCACCAATAATGCCAATAGTCTCACCTTCGTTAACCTCGACATTAATGTCACGAGCGGCAACAACTCCACCAAAGTTTTTTTCTAAGTCCTGGACTTTTAGTACTGGTGTCATCATTTCACTTCTCCACCGAGGCTCGGGCGCGGTTTGCAGCTCTTATTGCCTTTTTGTGGCGCCACTCGCTGCGGATAGACCAAAGACCGTCGGGCAGGAACATTATTATCAATAATAATGCCCCACCAAGGATTAACTGCCAGATTTCTGGTGCAAATTCGAAGGCATAGGTCCGAAGCAACTCATAGACCAATGCGCCAATGAACGTTGCGCTGACATTGCCAGTCCCAGCCAAAATGGTGATAAACACGAAGTCACCAGAAACCGGCCAGTATACCATTGAGTCTGGATCAACATGGCCGACGGTCACAGCCATTATCACTCCCCCAGCACCAGCCAGTACACCTGAAATGATATATTTTGAGTGGATCGCCTTTTCGGCTGAATATCCGAGGTACTCGACCCGAATTTCGTTTTCTCTAACCGCCATAGTCATCATGCCTAAAGTCGATTTTAGATACCAGTGAGCGGCTAATGCCGAAACATAAGAAAATACAACGGCAAATATGAAGAGAACGAATCTGTAGCTGTCGTCCCCCGGCTGCATACCAAGAAAGGTAACCTGCTCGATACCGATCCCATCGGTAGAACCGAGCGATTCAACTTTAGCCAAGACCCCGTACAAGATCATGGAGAAAGCCATGTTCAACAACGCGAAGAAAATGGCCCGGTACTGTCTAAGCAGAAATCCGAGGAGAAACGCCAACATACCGGCTGTAAAAATGCCGCATATCATGAGGAGGAATACGTCTCTAACACCAACTATCTGGAGCATCGCAACGGTGTAAGCACCAAAGCCAAAAAATAAGGCGTGGCCAAATGATACAAGACCAGCTCTCCATAATATCAACAGACCGATCGCAACTAATCCTCTCGATAGTGTTTGGAGACCAATCGTTCTCATCCACTCTTCAAGAAGAAAATTAAGCGCAAATAACGCAACTAGCCCAATAGTTAGGCCCCAAAAAGTTTTATCGAATAAACGGGTCATATTTTCCTCGCCTTAATCGGGGCAAAAAGACCCTCCGGGCGGAATACTAAGACAAGCGCCATGATCGAGTAGATAACAAAAAGTTCTACCTCTGGGAGCATGTGAACGGCCGCTGCCCTCGATATGCCTACGACGACTGCCCCAATAAGAGCCCCGGGTATCGAGCCCATACCACCAATAACAACCACGGCGAACGCGAGAACGATTACTTCAACGCCAATACCCGGTTGAACGGATATTATTGGGGCGTGGTAAGCGCCGCCCAGCGCACCGAGGAATGTTCCAATAATAAAAGTAATTAAAAATACCTTCGTCACATTTATACCCATAGCCATGCTGACCTCGCGATCAAATATGACGGCGAGTAGGACCCTTCCGAACTGCGTCCTATTTAGTCCGTACCAAAGTACGAACGCGATCACGAATGAGAGGGCAATCATCGTTAGTGCATAATTGTCAAAAATCAGTCCAACGATCTCGCTATTGCCCAATAACGCGAGCGGCTGAAAGGCAAGATATGGATCAGTTCCCCAAATGAGTAGAATCGCGTCCTCAAGAACAAGGAATGCAGCAAAAGTCGCAAGGACAACGATGTGTTCGTCCCTGTCATATAGAAACTTCAGCAGTCCTCTCTCAATTATTATACCTAGGACAACACCAAGGAAAATGGCGCTGACTAGAATAATCAAGAAGCCGCTAGAGTCTGGCCAGCCACCATTCGCCGCCAAACCTATTAAAAAGGCTGTCAAGTAGGCGCCAAAGGCATAAAAAGCGCCGTGCGTAACGTTTAGGACCTTTTGAACGCCAAAAATAACCGTTAAGCCAACCGCTACCAAAAACAGGTAAGAGGAATAAACCAAGCCATCAATAAGGATGACTATCAAAAGTTCAAAATCCACTTTCCGCCCCCCCAAACAAAATACGCGCAGACTTTTTGCGCTTTTGTTTTATACATAAAGTCGGGGGGCGGCCGCCCGCCCCCCTATGCTTAATAGGTCTTCCAGGCTTCTAATGCTTATTCAGCACTTAGCACCCTTCATCCCACCCTTGATCCAGGCAACGCCTTTAACACCAGCAGGCGGCATAACACACTTGGGAGAGAATTTTACAACATCCTTAACGACCATTTCTTTTCGGTCTTTGTCCCAAGTGGTAACACCCCACATGTCATCGGTGACACCCTGATGACCTTTACCAAGTGCCATCTCAACGTTTCCAACAAAGGTTGGGAAAGTTGCACCTGTTAGGGCATTGATGACCTGATCAGTTGTCGGGAATTTACCTGCTGCTTTAGCAGCTTTATCGTAAGCATATTTTGCCCCGAGAAAGCCCTGCGCGTATTGATATGCAGGTTGTGCAGGCGGAGTTCCATAGGCCTTACGAAACTCTTTCTGGAACCACTGATTTAGCGGCGTCGGATCGTCTACGACGTACATCCCATACGGCCCGCGGGTTCCGACAATTATACCTTCTGGGAACTTCTTACCCAGTCGGTATGCAACGGTTTCGCCAACAGTAAATACGAATAGCTTTCTCTTGAATAAGCCACGAGCCCCGGCCTGCCCGATAAAGGCCTCGAGGTCTCCACCCCAGAAACTAGAGTGAACAAGCCCTTCTTTAGCCCTCGAGATGGCTGAGATTTCACTACCGTACTGGCCAGCGAAAATCTTCGGCATCTGATTTTTCTTAGAGCCCTTAGACGACGGCATGAGGTCCGCCATTGCAAGGCTAAAGTCACGCCACGAGTCCTGACCCCAAGCGTAGTTCTGATTAATGCCGGTAAAGCCCTTAGCTGCTTTATCTTTATGCTTTGAAACAATATAACGTGCAGCGGACACATTGTTTGCCGTGCCATGATTCATCGTCCTAAATACATACTTAGGATTGGGATTAATATCTTCGAAAATTCTTGGCGTACCGCAAACAGTTAGAATGGTCAGCACTTTAAGCTCTTCTGCAACCTTGGTGGTTGCCGCGCAAGTCCCCGATGAAATCTGACCAATGATTGCGTCAACTTTATCTTTTTGAACTTTATTTCTTAGTTCAGTAACCTGCTTAGTACCGCCACCGGCTTCATCATAGATCAGAGCCTCAATTTGACGACCCGCCAGACCCTTTGTGTTGTATGGCGCAGGCAGCTCGCCATTATTGATGCCTCTGACGATGAGTTCTACACCCTGTTTACCGGGGATTCCGAAAGCTGGGGCGCCGGCGCCCGTCAGAAAAGTTGGCACACCGATTTTAACAGTTTCGGCAGATACGGCGCCTGTACCTAATGCAAGTGCACCGGTCAAGGCCGCACCAATGAAGCGTGCACCTCTTTTACTTACGATCATAATCTAGACCTCCCTATGGTCAGTTTGTCATTTATTCAATTCTATTTGGGCTATTAGGCCCCGTGCATAAATTAGTGTAAAGAAATCGAATCAAAGGTCCAGCCCGACGTTGTTGAATTTAGAAAGTTTTCAGGGTGAACTTTTCAGAGAATTTATAACCCCGCTCTGATTAAACTCATGCGGTGTGTGTGCGCATCCTGTCCGTAGCGCCGTCGGCAAAGCCCCAAGCATCGCCCTGCAGTTCAGGCGGACGTTCCCAGTCTTTGGGCATACCAACTTTGTAGTTATCGTCGACCTGCTGCACCTCAGCAGTGTATTCTATCACGTAGCCGTTCGGATCAACAAAGTACGCAAATATATTATTTCCTGGGCCGTGCCGACCGACACCCCATTCGGTTGGAAACCCTGTTTGTTTCATCCTGCCAGCGCCGAACATCAGTGCATCATGGCTCGGCATTTCGAACGCGACATGGTTCAGGGTAGGCCGGTCGATGGTAGTATACGCAATCGCGTGGTGATCCGCGCTACAGCGTATAAAATCCATATAACCTGTACGGTCGGTCAGCTTAAATCCTAACAGATCGATAAATTGGCTGCTCTGGGCTTCTCGGTTTGGGGAATTTAGGACCACGTGGCTGATTTTCACCGGTCGGTCTGCTGAATAAAGCTCTTCTTCATGATCAGAGATCTCTGTTGAAATACAGTAACGTCGGTTATGCAGGTCATAAAAAATAAAGCCGTACCCTCCTGCGGGACCGCCTAGTTCCTGAGGCGGCTCTACAGATGCTCCAAGACCCTTTGCCTTTTCGTAAAGTCCATCAACCGACGCCTTTTCGTCCGCCGCAAGATTAACAGTAAGCAATTCTTTTTCACCGCCCTCACGCAATACGAGCGCATGATGCGCCTTTCCGGTACCCCGAAGATATATACTATTCTCATCGGTAGCTGCCACTTCTAGTCCCCAGTTGTCCACATAGAACTTTGTTGCCATCTTCAGATCCGGAACTTGAAATTCAGCGCTGCGAAGGCCGGTGACTATTGGATCGCTCATCGTTTTCTCCCATTCACCCAAGGGTGTCTTTTCAATCCTAAAATTATGCGCCACAAAAGGACAAGACAATCCAACACTTCAAACCCATCGGAGAAAAATGAAAATCTGTAGGTTCGACAATGACCGCCTTGGTGTTATCGTTGAGGGCACCATTCGCGACGTCACTGCCGCGCAGGACCAAATCCGTGCAACACACCCCTATGACGCAAAGTCGGACGCGTTTATAGCAGCTCTGCTAGAATGGCATGACAAGCTTCGAGAAATGGCTATTAGCGCGGATCCCATCTCCATAGAAGACGTGAGACTGCTTCCACCGATCGCTCGCCCCGGGAAACTTATGGCTGCGCCGGTAAACTACGAGGCCCATATCGACGAAACGCTGGCCGATCCGGGTATCCGCCACATCGAACGTACAACAAAGATTAAAGAAGCCGGGATATTTCTAAAATCTAACACGGCGTTGATTGGCGCGGGTGATACAATCCCGATTAGGTTTCCGAACCGACGAAACGATCACGAATTCGAGTTCGCCTTAGTTATTGGAAAAGAGTGTAGCCGGGTCGATAAAGTGAACGCGCTAGACATGATAGCCGGCTACACACTGGGACTGGATATAACGTTACGCGGTCCGGAAGACCGTAGTGCCCGAAAATCCTGCGACGGCTATGCCGTTCTTGGCCCGTGGTTAGTTACTGCCGAAGAAATAGAAGACCCAGACAACGTATCTTTTCATGGATCATTAAACGGGGAAATAAAACAACATGGAAATACTAAGGACCAGGTCCTCAGCATTCGGGAATTAGTCGAATACGCATCGGAATTCTACACGCTTTATCCCGGGGATGTAATGTTCACCGGGTCACCGGCAGGTGTCAGCGAGATAAAATCCGGCGACGAATTAAATTTCGTTTGCGAAGAAGTCGGTGATTTTAGAATAAAGGTCGACAGCTAAAGCTTTGGATCCGGGCATCCGTGACCAAGCAGGACGTTGCCGTAAAGCCCGGTCTGAAGGTCCCACACCAAGCCGATATGCTGAGCGATAGCATGGACATCCCGCCAAGCGCGCTGCATTAGATGCGATGTTTCCAGCCCGCGTCCTCCGGTTAGTGGCAATAACTCGTCAACTGCATCACAGCAGGTGCGGGCCACATGACCGAGATTAAGCCGGTAACGCACCCGATCATGCATCGAGAACTGCCCCCCTGCCCGCCCCTTTGAAATGATTTCCGCGCGGAGCTGGCTTATTACCGCTTCCGCAGAATCTAGAAGAGCTGTAGCCCGACCGACGCGCTGGTGCGCTGTCGCGGACTGGGATAGATCGGCGCCGGTCACTGACTCGCGGTTAGTTAGATCTTGTATGACTGCGTCTAGTGCGCCGCGCGCTGCGCCGATGGACGGGCCAATAATATTGAAGGGAAAAACCGCAAACAGAGGCAAGCGATAAAGATAGCTGTCGTTGGCGCTCGACCTGAGGGTTTCTCCACCACGCATATCCATGATCCGTTTTATCCGGTGCGGCGGTATGTCTACCTCATCGAGGATGATATCGTTACTCCCAGTTGCTGCAAGCCCAGCGCTGTTCCAGGCGTCTTCAATTTTACATTCAGTTAAATCAACTATAGCGAACACCGGGTCGGAGGTAGCGTCTTCTGCCTCGGGCGTAAGGTTTAAGAGTAGGATCGCCCAGCGGCAGTGATCGACCCCACTAGAGAACCGCCACCTTCCACTTATCGTGAGCTCAGCCGCCCTCCGCTCTATTTCCACGGCAACAGGAAGGAAGGACGTTGCGATCGCGGCATTAACGTCGTCACCCCACATCTCACCTTGAGCTTCGTCCGGGAACATCCCGCCGATCCATCCATGGCAAGCAAGCAATCCTGCAACCCAGCCGCTAGACGCACAGACACGTCCCAGTTCTCGAGAGAACGCTGTCTGAGCACCATAATCCAGTTCCAAACCGCCATACCGTGCCGGTTGTAGTGCGCGATAAAAGCCTGCATCACGGAATTCGGAATCAGTTTTGCCAGAGATTCGCCTATCCAGCTCAGCTTTACGAGCCCGATCAGCTAACCTCGGCGCGAGGTGAATAGCTTTCGCGACTAGTTCTGCCTCCACAGCTGCCTTATCGGTGAATTTTGTGCCGCCATCAGGCATCTATTGTCTCCACTACCGGGAAATACTTGCCAAGCCAATCCTTGATAATATTGATCACCCTTGTGTTAGACTCCGCCATCATGAAATGATCAGTATCGGCAGTCAGATGCAGGTCGGTAGGCTCTCCAGCCCTATTGAACATCTCGACTGATTGTTCTGTCGGCGTCACTGAATCCACAGAACTATGAAGTAAAAGAATCGGCCGTGGGGCGATATTTCCGATTACGTCCTCAGCGTTAAATTTCATCATGCCGATAGCAGTATCGGCGGTGAACTCTTGGACCGATCCGGACGGCATGTTAGCTTTTAGATGCTCCGGAATAGGCACTATTTCATACCGATCAACGTACAGTGGCTCACCAGTTGCTTCACGATGTTTTTCGCCTCGCTCCAACATATTTGTAAATTTGTGCCAAGCTTCCTTGCCAGAATGCTGACCGCGGAACTTACGCTCCCCATTGCCCCATCCGCCGGAGGAAATTATAGCCGCTACGCGATCGTCTACCCCACCGGTGTAGACCGCCACCGCGGCACCGAAGCTCGATCCTACGACCGCTATTCTCTCGGGATCGACTTCAGGTATCGTCTGTATAAAAGTGATGGCGGCCCGCGTATCCTCAACCTGCTCGAGACAGATTAGGTGACCGAACAAGCCGTCGCTATCGCCACAACCTCGCATATCGAAGCGCAAAACGATGTATCCCCAGCTCATGAACATATTTGTGGGCCCGGTCACATTTCCGGCATCCTTACGGCTACCGAATCCATGCAACACTAAAACCGCCGGCCGACGTTCTCCGTCGGCCATATCATCGGGACGATGAATGACACCTGATAAGTTCAGGTCGCCAGATTTAAATAAAACCTTTTCTTCCACAATAGTCCCCAAAGTGTTCCACTCGTTATACGCCGGACCGTCCAAAGGCCGCAATGCTGGACCGGAAACTAAGTGATTGATAAATGTGACATTAAGTGATTGATAAATGTGACATATGGAAATTAAATCTCATAGTGTGCCCGAACTCGAGCTTCTGGACTTTTCATTTAAGCTTTTTTCAGCAGCTGGCCTCCCGATAGACGATGCCGCGCTAATTGCGAAAGTCCTAGTTTGGTCAAACCTTCGTGGTGTCGACTCCCATGGTGTTTTAAGGATACCAGGCTATCTCGCTCGGATCGATACCGGAATTAGTAATCCCAATCCTGACATACGTAAGATAATCGATCTCCCAGCAGCCACGGTGCTCGAAGCGAATGGCGCATTCGGTCAGGTGGCGCTCTCAAAAGCTACAGAAATAGCATTGTGTAAGGCGGAAAATGCCGGGATCGGCCTTTGCTTTATACGGCACGCGACCCACATGGGCGCCATTGGGTATTTCACTCTAGAAATTGCCGCCGAGGGTATGGCGGGTATCGCAATCAATACGTCGCGCCCCAATATGGCGTACCCGGGCGCGCGCGCAGCCGGGCTAGCCACCAGCCCAATTGCGATTTCAGTCCCGGGGTCGAACCACGCACCTTTGATGTTGGATATGGCGACCGCTACCCAGTCGATGGGTAAAATTCAACTAGCCCGTGATATGGGTACAGCCTTAGGCGAAGGCTGGGCGATCGATGCCAACGGCGAACCCACGACCGATCCGAACAAAGCCACGATCCCTACCGCACTGGGCGGTCACAAGGGAGGAGGACTCGCCCTTATGTTCGAATGTTTGACCAGTCTCACTGTAGCCAATCCCTTAATCGCGCCTTTTCTCGAGGGTGCGCAGGACGGAACGGTACATATGCAGAACGGACTGGTCATTGCCATCGATATTTCGCAATTCAGTGATATCAGAAACTACACCCGCGAGATCGACCGGCTAGCCGAAGCCATTAAGTTATTGCCGCGCGCCGATGACACTGAAGAAATCCTCGTTCCGGGCGAGCGCGGCGACCGGGTCCTAGAGCGGCGGCGCGCAAAAGGTATTCCGTTGCCCGACGGTACGTGGAAGCGGCTTGAAGAAGTGGCATTGAAACTGGGTATCGCGATGCCGGAAACTATATAAACCGTTCATAAGGCTCTCCCTTGCCATATTCCGGGAAGTTTACTTTTTCCACTCTGTTTCGTCTTCCCAGCCGTCTTCAACATCTCGGACCGAAGTTTCCGGCGTCACATTTGCCGGGACCTGCCTTTGCAGCGTACGCTTCCCGTTTTCTAGCCATTCACTAGCAGCTGCACGTTCGGCGGCTTCTTCCCACACCTGTGACCAATCTCCTAGCGAGTATCCGTGCCACGGGGATTCGGGTCTTAACTCGGGTAAGCCGAGCTTGTCCCACAGGGCCTTACCGACTTCCATGTAAGGTTTAGTGGGCAAGGCCAGCGGCGGCATAGGCGATTTCATCGTAGCATCAATCAGCAGCGTAGAGTCCTCCTCGCCGCCACTCTCACGCTTAGGTCCGTGCCCCTGTCCACGATGGCGCAGCACCTCTACGTCATCGGCCGGGTTAAGTCGATAGCCCATAGCCCAAAGGATAGCGTCTGCGTTATCGGCATCGATATCCTCGTTGACAGCAATCGTGATCTTGCCGCAATCCCCCTTAAAACTCGCAGCGCCGTAGAGCGCTCGCCAGACTTCGGTGCGCGGTGTCTCTGGATCCAGTGTAATAATAGTGACCCGCAGGAGACCTGTCAGCGGCTCATGCAGTTGCACTTTTCTTACTCCCTTGATGCCAAGTTGGTCTCGTAGATGAGCCTTGAATAGCGGTTCGTAAGCAACGCGCTTAATCACTGAACTTTCCGACGGAGCAACCTGGGAGATGTAAGATGGTATCACAGCATTTTCGCGATGGGTGATCGCCGTCACCTTCATTGGAAGATTAAGTTCCTCCAGCGCCACGTGCCCATGACTTTCCCCGAAAGGGCCTTCTGGTTCGAGCATTTCGGTATCAACATAGCCCTCGATAACCACCTCCGCCTCCGCTGGTACCAAAAGATCGACGGTGCGAGCGCGAACCACATTAATTGGCTCACCAGCTAGACCGCCAGCCACATCAAGCTCTTCCATACCAATTGGTAGTTTTTGTGGTCCCATGAAAGCAACATAGGGTGGACAGCCCACTGCTATTGCGCAGGGCAGTTTTTCTCCACACTCCTTATGCTTCTTCCAGTGCATGTAACCCTCGGCACCACCGACCCGGGTCGCCATTCTGACCACAAGGCGGTTAGACGATTTCAGTCCAGCACGGTATGTACCCATGTTTTGGCTGCCCGACACGGGGTTTCTCGTAATGACGTTGGTTGCGGCAAGTGTCGGAGTGGAGTCGAAACCTGGAGTGGATAATGGAACGGGTAACCGAACCAGACCACCGTCCTCAGCAAGAAGATCCTCCCCCTCAATAATGACAGCCTGACAGGGTGCTTCTTTGATTAGGCGTGGTTTCACCGGATTTGCAATCGCGTGTTCCCACTTGGCGGCTATACCTTCAACTGTGGTGCCCATTCCGGCCGCATAAATATCTTGATTGGCCGCCAGCGCCCCGATTACTACAGGTATTGTGTAATCTCGACCTCTTGAATCTGTGACGTTGTTGAATAAAAACGCCTTCCTCTGGTCTTCTCGTAAACCTCCACGGAACTGCCATCGAACCAGTGCCGACATTTCAGTGTCTTTATTAACAGGCTCGTCTATTACATATAACAAGTTTCGGGATTTTAATTCCGCTATATGCTCTTGTAGATCTCGATATGTGCGTTTTCCGGTTGAGTTTTCCATGGGGCGTGACTCCAGTTTCTGTACGCCACCTTATATTCTAAGGGCCCCAGCTAATGCAAAAGCGCTCTTTCACCATCCACTAATAAAGGGATTGAGAATCCTACCAATTTTACCTGTGAGTTGAGGAGGGCCGGTCTGAACCGAGAGGCAAAGGCATGGCCCGTCGGAGTCTGCGACCGGAGCATGTTCAACCGTTCCGTCTAAATGACTAACGTCGCCTGATCTGTAATGGGCGCCGCCATCGTTATAGCCCCCGTCAAGTACCATCGTGAACTCTTCACCCGAATGTGTATGGGGGGGAACTCTCTGATCAGGTCGAATTCGTAAAAGAGATATGCGCCGGCCACCATCATGTTTTAGGGTAACTTCCTGAATACCTCGTCCTGATCTTTTCCAGTTAAGGTCTGTTAGGTCACACTCTATATATTCACGCAGTGGCGCGGGGATTAGTCGAAGCGTAGTCTCGTCAAAAACATTTTTCTTTTTCGGATCCGGATGCTCCTGCCGGTTAATTTTCGTCATTACCGCGTCAAAGTCATCCTCTGAGACAGAGCCGCCGTTAGAGTCCTCAAGCAAAACAGAGCCGAGTGTTTCCAAAGCCTCCACACGAATCCGACATTCACGGCAAAAGGCAAGGTGGGTAGCAGTTATAAGCGACTCTTCTTCCGGCAGACTGCCTGCGGCATATTCGACGAGGTACTCGTCCGCCAAGTGATGTTTGATCATAGCTCTTCTCCATCAAGGTGCTCCCGGAGGCGCCGCATTGCTATTCTTATTCTGGATTTGACCGTCCCGAGCGGCAGTTCAAGTTCTGTGGCTATCTCTTGATGGGTCATTTCCTCGAAAAAGGCCTTCTGGACAATTTCAATTTGATTATCTGGAAGCGTTTTGAGGTACTGCCTCACAATTGCTGCGCGTTCATTTAAAGAAAACGCTTGCTCTCCGTCAGCCTGCTCCGACACTGACTTAAAGAATGGATCCTCCGGATCAAGTTCTGGACGTTTTGCACGTCGAATGAGATCGATACGCCTATTTCGCGCGATGGTATAAATCCAAGTAGATGCCGAGGCCTTCGCCTGATCAAATTGGGCCGCCTTGCGCCAAACGAGCGACATCGCCTCCTGCATTACTTCTTCCGCCTCACCGGGCTTTGCCCCGCGCTTCATAAGAAATGCTCGGAGGCGGGGCGCATAGAACTTAAACAGCTGTCGGAAAGCTTCTCGGTCTTCGAATTCTGCAACCGCGCGGATACAGTCCGCCATTTGTTCCATATCAATATTCTTTCGCCTGTCGGCAGAGGCGTGAATTATCTTGTTAGATATCATGCCTGTGTCGGGAAGTCTCGCCGTTACGGCTGTTGGGTAATGGGAAGAGTAGGAGCCGCATTGGGTGTTGGCTTCAATTTGCATTTTTCATTCTCGATCGTTCGAACCACTTTTCTAATACGTCGCAAGCACTGGTGTGGATCAAAAGAATTTTTGTTTGTCTCCGTCTCCTGCCGATCAGTGAATAAAAAACGATCCGCGAATAATAAAAAAAATATGATCGATAAGCATTCCCGTAGCCGACGTGACCGAGTACAGAAAAAGCGTTTACTTGTATTTTACAACAACGGGGCATCCGTTGTGGCAATTGGCAGTGTGTTTATTATTTGTAGTCAGTTAGTTTGATTCTGCCGAATTAACATTTATACACCGGTTGATTAAGTCTCCATTCCTTTGTTTTAATAGAGTGCTCTCCGTCAAACTTGAAAATAAGTTTAGGCTTCGGAAGTCGATACGATCTTTTAGGGTCTGGGTTACGAAAAGGGATATTACAATGGCAACAGTCACAGAGGCACTCCCCGACCAATACATTGAACCGGCAGTCATGATCGAAAGGGCGAGAGCACTGGTGCCCGTCATTCAGGAAAGCCGAGAAAAAACGGAATTAAATAGACGTGTCGCGGATGATATTTTCGACCAGATTTTAGATGCGGGCCTTTTTCGCATGCTAATGCCGCGCCGTTTCGGGGGGTTTGAGCATGGAATGGACGTATTCGCCGAAGCTGCATATGAAATAGCGCGTGGTTGCGGGTCTGTCGGTTGGGTCCACTCAATATGCAGCATGTATCAGTATCTTCTGGGAATGTATCCGCTTGAAGCGCAGGAGGAAATATGGGCCAACGATCCGAATGGATGTACGTCCGCTTCGTTCACCCCGACCGGTACCGCTATTAAAGTAGACGGAGGCTATAAAATATCCGGCAATTGGGCATTTTGCTCCGGACTAGATAACTGCCCATGGGTTCTGGTTGCAGTGAACCTGATTGAAAACGGAAAAGACGAGTCGGTGCAAAGAGGCTACGCAGTGTCCCGTAGATCAAGTTTCGGTATCGAAGACACTTGGGAAGTTGCGGGCCTTGCGGGAACAGGGTCAAAGACAGTCTTCTGCGAAGATTTATTTATCCCAGAACACTTCTATATGGGGTTGGATCACACAATGTCGGGGGCTCCACCAGGTGCCGAGGTAAACCCCGGCCTGCTATACCGCATCCCTGCTTTTCAGGCGCTTTCGATCAGCGTTGCTGCCCCCATCCTCGGAATGGCGCAGGGCGCTTATGATGAGTTTATAGAAACGACACGCGGTCGCGTAACGCGAGGGGCGGCACTGTCCAGCCCTGCACCGATGGCGCAACTACCGACCATCCAAGTCAAGGTAGGTGAGGCCGCTGCATCGATCGATGCAGCAAAGCTGGTCGTTTTCCGAGATGCGCGCGAACTTATGAATACGATGGCAAAAAAAGGCGAACTTTCGGTTGAGCAGCGAGCCCGGAATAAAGGAAACTTGGGTTTCGCCACGGGACTTGCGCTTAACGCAGTAGATATCCTTTTCGAAGCCAGCGGTGGCAAAGGCCTCCAGCTTAGCAACGCAATGCAGAGATATTGGCGAGACGCTCATGCGGCCGCAATGCACATCAGCGTCAACCGCGATGCCGTACTGGGGCTCTATGGCCGGGTTCACCTCGGGCTGCCAGCTGGACCCGCACAGTTCTGATATTTCGGGTAGTAAAGCCACTTTAGGAAACGGTTTCGAAAACCTAGTTAGAAGAAAGCGATGGTGCGCATTTCGATGCTCTCGCGCGGCGCGGCATTCGGGGGGCTGGTTGGGTCTGAGAAAGCAGAATGCGCAGTGAACCTTGCCCGCCCATCCGTTGCGGAATCGAATACTTTAAATATTATCGCCTCGTCTCGTTTCATGTAAGGAAAATAATACCATTTGTGGTCGGGGTTGTGGGCGATCTGATACGTTTGTCCTATCCGGTTTGGATACCGTCGCTCCGAAACTATGAGGTCTTGTTCGGACAGGGTACGAGCGTCGCATATGGCAAGCGGATCCGAATCAATTGGTTGCCGGATCGCGCGCCATACTTGGACTATCGCAAAACGACGCTTCAAAAGCTTATTTGCCTCGTGAGGCAAAATATCACGGACTCGATTAGGGCCGGACCACTCAGTATAGTCGTTGTGTACTCGCGCGACGGGCTCACGGACGCGATATTCGTTACGAAAATTTTCATCACCTGAACGCAGCGTGTGATCAAAAACATGAACTCTAGTCGCTCCTGTCTTTTCTTTAACTAGCTCTTCGACTTCGTTGTAATAGACGGATTTTAATTCCACCTCGTCGAAAAAATTAATCATCTCAGTCGTATGGTCGACGAATTCAAACCCATGGGTCTCAAGATTAAATCCCTCATTCATGTAACGCCCGTTGAGGACTTGCATGGTCTTTTCCTCGACCATACCAGTGCGCCTCCGGCCCATATCGCCGGGTCCCATCGTTTCATTAATGATTTTTTCTCCGGTATCGACCGCATAAGTGAATACCGCTTTAATCGTTAGTGGGGGGCGGTTAAACATATGTTCCTCAGGGTTAAGTGCCGGCACCACGGTGTATTACATTTTTAAAGGTAAATTAAATCAGAGATCATAGGGGAATTAAAAACGAATGCGCTAGTGTTCTTGATCCTGAGAGGCCCTCCGCCAGTTATTAGATGTGGGCCAATCACCAAATTCGTTCGTAACTGATCCAATAAATCACCGGAATGAACAAAAAATGACTGGTTTGGGCGCCGAGTATATCTCCGAAGACGTGCTTCCGATTATCGATATTACCTCCCTTCGCTCTGGTGATAAGTGGGCCCGTAATGCCGTGGCTTCGGAGATACGTTCCGCGTGCCTCGATCTCGGTTTCATGTATATCGTGGGGCACGGGGTCGATCCCGAGTTGAGGGCAGAGGTTTTCGCTCAGTCCGCTCGATTTTTCGCTCAGCCGCGTGATCTTAAGTTAGTAACTGATATGAAGTTATCCCCCCATAATCGGGGATATGAACCGTTAGGTGCTCAGACACTCGAAGATGGCGCACGACCTGATCTGAAAGAGGGGTTTTATATCGGCGAAGAAATACCGATGGATCATCCACGTCTACAAAACGGTAGCTTTAATCTTGGACCAAACCAATGGCCGGAGGGTCTTCCCGGTTTTGAGGTCACAATGATGAATTACTATGTAGAGATGCTCTCTCTCGGCGAGACATTGATGCGCGGCATCGCGTTATCTCTTGCCCTCGAAGAAAATTACTTTGCCAATTTCTGCCGGGAGCCGCTAACCGCCCTAAAATTGTTACATTACCCACCCCAACCCGCTAACCCAGACCTCAGCGAAAAAGGCTGCGGCGCCCACACGGATTTCGGCGGCATAACCATGCTCATGCAGGATGAAAATGGCGGGCTTCAGGTGCTGGGGAAAAATCAAAAATGGCTTCATGCTCCCCCAATTCAAGATGCCTACGTCGTAAACCTAGCAGACATGATATCCCGTTGGACCAATGACATGTATCGGTCAACCCTGCATAGGGTAATCAATCTTTCCGGAATGGATCGCTATTCAGTGCCTTTCTTTTTTAGCGGACGACCGGCGCATGAGGTGGTGGCACTAGAATGTTGTTTGGCCGACGGTGAAGAACCCAAATATCCTCCGACGACCGTGGAAGAACACATGAGGGAGATGTACGCCAGAACATACTGAGCTAATATAGCTCTCTTTTTTTCTCTGACGGGTAAGCATTTAGAACATATAGTATATAGTGCGGGTTGAGGTAGGATGCGGGTCTGCTCGACCGGCAACCTCATCTCGCTGTCTTAAATGCCCAAATAATAAATTACCGCCAAAAGTTTAAAGTCTCGGAAGACGACACTCAGGGCAAGAGTGTCAAATCAATTTGGCCTATCTGCCCACCGTCGTTTGCGTCTATCAGCATCATTCGTGACGTACCATCGGCAAGGGTTAAACGTAGCAGAATCCTGTCGCCGTCCAGCAGAGTTTCGCTGATTTGCGCACCAGCCGGTAGCACGACCCGGGTGATCCCGAAATCCGCTAAAGGCTCAGACATTTTGCTGTCCAATTCACCGGTTTTATCTATGATCCCGAAAATCAGCACCACCACGCCGGCGACGATTATAACTGCCATACCGATGACCAAGGCCTTGAGAGCACGCATGGAGTGTGACCTTATTCTGTTATGGAACCAACTAAACAATCTGATTCCGACGAATTATCGCCGTTAAGCCGCATCGAAATCTCCGTAGCACCCGGTGCGGAGGGCGAGCGCCTAGACCGTGTTCTGGCTAGCTCTCTCCCCGACCGGTCCAGGTCTTTCCTGAAACGACTGATCGAGGATGGACGCCTTCAGCATAACAATCAAGCCGGTGAAACGATAGTTGAGCCGTCATACAGGGTCAAATCGGGGGAGAAGTACTTGTTGGAAATCCCCGAAGCCATCAAGGCGGAACCCGTCGGGGAAGATATTCCGCTCGACGTGATATTTGAAGACGAAGATTTGATAGTAATCGATAAGCCAGCCGGTTTAGTTGTTCATCCTGCACCGGGAAACCCATCGGGTACACTGGTCAATGCGCTTATTGCCCATTGCGGTGACAGCCTACAGGGCATCGGTGGAGTTCGCCGCCCTGGTATAGTTCATAGGTTAGACAAAGATACGAGCGGCCTTATTGTCGCCGCAAAGACCGGTCCAGCGCACGAAGGCCTGACCACGCAGTTTTCGGACCGTTCAGTCGACCGAGAGTATTCGGCTCTCGTCTGGGGTCTTCCGCGGCCACCATCTGGTGCGATAGACGGTAATATCGGGCGCAGCAGAAGGGACCGCAAAAAAATGTCGGTGCGACGAGAGGGCGGAAAGCTCGCCCGAACCAATTACAAAGTAGAGGCCGTCTACAATGGTGGTGCCGCCTCTCTTCTGAAATGCCGTCTGGAGACGGGCCGGACGCATCAGATCCGGGTTCACTTTGCGAATCTTGGCCACCCCGTTATTGGTGATCCTTTATACGGAGGAGGTGTGACCCAGACCCGATTACGGTCGGTGGGGACGGACGCCGGAAAGGTAATAGAAAAATTAGTTCGCCAAACGCTCCATGCACGACGCTTAGGCTTCGTGCACCCTATAACTGGCAAATACCATTGTTTTGAGAGCAAATTACCGGCAGAAATCTGCGAAATAATCAAAATTCTATGTAAAACTGGAAATTTCAGCTAATGTTGACTATTTATATGGAATAGTGGGTACTTAAATATCCGTAACAAGAGGCGCAATAATGCTTGCGACATTATAGCGAGTTCAGCGCCGATACTTTAATCAGGTGCGATATCCATGACTGGCAATCTACCTTCGGTCCAAAATCTAAACCCAGACAGTAATCTGTCTAGGTATTTACTGGATATTCGAAAATTCCCGCTACTAGAACCAGAAGAGGAATATATGCTCGCCAAGAGGTGGAAAGAGCATGAGGATCAGGACGCCGCTGCCAAGTTGGTTAATAGCCACCTACGGCTAGTCGCAAAAATATCAATGGGCTACAGGGGTTATGGGCTTCCGTTAGGTGAAATCATCTCGGAAGGTAACGTGGGGCTGATGCAAGCAGTTAAACGGTTTGAGCCAGAAAAAGGTTTTCGGCTTGCGACCTATGCTATGTGGTGGATTAGAGCCTCAATCCAAGAATACGTCATCAGGTCTTGGTCACTTGTCAAGATCGGTACTACCGCCGCACAGAAAAAGCTTTTTTTCAATCTGCGTCGTATTAAAGGCGAAATCAAGGCGCTAGAAGAAGGTGATCTGAAGCGAGAAAACTTGGAAAAGATCGCTACCACGCTAGATGTCAGCGAGGAAGAAGTTATCAATATGAACCGCCGCATGTCGGGATCAGATTCGTCGCTTAATGTCCCATTGAGAGCGGACTCGGAAGGAGAATGGCAAGACTGGCTAGTCGACGACTCGGATAATCAGGAAACCGCGCTTGCTAACCGAGAAGAGGCGAACGAACGCCGCAACATGCTTCTAGCCTCTATGGAGGTTTTAAACGAACGCGAGCGTCAAATTCTTATCGCGCGTCGACTTGAGGAGGAGCCAAAAACCCTTGAAGAACTGAGCGTCGAATACGGTGTTTCACGTGAGCGTGTTCGCCAGATTGAAGTGCGGGCATTTGAAAAGATTCAGAAAACTATAAAATTGGCAGCGATGGATAGTTGTATCGAGCAAAAAAAGTTTTTGCCTAATTAGTAATTGCCGAAGACCTAAATGTTAGTCTTTATGCCCGCCGCCGATTGTGTATGGACTCTAGGTGCTTTAATTACGTTATCGTAAGCTTGCAACAACTCCGAACAGTTTAAGGTCAGGATCTTTTTGATTTTTTGTACGTAGAAAGCAGGATCCATGTTGTCTTTGATCCTAAATTCTGTCTAAGCCGTTAGAAATATGACCTAAAAGTCACCGAGTGTTTGGATCATAATTCCCATCAGGAAACAAACGGATCACTGACCAATATGGTGTCTTCTCGCTCTGGGCTAGTCGACAGTAACGCTACTGGAACACCGATCAGTTCTTCTATCCGGCGGACGTACTTAACTGCTTCTGCGGGAAGATCAGCCCAGCTCCTTGCCCCCCGAGTACTACCTTCCCAACCTTCCAGTGTCTCGTATATGGGGTTTATACCAGCCTGAATTTTATGCGAGGCAGGTAGGTAGTCAAAATCGTTTCCGTTAAACTCATAACCAGTGCACACCTGCAGTTCCGGAATACCATCCAAAACATCAAGTTTTGTTAGGGCAATACCTCGGATTCCGCCAACCTTTGCCGACTGCCGCACGAGCACAGCATCAAACCACCCGCACCTCCGCTGGCGGCCAGTGACAGTACCGAATTCGTGTCCGCGTTCACCTAGCAGCTTCCCAATATCATTATCCTGCTCCGTTGGAAAAGGCCCGGAACCAACACGCGTCGTATATGCCTTAGTAATTCCCAGCACGTATCCGATACTGCCTACCGCAACCCCGCTACCCGCAGCAGCCTGACCCGCCAGAGTGTTAGAAGATGTGACGAATGGATAGGTTCCATGATCGACATCTAGCATAAACCCCTGAGCGCCCTCAAAAAGTATTCTCTTGGCGCTTCGGTTTGCTTCTTCGAGTGATTGCCAGACCGGGGCGGCGTATTTTAGAAGCTTGGGCGCGATCTCTCTAAGCATATCGCAAATGTCTGCGGCGTTTATTTCCGGCGCGCCAAGACCTCGCAACAAGGGATTATGATGCGAAAGAGCGTTTTCAATCTTTTCCAGAAGACCATCGGGGTCTTCCAAATCACAAATCCTGATAGCTCGGCGCCCAACCTTGTCTTCGTACGCGGGACCAATTCCCCGCCCGGTTGTTCCGATTTTACTATCTCCGCTAGCCGTCTCACGAGCCCGGTCGAGTGCGCCGTGTAGAGGAAGAATCATAGATGCGTTTTCGGCAATTTTAAGGGTGTCGGGCGTCACGGCGATCCCTTGTGCCCCAATCTTATCAATTTCCTGCAGCAAAGCCCAAGGGTCGATCACGACCCCGTTACCGATAATAGACAATTTTCCACGCACAACCCCAGATGGCAGAAGGCTCAATTTGTAGGTTTCTCCATCTATGACAAGCGTATGACCTGCATTGTGCCCACCCTGGAAACGTACCACCACATCAGCACGCTCGGAAAGCCAATCGACAATTTTCCCTTTACCCTCATCGCCCCACTGAGAGCCTACGACCGCTACATTGGTCATTATCCCCTGTCTCCATCAATGGTCTCTGGTTTACCATCTCTCCAAAGGTGGCTGCATCCCTGACGGTATGCTTCCCCCGCTGGGTCTTTAAAGTGTTCCAACGCGCAAATTGTAATCCACCCTTCGTTTCGCAACGCCGCTAGTGAGTCTTCATTTGCGCCCTGTGGCACGAAAATCCTAGGGGGCAGGCTTGTCTCTGGAACGACCCGTAGGATGGTATCAACAAACAATGTGAAGCCAGTAGCAGGCTCACCCTCGCCGTCGTCTTTGCCAGAATTGGGTGACGTCACGTATCGACCACCTGCCCCGATCTCCCCCCGCTCGCCGCTCGCAAAGAGAGTAAAACCGACCCCGGTATAATACTCGAAGCCCCGGTTCTCAACGGGGTCTACCGTTATATTTAGATCAGGCAAACGACGGCCAAGACCCTCTACTACAGATTTGAGACGTTCTAGTTCCCCCGCCGGGGCAGATGGTAGGGACAATCCCGAAAGCACTTCCAGTGCCTGCTTTGCTTCGCCAGTTGCCTCCATCAGCTGGCATAATTCATCTGTATGGATCTGTCCGCCTTTACGAACTGCAACGACGTCCTTTCGGTCTAGCGCTCCGCGCAGGCTGAAATAATTCTCAGCCGATAATTCCATCCCGTCCATTAGAGCGGAAACTAACGGCGGGATAGTGAGATCCACAGATAATTTTGGAATGCCAACCTGGCGCAACGAATCAACAGCGATGGCGATAATTTCTATATCAGCCGCGGCGCTCTCAGACCCGATCAGTTCTGCGCCGACCTGCGCAAATTGGCGCTCTGGACGCAGCTGCGTCCCCTTAACCCGCAAAACTTCCCCAGTATAGCTTAAACGGAGCGGTCGCGGTGCGCCGGCAAGGCGAGTTGTAGCAATGCGGGCGACCTGCGTTGTCATATCAGCCCTCACGCCCATCATGCGTTGCGACACGGGGTCCATAAGACGAAAAATATCGGCCGAAACAGCCGCACCCGCCCCGCTAGTAAGGCCTCCCTCAAATTCGACAAGCGGCGGTTTTACGCGTTCGTAACCGTGACTGGCAAAGGTACTAGCCAATCTCTCTCGTATTCCCGCCTCGTAACCTGCTTCAGGCGGTAGAATATCTCTTAAGCCCGCCGGTAGCAGCGCCTTGTTATCAAGTTCCATCATTTTACTTACCCCTCAAGCGCGGCTTTGGTAACGGCTTTAGTTGTATTCGGCAAACGGAAAAGACAGCGCCTTAGCTTGGACTACGTGAGGTAGCGCACATAGCTGGTCAAGCACATCGTCTGTCAGTTCCCCATCCACCTGAATCAATGCTAGCGCGTCGCTGCCAGGAGACACCCGCCCAAGCTGGAACGTCGCAATATTCACCCCGGCATCTCCCAGTGTAGTACCCAGACGACCGATGAATCCGGGACGATCCTTGTTCACCATGTACAACATATTTTTAGCCAACTCGGCTTCAAGTTTAATCCCATTAATTTCAACAATCCGAGGCTTGTCCCCGCCGAACAATGTACCGGCAACGGTTCGCGACTGATTTTCCGTTTCAACCGTTAGGCGGATAAGGGTTTGATACTCCCCGCCTCGTTCGTGCCGCACCTCAGATACATCAATGCTTCGGTCTCGAGCCAGTATGGGTGCATTTATCATATTTACTCCGCTCAGCAATGGCGAGAGCAGTCCTTCGAGCAGGCATGCCGATACGGGGCGCGTATTCATATCCAAAACATTACCTTCAAATTCGGTTGTTACTTTCCTGATACCTGATTCTATAACCTGTCCTGCTAGTCCACCGATAAGCCTAGCTAAAGTCATATATGGCTTCAGTCTTGGGGCATCCTCAGCCGATACGGATGGCATATTCAGCGCGTTAACGACGGCGCCGGTATTGAGATAATCCGACATTTGCTCCGCAATCTGCAGTGCGACCTTTTCTTGCGCCTCGGTGGTCGCAGCGCCAAGATGGGGAGTTGCGATTACCTGTTCCATACCGAATAGACTATACTCCTCCGGAGGTTCTTGCGGAAAAACATCCACTGCGAAACCGCCGACTTTGCCGATTTCTATCGCTGCCTTCATGTCCGCCTCAACGACAAGTTCCCCGCGAGCACAATTCACCACAAAAACACCATCACGCATTTGGTGAAAAGCGTCGGCGTTGACCATTCCTCTGGTCGTTTCCGTCGACGGGGTATGAAGAGAAATGATCTCTGCACGAGCATACAGCTCGCCCAATTCAACCTTCTCCACACCAATCTCATCAGCATGGTCCGGCGTCAAATAAGGATCGAATGCAATCACCTTCATTTTTATACCAATCGCCCGCTCGGCGACAATCGAACCAATATTCCCGCAGCCAATAATACCGAGAACTTTACCCGTCAGCTCGACACCCATGAACCTTGATTTTTCCCACTGACCGGACTGTGTCGACTGGTTTGCTAGAGGAATTTGGCGAGCTAGGGCGAACATCATCGCGATGGCATGTTCTGCCGTGGTAATGGAGTTACCGAAGGGCGCATTCATGACGACTATCCCCCGCCCTGAAGCCCCATCAACGTCGATATTGTCGACACCAATGCCGGCGCGACCGATTACCCTTAACTTGATAGCCGCATCAAGTACGTCGTTTGTTACCTTGGTGGCCGAGCGGACGGCGAGACCGTCATATTCACTGATGCAGGCGACCAATTCTTTAGGCTTCATAGCTGTTATTACGTCGGTCTCGATACCACGCTCATTAAAGATTTCAACTGCGCGTGCGCTCAGACTGTCTGAGATGAGTACTTTTGGCATTTGAGTTTCCGGTCTCTTTAAGTCAGGTAAATTCGGCTTTAACACTTAAATATGCCCAGTCGAGCCATGGCATTAGCGCCTCAATATCGGCTGTCTCAACCGTGGACCCGGCCCAAATACGCAAACCCGGCGGTGCATCCCGATAGCCGTTTATATCGAAAGCTGCTCCGTTTTGTTCAAGTAGCTTATCAATCTTCTTCGGGACCGAAAATTGAATTTCTTGTTCAAGCGCCTCGAACCACGGGTCGACAATTTTTAGACACACTGAGGTAGACGACCGTTCCTCGGGATTTTCAGCGAGAAATCCAACCCATTTGGTGCGCTCGACCCAGTCTGTGATAACGCTGAGATTTGCCTGACTACGGGCGATTAACGCTGCGCGCCCCCCAAGACCTGTAGCCCAGCTGAGACTATCCAATGCATCTTCCACGCAAACCATAGATGGGGTATTGATAGTTTCTCCGCGAAAAATGCCTTCGTTTAGCTTGTCGCCTTTCGTCATCCGAAAAATTTTAGGAAGCGGCCAAGGCGGCACGTAAGTCTCTAGCCGCTCGATGGCTTTGGGTGAAAGGGCAATCATCCCGTGCGCGGCTTCCCCGCCCATGACTTTCTGCCATGACCAAGTCACGACATCGAGTTTCGACCACGGCAGTTCCATCGCAAATACCGCCGACGTAGCGTCACAAATCGTCAGCCCGCGACGGTCACTTGGGATCCAATCACCGTCTGGTACGCGTACTCCGGACGTAGTTCCATTCCAAGTGAAGACGATATCACGGGCAGGGTCCCACTGACTGAGATCGGGTAGAGCACCATATCCTGCTTCGAAGACGCGGATGTCTTCCAACTTCAACTGCTTGGTTATATCGCCGACCCAACCAGCACCAAAACTTTCCCAAGAAAAAATATCTACACCGCGTGCGCCTAACATCGACCAAAGGGACATTTCTATTGCGCCGGTATCAGATGCTGGGACTATACCGACACGATAGTTGCACGGGACGCCAAGAATATCCTTGCTGCGGTCAATTACCGCTTTGAGCTTAGCCTTACCCGGAATTGAACGGTGAGACCTTCCACCCAGCACCTCCTTGAGAACCGAAGGTGCCCAGCCAGGGCGTTTGGCACAAGGGCCCGATGAGAAACATGGATTTTTCGGACGGACGTCCGGTTTGCGAAGTTTATCAGACATTAATTTCTCTCCCTCTCAGAAGAGCAGCACCCCGTTGGGGAGGTGTGGCCCATCCCCAACCTATGTGCGTGGCACAAAAATTGCAACGAGGGAAATATCGATCAGACAGACCTCTCGTTATATAAGAGGACTTGATATCTTGTCATTCGTTCCCTCCAATGTTGAATGGATATGATGACTACAGAACAACTTACTGCTTTCAGCATCCTTATAGTGGCACTAATTTTGTTCGCATGGGGACGTTGGCGTTACGATATCGTTGCGATGTCCGCCCTTATCGTATCGGTTTTTGCGGGAATAGTGCCCGTGGAAGAGGCATTTGATGGTTTTAGCGATGCCGCAGTAGTGACCGTTGCAGCGGTTTTGATAATCAGCCAGTCGCTCCAGCGATCAGGAGCCCTAAACGCCCTATCCGTATCGATCGGCAAACTGCCCGCGAATTCGGTCGTTCAAATTGGTGCTTTGACTCTCACTGTAGCAACCCTCTCGGCCTTCATGAACAATGTCGGCGCCCTTGCCCTTATGCTACCAGTAGCGATTCGTGCGGTACAATCAGCAGGTATTCCGCCCTCATGCGCTCTGATGCCACTGGCTTTTGGATCTCTTCTTGGCGGGCTATCGACCCTTATTGGGACCCCGCCCAATATAATTATTGCCAGCTACAGGGCAGAGATCCTCGGTAAATCATTTGGTGGGAGTAGCGGATTCAGCATGTTCGATTTCGCACCCGTCGGTGCGGCGGTGGCGTTGGCAGGTATCGTCTTTATTGCCCTCGTCGGCTATCGGCTAATTCCGCGGCGAGAAAGCAATAATAACGCGCTGGAGGAACTCCTGCATATCGAAGATTATGTAGCAGAGCTAGCTGTCCCTGATGAATCGCCGCTGATCGGAGAACCAATCAGGGAACTTATCGTTCTCGCGGACGGTGATATTTCCATTGTCGCTATCGTCCGAGACGGAATTAAGGAATTAGCACCGCCTTGGTATACCCGCATTCGTGGCGGCGATCACTTGATAATCGAGGGCGGAACGGATGCGATCGCTGTTGCGACTGAAAATTCACAATTTCACCTTGTCACCGGTAAGAACTTTCACGATTCCGACTTCGCCTCTGACGAGGTTTTGATGGTTGAAGCAGTAATTAACCCGGGCGCCCGATTAGAAGGTCGAACGCTTCGGGGACTTCGCGTCAATTCTCGGTACGGGGTTAACATTCTCGCCGTTGCCAGACGCGGTAAATCTATCCGCGACCGGATCGGACACATCCGTTTCGAGGCTGGTGACGTCATTCTCATACATGGTCCAGAACAGACTATTTATGAGGCCTTAAATTCGTTGGGATGCCTGCCGCTAGCAAACCGAGAAATCGCGCTTGCGAATAGGCGCAGTTATTATCCTCTCGGCGTTTTTGCGGTTGCGATTTTGGCTACCCTGTTAGGCATTGTCCGAATCGATATCGCCTTCGTCACCGCCGTGATAGTACTGGTGGGAACAAGGATGCTTCCATTAAGAGAAATGTACGACAGTGTCGAATGGCCTATCATCATTCTACTGGGCGCTTTTTTGCCGGTTGGTGCCGCCCTACAGTCTACAGGAGCGACGACATTAATATCTGAAGGAATATTCCAGTTGGCGGGTGATATGCCCCTCTGGGTGATTTTACTTATCATTATGATGTTATCGTCGTTATTGAGCGCCGTGATAAACAACGCAGCTACCGCCGTTCTCATGGCGCCCATAGCCGTCACTGTCGCTAACTCTATAAATGCTAATTTTGACTCGTTCCTGATGGCGGTTGCGATCGGCGCATCCTGTGCATTCCTGACACCTATCGGGCATCAGTCCAGCTTGCTGGTTATGGGCCCCGGTGGGTACCGGTTTGGAGACTATTGGCGCCTCGGCTTGCCACTCACCGCCGTTACCTTCGCCGTTGCGATACCAATGATTATAGTCGTATGGTAAACTGCCAACTCGATTGGCTTATACTAACCCAATGGGACAAGCGGCTGGACCTTATACTTGCCGTAGTAAGCGTTACGCAGAACTTCTTCGGTAACACCTTCAACAAATGTATAAGCTGGAGAAATCACCGCAGTCGCTGCAAGAACCTCGATTAAAACCGCTTCATATACGGGAAGTGTCTCTCCATGCTCAGCGGCGACATCTGCTCGCAAGGACTCGTATATTTCATCCCCATCCGAAAATAATTCGGCTTTTCCAGTAAACCGATATCCTCGACGTGAAAATATATCCACACAGTTCAATTCAATTCTAGGATCCCTCCTCAGGTTTGCGATTGTGCCGGGGGAAGCCATGTTCGCAAATATAAGATGGTTATCGTCAAGTACCCTGAGAGAGCTTTTAGGCGATAGGTTTGGACTGCCGTCCTTGTTAATAGTCGCAACAAAGCAAAGCATCGTGCTTGCGACTAAGTTTTTCATATCTTCGTCTAGCATTTCTTGAATCCCACTTTCCATTTTTCATACTTAAAAGCTAGTACATTTATATTTGATTCGTATCCGACAAAGTCTCCTACCTGTTATAGAATTATAATATAAAAATTTTGGGAGACTGAAATGACCATTCAGCTATACGAACTCGTCGGTAAAGACGACAGGCGATTCAGCCCTTATTGTTGGCGTACGCGGATGGCTCTTGAGCACAAAGGTATAGACTATGAAACTATCCCCGTGAGGTTTACCGATAAAGACCTAATTTCCTTTTCCGGACAGGAACGCCTACCGGTCATACGGGATGGTGAAACTTTTGTCTCCGACTCGTGGGCTATTGCGGAATATCTAGAAGGTAAATATCCGGAAAGTAGACCTCTGTTTGGAGGAGACATTGGACACGGACTAGCACGTTTTCTAAATGTTTGGGCGGACAGAGTGCTGCACGCCGCGCTTATACGACTAGTGATTGCCGATATCCTTGACCACGTCGACGCTGCTGACCGGAATTATTTCCTCGAGAGCCGGACAGCCCGGTTCGGCATGACCCCTACGGAGATCCAGACTCGTTCGGAGGACGATATAAAAGCCTTTGGTCACGCCGTTTCCACAATAAAGGCAGCCCTTGGCGAAGAATTATTTTTGGGAGGTGATAATCCTGCTTATGGCGACTATATTATCTTCGGTGCCTTTGCTTGGGCTAGGTCGATCAGCGAATTTTCCCTGCTAAATGCCGATGATCCTGTTTACAACTGGCGTAATCGGATGCTGGATATGTTCGATGGTATATCGCG
Organism: Alphaproteobacteria bacterium MarineAlpha11_Bin1; assembly: GCA_002937455.1. The sequence goes on from PTJZ01000001.1 coordinate 110,067, forward strand.
TAAATCCGTCGGCTATGAAGTCTGATTTGACTAGAACTTTTTCCAAATCGAACTCTATGAGTGATGAACCGCATATACTGGTGGTGGACGATGATGATCGGTTGCGTGAGCTATTGCGCGAATATCTCTCGGAAAACGGCTTCCGAGTAACAACGGCCGAGAATGCCGAAGACGCGAGAGTGCGACTGACAAGACTGCTATTCGACCTACTAGTGATTGATGTAATGATGCCGGGCGAAGACGGCCTGACTCTGACAGCATCACTCCGTGAGATGTCGGGGGTACCAATCCTACTACTAACCGCGATGGGAGAACCCGAAGACCGTGTTGAAGGACTTGAGCGCGGCGCTGACGACTACATGACTAAACCATTCGAGCCGCGCGAACTGGTTCTCCGCATAGAAACTATCCTACGCCGCAACGCGATGTCGGCACCCGAACAAGTTATCTCTCTTGGAAAATTCAAGTTCGATCTCGGTCGGCAAGAACTGAGATGCGATGATACTGTTGTCCGCCTTACAACGATTGAGGCAAATCTGCTATCAGCGCTAGCGCGCAACCAGGGCTCGACTATGACACGAAACGAGCTTATTGCTCAGTGCCAGATCGATGGCGGAGCTCGAACTGTGGACGTTCAAGTCACCCGTCTCAGGCGCAAGATTGAGTCAGATCCGCGCGAACCACGTTTCCTTCATACCGTCAGGGGCCAAGGCTATATCTTGCACCCGGACTGAGACGGAGAGGCCAGACAGATGAAGCTCCCGCGCATTCGACTGAAAAAGGCAATAAAGAGATATCTGCCAAGGTCATTTTTGGGCCGTTCGATTATGATAATAGTAACGCCTCTGATCCTCCTCCAAATCGTGTCGACTTGGATATTTTATGATCGCCACTGGACGTTAATTACTCGGCGGCTCGCCGATTCTGTAGCCGGAGAAATTGGTTTCGTCATTGACGAAATGGGCAGGTTCGAAAACGCTAAACGTACAGTCTGGTTGAGTCGTGCCGCGGAAGATCTGGGCTTCTATTTCAATTTTAAGGCGGGCGAAATTCTCCAGAATGCGCCAGCAGAGATCGGCAGTGGTATCCTTGATACCCGACTGGCCTATTCGATGCGTGAACGAATTAGAAGACCATTTCATATCGATACATGGAGTCATGAAAGATTGGTGCAAATGAAGGTCCAACTGCCTGATGGTGTGATGGAAATATTTGTTCCACGGAAACGCCTTTTCAGCTCTACGACCTATCTTTTTATATTATGGATGGTGGGGACTTCTCTATTACTCTTTGCCATTGCGACAATGTTTATGCGGAACCAAGTACGTCCTATTCGACGCCTATCTGCAGCAGTCGATAATTTTGGGAAGGGACGCGAAGTCCCTAATTTTAAGCCTGAGGGCGCAACGGAAATCCGACGCGCTGCCGCAGCTTTCGAACGTATGCGCGGGCGAATAAATAACGCGCTTACACAACGGACAGAAATGCTCGCTGGCGTTTCGCATGATCTCCGAACTCCGCTGACGCGCATGAAACTGCAGCTTGCTTTATTGGAGGAATCTCCGAGGATTGATGATCTAAAACAGGATCTTCGGCAAATGGAATTTATGGTCGAGGAGTTTCTGGCATTCGCCCGCGGAGAAGGTACGGAAGCCGCTGAAGAATGTGATCTAGCGGAACTTCTGACTAGCGTAACCCGGAGTTCATCCTCGCTGGGGAGGGAAGTCACATTGGATATAAGGGGAGACCTTACCATTCTCGTTCGACCCAACGCTATTCGGCGATGCATCACAAACCTGATTGTAAATGCCTGTACACATGCAGAAAAAGTACATATTCATGCAGAGCGACGCGGAAAACTTGTAGAAATATGTATTGATGATGACGGCCCCGGTATCCCAGAAGCAGAACGCGAATCAGTTTTTAAACCGTTTTACCGGCTGGATTCATCACGCAACCCTCAGACGGGCGGAACCGGTTTAGGGCTATCCATCGCCCGGGATTTGGCGCGGGGTGGGGGAGGCGAAGTGGAACTGCAGGACTCCCCGGCTGGGGGAACACGAGCCCGGGTATTGCTGCCGGTCTAACTACTCCCGAAAGGAACGGAGATTCTCTGTTCGCACCGTAACAATCGAGGGCGGCATAGTGCCTTATTGCCTTTTCATATGCTCCGGCGGCAATTCATTTCAAAAACCCATAATATCTTAAGTTTAGAAGACTAAAATCATAAAACCAGTCTCTCTAGTCTATCTCCCGACTAGGATTTTTACGGTGCGGAAACAAATTTATCAACTTTCCAGCACGGCTCAGATCTCTATCCAAGCATGCCATCGTCGCGCCGAGATCTGGGGAATCGTCGTTTAGCCAGACGCGAGTCGCCGACAAGTAAATAAGCCCAAGACCTTGTATTTTTGCCAAACCCATCGGGCCAGAAGCCCCAATGCCGGAGGCCTCTAGCGACCACGCCATAGAGTTTGCTAATACTGGCAGTGAACAGATCGCGAGAGCAGGATCACTTCCTAGTGACCTTAGAAGAGAATGGATAGCCAACTTATAGCTAGACTGGGCCTCAAAACGACGCATCAATACATCCAACAGACGCTCTCGAGAGGGTTCTGTTGAATCAGCAAAATCATGATCGGAAAGAACGGCCTTATCTATTCGGGCGAACAATCTGGCCAATATTGCCTGCCGCGTCGGGAAGAATTCATAAACTCTTGGAAGTGTTGCACCGGAAGCTTCTGAGATTTCTTCCATTGTAATATCCTGCCACCGCCGCTCGGCGTAAAGCCCCAATGCTATATCGAGTATTCGATCGATACCGGGTTCTCGTGCTCTCGGTTTATTTGCCATAAAAGTCTCCCTACGGGGGTCTACCTTAACATTTTTCGAGGGTCCCGAAAATCCAGAGAAGTACAGTAACTAGTTGATCCAAAGGGCCAGCTATGTCACGATTCATTCTCATCCTTTTAGGGAAAGATAATGCGCTCACCATTGCCCGCAAATCTATCAAGAGCACTTCGAAAAGTTCCGCGGCTTACCGCTACCGAAGAGCGTGATCTGGTGGCTAAATATCGTCGCGGCGACAAGTGGGCTTGCGAGAAATTGGTGCTGAGTCAATTACGCTTCGTAATAAGTATTGCCGGCCGTTATCGTCGTCACGGGTGCCCGCTTGCTGATTTGATCCAAGAAGGCACCGTTGGCCTGCTTGAAGCCGTAAAACGTTTTAATCCAGAACGCGGAACACGTCTCTCAACTTTTGCAATGTGGTGGATCCGCGCAGCAATCCAAGATTACGTCTTGCAATCTGGGTCTTTGGTAAGATCTGTGACCACCCCAAAAGCAAGAACAATGTATTTCAGCTCCGCTCTTCAATCACTGGATTTACAAAACGATCGCGCCGTCCAAACAGCCGCCAGACGTTTCAAAACAACGACCGAGGAACTGCGGGCCTTCGTTCAGCGCTTCACGACACCTGATAAAGTCATTGACCAGTCCCCTGGCAACGATCATCTTTCACAAGCCTTTTCTCAGGCTGATCCGGACCCTGAAGAAAGCCTAGCGAATAAACAACAACGTCTCACCTTTCTCTGGCTGATCCGGGCTGCAATCCCCGGCATGACCCGGCGCGAACGGCATATTTTACGGCGTCGTTTTCTTGGCGATAAGCGAGCAAGCAGAAATAAAATTGGTAAAGAGTTGGGCCTTTCCAAGGAGAGAGTTCGGCAACTCGAACTCCGCGCACTCGAAAAACTGCGGGCGATCACCGCTGCGACGCATCGGCCAACTAGTTCTGGAGGCAAGATGCCTTATAAGCCAAGCCGAGTAGGCGTGGGCTCAATTTCCCGCTCAATGGGAGCAAATCCGGTGATCGTAGGTGAATAACCTTTGTGGATCCGAAAATCGTGACCCCACCGAACAAAGCCAGCCTAGTCGAAACAAACAAAACATAAGGTCGACTATGTATAGCTTACAACTCTCACATTCTAAGAATGGTGAACGCCTATAGAGCCAGATTCTATCTGCCGAGTTCTCGAGACCTCTTGGTCGCGGCTGCGACCGCTCGATCCATCAGGTCACCAAGCCCAGCATCCATCATAAGGACGTCTAGTGCAGCAGCCGTTGTTCCCCCAGGACTGGTCACGTTCATACGGAGTGTTTCTGCCGTCTCGGCTGACAAATGGGCAAGTTCTCCCGACCCGGTGACAGTGGCCCGGGCCAGTTTATCCGCGATTTCAGGTGGGAGCCCTTGGGCTTCACCAGCGCGGGCGAGGCATTCTATCATGTGGAACACATAGGCTGGTCCGCTACCAGATATAGCGGTGACCGCATCGATTAGCGATTCATCCTCTATCCAAACTACCTCCCCGATCGCTTCCAACAATGATTGACATAAAGTGTGTTGGTGAGTTTTTAGGTTTGCGTTAGCAAAGGCCGCCGTAATACCGCGGCCGACTGAAGCGGGTGAGTTAGGCATTGTCCTCACAACGGCTACGCCACTCCCGAGTTGCCGCTCGAAGAAATTCGTGTCGCGTCCAGCGGCAATGGACAGAACCACTGCCGACGCAGTAAGCGCGCCTGCATAGGTTGCAACGATGTCCTCCATACCCTGCGGTTTAACCGCGAATACTATGACATCAGGTATATACCCTTTGTCGAGATCTTCGGCTGAGGACACGACCGGAACCGCGAGCTCCATTCGAAGGTTTGTGGCAACATCGTTGAAAGGCTCTACAACAAGAATTTCATCAGCAGTGATCCCTCGTGCCAGCCAACCCCGCAACATTGCACCTCCCATTTTCCCGCACCCGACAAGAAGGATTCTCTTCGAATTAAGCATGGTTCATACCTCTTCAGGTCGGAACAGAATCCTGTCGAGACTTAGGCTTCGCCTTCGGTCTCCAGTATGGCAGCTGCCATCGCCTCTCTCGGACTTTTTCCACCCCAGATTACGAATTGAAAGGCAGGATAGTATCGCTCGCTTTCGGTGAAGGCGATATCTACAACATCCTCAAGCTGTTCGCGGCTAATTCCCGCGGCACCACGGAGCAATAATGCATGGCGGAATACCGGGAGACCGTCATCCGACCAGAGGTCGAAATGACCCACGAGAAGTCTCTCATTAATGTTGGCAAGGAGTGGATGAATCGCATCGGATTTTTTCTCCGGCACTCGCATATCGAAAGCGCAGGCAAACAACAACGCATGCACATCAGCATGCCAAGATACGAACATCCGATAGTCGCACCAGTGGCCAGTGACCTCAACCGCGATATCCCTGTCGCTTGAACGTTCAAACAGCCAATCGTGGCTGGTAGCGATTTGCTCAATCATATCCAGCGGATTGGGAAAGGATCTCTCGTATTCTTTGCTTAAAGCCGTCATACCACCCCCGGGAACGCATTTGGTACCAGCACCTTTTCGATATACGTAATTGCAGGTATTTTACAAAATACGGGGTCCGATAGGTTTTCTGATACTATATTTAGCGTGCCAGAAGGCAACTACGCGCGCAAGCATAATTGCACTGGTAAGCTGCACTGACCACAAAATGTAGTGGATAAGTAAAAGGCGTGTTTAGCCCTATTTTTTGGCTGCACGTTTCGCCGACGATTTTTTCGCTGGTTTCGTTTTTCGATTCGCTGGTTTCGGCTTTGCCCCTTCAAGCGCCACTAATCGCTCTTCCAGGCGCTCATTTTCGTCACGGGCCTTGGCCGCCATTTGTTTTACAGCATCGAATTCCTCTCGTGTGACCAGATCCATACCAGTCAATAGCCGGTCTATCTGATACTTGACGAGGTTTTCGATTTCGCGTTTTACACCGGAAAACGTACCTATAGCACCGCCAGCGACCCGGGCGGCATCTTCGAAAACTCTATTGGGTTTAGGCATTTTCTGACCCCTACGTGCTTGATACGACCCTTAGGTAGGCGTTAGCGACCAACATGACAAGCAAAGCTGCCGATTGCGGGTTGGCACGGTGAGACCTATAACCACTTTAAAGGAAATATGCAGCGGAATAACTGGATGATCATTGTTACCGGCGGCGCAGGATTTATCGGCTCCCACCTCGTCAAAGAACTTGAGAAACGGGGTACCCCCGACGTTGTCGTATGCGACTTTTTTGGCACCGACGACAAATGGAAAAATATCGCCAAGAGGAGACTAGAGAATATCCTCCCGCCGGGCGATCTTTCAGAGTTTCTGAACGATAACGCAGCCGACATCGAATCCGTTTTTCATATGGGCGCTGTCTCGGCCACCACCGAGCGAGATGTGGATTTAATCATCCGATCTAATATCCGCCTCTCTATAGATCTATGGAACTGGTGCACCGCCAACAACTCCAACCTTATTTATGCATCGTCAGCGGCTACCTTTGGAGATGGTAAAATGGGCTTTGACGATGACAACACACCCAACGCGCTCGCAAGACTCCGGCCGTTGAATGCCTATGGGTGGTCAAAGCATGTCTTTGATCAGCGCGTCGCCCGGATCGTGTCGGAAAATGGCCCGCGTCCCCCGCACTGGGCTGGATTGAAATTCTTTAACGTCTACGGCCCAAACGAGTATCACAAAGACAACATGATCAGCGTTGTCCTTAAGAACTTTCGACAGATTAACGAAACGGGTAAGGCGGTGCTATTCCGGTCCCACAACCCCGACTATCCCGACGGCGGTCAGAAGCGGGATTTTGTATGGGTGGAAGACTGCGTCGATATCGCTCTTTGGGTGTCGGAGGCCTCTTCAGCTCCGGGGATCTTTAACGTAGGCACAGGAAAGAGCCGAACATTCTATGATCTCGCATCCTCTGTATTTGGGGCGATGGGCAAGGTCGAGAATATCGAGTTCATCGACACACCCGCCGCTATCCGCGACCGTTATCAGTATTTCACTCAGGCCAATATGACCCGCCTACGGGATGCCGGTTACGACCGTCCGGGGACTTCTTTGGAAGATGGGGTTCTACAATACATTCGCGATTATCTTTTGGCCGAAGACCCTTATGCCTGACTGCCAATCATGCTTACTCTGACCTATCCGACAATCGACCCGGTCCTTGTCGAGATCGGTCCATTCGCTGTCCGCTGGTACGCGCTATCATATATCGTCGGCATTCTATTGGCATGGCGATATATGATCTGGGTATCGCGTCGTTCTACCTCGGACATCACAAAAGAACACATTGACGATTTTGTCGTCTGGGCAACGCTCGGTATCGTCCTTGGCGGCCGGCTGGGCTACGTTATATTTTATAAGCCCAGCTATTATCTGCAGAATCCAATCGAACTTCTCGCCGTCTGGCAGGGCGGCATGTCATTCCACGGTGGGTTTTTAGGGGTAATTTTCGCCGTCTGGTTATTCTGCCGCCGCCGTGGTTATTCGTGGATCGCAGTTAGCGACGTCATAGCCTGTGCCGCTCCGCTGGGTTTATTCCTTGGCCGGATCGCAAATTTCATCAACGGTGAGCTATACGGCAGAGTTACAGAGTCTCCACTCGGTATGGTTTTTCCAGGCGGCGGTCCGTTACCACGCCACCCCAGCCAGCTTTATGAGGCCGCTCTCGAAGGGCTGGTTCTTTTCTTTGTTCTGTTCTGGCTGGCACTCCGGCCGGTCTCATTCGAGAAACGGGGCCTTCTATCGGGTGTTTTTCTAGCGGGATATTCAATTGGACGTTTCACGGCGGAATTTTTCCGCCAACCGGACGCTCACATCGGCTTTCTCGCGTTTGGTACTACGACAGGCCAGTGGCTTTCGACACCCCTGTTCATTGCTGGCGTAATACTTATTTATCGATCTATTAGGCATGAAGCGGCTTGAAACGTTTATCCGTGAACGGATTGAGGCCGACGGCCCGATCCCAGTCTATGAGTATATGGCTCTCGCGCTAGGTCATACAAACCTCGGATATTATAAAAAAGGTGATCCCATTGGCGCGGATGGTGATTTTATAACTTCGCCGGAGATTTCTCAGGTTTTTGGAGAACTGATCGGTCTCTGGGCGGCGGTTACATGGCAACAGATGAGCTGTCCGGACAAGATAATTCTGATTGAGTGTGGCCCCGGTAGAGGCACCCTTATGAAAGACCTGCTCCGTGCCACTACAAGCGTTCCTATGTTCGAGAAAGCTATTGAAATACATCTTGTAGAAACAAGCGAATTTCTCATGCACCGCCAAGCAGAGACCCTATCTGGTCAACATCCGATCTGGCACAAGACGATCGAAACTATTCCTCCTGGTCCTACTATTTTAATTGCAAACGAATTTATAGATTCGCTACCGATTCGACAGGTAACCAAAGTCCAGAATGGCTGGGCGGAACGATGCGTTGGGTCATTGGGTAATACGCTGCAATTTATGCCCGGAACGATCTGTCAAGATCCACTGAATTTACCTAAAGATGCCCTGCCCGGGGAAGTATACGAATTCCGACCCGCGGCAGTTACTTTTATCAATAAACTCTCCAAGCGCCTAGCGGCCCAACCAGGAGCAGCACTGATAATTGATTACGGCTACAAGCACCAGGCACCCGGCGACACCCTCCAAGCAGTGCGCGAACACCAATTTGCCGACCCACTATCTGATCCGGGCGAGGTTGACCTGACGGCTCACGTAGATTTTGGTGCTCTTAGTGCTCGCGCCTCAGATTGTGGCTCTCAGGTGTTCGGGCCGATAGACCAAGCCTCCTTTCTGAGGTCTCTCGGCATCATTGAACGTACGGCGGCATTATTTAAAAATGCGACACCGGAACAGGCAGAGAGACTATACTCAGCAACTCAGCGCCTAATCGATCCGAATGCAATGGGATCACTTTTCAATGCAATGATAATTACGGACTCAGAAGCACCCGCCCCCGCGGGTTTTGAGATCTACTCGACCGAAAACACCAGTAATGTTGATTGAATCTCATTTATTTTCCGACATGCCTGAGATTCGCCATGGTTTCTTCACTAGAAAAGGCGGTGTAAGCAGCGACATATACGATTCCCTAAATTGCGGTTCCGGCTCTTATGACCGGCCGGAAAACGTTGCCGAAAACAGACGCCGAGCGGCCCGGCGTATTGGTATAGATGAAGAGCGCCTAATCACGATTAACCAAGTTCACAGTGCTGATGTCGTTACCGTTAATGACCCGTCGATGATTATGGTTAAACGGCCCACAGCAGATGGTATGGTGACTGCTATTCCCGGGATAGCCCTTTCTGTTCTGACGGCTGACTGTGCCCCACTACTGTTAGCTGATCAAAAAGCCAAAATCATAGGTGCGGCACATGCGGGATGGAAAGGCATTTTCGCCGGCATAATTGAGAACACGATATCAGCCATGGTGTCCCTTGGTGCCACTCGCGAAAACATTTCGGTATGCGTTGGGCCATGTATTTCACAAGACTCATACCAGGTGGGACCAGATTTCCCCGGTCCATTCATCGCATTGGATCCACATGCCCGCGCGTACTTCGTTCCGGATGCCGAACCCGGCAAATACCAATTTGATCTTCGTGGTATAGTGTTATCACGGATTTTTGGATCAGGCGTCGAGGCACACGATATAATTGATCTAGATACCTACAAACGCGAAGATTTGTTTTTCAGTTATCGCCGGGCCTGTCACCGGGCAGAGAATGACTACGGACGCGGATTGTCGGCGATCATGCTCGAGGAATAGATAGCAAGTGCCCCATATGATTATTTTCATGATGTTTCTTTTACTGGGCCTCCTGGTAAGCTGTCTTGTCTAATGTTTTCCGAAAATTAGGGTTGCTTGTTCTTATTTCTATAGTGGCCGGTTGCCAACCTCCCCCTAAGCCGTTTCAGCCGACGCAAGAAATAAAAGAACGTAATCCATTATTGCAATTAGCCGACGGGGCTGGCGTTTTAGTCCGACCTGTCGTCGGGCTCAATATGGAGATTGCCCGAAAACTCTCTTCCGCCATCGTTTCGTCTCTAATATCGAGGAATATCCCTGCATATATGGACTATGGCAATCGCGGGAGTCTAGTTCTCAGCGGTATGATTAAACCGGAAGGTGACAGACAACAGATCCTCTGGCGCCTCAACCGCACAGACATAAATATTTCCAACTCGGGAAAAATTGTAACGGATGCACCTCCCGCAAATTCTTCACCCGGCGGCAAAAGCGCTTTGCTTTTAATCGCCGATCGAGTTGGCCTCGCCGCCGCTACCCACATACAGAAACATGTGGTCAGCGATCGCTCGGCAGCATGGATAAAGAAAAACCTGCACATTACCTTCATTTCGGGCGCGCCAGAAGCCGCTGCCGCTGTTCTTCGTAACGAACTAGAGGCCGCACTTCGGAGAGAGGGTCTTATTGTTTCTGATACTTTGCGGAACAACTCCCTGCTTGTCAGTGGGACTGTTTCCTTATCTGAGGTTTCCACTGATAAAATACACGTGACGGTCAATTGGATCCTATCACTGAATGACGGGAGTGAACTTGGAAATTTGAACCAAGATAGTGACATCGCACCGATAGAGCTTGACGAGGACTGGCCGAGGATTGCTCGAAACATAGCGGATTCAGCAGCGATAGGCCTTCGCTTGTTGCTTAATACGATACAAGAGAAAAGTATCGAACATGCAATAACGGCAGTTAGCCCCTAAGAATCGGACAGCGTTTACACCCTAAATTACCACTGGTAACTTGGGTTGGCATCAGCATCGGGAATCGAAGCTGAAACTCAATACAACCGGCATCCTGAAAGCTGGTACGGGAACACATCGCCCATGAAAATCATCGCGTGTAACAGCAACCGCCCGATGTCAGAGGCAATAGCCGCCTACCTCAATATACCGCTCACAAAAGCCAGCGTCCGACGATTTTCGGACATGGAGTGTTTTGTTGAAATCCAAGAAAACGTGCGTGGCGAAGACGTGTTTATTATTCAATCTACGTCATACCCCGCAAACGACCATCTAATGGAACTGCTGGTCGCATTGGATGCTGTCCGGCGCGGGTCTGCAAGTCGGATCACAGCTGTGATGCCCTATTTCGGTTATGCGAGACAGGATCGGAAATCTGGACCTCGAACGCCGATCTCGGCGAAGCTGGTCGCAAATCTGATCACTGTTTCCGGCGCAGACAGGGTGCTAACTATGGACCTACACGCAGGTCAGATACAGGGGTTTTTCGATATACCGCTCGACAATCTATTCTCTGCTCCGGTCTTCATCCGGCACATTTCGGAGAATTTCGATAAACAAGATCTAATCATGGTATCGCCGGATGTTGGGGGGGTTGTAAGGGCTCGAGCATTTGCGAAACGTCTAGAAACCGACCTCGCAATTATAGATAAACGACGAGAACACGCAGGCGTGTCTGAGGTCATGCACATCATCGGCGATGTTAAGGACCGGACATGTATACTCGTGGATGACATCGTTGATTCCGGGGGCACACTTTGTAATGCTGCCGAGGCTCTTATAAATGCGGGTGCGAAGGCCGTGCACGCCTACATAACCCACGGTGTTTTATCAGGTGGCGCGGTAAGCCGTGTATCCTCTTCGCCACTTGAATCAATGGTAATCACGGACTCCATCCTTGGTACCGAGGCTGTTCGCGTCGCCGGTAATATTCACCAGATTTCTGTTGCTCCGCTGATCGCAGAGGCTATCGAGCGAATACGGGACGCCCGCTCAGTATCCAGTCTATTCGACTAATCCCGGGTTTCCATTCCTTGCTAGCCCAATCGTTTGACTACTTCGGCATAAGCCGTTAAAAACCGGCTCCCCGCCGGGTTCGGCGGGTTTTTGATGTGACCAGCACCCCTGGAGGCTGGCACGTTTGTCCAAAGGAGATAATCATGGCCGAGGTCGAAATAGTACCCGCCTCGCCGCGAGTGGCCGCAGGTAAGGGGTCCGCGCGCCAGGCTCGCCGCGATGGGCAGGTGCCCGCCGTTATATACGGCAATAAGGAAGAACCGATCACACTTATGCTCGAGGGTCGACTTCTCATACGCGAGCTTACCAACCCACAGTTCTTCATCAAACTTATCGATGTGGAAATAGATGGAAAAAAGCACCGCGTATTGCCGCGCGATGTGCAATTCCACCCGGTTTCGGATGCACCAATGCACGTAGATTTTCTGCGGTTCGATCCCAAAAGAAAAATCTCCGCCAACGTTCCCGTCACATTCGAGGGTGATAACGATAGTCCAGGTCTAAAACAGGGTGGTGTGCTAAACGTAGTCCGCTATGAAGTCGAGGTGCTCTGTACCGCCGATAATATTCCACCGCAACTGGTCCTTCAGCTCGTCGGCCTTGAAGTGGGAGATTCCATCCATGCCAGCAGTGTTACGCTGCCCGAAGGTGTGGAATTCGCAATTTCCGATCGCGACTTTACTATCGCCACAATTGCTGCGCCGACTATCATGGTAGAAGAGACTGTGGAAGATGAAGAAGGTGAGGAAGGTGCCAAAGTCGAAGAACCGATTGAAACCTCAGGTAATGACGCCGAAGGTTCCGACGATGCCGGAGAGAAAAACTAAAGTTAATTGTTCCTTACCGCCTATCTCAGCGGATAAGTCACGATGCTAGTTTTTGCAGGACTGGGCAATCCGGGTCCAAAATTCGCCGGGCAACGCCACAACATTGGGTTTATGGTGGCGGATGAAATTATCCGTCGGTACGGATTGTCTACACGTAAATCGCGTCATCACGCCTACATCGCGGAGGGAAACATCGTAGGTCAGAAGGTTCTGCTACTGAAGCCAAAAACCTTTATGAATGAATCGGGCCGTGCCCTCGGTTCCGCCTTGCGATATCTGAAACTACGACCAGGCGCAGTCACGGTTTTTTACGACGAACTAGACCTTGTTCCCGGTAAGGTACGGGTAAAGATGGGTGGCGGTCACGCCGGTCACAACGGTATCCGAAGTATATCATCCCATATCGGCCAAGATTATCGCCGTATCAGAATTGGTGTCGGTCATCCAGGTAACAAACAAAACGTCCACAGATACGTGCTCTCGGATTTTTCTAAGGCCGAAAAAGCTTGGGTAGACCGGACGATCGAAGCTATCGCGGAGGCACTGCCGATTGCAGTTAACGGAGATGATGCTGGCTTCATGACACGTGTCGCGTATCTGGCACCACCTCCCAGCAAAGACGAGAAGGCATAAGGCTGATGGGTTTTCAATGTGGAATTGTTGGCCTTCCGAATGTGGGGAAATCTACTTTATTTAATGCTTTAACCGCTACTGCGGCAGCAGAAGCGGCAAATTATCCATTTTGTACAGTGGAACCAAATTCCGGCCGCGTCTCGGTACCCGACGATCGACTTCAATTGATCAGTAACCTCGCCAAATCAGGTAGTATCGTGCCGGCACAACTGGAATTTGTTGACATAGCAGGCCTAGTGAAAGGCGCCAGCAAGGGCGAAGGGCTAGGCAACCAATTCCTCGGTCATATCCGTGAGGTCTCGGCTATCGTCCATGTGCTGAGATGTTTCGAAGGTGAAGAAGTCACGCACGTCGCCGGAGCCGTGGACCCGATATCCGACGCAGAGGTCGTCGAAACTGAGCTGATGCTGGCCGATCTACAGAGCCTTGAACGCCGCAAAGAATCGCTCGTTAAAAAGGCTCGCGGCAACGATAAAACAGCCGCAGTACTGCTTAGCCTCGTCGAAAGGGCAATTGGTTTGCTTGAACAAGGAAAACCGGCGCGTACAATGGAGATTGGCAAGGAAGAGTCGCCGCTATTCGGACAGATGCAACTACTGACCGCAAAGCCGGTGATGTATGTATGCAACGTAGATGAAGACTCAGCGTCAACTGGGAACGCGCTTTCGGCAATAATTAGGGAAAAGGCAACGGCTGAAAACGCTGCCTGTGTGATTATATCCGCTGCGATAGAGGCGGAGGTCGGCCAACTCGATGATCCGGAAGAAAAACGGGAATTCCTTGAAAGCCTCGGATTAGAACGAACTGGGCTAGAGAGAATAATCCGGGCGGGATACGAGTTACTGGGGATGATAACCTTCTTTACCGCGGGACCTAGCGAAAGCCGAGCGTGGACAATTCCAGAAATCACTAGAGCTGAGGATGCGGCGAGTGTCATTCACACCGATTTTGCCCGCGGCTTCATTTGCGCTGAAACAATTAGCTATGAAGATTATATAAACTATCAGGGTGAACAGGGTGCAAAAGAATCTGGCCGTATGCGTCAGGAAGGCCGAGATTATATCGTAAAGGATGGCGACGTCATCCTTTACCGTTTCAACATCTGATAAGGAACGCTAAGTTACCTGCATGACGGTCGGGGGCGAACGCTGGTCGGATTAAAGACGGCAGTACCGATATCGGTTAACATTAAGGATCCGGAGAAAGGAAGGAACATGGGAGAAAACATTTTACTTACCTCGGGAGATAGTCATCAGCTTGATGCCTATAAGGCGGACCCCTCGGGTCCACCGAAAGGTGCGCTTGTCGTCATTCAAGAAATTTTCGGAGTTAACAGCCAAATCCGTAGCACCGTCGATCATTTTGCAGGATTGGGATACACGGCCATTGCGCCAGCCTTGTTCGACCGCGTCGATAAAAAAATTGAGCTTGGGTATAATGAGGATGACTTTGCCTTAGGCCGCGAAACTCGAGGAAAAATAACGGATGATTGGATTACCTCTGATATTGGCGCCGCGGTGCAGGAAGTAGCATCCGCCGGCAAGGTCAGCGTGATCGGTTTCTGTTTTGGCGGATATGCAACCTTTGTTGCCGCGTGTACGGTTGATGGAATCTCGGCGGCTATGCCATTTTATGGTGGGGGCATTGCAGCACGGTTGGAAGATATGAAACCCAAATGTCCAATCCAGTTCCATTTCGGCGACAAAGATGCTGCGATCCCTCTCGACGATCTTCAAAAGATCAAGGACTCTCTCCAAGATAGTCCGCTTTACGTGTATGACGATTCAGGTCACGGATTCACATGTGACGATCGGGATTCGTTTAACCCCGGTGCCACTGAACGCGCTTTCGAACGGGCTGTCGCCTGGATGGATGAACACGCCACCTGACCCACAAATCCGATATAAAAACATCTGCCTCAACTGCCGGGAGGAAGATGTTTTTATCGGAGGGCCGCAGCGATATTTCCGCCATCGACTGTCAAAACCGCACCGGTAGTCTTTTTCGAAAGCGCCAAATCGACAAATGCTTGGGCAACATCGTTGGCGGTAACCTCCCTCCCAAGGAGGTTGCCAGACATGTACTCCTCCTCGCTCAGCCCACGGGCCTTTGACCTCTTTTGGATCATCTCGCTAGTCAGAAGGCAAGAGCGGATGCGGTCGGCGTTAACCGCGTTCGCCCTAATGCTATCGACGCCATGATCAAGCGCGTATTGGCGGCATAGGAACAGTGTCGAAGCCTTTGGCAGCCCATAGGGACCAAAATCCGGGCCGGGATTTACAGCCTGTTTAGACGTGTTAAAGAGCAGGACTCCACCTGTCCTTTGGGCCTTCATGATAGCGACCGCTGCCTGCGCACAGCGCTGATGGCCCCAGAAATTGAGTTCGAAGCTCTCTCGTAATATTTTTTCGTCCACGTCACCAATCCGGCCCTCCCATGCAGCACCTGCGTTGGAAACGAGAATATCAAGCCCACCAAATTTCTGACATATTTTGGAGAAAGCCCGTGTAACCGACGCGGCTCGTGTAACATCACATTTTACCGCGATGCCGCCGAGACGATCGGCCAATTCCTGCCCCGCCTCCAAATCGCGATCAAGGATTGCTACTTCTGCACCCTGGCCCGCGAAAGCGGCCGCCGTCGCGGCGCCGATCCCAGATCCACCCCCGGTGACGGCAACCACATGACGTGACAGTGGTTTTTCCGACATCTTGTCAAGTTTAGCCTGCTCCAAGGACCAGTATTCAATCTCAAAGATATCCTTTTCCGGAATGCACTTGTACATTCCAATTCTCTCCGCATCGGCAATCACCCGTGCCGAAGTCTCTGCCAAATCTGCTGCGACCCCAGCATCACTGACCGACTTTCCAAGTCCGAACAAACCCAATCCGGGCATCAATATTACCCGCGGGATCGGATCAAGCATTATTTTCGGGGTTAGCTGCTTTCGGTTGTTCCGCTCAAAGTAGCGCGTGTAATCGACTATGTATTTTCTAATCGCCGATGAGATGGAAATGGTGAATATGCCTAATTCGTTTTCCTTCGGTGCTGGAATTATTAGCGGCTTCGGTTTTGTACGGATTACATGGTCCGGAGTAACCGGCCCGGCCGTCGCGTACCGGACGACGTCGCGGCCGTTGACGAAATTCATCACGTGTGGCGAATCTCGAAAATCGAGCACCATCCGACGCCAGTCAGACCCGTCCTTCTCGGCCAATGCCCCGCGTACTATCGGGGAGATTTCTGCAACTTTAGCTGTTCTGAGAATCTGGCGCCGAGGCGTGAATGATTTTGCCGGTTTACCGCTCTGTAGGTAGTTCTCCGCAACGCTAACGAGATTGATCATACGCTGATAAGATTCACGCGCATCTTCCCCGAAGGTGAAAATCCCGTGCTTTAGAAGTATAAGGCCCTCTACATCGGGGTACTTTTCCCAAATACTGGCGCAGGCCTTAGCTAAATCGAATCCCGGCATTATATACGGAACTAGTGCAACACGATCGGCAAAGATTTCTCGGCAGAGATTCGTACCATCTGGCTGGTCGGTGACAGATAAAATTGCATCTGAATGCGTGTGATCAACAAACTTATGCGGCAGGAAAGCATGAAGAAGTGTCTCTACGGAGGGGTTTGGTGAGTTTGAATTAAGTAAAGCGCCGCGCTGAGCATTTACCATTTCCTCATCGGTAAGTTTTTTCAACCCGCGGAGCTTGCGGATGGATTCGAGCCTAACCGCCGGCAGGCCCGGTGGCTCAATATTCGCCATATCCCAGCCGGACCCCTTCACGCAAAGCACTTCCACTTTATCCCCGACAGTATCAGTCATCATCGTCTTGACAGACGTATTACCTCCGCCATGCAATACTAATTTGGCGTCGTTACCCAGCAGTCGTGAAGTATAGACACGTAATGCAAGATCCTCAGATATACCCTGTCTTTCATAATAGCTGACGGTATCCCGTGCAGCCTCTGCCGACCATTTACTTCTCATCGAAAATATCCCGTATTTTCATTATCAGCGTGCACAGTCTTATCTTGGTCGGTCTCTAGGGAAGGGACCGCCAAGCCCCTTTTAAAGTGTTTCTATTTAACCTGCGAATTCTGGATACAATTCCGCTAACCCCAACTTTGACGCGGTGCTAACGCCGCGTTCGGTGATAAGACCCGTAACAAGACGAGAGGGTGTTACATCGAACGCATAGTTTTTTGCGAAACTTCCACCCGGAACGATGCTTACCGTCAAAATCTCTCCAGATAATGATTTACCAGTGACCTCTGTAACCTCCGAGGAATTACGTTGTTCGATTGGGATATCGCGGAAGCCATCATCAATCGTCCAGTCAATCGTGGGGCCGGGTAGTCCAACATAAAATGGAACGTCATTATCGTATGCCGCCAGCGCTTTCAGATAAGTACCGATCTTGTTGCAAACATCGCCTGCTGAAGTTGTTCGATCAGTACCGGTAATAACTAGATCCACAAGTCCGTGCTGCATCAAATGTCCACCGGCATTGTCGACGATGACGGTATGCGGTACCCCGTGCTTCCCCAATTCCCAGGCCGTCAGGTTAGAGCCCTGATTACGTGGCCGGGTCTCATCGACCCATACATGGACAGGAATACCCGCATCGTGAGCCTTGTAAACCGGAGCCAGAGCTGTACCCCAGTCGACCGTAGCTAGCCATCCCGCGTTACAATGGGTCAACACGTTAACTTGATCTGGCTTCCCCCGGGCTTCCCAGGCCCGATAGATTAGAGGCATGCCGTGATCGCCGATTGACGAACAGATCGCCACATCTTCATCACAGATTTCTTCAGCGCGAATATAGGCTGCCTTCACACGAGCATTGGGGGCGAGTGGTAATAGTAAATTCTTCATCTCATCCACCGCCCAGCGGAGATTAACCGCTGTGGGTCGTGTCGCCATTAACTGATCCGCTGCGAGAAAAAGGTTTTCGTTTGATGGATCATCGCGCATCGCGAGTGCCATACCGAAGGCAGCTGTCGCCCCAATCAGCGGCGCACCCCGTATCCACATATCACTTATCGCAGTTGACGCATCCGAAACGTCTCGCAGTTGGATAATTACGAATTCAAATGGGAGTCGCGTCTGATCGATAATTTCAACAGTCTCACCGTCATCGCCAACCCAGATAGTCCTAAAGGGTTTACCGTCAACATTCATACGCCCAGCACCCGGCCTGCGACCGCATCCAGCTTTGAAACGGCTTCCGGATCGCGAGCCTCGGGTGCGGTTACGATAGCGTGTTCCAGTGCCGTGTGACATCCAGAATCGCAGAATCTATCCCGGCCAGATAACTTTGGCACAACCGCCTTAATCAGTGTCCGCGCCTTGTCAGCGTTTTCATGCATGATCTTGATAACGCCTTCTATCGCGACGTCGTCATGATCCTCATGCCAACAATCGTAATCGGTGATCATGCCAACCGTTGCGTAACACATCTCCGCTTCTCGGGCGAGTTTTGCCTCTGGCATATTAGTCATACCGATAACATCGCATCCCCAGGATCGGTATAAATGGCTTTCGGCACGAGAAGAGAACTGTGGGCCTTCAATGACCAGATAGACGCCCCCGAGAGCATATTTGATTCCAGTATCTTCGAGCGCATTAGCGAGATTTCGGGAGAGTCGACTGCAGATCGGATCAGCCATAGAAATATGAGCCACACACCCCTCGTCGAAAAATGTTTTCTTACGGTCAAATGTACGGTCAATGAACTGATCTACTAAGACAAAATGGCCAGGGGAATATTCCTCCCTTAGCGACCCAACGGCGCTAATCGAGAGGATTTCGGTAACACCTGCACGTTTGAAGGCGTCAATATTAGCACGAAAATTCACCCCACTTGGTGGCACACGGTGGCCGCGCCCATGCCTCGGCAGGAAAACGATCTGTTGACCATCAAGTTCACCAAACAAGAATTCGTCCGAAGGCATACCAAAAGGCGAAGGAATCTGCCGCCACTCTTTATTGATCAGCCCGTCGATCTCGTAAACGCCGCTACCCCCGATGATACCAATAACGGGGATATTACCTAGATCAGTCATAAATCTCTCCCAAACACCGACCACCCACTCGCGGGAAGCTAATGGGGTCAATTAACCATTACAAATGATTCGAGACTTCAAGATACAGTAAATTGTTCAGGGCCATGATACTCGGTCTGCAGTTTTTTCCTTCAAGTTCGCACCAGATTCCCGAATAGCCGCACACGGCATCAAAAATATCCGGAGCTTTCTCTATGTTATTGGTCCCGATGGAGACATGACTGAAAGTACTTTATTCACCCTTAGAAAACGAGTCATCCTCGGTAGATCTGCCTGCCGGGGGTAGCGGACACTCTCAAGGTTTTAGTGGGCGTCGGCCCAAACACGGCGTTTTACGACATAAAGAAGCCCGGTTAAAATAAGCAGAAAAAGGATCACTTTTATTCCCATGCGCTTACGCTCTTCCAGTTCTGGTTCAGCTGCCCATGCGAGAAAAACAGTTACATCTTCCGACATTTGCTCAACGGAAGCCTTGGTGCCATCGGCATATTCCACGCCATCTTCCGCCAACGGGGAGGCCATCGCTATCATATTGCCCGCGTAATACTCGTTGTAGTTCATGCCCTCTGGTACCTCGATACCGGCTGGTGCTTCCTCCTTGTATCCGGTGAGTAGTGCGTGGATGTAATCCGCACCGCCGGGCCGGGCTTTTACGATCAGCGACAAATCAGGTGGCAATGCCCCGCCATTAGCAGCGCGCGCAGCGTTATCATTTGGAAACGGCGACACGAATCGATCCGACGGAATAGCTGGCCGCATTTCAATCTCTCCATCATCGTTAGGTTCGGCTGGCACTTCCCTCTCAGCAGCGATCGCCTTTATTTCGCGTTCGGCGAATCCAATATCCAGAAGGTTACGGTATGCTACTAGACGCAATCCATGGCAGGCGGAGCAAACTTCATTATAAACTTTCGCCCCCCGGCGTAGCGCCCCCCTATCAAACGTCCCGAAGATACCCGAATGCGCCCAAGGGTGCGCGGGAGGTGCCACTCCTCCCCCGGCCGCGTGCACCGCGGACCCTAAAATTATTGCTAGGACACCGACAACGACACCGGTGAAAAACCGTTTCATCAAGCTTTCTCCATTGGCTTGGCAGCAGCACTGACAGCAACCCCGCCTCCCCCTCGCAGAACCGGTTCAGAAATACTTTTAGGTAATTCTTTTGTTGTCTCGAACTTCGCCAAGAGGGGAATGATTACCAAAAAGTGGGCAAAATAATAGACGGTCGCAACGCGGCTGATAACGACGTAGATTCCCTCAGCTGGGAGTGCGCCCATATAACCTAGCACAAGACAATCGATCGCAAATATCCAGAAAAACCACTTGTACAATGGCCTAAAGCGTGACGAACGCACTGGTGACCGATCAAGCCAGGGCAAAATAAATAATACCGCGATTGCTCCGAACATCGCGAGTACTCCAGCCAGCTTGGCTTCAAAGATGATGAAGCCTAGCCACTCGGTGGTCCAGCCGCCGATGAAATTATCCGGCACCGCGCGGAGGATCGCGTAGAAAGGTAGAAAATACCATTCCGGCACAATATGCGCTGGCGTCGACAGAGAATTGGCCGGTATGTAGTTATCCGGGTGGCCCAAGTAATTAGGGGCGAAGAATATGAACAGGGCAAATATAATTAAGAAAACTCCCAGCCCAAACATATCCTTGACCGTATAATAGGGATGGAACGGGACAACATCCTGTTCCCCCTTGGTATCGATCCCGATCGGATTATTCGAACCGTGCACGTGCAGCGCCCAGATATGCAATACTACGACGCCAACAATTACAAACGGTAAAAGATAGTGCAGGCTGAAAAACCTATTGAGAGTAGCATTGTCAACCGAAAACCCACCCCACAGTAGGGTTACGATATAGTCTCCGATACCCCAAGGAATAGCTGAAAATAAGTTAGTAATCACCGTAGCACCCCAGAAGCTCATCTGACCCCAAGGAAGCACATATCCCATAAATGCCGTAGCCATCATCAGAAGCAGGATTACGACACCCAGCATCCAAAGGATTTCGCGCGGGGCCTTGTAGGAGCCAAAATACAGTCCTCGGAAAATATGAATGTACACTATGATGAAGAACATCGACGCACCGTTCATATGTATATAACGGATTAGCCAGCCGTAGTTCACGTCACGCATAACGCGTTCAACCGAATCGAAAGCCATCGCTGTATGGGGGGTATAGTGCATAGCCAGAGTAATACCCGTGACGATCATGATCACTAACACAATCCCCGCCAAAGAGCCGAAATTCCACCAATAATTCAGGTTTCGGGGCGTTGGGTATTCATAGAGCTCATGGCTCACGAACGAAAAAATCGGAAGACGGTGATCAACCCAGCGAACAGCGCTGTTATCGAGCCAGGCAGGTTTCTGGAATTTGGACATATTTCTTCTACCTCACCCGATCTTGACGACGTTATCGCTGATAAAGGTGTATTCAGGTATTGGAAGGTTACGAGGTGCCGGGCCCTTCCGGATGCGACCGGATGTGTCATAGTGTGACCCATGGCACGGGCAGAACCACCCATTGAACTCGCCCTTGGTTTCACCCTGTGAAGTGCCCAGCGGAATGCATCCCAAGTGGGTACAGACCCCGACCAAAATCAGCCACTCTGGCTTTTGAGCGCGGGCACTGTCTTCTTCCGGGTCGATTAAATCAGTAGACCTTACAGAATTTGCAGCGGCGACCTCGGCTTTTGTACGATGGCGAATAAAAACTGGTACCCCCCGCCATTTTACTTTGATAGCTTGACCTATTTCGACTGCGGAGACATCAACCTCGACAGTGGCTAGGGCCAGCGTATCCGCAGCCGGATTCATTTGCTGGATGAAAGGCCAAGCCACTGCAGCGCCACCAACGGCCGCAAAAGCACCAGTCGCCAGTTGTAGAAAATCACGCCGGGTTTCCCCTTTGTGGCCGTTTTCGGGCGACCGGGCGCCTCCGGTATCAGCCATGCTTCACACCTTATTTCCGTTCATTTGCTGACATTTCACGTCCCGTGAAAATCCGCCAAAAATACGAACTTAAAATATTTCCCCCAATACGCCACTTTTACCTAGTTTATAGGTAGCACGACGTTAGATTCGATACATGCGGCGCGTCGCCGCACACTTCTCTTATCATGGGCCGCCGTTAATAGGCTCTAAAAGCCGGTATAGTCCAATTAGTGGCCGCTGGAAACCCTGCCCCAGTTGGGTTAGCAGTCGGTATAGGTAAGGTGAAGTGTCTAAAAATTCTAACGATTGCGCCTCCTACCGATCATCGGTATGGCTTTGATATGAGAATAGCAATGTTTCAACCTGACATCCCTCAGAATGCGGGAGCGGTTTTCCGCCTTGGCGCCTGCCTGAACATCCCAGTGGATATCATCGAACCCTGCGGCTTCCTATTGGACGACCGACGATTAAAGCGCGTTTTAATGGATTATGGGGCCCACGCGGACATAGACCGCCATGCATCATGGGAGGCATGGAAAACGGCTCGGCTTCCATCCCGTGTATTGCTTCTAACCACACAAGGAACAGATACTTACACTGATTTTAAGTATCTGGACACAGATATATTATTACTCGGCCGCGAAAGCGCCGGGGTCCCCGCTAGCGTACACGCTGAAGCCAATGCTCGTTTGTCTATTCCGATGGCGCGCGGCGCTCGGTCGCTCAATGTTGTTACGGCGGCAGCGATAGTCGTTGGCGAGGCGATGCGACAGACCGGCGCCTTTGATGGAGTATTTGCGTAAGTTAGGTGGAGAGATGACCGAGAAGACCTTAGACGAAAAAAAGATAGCTGCCAGTACCTGGTTTTCAGAACTGCGCGACAGGATATGCCGATCGCTCGAGAATATAGAGGATACGGTTATCGGACCGAATGAGACAATCGGCAGCGGTAAACCGGGACGCTTCGAGCAAATGGCATGGGATCGGCCGGGCGGTGGTGGCGGAATAATGTCTGTGATGAAAGGCCGTGTCTTCGAAAAAGTTGGCGTAAACATCTCAACCGTTTACGGCGAGTTCTCAGAAGAGTTTCGGAAAAACGTTCCTGGTGCGGAGGAAGACCCCCGGTTCTGGGCGTCAGGTATTTCATTGGTTTCGCACATGCACTCACCGCTGGTGCCAGCCGCACATATGAACACCCGTTTTATTATTACGTCAAAAGCATGGTTCGGCGGCGGGAGCGACCTTACACCCATTTATCCAGACGAAGAAGATACCGAGATGTTCCATGGAGCTTTGCGCCGAGCGTGCGAAAAGCACAACAATGAGTACTATCCAAAATTCAAGCAATGGTGCGACGAGTATTTTTTTCTTCCACATCGGAACGAACCCCGCGGCGTTGGAGGTATTTTTTTCGATTACGTTGATACCGGCGACTGGGAGAAGGATTTTGCCTTCACTCAAGAGGTTGGCCTTGCTTTTCTCGGTATTTATCCAGAGATCATTTCTAATCACATGAATAATACGTGGACGCCGGAGCAAAGAGAATACCAGCTGCGCCGGCGTGGTCGGTATGTAGAGTTCAATCTACTCCATGACAGGGGCACGATCTTCGGCCTAAAAACTGGGGGAAATGTGGAGGCTATTCTCATGTCCATGCCTCCAGAAGTTAAATGGCCTTAAAGGAATTAAAAACAGTAAACAAAACGTAGTGAATGAAAGAGCTTGGAGCGAAGACCGCAGCGATTTTTTTTGAGTCGGCACAATTCTCCGAAATCATACTTCAAGCAACCTGCTGGAAGCGATGAGAGTTCTGAGTTTTGACTTCGGTAGGTGCATCACGAAGAAGACGTCTTAAATCTTTATTGGCCGCATTGCGCCGAAGGTGATCGGCGAAATTATAGTCTAATGAACATTTGAAGTTGGCAAGTAACGAGTTTTTCAGTGAATATTGATAGCGGCGGCGCGCCTCGCGATATCGCCACCCCGCCCTTTGACGCATGCGATTACCACAGGACCCCGCCTCGAGTCAGGAATACCGACTGCGCTAACTTTGCAAATGTCTTCAAACGTTTCCATAGTCGGCGCTCGGATTCGACACTAGCCGATATACTCATATTAACAATAGAATTGGGGGCACTATAAAATGAAAAGTTAATCAAATTGCTTTGTTCGAACGACTAAATATTCCATCGTCGTACGTAGAAAAATATTCACAAAGAATTTGTTGGGGAGGGTAAACTCTGCTTCAGAGATTGGGGATAACCTGCCTCAATTGGTCGAGGCACGCATCTCGGTCAGGCAGAAAGGAATGTTCTACCCACCATTCTTCGATATGCTCAAGAATTTCTCCGACTCTAGGGCCTTCTTGGATACCCATTTCCATGACGTCTTCACCATTTATGGGAAATTCCGGAAACTGCCAGGATGAAGCGGTATCCCATATTTCCCTCCAGCCCTTCATCGAGCTAACTGATCCCAGTGAATTGGCGGCGAGATCGTCTGCCCAGTCGAGAAGAATCTGATCAAGAAATCGGTCGCGGCCGACCGCATAAAGCGTCTTACGCAACTCATGAATACTCATCGCTGCACTGGATTCACCCCGCATAGAATTCAACCTTTTAAGCCGGGAGTTATCTCTCCGTGACAACCGTAACCGAACTGCGGTCTCGGACTCTTGACCATCGCTGGGTCTTATCAATGCCGCCAAACGCCTAATCGGTTCCGGTTCAATTGATAAGATACTCTCCACCTTCGCCAAGGCTTCAATATGCATCACGGATCCGCCAACCGGCAGCAAAAGGCCGAGCAACCCAATATCCTCCATCATCCGAAGCACGGCTCCAGGTGCTGGAGCGGTAAGCGTCTGCGACATTTCGCTCCAGATACGCTCTCCGGACACGGTTTCGACATTCCCAGCCGCTGCCCGGCAAGCCGCCAAAGAATCTTGATCCGGCACAGTTTTACCGTAATTCGCCTGAAACCGGAAAAACCGCATCACTCTCAAATAGTCCTCGGCGACGCGTTCTTGGGCGCGGCCGATAAAACGAACCCGACCAGCGTTGAGATCTTCTATTCCGGTGAAATAATCATAGATTGTCCCGTCGGGATCAGCCGAAAGGGCGTTGAAAGTAAAGTCCCGACGCGACGCATCCTCCATCCAATCTTCAGTGAATTCTACAGTCGCGTGTCGGCCATCGGTTTCAACGTCTCTGCGCAGCGTTGTGATTTCGAATGGGCGTGTTTCCGGAATTGCGGTGACCGTGCCATGTTCGATACCGGTCGGTAGTACCTTGATCTTAGCGCCGGTCAAAACCTTTAAAACGAATTCGGGGTTTGCGTCGGTCGCTAGGTCAATGTCCTTAACTGTGCGGCGAGCGATCGTATCACGGACGCACCCTCC
The DNA here is from genome assembly GCA_002937455.1 of Alphaproteobacteria bacterium MarineAlpha11_Bin1. Next base: position 135,627 of record PTJZ01000001.1, read on the forward strand.
GACGAACCGTACCTTGTGGCCCGCCATCTTCAATATATCAAAGATTTTTTCCAAGTCGGGGTCCACCATCCAGTCTGGCGGTGAGATTCTGTCCGCCACGCTCAACGCGGTGCATTAGGTCTGTCGGGTGCGATACCGCGCTCTAGTCTCTTCCCAGCATCTTCGACGTTTATTGCGGAATATGGATCATTCGCAATTTGGTCATGGAAAAGAAGAAATGCACCTAACGTGAGCATTGACAGGACTGTCCCGATAAAGAATAGCATTTTCAGTGGCGCAGATTTTAACTTAGGCGGCTCCTGTTCACCCGTAACAGGATCGATCACCGGCTTCTCCCCGAATACATCCCATGCGTACCAAGCAGCGAATGGCAGAATCAGTGGTATAAGTGTCAACAGCAATAGCCGGATCATGTAACCTCCAAGGTGTCTTTCAACGCAATAAGCAGACGCGCCGTTAAACCCCAGATATAGAAGTTTTCAAAGGGGAGAACGTAGAATTGGTGATCTACACCTCGGATATATCGGGTTTCAGTTTTCTGATTTTCAGGGTCAAGGACAAAACTCAGCGGCACCTCGAAGACTGTCTCGACTTCGCCGGGGTTTGGAAACGTCTCAAATGGTGGCCGGATAAGGCCAACAACAGGCGTAACCTTGAAACCGCTACCCGTGGTTCGCTGACCTAGCCGGCCAACCAGATCGATTTGTTCGGGCTCTAGGCCGATTTCTTCCTTGGTTTCGCGCAGAGCGGTATCTTCGGCGGTTTGATCATCCGGTTCGCATTTGCCGCCCGGGAACGAAACCTGCCCCGGATGACTTTTGAGGTGGCTGGGACGCTCTGTTAAAAGGATGGTTATTCCGTCATGTCGGTCAATAAGCGGAACTAAAATCGCGGCGGGAGTGATATTCTGCGGGAACGATTCTCGTTCCTGGGAAATCCAGCCGTAGCCGTCACCTCGGTTATCCAGTGACGGTGGATCGATTCCGGGACCTTCGAACGCGCTCATAATGTGATCTCGGCCAATGCGCAAACCATCATTAGGCATCATCGATGTCCCCGAGTTTGAAGAAAACGCCGCCGCTACGAACGCCAAGCATGGTTTTTCCATTCACCTCTCGTTCTTCACTGATTTCCACCAAATCATAAAAAACGGATCGAACAATTAACGCCTCTAGACCATCTCTTATCATAATATAAGGCGACGGCTCACCGGTTTCCGGTTCAATTTCGATTCGGATAGGGTGATCCGGTCCAGCCGTAACGGTTTCGCCGATATTCGAGCGAAAATTAAGGACTTGTCCATTTTTTCCATGGCTTACAATCATCTCAACAGCATTGAACGGCGCATCATCCACCTTAATCCGACATAATTCGGCAGGCGTTACTAACCAGAAATCTCCAGCCTCATCACGATTTAGTACTGATGCGAACAACTTTACCAGCGATTCGCGGCCGATCGGAGAACCGAGATAGTGCCAAGTACCATCCCGCGCGATCCTTATATCGATATCGCCGCACATCTGCGGCCCATCGGTAGGAACCTGGCCCTCTTTCGCTTCGCCTCGCGTCAAGACGCGTCCAAGATTAACTAGAGAAAAGGCCGACATATAGCCATTAACCCCTCCCATAAGGCGATAGAGCCCGACCTCCAAACAACTGAACGATCAGAGCCCGTGAAAGCCGTCCGATAGACCTTATCATTTCCAAGATAGAAGCATGTTGTATCATTTCCAAGATCGAAGCGTGTGATCCGCGTATACCGTCAGTTTGCAAACATATCAGCGGCATGATTCTAGGTCATTATGACATTATCAGTCAGACGCTTATCACATTATTTTCGGGCGGACACGCTTTGCTTGTTGAGGACAAATGTCTTTGCAAGGTCTCGCTCATCTATAAGCCTCGGAAAGGCGGCGATTTTTCATTTGGTTGCTCGGTTAAGGGATATCGTAATTGATCTCGAAACGAGAAAATAAAATCGGGAAAAAACGAAGAAGAAGGATGATCAGGGAAACACCGATCATAGAAACCGCGAAGGACCCAGCGCTAAACCTGAGTGTCTCGTCACCCGGTGCGTTGGGATCGTAAGGTTTGGGAGCTGCGCCAGAGTTGTATACCAAGTTCCCCCGCCAAGGGCGTCGTTCGCACGAACCCGAGTTTTCTTATTATTCGGCTCGGTATCGTAAACGTTATTGCCGTGGTCGAAAAAAGGTTCGTCGAGGAGAAAGATACCTCCATGCTAAACCACATAGGCGTAGGCATAGGTAGGTAATAGGAGATTTATCAAGAATATAAAACGTAACGGATCAGCGGTGGAAATGTGGCACCATCCCATTGGTCGCCGCGGGTCAACGCCCCGTCTTTAAAGCCCTAGACCCGTGCAGATGGAAAGAACAAAAGACTGAAGTAGGTAAACATTCTGCATAGCCGGCACAGAAATAGCTCCAATCAGCAGAAGAAAGCCGATTAACCAATACTCTGGTTTCACTAGTTTCTTCCTATCAAGGGAGATCTGCTTATCAGATTTACTCATCAAGGCAATTTAGCGCGGTATGAGTTTTGTTCAATAGGCGATCATATAATCGGGATCCCGGCACCTCGCCGGTTGAAAAATTATGCAAAAGAAGATACTGTCCGATCAGTATGTCGATCAATGGTGTTATGAACACGCGAATTCAAAAACTGGATGAAACGTCTGATCGGGAACGTCCGACGACCAAGCGCGAACAGCGTGCGGCGAGTATAGAGGCGTTACTTGGCAAGGCGCTGACGTTGTTTATAACTCAGGGCTATCATGCGACGACAGTAGAGGTAATTGCGCAAGCCGCTGGTTTGACAAAAGGCGCGGTATATTTTTATTTTAAGAGTAAAGCCAATGTTCTCAAGGCTTTACTAGATCGCACTGAAGAACTTACTGTCGAGCCGACTATTGCAGCGATGAATGCATCCGGTGAGGACCCAAAAGACCGCCTTAACGCTTTCGTGCGATCCCAATCCGTTATTGGCGCAGAGAAAACGGAATATATGTTGCTAGCGATCTTGATGAGTGCCGAGTTCAACGGATCAGGAGACGAGATTGAGCAACGTTTGATCGAACTGATGGCACGAATGGAGGGTGCCCTTCGGGAAACAGTTAAGTCCGGCCAAAAAAGTGGTATATTCCGAAAGGCAATCGGAGCGGAAGAATTAGCCAGCATTATAATGGCGATTAACAAGGGGTGTTACGTTGAGTGGTATATGCGGGGTAACGACCTCAAGGGTCAGGATTTTGCGCGGGCTTTCCGAGATTTCGTATTTGATGGGGTCGCGGCCTAGCCCAGACGATGTTCACGTTCTAAATTAGTAATAATAATTCACTAAATCATCCGACAAGAAGAGAGGGTTAAGAGAAATGGCAACTGCGATCAAAGAGGTTCAGGAAGATCCGCGGGAACGCGCGCTTCAGGAAAAGATTGCCACCGGTTACCAACTCGAAGATGTTGAGGAAATGACGGACCGATACAAAGATGTCTTGGTCAATACTGTTCACATCGCCGCGGATCTTGAGGTGGTTACGCTACCGACATATTCACCGGCAATCAAAACCTCTCCAACTTTAGAAGACAAGATTGCGATTGCTGCTGCCTGTCAGGACGAGCTAGGGCACGCCCAGATGATGTACCGTATCTTGGAAGACTTTGGATATGATACGCATAAGTTCCTATTTGAACGAGACCCTGAAGAATGGCGGACCTTTCAGATGCTGGAATTTCCGCATGAGGACTACATAGAGTCTGTGGTTTCAATGTGTTATGGTGACCGCGCTGGATACATTACCACTGTCGATCTAGAAGAAAATTGTTCTTACGGGCCACTTGCCCGATCTTTGCGTAAGGTCAATTACGAGGAAACCTTCCACGTTAGTCACGGCGAGCGCTGGACAAAATTCTTTTGGAATCAGTCGGAGGAAAGTCGCCGGCGCGTTCAGGAAATGATTGATTTCTATTTTCCCCTTTGTGCGTCTTGGTTTGGGATGCCGGACAACCGGAAAACTCGGACTGATCAACTTTCCTACCGTATCCGCGGTGCGTCGAATGACGAAATGCGCCAGAAGTGGCTATCGCGTGTGGTTCCATTCTCGGAGAGTGTCGGCATCAAAGTTCCAGCGTATTTCGATGAAGAGACCGGTAAATATGTTCTAGATTACGAACCTCCAATCTATCTGGACGAAGAAAAGCGTCAGTGGGATTATGAACGCCAAATTACTTGGGAAGAACAGCTCAAGATCTGGAAGAAAGGCTCTAAGCATAAGGTGCCGTCGATTGCCCGCGTTATTTCCGAAGAATGGGGAAAAGACCTCTGGTAAGTTCTGCACAGTAACCGAACCATCGCGATGAGTGATCTAATGATCCCGCCTTCGAAAAAGGATGTGGTGCAAGCTCTAGAGAGCGTGCATGACCCTCACGTACCTGTCAGTCTGCGTCGCATGGGAATGTTGCGCGAGATAGATATCACCGATGATGGCGTAGTGTCCGTACAGGTCTGTATTCCCTGTATGGGGTGCCCCGGTGCAGGAATGTTACGCGAAAACGTTCGAGAGGCGGTGCAGGCACTTCCCGGGGTGACCGAGGTTTTGGTTGAACAAGGTTGGCACCTACCTTGGTCACGCGACATGATCGAGCCGGAGGTTCAAGAAATGATGCGCGCCAACGGTATTCAAGTTTGAAATACGGAAATAAAAATGGCAACTAAACTAAAATCTAGGAAAAAAATTGACCAAAAACGAGAACGAGGCGGGAAAGAGCCAAAATACTACGAGGTATTTGCTCGTAAGGATTCGCACTCGGAACTGGCACATGTGGGATCAGTAGAGGCTCCCAATGATCAACTCGCTCAGGTACGTGCTTGGTACATTTACGATCAGCACAAATGGAGAGAAATGTGCGTGGTGCCGCTAGAAGCGATCATCACAGTCACCGAAGAGGGAAAGTCGGCCAAGATCAAGATGGCTTGACCGAGGTCAGATCATAGGAAAAATTAAAATGGTATATACACCAGGTAGCCCAGGCTCCAAATTAGATCAAAATTTTGAAAACGATCTCCTAGCAATCGCCGACACCAAATTAGTGTTAGGAAATTGGTATGCTGAATGTACCATGAATGGAAGATCACTTCCTGATTTTGCGGCAATCCTAGGCATGTGCACAGCGAATTACGGCCACACAAGGGCTATTTATCAGTTCCTCGCTGCGCACGGTCACGATTATGAATATATAGAACGAGGCCGCGGACCGAAGGAAATCTGCTCGTCCAACCTATTGGATGAAGCGCCTTCCGGATGGGAAGATTTTATCGTCTCCACATGGCTAGCAGAACTGGCGACTTGGATGCTTGCGTCCGGATTCTTGAAGCACGAGGATCGCGCAGTTGCTGGTATTGCAAAGAAAATTGGCCAAGAAACATACTTTCACCTGAAATATGCGCAGGGTTGGTTCCAAATTATTGGCGAGGGCAAGACACAATCGAAGTTATTCCAAAGAGCTTTCGCCCGTCGCTACCCATTGTCGCTGCAATGGTACGGTCCTGCCCGTGGCAAAGATCCGCTTCACGCAGCCGGCATTCGCGACGTTCCCCTGAAAAAATTGCGCGACGCGTTTATCAAGGAAGTCGCCAAAGCGGAAGCTTTACTCGGTTCTGACCTAATACAGGACAAGTCTATCCAATTTGCCAAGGACTGGCGCTCAGATGCGCGCCGCTTTGGCCCAATGCCGGACAGTTTGTTCGAAATTGTACGTTTTAAGGACGCCGGACTTGCCCACTGATGGGCCTTCCCATGGTGGCTTCACCCGGGTTGTTAGAGACCCGGGCGGATATGCTGCCCGACAGCGCGATTTACATACAGGCGACCCTGACTTTGACGGAGTAACCTGTCCGGAATGCGGTTCCAGTGATCTTGAAGTCATATCATTATTCGGTGGTGCTACATCCGAGGTTATGTTCGGCTGCCGGAGCTGCGATACGAGCTTTAACTGGATCAAATGGCGGGGAAAATTGCCACCCGCACCTTCCGTCGATAATTAATACCGAGTAATACCCTATGTCTAAAAACCCTCGCCCGTCGCTGATGTCGGCGGAAGACTCCTTACGCCAGCGAAAAAGAGAAATGACCGATCCCGGCATGCCTCGTCCAGATATGCACGCTGAAGATGCGCTGGTTTCAAGGCGTTCTATCCGCGCATTCCAGAACAAACCTGTGCCGAGAGATCTGATGCGGCGTATTTTGGAAGCTGCCCGCTGGGCCCCGTCCGGTTCAAATATCCAGCCGTGGAAGGTACACGTCCTCAACGGAAACGCGCGGCGTAAATATACGGATGCAATGATCGCAGCTGAAAAAAGCGGCGAACCGCGCGATATGCAATATCACTATTATCCGAGAGAGTTCCGCGAGGAATTTCTATTCCGTCGGCGCGCCTGTGGATTCGGACTTTATGGGGCATTGGAGATTGCCCGAGAAGACCGCGAATCTCGCCGCGACGCCTTTGTAAGTAACTACAGATTCTTTGGAGCTGCCACCGGGCTAATCTTCTGGATTCCATCAGAGTTGGAGCATGGCTCATGGCTAGACTATGGAACCTTCATACAGTCTATCTCTGTGGCAGCACGTGGCTGGGGACTATCGACTATCGCTCAGGGAGCGCTTGGAGAATTTCCCCACATCGCTCACGAAATGTTCGAGGTGGGAGACGACTTCACCCTGATAGGTGGCATGAGCATTGGTTGGCCAGCTAAGGGCTCTTCGGTCAACTTGTTCCAGCCTGACCGCATTGATGTCGACGACTTCACTACCTGGCTGGATTAAGAGGGACGATTAATGGACTACAGCAAATACAAAACACTTTTATTCGAGAAACATGAGCGCGTTTTGACCGTCACCCTGAACCGGCCCGAGAAGCTTAATGCTATCAATGGACCAATGCATGTTGAGCTATCCCAAGTCTTTGAAGATATAAATCGTGACCGATCCGTGGACGTCGTTATCCTGACAGGAGCTGGGCGCGCTTTCTGCGCTGGTGGAGATGCCGAGTGGCTGCAAGAACTAATCGACGAACCGTGGGGGTGGGAAACACTGTCTGAAGAAGGCAAGCGTTCCATGATATCAATCTTAGATTGCCGACAACCAGTCATTGCCAAGCTTAACGGCGCGGCTGCGGGGTTAGGCGCGACTCTAGCACTATACTGCGATGTCATTATGGCGGCAGACACCGCGCGGATCGGCGATCCCCACGTTAAGGTCGGTCTGACCGCCGGTGACGGTGGCTCAGGGATTTGGCCCTATTTAATCGGTTTCGCCCGTGCCCGAGAGTTTCTTTATACCGGCGAGATGCTGACGGCGGAGCGCGCTGCTAATATGGGATTAATTAATCGCTGCGTACCCGCTGAGGAACTGGATAAAGTCGTTAACGATTTTTCTCACGAGCTCGCCAATGGCGCGATACGCGCAATCCAATGGACCAAACAGGCCATCAATGCTCCGCTCAAACAGATTGTGTCCGCCAATTTGGATTATTCGCTATCACTGGAATCGAAGTCCAACATTACCGAGGATCACCAAGAAGGTATCAATGCACTGCGCGAAAAACGCAAGCCTGTCTTCAAAGGAAAATAATATGTAAATTACAGAATAAGAAAAGGGGCCGGCGAATGCCGGCCCCTTTTCTTATTTCTTAGAAAAGCTACTTCCGTGTCTTAGCCGCAGTTGCCTTAATCAGCTTGTACATAGGCGCGATCTTGGGATCTTTTAGAAAGATATTTTCCAACGGACGCAGCTTGGCGAGGGCGGTTTTTCTCTCATCCTCGTTCAAACGAATTACCGTACCGCCTTCGTCGCCCCATTTCTTCTCCCAAGCCTTCGTATCGTCTTCAGACCACTTGTTCGCGGTTGCCGTAACTTCCTTGCCGACTTGGTCGAGAATTTCCCGCTGCTTTTGAGACAATTTGGCAAGCCATTTAGCACTAGTCCACATAGCAGTCGGTATATAGGTAAAGTGGGTTGGGGTCAGGTACTTTGCCGCCGTATAAAATTTCGACGGTCCCATAACAACAACCGCGGAACTGGCACCATCAATCACACGACGCTGTATTGCAGGCAGAACTTCAGAATAGGGCATCGGCGTACCCGCTGCACCCAGTTCCCGCATAATCGCTACTTCCATCGGAGAGGCGAGGACTCTGATCTTCTTACCTTTGGCATCGCTAAGTGAGCGAACTGGGTTTCGCATAGCAAAGGCGGATGCGCCTGCACACACGATATACTTACCCGTCACTCCCTTTGAAGTGGCAAGGTTTAGAAACTTTTCGCGCACGTCGGGGTGATTCAATGTGTTGGTCTGATGCGCGAAGCTATCAAAAAGACCGGGTGCGTCAGGCGCGGCAAATGCTGGGTTCAGGCCTTTAAAGAAACCGGGAGGTGAGATAAAGGCCTCCTGCGTTCCCAAAAGTACGCCTTCAATCTGGCGCGGAATTTTACCGAGTTGAGCTGCCGGAAATACCTTTACGTCAATGGATCCGCCTGTCCGTTTATTCACTTCTTTCTGGATCCATTTAGCCGATTTATGTTGGCCATCATTGATCGTTACAAAACCAATTTTCATAACAGTTGCCGCGGCAACAAAGGTAGGTGTTAACGCCACTGCGGCGCCAAGCGCAACGGTGGACATAATTATTCTATTGAACTTCATTTAATCCTCCCTTGGAAACACACAAACTAAATTTACAATACACAGAAATATAATAAGCTAGAGAAATCACTGAACGCAAATCGATCCTGGCATTTCAGTTTTCTTCGACCAATCCCATAAAGGCGGATTTAGAGATTAAAAGCCGCTCGTGTTGACCCCGGGCTATCTCTGTAACCCCTGATCGCACGAAAACATTGAAAATAATACGTTTCCTATCTATTCCTGAAATGACCGCATCAGCCTCGAGATATGAGCCCTGTTCCGCATCACCCCAAAACCAAATATCGTTTCGTATGCCAACGCTGGCATCATCGTTGTCGTAACGGGCAGCGAGTATATTATGGCACGCCATTTCGCAAGCGAGGTGGAGGGTTTTGACCGAAACGCCTGACTTGTCAAAATGCGCGTTTGACAGAGGCACTAATTGCCTTGCCATCAGACCCGTTCGGTACTCAGGCATCAGGCAAAGGACCGGCTGACGTGACCATTCACTATTTCACGCATCGAATCTTTCCCATCAATACGACATACAACGAGGGTCTCAGTCACCGCGATGATTTTGGCAGTAATCCGAACAGTGTCCCCGATCGAGGTGGCTGCGACATGACGGATATCGACCCGCATCCGGCGCGTCGAAATCTCACTACACGCTTTGGCGGCGGCATCATCACATAGTGCCGCGAGGCAGGGTGTCGCCAACACGTTAACACCAGGATTCCCAAGAGTTTCAGCGGATAGCGCTTCAGTGACCTCGGTCGGAATTTGAACCGACTTTCCTATTTCTAAAAGCATAGTTTAGGCTACACGTCGATATCGGATAATATCGTCTTCGTCGCGTCGGCGAGTAAGTGAGCCATTATCCACTAGGTAGTTCAGGTGCGCGAGAGTTTCACCTATAGCGAACCCGAATTCAAAAACGCCGATTTTGCGACTAAAAAGCGAGGGGATCACTTCGGCTGCTGTTTGCGGCTCTGCACAAACCTTGAGGGCAGCGTCTAGCCGCAACTGGTGGTGCGACCTGAGGTCATCCAACCGGTCATGCAAACCCCGGAAGGGATAGTCGTGCGAGGGAAGCACCAGCACATCTCGCGGAAGGTGGCGATACTTTTTAAAACTCTCGAAATAATGGCGAAGGGGGTTACCATCTGGCTCGGTATACCAGAGGCTGATATTCGAGCTTATCCGGGGTAAAATCTGATCACCAGAGATAAGCACGTTAAGGTCCTCACACCATAGTGATGCGTGTTCATGGCTATGACCTCCACCAGTGATGATCTGCCAAGTGCGGCCGCCGATATTGATCCTCTCGTTATCCTGAATTCGTTTGACTGTTTCTGGCAATCGGTACCATGGGTCCTGGAACGCGGCACGGACCTCTTTAAAGCCGGCAGTCATCTCATCGGGTGCCCCATTATCTCTATAGAACTCGATCCAGCGATCGAAGTTGTGGGTTACTGTCTCTGAAACCGCAACATGACCCTGCAGCCATTCGGCATAGGTCATCCAAAGCGTTGCACCGTACTTTTCTTCAAACCACCCCGCTAGGCCCAGATGATCGGGATGAAAATGCGTCACGATAGTCCGTTTTATAGGTGCAGCAGGAGCAATGTCGTTGATCGCACTGCTCCAGATTCTCTTGATTTCGTCGACGTTATAACCCGTGTCAATAACAGTCCATCCATTTCCATCCTCAAGTAGCCAGAGATTGACATGATCTAGAGCAAACGGCAGAGGCATACGCACCCAGTAGATTCCGGGCGCTACGTTGAGAGTTTCGCCGTATTCCAGTTTTGGAAAGGGATAATCAGGAATATAGGACATGGCGGGTTTTATAGGGGTGCCGTTTATCAGCGGCAATAAGGATCAAGGAAGTCTTTGATGTACCCGACTATTCGGGGCCGATCCTCTAACTGAGGGAAGTGGCCTAACCCTTCGATCATCTCGGTCTCGGCATGTTTAACTGCCCTTCCAATACTCTTGAGTTGGCTCGGTAAACCATAGGCATCTTCTGACCCTTGTAGAGACATAAGCGGGACTTCGATCGCAGAAATTTCTCTGGAAATATCCCAAGTGTCATAAAGCGTTTTCTGCCAGACTTCAGTCCAACATTTTAGAAGATGGGCCGCATTCTCCCCGTGAAAACGGGGCATCCACTCGGGGATATTGCCATCTTGGTACATTTCTTTGTGACGCAGGACCTGATCATAAGTTAGTCTATCCCGCCGTACATGAGCAGCGATTGTAACAATAGCCCTCACCCGCCCACGATAACGGGCCCCATGAAGTAATGCAATTGTTCCGCCGTCCGAATGCCCTACGAGACAGCAATCTTCTATCCCGGCAACCGCTAGTACTTCTTCGAGAGTGTCAGCGGCATGACTCATGAAATTGACGGGAAACTCGGGTTCGGGATCTGATCGGCCATACCCGAAGCGATCAAACACGAAAGTGGGAAGTCCGAGTTCAGTCCCCGCATGCCCCGGGAATTCCCGCATAGTTCCGACACTTCCAAGACCGTCATGAAGAAATACCAGCGCTGGTTTACCAACCTCAGGCGGCGTCCGCCAAACGCCAAATATTTGGCGCCCTCTAACCGTCAGCCATGTCGCTCCGGCAACGCCCTCAGGAGGATCTGAAATAGCCGGAAAAGAGGAGATCGGGGTGACCATTAAGACGGGACGTTATCAGCCACACAGTGCTTTGTTAACCCGGAAGGGTTCTGGCAGGGGAAATGAAAAACTGACCTCGCGGGACTTCTTTTTATTTGCTCTTGGCCCTTTTCGCCGGCGTCGTCTGGATTAGTAACAGCCTGCCACCCGAGCACGCTGGCGAACTAACGCCAGAACTGCATTGATGTAAGGAGTTTCAACCCCAACCATCTTCCCCATTTCCTGCACCGCAGTCACAAGCGCGTCGATTTCCATCGGTCTACCACGTTCCAAATCTTGGAGCATCGAAGTCTTGTGCTCTCCTACTTCGACTGCACCGTTTATACGCTTGTCGACATCGATCGCAAATCTAACACCGAGCGCTTCCCCAATTTCCTGCCCCTCGAGCATCATGCGCCTTGCAATTTCACGGGTTCCACGATCTGTACCTATCGTTTCTAACGTCGCATGGGTCAAAGCGCTAATTGGGTTGAAGGATAGGTTCCCCCATAGCTTAATCCACAGCTCATTGCGGATCTTCGGTCGGATCGGCGCCTTGAAACCAGCCGCTATCAATGCGTCAGACAAGGCAACGACTCTATCAGTTTTCTCGCCTGAAGGCTCGCCTAGAGAGAAGCGATCTCCCTCCACATGCTTGATAACGCCTGGCTCGGTTACTTCGGCAGCGGGGTAAACCACACATCCAATCATGCGTTCGACACCCAGGGTTTTCAAAAGCACATTTCCGGGATCGAGACATTCGATACGCCGTCCGGAGTATTCACCATCAAGGTTGTGGAAATACCACCAAGGTATGCCGTTCACGCCCCAAACAACCGCTGTATTATCATTGAGCAGCGGTGCGAACCCATCAGCTATGGGTAGCACAGAGTGTGCCTTCAGCGTTACAATCACATAATCCTGAGGTCCGGCGTCTGCCGGGTTCTCATAGGCTTGGACATCAGCAACTCGCCTCTTGCCGTCCTTTATCAATGTGAGACCATTCTCCTGCATCGCAGTAAGGTGAGGTCCTCGGGCGATCAAAGTGACATCTACTCCCTGTATCGCTAGCCCCGCGCCGAGGTAACCCCCGATGGCGCCGGCACCGTATATGCAGATTTTCATGGCCAAAACCTATGATCAGGGGTCACCAGTCATCCAAGTCCCAGCTTTTCAGCGAGACCAATACGTTGAAGTTTTCCAGTCGCCCCCTTCGGAATCTCCTCGAGGATCAGTACACGGCGCGGAACCTTAAAGTCGGCGAGGCGCTCGGATACGAAATTGCGTACTTCGCCCTCCTCTGTAGATTCGCCCTCCCGTAAAACGACGGCGGCCGCCACTTCCTCGCCGAGTTTCTCATGGGGCATGGAAAACGTAACGGCCTGCTCCACAGCTGGATGATCCATGAGGACTTCATCCACTTCACGAGGAGAAATCTTCTCACCACCACGATTGATGATTTCCTTTAGCCTACCGGTAATCGAAATATAACCCTCTTGGTCTATCACCCCCTGATCCCCGGTCCGAAACCAGCCATCAGTGAAGGCGCTAGCATTCGCATCAGGGTTATTCTCATAACCAGGTGTGACATTGGGGCCACGTATTACTATCTCTCCCACCTGTCCAACCTCCAATAAACTGCTGTCGGCTTCATCCATTATTGCCACCTCGGGACCAGCAGCAATGCCAACGGAACCAGGCTTACGTACCGCCGGCGGCAGGGGATTGCAGGCCATTTGATGGGCGGCCTCTGTCATACCGTAGGCCTCAACAACAGGCACATCGAAGGTGGCCTCAAGTTCTTTCATCACCTGCGGTGGCAGAGAGGACGAAGAAGAACGGACAAGCCGCAAGTTCCTACGGGCACGCTCCACACTGTCAGCGTTGCGGCCAGCTCTGGACAGCAGTGCCTGATGCATGGTGGGGACCGCCGTGTACCAACTGGGCTCAATTTCATCAAGCCAGCTATAGACTCGGAGAGCATTAAATCCGGGTGCGCAGTAAACACTCGCCCCGGCGCCCAAAGAAGACAGCACAGCGGCAATCAAGCCATGAATGTGAAATAGTGGCATGATGTTCATGCATCGGTCGCCTGACACCAAGTTAAGTGATGTACTTATGTGACGGGCCGATGCTGTAACGTTCTGCTGGGTTAATGGCACAATCTTGGGACGCGATGTCGTTCCCGACGTATGCAGTACAAGTGCGATGTCTCCCGCCTCCGCCATACCGCTATTCGAGGGAACTCCCACATTTTCGCCCTCTAAATGGAAATTGCCGGCGAGCCCACTTTTATCTGGAACCAGTTTAAGGATCGGTATACCTCGCTCGGCCGCTGCTATAAGTGCGGGTGAATCTGATCCTTCTTCCACCACAAGCGCCTTAGCCTTTAGATCGGTGAGGTAAAAATCGAACTCCTCTTGGCGATAAGCGGGGTTGAGCGGTGCCGTGGTAGCGCCGCAGCCGATAGAAATAAACGCGGCTGCCATTTCGGCACTGTTAGGCAATACTATAGCGACCCGATCATTATTCCCGATACCTAGTTTATTCAGACGGACAACCGTTTTATCAGCCAGCGAGCGGAGACCCGCGTAATTTAGGGCTTCGCGTTCCGGGGCACCAATTGCCGGCGAGGGGCCGTCACCAACATCAAGTAAATCTCTGATCGTAGTGTGTTCTGCCATTGTCCTTTTTCCGTTCTTTAAACACCATATCCAACCTTCGCCTCTGCTCGGCGTCGATGGAGCACCGGTTCTGTGTAACCGCTCGGTTGCTCGCGACCTTTAAAGACTAGATCTCTCGCGGCCTGGAATGCAAAACTTTCGTCGAAGTCAGGCGCCATTTTACGATAGGCTGGATCGGCAGCGTTTTGTTCATCAACTACCATCGCCATCCGCTCCATGGTCTCACGGACCTGGCCCTCAGTACAAACACCGTGATGAAGCCAGTTAGCAATATGCTGACTAGAAATACGTAAGGTGGCGCGATCCTCCATTAAACCAACATTATTAATATCAGGGACCTTGGAACAGCCAATTCCCTGATCCACCCAGCGAACTACATAACCGAGAATACTCTGAGCGTTATTGTCGAGCTCCGATTGAACGTCATTCTTCGACCAATTCGCTCGGTCAGCAATAGGAAGGGTCAGAATATCATCGAGGCTGGCCCGGCGACGCAACTTAAGCTCATCCTGGCGAGCAAAAACGTTTACCTTATGGTAGTGCATTGCGTGGAGTGTTGCTGCAGTAGGAGATGGCACCCAGGCAGTATTTGCCCCTGCCAAAGGATGAGAAATTTTTTGTTCCAGCATAGCCGCCATAAGATCCGGCATAGCCCACATGCCCTTTCCGATCTGTGCATTACCCTGAAGACCACATTCAAGGCCGACATCAACATTCCAGTCCTCGTAGGCGCTAATCCAGGTGGACTCTTTCATCTCACCTTTCCGGATCATTGGTCCTGCTTCCATTGAAGTATGCATCTCGTCGCCAGTACGGTCCAGGAATCCCGTGTTGATGAAAACTACGCGTTCCTTTGCCGCACGGATACATTCTCTAAGGTTTACAGTGGTCCGACGTTCCTCATCCATAATTCCCATTTTCAGGGTATTATGATCCAGGCCGAGTGCATCCTCCACTCTTCCGAAAATCTCCGATGCAAAGGCCACCTCTTCAGGTCCGTGCATCTTGGGTTTTACTATATAGACCGATCCTGCACGGGAATTACGATACTGGCTATTGCCCTTTAGGTCATGAACGGCGATCAGTGAAGTGAAAATCGCATCCAGTATGCCTTCAGGCATTTCGTTGCCGTCTGCGTCGAGGATCGCGTTAATCGTCATAAGATGCCCAACATTTCGGATTAGCATCAGACTACGGCCCGGAACCGTTTTTTGGCCGCTGCCATCGGGCATCTCATAAACACGGTCCGGGTTTAGTTCACGAGAAATAGTTTTGCCGCCCTTTTCAAAGGTTTCAGTTAGATTGCCGCGCATCAACCCGAGCCAGTTCCGGTAGACAATAACCTTGTCTTCCGCATCAACAGCGGTAATTGAGTCTTCGCAGTCCATAATCGTAGTAATGGCAGATTCAATAATTACGTCGGCAATCTTCGCATCATCACCCTTGCCAATGGGGTCGTTTCGATCGATACAAATTTCGAAATGAATCCCGTTATTTACGAATGCCAAAGTACTCGGGGCCGAAGCGTCGCCAACAAAACCTGCAAAGTGTGCATCATTCACTAATCCTACAACAGACCCACTCTTTTGAACGACAAGAAGCCTTCCGTTTTCCACCGAATAACCGATCGCCTCGGCGTGGCTACCCCCAGATAGAGGTGCAGACTCATCAAGAAACTTGCGAGCAGAAGCTATAACTTTTTCACCCCGAATCGGGTTGTACACCTCGCCCATCTCGGCGCCATCATCCTCTGGGATCGCGTCTGTTCCGTACATTGCGTCGTATAGACTACCCCAGCGCGCATTAGCAGCGTTGAGAGCGTACCGGGCGTTCATGACGGGCACTACAAGTTGCGGTCCAGCTATACGAGAAATTTCCGGGTCGACCCGATCGGTCTCAACCTTGAATGGTTTGCCCTCATCCACCAGATAACCGATGTCTTTCAGGAATTTCTTGTATGCAGAGGGATCAAAATCCTGACCCTTGCGATCACGGTGCCAGCTATCGATGCTGACCTGAAGTTCTTCCCGACGCCTTAGAAGCAGTCTGTTTTTGGGTGCGAGGTCTTGAAGGATCTCGCTCACAGATTCCCAAAAAGACGCCTGGTCAATACCGGTTGCGGGGAGCGCCTCGTCATTTATGAAGTTGTAAAGACAGTTTGCGATCCTGAGGCCGCCCACATTAGTACGATCAGTCACTGGGTTATCTCCCTTTTGCTTTTAATTTTCTGCCTTGTGGACAGGCCGAATTTCTTCCGACTTTCTCCATAGGTGATCCAATTATTTTTTACGTGAGTCAAATCTGGAGTTAAATATAGAAATAAAAATCCGAAATGCACACGCGGCATTTTATAATTACATTCGGCGGGCGAAATACGACAAGTGTTAGATCGATTCTAGCTTTTCTCGTTATTCGTTAGCGTATCCAGCTGCTTTTGCATCCCCTCAAGTTGAGCCTTCATGGCTTTTAGTGCTTCCTCGGAATCTCGGTTGCGTCCCTCTTGAGATGGTACACCATCGGATACCTCATTATTATCTGATGGATTTAACGGCATAATCATATTCATTGCCTGCTCGAACATCGCCATGTTTTTTCGACCAACTTCCTCAAAGGAGGAAAACGGATATATCCCACCGACGGTATTATCCATGTAACTCCGCATCTGTCTCTGATTACGCGCGAATGCCTGCATGGTCATATCGAGATACTGGGGAACGAATCCCTGCAGATTATCACCGTAGAGGCTTATAAGCTGACGAAGAAAGCCCGTTGGCAGCAGGTTGTTCCCCTTTGCTTCCTGTTCAACAATGATCTGTGTTAGAACCGCTCGGGTGATATCTTCGGCAGTCTTTGCGTCGTAAACTGTGAAATCAATCCCGTCTCGCACCATGTTTGCGAGGTCTTCCAGAGTCACGTAGCTACTGGTTGCGGTGTTGTAAAGTCGGCGATTAGCGTATTTTTTTATCGTGACTGCGTCAGGGGCATCCCTGTCCATTTTGCTCGCCTTGCGGGCCATGGCGCTGACCTCCTGAAAGTCATTCTTTATTATTGGTTATGGATTCTCGCATTTTTGCTGCATTGCATCAATCACTTGATGCAATGCCGACGATTTCCGTATTCTATCGAACGTGAACGACCTCCATTATAGTACAGTATATCTGACGCTCCAGATCCCCAGCGAACTTGCCTATCGGCACATAGATCGATAGCAACAACACCTTTCCCTGTCGGCCACCGACCCCAGAGTCGCATGGGAATTCGCTATAACCAGTAGAGACCCAGCCATATAAAATAAACCTAAAATTGGTGGTTTGCGGGCGAATGATGATGTCATGCCGCGAGCCCCTTGCGTAGCCTTAGTCGATTGCATACTAACTGCCGATCGCTTAACTACGGTAGCCGGGTAGATCGGAATGGTCGCAAACGACATCGTCTGCAATCGGGTGTAGAAGCTAGTAGAAGATTGGATCGATGATCTATGAATGCGATGCAGCAATTAAGTATCGAATTCATAACAAATACATAGTCATATAAATAATGCGACGCAGCACTCTTCGTTGAAAGCATGAACAATTAGTTCTATATCATCGAAAATGCGAGTCGAAATGGTTGGGACTTTGTACCGGCCAGATAACAAGTTAAGGGAAATCCGATGACCAATGTCGTAATTGCAAGCGCCGCGCGTACGCCGGTAGGATCGTTCAACGGATCCCTTAGCTCTCTGTCCGCATCCGATCTTGGCAGGGTAGCGATCGAAGCCGCCCTCGAACGAGCTGGTGTCGGGCCCGACGATGTATCTGAAGTCATCATGGGTCAGATCCTGACTGCAGCCCAAGGTCAGAATCCGGCCCGTCAAGCATCCATTGGCGCAGGACTACCTGTTGAAGTACCAGCCTATGGCGTCAACCAGCTGTGTGGATCCGGACTGAAATCAGTCGCCATGGGCTTACAAGCCATCCAGAATGGTGACTCCGGTATCGTTGTCGCGGGAGGTCAAGAATCGATGAGTATGGCACCACATGCCTCTAACCTCCGCAGCGGCACAAAGATGGGTAGCACAGAATTTGTTGATACTATGATAAAGGACGGCCTATGGGATTCTTTCAACGGCTATCATATGGGTGTAACTGCGGAAAACGTTGCAGAAAAATGGCAGATCACTCGTGAACAGCAGGATGAATTCGCAGCATCGTCGCAGAACAAGGCAGAAGCAGCTAAAAAAACTGGCAAATTTAAAGATGAGATTATCCCGGTTACAGTCAAAACCCGAAAGGGTGAAGTAACGGTCGAGGAAGATGAATATCCCAAGCCTGGTGTTACCGCCGAAGCCCTTGGGGCTCTGCGTCCCGCTTTTGATAAAGAGGGTACTGTCACGGCCGGGAATGCGTCAGGTATCAATGATGGAGCCGCAGCCCTCGTACTGATGTCTGAAGAAGAGGCGCGAAGCCGCAATATCAAGCCGATGGCTCGGATTGTTTCCTGGGCGCAGGTCGGCGTCGAGCCCGCTATCATGGGATCAGGGCCAATCCCTGCAAGTCGGTCGGCACTTAAGAAAGCAGGTTGGTCGGCCGCCGACTTAGATCTTATAGAGGCAAACGAGGCATTTGCGGCGCAGGCCTGCGCGGTAAACAAGGATCTCGGCTGGGATGCGAACAAAGTAAATGTCAACGGCGGCGCAATCGCGATTGGACATCCAATCGGCGCATCCGGCGCCCGCGTCCTGACTACTCTTTTGTACGAAATGCAGAAACGTGACTCCAAGAAGGGTCTCGCTACGCTTTGTATCGGTGGTGGCATGGGGATCGCCATGTGCGTAGAGCGCGACTAACATAAAACAACTGGGGCCGTTATTACGGATAATCCGTAGGGCAGCCTCTCACCGCCACTCCATCTCTTCCGGGAAGGCGCAGAGAACTTGGAAAAACGGCAGTGGTTTAAATATCGAGATTTTCATTTATTTCCGCAGTCACACACAGAATTGTCTCCACCTAGGTGAAAGAAGATTGCTAATCTGTGGCAACGGAGTGTGACGCAAGCGTTTCCGTTGCCAGATTCGCTACCAGCCCGTATTTGTCAACTAATAGCGAACAACAAATCTACTTAGCCGTTCCACTGGCTAGGTAATTCTTCGTCTGAAGTAATTAGATCCTGCTGGCGGGCTTTTATGGCTGGAGCACAAATTGTGTTGGTATAATGGCAGCCTTAAATCGATATATTGCGAGTTCCGCATGCCAAGAAACAACCCGGTGACCAAGGGCACATTTTCAGATTTCTTGTGAATATAGATTTGTTATTCTGGGAGAGTTGCGAAAAGGGGCAAATTTCATGGACACCATCGGCGAAAGCCTATCCGTCATCGCCGAAGATTGGCTAAATCGACTTGGTTTAGCACTTTCGAAAAGTGACCCCGGAGAGATTAGTGCACTATTCTTAAAAGACAGCCACTGGCGCGACCTGCTTGCTCTTACATGGAATATCACAACAGTCAGCGGTTCTGAATCGATAGTTGACCTTCTCAGGCAATGCCAGCCAGATGCCGCTGCGACTGGATTCCGCCTAGACGAAACCGATGTACCAGCACGCGTTGTGATAAGAGGTGGCAAGGAAGATGTGATTGAAGCAATTTATGCTTTCAGTACTACAAACGGAGATGCTCGTGGTGTCTTACGTTTGTTGCCAGATAAGAGTGACGGCGGCAAGCTGAAGGCTTGGACGCTTCTAACTTCCCTTGACTCCATTGCGGGGCACAGAGAAACAGTCGGCGCCGCTCGCCCCACAGGCGAAGTGTACTCTCGAGATTTCGCCGGACCTAATTGGCAAGATCGGCGGAATATTGCAGCCGCATATGAAGATCACGATCCAGATGTGTTAATAGTCGGGGGCGGCCAGGCGGGTGTATCGACAGCGGCCAGACTTACTCAACTTGGCGTTGACACTCTGATCGTGGATACGCACAAGCGCATTGGCGATAACTGGCGCAAACGCTACCATGCGCTAGTTCTGCACAATCAAGTGCACGTCAACCACTTCCCCTATCTCGAATTTCCGCCCAATTGGCCAACCTACATCCCAAAGGATAAATTGGCGGGTTGGTTTGAGGCCTACGTCGATCTTATGGAACTGAATTACTGGACTAATGCGACCTTTACTGGTGGGAAATACCACAAAACTGACGGACGCTGGAATGCTGAGCTCACATTAGCGGGCGACACTAAACGAAAATTACGTCCAAAGCATATCGTGATGGCAACTAGCATCAGCGGCATTCCGAATATACCGAATATCCCCACCCTTGATGCATTCCGAGGGGAGATAATGCATTCGAGTAGCTATAAAAGTTCGAAGGATCGCGCAGGAACAAACATCCTAATCATCGGCACAGGTACTAGTGGACACGATATTGCCCAAGATCTCCACTCAAACCTAGTTCATGCAACACTAGTGCAACGCAGCCCGACCCTTATTCTTAACGTGGAACCCGCCGCCCAACTGCCCTACACGTTGTATGAGGAACCTATCTCTCTTGATACCAAAGATTTGATTGCCTCTTCACTGCCGTTACAACCGCTAAAGGCGGCCCATAAATGGATGGCAGAGGAAGCGGCCCGGCTGGATTCCGACCTGATCGGAAGGCTTGAAAACGCGGGTTTCCGGATCGATCACGACGATGTCTACGGTTGGCAATTCAAGTTCATGAACCGCGGCGGCGGATACTATTTCAATGTTGGATGCTCTGATCTAATCGCGAATGGCGAGATTGGTCTTATACAATATGATGATATTGATAGCTTTGTTGCAGACGGCGTTCGCCTGAAGAATGGGACGGTTCAGCCTGTGGACACGGTAATCCTCTCCACAGGCTATAAGGGCCCGGAAGCCATGGTCCAACAACTGATGGGTGAAGATGTAGCAGAGCGAGTGGGCCAGATTTGGGGTTGGGATGAAGACGAACAGGAAATGTCCAACATGTGGATGCGGACGGGTCAACCGGGATTATGGTTCATTGCCGGCAGCTTCGCGCAGTGCAGGATCTACTCAAAATACATAGGTATGCAGATAAAAGCGTGTCTTGAGGGTTTGATTTCCCCTGTCAAACCCGGTCGATAAGTGCCGGTTGAACTTCATGATAGACTTTATTTAAATTCTCGAGCATCGATCAAGGCCGACTCGGTCATGGACGGTCGTTGGTTGAACTCATCAAACCACTCGGCTAGTGATTGACAATCTGCACGCCAGTCATCATCGGGAAACGTTTGATCGGCAAATGCTAACGCAACAGCCACTGAAATCGTCCCTACGTCAATGTTGCCGGCAAAACCGCTAATATCTTTTTCTAGCTCAGAAATGCCTTTGAATACTATGTTTTTATTATGAGCCATAATACTAGGGGACTGACGTTCTGGTTTTTTCAGGCTTTCGACAAAACACACGACCATAGAACCTATCATCCCGTCAGCTAGTGCCTGTCGGATCAGAATAGTCCATCTGTCTTTTCCATCGCGAGGTAACATTTCCGGCCCAGAGCACTCCACATCCAAGAACTCCAAAATGACTGGCGAATCATAGATTGATAGGCCATCATCCGTAATAAGGCAGGGAATCTGTCCAAGCGGGCTAGGTGTAGCAGCGCGATCTTCTCGGCTTAATGGATTCGACTTTTCCTTTTCGACGGCGTCCTCAATACCTTTTTCTTTCATAAACACGATAACCTTGCGCACGAATGGAGAGGTCGGCGACCAACGAAGTTTCATTTCTATTATTCCTTTCTCGCCCGAGAGAGCCGGTCCAACAGGGTTTGATACCTTAGAAATTATCCTTACGCGCTCGTATTTCGGCGAAAACGTCGACTGGAGCTTTTCCTTCCATACCGATAATGGCAGCGAGTGCCGGGTCATCGGCGCGAAGAAATGGATTTGTTCGCCGTTCCACACCCATAAGTGAAGGCACGGTGGAGACCCCAGCCTCCCGTCGGGCCTCAATTTGTCTAGCATATGCCTGCAAATGGACATTGTCTGGATCAACGTGCAGCGCAAACTTTGCGTTACCGATAGTGTATTCATGTGCGCAATACACCCAAGTTTCGTCGGGAACTTCCTTGAACTTAGAGATTGAGCCATACATTTGCTCGTAAGTGCCCTCAAAAACACGGCCACAGCCGAGAGCGAAAAGTGTATCCCCGCAGAATAGTGCCTGACTCTCGGCGAACCAGTAGGCGATATGACCTGACGTATGCCCAGGCACATCCCACACCTTAGCTTCGGCTTCGTGAAGCGTGAAGGTATCACCATCCTCTATTTCAATATCTATCATCGGGATACGCTCTCGGTCCGCCTTGGGGCCAACGACGGTACAACCGGTTACTTCCTTTATCTCTGGCACGCCACCGACATGGTCATCATGATGGTGGGTAGCCAGAACATGCGTCAGGTTCCAACCAAACATATCGAGGGTCTCGAGGACGGGGGTAGCGTCCGAAGGGTCAACCACCGCCGCGTTACCAGTCGAACTCTCGCGCAGCAAATAAACATAATTGTCGGAACGGGTCGGAATCTGGTGGATTTCGAGCATAGACATATTTGCGGCTCTCCCGAGAATGATTGAAAATCATCCTGAAATCTATCAAACCGCGGTCCCACGGCCAACCGCAGCGAGTGGTATTTCTTTTCCGAACCGCAAAGGAGGGGCATATTGGCAATATGTATAACGATGTTATAGATCTGCGAGATTTTTATAAGTCTCCGCTAGGGCATACGGCACAACGTATCATTCGACGACACATCCGCGGGGTTTGGCCGAACACCCATGGGATGAGTGTTGCAGGGATAGGTTATCCGATTCCCTATTTACGTCCGTTCGTAGATGAATCAGAGCGTGTTGTGGCGCTTATGCCTCCGCAACAAGGCTGCATGCGATGGCCAACGGAAGGCAGTAATATTGTCTCATTGGCATCCGAAGACGAATTGCCCCTGCCCGACGTCTCGATGGATAGAATTCTTGTAATCCATGCTCTTGAATGTTCGGAACATCTCCGCAAATTACTTCGCGAAATTTGGCGGATTATGACCGAGGGCGGACGGGTTCTGATCGTCGTGCCCAACCGACGGGGCATATGGGCGCGAGTTGACAATACACCGTTTGGTCACGGACACCCATACACTTCTGGTCAAGTATCTCGCCTTCTGCGCGACAATTTGTTTCAACCAGAGGGGTCGTCAGCAGGTTTGTTCGTACCACCGACCAAATCACGGATGGCTCTTGCTTCAGCAAGCCCTATAGAAAGGTTAGGCTTTAAATGGTTCAAAACAGTTGGCGGTGTCTTGTTCTTAGAAGCACAGAAACAGATCTACGCCGGGTCAGCAACCACAGTTGATTCGGCCACAAAGGAGCAGAAGGGTAGATACGTAAGAGCCGTAGGCGGGAGAGGTACCGAGAGCGGCACGACGCAAACCCGAAATTGCCGATCTAGCTTATTCCCGCGTCAATAGAAAGATCGCTTCTTCTCCCCGGATGTTCGCGACTGCACCAGCAGAGTTTAACTCCCTGGCCGATCCGACTCGAGAGAGCGAAAGAGCCCGTTGAACCTTCAGACCGAGATCGTCGCACAAGGCCGAAAAATCCCGGATTGTACAAAGATGGATATTTGAGGTGTCGTACCAATACGCCCCTTCATCACCCACGACCGGCATACATCCCTTTAAAAGTATCTGTAGCCGCACACGCCAATGACCGAAATTAGAGAATGAAACGATGGCATGATGGCCTATTCGCACTAAATGCGAGACCACGTCACGCGGATTGCGGGTTGCCTGAAGTGTCCTCGTCAGGACGACATAATCGAAGGCATCGTCGGGATAGTGTTCTAAGTCAGTATCGGCGTTTCCCTGGATTACCGACAATCCATGAGCAACACAAGCATTCACGCCTGTCTGACTGAGCTCGATACCGCGACCATCAACCGCCTTGGTTCGCCCAAGATAATCTAACAATGCCCCATTTCCACAGCCGATATCCAGTACCCTGCAACCCTCGTCGATCATTTCGGCGATGATTTCTAGATCTCGTCGGGGTAGCGACGTTGCGCGAGTTGCTTCGAGGCATACCTTTCTCCCTTGTACATTCATTCTGTTATCAGGCCGCGATGTTCGGCGGCCCCCTCTAGAAAGCCCGACACTGTGGCATAAAATTCAGGTTCTTCTAGTAGAAAAGCGTCGTGCCCCTTGTCGGTATCAATCTCTACAAAACTGACATTCGCGGCGACCGCGTTGAGAGCTCGCACCACTTCTCGGCTTTCCTCAGTCGGGAAAAGCCAGTCACTGGTGAACGAAATGACACAGAACCTGACCGAAGTGTTCTCGAATGCTGCAGCCAATACGCCGTCGTATTCCGCTGCTAGGTCAAAATAATCCATTGCGCGGGTGATATAGAGATACGAATTTGCGTCAAAGCGTTCGACGAAAGTACTCCCTTGGTGACGAAGATAGCTCTCCACTTGGAAATCTGCGTCGAAACCGAAACTGAGTGCATCGCGCGCTTGAAGCCGGCGGCCAAATTTACGATGTAGGGCAGTTTCGGATAGATACGTAATATGAGCGGCCATTCTCGCAACTGATAAACCACCCTTGGGGTTTGCTCCTTCGCGAAGATAGTTGCCCTTACGCCAATCAGGGTCCGCCATAATTGCCTGTCGGCCCACTTCGTGAAACGCAATGTTCTGGGCAGAATGACGTGCCGCGCCGGCGATAGGAACCGCTGAAAACACTCGTTCCGGGTATCTCGACGCCCATTCCAGTACCTGCATAGCACCCATTGACCCACCGATGACGCAGAACAGCTGATCGATTCCAAGATAATCCAGCAAGAGAGCTTGGGCTCCGACCATATCAGCAATCGTTATGACCGGGAAATCGAGTCCCCACGGTTCCCCTGTATCAGGATTATTATCGCGAGGTCCTGTAGATCCCATACACCCACCTAGGACGTTGATACAGATTATGAAATACCGTTCTGTATCAAGGGGTTTACCCGGTCCGACCATCAATCCCCACCAACCCGACTTATCAGTCACGGGATTGTTGTCCCGCACATACTGATCGCCTGTGAGAGCATGGCAAACCAGAATAGCATTAGATTTATCGGAATTTAGTTCACCACAAGTGGTAAAGGCCGCAGTAAACGGACCTATAACATCCCCGGAAACCAGACGCATCGGCTCGTCTATAGCAAGTTCTACCCGATTCTCGGGTAATTCTGCGTCTGTGTCCCGAGGAACGGGGGGAATATCGCGGGTCGCAGTCATTCTTGCAAACCGTCCTAACGGTCAAGGAAACGGGTCCGAATAGCTATGATTGCGCACCATCTATGTCAATGTTTTCTTTGCATTTGTTGGTCACGACGACTAAACATTGCGCCCTTCGAGGCGAAATTCTCTCGTGAAAACGAGATACGGAATTCAGCCCCATCTAGTATTTTTAAACGACTGGACCATGTCTGAAGGTAAACCGAAACTTACCGCTCTCCGCGAAGAACTCGATAGTATCGATGATACTCTGCATGATCTTCTAATGCAGCGTGCTGCTATCGCAGCCGGGGTACGCGCGGCGAAAGGGGAAGTACCTGTATGGCGACCCGCCCGT
Source organism: Alphaproteobacteria bacterium MarineAlpha11_Bin1 (assembly GCA_002937455.1). The sequence continues at coordinate 161,309 of PTJZ01000001.1, forward strand.
GAAGCGCAGATCCTACGCCGCTTGATCTCACGGCATTCGGGACCGTTCCCGAAAGCCACAATCATCCAGCTGTGGCGCGAAATCATCTCCGCAATGGTACACCTGCAGGGTAAATTCTCGATCGCCGTACACTCGCCAGGGGGTGACCGGTTATGTCGAGATTTGGCGAGGGACCATTTTGGCGTGGGAACAACGTTATCTGCTCATTCCTCCGCTCGCTCCGTACTGACCGCAGTGCAGGAGGGGATAGCGACGGTCGGCGTTTTACCGATCCCCGAAGATAGCGAGGAAGAAGCTTGGTGGCCCGCGTTGGCCGGGATATCTAGTCGGAAAAATATGTCGATCTGCGCACGTCTACCCTTCTCCCCGTCAACTATAGGTAATGATGAAGCCGCGCTCTGCGTAGCATCTATTGAACCAGCGGAAAGCGGTGATGACAGGACCTTTTTTTTCTTTCAAACCCCTCCGGAAATCAGCAGAGCACGCCTTAATGATTCAATCTCCGCCGCAGGTATTAAACCAATACGACTGATCGGTCTCGACTCTCCGATTGACGGGATGTCGGCGTTTCTCTCTGAAGTAAAAGGGTTCGTGTGCCCTGATGATCCCAGGATCGCGCGGCTTGTTGATAAAGAAATAGGTCTCGCGGAGAGTGCCTTCTTCCTTGGTGTCTACGCGACACCTCTCACTATTGATGATGTTGCTGACGGGGAAGAGGTCTGATGTCGCTATCCCCGCGTCCAGGTATCATGGAAATGGCACCTTATGTTCCGGGTGCATCAAAAGTTGATGGTGTCAAACGGATTATTAAGCTCTCTTCTAACGAAGGTGCGCTGGGCCCCAGCCCAGCTGCCATAGTAGCCTACGAATCGCTCGGACCGGATCTACACCGATACCCCGATGGCGGTTCAGCAGATTTACGCACAGCTATTGGTGCCAGAAATGGCCTTGACCCGGACCGAATTGTCTGCGGCGCCGGGTCTGATGAGCTGTTGGCTTTACTAGCGCGTGCCTATGCGGGTCCCGGCGACGAGGTACTTTTCGGCGAGCACGCATTCGTGATGTACCCGCTTTTTGCCTTATCGGTTGGCGCAACCCCGGTGAAGGCGCCAGAGGTCGATTTTACCGTTACCCCCGACGCTATACTCAGTAAAGTTACAGAGCGAACACGTATCGTTTATGTCGCCAATCCAAACAACCCGACTGGCACAATGATCACGTCAGACGAAATGGTGCGGCTTCGTGCGGGCCTGCGCGACGATATCCTGCTTGTGATCGACGCAGCCTACGCCGAATATGTTACCCGAAACGACTATTCACCTGGGGTAGAGTTAGTAGATGAAGGTGATAACGTAGTCATGACACGAACATTTTCAAAAATATACGCGATGGGCGGAGCCCGATTAGGGTGGGCCTACTGCCAGAATTCAGTAGTTGAGGTCCTTAACCGTATCCGCCCACCTTTTAACGTCACCAGCGGTGCGCAGGCAGCAGGAATCGCCGCCATCAACGATGTCGAATTTCTGACCCGGTCGCGCGATCATAACACCACCTGGCTGCCATGGTTATCAGATCAATTACAGGGTATGGGACTCGATGTGGTACCAAGTGCAGGAAATTTTCTACTCGTGAGATTCCCTGAAAGTGGCGCCCAGACAGCCGATAAAGCTATGGCGTTCCTCGCATCTCAGGGAATAATCCCACGCAGCACCCGCAGTGCGGGCATACCCGAAGGAATCCGGATAACCATCGGCCTAGAACAAGAAATGCGTACGACAGCCGATGCTATTTCGGATTTCCTAGAAATATCATGAGAACTCCCATGTTTAATCGCGTCGCCTTGATTGGTATAGGGTTAATCGGCTCGTCTATCGCCCGAGTGATGCGACGCGACAGGCTCGCTGGCTCGATTATTGCTTGCGCGCGCACTGATGAAACCCTAGAAGCGGTAAAGCGCCTCGATATTGCCGACGACACGACCAAAAACATTGCTGAAGCAGTGCGAGGTGCAGACTTGGTGATGATCTGTACACCGGTCTCGACGTACGAAGAAATCTCGAAGGCTATGGCCCCGGCGCTCATGGCCGGTGCGATTGTTACAGATGTGGGCTCGGTCAAAGAATCAGCGATAAAAACTGTAATGCCTCATCTACCAGATGGCGTGCACTTCGTACCCGGGCACCCGATAGCAGGAACGGAAAATTCGGGCCCCGAGGCCGGGTTTGATACGCTCTTCGAAGGGCGTTGGTTTTTAATAACTCCGCCACGGGGGACAGATCAAACCGCAATCGACAAGGTAGCGTCTCTTTGGCAAAGAGCCGGTAGTCAGATCGATTTTCTCGAGCCCGAGCATCATGACCAAGTATTAGCGATTACGTCCCATCTACCACACCTAATTGCGTACACCATTGTTGGCACTGCCACCGACCTGGAGGAGGATATAAAATCCGAAGTCGTTAAGTACTCGGCCTCCGGCTTCAGGGACTTTACCCGGATAGCCGCATCCGACCCAGTTATGTGGCGTGATATATTCATTGCAAACCGGGCCGCGGTACTGGAAATGCTCGGTCGACTGTCCGAAGATCTAGCCGGACTACAACGAGCAATCCGAATCGGCGACGGTGAGACCCTCGAAAGACTTTTCCGTCGTACTCAGGAAATTCGTCGTGGCGTCGTAAAAGCGGGTCAACACATTCCCCCAGCTCCTGAAAAATCGGACAGAGATACCTGATGGAACATTACTTCCAGCGAATCTTTTTTAGACGGAAAAGCGGGACCGGCCCGAGATAAAGTCTCTGATTCTTTAGGCTGACGGGCAAACGCACAGCTCGCCCCCCGATCGACAGAGCTCGATTCGCAACCTTCGCGGCGAACGCCGTTCGCGCGTCGATCACTCCACTCGCCATGAGAGTATCGAGTATCTCCTTAATGCCTCTGATCTCCACCGTGATAGCACCTTGAGGCTGTAATTTATCATCCAATGAGAGGGCTCCGTCGCCGCGAAGTGACAAAGCCTCCCAGTTCAACGTAAAGCTCTTAAACTCAATTGCGCCTCCGGCATCATTCCATCGAGAAAGTGCCTCCGGCAGCAGCCCGCTTAGCTCTAACGGACCTATAACTGATGCATCGAATGACAGCCTATCTAGACCAGAGCCGACCGGTGGCTTCCATACCTTCGGCAAAACCACTTTACGGGCGTCAACTGCGATCACTTTCCCGGTCATCGGATTGCCTGACCGCGGGTTTATCGAAACCGCATCTTCAGCTCGGAGCGTTAACCTATCGATGCTGGTTGTGATACCGCCCGGCTGCATCCAGTTCACTCCGGCTAATCGCAAGAGGAGAAGCCGGGCTTTACCTGATCGGATTTTAAGGTCTCCATCGGCGTGGGCCAGATTTAATACGGCCATCATCCCATTGATTTCTAGCCTATGACTGCCAGGGAAAGATATCCTGATATCAGTCAGAGCCCAGGGCCGCGCTGAAGCCACAAAATTAGGGATCTCCCACCGCCACTTGTTTCCACGACCTGCAATGATTGGGGCGTGGACGGAGAGATCTAGACGCAGCGGGAAACCCGTAACCGATGGTTTTCCCAGCTCGACAGCCCAACCGTCGACCCGTCGTTCTTCCGCCCACAGGTGCAATCTAGCGCTGGCCTCTCGGGCGGCGGAGTACCAGTACGTCGTATAACCGACGCAGGCTACTGCTAGGGCGCCGGCCGCTATTAGTGCTATTCGCATTGGTCGTCGCATCATAGACATGATATAGCGGGATCAAATGACAAAATCGATCATATGGATACGACTTTCAAAAAAGGGTTCAGCTCTAATCTTCGGGCACTCCAGCCCGAAGCTGTAACCCACCGACTAGATGCCCACCCCCCCACCTTTCCCAAAAAGCGCTCTCAACCCCGTGGTATTTACCAGTTTAGCGGCACTATTCATTTTTCTTTGGGCAAGTGGATTCGTTGCCGCTAAGTACGGCCTGCCGTTCGCCGAGCCCTTCACCCTGATGGCAGCACGGTTCTTTGTCGGATCTGTGATTATGGTACCGGCCTGTTTCTGCCTCAATGCGTCGTGGCCAAAAACACTCCGGGGAACACTACATATTCTTGTCGCAGGGTTTGGTGTCCAGACTGTCTATTTGATCGGGGTTTATTATGCTATCTGGTTGGGTATCTCGACAGGGATTACGGCGTTAATCGTTGGATTACAACCGTTACTAACGGGCGTGTTGGCTGGGTTCGTCCTTCGAGAAACGGTTACACCGCGAAACTGGTTAGGTCTCCTCCTTGGGTTCGTGGGATTAGGACTGATTGTTTGGGATCGAGTGCTGGCGCCAACGGATGCAATTGGGGGCCTAATGATGCTTATGTTAGGGCTCGCAGGCATTACACTAGGGACATTATATCAAAAAAAGTATTGCGGACCGTTCGATGTTCGCACCGGTGTGGCACTTCAGAACGTAATGTCATGTGTTATGATGGTAGTACTCGCGGTAATATTTGAATCGATGGTCATTGACTGGACAAGCGAATTCGTCTTTGCCGTTGTCTGGTCTGCAATAGGCCTATCGGTTTTTGCGATCTGCCTGTACTACTGGCTAATTCAACGTGGTGCTGCAACTAAGATTACCAGCTTAATATATCTCAGTCCGCCGACAACCGCCATCATGGGCTGGGTAGTGTTCGGTGAAATTCTCTCTTGGCAAGCAATAGCAGGGATGATTGTCGCTACGACCGGCGTCGCGATGGCGGTACGCAATCGATGACGGTTACAAATTCCATGCTACTCAAGGCAGCACCATTTCTTTTCATTCTAGGCTGGGCATCCGGTTTTCCGATCACTCGGTTCGGGCTCGAATTCAGCGAGCCTTATACATTACTATGGATTAGGTCCGCCATCGTTGTGGTTATCGTAGGGCTATACGCGTTGATCGTCGGCGTCCCTCGTCCCAAAGGGCGGGAAATAGCGCATATAGCCGTGGTCGGTATCACGCTGCAATGCTTGTATTTAGGCGCTATGTTCAGTGCACTGGATGAGGGCATCAGCCAAGGTGTTGCCGCTCTGGTTGCAGGGATGCAACCACTTCTAACCGCAGTTGTTGTGGGGGTCACCTTGGGCGAGAAGGTCACTCGGACCCAATGGGTCGGATTTACACTCGGTTTTGCAGGGCTATTTATCGTACTTTCGGAGCGGCTGGGAATCGGTGCTGCGACTACTGCTGGCTTCATCTTTTCGGGGCTAACTCCGATTTTCATCACCGGTGCGTCTCTTTACCAGAAAAAATATTGTGCCCACTCTGATCTTCGTATCGTTATGATTGTGCAGCAGACGGCAGCCGGTATCTGTAATTTCTGCATTGCTATGGCAGTGGAGAATGGAAGCATAGCGTGGGGCGCGGAAGTTGTTTTCGTATGGGTCTGGCTTGTGGTGATACTGACCATCGGCGCCACGAACCTGCTATATTTGATGCTGCGGCACGGGGAAGCGGCACGCGTAGCCAGTCTATTTTACCTAACGCCCCCGACCACGGTTCTTCTCGGGTGGATTACCTATGGCGAAACCATGGGAATAATATCAATGGGCGGTTTTCTGGTGGCTGTTGTCGGAGTATTTCTAGTCACACGTTCCGCAAGGGATGCTGGATGACAGCGATTAGCAAGGGATAATTCAAAAACCGAGAAAATACCGCTTTTTCGGATACGACCCACTTAGCTTGACCCTATCCCATCTAGTAGAAACGCAGCAGACTCGTTTTCTCACTATCTACTGTTGTTTACATCAATTCAAAGGCCTACCGCGACACACAAGTTAGGATAATCTGTCGTCAGCTCTTGATAATATTGGGTCTTACGCCGGCGTCGCATAGCGTTTTAGTATCCGGATACGACAACGCCAGCTGCGAAAAACGCGCCCTTGAGATAGAGGACGGCTATGTCATACGATTGCAACCGTATAACCTTTTATTTGGCCCACAATGTTCGATAAAAAGGTTGGTGTGTTGGCAGAAGCATCCCGACGCATTAAGAAAGCGACAACAAACAAAAATGGAAGATCCACGATGAAAATCATCAGCTATCGGCAGGGGGGACGAGAGGCATATGGAGTCGTCAAAGACGGCGGTATTGTCGACATGACCGAACGCCTTAGCCACCCCAGTTTGAAACACGCCATCGCCGGATTGTCGATCAGCGAGATGGAGAAACTTGCTGCCTCCGCCGCCCCGGACGTTGGGATTGATGATATTGATTATATGTTTCCTGTGACTTCGCCAGAAAAGATTTTCTGTATCGGCCGTAACTACCGCGCCTATCATGAAGTTTTAGAAGACGGTGGGCCGAAATGGCCAAGCATTTTTCCCCGCTTTGCATCCAGCTTTGCGTCACACGGCGAAGCTATTATCCGTCCAACTGTCTCCGAACAACTGGATTATGAAGGTGAGATCGGGGTAATTATCGGCAAGTCTGGACGACACATTCCGGAGACAAAGGCGCTTGATTATGTAGCTGGGTATACAATTATCAACGAGGGTAGCGTGCGTGACTGGCAGCGCCAAGGTACACAGAATTGCCCCGGTAAGAACTTCCACAAATCCGGTTCGATCGGACCCTGGATGATAACGCGAGATGAAATTGAAGATTTGGATGGGTTGCAGATTAAGACTTCCGTTGATGGAAGTCTTCGACAGGACGGTAGTAGCGATATGATGATTTTCAAGATTCCATTTGTAATCTCATACATCTCGAAGTTCACATGGTTGGAGCCAGGCGACATGATCGCAACGGGTTCTCCTGGCGGCAGTGCGATTGAGGGCGATCCACCCCAATGGCTCAGGCCTAGTGAGCAGATAAGTGTTAATATTGAGCCAATTGGTACACTTAAAAACCCGATAGTGGCTGAATAACTATCGGTTCCAGGGATTAGAGACGTGAAATTGGCAAGTTTCTGCGTTGGCGAAAATGAAGGCTTTGGAGTCGTTACCGACGACGGAATTATCGAGTTGACGAACCGAATGTCGGGTGGCCATCGAACTCTTCGCGGCGTGCTTGAAGCTGGTGCGCTAAAAGAGGTCGAGCAGATTACCGCCAGTTCTAAACCCGACTATGCACATTCTGATATCGCATGGCAGCTGCCGGTCACGTATCCGGAAAAAATTTATTGTGTTGGGCAGAACTATGCTGCGCACATTACGGAAATGGGCTATGATCTTCCCGAATATCCTAGTGTATTCGTCCGTTTCCCGCGGACCTTCGTACCCCATAAAGCCAGCATGATTATGCCTTCGCATTCGGACAACTTCGACTATGAAGGTGAAATGGCCATCGTTATCGGGACCGAAGCGCGGCACGTAACCGAGGCGGACGCCCTAAACTTTGTTGCGGGTTATACCATCTGTAATGACGGAAGCGTGCGCGACTGGCAGAAGCGCGGCCCTCAGGTCGCGCCTGGAAAAAACTGGGAAAATTCTGGAATGCTGGGCCCGTGGATTACTACCAGTGAAGAGGCTGGCAACCCCGGCAACCTAGATTTGACCACCCGGATTAATGGCGAGGTGCGACAGCAAGGGAATACCAGCGATCTCGTATTCTCCGCCGCTTACCTTATCAGCTATATTTCGACCTTCATCACTCTGATGCCCGGCGACATTATTACTACCGGCTCTCCCTCTGGTGTAGCGGTCGGATTCGATCCACCCAAATGGCTGAAACCCGGAGATCGCATCGACATCGAGATTGAAAACTTAGGTACCTTATCAGGCGATGTGACTAGGACAAATTCGCCATCGGAATGAACCAGTAGTGATAGGACCGCTCGGCAAGCGATTTACGTAGAATCCGATGGTCTATTGGTATCAGCGACGTCAAATTCTTGGAAAATGTAGTGGGTCATTTTAACAATGTTTAAAGAGCGGTTACCCGCACTTTGAATAATCGCAAGCCGTGCAAGTGTCGCAGCCTTCCTGGCGAAAAAGAGCGGCCTGACCACATTTGGGGCATTGACGCGGGCGCGGAAACGGACTTTCTTCGGGGCTTATCAATTTTCGTTCTGCAACCGATGGCCACCTTTCAGTCGCGGGCGGCTTCGGCATAAAGCCGATATCGATCATGTGGCGTTCAATAACGTCGCCTACAGCCGCCAGTAGAGATGGCACGTAGCGTCCCTGCACCCATTGGCCCCCGCGGGGATCAAATACAGCTTTCAGCTCATCTACAACAAAGGACACGTCGCCGCCACGCCGGAACACTGCAGATATTAGACGAGTCAACGCCACCGTCGACGCATAGTGTTCGGTGTCCTTAGAGTTCACAAATACTTCGAAGGGCCTGCGACGCCCATCTTTTAGTACGTCGTTGATAGTTATATAAATCGCATGATCAGTTTCAGGCCAGTTAAGCTTATAGGTCTGTCCAGGCAACTCCTCAGGCCGCAACAGAGGCTGGGTCATATAAACGACCCCAGACTCAATTTCACTTTCCAGCACCGGCGGCGCGGGCTGAAGCAGCGGCAGTTCAGGCTGTGCTGGGTCGGGCTGATCACGTAATGTCAGGACGGAACCGGTAATATCATTTGGTCGATAAGTGGTACAGCCTTTGCAGCCTGTGTCCCATGCCTCCTGATACACGTCTCTGAATTCATCAAAAGATATCTCGGCGGGTACATTGATCGTTTTTGATATTGAAGAGTCGATATATTTCTGAGCGGCTGCCTGCATCACCAAGTGGTCGCTGGGTGAAATTGTCTGTGCACTGACGAAGCTATCCGGCAAGGGTGTATCACCTTTTAAATAAAGCCACTGACGATAGGCATAGTCAGAAACATCCTCTTCTCTCTGTGTACCGTCCGGCATCAGCACATTTCGGGTATAGGTATAACTAAACACCGGCTCGATTCCGGACGAAACGTTATCGGCGAACAATGATATTGTTCCCGTCGGAGCAATAGAAGTTAGCAGTGCATTACGAATGCCGTACTTTCGGATACTATCCTGAATATCTGGGGGTAATCTGGCAACGATTTTGCCTGCAAGGTAAGCTTCCGCGTCGAAGAGAGGGAAGGCACCTTTTTGTATCGCAAGGTTTACAGATGAGCGGTAAGCATGATCGCGGATTAATCCCATCCATCTCTCGGTTAGCCCAATAGCCTCCACCGAACCATAGCGCACATCGCACATTATTAAGGCGTCGGCCAGACCGGTAACGCCCAATCCGATCCTCCTCTTTGCTTTTGCTTCTGCCAATTGCGCATCAAGCGGAAAACTGGACACTTCGATAACATTATCCAGCATGCGTACTGCTATAGGTATAAGTTCGGCCAACGCGTCCTCGTCCAAGTGCGCCGAACTCTTAAATGGATCGATCACAAGGCGCGCGAGATTAATCGATCCCAAAAGACATGCGCCGTATGGGGGCAGAGGTTGCTCTCCGCAGGGATTTGTCGCAGCAATAGTTTCGCAATAGCCTAGGTTGTTAGCTTGATTAATTCGATCGATGAAAATTACGCCGGGCTCGGCATACTCGTACGTGGCCTCCATGATCCGATCCCATAGGACACGGGCGGAAACAGTTTTGTAGATCTTACCATCGAAAGATAAATCCCAGTCTCTATCTTCACGCACCGCACCCATGAAATTGTCCGTTATGAGAACGGACAAATTAAACATCCGTAGGCGATCGGGTTCATGTTTGGCGGCGATAAACGCCTCAATATCCGGGTGGTCGGCTCGCAAAGCTGCCATCATGGCACCGCGACGATATCCCGCCGACATAATTGTTCGACACATAGAATCCCAAACGTCCATGAACGATAGGGGGCCCGAAGCATCAGTACCAGCGCCTCGCACGTTTGCACCCGTGGGCCTTAGAGTTGAGAAATCGTATCCAATACCACCACCCTTTTGCATCGTCAGCGCTGCTTCGCGTAGGTGATCGAAAATGCCGCTCATATCATCAGGAATGGTCCCCATGACAAAACAATTAAACAAGGTCACATCACGGTTGGTTCCGGCGCCGGCAACAATACGCCCCGCAGGTATAAAACGGAAATCGGACATAACCGCTTGGAACTTTTCTGCCCAAGCCTGCCGTTCTGCTGGACCTTCCGGTTTGGCTAAGGCAATTGCAATCCTTTTCCAAGTGTCTTCAATAGACTTGTCAACTGGATCACCATCAGCAGTCTTAAGGCGATATTTCATATCCCATATCTGATGCGAAATGGCTGAAATCATCGTCATTTAGGAGCCTCAATCAGGAGGAGAAAGAAAATAATTTAAGAAATTCATACCGTCAATGTTCATGTTTTGTTTTTTTCGGAAATTAGTTTCGTGGCAGCCATATGATTAAAATATCTATATGTAAGTTTCGGTCCACCATATCCGGATTCAGAAATTTCCGGATATGGTGGACCGGCTTCAAGCCAGCAGCAAACAAATTTATCGATTCGATTTAACCTAAACCCGCTTCTTTAAAAAGTTCCCGGTTGCCGGCATGGATCCGTCTCGATAATAAAGTTCCAAACGCCGCGGAGTTCAACCCTGGAGGAATTGGTTCCTGGAATGCTGCAACGATGCAACCAGATTTTTTACAAAAGCTGCGACGTCCCCAGAAATAACCCGAATTTAGTGACACTGGCACGACCGGAACGTTGGTCCGCCTGTACAGCGTAGTGACACCCGGTTTTAACTGCACGATCTCGTTAGGTGCCGAGCGAGTTCCACCTGGAAATATCACCACCTTACGACCGTGCGATAACCGGTCGACAACATTTTGGATCATATGGCGCGCCTCGACAACGCCTCCCGATCGATCTATCGCAATCATTTTCAGCTTACGCGCGTAAGGACCAAACAATGGTACGCGATAAAGTTCCTGCTTCATTACGAATGCGGGATCATCAACCACCGCATAGAATGCAATTGTGTCCCACGCAGACTGATGGGCGGACGCTATAATACAAGGACCTTCGGGCAAATTATCTAAGCCACGAAATTCGAATTCGAGCGACAGTATCGTTCGCTGAAATTTAAAAATACCGGCAGTCCAGAGACGGATGGCAGCTAGCATTCCACTTTTGGGAAGGGCTAAGAGTGGGATATAGATTAACATCAATGCAAACGTCCAGGTGAACAAGGCGACATTGAAAATAAGCGACCGTAGAAAGGTCATGCGAATGCGGCCGTCATAAAAGTTCCCACTCAAAAAGTCCCAGTAGGTATTTATGGTATTCGGAGATCGCCAAACGAAGCGCACCGATTTCTCGCCACCAGCTTTCGTCCGGGAACCCGTCAGGGAAAACTGGGTGAGGTACTATCACAATGTTAGCAGGTAGAATATGGCGGAACTCCAGAAGGCTTCGCGGCATATGGTAACTGGCGGTAACAATCCTCAACGATCTGATGTTTTCTCGACGTATCCAGTCATAGGTTTCCATGGCATTACCGCGAGTGTTATCCGCAGCATAACCAAGAGCTATGCAACATTGGAGATTATCCGGCGCTCGGCGAGCGAGTTTTAGTAACTCTCGAACATCTACACCCCGATAGACGCCGGAAACAAAAAGTTTTTTTGCCAGACCCCGACCCAAAAGAGAAAGTCCTTCACCAACTCGTCCGGCTCCACCCGTAAGAACTACGATGGCATCCGTTACCTCCCCGTTATTAGTAGCCGGATTCGGGATAAGCTGAGAGAAACGATAAAGTCCTAAAGCCCATGCTAGAAAGGCGAATGACACGATTAAACCTAAACGGAAAACCGGTGACCGGCAGGTTCCGCCTCGACGGGTCACATCATCCGTCCTAAAATGCGTCTTACGGTTATACCAGAGGTCGCAATTACGAGCAGGACTGCCACAATAGGCAGAATGCAAAGCACACCCCATCGAATGTCACCAAGATCGATATACGGCAAAAGACCCCCTGTTAAACGTTCACCATATAATTGGAAGAGCATGATTGCGCCGGCACCGAACGTAAAGCCGAAAGCCGCACCGATACCTGAAAGCCATAGGGCGTGTATCTGAAATTGACGCGCAATATAGGAATCCTGCGCACCGATAAGATGCAGGACTTCTATAACCTCGCCATGAATTGCGAGGCCTGTCCGAGTCGTAAACACTACCGTCATCACTGCAGATAGTAGCAGGAACACCAAAACGGATAATAATATCCTCTCGGCAATGTCGGTCAGATCTATCAGTCGTTGCAGCCACATGGCATGATCATCCACCGTAGTTCCTGTTGCAATACTTGAAAGACGAGCACCTAGTACTTCGATATCGACGGATAGGCCATCGACAATGGTAACATCGATCACTGATGGCATGGGAAGATCCAGCGTAGGCGTCATTTTCCCCAACCAGGGTTCTATCAACTTCGCGATTTCGCTTTCGGGTATCTGCCTTGCGTTGCGAATTTCTGGCATCCCCCGTAGCAACTGTAATATAGCACTGCTGGAGGCCTGCTGTTCAGGGCCGGCAGGCACCTGGATAGTAAGCGTACCGGACAGGCTGCGTCGCCAGTTGTCACCCGCAGAAGCCAGAAACATTCCCAACGCGAGACAGAGGGTTGCTAGAAAAACCAGCAGGCCGACCGTCCACGGCAAAAGGCGGCTCGCTGGATCTCTGCCAAATGGAAGATCCATTGACGGAAGCATCATTTCTAAGTCACTTCGTTTGTTAGGTCGAACATATCATTTGGTCCGACAAGAACACCGTTTTCAATTCGGATTCTCGGATGCGGAAAACTTCGTAGCAACTCCTCATTATGAGTTGCTACGACAACCGTCGTGCCAATTTTATTCAGCTCTTCCAAGAGATACATTAATCGAATTGCAATTTCGCCATCGACATTTCCTGTGGGCTCGTCGGCTAACAGAATCTGAGGCCGAGCAATCACAGCTCGAGCAATGGCGACACGCTGCTTTTCTCCACCGGAGAGTGTGGTTGGTTTAGCATCAATCTGTTCATCAAGCCCGACCCAGCGCAATAGTTCCGCTACATGATCGCGAATCTTCCCCTCCCTCCCGCCAGCGATACGTAGAGGCAGCGCCACATTATCCAAGGCAGTCAAATGATCCAAAAGACGAAAATCTTGGAATACAACGCCGATCCGTCGTCTTAAAGACGCTAGTTCCGGACGGGATACAGTGGATACGTCTTGACCGAATATGGAAATTGACCCCCGCGATGGCCGGTGCGCTAGATACATCAGGCGCATTAGAGAAGATTTTCCCGCACCGCTGGGACCCGTCAGAAAATGAAATGATCCAGCAGAAAGAGAAAACGAAATATCGTGCAAGACCTCCGCGCCGAAACGATACCTCATACCTACGCTCTCAAAACGGACAATGTCGCCAGGGGCTACCACGGAATTTCCTTTCCAATTGTGCTAGGCCTCAGAATCGCATAGCCATTGGCCCGTCGTCTAGAATCAGAACCACTTAAAAGTGGTGGCACCATGCGCTATTAAGATCGCATGTTTGTCTCCTGTCCCTCATGTTCGACTCGATACCTCGTCGATCCCACGAAGATTGGACCAAACGGTCGAGCGGTAAAGTGCGCGAAATGCAGTCATTCTTGGGCTGAGCCCGCACCTCCCCCGAACGGAACAATCGGTGAGGCGCGAACAGCGTTAAAAGAAAATGCGGCGAAACTCCATGTTGTATCCGCCGAAGCGGAGAAAGAGCGTGAAAAAAGCGATAAAAGAGGGAGTGTTCGTCATGAAAATACTTGGCTCGGTGAACCACCAGACGCGAGAAATGACGGTGGGCGGAACTTTCTTACGGCCTCGTCACAGCTACTAGAATCGGGCAGCTTACGCGAACTAAGGCCCGGAAATAGTGCCCCAATTCGCCGCGCGCAGTATCCTTGGGGAACACGCTTCGCGTGGCTGCTGCTTTTTGCCGTTGTATTGGGTACACTCGGTGGTGGAATTATGTTTCGGGATATGATCGCCACGACTTGGCCAGTGGCAAATAGAATCTTCGAGCGTATCGGATATACACCGAAATCCGTAAAGCCGCACTTCAGGCTCCAACATGTCAATCCGACGTATTCCAGCGACGGGGTTCTTCAGGTAGCCGGCGAATTAATTAATCTGTCATCATCTACACAAGACAAGCCAAATTTAAGGGTGCTTTTCCTAAATAAATTGGGCAAAACCGTCAAGATTTGGACTTTTAAAATGCAACAGGGCCCTATGTTGCCGAACGAAGTGGCCAGGTTTTCTATCCAAATTCCTAACTACCCAACTGAGTCAGAACGAATAGAAGTTGGGCTAGCCTCTGAATGAGGTAAACGAAAGGCTCCAAATGATGAATGACTTGCCTGAAATTGAAGTCGTATTCGATGCGGATGCACTTGCTGACCGAATTGAGACTCTGGCAATAGAAATAGCCAATAATCTGCCGAGCGATTTACTCATAGTGGTGGTTCTAAAAGGTAGTTTCGTATTCGCAGCGGATCTACTGCGGGCACTCGACCGCGCCGGCATGCGTCCTCGTGTGGATTTCATCACGCTTTCCAGCTATGGCGCCCAAATCGAAAGTTCCGGAACTGTGGAACTGACCCGAGATATTTCGGAGGATGTGAAAGGCCGAAGCGTCATGATCGTTGATGATATACTCGACAGCGGCCGCACACTTGCCTTCGCAACAGACTTGATGATAGCCCGAGGTGCAGATGCAGTTCATACCTGTGTGTTACTAGATAAGTATGCAAAACGCGAGGTTTCTATCGAAGCCGACTATGTTGGTTTCCCTGTAGAAGATTTGTTCGTTGTGGGATATGGCATTGATATGGCTCACTTATTTCGCAGTCTACCTTTTATCGGAGTGGTTCGTCAGGACTAATGCCGTAATTCTAAGGAGCCCTTTGCCACCTCATTCGGTTGCGATCCAATCCGGAACAATATCCATGCCTATTAGCGTATCAAAGTCTGACCGAGGTCGGATTACAGTGTATAGATCCCCCTTTACCATGACCTCCGGGACCAATTGTCTGGAATTATATGTCGACGACATCACTGCGCCGTAGGCACCAGCTGAGCGTAAGACAAATAAATCACCGACCCTAGTCTCGGGCATCTGCCGCTGGACTGCGAAAACGTCCCCCGTTTCGCAGACAGGTCCCACGATATCAAGCGGAGATACCGGACCACCGTTTTCAGGTTCAACCACAGGCTCGATCTCATGCCATGCGTCATAAAGCGTCGGTCGGATCAAGTCGTTCATTGCGGCGTCTACGATTGCGAAACGACGGCCACCACTTTCCTTCATATGAAGGACCTCGGTAACGAGTATACCCGCCTCCCCCGTGAGCCGCCGTCCGGGTTCAAAAGTTATTTTTAAGCCCATTTGTCCAAAAACATTACGGACGATGTCAGCATAATCGCTCAAGTTCGGCAGAATTTCGTCCCGATAAACGATGCCGAGCCCACCGCCGAGATCGAGGCGTTCTATAACATGCCCCTTGGCACGCAGTTCTCTGACGAGGCCGGCAATCTTTTCAAAGGCACCTCGAAACGGATCAAGACGCGTTAGCTGCGAACCGATATGTACCGCCAGACCTCGAGGATCGATCCCGTCAAGGATCCGCGCACGATCATATGCCTCGGCAACACGCTCAAACTGGATGCCGAACTTATCACCGGCACGTCCCGTGGATATTTTGTGGTGCGTATCCGCATCGACATCCGGATTGACACGAAAAACGATCGTGGCCGTCTTTCCCATATCAGACGCAACTTCTGAAAGGAGGTTGAGCTCCGACTCAGACTCTACGTTGAATTGGCCGCATCCGTACTCTAGCGCAACCGCCAACTCTGTTGCCGATTTCCCAACACCAGAGAACACGATCTTTTCTCCGGATATGCCGGCTGCTACGGAACGTCGAAGTTCTCCTTCCGATACAACATCAGCCCCAGCTCCCATACCGGCAAACAGACTAATTACCGCCTGATTGCTATTTGCTTTCACAGCATAGCAAATTTCTGCGTTTAAACCTTGGAAAGCCGAAGCGAACCGGCGATAGTTATCCTCCAGTATAGACGCTGAATAACAATAGAATGGTGTACCGATAAAACTAGAGATTTCGGTAATTGGCACGTCCTCAGCAAACAACTTCCCACCACGATAAGAAAAATCCGTCATGGAAAAGCCCTTAACTCGAGGTCGGGTATTGGGTCGGAAATTTAGGCGACCCGGGCGGTGAGTCAACGTCACTAGGCTTCTTGCCACAGGCCCCAACTGAAATTCCAAGGACCAAACCCATTAGGACCGTCAATATGTACCGATCTGCCATCACAAAAACCGAGCTCGCGCGGCAGCGATCTGAGCCCGCACATTTTCGGGTGCGGTTCCGCCATAGCTGGTCCGGCTGCGGACCGAATTATCCACACCCAACACATTAAAAATGTCGTCAGTAATCCTGCCATCAACTGACGTAAGATCTTCCAACGAAAGGGATTCCAACCCACAGCTCCTGTTCTCGGCCAAAGCGACAATCTGGCCAGCAATGTGATGTGCCTCTCGAAACGGGACATCGGCTTCTCGAACTAACCAGTCGGCGAGATCGGTCGCCGTCGTGTATCCGTCACCCGCTGCGGCCGCAAGGCGGTCACGATCAAAGGTGACATTCGCCATCATCCCCGCCGCCGCCGCAAGGCACAACATCAACGTCTCCGCCGCGTCGAAGACGGGTTCTTTATCTTCTTGCATATCTTTGGAATAGGCTAGTGGAAGCCCCTTCATAACCGTGGTCAAGGTAACGAATGCGCCCATTATCCGCCCAGTCTTTCCACGAACAAGCTCTGCTGCATCAGGATTGCGTTTCTGCGGCATCATCGATGATCCAGTAGAGAACGAATCCGATAACTGCACGAACCTAAATTGCGCCGAAGACCATATCACCAATTCTTCGCCCAACCTAGACAAGTGACCGGCACAGATCGCCGCGACCGCCAAGAACTCAAGAACGAAGTCGCGGTCAGAGACTGTGTCAAGAGAATTGGCAGTCGGCCGGTCGAAGCCCAGCGTCTTCGCCGTCGCCTCACGGTCAATCGGGAAAGACGTCCCTGCGAGCGCACCAGCACCAAGCGGACTCTCATTCAGTCTCCGCCGAGCATCTTCAAACCGCGACCGATCACGCCCAAACATCTCGACATAAGCAAGGAGATGGTGACCCACAGTCACCGGCTGGGCAGCTTGCAGGTGAGTGAATCCGGGCATAACCCAATCCGCATGGGCGTCAGCCTGATCAATCAGCATTTCTTGAACCGCCCTCAGGGAATCGTCAGCCGCATCAATAGCGTCCCTTACCCAAAGCTTAAAATCGGTCGCCACTTGGTCATTTCGCGACCGTGCGGTATGGAGGCGACCAGCAGTCTCGCCAATCATTTCGACAAGGCGCGCCTCCACGTTCATGTGGATATCCTCAAGATCAGCGCGGAAATCGAAGTTTCCGGAAACGATCTCTTCTCGAACATTCTCCAGACCTGTACAAATAGCCTCGACCTCGTCAACAGACAAAATTCCCGACGCGCCCAGCATACGAACGTGTGCTAATGATCCAGAAATGTCCTGATCATAAAGCCCCTTGTCAAAGCCGATAGAGGCATTAATTTTTCTCATAAGTGCGTCGGGACCGGCAGTAAAACGCCCACCCCACATCTGGCTAGGATTGCCGTCGGTACTCTCGGTACTCTCAAGGGTAGGTTTTTCGCTCATGGTTTGTTTCGATCTCAGATCCAGAATTTTCAAAAACGTCACGGTCATCGCGAGTCTAACCGCCTGCGTGTCGATAATGGCGATAATTGGCACGGATTCAAGCTCATACGCCAAAGAGAATTTGGTTTCCGCGCCCCCACTTAAGGGCTGGATGAAGAAATTTAAGCCCTCAAATCAACGTCCCGCTCCGTTGGAAACAATTTTCACGGATAAAAACGGGACCCAACTGACCCTAGCGAACTTTCGTGGCCGTATTGTACTGGTCAATTTCTGGGCCACTTGGTGCGGACCGTGCGTACGCGAGATGCCGTCTCTGATGCATCTGCACAACAAACTGAAAGATCGTGATTTCCTCGTGATCGCACTTTCGGAGGACCGAGAGGGCTGGGAGAAAATCGGACCATTCCGTGATAAGCTCGGGCTTCGAGGGTTGCCCCTCTATCACGACGTAGACTCAAAAATGATGTTTGCCGCGAAGGCCCGTGGAATTCCCACGACTATCCTTATCGACCGCGATGGAAGGGAATTAGGCCGGCTGATCGGTGTAGCCGAGTGGAACTCACCCGAGGCAACAGCGCTGATGCAATACTATATAGGGGGAAAATAGGCGTTGTCTTTATAGATGGGACGCTCCTTACCTGCAGGGTTAGAATCCACACCCGAATTAATTTAAAAATCCAGAACGATGTCTTCTTTTTCGATTACCTATCGAGCCTCATTTTTTAAAAATCAATATGATGAAGGCCGCAGATTCTTTTATCAACTGAGGGACTAGCTTAAGATTCCCGGTGATCAGCCCCTACAGCGTCCTTAACTGATGAAAACCCATCACCCTTGATCAACTTAGCAAGATCTTGCTTGATACGTGGGACAATTACTGGTCCGCAGAACACCAGTGCTGTATAGATTTGAATGAGTGATGCGCCAGCGCGGATCATCCTGTAGGCATCATTCCCACTTGCAACCCCGCCGCAGCCGATGATCGGTACACGACCGCCCGTCCGCCTGTACATATCGCCTATGATTTCTAGAGCAATGGAAAATAAAGGGGCGCCGCTTAGACCGCCGGCTTCGTGTGTCCGAGGGTCAGTCATTTCAGATGGACGTTGGACGGTTGTATTTGCAACCGTTATACCGTCGACACCTGACTCTAGGATCACGGTCGCTATGTCAGTTCGCTCGATATCGTTGAGATCGGGAGCGATTTTCATAATCAACGGCGGACGTTTTTCTTCCTCAGGGATAGCTCGCGCCCGGGCCTTAAGTGATCGATTAATCATGTCGGCCATTATGGCACGCCCTTGCATTGCCCGTAGACCAGGTGTATTTGGCGACGATATATTGCATACGAGATAATCTGCGTAGCGTGCTACAGCCTCGATACCGATTTCGTAATCGGCAGCCCCGTCCTCGGTCAATTTGTTTTTTCCGACATTAGCCCCGAAAGGCCCAAGCCCCGGTTCACGCCGCGAGATTTTTTTTAGAAAAGGTCCAAGCCCTTGACCATTGAATCCGAGCCTATTAATCGCCGCATTATCCATAGACAATCGGAACATTCGCGGCTTAGGATTTCCTGGCTGCGGCAATGGCGTCACCGTACCGGCCTCCGCAAATCCGAATCCTGCACGCATCATCGCGTCAGGAACCTTTGCACCCTTGTCGAAGCCAGCTGATAGACCCACAGGGTTCCTGAATTTTAACCCCCAGACCTCTGTCTCTAACACTGGGTCGTCAGGCACCCTGTCGCTCGGACCCAACCCCATCTCTAGCGCCCAGATCGTCAGATTGTGTACGGGCTCCGACGGGAACAAACGAAGCAAAGGCAAAATTAATGAATGAATATCGATCAAGTATCTTCTCTCACGTTATGGAACCTAATATTTAACGCGAATCGCAACGGTCGGAAAATCAACATGCGTTGATAAGACGCAGAAACCGGATTATATCGAAAGCATGACATCGCACTCTGATATCAGCGCTACCACACAAGAAATTGTTCAAGAATTCGCGTTTTTCGACGACTGGATGCAACGCTACGAATATATTATCGAGATGGGGAAAGGGTTGGAAGGGCTCACGGATGATAAGAAAGATGATTCTCACAAAGTGCCGGGCTGCCAGTCGCAAGTATGGTTCCATGCAAAACAAATAGATGGACGAATTCATTTCGAGGCCGACTCCGATGCAATGATTGTTAGAGGCCTAATTGCCGTCCTGCTGCGGGTCTATTCCGATCGGACGCCGGAGGACATAATCGAAACTCCGCCAGAATTTTTCGAAGTTCTAGGGCTGGGCTCTCACCTCAGCGGGAGCCGCGCAAACGGCCTTCACGCAATGGTCACGCGTATCCATGCGTATGCGAGAGCCTTCCGCGATGAACGTTCTACCGACGGTGTCGATCCTAAGACACTCGCATGACCGACCGTAGTTCTTTTACATGGAAAGACGGTGAGTGGTTCGAGGGAAACCAACCCATGCTAGGACCGATGAGTCATGCTTGGTGGATGGCGTCCTCTGTTTTCGATGGAGCTCGGTGTTTTCAGCGGCTAGCTCCCGACCTAGATCGCCATTGTTCGCGGCTAGTCGAGTCAGGGAACGCGTTCAACATGGTATGCCCTGTCCCCACGGAAGAGATAGTTGCGCTCTCATGGGATGGGATAGAAAAATTTCCCGAAGACGCGGAACTCTATATAAGACCTATGATGTATTTCGAGGATGGGTTTGTCGCGCCTGATACAGGATCTACCAACTTCATCCTAACAGTATTCGAAGCCCCAATGCCGCCCTGGGGCGGTGTAACGACTATGCTATCCTCTTTTCGCCGACCGACACCGGAAGCAGCGCCAACAAACGCGAAAGCATCTTGTCTTTATCCCAACGTTGGACGTGCTCTAGCGGAAGCTCGTGGACGAGGATACGGAACCGCTATAGTGCTAGATGCCTTGGGTAACGTGGCGGAATTCGCCACTAACAACTTGTTTATCGGTACAGGATCCTTGGTAGAAACGCCGGTACCGAACGGATCATTTCTGTGTGGCTTAACACGAAAACGTATAATTGAATTACTATTAAGCGACGGATATGAAGTTGAAGAGCGTACAATGACGATGGACGACGTCTATGCAGCAGACGAGGTTTTCCTGACCGGTAACTACTCGAAGATCCAGCCGGTGGTACAGGTCGAGGATGCTCGCTACCAGATAGGCCCTGTGGCAACTCGGGCACGCGAGTTATATTTCGATTTTGCCAAACAAAAAGGTGGCAAGAAAATCTGATGGAAGACCTGAATCAGGTCGGCCGAAATCACTGGAAGGAACGCAGTGTAGCTTGGACCGCCACCGCCTCTGAAGGCCTCTCTGCCGATGACACCCTGAATCAGTTTCTTATAGAAAATCTGTGTATCAAATCCGGCGAAGAAATCCTCGATATAGGTTCTGGTACGGGCGACCCAGCTATCAGTATATGCGTTTCTCTGAATGGCTTAGGGACCGTTACAGCGTGTGACTTAACACCCGAAATGTTGATAACCGCGCGCGGTAGGGCCGACAAACTAGGCCTATCGAACATCCGTTTTGCCGCTTCAGACATGGGAGACCTTTCGTTCGCGGACGATGTCTTCGATTGTATCACATGTCGCTTCGGCTTGATGTTTCCCGAAAACAGGACCGTCGCAGCTAAGGAAGCTCTCCGAGTCCTAAAACCGGGAGGCCGGGTAGGCTACATGGTTTGGGGACCCTATGATGAAAATCCAGCTTTCTTCGTGATCCGCCGTGCAATGGCAAAAGCGCTCGGCGAAGATGAAGGCCCGCCGCCGCAACGTAATAGCCTCGGAGAACGAGGGCTTTTAACCGCCATACTTGAAGGAGCCGGTTTCAAACGTGTCGAAGAGCGTAGCATTTGTTATAATCGTCCGGTTGATGACCTTGAAGATTACATCAATCGTGCCCTGATCCGCGGTTATTTAGACAAGGTCCGAATACTGGATGACCTCACTCGCAAAATTTTAAAAAGAGACCTGAACGAGGCTTTCGAGCTTTTTCGCGATGACGGCAAGGTATATTTACCAAATTCGATACGGCTGGGGGTCGGGTGGAAACAAAAGTAGTGATCACTCAACCACTGAGCTTTCGCCGGCTAGCACGCCGCGTATCAAATCTATGCTCTCGATCTTTCCGTAGAGTGCGACAAAGGATCCGAAACGAGGCCCGTCGCTTTGTCCAAGCAGCACCTCATAAAGCGTCTTAAACCAGTCTCGCAAGCTCTCGAATTCGTGACGTTTACCAACCGCGTAAACCTCGGTCTGTATCGTTTCCGCGGAAACATCGGGCGGGAGAGCGTTCAAAGCAATTACAAGATCTTCCAGCGCGGCGCATTCCATTTTGGTCGGAGTGCGATAGCTCTTTTCCGGTTTTACGAAATCACGGTAGTATGCGATTGCATACAAGACGAGTCTGTCAAGGATTGGTGCGGTTTCCGGCGTCGCAGTCGAGGCGTAGCGGGTAATGAAACCCCACAAAACACCAGGGTCTTCAGTATTACAAACACTGACGAGGTTCAGTAATAATCCAAAAGTAACATGACCTTCGGGTTTTGGCGGCAAGCCATTATGGATATGCCAGGTTGGATTTTCGAGCTGCGCCGCTTCTTCCTGCTGGTAGTATTTTCCCAGATGTACCAAATAATCATCAACGTGTCGTGGAATTGCATCAAAAAAGAGCCTCTTCGCCTTTTTCGGCGAATTATACATGTAAAGTGATAAGCTTTCTGGGGTCGCGTATTCGAGCCATTCCTCGACAGAAATTCCATTTCCGCGCGATTTGGAAATTTTTTCGCCGTTTTCGTCCAAAAAAAGTTCATAAGTAAATCCTTCTGGCGGTTTTCCACCTAAAAGACGGCAAATATTGCCTGACAAACGTACTGAATCGATCAAATCCTTACCCGACATCTCATAATCAACGTTTAAAGCTGTCCATCGCATCGCCCAATCAGCTTTCCACTGCAGCTTGCAATGGCCACCTGTGACGGGTGTCTCTACTAGCAACCCATCCTCATCCTTGTAAACGATAGTGCCGGAATCCGGCTTCGTTTCGACAATTTCGGCTAGCAGTACACGTCCCGTTTTTCGGCACACCGGTAAAAATGGGCTGTAGGTTGCTCGCCGTTCTTCACCAAGCGTTGGCTTAATAACATCGTTGATATCGTCATGATGTTTGAGGATTTGAAGTAAAGTCCCGTCGAACTGGCCTGTCTTATAGCATTCGGTTGCGCTTTTGAATTCATAATCGAAGTCGAAGGTATTGAGAAAGGCCTTGAGCCGCGCGTTGTTATGAGCTCCGAAGCTTTCATGGGAACCGAAAGGGTCTGGTACTCCGGTCAACGGCTTACCTAGGTGCTCCGCCATCATTTCTTTCTGGGGAACGTTATCCGGAACCTTGCGAAGCCCGTCCATGTCATCAGAAAATACGAAGAGCTTAGTAGGTATATCTGAGACAGCCTCGAAGGCTTGTCTCACCATCGTTGTTCGTACAACTTCGGCGAACGTACCAATATGCGGAAGGCCAGATGGGCCGTAACCTGTTTCAAATAATACGTATCCCTTCTTGGGCGTAGTTTCGCCTACACGTTTCAAGAGGCTGCGGGCTTCCGCAAACGGCCATGCCTTGGCGTCTACGCCTAGTTTTTTGAGATCGGGCACCAACCGGATCCTTCTGCCTGTTTTAGAGCGAGCGGAACGTAAGGGTCGAAGTTGAAAGCGTCAATCAGTTCGATACGTATACAGGATATTTGACGAAACCACGGAACCGCGCACGGGGATGATGTGCAGCCGTTCCTGAGGGGTTTATGTTAGCGAACCGCTGAACAAAACGCAGTAAAGCGATACGAGCTTCCATCCGGCCTAGCGAAATTCCGGCACAAGAATGTATTCCCGAACCGAATGCAAAGTGCCGGTTCTTCTCTCGCATGATATTCGGGGTATCGGGCTGTGAAAATATCTCTGGATCCCGATTCGCAGCGCCTATACATAGCCAGATATAGTCTCCTTTTTTCATAGAGACGCCGCCGATTTCTGCATTGTCGACAAGTCTCCGATTGTTCAATTGTACCGGGCTCTCGAATCTGAGAACCTCCTCAATAGCGGAAACGATAAGACTAGGATCTTTTCTTAGACGTTCCATCTCGGTGGGATAGCGCAATAGGATGTCGATCCCGTTCGTGACAGTGTTGGCTGTTGTTTCATGTCCGGCATTCAGTAGAAAAATGCAGTTATGGAGTAATTCTAGTTCATTCAGAGACTCCCCGTTAACGTCTGGGCCAATCAGCTTAGAAAGCACCTCACCATTTTCATCAGAAAGTGGTTTTCTTTCGCGTTCTGCAATCAGCCAGCGAAGATATTCCTTGAATTCGTCGACAGACTGCGCCGCCGCATCCCGTTTATCCACCGTCAGATCGGCTTCTAGCCCGCCGAGGATCGACACCGCCCAGGGCGATAATTTGTACCGGTCATTCCTCGGCACGCCCAACATGTCGCCTATTAGTTCGATTGGCAGCTTCATTGCGTAATCCTGAAGGAGATCAAACGTCCCCATTTCTTGTACGGCATCAAGAGACGCATCAACCACCTCAATGACTCGCGATTCGAGCGCTCTTAAAGCCCGCGGCGTGAACGCCGGTGCCAAACGCTTGCGGACTCGCGTGTGGCCTGGCGGGTCGTTGAATACGAGGCTAGTTGTGTGGTGTTCATAAAGAGACGTGTCTCCCATCTTCTCCTTAAAATCCAATTTCTTGTCCGATGAAAAAAGCGTCGGGTTTTGATAAACGGAGTCAAGATCCGGATGCCGGGTCAGAAACCACGCGCCCGAGGGCATTTTATGAACTGGCGCATACCGCCGTAGCGCATGGAAAACTGGATACGGATTTTCGTAAAAATCACGGTCAAGTGATACTATATCGAACGCGGCTATCTCTTTTTCTCCGACTTCCACGATACCGTGGTATAAATCTGCGTTCATCCAGCATGATCCAGCTTGATCATCTCCGCGGCCTTCTCTGCGATCATTATGGTCGGTGAATTTGTATTGCCAGACGTGATCGTGGGCATGATCGATGCATCCGCAATACGGAGACCCGCCAATCCACGGAGGCGTAGCCGCTCATCTACCACGGCCATACTGTCTGAGCCCATCTTACAAGTTCCAACTGGGTGAAATATTGTCGTTGCTATATCGCCAGCGGCACGAGAAAGATCCTCATCAGTCTCCACCTGCGGACCCGGAAGATACTCCTCCGGCTGATACTTTTCCATCGCCGACGCCGCAACAATTTTCCGAGTTAGCTTGAGTGCATTGGCCGCAATCTCCTGATCAGACTTTGCGCTCAGATAGTTGGGCCTTATCGAGGGCTTAGCCCGGGGATCAGGGCTTGTGATACGAATGTGACCCCTACTATCCGGGCGCAGATTGCATACCGACGCAGTGATCGCTGGGAATCGATGCAGCGGCTCGCCAAATTTTTCAAGGGACAGCGGCTGAACGTGATATTGCAGATTGGGCATCTCTAGGCGCGGGTCGGATTTGGTAAAGACTCCGAGCTGGCTGGGTGCCATGGTCATTGGTCCCCGCTTAAATAGGGCGTATTCTAGTCCCATTATCGCTTTTCCTATTAAGCTACTAGCACACTCGTTCAAGGTTTTCGCGTTTTGAACCTTGTAGACGGCACGGATCTGAAGATGGTCCTGTAAGTTTTCGCCCACACCCGGGAGGTGGTGCACTACGTCCACCCCTCTATCACGTAATACCCTGCCCTGACCAATCCCCGAAAGCTGTAATATCTGAGGCGAACCTACGGCGCCGGACGCCAGCACTACTTCCCGAGCAGCAGCAGCATGGGCATCCGCATTGTCGAGCCAGAAATCGACACCTGTTACTCTGCCATCGGTAATCGTCAGATTTTTTGCGTGTGCCTTAGTCAGCACGGTCAGGTTTTTACGGTGTTTGATCGGATGGAGAAAGGCGTGCGCAGCGCTCCACCGAACACCACGCCTTTGGTTGACATGAAAATATCCTACGCCATCGTTAGTACCAAGGTTAAAGTCCTCGGTCTTGGGAATGCCTACTTCCACACAGGCCTCTCGGAATGCGTCCAGAACCTCCCACGACAAACGTTGATGTTCCACGCGCCATTCGCCGTCCACACCGTGCAGGTCACTCTCTCCTCCCGCGAAATTCTCTGATTTTTGAAATAGCGGTAACACGTCTTCCCAGCCCCAGCCGGTATTACCCATTTGGCGCCACTGATCGTAGTCGCGCTCGTGGCCACGCATATAAATCATGCCGTTGATCGCCGAACAACCACCTAACGTCTTACCGCGCGGGTATGCCAGCGCACGGCCATTCAGACCCGGTTCTTGCTCTGTCTGGTAGCACCAGTCAGTGCGTGGGTTGTTAATTGTATAAAGATAACCGACCGGGATTTTGATCCAGAAATAGTTATCCCTGCCGCCGGCTTCTAGTAGCAGAACATTCACTTCGGGATCGGCACTCAGCCGATTTGCGATCACGCAGCCCGCTGTACCGGCGCCGACAATGACATAATCGAACTTATCGAATTTCTTGATGCCAGATTCCGGCATTGAGCAGGTCTCCCGTTTCTGAAATCATCTTCTCTGGATGCCTGCCATCGCGCAAGTCACGCCTTAACGTCGTTATCTCTGTCTTCCAAATTAGACTTCGCGAATTCCTCCTTGGACATGCCAGGTCTCTGGTACGACCAGCCCGGAACAGCTGGCCATCGTTTTGGGATATTTATTGACGGGTCAAGTGATTACGCTGCCGACAGCCCCATTGTGGTCACCGACGGAATCGTTATGCACAATAGTTCCGTTGTAACGGCGGGCATAAAGCTCGCTGCCTCTCCCGATTTGAATTCGATCGCCGTATGCCGCTTGTAATTCCTAATCCCGCATCTCCCCTGCCCCTTCATAACGAATACAATGCGTAGATGTTCCACATCTTGGAGGATACGATGCCCACCCCGATCAAGCCTCACGATAGTCACCTCCATCCCGCGATCGGAAAATCGGCCAAGATTCTTCAGGTAAACACCTGATTCACGACCGGCACGCCAGGCAAAATTGCCTGGCTTCATGATTACTGGCGCGCTATAGCGCGGTCGCGGAAACACCAGCGGTGCCCCAGTCAAATGCTGCCAAATGGCTTCATACCCATCGAGATTTCTTTTCCCCTTTCCCCGTGAGCGTCGGAAGACACCCTTATCGAAGCTGCCGACTTCGCTCAACTCCTCATAGGCGCGGTTCACTTCATCCCGATTCAGATACCCATTCCCACTGGCCCCGCCGAACTGCAGCACCATCACAGTCCGTTCCGGGCCTTCCTGCGGACCATAGTGAAGTCCCTCAGGAAAATAGCCGATCTCGCCGGCTTCGATAGTCTTGCCAGGTCCAATCGGTACGCTACCGGAAATACAGTACCGGATCTGATCCCATGGATGGCGGTGCCGAGGCGAGAAGAATTCGGCACTCTCTCGTCCGATATGCAACCCGTAATTTTCGGGACTTCCCATCTCACCTTCGATAAGACGCTTAAGCAGGATTTTACCCTTTCGATGACGTAGCTGATTGCCCCGCCATCGTTTTTCCGATTCCAGAACCAGTTTCATCGGCATTCCCCTGGAGCCAAGCTAGAACCTTAACAGGGCAGAAAAAATAATCACATAGCTTTGTCGACATTAAAAAAATCCCGGTTTAACTGTCAAATAATAGGTCCGAGAATTTGTTCAAGCCGAGCAGGATTTACGAAAACACCTCGATCAACGCATCCAAAGTCTCGTCGGGACGTTCAACCATCATTATATGCCCACAGTTCTTCAGAACGATGACCTTGACGTCGAGGATTTCTTCGGCGAGGGATGCAGCTGCCTTTCTCGGGGTCATCATATCACAATCCCCCGCGATAATCAGCGTTGGACAGGTAACCCTGGCCGCAGCTTCAGGCGCAGATGCATAGGTATCACATGCAGCCATATCTATTCCAAGAACGTCATCAGGCACACGAGCGAGCAAAGATCTCCCTCCGCCCTGCATCCACATACCGGGTGCCTTATTAAGACCGAAATGCGCCGGCTTCCCAAAGCCCCAAGAGACAATCAGATCCCAAGCAACTGGATCATTCAATCTAGTTGCTGCAAGTAATTCGGGGTGCACCGGCATCGCAGCACCGACGCCAAGTAACGCTAGCCGGGAAATCTTATCTCCAGATTCCGCTGCGGCAGCTAGCGCGATAAGGGAGCCCATAGAATGGCCTACCAGAGAGATGTGTTCTGCCCCACATGCATTGATGAGGCGGTTTATCCAAGCTGCTTGCTCTTCGATACTTTCTAGTGCAGGCCCAGCCGATTTTCCATGACCCGGCAGGTCGATTGCCAATACTCCATAGCCGTGCCAGGCAAACCAGCGGGTCTGTAATGCCCAGATAGTATGGTCCATCCCCGCGCCGTGGATAAAGATTACCGCAGGCAGTTGAGGATTAAACGGTTTACCACCTGTCGCTGCAAAGACGTTTTTATCGTCTACGTAAAAGTCCATCAATTGTCAGCCTTCGCCTTGGTCCTGCGCTGTACATAATGTAATGCCTGATCGAGATCGGAAACCAGATCGTCTGGATCTTCCAGCCCCACCGACAGACGTACAAGCTCTTCGCCGATACCGGCTGCCTCCAGCGAAGCAGAATCCATTTGTTGATGGGTGGTTGATGCGGGGTGAATCACTAGCGACTTAGCATCGCCGACATTAGCAAGGTGTGAGAAAAGCCTTAACCGTTCGATGAACAAACGCCCTGCCTCGCGTCCGCCTTTGATACCGAAAGAGAAAATAGCACCCGGTCCTTTGGGTAGAAGCTCAGACGCCAGCGCCTTATCCGGATGATCATTGCGCTCTGGCCAAGTGACCCAGTCGACACCGTCGTGGCCACTCAGAAAATCAACGACTTTCCGTGCGTTTTTTACGTGACGTTCCATACGAACATGCAGAGTTTCTACACCCTGAAGGATGAAAAAAGCATTAGTCGGGCTTAGCGCCGCACCAAAGTCCCGTAGCCCCTCTGTTCGAGCCCTCATGATGAAAGCGGCAGGACCAAACTCCTCTGCGAAATCGAGACCGTGATACCCTTCGTAAGGTTCTGTCAGGGTAGAGAACTTGCCAGAGGCCTCCCAGTCGAAATTACCCGAATCGATGATAGCCCCGGCAATCGACGTGCCGTGGCCCCCGAGAAACTTAGTCGCCGAATGCATGACGATATCGACACCGTGCTCGAACGGGCGACATAGATATGGTGTCGCAAATGTATTGTCGATCATCAATGGGATACCTCTGTCGTGAGCAATTTCAGCGATCTTCGGCAGATCCATGATCTCCAACCCCGGATTGCCAAGAGTTTCGCCGAAAACAAGACGGGTAGCGGGCGTGATCGCCTCAGCGAATGCATCCGGCTCACGCGGGTCGACAAAGGTCGTGGTAATCCCGAAGCGCGGTAACGTGTGTGCGAACATGTTGTGACTTCCGCCGTAGATCGATGCCGACGATACAATGTGCCCCCCTTGCCCCATCAGCGTGACGACGGCGAGATGAAGCGCTGCCTGCCCGGACGCAGTCGCCACCGAGCCCAGCCCGCCTTCCAACGCCGCGAGGCGTTCTTCCAAAACCGCAACGGTCGGATTCGAAATTCGAGAATAAATATGTCCGGTACGTTCGAGGTTGAACAAAGCCGCCGCGTGATCGGTGTCTTGAAATACGTAAGAAGTGGTCTGGTAAATCGGCTGCGCGCGTGCGCCGGTCGCCGGGTCCGGCTGCTGGCCGGCATGTAGCCCGAGCGTGTCAAACTTAAAGAGCTTAGGATCAATCATAGGTCTGCCTATACCGCGTGGATTAAGTTTGACGCAACGGGTAACGCAGTTAGCAAAATAAATAAAACTTTCAGCAGTCTCATAAAACGTCTCCCAAATTCTTTACAAAGGCCAATTTACGGGGGTTTACGGCCTGCTGCAAAGCATGCCATGAGTGGCGACTAGAACAAACATCTGGGAGGCCTTAATGGGAAAGCTAGACGGAAAAGTCGCAATCGTCACCGGTGCAGCACAGGGTATCGGCGCAGCTTATGCCAAGGCGCTGGCCGAAGAGGGCGCGAAGGTAGCTATCGTCGATATTTTAGACGGTACTAAAACCATGGAACGTATCGCGTCAGAAGTTGCGGGCGCGGAACTCGCCGCGTTCGAGTGCGATATCAGTGACGAAAAGGCAACACTTGCATTGGTCGACGACGTGCTAGGAAAATTTGGCAGCCTCCATGTTCTTATCAACAATGCCGCCCTGTTCGGCACGCTGAAACCGCAACCCTTCGACGAAATTGATATTGATCTGTGGGATAAGGTGCAGTCAGTTAACGTGCGTGGCATGCTATTGATGTGTCGTGCTGCAATGAAAGCTTTTCAGCCACAGAAATACGGAAAGATTGTAAATGTTGGCTCTGATACGATCCTGAAGGGTGTGCCCTTCATGCTGCACTATGTGACTTCGAAGGGCGGCGTCTATGCCATGACTCGCTGCCTTGCGAAAGAACTCGGCGCATACAACATTTCCATTAATACGCTAGCGCCCGGCCTTACGATGAGCGAGGCGGTCCTTGGCTGGGGGCCAGAGGGAGACCACGACAAGAACCTAGTCATTCAGTCACGGGCGCTCAAGCGCGAACAGTTGCCGGACGATCTGATTGGTGCCTGTGTTTTCTTGTCATCGCCAGAAAGCGATTTTATGACCGGACAGTACGTCGCGGTAAACGGCGGCGACTGTTTCAGCTAAATAACAGAGCACAGTTGGGAACCAGTTAGTTGATCTCAAACCGGAATATTTCTTTCCATCGCTCGCCGTGCTTAGATTTTTTTCGACATCAGGGGAAAAATATTATGGATGTACATCCGACGGGGGAATTTGCAAACCAAGCCAAAGACTATAAACACATCGTCGCTGTGCCATTGAGCGCGGCGATGGGCGCTGAAATACGGGACGTAGATGTCAGGAATCTGACCGAATCGGCATTCGCGGAGATAAAGGACGCGCTTTACCGGCACAAGATGATCTATTTCCGAGACCAGGAAATTTCCCATTCCGATCAGGAAAATTTTACCGAGTTTTTCGGAGACTTTGGCAGGGATGCATATACGCCCGGCCTAGCCGACCACCCGGAAATACAACTTGTTCTGAAAGAGGCGGATACCAAGGCGCACATGATTTTCGGAAGTGCTTGGCACACTGATTCGCCATTTCTGGAACGTCCGCCTGCGATTACCATCCTTTTCGGCAAGGATATCCCGCCATTTGGTGGCGATACGATTTGGGCAAATTCCGCCCTCGCCTATGCTTTCCTTAGCGATACGATGAAGAAGACACTCTCAAATATCAGGGTGCATATGTCGGCCCGTAAGGTATTTTCTGAAATGGAAAAAGGCGCAAAAAAATACGGTAAGAAGGCCCTTGGTAGTACGCCACTCAAATTCGACGCGGAACCGATGATCATCGGCGCTACGCACCCGGTAATCCGAACCCATCCAGAAACAGGTGAAAAAGCAATATACGTAGACGACGCTTATTCGGTATCGATCGCCGGCATGACAGAACCGGAGTCCAACATGATACTAACATTCTTGCGCAACCACATCACACAACCGGCTTTTACCTGCCGCCTACGCTGGGCACCACACACGCTAGCAGTTTGGGATAACCGACTATGCTTGCATCATGCATTCAACGACCACGATGGTTATCGTCGCGAGATGTACCGAACCACTGTGCTAGGCGAAGTGCCAGCGTAGCGCTTTTCGGTCCGGCGGACCTCAGGATTTTAACCAGGAGGATGGTACGGGCGGGGAGACTCGAACTCCCAAGGTGTTGCCACCGGTGGATTTTGAATCCACTGCGTCTACCAATTCCGCCACGCCCGCAATCAGTCCCGCATACCCCGGGGCGAGAGTACGGGTCAAGTATTCCGTTTTCTAGAGGACTAAACATAATTAGTAATATTTCTCAAATACGATCACTATCGCTCAAATAGCCTCTATTATTTATCTTGATTATTCTGAGATGTGGGACCTAAAACGCACGAGATACAGTATCGTTAATCAGATAGAAAAGTTATTTAAATAAAAAATGACTATTCGTATTCACCGTTACCTCATGCGCCAGCTCTGGGTGACCGTCAGTGCAGTAACCCTTTTTGTCATACTGATAGTGATCGGCGAGGAATCGGATGGCTGGGTCAGCATCACTTACCTGTGTTTTGCATTGGCAACAGTAGCCTTGTGGCTAACAGTTAGCGCGGTTTACACAACATACATAATCATATGTTGGGCGTTCATAAATCGAGACAACCAGCCATAGAGGTATAAATTTGGCGGTCCTCGCGGCTTTAGCTTTCAACTTGTGGGAGGGTGGTTAAAGAATATCTGACCCTGGATCAAGACCGAGGATCGTTCGGCCATAGATCTCTGCATTTGTCTGTAATTGCAACAATGCATGCTGATTAATGGCATGGAGATCTCTCCAAGCCCTTTGAATCGGGTTGGTATCGGCAAGCCCAGATCCACCGGTTGCTAAAAAAATCATCTCTCCTGCGTTCATACAAAGTCGCACCGCATAGGCGCAGTCCATGCGGATACGGGTGCGGACTTCTATTCGCATCTCTCCGCCATTGCCGGCTGCTAACTCAATATCGTCGGCCGCACGATGCAGTAGCATCCGTGCAGCATCTACTGAAGCTTTTGCCTCTGCCACGGTCTTATGGGTTAAGGGTGATTCTATCTGCGCAGCGCCACGTAGTTGAGGGTTAGAACGACCCGGAACGTGACTTATGAAATCGCGGATAGCTCCCTCGGCAATTCCGACGGCCGGTCCACAAAGGGCAATCGATAGACAAGGGGTCAGTGGTGACTGAAAAAGCGTTCCCTCATGTAGATGGGCACCGGGAGTTTTGCCGAGCCGTCCCTCCACCGTGGACAAATACCTGTGAATAGGCACTTTAACGTCGGTCGCGACTAAACTGCAGCTTCCCGTCCCACGGAGGCCAGCCACATACCAATCATCATTTATCTCAATTTCCGAAGTGGGCATGAGAAAAACACCCTGGTCTATTTCATTGCCATTTTTATCCTCGACGCTCGCCCCCAGTATAACCCAATCGGAATGCTCCGACCCGGATCCAAATGGCCAGAATCCTGAAATGCAATACCCGTCCGAATTTTGCGTTGCTGTGCCTCGTGCGACGAGCACCGCTGCAATCAGAGCATTTGAATCATCACTATAAACCTCATCCTGCGCCTGTTGGCTCATTAATCCCGCCAACCAAGAATGGATTTGTAGTACTCCCAAACACCAGCCAGATGCCCCGCAAGCCGACGCAACTTCCTCAACAACGTCAAGATGGGTATGGAAATCTAGTTGCCAGCCACCGTTACGGCTTGCCTGGAGTATCCGGAAAAGACCGGAAGCTTTCATATCGACAATATTTTCTTTGGGCAAACGCCGCAGGTTATCTGTCTCTACGGCACGTCTCCGCAAACTCGGTGATAGTTGCCGTGCGGCGGTTATGGCCGACAAAGAAGCGTTGATCTTAGATTGCGAGAGCTGCACCGTTTGTGTTTTCATACCTCTAGCCTAGGGCATAGAAAAAATAAATAAAGAGATAACAAACTTCTATACCACGCCAAATACTTGCCGTTTAAGGAGACCGCTGGTACACCGCAGTGCACCGGAAAGGACGCTTATTTGTTACGCTCCCTTTACGATTGGACGATGGTCCTGGCCGCCCGCAGAAATACTGTCTGGGTTCTGGCTGCTGTTGCATTTGTTGAAAGCTCAATTTTTCCGATACCGCCAGACGTTTTATTGATCCCAATGGTTCTAGCAGCTCGCCATAAGGCATGGCGTTACGCTGCCACCTGTACCATCGCTTCAGTGTTAGGCGGGATGTTTGGCTATACGATCGGTGCCGGCTTATACGAGGGCGTAGGCCGCCCGATCCTGGATTTTTATAGCTACGGCGCGAAATTCACTGACTTTACGGCCCGGTATAACGAATACGGAGGCTGGGTTGTATTTATGGCCGGCGTGACACCATTTCCTTATAAAGTAATCACGATTGCTAGTGGGGTAACTAATTTAGACTTTGCCACCTTTACCATTGCTTCAGTATTATCGCGGGGATTAAGATTTTTTATAGTCGCCACCCTTCTCTACTACATCGGACAGCCCGTTAGAGAATTAATTGAAAAACGTCTTGGCCTTATATTCACTTTATTTTGTCTTATCTTAATAGGTGGATTCTTAGTACTTAAAATTCTTCATTAGGGCTTGGATCAAGGACAACATGAAAATCGGTGGTATCACTATAGACGATCGGGACGTGCCGCTGTGGGCAATGGCAGCCTCGGCAATAGCGCTTTTGTTAGCTCTCGGTTCCCAATATCTCGGCGGTCTTGCACCCTGTAATCTCTGTGTTTGGCAGCGGGTCCCTCACGGGGTAGTTATTCTTATAGGGATTGGTGCACTCCTTTGGTTCAGGGGCCCTCGCGAGAGATTGCTTCTAACCTGGGCGTCGATGGTCGCGCTTACGATCGGTGCAGGCATCGCACTTTATCATTCTGGTGTGGAACAGCACTGGATCGCGGGACCGCCATCATGTTCTGGCGAAGGTGGCGTCAACAGTACCCAATCACTCGATGAGCTACGTAAGATGCTCCTAGCGACGCCAGTTGTGCGCTGCGATGAGATTCCTTGGTCTTTATTTGGCTTGTCAATCGCCGCCTGGAACGCGGTTACCAGTTTCGTACTCGCTGCATTTTGTAGCGTGGCGGGCTGGCGCCAATTAAAGGATAAAAACGCATGAAAAAAAGTATTCCCGCCACCAAGAAGCGAACGGAACACGGTATCCTGCCTGGCGATCCGCCAGTGAATAAAATGCTCGATAGGATCGTCCGCGTCGATCATGCTGGCGAATACGGCGCAGTCCGAATCTATCAAGGCCAGCTTGCGGTTCTGGGCAAAAGTGAAAAGGCGAATGTGATTCGTCACATGGCGAAACAGGAAAGCGAACATTTGAAAAAATTCAACGAACTAATCGGAGATCGTCGAATTCGCCCAACCGCCCTTATGCCGGTATGGCACGCGGCCGGGTTCGTACTCGGTGCCACCACAGCTTTAATGGGTGAACGTGCGGCCATGGCCTGCACCGCAGCAGTCGAAGAAGTTATCGACGAACACTACGCGGAACAGGCGGCGCAACTCGGCGACGACGAAGCCGATTTGCGGAATACTATCGAGAAATTCCGTGCAGAGGAACTTGAGCATCACGACACTGCACTTCATCACGGAGCCCAGAAAACTCCGGGTTACGAAGCCCTGTCGGCCGTTATCAAAAAAGGTTCAAGGCTCGCCATTTGGCTTTCGGAGAGGGTTTAGGGTCGGTGCAACCCTTTACCGTGTGCCCTTCATCCTTGAGTGGTCGGAAACCCCCGTAGTCGTATCAAGTCCCCACTTCAACCGAAACACGCCCAAAGAAAGCTATGATAACTTCTTCAGAGGTCAGAGGAAATAACCATGCCCATAAATAACCGTATCGCTGAATTCACTAGAGAGATGACGGAGTGGCGGCACTATATCCATCAGCATCCGGAGAAAGCATTTGAGGAACATAAGACGTCTGACTTCGTGGCGCTCCGTCTACACGAATTTGGTATCGATGTGCATCGTGGACTAGCAGGCACCGGTGTCGTTGGAACACTGAAAGGAGATAAGGGAGACGGGCCGGCCATCGGGCTCCGCGCCGATATGGACGCCCTCGATATCGAAGAAGCCAACGACGTTAATTATAAATCTCAGAACCCGGGCAAGATGCACGCCTGTGGCCATGACGGCCACACCGCTATGCTGCTAGGCGCCGCCAAGTACTTATCGGAAACTAGAAATTTTGCTGGGACTGTGCATTTCATCTTCCAACCGGCAGAGGAAAACGAGGGCGGTGGCCGCGTTATGATCGAGGACGGCCTCTTTGAAAAATTCCCGGTTGAGTCGGTTTACGGCTTGCATAACATTCCAGGGATACCGGTCGGGGAATTCGCCATTCGGTCAGGGCCGATCATGGCCTCTTTCGATATATTCGAAATTACATTGAAAGGCGTTGGTACGCATGCTGCTTTGCCCGACCTTGGACGTGATACGATAGTGGCAGGCTCCCAACTTATATCTGCGTTACAGACCGTCACGAGCCGCACTATCAGCCCGTTTGATTCAGCCGTCGTCACTGTTACACAAATGCACGCTGGCGACACTTGGAACGTCATTCCAGAAGAGGTCACTATTCGAGGCACCACTCGCGCTTTTAAGGAAGATGTCCAAAACCATATGGAAAGGGAGATCCGCCGTATCGCCGATGGTATAGCGGCTACTTTCTCGGTCACTTCTGATCTGCGTTACGAACGTCGCTATCCGCCGACTATAAATGACGCTACTGAGACGGATATTACAGCTGCCGTCGCTCGAAAGGTTGCCGGTGAAGGATGTGTATCTCGCGACGAGGATCCGATGATGGGTGCAGAAGATTTTTCTTTTATGCTTAACGAAAAGCCAGGAGCCTATATTTGGATCGGCAATGGTCCCCGCGAAGGCGGGTGCATGCTCCACAACCCCAATTATGATTTCAATGACGAAATCCTGCCTCTGGGAGCTAGCTACTGGGCAGAATTAGTTGAGACGCGCCTATATGGTTGACCGCGAACCCTAAATTATAATTTTTCCGGGTGGCGTTTTTGCACCGGCGCTGTCGGGAAAGATTGAAGTTTCTACATCCACATGGGAGATGCCAAAGTGGTCTCGTAGAACTGCCTTAAAAAGCCCCCGAATATCGGTCGTCGCCGCCAAATCACGGTTTTTATAGAGACGATTAGGAGCAAGGCCGGGCCAATAGCTGGCGACGCGGCCACCCGCAACCGAACCACCCAAAATGAACGCAGCCGATCCTGTGCCGTGATCAGTTCCCTTTGTTCCATTAGTGTGAACCGTCCGACCGAACTCAGTTGCCACCACCACGACTGTATCTCTCCACGCGGAACCGAGCGAGTCGGGAATTGTAGCAAGGCCATTGCCAAGTAGTTTTAGATTACGCTTCAGGCGGTTCACTTGGTTAGTGTGAGTATCCCAGCCACCCATTTCAATTACCGCCAGTCGTGCTCCATCAGGTGCAGCAAGAAGACGCCCGGCTGCTTTTGTTAGCGTGCCAAACTGACGCTCGCGGCGTAAATTACCGCTTCTCATCATATCTTTACCCCCAATAATGCGGTTTGACATTTCTCGAGCATATCGCCCTTCGGCAAGGGCCTTTGAGAGTAACGGATCGTCCTGATATATATCGGCAAGTTTATCGAGTAGATCGGGCCTTGTTTCAGGTAGCCAAGACGGTGCCCAAGACGCGACCGGATTATTACCCCTTAAAACGTTCGGAATTTCATAGCCCACCGAGAGGCCAAGCCGGGTGTCAGTGACCGGAAAATAAGATAGTGCTCGGTTCAACCAACCTTGCCGAAGGGGCTCCCCCTTAGGGGCACCAGTCTCAAGTAAATCCTGAGCCACAAAATGTGAACGAGTCGGAGCAGGTATAGAAATCGCGTGCATAATCAACAACTCACCCCTGCGGTATAACGGCATTAGACGCTCCAATGCGGGGTGCAAACCAAAACGATTATCTAGATCGATTGCACCATCTCGCTCGCCAGGAGGAGGGACCGCGAGCGCGCCGCGCGCTGGCCGATAGTGCGGATCGGCGTAGGGCGGCACTGCTGTCAGTCCATCCAGACCGCCGCGCAGAATCACAAAAAGAAGCCTCTTCTCAGTCGCAACGCGGCCGACGGCCAGATTTGGAAATCCAGCCACAGCAGAAAGTCCAATTGCAGCAGCGGAATTCTGCAGGAATACTCTGCGGGACGACATAGGTTTCACTTTCATCGACGCTGGAATTCTGGAGCTGAGAGAAGAATCGCCAATGCGCTTTTCCGACTCTCAGCGCGTTCGACTGAAAGTCGGGTGTTTTCCGAAATGACCGGCCCGAAGCTATCTCTGGCTAGCGCACGCGGATCGATATCAGTTTGGAGACGGTTAACCAATAGCTGCATCAGTTGGATCCTTCGGATCATGGACTCAGGGCTAATCCAATCCTCCGCAGTATCTGGCCAACCCGCGGGTGACGGAGCCGAAAAAGGCATCTGTCCTAACAGTCGGAACGGGGCCATTGCCTGTTTTTGTCTCCCCGGTACGCCAAGTAGCCGAAAAGCGGAGATAGACAATTCCGCGGGCGTCTTTATTTTAATAAAAGGTTCCTTCCAAGCATAGGGCAATACGACAAGTGCTTGCGACAGTGCCGTTAGATCCCCATCAGACTCTATGAATATCTGGCTCAACTTCTCCACCGCCTCAGCAGGCGGTGTATCAGATATGAAATGGCGCGCAAGTTTGGTTGCAACAAACTTTGCTGTGGCCGGGTGGCGAGCAATAACTTGCAAAGCTTGAATGCCCTCATTTACGCCATTTTCAAGGTAGGTTTTTCCCAACAAGGTCTTGGGTCCGGGTTCATGCATAAATTTAGCGAAGGCGAAATTGCCGGCGTCATCAAATTTAGAACTACGGAACCGCCAACCAGTTAAAATTTTTGCAAACTCCGTCACGTCCTTCTGAGTATACCCACCACCGGCCCCGAGCGTATGGAGTTCGAGTATCTCCCGCGCCAAGTTCTCGTTCAAGCCGCGTCGGCGGCGTCGCCCAAAAGACGAATTTGGTCCTGTAGATTGAACATTGTCGAGATAAATCAGCATGGTCGGGTGGCGCGTCACCGCCGTCAACAAATCAACGAAACGGCCAGTTACGTGAGGGCGGATCGCCTCGCGCTCATATGCACCGGCGATCGACCTAAGCCGGCTAACAGTTATCGAAATTGTGAAATGATTACTCCAAAATCGGACTAAACGTTCTCGGAACGGTGTTTCTGTCTTAACAGCGGCCACCGTTCGACGATAAATTTCGGTGCGGTAAAGAGGGGCGGCGCGCTCTTTGTTAAACTTTTGTCGTCTGTTGGCATCTCTTCGCACCCTCAGAAACTCAGAAATCATGTGTGAGGAGGCAGGAAGACCGTTCAGGTAATTCAAAGCATCGTCCTCGGAATGAAGTTGATTGATCAACCAACCGCGAGCATCTCGACCTATTTTATCAAGGATTTCCGGGTCCGATCCAAGCCCAAATCTATTCGCGGCTATGAATGCTTCTTTTTCTGTCATTCCCATTAACCAAAATCACCATATTTTCTGATCTGATTTTTCGTATCGTCTATACCGACCTATTATTTTTTGAGCATATCTCGAGGATAAGCGAAGGAGTAAAGGAAATTTCTCTCAACGAAAGTCCGCTAGCCAGAACGATACCCGGGTTTCCAAGTAATACGAAAGCCAATTTTCTAAATACCAAGCTCATAACCAAATAAAAATTAACGTTACTCCAATTAAATCAAATTTTTCCATTGTTCATAACCATATCCGCTGAGGTTAGGACCTCGAACGTATCATTGCCAATTCGCCTGGTAGATTCGGACATACTGAAAACAGCACATTGACACCCCGTCGACCATTGCCGACATTCCACAAATCAACTGGGAGGATTTCAATGGCGACGGATGTATTTGCTGGAGTAAGACTGGCCCGCTCCCCAGTCTACGGTACCAAGGGGATGGTTGTATCCGGACACTCATTGGCCTCAATGGCAGGCTTGCGCACCCTGGATCGGGGAGGAACTCTGGTTGATGCTATGATTTCGACTTCCGCGACACTGTCTGTGGTTTTGCAACAGGCAACCTCACTGGGAGGAGACGCATTTTTCCTTTATCACGATGCCGCGAAGGGAAATACTATTGGGCTCAATGCGACCGGTCATGCACCCGACGGTGCAACATCGGAATACTTTAAAAACGGTATCCCCGATCGCGGGCCTACCGCGGTTTCGGTTCCTGGAATGGTTAGAGGATGGGAGCGCCTACATGAACGCTATGGAAAAATGCCGTGGGAGGAACTCTTCGAGGACGCGATAGATGCGGCAAAAGCGCACCCCAGTTCACGTGTTATGACAGCCGGCCTTGATCTCTTCCGCAATGATGTAATGGCCGACCCCGCATGCCGTAAGCTTTATTTTGACGATGGGGGTAACCGAATCCAAGAAGGTGAAATACTACGGCAGCCGGCCCTCGCAGATACTCTCTGTAAAATTGCATCTAACAAAAGTGCGGTGTTTTACGAGGGCAATATTGCGAAATCGATAGGCGACTATATAGTTTCTAATGGTGGTCTACTCTCCGCTGATCAGTTTGCGGGATATGAACCTGAATGGGTAGATCCGCTGTCGACCGATTATCGTGGTTATACGGTACAGGTGATGCCACCTAATTCATACGGCATGCTGATGTTGTTGCAGCTCAATGGGCTCTCGGCACTGTCTTCGGAAGAAATTTCAGATAACGATACCGACCGTCTAGATTATCTGATCCGCGCCATGCAAGGGGCATTCACCCTTGGACAGCCCTACATATCCGATCCGCGGGTTGTTGACATACCAATCAAAAGCCTAATGGGAGAGGTTACCACGAAAAATCTTCAGAACATCGTCGTCAATGGTACCGATCCTAAGACCTTCGAAAACAAGGGCGGTACGTCCTGTATCGTCATTGCCGATTGCGATGGCAACGCAATGTCGGTTGTGCAGTCAGTATTTCACGTGTTTGGCAGCGCCTTCATGGATCCGGGCACCGGAATCCTGATGAATAATCGGATGACCGGATTTTGCGTCGACGAAGATGATCCGCGTAACGTCGCTCCTCGTAAACGACCGTCGCACACGCTGAATCCCGTCATAGTGCTGAAGGACGGTAAGCCGAAATACCTGATGACCACGCCAGGCGGGCCCGGCCAGACGCTGTCGATGGTCCAAGTGCTGACTAACCTCGTCGACCGCGGCATGGAACTGACAACCGCCATCGAAAGTCCTCGCTGGTCGGTCGGCCTTGATGGCTCTTTCATGCTGGAAGACGGGTATCCAGAGGAAATTGCCGAGGAACTGGGTCGCCGCGGCCACGAGGTTAAGCACGGCTCCGGTGCATCGTATTTCGGATCTGCCAAGACGATCGAAGTCCTAGACAACGGCGTACTGACCGGGGCAGCGGATACGCGGCGCGAAGCGTCAGCAGTCGGCAGATAACACACTAGCCCGCTTCCCGAAGTCGCCTACGGTATCAGGCTTTAAGGTGGTTGAAGGGGGTGATGGGCCGGAACAGGAGAAGAAATGTGCCTGAATTTCATCCCGATGTGATCGTCACAAACGGTAAAATCGCCACCGTCGATGCGTCGAACTCCATCGCCGAAGCAGTCGCCATGAAAGGCGATAATATCGTCGCGGTCGGCGGGGCAGGGGAGGTTTCGGCACTGACCGGGCCCCACACCCATGTCGTCGATGCAGGCGGTCGCACCGTGATTCCCGGACTGATAGACGGCCACGCGCATATGGATCGCGAAGGGCTGAAGGACGTGTTTCCATCACTGGGAGGCTGTAAAACCGTCGGCGACGTAATCGACCGGATACGCACACTGGCAGCGAACGCCGCACCTGGCGAATGGATCGTGACCATGCCGGTCGGCGATCCCCCATATTACTGGAACGTACCGGGGTGCCTTGTTGAAAACCGATTTCCGACGCGACAGGAGTTGGACGAAGCAGCTCCGGACAATCCAGTTTATATCCGACCGATCTGGGGCTTCTGGCGTCACCAGCTACCGCTGGAGTCGGTTGTCAATACGCAGGCATTTGACCTCGCCGGCATTTCGAAAAATACCGATCCGGCGACATCGACCATCGAATTCGAAAAAGATTCCGCGGGCGAACTGACCGGGTTGATCCGCGAACAGCATTTTATGCCGGTGGCGGAACTTGGATATTTCCATATGGCCCCGCGTTTCACACATTCCGACCGGGTCGCAGGGCTAAAAAAAGCCATGATGATATACAATTCCACTGGCACCACTAGCACCCTAGAAGAACACGGTGCGGCACAAGAACTGATCAATACCTATCAAGCGGTTCACGCTGCAGGCGAAGCCACAGTGCGCGCGCATCTCGTCTACAGCCCAGCTTGGGGTGGAGCCAATGACATAAAATACTCCACCGTCATGCAGAACTGGGCATCGTGGCTGGGGCAGCGTGGCCTCGGAGACGACTGGCTGCGTGTCGGTGGCATGTTCACGGATACTGGGATGGATGCAGACGCGATCTTCCGTGCCACCGCCGCCCCCTATACCGGCTGGTCGGGGTTCAATTATGACAACGGCGTGCCACAAAACCGCATGGTCGAATTCATGATTGATGCGGCGCGCAACGGAATCCGACTGGCCGTCATTGGCCCCCGGTTCCTCGACATGTTCGAAGAGGTTAATCGCGCGGTGGATATCACTGCTAAACGCTGGGTGATCGGTCATCTGGACGTCCTAAATACCGAACAAATTCAGAAGGCCGCTGACCTCGGCGTCGTCATGACGACCCACACCAACCGCTATATATACAAGCACGGCCACATCCTGCGCGAAGAGCTTGGCCGGGAACGGCTGAACGATATTGCACCGATGCGCCGCCTACTGGATGCCGGCGTAAATATCGGGCTCGCCACAGATAACGTACCGACCACTCTCTTCTATCCTATGTGGCACGTCGTTTCGCGCTGGAACATGATTTCCGAGGACCGTATCGCACCTGATCAGGCCCTGAGCCGCGAAGACGCGCTGCGCTGTGGCACCATGGGCGGCGCCCATCTGACGTTCGAGGAAGACAAGAAGGGCTCGATAGAGGAAGGTAAGCTTGGCGATATGGCCGTCCTGTCGGACGATCCGTTGACCTGTGCAGAGGAAAAAATCAAAGACATCGTGGCTGAAACGACCATTGTTGGCGGCAAGATCGTCTACGAGCGGGAGGTGTCAACGTGAAAGCCGAAGACCTTGATACGCCCGTCCTAACCATCGATGCGGACGCACTTGAACGCAACATCGCGCGTATGAAGAACATGACGGAAGCAGCGGGTATTTCCTATCGCCCACACGCTAAGACACATAAGTCCGCGACCGTAGCCCGTATGCAGATCGACGCCGGTGCCACTGGGGTATGCTGCGCCAAGCTTGGCGAGGCCGAAGTCTTGGTCAGCAAAGGCATCGACGATATTCTGATCACCACACCAGTGGTCGGCGAAAGCAAGATCGGCCGCCTACTGGCTGCCCGCAATCAGGCGCGGATCTCGGTCGTCGCGGACAACGAGGAAAATATCAACATGCTGGGGAGGATCGCACAACTGGGAGGCGTGGCGCTGGACGTGTTAGTCGAGGTCGATATCGGTCAGGGCCGCTGCGGCGTTGCGCCCGGACCGGAAGCAGCGCGGCTGGCGCAGATCATTTCCGGGCACCCGTGCCTAAACTTCGCCGGCCTACAGGGTTATCAGGGCAAGATCCAGATGACGGTCGACCCGGCAGAGCGCGCTACGCAGACCGAAACTGGCCTAGACAAACTGGCGGCCACCATCGCCGAGGTAGAGAACGCCGGCCTTCAGGTCGGTATCCGCACCGGTGGCGGCACCGGCACGTCGCCGTTCGATCTCGATCGTGGCCTTCTAACGGAAATTCAGACAGGGTCATACGTATTCATGGATTCGCGCTATGGCAGCATCGGCTGGCCCGACGCCAACGCACCGCCCTTTGAAAACGCACTATTCATCCTAACCGCCGTCGTCAGCAAGCCCGAAACGGGTCGCGTTATCATCGACGTCGGCCTGAAATCCGCCAGCAATGATCATGGCGTACCTGTCGTTCATGGGATCGAGGGCTGTGTATTCGAATATGGCGGAGATGAACACGGAATCTTAAGAATGAAAGACGGCGCGGACGTTCCGCTAAACATCGGCGATAAGATTCAGCTGACCCCGAGCCATTGCGACACCACCACTAACCTTTACGATACCTATATAGTACTTAAGGGAGACGAAGTGGTAGACGTGTGGCCGGTCGATGCGCGTGGCAAGGTCCAGTAAATTCGGCTGTTAACCAGACAATATCTAGACTATTTCCTAAACCAAACACATTCCGATCGGTTTTTGAATTTGACTTGGATCGGTTCTCACGCATATGCGGAAATGCTGTCCAGATGATTTCTTTCGGTCATAACACGGCCATACGAATTTACTTCTTTTCGATCAAAGTGCCAGTCTTGAAGGGCTCAAAGGTTGGTTTATAGCTTTTCTCATCGAGGAACTGGCGAAGTCCCGTATTGTAGGAGTCCTCCTGATCTCCAACCTTAATCGCCTGTCCTTTTTCGGCGAGATAATCATAAGACTGGCCGAAATCCATGGTTCTCACATTTCGCACAGCCTGTTTGGTTGCACGCAGAACTCGGGGACTTTTTGCCATCAGCTTGTGAGCCAGCTC
Source organism: Alphaproteobacteria bacterium MarineAlpha11_Bin1 (assembly GCA_002937455.1). The sequence goes on from PTJZ01000001.1 coordinate 205,629, forward strand.
TTCAACCTTGGATTCAAGTTCGGTGGCCGGCACCGCAAAATTGATCATTCCGATGCGTTCAGCTTCAGGCCCGTTGAAGGGCTCTCCTAGGCAACAGTAATACAACGCATGACGTGGCAGGACAGCATCGGATACAACCTTGGAAACCAGCGCACCGGGGAGAATCCCCCAATTAACCTCTGACAGGGAGAACGTAGCGTCTTCAGCAGCAACCGCAAAATCGGTCGCCAAGAGCTGCATGAACGCGCCGCCTACGCAATAGCCCTCTACCATAGAAATAGTCGGCTTGTCGTAATTATAGAGAATTTCCCAGCGCCATCGGTTAGCGGCACGCTGGGCAGTCTTTCGCCCCAGAGGGTTCTTTTCGTTTTCGCGGAAAAACATCTTCAGATCTTGACCAGCGGAGAAATTACCGCCGGCGCCGCATATTACTATCACCTTGGCGTCGGGATCGACTTCCAGATGGGTTAGCGCCTCTTCCATCTCATCGTGGAGTTGCGGATTCATGGCGTTTCGTTTTTCAGGCCGGTTCATCCGCACATAGGCGATGCCGTCTTGAATCTCTACCTTCACGCATTCGAAATGGTCGAACATTGTCTCTCCCCTTATTAGGCGTCATGGTCTTAAACGTTTGATTGGTCAGAAGAAATGATGTCGCAAACAACATATCGAGTCAAAACTACCCTCAAAAAGGACATGTGCCGCAAACCGCCGTTTTATTTCTCAGAAACGAGACCTCTTGGGGCACTCAATGAAGGTTTTACCTAATTTTTACCGGAGTGATATCATTAAGAGGTTTATACTGTTTAATCGCCGTACTGCCGTAACACATGCCTAGCTAGTGCCATTTTCAGAATTTCGGTCGGGCCTTCGGTGATTATGAAACTACGCTGGTCGCGCCACATCCGTTCAATAGGCAAATCCGTGGTTAGCCCCATTCCTCCGTGTATCTGCATGCAACGATCAGCAGCTTCAAACGATTTTGTATCGCCCAGATACTTGCACATATAGGCATCGTATCGGATGTCCTCTCCCGCATCATGTTTTGCTGCGGCTGTGTGTACCATCAATCTCAGCATGTGCAGATCGGCATAGGAATCCACCAGCATCCATTGTACCGACTGGCGCTCGGCAAGCTTTTTGCCGAATGTCTCACGCTGTTTAGCGTACGAGGCGCCAAGCTCTAAGCACCGCTCGATAACGCCAATGCCCCTCGCTCCATGGCGGATACGACCAGCGCTGATCCAATTCTGGGCAAATTTAAACCCGTCCCCTTCCTCGCCAATCATATTCTCTGGAGGCACGCGCACGTCCTCGAATGCAATTTCCCAAGGGCGGTCATTCATCATCGTTTCCTGCGCCCTAATCAGTTTGACGCCGGGACTATCCATGTCGACAAGGAAAGCAGAAATACCGCCACGCGATCCCTTTTCCCGATCGGTAGCAGCGATTACCTGCGCGAAATCTGCCTCCCCTGCCCCGGTAATAAAGCGTTTCATTCCGTTGATGACATAATGATTTCCGTCACGCACCGCGGTCGTCCGCATCCCACCAGGGTCGCCGCCGGCCTCGGGCTCAGTCTGGGCGAAGCAGTGCCGCAGCTTTCCCTCAAGTACCGGAAACAGGTATTTTTCTTTCTGGGTTTCGTTCAGATAGTAAAGGATCGGACTGACAATCGGGCCGAAAATATTAACGTTCCTAGTTGGCAGCGCGATAGTCCGAGCCAGCTCTGTCCAGACGATCGACCGCGCAAGCAAACCAAGCCCCTGCCCGCCATATTCTTCCGGCACGTCGAACAACCAAAGACCGATCGCTTTAGCTTTTTCTTCCAGAGACCCCTGAACTTCGGTCTTCAGCTTGGGCCCATCCATGCTGTCCTGTTCGATAGGGATTAGTTCACGGTCGACAAACCGGCGTACCGTTTCCTGCAGCATCCGTAGTTCTTCAGGAAGCTGGAAGTCCATATCCGTATCCTCTCAGTGTTTTTTACGTTCGATGTAGCGGATATCAACTGCGACGACACCATCGCCCTCCGCGCCCACCATGATTGGGTTGATCTCAATATCTGAGACCCGACCCTGCAAGGTCGGCCATGAATTCGATAGGCTGACGATAGAATCGGAAAGGGCATCCACATCACGCGGGGCAGCACCTCGAAACGCACCAAATACAGCCTTAGACCGCAATTCTCCGATCATACCAGATACGTCTTCCTTGGTGATGGGTAAAAGACGAAACGCAACATCTCGCGTCGCTTCCACCATAACACCGCCGATACCTAGCGCGACCATGGCACCAAATTGCGGATCATCCCGAACACCGACGATAACTTCCAGCCCTTCCACCATTTTCTGGATCAAAAATCCCTCAATAATAGCAGCCGGTTCGGTCGCCAGTAACCTATCTGACATTTTCTGCGCCTCCTCAATTACTTGCCCTGCCGACGCCATATTCAGCGCAACACCGCCAACCTCTGTCTTGTGAACCGCCTGGGGTGAAACGATTTTGACCACAACAGGAAAACCGAGTTCGGACGCTTTGTCACCAACCTCCGCCGCCGAAAGCGCGAAAGCAGATTTCGGTCCCAAAATCCCGTGGTTCGCAAGTACCTCCTCGATCGGAATATCGAGATCGGCAGAAACCGGATCAGTCTCATAAATAGTAATTCCTCGGTCGCGGCGCTCTGCATAGTCGGCAAGCCCTTTTAACGTAGTGGCAACCTCTGGCAGTCGCTGCAGAAACGGTATTCCAGCTGCTTCTTGAAACGCGCGCCCAGCGTCGTCCATATTCTGAGACATTCGGTTATGTGCTACCACGGGTTTGCCGGTACTTTCACGGATCTGACGAAACAGATCTGGATCCCCCGAAGAGCCCTCGACTAGAGGTAACTGCCCCTGGACTGAGATCATGTCGATATTTGGGTCCTCGGCCACCACTTTTGCGACCTCCGAGAAATCTTCGAAACGTCGCGCGAGGCGAGCGCCGGTATCTAAGGGGTTGCTAGCGGGAACGCCAGGATCGATATACTTGCGAAGTATCTTCTGGGTTTCTGCCGAAAATTCAGGCAAGCATAGGCCGACCTGTTCGGCGATATCAAGGAACAGCCCCTTTGCGCCGCCCGAATATCCAACCATCGCCACTCGTTTACCTCTTGGTAGGCGGCCGGCAGAAAAAGCGAGGCTCATCTCGATTAACGCATCTAAAGTATCTACGACCACTACTCCGTATTTATGGCACATCGCAGTGAAAACATGATCATCGGTCGCGAGTGCCCCGGTATGGCTCTCGGCTGCGGCTTGTCCCGCAATGCTTTTTCCCACCTTAAGCATCAGTATTGGCTTGCCAGCTTCGAAAGCCCGAGCCGCAGCTTTCATGAGTGCATCGGGCCGCCGCACCCCCTCCGCCATACATGAGATCACGCGGGTATGATCATCATCGACTAGAAAATTGATAAAATCAGCCATATCAAGATCGAGTTCATTTCCGCTAGACACCGCATATGAATAGCCGAGTCCGCGTGTTGCACCCTGCTCCAGCCAAAATTGGAAAGTACCACCCGACTGGAATACAACCCCTACCGGCCCGGTCGGCAACCCACGGACTCGCGATGTGGGATAAAAAAGAAGACGTTCCGGTAGAGAAATTGTCCCCATACAATTAGGTCCAGCGACACGTAGGCCCGTCTGCGAACATATTTTTCGGATAGCCGCGGCACGTTCCGCACCGACTTCATCACCACCTTCGCCGAACCGAGATGCATAGATCAACGCGTTACGTGTCCCGGCCTCTGCAGCTTCCACCAATAAATTGGGGATCGCTTCGGCCGGGATGATGACGATAGCGAGATCTATCACTTCGGGGAGCGACGCAAAATCGGGATATACCTTATGGCCCCATAGTTCCTGTCGACGCGGATTGACCAAATAAACACGCGCTGGGAACCCTTCATACGCCAAGTTCTCATAAAGCCCCTTTGGCCAGCCAGCCCCGCCCGTTTCCGATGCCCCAACTATCGCTATAGTCATAGGACGGAGTAAGCTATCAACCGAACGAAACAAGTTTCTTCTCCCAAGGGATGGTTTCTTAATCGGCTTAGAAAATATTTAGACCCAGCGGTTCAGGTCAAGCCTCGCCACTACAAAGACCCTAGGAAGGGCATAACTACATATTAATAATCAAAGGAAAGACGTTGATAATGAACGTTTTATAGACATCTGGAGAATGAATCTTTAAGGTTAAATAACGTCATCTTAATCTCTGTTTTGACCTTGTCGGAAAACTCGAGTGTCGTTTTTCTCGTTGCAACGCACACGCCCAGAATCATTTTCTTACATTGGGCGCAAAGGATTTGGACCCGTTAAGATCGCCATGGCTATTCTGGTCATCGGCCTATTTATTGGGGCTATCGGAGAGCCTGATGGAAATAGCGTTTCGGCTTTAACGAGCCCAAATCTCCCAGTCGACAAAATAGAATCCAAGCCACAGAGCACTGCAGAGAAGCCTTTGGATCTAACACTGGCCACTGCTATTGTGGAAACCGCCGATCTCGATCACACCCTCCACAAAGAAAATATCCCAGACGAAAAAAAGCGGGTCCTCACGGTGCGTAACGGCGACACCCTGATGTCCATAATGCTTTCAACGGGAATCGTCCGCGATGAGGCTTATTACGCAATCAGCGCACTCCGCACTCTATATGATCCCAAAGATCTGCGTGTAGGGCAGCGAATTCATATAACATTGTCGTCAGATGACAAACTCAGGGGAATGATGCTAGGGCCTAGCGTTTTCCGTCAGATTTTTGTCCGACGGAACAAAGCCGGTTCATTTAGGGCATTCGAAACTGAACGAAAGCTAACTAGAAAAATCACCTTTGCTCGCGGAACGATCAGTTCTAGCCTCTACAAATCTGCAGTGCGCGAAGAGGTACCGCCGTCTGTCCTCGCAGAATTAGTACGAATATATAGCTGGGATGTAGACTTCCAACGTGAGATCCAGAAAGGCGACGGGTTTGAGGTCGCCTACGAAAAATTAATCGACGGTCTTGGCGATGAGGTACAACACGGAGAGGTAATCTTTGCCCGAATGGTCCTGTCGGGTGTATCGAAGCCTTTGTACCGGTTTGAAGTACGCCCGGGAAAAATAGAGTATTTCGATCGTGCTGGCCGCAGCGCCAAGCGACCGTTGCTTCGCACGCCAATCGATGGAGCGCGGCTTTCTTCTCGTTATGGAAAAAGGCGCCATCCAGTGCTTGGCTATACGAAAATGCATCGCGGCGTAGACTTTGCTGCGCCACCCGGCACCCCAATTTATGCCGCCGGCGACGGCATCGTTTCGTTTCGCGGGCGCAAAGGCGCATTCGGCAAATACATCAGAATTCGCCACGCCGGTGGCTTTAGTTCCGCATACGCGCATATGAGCCGCTACAAAAAAGGTGTGGCACTCGGCACTCGTGTTAAACAAGGAGAGATAATTGGTTTTGTCGGTAGTACCGGCCGTTCGACTGGACCTCATCTTCACTACGAAATTCTCACCGGCGGGCGACAGGTAAATCCGTTAACGATCAAAATGCCATCCGGTGTTAAGCTAGATCAAAAAGATCTAATACGATTCCAGGTGAAGCGGGCTAAAATCGCTAATCTCATCACGGAACTCCAGAGAACAACGACAATCACCCGACGCTAGAGGTAGGCAATAATTTTTCTCAGCAGAGATGAGGGGCACGTTGCATTGTAGCTAGTCTTTGGCCCAAATTTGGTACTAAATGGGGTAGACACCAGCTTCTGTTTTAGGCTGCGGAAAAATACGATATTTTCTGAGGTCGCAGTCAGGCGCTAGCGTTTTCGCTCGTTTCTTCCTCCACCGTCGCCTCTGAACTAGCTGCCTCCTCGTCCGTCCCTGGTCCGTCGCTCTCGGCCGCCTCTTTAGCCCCGCCGTTACTTCGGCCATTTCCACGCCCGTTACGCCGGCGTCGACCGACTTGCCCACCATCGTTTTCAGAGACTTCGGCGTTCTCAGAGACCTCACCTCTATGTTGGGTCTCACCCTCCGCCTCCGTACTCTGCTGCTGCTGTTGTTGCTGGCGCTGCTGCTCGCTGGCCGCGTTCATCACACGGTAATAATGTTCAGCGAACTGGTAGTAACTTTCAGCATTTATACGATCACCAGCTGATGTCGCATCGCGAGCGAGAGTAAGGTATTTTTCAACGATCTGTTGCGGATTACCACGAACTCTGACATCCGGACCATTGCTTTCAAATGACTGGTTACGCGAATTTCCGCCTTTGCGGCCGTTGCCCCTGCCTCTCATACGATTTTTGTTCGGGCCCTGTCTCATGGCGCCTTCATATCCATATCCATTCTGAGTTTTCTACCCCTCACATTTCCTAAAACGACTTACCCAATCCATCTGCTAGAAAGCGAAATTTGGAGATTGGAATTGTGCTACAGGGTATTTTCAAATCGACGGTTAAAACGTTTTAATTTCCCTCGCCGACACCTACAATCTAGTAGGGAATCGCTCGTATTCCAACCTTTTTTTACTCAACCATTAACCTTATGGTTATCTGTTCGGGAGTAGGATCAATACTCTCTCGTTTCCGGCAAGATCTTGACGCGACCCGCCAAGATAATAACCAGCTAGAGCGAAAATCTGGGCGACGGGGCTCGCCTGCCTATCGCCAACTTCAAGCACCGCAGCACCGGCCCGCGAGATAATCTGCCCAATACACTCAGCGAGCGAGCGATAGGCTTCCAGCCCATCAACCCCTCCATCGAGCGCAACTAATGGATCGTACTTACTTACTTCCGGCGCCAACCCAAGTATATCATTAGAGGGAATATAGGGTGGGTTAGACACCACAATATCAAACACTGGTTTAACTCGGGTAACCCAGCTTGTGTGAAGGAATTCTGATCGATTAGATAATCCAAGTGCTGAAGCATTGCGCCTGGCGCAGGCGACCGCCCCCGGATCGATATCGGTCCCTACCCCTCGAGCATCGGGCAACTCACGCAATATCGATAACAGAAGGCACCCAGTTCCCGTACCTATATCTAGTATTCTGAGATCATTAGACATCTCTTTCGCTACGTCGAGCGCCGCCTCCACGAGGTTTTCGCTATCCGATCGTGGGTCCAGTGTTGTTTGGGCGATCTCGAATTCCAGACTTCGGAATTCGCGTTTTCCCAAGATACGGGAAACCGGCTCTCGTGCTCGGCGCCGCGCGATCATTCCCCAAAAAATAGCTACCCTCTCGGTTGCGAGCGGCGCATTTGGGTCGCGAAGCATGTCTTCCCTACTTAAATCGAATGCTGCGGAAGCTAGAATACGCCCGTCGACAGCTGCGTCTTTGACCCCCGCCTCATTTAACATCCAGATTGCTTTCCTTAAAACCTCACTTAGGCCGGTTTCCAAGATAGTCACGTTACCTCAGCTAGCTTCTGCGCCTGATCCTCGGCCGTTAATGCATCTACGATCTCATCAAGTGCTTCTCCCTCCAGTACACGATCAAGCTTATGGAGCGTAAGATTGATTCTGTGGTCTGATACTCGGCCCTGAGGAAAGTTATAGGTCCGGATTCGCTCAGACCGATCGCCTGACCCTATCTGGCTGCGTCTATCCTCCGCGCGGGCATTTGCCTTAGCCTCTCGTTCGGCATCATAGATCCGCGCCCGGAGAATCTTCAGTGCTTTAGCCCGGTTCTTGTGCTGGGATTTCTCGTCCTGCTGCTGGACCACTATTCCTGTGGGAAGGTGGGTAATCCTTACGGCACTGTCCGTCGTGTTAACATGCTGTCCCCCCGCCCCCTGCGCCCGGTAGGTATCAATTCGCAGGTCGATCTCGTTGATCTTAACATCAACTTCTTCGGCTTCCGGCAGAACGGCAACCGTTGCGGCCGATGTGTGGATACGTCCGCCGGACTCCGTTTCTGGCACGCGTTGTACCCGATGTACTCCGGATTCGAACTTAAGACGAGAAAAAACACCATTACCGCTTATCTCAATAGCCGCTTCTTTAATACCTCCAATGCCGGTATCGGAGGAATTAATAATCGCGAATCTCCACCGGTGTTTGTCAGCATATCGCTGATACATGCGTAATAGATCGGCAGCAAAAAGTGCAGCCTCCTCTCCGCCAGTTCCAGCGCGGATTTCTAGAATAGCGTTTTTATCATCAGCGATGTCACGGGGAAGCAACATAATTTTAAGGCTCTTCTCAAGCTGAGGAATCCGGGTCGTCAACTCTTTGAATTCCTCCTGGGCTAAGATTTTCATTTCGGCATCAGTTTCCGGGTCGGCGATCAGTCCCGCGAGATCACCGGCTTCGTGATGAGAGTTGCGAAGTTCTCTGATCGCAGCAACGACAGGCTCAAGCTCGGCGAACTCCCTAGACATACGAACGAATTCCTCCGGCTCACCCCCATCGGTATTAGACATCAGGTTCGAGAGTTCCTGGTGGCGTGACACGATTTGATCCAGTCTTTCATCAAGGCTCACTATTTTTACTCCACAGATTTATCATCTTCATCCGTCAGACCAAAAAGAAGCCGGACAAGCCCCTCCGCATTCAAGCCATTATCAGACTGTGTCGCCGCCAAATTACGAAGGGTTTCCGACGGATCATGTAATAGCCGGTTTGTAAGGCGACGGGTAACTTCCTCAATCAACGGGTCATGACCGCTATCGGAGAGAACCTCTAGCCGGATGCACTCAAAATGTTGACGAAGCGCGGTAACCACGGGCACTGCATCGCGTGCAGCGATATCCCGGAGGAAATCCTGAATTTCCGCCTCGATAATGGATTCTGCTTCAGCTAATATCTCCTTCCTCTGTATTCGACCCTCCAAAACAATACGTTCGAGATCGTCAAGTGAATATAAGAACGCGCCATCGAGATCGTTAACTTCCGGGTCTATATCAGAAGGGATTGCTGCATCCAAAAATAACATGGGGCGACGCCTCCGTTTGAAGAGTGCTGCCGATACATTTTCCCTGTCAAACAAGTATCTTCCGGCGCCCATAGATGTGATAACGATGTCGGCGAGTGGCAGTACACGAGGCAACTCTTCAAGGGCTGCAAAATGGCAGTTGTACCGGCGTGCAGAAATCTCAGCCCGGGCACGACTCCGGGCCACTACTGTAATATGCGAAAGACCGGCGTCACGTATCTGATCCGCTATCATCTCACCCATTTCGCCACCGGTGACAAGTACCGCCTTGGCCCGCTCCAGAGCGCCATGAACATCACCTGCGACCTGCGCAGCGCAAGTCGCCATAGAAACAGGCCGCTGGCCAATTGCCGTCTCGTTTCTGACGCGCTTCGACGTTCTGTTAGCAGCCTGAACAATGTTGTTGAGCTCAGAACTCAGGAACCCACTCACCTCGGCGGCGCGCACCGCCTCACGAAACTGTCCCGTCACCATCGGCTCACCAATAATTGGACTATCGAGAGCAGCACAAACACGAAAAAGATGCCGGAGCGCCTCCTCGGACTCGTAAAAATAAGTCTGAGGTTGAATTTCAGCGACATCGAATCCACCTAGCTGCGCGATAGCTGCTACCGCACTTGACTGTGCGGAGGCGCGGTCCGATGCGAGCCCAAAAATTTCTGTCCGTGCACAGGTGGACATTACTACAGCATCAACGAATCCGGCTTCACACACACCAGCCAGAAACCCTGGAATATCGTGTTCCGCTATGAAAAGCCTGTCGCGCGTCGTTTCGGAGCTTGTTCGGTGACTAGCACCAACGACGACGAGACGGCTGAGGGTCCGCTCGTCTGGCATCGGCTCGCTAAAGAAATTGTTCAAGACGGGCTTGGAGATCTTCCAATAGAACCAATTCCTGCTCGCCAGAATCGAGATTCCGTATAGTTACAGAATTTTGGTCCAGTTCCTCGTCACCAATTATTACGGCTGCGCAGGACTCAAGAGTATTGGCACGCTTCATACGCTGCTTGATTTTTCCGCGATAGCCAATATCCACAGTCATACCTAACCGCCGTAGCCTCTCGGCAAGTTTCATACCGATCCTCTCGGCAGCATCACCTAGCGGGATTATAGAAATGGGACGCTTATTTTCAGGGCCAGTGTCAATCAGCATGGACAGACGTTCGACACCTGAGGCCCAGCCGACACCTGGTGTTGGCGGCCCTCCCATCTGTTCTACAAGACCGTCATAGCGGCCACCCGCGAGAACCGCATTTTGGGTTCCGAGCGAATCAGAAGTGAATTCAAATGCTGTATGGCAGTAATAATCAAGTCCCCGAACTAAGCGCGAATTCCGCTGCCAAGAAATTTTCAACAAATCTAGACCCGCACAGACCTCGGCAAAGAAATCATAGGATTCAGAATCCAAGCTCTCGTCGAAATCCGGTGCAGCGTTCACGATATCGCGGTCCTTTTCACTTTTAGAGTCCAGAATGCGGAGTGGATTGCGTTCAAGTCTGTTCTGGCTATCAGCCGACAAATCATCTCGGTGGTCATCGAAATACTCTTTCAGTATCTTTCGATAGGTGGCGCGACTCTCGGCGTTGCCCAGAGTGTTTAGTTCAAGAGTGATGTTACCCCCGACACCCAATTCGTTGAGGATTGCCGAACCCAGCGCAATAATCTCTATATCACCAATTGGTTCGGCAACACCAAGCAGTTCAACTCCGATCTGGTGAAATTGTCGTAAACGCCCCTTCTGTGGGCGCTCATATCTAAACATCGGGCCCGAGTAGAAGAATTTTTGTGGCAATTTTTGGCTGAGCCCCCCCGAAATCAGGGCCCGAGCGATACCAGCCGTTCCCTCTGGACGGAGAGTAATACTATCGCCTCCTTTGTCCACAAACGTATACATCTCCTTCGAGACGATATCTGAAGTTTCTCCCAAGGTCCTTGCAAACACGTCGCTAAATTCGAAGATTGGGGTCTCTGCCTCCTCATAACCATACCGGCCCGCAATACATCTCCCGATGTCAGTAACATGGCGAAACCTCCGTGCTTCGCCGTGGAGAAGGTCGCGTGTGCCGCGGACAGGTTGAAGAGAAGCCATTTTACAATCTAAAGTGATAAGAATGGTAACCGAAAAACGATATGTCTTGCCTTATAGCCCATTACGAAGCCACGCCAAAGAACGCAAAAAGACCTTTAATTAACACCGCGAAGAAGGCTTTTAGCCTCAAGCAGGATGTTACGCCTTATTTCACCGACGGGTCCAAGAGAATGCGTTGGTTTCCCGTCGACAGTAATTTGTAGCCCTCCGGCATTTCCAGTTTCAAGTAGGAGACCAGAATCCGATGGCACCTCGTAACTGTCGCCGGAACGCATTAGCTGTGAGAACAAAACTTTATTATCCTTGTTTCTGATCACCACATAACTGTCTTCGGTGGCTCGCACCACGATAAGTAATGTGTGAGGTGAACCATCCGGCAAAATTCGGCTAGCTGGAGTCTCCACCATCGGTGATACCGACTCAGTATCTGGCGACTTGTCCGAATCTGATCCTATCTGGGTGGGTTCCGAGTCGACTTTCACACTCTTCGTTTTTGGTGTTTTCAGTTTGGGGAGAGACTGTATCTGTAACGGCGAAGATTTTGATGTGCGATCCTCCGTGTTCGTCGCCATTTGTGAGAGTTTTTTGGGAGGCTTGCCGACAATCTCGATCTGGTGATCACCGTGCGAGGAAATATAACCCCAGCCGAGGTAAGAACCGACGGCGATCGCAGCGGCAGCCAGCAAGAAAAAAGTGCTGGGTAGCCGTCCCTCCTCGACGGGCGACGGCATTTGCAGTTCAGTCTTATTTGTGATCTCCACACCCGCCATCCTGAATTGGCGGACGATTTCTTCGCCATCTAAACCCAAGTAATTTGAATAGGCCCGCAAAAATCCGCTAACGTAGACACTGCCGGGCAGGTCACCAAGACGCCCGTTTTCTATAGCGTCAAGATATACTAATCTTATGCGCAAATCCTCTGCGACATCTCCTAAGTCGCGCCCGAGATTTTCGCGCATTTCGCGCATAGTAGCACCCAGTTCAGCGGCGTGGAGTCCTTCTTTTTCTTCGGGAGTCGTCGCATTCATGATAGTGCGTCCCCAATGCGCAATGGACCGGGCGCGAAGCTCTAATTCGTACCCGTGACGGTAGGAATCGGTCCCATCACCATAACGAATTTTGGCTTATCCTGACCCTACCCAATGAAACCAAGAGAGAAATAACAAAGAAATCAATTGGATATCAACTTCAAACTGTTTTTGTTTAATAACACACCAAGGTTCCAGTAAGATACCATGATCTAGTATACGGACTCAATTTCCGCCCAAAGCGTTGGTATCGGGGCAGTAAAAAGCATCTCGACATAAGCGCTCACTGCTCCCGTATCGACGGTTAGAGCTAGTGGATTCGCGGCGCCAAACCGGGAATGAGAGTAATATAAGCACATAAGTCCGAAGTTCGGGAAACCCATCCCCTTAATCGATCGATCTGCGATTTCCGCCTTAATCACCCTGATCATGGCTGTCAGACGTTATTCCACGGCCCAGATCCCACAGCCGATATTCGAAGACGGTAGCACCTTGCGATGATCGGAAATACGAGGTGTTTTTCTCAGTCGGGTTATGGCTTTCGGCTAATCAACGCATCTACCGCTTCCGCTAAAAGGCACGCGATAATATCGGCGACAGGCTTCTCTTCCGTGACCATGCCAACGCTTTGGCCGGCCATTAGTGAGCCGGTGTCAATATCGCCAGTTACTACGGCCCGACGCAATGCTCCGGCCCAGAAATGTTCAATTTTAAGCTGAGCTTCGCTTTGGTCCAGTTCACCTCGATCAAAGGCATCTATCACATCACGTTGGATTTTCTGAAATTCCTTGGTGGCTTCATTTTGAAGTGCGCGCACTGGAATAACAGAAAATTGCGGATCAAGTTGTACCGAAGGTGCGGCATCACGTGCTGAAGCACGGATGAACGCCTTCTTGAAATTTTGATGGGCGATCGATTCCGTCGCACAAACGAATAACGTACCAAGCTGGCAACCTGACGCACCCATCTCCAGATATGCTAGGATCGCGTCACCTCGGCCTATACCGCCGGCGATGAAGACGGGTACATCTTCGACATGAGGCAGGATTTCTTGCGCGAGGATACTGGTAGAAACCGGACCAATATGTCCCCCCGCCTCCGATCCTTCGATCACCAGCGCGTCAGCTCCTTGCCTTATCAGGCGTTTTGCAAGGCCGAGTGTCGGAGCAAAACATACCACCTTCGCATCGCCCTTCTTGGCCCGATCAATTGCGTGTTTGCTAGGCAAACCACCCGCGAGGATGATATGGCCCACCTTTTGCTTTAGACAAATATCAATCAGCTCATCAAGCTGCGGATGGATCGTAATCAGATTCACACCGAAGGGCTTGTCGGTAAGCACCGCAGTCGCCTGAATTTCCGCGTCTAACAAATCGGGCGTCATAGCTCCACAGGCAATTACCCCGAAACCGCCAGCATTAGACAATGATGATACGAGGTTGCGCTCAGACACCCAAGTCATAGCTCCTCCCAGAACAGCATATTCCGTTCCGAGAAATTCCTTACCCCGTCGCCACAGAGCATCCAACTGTTTGAGCGGCGTAACCATATAGTCTTCGCCTCCTAAACCCCGTCCAAATCGTAGACAGTATGTAGAGACCTAAGCGCTAGTTCGGTATAAGCGTCTGACACCAGCACACTGATCTTGATTTCAGAGGTCGAAATCACCTGGATGTTGATTCCCTTGTCAGCTAACGCTTGGAACATGCGCATCGCGACGCCCGGATGACTACGCATGCCTACACCGACAACTGAAATCTTAACGACATTTGGATCGCCCTCGACGCGTTTGAACCCGAGAGTTTCCCTCCGATCCTCGAGAACTTCCAATGTCCGAACAAGATCATCCTTCTGGACCGTGAAGGTCAGATCGGTCGCCTTTCCATCCTCGGAAACGTTTTGGACGATCATATCAACATTGATGCTAGATTCAGCTAATGGTCCAAATATTGCAGCGGCAATGCCCGGGTTATCAGGCACCTGAACCAAAGTAATCTTTGCTTCATTACCGCTATGAGTGATTCCACTGACGATTTCTTGTTCCACAATTTCTTCCTCATCTACAACTAGTGTGCCAGGTCCCTCGACAAAACTCGATAAGACTTGAACCCGGACGCGCTGATTCATTGCCAGTTCCACTGACCGGGTATGCAACACCTTGGCCCCGAGCGACGCCATTTCTAGCATTTCCTCGTACGTAACTTTATCTAGCTTCCGCGCTCGATTAACAATTCGCGGATCACTTGTATAAATTCCGTCGACATCAGTGAAGATATCACATCGGTCTGCATCGATTGCAGCAGCAAGAGCCACCGCAGAGGTATCAGATCCACCACGCCCAAGGGTTGTTATACGATTGTCTGAGGCAATACCTTGGAATCCCGCCATTATCGCAACTTGACCACAGCCCAACCTTTTGACGATTTCCCTCGCTTGAACATCTAGAATGCGGGCTCGTCCATGGACATCGTCAGTGGCTATCGGAATTTGCCAGCCTAGCCATGAGCGGGCATCTACCCCTATATTCTGAAGCGCCATAGCCATCAACCCGACAGTTATCTGCTCTCCCGCGGAGACAACCACATCGTACTCCCTAGCGTCGTGCATGGGCGAGATTTCGCAGGTCCAGTCAATGAGTTGGTTCGTTGTACCGGCCATTGCCGAGACAACAACAGCCACCTCATCGCCGGCATCAACAGACTTCTTGACAAGATTCGCAACCGCCCGAATACGTTCTATGTCGGCTACGGACGTGCCGCCGAATTTCTGCACAATACGGGCCATAACAGCTCCTCGACGTTTTCCTCGCCGCACCTTCGCACTATTCCTGAAATTTTCAGGGTGTTTAAAGGTCTGGCATGCTTGCCCTATGCGACGCGGGCGCATACATACTCGGAAGACCCCTCACAGGCAAGGACAGGCCCATGAGCGCCTCAGATACTACAACCATTGACCCGAAAGACGTCGCCCGGTTTTCCGCGATTGCTGACGAGTGGTGGGATCCCGATGGTAAATTTAAGCCTTTGCACCGATTTAACCCGATACGCCTGCAGTATATTCGCGACCAGATGTGCATTAAATTCGACCGCGACCCTCGATCCCTGACACCTTTCAACGGACTAAGGTTTTTAGATGTAGGCTGCGGCGGCGGCCTGATTTCTGAACCCTTGGCCCGAATGGGAGCGGAAGTCACCGGGATCGACGCCTCAGATCGAAACATTAGTGTAGCTCAAATCCATGCCAATCAAAA
Organism: Alphaproteobacteria bacterium MarineAlpha11_Bin1; assembly: GCA_002937455.1. The sequence continues at coordinate 220,947 of PTJZ01000001.1, forward strand.
CGGGTTAGACATCGACTATCGGTCCACGACGGTGGAAGATCTTACTATTACCGGTGAAACTTTTGATGCTGTCATTTCACTTGAAGTAGTAGAGCATGTTGCCAATGTTGATCTATTTTTAGCTGGGTGTGCCGCGTTGATGTCGGAAAATGGAGTGATATTCCTCGCTACTCTTAACCGAACGGTAAAATCCTTCACCTTTGGCATCATCGGTGCAGAATACATATTGCGGTGGCTACCGCGTGGCACTCATAACTGGAAAAAATTCATTCGTCCGTCGGAAATAGTCCGGGGTCTCCGCCGAAACCGAGTTGCTGTGAAGGACATATCGGGACTAAGTCTAAACCCTATAACTGGAGAATGGCGCATCAGCGGCGACGTCTCCGTTAACTACGTTCTGTTCGGAGCCCGTATTTAGTTGATATTCCCCGGTCTAGCCTCCTAATTTATCGCTATATCATGAAAAAATTTTGACGCAACTCGACTGTTATACGCCTTAACCTCTTTTGCCAAATTCGAAAGTTCTCGGATCTCTCTGCCGAAGGCTAACTACCGCTCAAGTCATACTATCCGCCAGCAAACAAGTTATAGTATCACTGGACCGCTCGTCCAATTGACGGACCTATTTGGGCGTGACCACGGGGTTGTGGAGTTTAAGCATCAGGCTTAGGCCATGGAATTCGTTGGAAATCAACGCCTTCTTCTAAAAGATCCTCTGCTTCTTCTGGGGTTGCCTCACCATGAATAGAGCGTGCTTCCTCCTCACCGTAGTGAATTTTGCGGGCCTCTTCTGGAAATTTGTCGCCAACGTAATCGCTGTTTTCCTCGACATGCTTTTTAAGTTCGTAAAGGGCCTCAACATATTCGTTAAGTGCGGTGTCTCCGGGCGTCATAACAGCATTCGCCGGGGCATCGTCTTTACCTTTACGAATACCGCCGAGGTTAGGCGCCATCAAGGCGCGCGACGTTTTTGTATCACCGCATACCGGACAGGAGACTGCTCCAGCCTCGACTTGCTCATCAAACGATTCATTGTCCTTAAACCAGCCTTCGAACACGTGATCGTTGCTACACTTCACATCAATTAAAATCATATATAGGAAAGTAAGGTAGAATTGAGGATTTCCAAGCTCTATTTTTCTATTTTATTCGAAAAAGTTATGCTTATGCTATGACAGAGAGGCCAAAATCTCCGGAACCATCTTCTTGGGTAGTTCGTTTCTTACCTATGATCCGCGCAAATGGCGATGTCCTGGATCTCGCATGCGGAAACGGTCGCCACTCGTTGCCATTAGCAACGGCGGGATTTCATGTAACAGCTCTTGACAGAGACGTAACGGAACTCCCTATTAACAACTTTATTAAACCGGTCGAGGCAAATCTAGAAGATGGCAGCCCCTGGCCTCTGTCAGGTCAAGACTTTGATGGCATTGTAGTTACCAATTATCTGCACCGACCGCTTTTTCCAATCCTGATTGAGAGCCTCCGGCCGGGCGCCATTCTGATATATGAAACCTTCAGTATTGGGAATGAGTTGATAGGTCGCCCACGGAACCCAGATTTTCTGCTGCAGGACGGAGAGTTGTTGCAAGCGGTCTCTGGCAAACTGAGGGTAGTGGCATACGAGGCGGGTTCAGTAGACAAACCCGCGCCCGCTGTCGTCCAGCGCATTTCGGCAATAAAACCTTCAGAATCGCATGATTTTATACAACTACCCATTTGAAACTATCTCGGGTGATGCGTAACGTCGAATGTTGGCCAGAGATGGGATCGACTTTCGCGCGGTCATTACCTGGGTTGGGTCTATATCAGCGAAGATCACACCCGGCTCTTCACCCGCTTCAGAAACAATTTCACCCCACGGGTTGACGACAAGCGAGTGGCCGTAAGTCTGCCTTCCTCCTACATGGTCGCCACATTGCGCTGCAGCAAATACCCAGCAGCCAGTTTCAATCGCGCGGGCACGCATTAAGACATGCCAGTGCGCACATCCCGTGGTTCGGGTGAAAGCAGACGGGATACCGATAAAGTCAGCACCGCCATTGGCAAGATGCGTGTATAAGGCAGGAAAACGAACATCATAACAAATCGTAAGACCGGCACCACCCCACGGCAAATCAGCAATTACGGCGGACCCACCCGGTTTATAGGTTGCCGACTCTCTGTACTCTTGACCGTCTCCCAGATCCACATCAAACATATGTATTTTGTCATACCTCGCGACAACTATGCCGAAAGGATCGATCAAAAAGGTTCGATTGACAATCTGGTTATCATCAGAAAAGACGGCCAGAGACCCAACGTGGAGCCAAATTTTAAAATGAGATGCCAAATCACTGAACGCCAATAACGCTGGGTGGCGCTCCTCCCTATAAGATTTCTCATAGAGTGCAATCGTGTCGGGCTCCATCAGGGCGACGCACTCGGGTAACGACACGAAGACTGCTCCCTTTGATACTGCTTCTCTCACTAAAGCCGAGGTTACTTCCACGTTGGAAACAATATCATTACAGGCATTAACCTGGACACAGGCGAGCCTGAAAACTTCACCCATCAGTTGAGACCAAGAATCCTGTCGAGTTTACCTTCCCGTTCGAGCGCCGCTAGATCATCCGAACCGCCGACATGAGAATTATTGATGAATATTTGGGGGACAGTGTATCTGCCGTTTGCGCGCTCTATCATTTCGGTGCGTCGACTAGGACTGCTATCAACATCAATTTCTTGGAACGCTACACCCTTTTGGCTCAAAAGATGTTTTGCTCGCACACAAAACGGACATAGGTTACTTGAGTAAATTTCGACTTTAACCACGGTAATGGTCTCTCTTTTATAAGCTTTCGAAAGTTTAATATGAATTCGAACACATACTTTGTCATCTGTCCGGAGTAAAATCTCTTAAATTGACGCAAAAAAGAAAGAAATCTGTATACCTCAGGCTACAATGGGAGAAATATGACTGCCTGCACGATGGCCTCAAACTCGCGCTACTAGGTACTATCAAGCAACTAAAGGTGTGGAGGTATCGAGATCTTTATGATCTTGCCAATAACTCATAGTAAATTTTTAAGTTCAGGATGGTTCCTATATTATTTAGCACCTATGCCAGTTCATTTTTTCGACAATTAAAGGCGGCCTAGTGTAAAGGTATGACAAACGATATTGCCTTATTCGACCGTCGCGCCGTACGCAAACACCGCCAACGAGCCGCGAGAAGTATCGCCGAACATAATTTTCTTTACCGGGAAGTTGCGAACCGGATTTCCGATCGCTTGGAGGACATCAATCGTCGCTTTGAGACCGTAATCGACATCGGGGGCGGCCATGGCACAACTATTTTGCCATACTCAACAGCCGACCTTGTCACTGGCGATTTATCCGATGGGTTACTTCGTGAATCTAACCGAAAAAGGGCGGTGGTAATGGATGAGGAGTTTCTACCCTTTGCACCCAACACCTTCGACCTTGCTATATCGTGTCTGTCACTACATTGGGTCAACGATCTGCCGGGTGCGCTTCTGCAAATCCGGAAAACGCTAAAGCCTGATGGCCTATTCCTAGCAGCAATCCTTGGCGGAGATACTTTGATCGAATTACGCCGCGTCTTTTTGGAAGCAGAGGCGGAAACGACCGGTGGCACTAGCCCTCATACATCGCCTGTAGCTGATATTTCGCAGTCAGGAGCTTTGCTTCAGCGGGCAGGGTTCTCATTACCTGTCGTCGATACCGACACACTTACCGTAACTTATAGTGATATGTTTGCATTGATGCGGGATCTACGGGGTATGGGTGGAACAAACGCCGTCGCGGCGCGCGACAAGAACTTCCTCCGGCGCGATACTCTGCTCGCCGCTGCCGCCCGGTATCAGGAACTCTACACTGACACAGACGGTCGGATCACGGCTACATTTCAAATAATCTGGCTTACAGGATGGTCTCCGGCAGACAATCAGCAGCAGCCCCTGCGCCCTGGCAGCGCTCAATCCCGGTTGGCGGACGCGCTGAACACCAACGAAAACATCGCTGACGAAAAGACTAGTTCGAAAAAAAACTAGGCGAACCCTATGCCATTGATGTCGATTCGTTCGATTCCAGCGTCGGGTTTTCTTTAACCAGAATGGCAAACACCCCAGCCAGCCCGGCAAGTCCGACGGATAGCCACCATACGAAATCGTATTTCGCAAAACTATCAAACATCGAGCCGCCTATTACGACACCGATAGCAGCGCCCAAAGAATGTCCACCAAACAGTAAGCCGAGCGTCAGACCGATGATCCGAACACCGATGTGAGTTGCTACGATATTGGCGATGACAGGAAAGGTCGCGAAGTTAAGAATTCCAAAAATCGCAGCGAATAAAAACATTACGCTAATATCGGCCGAAATAAACAGCAACAAAATAAATGTCATTGCGCGAAGGAAAAACATACTGGCCAACAATCGTGGTCGATTAACATGATCGGCGACCCACGAAAAGAAAATCACGCCGGCCAGGTTACCCAACCCGTGTACACCATAGGCTGCGGAGCCCTCCACCAAAGTAAAACCGCAAGAAATCGCGTAGGGGATAAAATAGACGTCGATTACGCCAGCCGTCGTAAAACCACAAAGTGAAAACGCGCTGAGAAGAAGCAAGAATGTGCGATTGGCGATCAAAAATTTTAGCCGATCGATCAGGGCATCGTTATCAGGCACTACCTGCGTCTGAAGCTGGTCCTCCGAATCTACGAGCGGCGGCTTGAAGCGCAGAAGTACAAGGACGGCCATCGCCACCATCACAATGGCGACGATTTGATAGGAATGGCGCCAGCCAAGGGTAGCGATTGCGACCCCGAGTAATGTTAGGATGGGCAGTTGTCCCCCAGATGCACCGGAAACGCCGATGCCAATCGCGAGGCCACGAAACTTGATGAAATAACCTGAAATCGCCGCCGTCACCATTGGTATGGATACGGATGCCCACCCGATTCCACCAACGATACCAAACATAATGTGGTAATAGGTTGCCTCGGTGACATAAGACGTCCCACCCACACCAAGTGATAGTGCCAGCAAGCCGCATGCTATAACTATACGCGCACCAAACCTGTCCATGAGATTACCGGCGATCGGTGATCCCAGTGCCATCATTACTAACACCAACGACGCCCCAGTTGAGACCTGCGTGGTTGACCATCCCAGTTCCTTCACCCAAAGCGGCAGCACCATACTGACAGACGACCGTGTGCCGAAAGTGAAGCTGAGAGCGACAAAACATATTGAGACGACGATCCATCCTCGACGGCGGTTAGTTTCGACGATTCTTGTCATGTAGCAGCCGGCAGCGTCGCTGTTTCCTCGGCACGTGTCTCACGGATCAACCACGTCAGAACCGCTGCTAGGAATGCCAGCCCAATGGAAACAATCCAGACCCATTCATAGCTTTTAAAATTGTCGAAGAAATACCCCCCCATGAACGCGCCCGCCGCCGCGCCGGCGGAATGTCCAGCAAACAGTAGACCTAACGTAAGCCCCATCACCCCTACCCCGATATGCGTACTGACTAGGCTTGCGAGTACAGGCATCGCCGAATAGTCAAAAATGCCAAATAGAACAGCGAACAGAAAAAGCAGTTGGGGACTACCAGTGATTTCCATCAGGATCAGAAACGTCAGCGCCCGAAAGAAATAGATACTACCCAGCAACAACGGCCGGTTCACCTTATCGGCCAGATACCCCGCAAGGATCATGCCACACATATTGAACGCGGATAATACCCCGAGGGCGGCCGCACTTTCAAACCGGGGAAAACCGCATGACATTGCGTATGGGATTAAATGTACTTCGATCACACCTGACGTAGTAAAACCGCAAATTACGAATCCGGAAAACAGTAGCCAGAAGGTCGAATTGCTGAAAATCAATCGGAGGCGGACCATTAGAGCCGATTCAATTATTCCGCCGACATTGTGCGCCGTCCGGCTGGACGGCGTTATTAAAAACCAAGCGGCCGGCGCAAGCGCCATTATGAAAATACCAAATCCAGCAAAACTGGCGCGCCAGCCCGCCCATTCCACCAGTGCCGCCAAAAGTGGGATCATAATCAATAGCCCACCAGAGGCTCCGGATGTGGCGATTCCAGTAGCGAGTCCTCGGTGCTCGTCAAAAATCTGTGCAATTGTGGCTGATGCTTGGGGTGCCGCTAGAGATCCATAGCCTAGGCCACCGATGATGCAAAACAGTATGATAAACTGCCACTGCTGGGTCATCAGCGAGGTTGACGCAATCGACGCTCCGACACAGATTAACGCGCCCGCAACCACAGGTCGCGGGCCAATCCGGTCGAGCAGGTTGCCGGCCAGAGGTGAAATTAACGTCATAAAAACAAGCACGATAGAGCCGCCGCTTGAAATAAACGTCCGGTCCCATCCGAGATCTTGCTCCCAAGTGGGCATGATCAGACCCAGAGCAGAACGGGCGGAAAAGACCATCCCAAGCGCCAAGAAAATAAACAGGACTATCACCCAGCCGCGAGGATTAGTGCGATACATGGAGACTAATGAATCGGATCTAGACGACATTGCCTTATGCGGTCCCACTGATAGAATACAAATTCACGTCACAAATGATCCCGCAGCATGGCTATCAACGGCTTGTCGGCGGGCGGCATTTCATAGTCACCTAGGTACATCGGTCTCACCCATTTGATACGCTGGTTTTCCAGTGGTGTGACTTTTCCACTCCACTTGCGGCATACATAAAGAGGCATAAGCAGGTGAAATTCCTCATAAGCATGGGACGCAAAAGTGAATGGAGCAAGACAACTCTCAACGGTATTCACCCCCAACTCTTCCTGGAGTTCACGGATCAGGGCAACCTCAGGTGTCTCATCATCCTCCACCTTCCCCCCGGGAAACTCCCACAGGCCGGCCATCGCCTTGTCTGGCGGGCGCTGCGCAATCAATACTCTTCCGTCAACGTCGAATAGGGCAGCTGCCGCCACTAGAATTATCGGAAGTTTCGACATTCGGGGGATCAGATCCGTAGTTCTGACTCAGGATCTATAGTCGGCGTTGATCGAGATATAGCCGTGCGTAAGATCACACGTCCAGACCTTGGCCGCCCCCCGGCCAATATTCAGGTCAACATTTATATCAATTTCAGATCCTTTCATGTGTTTAGTAACTGGTGCTTCTTTGTAGCCCTTTACTACTTCGCCACGATCGGCTACCGCAACGCCACCGATACTAATCGTCAACCTGTCTCGATCGGCCTCCTCGCCGGATTTGCCGACGGCCATGACGATCCGGCCCCAGTTCGCGTCTTCCCCTGCAATAGCCGTTTTAACTAGCGGAGAATTGGCGATTGCGAGACCAATTTTCTTCGCTGATTTGCCTGAGCGGGCCCCCGTTACATTGATGGTAACAAACTTGGTTGCCCCCTCCCCATCGCGGACGATCTGATGCGCTAGGTCGGTCATAACTTCTTCTAGTGCGCCGCGAAATGCGCGCAGTTTCATATCTCCAGGCTTCGATATCTTTTCATGTTTTGTGGCTCCGGTAGCGAAGACCAGCACCGTATCACTGGTAGAGGTGTCACCATCTACAGTTATAGCGTTGAACGACCGGTCGGCGGCATGTGCCGTCAGGGTCTGTAAAACACTCGCCGGTATTTTTGCATCGGTGAAAACGAAGGCCAGCATTGTTGCCATGTCGGGTGCGATCATACCAGAGCCCTTGGCGATCCCACCAATAGTGACTTTAGTTTCGCCTATATTCACCCGACGCCAAGCGCCCTTAGGAAAGGTATCAGTGGTCATGATAGCGGAAGCGGCGTCAACCCAACTATGGGCCGAAAGTGATCTTATCATCCCTTTCAATGATTTGGTGATCTTACCGTCGGGGAGGGTTTCGCCGATCACACCAGTCGAAGCGACGAAAACATTCGATTTTGGAACCTTGAGTACTGATGCTACGCCCTCCACCGTTCGCTGCAACGAATTTTCACCCGCCCTGCCCGTGAAGGCATTTGCGTTACCGGCGTTGACGATCAACGCACGCGCTTGGCCACCAATAACCCGGCGTTTACACCAATTGACCGGGGCCGCAGCGGTTTTTGATCGGGTAAACACCCCGCCAACTTTGGTGCCTCTGTCGAGAGCGGCAAGAAATAGGTCTTTACGACCCCTGTCTTTTAAACCACACGAGGCACTTCCGACCCTTACGCCGGGAATCGCGGGCATATCCGGAAAGCTGGAGGGCGCCAAGGGTGATTTCTTAGGCATCTTGTATTTGATCACTTTCTGTAAAATTCAATTATGAGTCTAACGCGAATCCGAATGCAGCGGAAACTTTGCGAGGACTAATTTTCCGGCTCTTGATTTATCCGTCGCCCAATTGATAAGGAAATTAATATAATTGTCACAAGGAAATTAATGCGTCGAGCCGTCAGTGCGGCATACGCACCACCCCGACCTTTTCCAAGGACAATGTATCTTACCTCTTTGCATCACAGAGTTTATTGCACAGTTCAGCAACACCGAAAAGTTGGGGAAGATACCCCATGGACCCCTGAGAAACATTCTTCGATAGGGCGGTAGTACAAGGAATGTGCCTCAATACTATTTTTCAATTGAAATTGTCGAGAAGATAAAAACAACTATAACGATTTTGTGAAATTAGCGGCATACTCTTATTGCCTGTCTATAGCACCGGGCGTAGGCTGCGGATCAATTCTGAAGCTAAAAAAAGGTTGTGCGTCATGTCGATAATTGCACAGCGTCTGTCACGGATTAAACCGTCACCTACAAATGTTCTAACCGGCAAGGTTGCTGAACTGAAACGCGAAGGTCGAGATATCATCGGCTTAGGAGCGGGTGAGCCAGACTTTGATACCCCTGACAACATAAAATTGGCAGCTAAAACGGCGATTGAGTTAGGACAGACCAAATATACACCTATACCGGGTACCCTCGCGCTGCGGGAGGCAGTCTGTGCCAAATTCACACGCGACAACGGGCTCGAGTACACCCCGGATCAGGTTATCGTCAGCTGTGGTGGCAAACAGGTTATCTATAACGCGTTCATGGCCACACTAGATCCTGGGGACGAAGTTATCGTGCCGACACCTTACTGGGTATCTTATCCCGATATGGTGCTACTAGCTGAGGGTACGCCTGTCTTTGTCAATGGGTTGGAGGCTAACGGGTTTAAAATCACGCCGGAAGATCTCGAAGCAGCTATCACAAGCAGGACCAAATGGGTATTGCTGAATTCTCCGAGCAACCCGACCGGCGCCGCCTATACACGCGAAGAATTGAGGGGGCTGACCGATGTACTGCTGCGCTATGAACATGTCTGGGTAATGACCGACGATATGTATGAGCATGTCGTCTATGACGATTTTGGGTTTTCCACTGTGGCCGAGGTAGAGCCAGAGCTATTTGACCGCACCCTAACTCTTAACGGCCATTCAAAAGCCTATGCCATGACAGGCTGGCGCGTCGGTTATGGAGCGGGGCCCGTAGAGCTGATTAAGGCAATGGTGGCAGTGCAGTCACAGTCCTCGACCCACACCTCTTCGATCAGCCAAGCAGCGGCAGTCGAAGCCCTGAATGGTCCACAGGGTTTCATTGAACCACATAACCAAATTTTCAAGAAGCGCCGCGATCTTGTGGTTTCAATGCTGAATCAAGCCGACGGCATAACATGCCGGACTCCGGAAGGGGCATTCTATGTTTATCCGTCCTGCGCCGGGACGATTGGCAAAACCACGCCGGATGACATAAAGATCACGAACGACGCCGATTTCTGTAATTATCTGCTTCAGTCGGAGGGCGTGGCCGTGGTTCCAGGTGTAGCGTTCGGGCTGGAACCCTATTTCCGGATTTCCTATGCAACTTCCGATGAAGCGCTTGAGGATGCATGCGAGCGAATCCAGCGAGCCTGCGAGATCCTTAGTTGATTTAGTCGAGCCGAAAATATTCCAAGCTTGCAAATTAAATTACTTGATAAGAATTGTATCATTACGATTAGATATGTGGTTACTGGAATTTTGGGGTTTTGTCTCAATCCAAAAGGCATCAGCCCGATTAAAACAATCTTCGATTCGTATCACTATTTAGTCTAACAATAAGGAAGAAAATTCCATGGGAGGCTATTCATTCGCCGTCGATATCGGCGGAACCTTTACCGACATCGTCCTACGTTGCGAGGACGGCCGCACATGGGTAGACAAGACATTGACCACTCATGAGAACCTTTTGGACGGTTTCTTTACTGCGGTTGACGCCACCATTTCTAAGGCCAGAATCTCACCGTCGGATGTCGACGATGTCATCGTGCATGCTACCACGGTGGTAACAAACGCCGTGCTCACGCGGTCGGGGCGACCGACGGCCTTATTCGTGACCGAAGGATTTAAAGACATTCTCCATATCCGTGATGAACACCGCTACGACATGTTCGACCCTCAGATTGAGTACGCCGACCCAATAGTACCGCGGGAGCTAACATGGGGAATCAAAGAACGAACGCTAGCGAACGGGACAGTCTCATTAGACATCGACAAAAACCAGATCACGCACATTATCGCAGAGATAAAAAAGAAAAAAGTTGAGGCTGTCGGCATATGCTTACTTAATGCCTATGTTAACGGGACTAATGAACGCTCCCTTCGCGATTCGCTACTTAACGAGTGTCCCGAACTATATGTGTCAGTATCTTCAGAGGTCGCACCACAGATCCGAGAATATCCACGCGCTGCAACAACTGCATTAAACGCGTATACACGCCCTATCACCGAGCCCTACCTTACCCGACTTTCGCATGAGATAGAAAAACGCGGCTTCGCTAGCCGGCCGTTAATCATGATGTCAAACGGCGGTGTGCTGGGCACCGAGACCGCAAGCCGTTTCCCTGTTAGAATGATGGAGTCCGGACCTGCCGCCGGCGCCTTGGTTGCCAGCTACTACGCTGATCGCCTTGGGCTTAATCGGCTGATGTCATTTGATATGGGCGGAACCACCGCCAAAGCATGCCTAATCGAGGACCGCAAGCCACTCGTGACAGGGCTTTTCGAGGTCGACCGAATGTACCGGTTCAAATCAGGTAGCGGCATGCCGGTAATTATCCCCGCTATAGATATGATTGAGGTTGGTGCGGGGGGTGGCTCGATTGCCAGTATTGACTCCCTCGGTCTTCTGAAAGTGGGGCCGCGTAGCGCCGGGTCGGAGCCGGGACCAGCCTGTTATGGGCTTGGCGGCAAGAGCCCCGCTGTCACCGACGCGGATGTCTTGATTGGGATTTTGGACCCGGATAACTTTTTAGGCGGCGAAATGCAGCTCGATAAAAACGCTGCGGAAACAGCCATACAGCCGCTTGCTGATCAGCTAAACACATCTGTACAAAAAGCGGCGCGAGGTATTTTTCAGGTCGTTAACGAATCTATGGCTGCCGCAGCCAGAGCGCATGCCACCGACCGTGGAATTGACTATCGCGGTATTCCGGTGCTGGCCTTTGGAGGTGCAGGTCCGGTTCATGCCTGCCACGTAGCGGAGTTGCTGGAGTCGACTAGGGTAATTTATCCTCCATTGGCCAGCGTATTGTCGGCCTTTGGTACGCTAGTGACCCCATTAAGGTTCGACCTTGCACGGGGCACCCGCGGCGGCATCGATTTGGCGTCAGCAGCAAGAATTTACAGCGACATGGTCACCGAAGCTGGTGCCGCGCTCGAATCTGCAGGGGCGCCGGCCGGCGTTATACGCTACGTCTATGGTGCAGACATGCGATATGTCGGGCAACAGAATGAAGTGACAGTGAGCTTCGCAGCCGATCCGTCGGCCGACTACGAAATCGATGATATGCGTGAGGCTTTCGAAACTGCCTATGAAGTACAATACGGACTACGACTCCCCGACATACCGATTGAGGTCGTTGCTTGGCGCATCAGTGCTCATGGGCCGCCGGTGGAGCGACATGGCGCACCAGAACTTACCGACGTGGTGGGCGTACCGAAGGGGCATCGTGAAGTATTAATTGGTGACAAACCCGAGTTAGTTGCAGTTTATGATCGGTTTTCTATCGCCGCCAGACAGCAAATTCAGGGACCGGTTATTATTGAGGAACGCGAAACAACTATATTTGTACTGCCGAAGTGGCACGTGAGTGTAGCAGAAGATGGGTGTATCATCGCCGAGAAAGGAGCATAGCATTAAAGCGTTGGCGCAAGGGGTGTTCTTGGCTAGTGGTTAAGAATATGTTCTCGCGGGTAACCGATGCGAACACCGGTCCAGAAGTGGCACAAAAGGAGACCAGCATCCAGATGGACGGAATCGAGCTAGAAATCCTGTGGAGTAACCTCATCAGTGCTGCCAGTGAGCAGGCGCAGGCCTTGCGACGGATAGCGTTCAGCCCGGTGGTGCGCGAAGCAGGCGATCTGGCCTGTGCACTACTTGACCGAAAAGGGAGGATGATTGCTCAGGCGGTAACCGGAACGCCAGGCCATATCAATACACTCGCTGCAGCAGGTAAGCATTTCGTCGACAAATTCCCTCCGGATAGCTTGGTCGAGGGCGACATTCTAATTACTAATGACCCATGGCTGTCGGCGGGACATTTCTTCGACATCTCCGTCATCACCCCGGTTTTTCGTAAAGGTAAAGTAATCGCATTCTTCGGTTCAACGATCCATCACACCGACATCGGTGGATACGGCGTCGGAGCCGGGGCGCGCGATGTTCATGAGGAGGGCCTTTGGATTCCTCGTGCAAAGCTCTACGAAGCCGGCAAGCCGAATGAACTCCTTTTCGACATGATACGCCACAATGTCCGTACCCCCGACGAGGTACTGGGAGACCTCGCGGCACAGGTATCATCAGGCCGTGTCGGCGTGGAACGACTTCAGCTTCTGTGCGACAGACATAATCTTGACGATATTGAGCAACTAGCTGAAGAAATCATCACTCGGTCCGAGACAGCGACGCGAGAGTCAATTCGCAAGCTAGAGTCTGGGACCTATCACGGCGAGAGTCGATTCGACATTCCGGGTGGACAGGAAATTTTGCTGAAATGCGCATTAATTATTAATGCCGACGAAGGCTCTGTGCACATTGATTTTACCGGCTCGTCTGGAGCAAGCCCGCACGGCGTTAATGTGGTCTTGAATTATACTCACGCCTATTCGACGTTTGCCCTGAGATCTACCCTTGATCCCGATTTACCGAATAACTACGGCAGCCTAAAACCCATCACCGTCAGCGCTCCGGATGGCTGTATCGTCAATGCCAAGTACCCTTCCCCAGTCGCCGCGCGCCATGTGGTTGGTATGTATGTACCGATGCCAATCCTAAAGGCACTTTATCAGGTCACCCCGGGCCAAGTGTTAGCAGAGGGTGCTGGCGCGGTATGGACGTTTCAGATACAGGGTAAAGACGAACAGGGGGACCCATTCACTAGCGCTATGTTCAACTATTCAGGCGGCATGGGGGCTCGCCGCGAAAAACCTGGCCTGGGCGCCACTTGCTATCCAACTGGTGTGGCGGCGGTACCGGTAGAAGTATTGGAAGCGGCCATGCCGATCGAATTTACACAGAAGGAACTGATCGACGGGTCTGGCGGTGAAGGCGCGACTAAAGGCGGCGACGGGCAGGTCATTGCCTTCCACCTTCGCACAGAAGAAGACTGGCTGCTCAATGCCGTTCCTAGTCGCGTGAAAATTGGCGCAGAGGGACTAGATGGTGGCGAGCATGGTAAGGCCGGTCGTTTCATGATCAATGGCAAAGATGCTGCTCAAGCCAATAAAATTGTTATGCGACCGGACGATAAGGTCTTATTGGAAACACCGGGCGGAGGTGGTTACGGTAAGATGAAATGACACAAAAAATCGCTATATTAGTTAACTCGGATTCTTAAAGAACCGGACCCTGAAGGTAGTTTGAGATCTTGACGACGCAGAGTAAAGTGACCAACCCGACTAGCACTTAAGTCCTCTCAGAACCTGAATAATGACGGCTTAGCTGAACCGCAAAACGAGGGAGTATTGGAAGATGGTAGATGGAAATCCAGTTGGAACCCTGCAGACCACCAGCTTCGCAAATTGGGACGAATTGGACCGGGAATGGGTCCGGGAAGGGATAGAGCGGGTCGGCTTTCGTGGCGAGGACACACTTCTAGTAATGAACTGGATGCAACCAGGCATGGAACCCGGCCCTCACAGTCACCCGTTCGAACAGATCGCTGTAATCGTTCAGGGCACAGTTCGGTTCCACGTTGGCGATAAGGTATACGACGCAGCACCTGGCTCCATGATCCGCATCCCACCGAACGTGGAGCACTGGGGGGAGGTGATAGGCGACGAACCAGCCATGAACTTAGATGTCTTCAACCCAATTCGCGCTGATTATCGGCACCTAGTTGAACATCAAGCTGAAGATTTCGGGGAGAATTAGAGAGAAACCGGAACCTCAAACAGATATTCCAGAAACGAATGAGAATTTTACCGGACGAGGTCTTAAGTCAGTTTAAGTAAATTTTCCTGTATTCCCACCTACCGGGGCTATGCAGTCGTGTTGATCTTTAAAGAATCCTCACTTTTCTCTGATTTTCGATTTAGCTAAGGGGGGGTATTAATCATCAAGTTAAACCTTGTGATTTAATTAAGCCTTGGTTCGGTCCCGATATCAAAGCGAGGTAAAAACTATGCTTACTCTTTACACCTTTCACAACTCTATCTGCACCCAAAAGGTGTTCATTACATTGGCTGAGAAAGGGATGGAGTGCGAAGAGGAGACGGTCAATTTGTTTGCTGCAGAGCAATACAGCCCGGCATACCTTAAAATCAATCCGAAGGGCGTTGTGCCAACGCTGGTACATGAGGGGCGGACGATTCCAGAGTCGTCTCTTATCTGCGAATATATTGACGAAACGTGGCCAGACAGCGGCCCAGGGGGAAAACTAATACCATATGGCCCGTTCCTGAAATCACGTATGCGTCTGTTTTCCAAACTGGTGGACGAGACCATTTTCGAGTCTACACGCGAGCTATCGTTTTCTGCCATGTTCCGGGAGAAGATGAAGAAAATGCCGGAAGAGCAGCGCCGAAAGCGATTCGCTAACGTAGGCGATCCGAGCAAGCGAGCACGACTGATCTCGACGTATGAACAAGGGATAGAGAGCCCATATGTGTTTCAGGCTATTGGTAATTGGGAAAAGGCGTTCAGCGCAATTGATGCATCGATAGCCGAGTTCGGAGGACCCTGGCTCCTAGGCACGCGCTTTACCCTCGCCGATATAAATATGATCCCTTATCTTTGGCGAATAGAGTACCTTGATCTGATAGATATCTGGCTCGATGACCATGATGCCGCGGCCGCATGGTGGGAGCGGGCCAAAACTCGGCCAAGTGCAGTTTCCTGTATCCCCGACCGGCTGAACGAAGATGATATCAATGCCATGAAAGAACACGGCGGCAAGCTGCGGGACGCCACGCTTAAGAAACGTAAAGAATACTTAGGTTTAAAGCCTAAATGACACCGGGCCTCGGCGGCGATTTCTAGAGGTCGGCACTGTCGGAGAATTGGTGACCGGACATCTACCTAAATCGCGGCACAAAATATCAAAACCCAGGTCGCCGGTATGTTCCAATTATTAGAATATACTAGGGTTCATCCCCTATCGCACGGTAGTTGGCTTAATTCTTCTAAGCCGTGGGGCGCTACCATCTACCTCAAACCGCTCTATTTTGGCATTTTTTATCAGACCATCGACAAGTTCGGTGATTATTTTCTGTGTTAAATCTTGTCGGAGCTTTCCTCGGATTTCTTCGAAAGTCGGGGGTTTTGATTGACGTTTATCCTCGATCTTTATTACATGCCAGCCGAACGGGGACTGCACGGGCACCTTTGTGTACTCGCCTTTCCTTAGCGCGAAGGCTGCCTTTTCAAAAGGCGGTACCATCTGACCACGACCGAAATATTTTAAATCGCCGCCCTGGGATTTTGAGGGGCCTATAGAATTATCGAATGCCAATTTCGCAAAATCGGCGCCTCCATCCAGCTTCTTAACCAGTAATTTTGCCTCTGACTCAGTCTTAACCAAAATATGTCGCGCTCTTATCTCTTCCTTGGAAGGAAGATTCTCAAACGCATCCTCATATTTTGCTCGAAGCATCTTATCAGTCAATCGTGCATTTATCACCTTCGCGAGCAGCGCTTCTTCGAGCAGTCGGTCTTTGATAAGGCGCAACCGGTCTTGATAAGCGGCAGACTCATGCAGATTTTCTTCCCTCGCCTTAGCGACCAGCAGCTTGGAACGCACCAATTGATTAACCAGCGGCAAAAATACTTGGTCCATTGGCAGCTCGCGATACTGTTCTGGTAGTTGGGTTCGAGCAGCATAAACATCGGATCGAAAAATGTTGGCACCGTCAACAGTGGCGACAACCGGATCGCTCCCTGATCCCGTACCCTGAATTTTATCTTCCGCGCTTACCGGCAGACAGACCGCAATTTCTATACTAAACGCGGCTGCAAGTGTTCGGAGTTTCATGAGTTTTTCCTTATACTCGGCTCTCTTAGTTCCAAATCAGCGCTATATAATTTATCCAGCACTCTATCTTGGACTATAGTTTCAGTACGTAAATAGCGGGTTTTTTGAGAGATTACATTAATTCTGGCACCGTTTACGTTGACTTGGTTGATTTTGGTGCATATTTGTTCGCACTTTCCCCATTTGTGGTAGTGTCCAGCCGCTCAGCTCCGGCATTTTTATGGGCGGTATAGTCGAGGAACCCGAATGTTAAAGTCGATCGCGCAACGCTTTTTTGGCAGTGCCAATGATCGCGAAGTCAAACGCCTCTTAGGTATCGTGGACCAGATCAATGCACTCGAACCGGAGGTTGAAAAACTCTCGGACCATGAGCTCAAAGCTCGGACTGGCGAATTTCGCAGCAAGCATGAGGACGGCGTCGATCTCGACGAACTTCTACCCGATGTCTTTGCGACCGTTCGCGAGGCCGCTAAGCGTACATTGGGCCAACGCCACTACGATGTGCAACTGCTGGGTGGTATGGTTTTACACCAAGGTAAAATCGCCGAAATGCGCACCGGTGAGGGTAAGACGCTAGTTGCCACCCTACCAGTTTATCTCAATGCTATTGCGGGTAAGGGCGTCCACGTAGTTACCGTCAACGACTACTTAGCATCCCGCGATGCGGACTGGATGGGTGAAATATACAAATTTCTCGGCCTCACGGTTGGCTGCATCACCCACGGGTTGGAAGACGATGAAAGACAGCAAGCGTACGCTTGCGATGTTACATACGGCACTAACAATGAATTTGGTTTCGATTATCTCCGCGACAACATGAAGTTTCAAATAGAAGAAATGGTCCAGCGGGAATTTAATTTCGCGATCGTCGATGAAGTCGACAATATCTTTATCGATGAAGCCCGAACGCCTCTGATTATTTCCGGGCCCGCAGAAGATGCAGCTGAACTTTACGCCGCAATTGACCAAATCATCCCCAGGCTTGGGCCCGATGATTACGAAAAGGACGAGAAGCAGCGGACAGTCGTACTTACAGAGATAGGAACCGAAAACGTCGAACAAATCCTAAGCGATATGGATATGCTCAACGGCGCAACACTCTATGACATTACGAATGTGTCGCTCGTTCATCACGTGCAGCAAGCGCTGCGTGCACACACGCTTTTTCAGCGCGACACCGACTATATTGTTAAAGATGATGCGATTATCATCATCGACGAATTCACTGGGCGAATGATGGAGGGCCGGCGGTTCTCGGAAGGCTTACACCAGGCCTTAGAGGCAAAAGAGGGCGTGACGGTCCAGAATGAGAACCAGACACTCGCATCGATCACATTCCAAAACTATTTTCGGGCCTACCCAAAGCTCGCAGGCATGACCGGTACAGCCATGACAGAGGCCGGTGAATTTGCAGAAATCTACGGGCTAGAGGTCGTCGATATTCCGACTAATATGCCTCAAGTTCGGATTGACGAAGACGATGAGGTGTATCGCACAGCAGAGGAAAAATATAACGCTATTCTAGAAGAAATACGGGTATGTCGCGAGAAAAACCAGCCGATTCTAGTTGGTACAGTCTCCATTGAGAAGTCCGAACTTCTGTCAGAGATTCTCAGCGAAAATAAAATCGACCATAAAGTTCTCAACGCTCGATTCCACGAGCAGGAAGCCCACATAATCGCGCAAGCTGGGCAGCCTGGCGCGGTTACCATTGCAACTAATATGGCGGGTCGGGGTACCGACATTCAACTCGGCGGAAATCTCGAGATGCAAATCGAGCGTCAGGTCGCTGATCTGCCTGCAGATAAGCGCGAAAAACAGCGTGGCGACTTAGCCAAAGCAATAGAAGCTGAGATCGCTGAAGCTAGAGAAATTGTGCTGGAAGCAGGCGGTTTATACGTTATCGGTACAGAACGCCACGAAGCCCGGCGCATCGATAACCAATTGCGTGGGCGATCAGGTCGCCAAGGCGACCCCGGACGTTCAAAATTTTATCTATCCCTAGACGACGATTTAATGCGTATCTTCGGATCGGAGCGTATCGATACAATGCTGCGCAAACTTGGTCTCGAAGAGGGCGAAGCGATTATCCACCCCTGGATCAACAAGGCGCTCGAAAAAGCACAGAGGAAAGTTGAAGAACGCAACTACGAAATTCGCAAGAATCTCTTAAAGTATGATGATGTTATGAACGATCAACGTAAAGTGATCTATGAACAGCGAAAGGAGCTGATGATCACTGAAGACGTGTCGGAAACGGTTGTCGAAATGCGCGAACAGGCTATAGAAGACGCTGTTGCGCGCTGTATTCCAGAGAAAGCCTACGCCGAACAATGGGATACGGCCGGTCTCCACGAAGAAACCATGCGTCTTTTAGGTCTTGATCTACCCGTTACAGAATGGGCGGCGGAGGAGGGTATCGCCGACGAAGAGATTACCGATCGATTAAAAAAGCAGTCAGCTAGCAAAATGGCTTCCAAGACAGCGAATTATGGCGCTGAGTTAATGCGTCTGGCCGAGAAGAGCCTTCTATTGCAGTTGCTTGATCAGACCTGGAAAGAACATCTGCTAGCTCTTGATCATCTTCGACAGGGTATTGGACTCCGAGCCTACGGCCAGAAAGACCCACTCAACGAATATAAACGTGAAGCTTTCGATATGTTTGAGGGCATGCTTGATAATCTGCGCGAGACGGTGACTTCGGTGATGTGCCACCTCGAACTATCGATCGACGCCGACGAACTAGCCGAAATGGAAAGGGCACAAGCGGAAATAGAAATGCAGGAAACTCGCATGGATCCTGCATTTGCAGAAAACGAAATGACAACAGCCCTAGGGCATGAATTACACCCTGCCGCGAAGATTCAGTCCCAAGGTTCTTCGACCCCATTGCTGTCGGCCGATATCGACCCGTCGGAGGCTCCAGACGGCTGGGAGCTTAATTCGGTGTTAGGAAGATGGGTCAACCCAAACGACCGAGATACTTGGGGTAAAGTACCACGCAATGCCTCTTGCCCCTGTGGGTCAGGCAAGAAATACAAGCACTGCCATGGACGAGTTTAGCAACTGCCGAGAGCGTTCTAATCGGGCTTTCAGCTAGGCGTAACGCTATCAAATACCGTTGGTGTCACCCATTTTTAGGAACTTCTCTCGGCGTTGCCGACGCAGCACCGGTCCATCAATGTTTATTAGCTCCGAGAGATTCTCAGAAATCGCCGCACCAGCCGCCCGAATCGTCGCTTCCCGGTTGCGGTGGGCAGCACCCAAGGGCTCGTCTACGATATCATCAATTACATCTAGTGCCAGTAAATCTTGGGCGGTCAATTTTAAAGCCTGTGCCGCCTCGGTCGCGTGGGCTCCGTCGCGCCACAAAATCGATGCACATCCTTCCGGGGATATCACTGAATAGACAGAATGCTCCAGCATTAGAATGCGATCTGCTACCGCTATAGCAATTGCACCACCCGACCCCCCCTCACCGATCACCAGGCTAACAATTGGAACCTCGAGTCTGAGACAAGCTTCAATCGATCGGGCTATAGCTTCCGCCTGACCGCGTTCCTCAGCGCCAATGCCGGGATACGCACCGGCGGTATCGACGAACGTGATTACGGGCAAACCAAAACGGTCGGCAAGTCTCATCAACCGCTGGGCTTTACGATACCCTTCCGGCCGTGCCATACCAAAATTATGTTTCACTCGCGATTCTGTATCATTGCCCTTTTCCTGACCGATAATAACGACAGAATTGCCATCTAAGCGGCCAATTCCACCAATCACCGCTTGATCCTCGGCATAGGACCGATCCCCAGCCAACGGCGTAAAATCGGTAATAAGTATATCGATGTAATCAAGACAGTGCGGTCGGTTGGGATGACGGGCAACCTGTACTTTTTGCCAAGCGTTGAGTTTTGAATAGGTCTGCATCAATTGCTTGTCGACCCGTGACTGCAGACGTTCGACCTCATCAACAATACTAATTTCTCCATCGTCGCTCAGATGTCGTAGCTCCTCGATTTTCCCCTCTAGCTCAGCTATCGGTTTTTCGAAATCGAGAAATGAAGGTAGTCGTGTTTCTGCCATTATCAGATCCGGATGCCTGCTAGCGGGTGAACGTCCTGCACCAACGATTTTAGCCGCTCGTCGAGAACATGGGTATATATCTGAGTGGTCGAGATATCGGCATGGCCGAGCATTTTCTGAACACTCCTGAGGTCTGCGCCGTTTGCGAGCAGATGCGTGGCGAAGGCATGGCGTAAAAGATGTGGTGTTATCCGAAGAGGATCGATGCCAGCGGACACTGCAAGCTTGTCAAGCTGTTTGGCGAATGCATCCCGGGTCAGGTGTCCACCCGCTGCCCGCGATGGAAACAGCCACGGTTCCGGTTTAGTGGTGTCCTGAACTAATTTCTCGCGAAACGGTAGCCAATTTTGGATAGCAATACGGGCTGCTTCTCCCAAGGGTACCAACCGCTCCTTGCCCCCTTTACCTCGCACGGTAACCACCCTTCCGTCGCGCGATAGAGACGACAGTCTTAGACTGACGAGTTCTGAGACTCGGAGACCTGTTGCGTACAAAATCTCAATAAGCGCTGTCAACCTTGCGCCGCGCCACCCTTCAACTTGCGAGGCCTCTACCATTAACGCATCGACCTCAAGAAACCCTGGAACCTTGGGTAGGGATCGCCCCAAGCGCGGGGAGTCAATTTTGGTAGTCGGATCATCATCGCGCAGTTTTTCCAGTATAAGGAACCTGTGGAACTGACGTATCGCTGACAGCTTTCGCGCCTGTGTGCGGGCGGTGATATCAGATTCCGAGAGTTTTATCACAAAGTCACGCACATGTGTGGACTCGGCGATAATGCCGTCTACTCCGGCCCGCTTGAGATATTGCAGATACTGCTCGATATCGCGGCGATAGGCGTCGATGGTATTAGCAGATGCACCTCTTTCGGCTAACATCATCTCAATAAAAAGAGTGAGATTATTATCAGAGTTGGCCTCAGCGGACGATATTTTTCTCACTAGATCGCTTCTCATAATCCGTGAAAAATCGCGGTTTCGATCGCAAGTAGCTGCGCGTCCCGTTCGAGCCCAATGGTTCGAAGGGCGGTAATAACCTTAAGTGCGTCACCAAGCTTAAGCCTACCTCCAGGGCTATCAGCGGCGCCAACAGTCGCGAGGAGAACGGTCTCGCCTACTAGGACATTCGCAGTAGCTGCATCAACCCCCCTATGCCAGGCAATGTTCAATCCAGTATCGTCGCCGCCAAATGATTTATTCTTCAGTGATTTCCAAACAGCTGCCGAAATGGATCGCCCGAGAGATTCCATCAGTCCGAAAAATACTCGTGCCTGTTTCTCTGCGGCCTGCGGGGCGGCTTGCTGTTTACGGTTGTACCATTCGATCAGTAGTTCGTCGGTTAGTGGGACGGTATTGTCGGTATCGGCAAGAACTGCGAGAGGCCAAATGGCCGCCTCAGCTTCGCGTGCTTCATCGGAGATTTCTCTTTCACCGGCGGCAATACGATACCAAGCCATTGCCTCTTCGACCCGGCCGCCGGTGAACAGTACCCGTGCCGCATCACCTGAGAACCAGTTCAATTCAACAACAGGCTTCAGCTCGGCCGTAAGTTGGATACTCGGACCAACGATTTCCGTGTAGCTATCGCGTTCGCGCCCAATCTGCCAAGCACGCCGAAGCACCTCTGCTCTCGCCAAAGGTAATTTTTGTACTGCAGCGGATCTCAGGATTAACGCCCGGTTTCTAGGTCCCCAAGTTTGCTCCGCTGCAGAGATCGGCGCGTTCATTTCTTCTTGCGAAAAGGGTATTCCGAGATACATCCGCAATATCTGGTCGCTGGTCAGTGCACCCGCCCGGTAGGCCTTTTCTGCCGCAATCAGGCGTACGACCAACGGTGCATTTGGCGAAAACGCCACCGCTCTAATCACAGAAATGGCACCGTCTTGAACGATTTCTGCCGGGACCTGAAGCTTCGCAGCGCGCATCATCGCAAGATGCAGGGCGGTTGGGGATTTAAGTACAGGAGGACCTTCGTTCCGGGCGGCAGCAAGCGCATCTATAGCGGTAAAAAAGACAGGTTCTATCTCGTCCTCTCGCTCGAGCATTAGGTCAGCGATCAATGCCGCACGCGGATGGTCCCCCGATAGTGCCAAACAGAAGGCCTGTGTTTGTGACCAGTAAAGCCCAGAGTATTTATCTCGTGAATTCTTTACGGCGGTACAAGCGCCAGCGTTATCGTTGTTAAAGAATAGGGCCTCAATCCGCGTACGCGCCAGGCTTTCGTCCAAACGTTCATCGGCAGCCACTTTTAGCAAACCGAGCGCCTGACCGACTCTCCCCATCGCGAGAAGACGCTCGACTCGAAGTGCAACGAAATTAGCATCGGCCGGCTTATTAGCCGGAACATCGGCGCGAGATATAAGCAGCCGGACCGCAAGGCTCCGTAATACCGCGCTGGAAGAGGCGGCTGGCATTCGCGGCATCAGGGAGCTTACTTGAGACCAATCGGTACCCCGCCAAAAATTCTCCGCGAAACCACCTTGATTTTCTGATAGAAGACCGTTTGCATCCGGATCTAGCGAATCCAGCGTGTTTACGACTATACCGGACACCTCCATAGGGCGGGGCGGTAGTGTTTCCGGGACTGATGATCTAACGGCAGACTCTCCCTGATCTGCGTCTAGCTGCCCGGAAAGAGGTACAGCAAGCTGTTTATCAATTTGGTTCGACGGCTGGTTGAGCTTAAGTTGGGCGTCAACAGAAAATGGGAGAAGGAGGGCGACCGCAAGATAAGTGCAAGCCAAATATCTATTTAGTGAACCGTTCATTTGGGATTGTACGCTCAATATCATTTGCC
Source organism: Alphaproteobacteria bacterium MarineAlpha11_Bin1 (assembly GCA_002937455.1). Next base: position 244,349 of record PTJZ01000001.1, read on the forward strand.
GGTACTGGAATTTCCCAAGTCGCAAGAAAAAGCCCCCCGCCAAACAACAAAAGGAGCGCTAACACGATGATCACAGAAGCCATTTTCCTCATTTCTGTAAACCCTGTCTTGTTTTGCGATTCGCCGCCAGCGTAAAACGCTCGAATGGCCCATGTTACAGGTCTCCTAACCGCAGTCGATGATAGCGTTATCAATGGCGACACAGACAAAAAATCGTCGTATATTTGTAATATAATGAATCTTTGTGGCGATTTCAGGGCAGTGTATCGGCTGCCGAGGGAGCTTTCAACGTCCCGGGGGGCAAAAATCCGCCCTAGAGCTATTTTGTGAGCACCTACCGCCCTTAATCGAATGTCTCAGCAAAAACCACTCTCTTCGACAGAAATATTCACAGCCTTAAGTTGTAGATCCGTGGTTCTCGTCGGCCTTATGGGGTCGGGAAAAACATGCATCGGCAACCGTCTCGCGCAATGGCTGGATATGGATTTCGTGGACGCCGATACCGAAATTGAGGTAGCAGCCGATCGAACAGTTTCGGAGATTTTCGCAGAATTTGGTGAGCAGGCCTTCCGGGACGGTGAACGCCGGGTAATCGCGCGACTATTGTCTCAGCAACCACGCGTGATCGCAACGGGTGGCGGCGCATTCATGGATGAGGAAACTCGATCCAACATACGACAAATGGGCGTGTCAGTTTGGTTGAAGGCGGACGTGGAGATATTGCTTCAGAGGGTCTCCCGGAATAACAGCCGGCCTCTGCTCGAAGGCGGTGACAAACGACGGAAGCTAGAAGACCTGATGTCTCAGCGCCACTCGACTTATGCCGAGGCTGATTTGACAGTTGAGACCGGCAATGAATCGCCGGATTTGACTGTTAAGAAGGTATATGATGCGTTGCACGCATTCGCGTCCATCAGCAAAAGCGATTCGGTAGCCGAATGATGTCTCCTGTTGAATCGCTTGACTTAGATTTGGGAGAACGTTCCTACAAGATCTTCATTGGAGAAAACCTACTAAAAAAAACGGGTAATTATTTGCGGGATGTGCTCAGCGGTGGCATGTGCTGGATAGTTACGGATGAAAATGTTGCGCCATATTATCTAGAAACGGTGGCTGGGTCTCTGAAGGAGTGTGGTTTTGGCGTAAAAGATATTATTTTGCCCGCTGGAGAAGACACCAAGAACTTCCAGACCATCGAGGCTGTAGTCAATGGCGTACTTGATGGAGCGCCCGAGCGAGGCTCAACGCTTGTTGCACTCGGCGGGGGGGTTGTCGGAGATATTACTGGGTTTGCCGCTAGCCAGATCCTTAGAGGCCTTAATTTTGTCCAAATCCCAACGACGCTACTAGCGCAGGTGGACAGTTCGGTTGGCGGAAAAACAGGTATCAATACGCCGCACGGTAAAAATCTTGCGGGAGCATTTTATCAACCACGTTTAGTTCTGGCCGATACCGGAGTACTCGAAACACTGCCGAAGCGAGAGTTTCTTGCCGGCTACGCTGAGATCATAAAATACGGCCTGATCCGGGACAGGAAATTCTTTACGTGGCTCGAAGAAAATGGATTATCCATCCTCGAAGGCAATCGGGAGGCATTGCAATACGCTGTGAAATTAAGCTGCGCCGCAAAAGCGTCTGTTGTCATGGAGGATGAATACGAAAATGGTGCTCGCGCACTACTCAATTTTGGCCACACGTTCGGGCACGCGCTAGAGGTGGAAACAGGTTTCGGATCTGATATCCTGCACGGTGAAGCCGTTGCTATAGGCATGATCATGGCGCTTGATCTCTCAGTCAGAATGGGTGTCTGCCCAGCGGGAGATCTAAATCGCACGATCGCCCATTTTAATCGTATGGGTCTACCTGTATCAGTTTCGGCGGACGGTAATCGGCAATGGAACCCGGCTACCCTAATAGGACATATGTGTCACGATAAGAAAGTAGAAAATGGTCGGATTACGTTTATTCTCGCCCGCGCTATCGGAGAGGCATTTATTGCGCGCGATGTAGAGCTCGATATAGTCGAGCGTATGCTAACGCATGCAGTCGACACATGACCTATTCTATCTTTCAATTAACATTACAAAACAGTCGGTCCACAGTCGTATGGAAATAGCAACCCTTGCAACAATTGGCGGGATTGCCGTTCTTTTGATACTTTCCGGTTTTTTTTCCAGCTCGGAAACCGCGCTGACTGCGGCGTCTCGGCCTCGAATGCATCAAATGGAAGCCAGAGGAAATCGGAGAGCTGGCTTGGTTAATCGCCTCCGTGCCGATCAAGATCACATGATTGGTACGATTCTGCTCGGTAATAATTTAGTAAATATACTGGCCTCGGCACTTGCTACTAGCATATTGATCAGTTCGTTTGGCGAAACCGGCGTGATCTATGCAACTGTGGCAATGACTTTGTTGGTGCTGATATTTGGAGAAATCCTCCCGAAAACCTATGCCCTTCGGAATGCGGACCGGCTAGCGCTTACAATCGCACCAACCTTCCTGCTACTTGTCCGACTTCTCGGTCCAGTAATGTCCGCGATTCAATACGTCACCCGGGCTGTACAGCGGTTGTTTGGCGTAAAATCCCAGGATAGCCGGGATTGGAGCGCGACAATGGAAGAACTGCGCGGCGCTATCGAACTTCATCGCGGACATGGAGCTATGTCGCGTCATGAGCGCGCTATGCTGCATAGCGTTCTAGACCTTGCAGACGTAGATGTTGAAATGGTGATGCAGCACCGTCGCGAAATTTTCATGATTGATGCATCCCTACCGACTAGTCAGATCGTTGAGGAGGCACTCGCCAGTCCATTTACGCGTGTACCCCTTTGGCGGAATTCGCCGGACAATATCATTGGTGTCATGCACGCCAAGGCGATGCTGCGCGAAGTCCACAATCATACCGGTGATATCGACGCACTGGATATCGACAACGTGGCGACGCCTCCATGGTTCATCCCCGAGTCGACAACACTACTGGACCAACTTAACGCCTTCCGGCGACGACGAGAACATTTTGCGCTGGTAGTCGACGAATATGGGGCTCTGATGGGTGTCGTGACTTTAGAAGACATTCTGGAAGAAATCGTTGGAGACATTTCCGACGAACACGATGTCGTACCGATTGGGGTCCGCCCGCAACGCGATGGATCTTACCTAATCGCTGGCGGAGTGACGTTAAGAGATCTTAACCGTCGATTTGGCTGGGATCTCCCTGACCAAGATGTCGCCACGCTGGCGGGTTTGATAATATACGAGGCTAAGGTTATCCCAAATATTGGTCAGATATTCCACTTCCATGGCTTTCGGTTCGAGATCGTGCGACGTCAGCGTAACCGGATCACCTCAATCCGGCTCAGCCGGGTAGAGGAACTGCCTAGCGAGAATGTCGCCAAGTAATCACTAAAAACGGAAATTAATATTCGCCGTTATTGACTGTAAAATTTTCACGAGAACATATAAAATCTGACCCTCAGAAAGCTTCAGCTTTCGATGCACCGATGGTTTGTGGGTTAATGAGAGCTATCTAAACGATGCTGAGGTCAATTAACCAATTTTCTGATTGGTCGAAACTTTCATCAAATCGCAAACCTAAGACTTGACCGTATTGCAAAACGGAATTTCAAATACTGAATTCACGGTGCGTTAGCGAAGACTGACAGAGCGTGTACCGGGCCAGCTAGCTCCGACGCTAGCACTGCATAGACCATTCGTTGTCGTTCGAGTCGCGTCCTGTTTGAAAATGCATTGGCGACTATTTCTACCCGGAAATGTGTCTCGCCCTCTGGCCTAGCACCAATATGGCCGGCATGAAGAGAAGATTCGTCGATAACGGTCAATGAAACCGGCTCGAACGCCTCAGTCAGTTTAGTTTCAATATCTTGCAGCACTGTCATTATACCCTCTACGCGGTACCTAGTTCGGGCGATATCGCCACCGTCTATGCGTGCAGGGATTATACCTGTCCACGCTTGCACCGCCAAATTGTGGCGACCATACTCCCACCATGCCGTTATCTCGCCCGAAATATCCTAAGAGCGAAGCCAACTTTGAGGGCAAAATCTGCGCACACCCCGATTGCAGCCTAGACGGAAAATATCGCGCGCCCCAGTCCAGAGACACATTGGACCAATACTACTGGTTTTGCCTTGAACACGTCCGCGATTACAATTCCGCTTGGAATTACTATGCGGATATGGATGACGCTACTGTTGAGGCCGAAATGCGGAATGATGTTGTCTGGCGCCGACCAACCTGGCCGCTTGGCTCTCGTACAACTAAATACGGGGACCGGATATCGGATCCGCTAAACATTTTCGGCCAAGGTCTTACATATGGACCGCTAACCCGGGAGGCGGAGACCCAACTTCAATCTTTTTCATCTGAGGAACGAGAAGCAGTCTCAGTACTGGGACTGGTTGCGCCAGTGACGAAAGCCGATGTAAAACTGCGCTATAAAACTCTCGCCAAGATGCTGCACCCCGATGCCAACGGGGGCGACAAAAGGGCGGAAGACCAGCTAAAGTTGGTAAATTATGCATACACTACGTTACGGGACAGCGACCGCCTAATATAGGTTGGTTCGTTAAAATCTTTATACTCTTAAGGAACACAGTTGAATGGCTTCCAAAGACCAGAGCGCGATTTTTGAGATCAGCGAAATCGATACGCCGGACACGACCACGTCGGCCAAAGAGGCCTTTGACCTCGACATCGAAATGGAGATGCCGGCTTTTTCCAAAAAAACCGAACATGTACCAGATCTTGACGACACCTATTGTTTCGATCACGACACAACCCTCGCGATTATGATGGCGTTTGCTCATAATCGCCGGCTGCTTATCCAAGGTTATCACGGCACCGGCAAGTCGACCCATGTCGAACAAGTTGCCGCGAGGCTAAACTGGCCATGTATCCGTATAAACCTTGATAGCCATATCAGCAGGATAGATCTCATCGGAAAGGACGCCATTGTCCTCAAAGATGGTAAGCAGGTTACAGAGTTTCGTGATGGAATTCTTCCTTGGGCACTACAGAGCCCGATGGCACTCGTGTTTGACGAATATGATGCTGGGCGACCGGATGTAATGTTCGTCATTCAACGTGTTTTGGAAGTCGATGGTAAAATGACTCTTCTTGATCAGAATCGCGTTCTAAGGCCTCACCCCGCTTTCCGCCTTCTGGCCACGGCTAACACGGTCGGATTAGGCGACACGACGGGCCTTTATCACGGCACCCAACAGATCAACCAAGGACAACTCGACCGCTGGAACCTTGTCACTACGCTGAACTACCTTCCACATGACAAAGAAACAGCTATCATTCTTTCTAAGTGCCCGGATTACAACAAAGATGCCGAAGGACAACAGAAAATCAGCTCCATGGTACGCGTTGCTGATTTATCGCGTGCCGGATTTATGGCCGGCGATATTTCAACCGTCATGTCGCCGCGAACGGTTATTACTTGGGCAGAAAATAATTTGATCTTGGGGGACATTGGAACAGCTTTTCGGATGACTTTCTTGAATAAGTGCGATGAACTAGAGCGAACGACCGTGGCTGAATACTATCAACGCTGCTTCGGCGAGGAACTGCCGGAACTGAACGCAACGCAGACAGCCGCCTGATCAGAAAATGAGCGACGACCAGCCGGCAGAAGAATTTAGACGCGTCACCGCAGCAGCAATGCGGGCGATTTCCGAGCGTGAGGACATCACACTCGTTTATGGTTCAGAGGCAAGGCTAGTTGATAATCAAGCCCGTCTGCCAATTCCGTCTCGCGATTTCACAGAAAAGGAGATTGCAGCGCTCCGCGGCGAGGCGGACGCAATGGCGCTACGCCTCCGATTTCACGACGAAACGGTCCATGCGACGCGGGCCCCGCAGGGAGAGAATGCACGAGCGGTATTCGAATCTCTCGAAGGGGTACGCTGCGAGGTTCTCGGAGGTCGAATTATGGCCGGAGTCGCGAATAACCTTCGCGCTTCTCTCGAAGCAAAATGCGATTCGTTTGGGTACACCCGCGTTAACGTGCGCGAAGACGCTCCCTTGTCAGAAGCAATTGGGCTTATGGTCCGCGAAAAACTGACAGGTGAAAAACTCCCCGAGGGTGGTGAGCAATTGGTTGGACTCTGGCGAGACTGGGTTAACGATAAGATCGACACTGACTTCGACAGTCTAGCTGACCGAATTGATGACCAAGAAGCATACGCGGAGGCGCTCACTGATCTTTTGGTGGAACTAGAGCTTATTGATGAGGAATCAGAAGCTACAGACCAGCAGGAAGGCGAACAGGGCGAGGAATCTGAAGAGCAGGATGCCGAAGACGCAGATGCCGACGACGCGGATACGGAAGGCGTATCGGCCGAGATGTCAGGCGACGAATCTTCGGAAATGGAGGATATGGATGTCGAGGAGGGCGACGAATCCATGTCTGAGCAGGGCCAAGACGAAATGATGCCAGGCACCGGTGACGAAGATGGGGAACAATCTGAGCACCAGCAACGCCAAGAAGGTGGTCCCGGCCGTGAACGTGAACCCATCTATCAGCCTTATACGATCGAATACGACGAAGTCGTCGAAGCGGAGGATTTGTGCGATGCCGACGAACTTAATCGACTTCGGCAACATCTTGACCAGCAACTTGCCAATTTGCAGGGAATAATCGGACGACTCGCAAATCGCCTGCAACGTCGGCTATTGGCGCAGCAATCACGTTCGTGGGAGTTCGACCTAGAAGAGGGTCTGCTCGACGCGGGTAGATTGTCACGGGTAGTCATCAACCCGATGCACCCACTATCTTACAAGATTGAGAAGGAAACCGAATTCCGAGACACAGTTGTAACCCTATTAATTGATAATTCAGGATCCATGCGAGGCCGACCAATCACCGTGGCGGCGATGAGCGCGGATATCCTCGCCCGAACGCTTGAGCGCTGCGGGGTGAAGGTTGAAATCCTTGGTTTCACTACACGGGCATGGAAGGGTGGACAGGCGCGGGAGCGCTGGCTAGCGGACGGAAAACCGGCCAACCCGGGCCGGCTGAACGACCTCCGTCATATTGTTTATAAACCCGCAGACGCACCATGGCGCCGCGCACGCAAATCGTTAGGTCTTATGCTGCGTGAGGGCCTCCTGAAGGAGAATATCGACGGCGAGGCATTACTGTGGGCGCACAGCCGTATGGTGAATCGTCACGAACAGCGCAAGATCTTGATGGTAATATCCGATGGAGCTCCGGTCGACGACTCTACCCTCTCGGTTAATCCAGGAAACTATCTTGAGCGCCATCTGAGGGAAGTGATCAAGACACTAGAAATGCGACCAGACGTCGAGTTGACGGCCATCGGTATCGGCCATGACGTCACTCGTTATTATAGCCGTGCCGTGACTATCATGGACGCAGAGCAATTAGGTGGAACAATGATGGACCGGCTGGCAGAGCTTTTCGACGATGGACCCAAGCAGCGTAGCCGACGATTCGACAGCGCTGCCTAATGCCCCGACAATACAAAAAAGGGTCGGACTAAATCCGACCCTTTTTCTATTACTTCAAAATGATTTAAGGATTTTAGCTCCCAAAGATCAATTTCGTAGCGTGCTTTACAACATCTGGCGATGCGTTATTGACCGAGTCAATGACGATCTTCTGGATCTTGGCTCCCGAAGAAGGGATTAATCTCAGCTTGCGCTTTTTCAACTCCGCTGCAAATGCCGGGTCTGCATTCATCTTGTCATAAGCAGAACGCAAAAGATCAATGTTATCTTTTCCAACACCCGGGGGTAACGCAAGACCACGGCCAAGAAGACCCGCGACACTTAGGAAGCCAACGGCTTTCTTATCCATTTCTTTAGTAACAAGTTCACTAATCATTGGCACCGACTTGGGTAAGTCAGGATCTCGGAAAACGCCAATCTGAGCAATTGGACGGGCAAATGGTTTATCACCCTTAAACCAATGCGGCACCTTTGACGCCCATGCCAGCCAGTTGAATGCTGCCATCTGAGACTCACCTTGCTCCATTGCAAAGATGGATTTTGAAGATCCCTTGTAACCAGTAACCATTTTAATTTTGTAGCCGAAAAGGCCATTTATAAGCATCGGGTTGATATATCCGGAAGAACCCTTACCGCTAGTGCTTCCAATCACCTGCTTCTTTTTCATATCCGATAGCTTATTTATACCGCTATCAGATCGTACAACCATTACTACATTGGTTTGGTTTGAAGAACCGATCCAGTTAAAGTGTCGAGCGTCGTAGCGCATCTTCTCAGGCCTCATGAGTTGATTCGTCACACCATTATCAAGTGGTACGATCAGGGTGAGTCCATCTTTTGGCGCAACGTTATAGAACCAGTTCATGGCCTTGGCGCCACCGGCACCTGGCATGTGTTGCAGAATTATATTGGGATTACCGGGAATATGCTTCCCAAGATGGTTCGAAAACGCCACACCATATTTGTCATAGGTACCACCCGGGCCATATGGAATGATGATTTTCATCGTCTTGCCAGCATAGTTCATGGCGGCGGATACAGTTGTCGCCGCACCCGCGACCATGGCGCTCGCCGCGATGCCGGCAAAAAATAATTTCGTAAATGATTTCATTTATCTTTCCCTGCTATGTCTTTTTAAAAAAATATTTTCGTTCTTGACCATTGTCACATGACAACGCCGAACGTGCAAATGTTCGGAACGAGCAGTATGCTCACGCAAACGATTTAACATAAAGAATCTTGAGCAAGGAGTTACCAAATGCCCGAAGAAAAAGCACTTTCCGACGCTCGCGCGCGAATCTCGGAATATCGCAATCGTATCCAGCATCTCAACAACAACGAAATAGACTTATTGTTTCGCGAGGCCCGGAACCACAACTGGTGGCAAGACAAAGAGGTCTCGGACGGCCAACTTCGAGAAATCTGGGAAATAATGAAATTCGGCTCGACGAGCTCTAATACCCAGCCTGCACGGATAATCTTCATTCGGTCCCAAGAGGCTAAAGAAAAACTTGCGCCTTGCCTCATGCCGGCGAACCTAGAAAAGACCATGGCCGCTCCAGTCACAGCGTTACTCGCTTACGATTTAGAATTCCACAAGGATTTTGCGCGGAACTATCCAGTTCGACCGGAATTAGGCGAGCGTTTCCGTAACGATGAATCAGTGGCCGAAAAATTTGCATTTCAGCAATGCACCCTCCAAGGTGCCTATCTAATCATGGCAATCCGTGCTGTAGGGCTGGACGCTGGTGCGATGGGAGGTTTCAATACCGAATTAGCAGATGAGGTCTTCTTTGCCGGAAAAAACTGGAAATCGAATTTCCTCTGCAATATTGGTTACGGCGACCTAGAGGGCATCAAGGGCCCTCGGCTGTATCGCTATGATTTCGACGAAGTCTGTGAAGTGATCTGACCGACATTCAGGCGCTTGGAGAAACGGGAGAACAGCCAAGAAGCCAGCACCAAGAGGTGCGCGAATTCTTTAGAAAGGAGAATCCAGAATATTAGCCGGCAGGGGCGAGAGCCTTTTTGACCTTTCGTTTTAGCGCCAGGGCTTCCTCTGTTAACTTTGAGTTAGCGGTTCCGAGCAGAAACGCGTCGAGGCCCCCTTTATGTTCAATGGTGCGGATTGCGCGAGCCGATAAGCGCAGTCGCACGGTCTTGCCAAGTACGTCGGAGAGCAGCGACGTATCTTGGAGATTGGGAAGGAACCGCCGGCGTGTTTTATTATGGGCGTGACTTACATTGTTTCCGGCTTGCACACCCTTCCCGGTCATAGCGCATCGTCTGGACATCGTCTGGCTCCTAGGCACCATATAAAACACAAAACGGGCAGACTGCTACCCGTAAGGCGCGAATAACTAATCTCCCATAAATCTGAAGTCAAGGATCCTCAGACGCAATATCGGAGGCGCGCTTAACAAGAATAAAACGGCTACCTAGTGCCATAATCACCATAGTAGCCGCTCCAAAATAGAAGGGCCAATCGATTCCAACCGACGCGAAAACGAAGCCCGCCAGCGCAGGACCAACAATGCGGCCGGATCCGGCGAAGGCCTGACCTAGTCCTAATACACTGCCGCGGCTGGCCGGGTCCGCATATTGCGACAGTAAGCTGCTGAGAGGCGAAGCGCAGCTAGATGTCCCGAAGATCATGAGAAAGGCGGCAAAGTACAAAAGGATTTGGTCTCCTGCCAAAGGCATCAAAAGAACGCCCATTCCCAAGGAAAAGGCGCCAAACGTGATCAAGATTTTTTCTCCCATCCATCGCGCCAACGGTCCAATTAATACCCATTGGATAACCACGTGGCAGGCGCCCATCCAAGCGTAGAAATATCCATTCTGCAGTGGGCCCCAGCCCCAAGCTCGCTCAGACCAAAGAACGATTATCACTTCTATTCCGGCGAAGACGAAGGGCGGTAACAAACTTAGAAAAAGAATCAGCCGCGTCTGCCCATGCGCAAGTGCGCTTCGCCACGTGTCGAGGCCATAAGATACTCGAGCCCTTTCTTTTCGGTCCGACGTAACCGACTCACGAATCAGGATCAGGGTAAGGATAAGTGCGATAGCTGAGAAAACTGCAGCAGCCAGATATGGCAGTAGAAACACTGACCCGCCGGCGTCTACACCCGCCAGCAACCCGCCAATCGCCGGTCCAGCTACAAAGCCGAGACCAGCCGCCCCACTCAGTCGTGCGATATTACGGGTGCGGTCCTCTGCGCGGGTTATGTCTGCGACTAACGCATGAGCCACACTCATATTTGCCGCCATAGCACCGGCTAGGAATCGGACGATGAAAAGAATCACGAGTGAGCTTGAGAATGCCAAAAGAATATAAGCGCACAACGTGCCAGTTATAGTCAGCAATAGCACCGGCTTCCGCCCCAGACGATCGCTAATCCAACCCCAGAAAGGTCCGAAGACAGCCTGACCGAACGTGAAACTGACAGCCACCAAAGTAACCATCTCTGGTGATGCGCCAAATTTTTGAGCATAAAGCGGTAGTAATGGCAGCACGATACCAAAGCCAACCGTATCGACGAAGACGATCAATATTAGGGCGTACAAAAACTTTATCCCCTTATTTACAGCGACCGTCTTAGACGGCTTCTTAGGATGGCAAAGCGATTGCTAGAATTCGTTTCTCGCGTTTCTTCACAGTGTACTACCAGGAAAAACCGGGAATAGAGCCGACGGGTCGCACTTGCCATTTTTCGACAAGCAGCGCCAGCGCGCTCGGGTCAGGAGGGTAGCCGCCAAGTTCTTCGGCATGAATGCCACCGGCTACAAAAACAGGTGAAATCCCGGCCTTAGTTGCACCTGCGAGATCAGTTCGGAAAGAATCTCCTATCGCCGCAATCTGCGATTTATCGAACTTTTTTAATTCCCGAAAACAATAATCATAGATTTCCAACCGCGGTTTTCCGAACCAACGTACAGTGCCACCGAGTTCCTCGTAGCGGAGCGCGAGAGAACCAGCGCAGATGATCTCTCGTCCACCGCGGACTACAACGAGGTCCGGATTGGCACAGATCATCGGCAGGCCTAATGAAGCGCCCTGTTGCAGCAGGTCTTCATAATCAGCCACTATCTCACCGTCCTCCCAGGGACCGGTATTTATAATTAGATCGCAATCTCCGACCCGCATTACCTCTTCCCAGTCTAACCCGACAAATAAATTACGGTCACGATCAGGGCCGACATGCAAGAATCGACTCCCAAGGGGGTCATAGAATGCGTCTACACGCTCTTTTAAATCTAAGAAGGTGGCTTCCCCCGAAGAAAGGATTTTCCCGCAAAATTCGCTAGGCATCCCCATAGAGATCATAGAATCGGCAACGGCGCTGCTCCTGCGCGGTGCATTAGTCAGCATTACAAATGGTTTACCCGCCGCGGTCAGCCTTTCGAGGACATCGACTACTCCAGGGTACAACGTGACCCCGTCGTGAAGGACACCCCAGACATCAAGGATAAACGCATCGTAGAGATCAGCAATCGCCTGCATACCATCATACGAGGGAATATCGTGATTTTGAATCATAACTGCGCTCTAAACCTTCGTATCGGCCGTTAGAAACCGATCAGGGACCGGATAGGCATAAAATCGAACAAGTAAGGCGTTAGTGGCGGGCACTCCGCCGCATAATTTTTCCGCGGTCAACGGTTATAATAGACAACTCGATCATCTTCCGGTCACGTAGTACCGCCAAATCTATAGGTACTCCGGCTTCGCCGGATCCCCAGATTTCTCGGTATAAACCAGCCAAGGTTTTCACTTCCTGCCCATTCACTGATAGTAAAACGTCTCCGGGTTCTACCCCCGCATCAACCGCAGGACCTTGCTCCGAGACCGACGTAATTAGCAGGTGGCCCATCGCCTCTACTGTATAAATTCCCAACCATGGGCGCGGGGGATGCTCCGGCTTACCTTTTTCGATGAGAATCTCGAATATCGGTCTCAGCAAATCAACCGGCACGAACATATTCCCCGGCTGTTTATCGATGTTTTCTTCCTCCGCATCTTGTACGAATAGGGAACCTATCCCGACCAACTTGCCGTGGACGTCGAGTAGTGCGGCACCAGACCAAATTGGATGTGGTGGTTCAGTAAAAATCGCTCCAGAAATCAAATATTCCCAGTATCCTGCAAATTCGCGAACCGACGACACTTTGGCGGCTAGTGCTTGTGCCGCTCCGCCATGTGCGCCCACGGTTAGGTTGTCGCCCTCTCGAACGGCCGCCGAATGACCAAGCTCAAGCGGCTTAACACCAAGATCTTCATATGTGCGAATCAGGCCGAAGCCAGTTTCATAGTCATATGCGACAATATGCGCTTGGGCTACACCACCAATGCGGGTTCCGACGGTGATCAAATCACACTCATTGATCAGGTAACCAATCGTAAGAAGCAACCCGTCCTCGGAAATCAGGACCGCATTACCTTCTCTCTCAGTTCCCAGATAGGAAGCGGAGAAAGCGTCGTCCGGCGCTCGCGCCTGCAACGGTACTACCGCTGAAAGCGCTTCGTTCAAATCATAGGCAAGTTCGGCGGGATCTGGACGCGGCGCATCTGCCAACGCAGGATGATATAATGGAGAAATACTGGCCGGTTTATGGCCGTTCGCGCGATCGATGCCAGTCATGGCAAATTAAAACTCCTCAAGCTTCTTCTGAGTTTAGAGCAATTTCGGGCAATGGGGAAACCCACCTTTCTCTGCGGGACTAGTATGAATTCACCAAAAAAGGCCTGCGCTTGGTGGATTGCTCAAACAAGTGATCAAGACCCTCGACTTCCTAGACATAAATCGCGGAAGTCGTTTCGAGAGCGACCCTCACTCAGGCTTTTCAGAACTCGGCTGAACTGAAGTGTCCAGACTTTTTTTTCGTCCGAATATATACCGCAATCGCAATTTAGTATGCACGCACACCCCACTCTTTCCGCCAACAACCTAACCTTTTCCGTATATCGGGAACCAACGCTATACTTGTCGCGCGGCATTTGACTAAAGCGTTGTTGGTCCGATACGTGACCGACCTCACCCAGGTTCGATAGAGAATGACATACTCCGATATGGCTCCACAAACTTTGACTGTCCTAAACCCTTTCGATTTGACCCCAGTCGATAGCATTTCAGAACAAACTGCCGATGATATCGACGCCCTCCTCGAGGCGTCGTACGCGTTATTCCGGCAGCGTGATACTTGGTTACCACTACACCAACGCATTGATATTCTGGAACATTGTGCCCTGCTTATGGAAAAACGGTTCGATCAACTTACTAAAGTTGCCGTGCTTGAGGGGGGTAAGCCCTTGATCGATACAAGGGTCGAAGTAGTTCGCTCGATTGATACGATAAAAAGCGTTATCGCCGCGCTACGTAGTCATCATGGCCAATCAATGCCGGCCGGCCTGACTCCGGCTACAGAGCATCATACAGCATTTACCCGGACGGAACCCCTTGGAGTCGTGGTTGCGATCAGTGCATTTAATCACCCAATTAATCTTATCGTGCATCAGGTCGCACCGGCGGTGGCCGCGGGATGTCCGGTAATCGTCAAACCAGCAGCCTCGACACCGCTATCATGCCTAGCCTTTTTAGAAATACTGTATGACGCCGGATTGCCAAAAGATTGGGCACAAGCAATCGTAACTTCAGACCACGGATTGACGGAAAGGCTAGCGACGGACCATCGCGTCGGCTTCCTTAGCTTTGTTGGCAGCGCTGGTGTGGGCTGGTCTCTACGTTCCAAACTCACGCCTGGCGCCCGATGTGCGCTAAAACACGGCGGTGCGGCCCCAGTTATTATGACCGGCGACACCGACATTTACGAGGTTAGTGAGGCAATCTTGAAGGGATGCTTTTACCATGCCGGTCAGGCGGGTGAATCCGTTCAGCGTATATTCGCTCATACCAACGTCGCCACACGATTTTCTACCCAGCTCGCAATGAAAGCGGCGGGACTTCGGCTCGGCAATCCGATGAACCCGGAAACGGAGGTCGGCCCACTGATCCACCCGGAGGAGGTGAGCAGAATACATGAATGGGTAACGGAGGCGGTCAACGGAGGCGGACAGCTATTGACCGGTGGCGAGCAATTATCGGAGACAATTTATGCACCGACCGTAATCTTCAACCCTCCAAGCGATTGCCGTCTCATGACCGAAGAGGCATTCGGGCCCGTTGTCTGTATCGACCCATGGTTTAATACTGAAGATGCTGTTAACCGGGCTAATGCCCTTCCAACAGCATTTCAGGCCGCTGTATTTACTCGAGACGTCAAATTGGCGATGGAGATAAGTAATCAACTCGATGCATCGGCGGTGATGATAAACGACCACTCAGCGTTCCGTGCTGACTGGATGCCTCTCGCGGGATTGCGACAGTCAGGTCTGGGAATGGGAAATGTTCCATGCACGCTGTGGGAAATGACCGCAAATAAGACGATAGCAATCAGAACAGGATCCCCGGTCGCGTCCCCCGACATAGAGCCGGATTAAGAAAACTCAAATCTGCTACCATGATATGAGGGAAACAGCATAGGCGGGTTGGGCCCAATACAGAGACTGACGAAACTTCAGACGATAACCGGTCCATCGAGCTGGTATTTCCGGTCCCTATCCTCAATCTCAAGGACCCATATATCAGGATCGACGTTCGCTTCGCGCTCGATAAATGTGAGAGCGGCTTTTTCATCCATGGGGTTTCCGCCAGTTACGCTTCGCCAAGCCGGCGTACCGTCGAGAGTCGAAGTTCTGGCAAATAGCTCAAACGTACCGTTGAGACGGTTAAGATTTATCAAAACCTGCCCTGCGTCGCTGTCTCCCCGACGAGTTACAACCGCAGGAATAAAATTGATATCACACAAGCGAATTTGCGCTCGTATCCATATATCGGTCTTAAGACGCGGCTCGCTCATCATGAACATAAGATATCACAGAGTAAGCAGGCGAGGGTTGATCTATTCCTAGGCTTATAGCGTATGATCGGACATGGTTGGAGACGCTGATTTTAACGTAGTATGGATCACGGGCGCGAGCACGGGGATTGGTCGCGCCTTGGCGCTTCGTCTAGCCAAGTCAGGGTCCGTCGTTTTCGCTAGTGCCCGGGGGGAAAGAAAATTAGCCACTCTAGCAAATGAGGTGAAGGACTATCCCGGTAGCATCATTCCGCTTCCTCTCGACGTCACCGATACCGCCGGGGTTAATAAGGCGTACAAAAATTTAGTCGCCAATAAAGGCGAGCCTGATCTTTGCGTTCTTAATGCTGGTACCTACATTCCGATAGACGGCTCTATCTTTTCCAAGGAAGTATTTTCGAAACAGATCGACATTAACTGGATGGGTGTGATTCGTGTTCTAGATGCCGTGATTCCCAGTATGGTAGACCGTGGATCAGGGCATATTGCAGTCGTCGGATCCGTTTCCGGGTATCGAGGCTTGAGGACTGCGTCAGCATATGGCGCGACCAAGGCGGCGCTGATCAATATGTGCGAAGCGCTCCACATGGAACTCGGAGATTACGGTGTGAAAGTTCAGGTCGTTAATCCGGGCTTCATCGAAACGCCTCTAACAGACAAGAACGATTTCCGAATGCCGGCGCTAATGCCTGTCGACAAAGCTGCAGAGGCATTTTACCAAGGCCTCAAAAGTGGACGTTTTGAAGTAACATTTCCCAAGCGGTTCACTTGGGCGGTTAAGTTATTACGCCACCTTCCCTACGCCTTGTACTTGCCCTTAATGGATCGGCTTACAAAAAAGAAAAGCTAATGAGAGCCAATAATTT
The DNA here is from genome assembly GCA_002937455.1 of Alphaproteobacteria bacterium MarineAlpha11_Bin1. The sequence goes on from PTJZ01000001.1 coordinate 260,629, forward strand.
TGGAACCCCTAACCAAGGCTACTTGGAGTACATCTATATTTCCAGCCCGGAACCCGCCTTCACAATAGGACAAATAAAATGACCAACAACGCTGGAACCTGTCATCAAATCCGAGAGCTGCAACTTTTTCTGAGGCATCCTCGAAGCGTCTTCGCCAGTGGCTCAGGGTAGTAGCGTAATCTAATCCATACCCTCTAGAGGTTCTCCACGAGAACCCTGCGGAAGTAGCCCTATCCTTCATCACATCAGGGCTCAACAAAGCCCCGCCCGGAAATATATGCTTCTGTAAAAAATCCGCGCTTTTACGATAGGCATCAAAACGGTTGTGATCAATCACGATTGCCTGTAGAGCAAAGGTCCCGCCAAGTTTAACGCTGGCGGCTACCCGCTCAAAGTATGTATCCCAATATTTTTCGCCAACGGCTTCGATCATTTCGATGGAAACCGCGTGGTCCCATTCGCCATTAAGATCACGATAGTCACACAGCTGAATATCAATACGCTCGGTCAAACCTGCAATCTGAACGCGCCGACGGGCCTCTTCAAACTGGGCCCTGCTAGCAGTGATTCCAGTGACGTGCACTCCCCGATCCCGGGCCGCCTGAATAGCAAAACCACCCCACCCACAGCCGAGTTCAAGCACCCGATCTCCTGATTTTACCATCGCGAGATCGAGCAGTCGCCGGTTCTTTTCTGTCTGGGCATTCTCCAGATCTGCATTCTCATCTTTAAAAATTGCAGATGAATAGGTCATACTGGGATCGAGCCATTCGGCATAGAAATCATTGCCGAGGTCGTAATGCGCGGCGACGTTTTCTCGAGATCCCTCCGGGGTATTTGGTCGTACCACGTGTTTAATTCGATCCCCTATGCGCCACGGTGATAGAGAACGAAACATCATTGGTTTGCTCGGAAGATTGCGCGCTGCGAGTTCGATCACATTAGCCAGATTCGGAGATTCCCAGTCACCGTCCATAAAGGCTTCGCCGAATGAAACCGTCCCACCACTGAGAAACCTAGTCAGGGCACGCCAACGATTTAGCTTAAGACGTGCTATCGGACCATCTTCCTTACCGGTCAAGCAGACAAATATACTGTTCGGGAGCTCAATCTCAAGAGAACCCACACGCAACCGGCCGTCCAGTCGGATACTTGTCCCCATTAAACAATATCTCTTCGGGAGGGTGGCAGAGATACATCCTGTGCTGGCGGTTCTGGCCTTTTTGTATACTTCACACCCCGCAACATCAGCCGAATAGCCTCGAAATGAATCGCAAGAATTATCTTGAATGTCAGCAAAGGAATTTTGAAAAACCAACTCAGCATAGCTCCGTCGGTCATATCCCGCCGTTCCCCTGTCAGGGAGGCCACCAGAAATTCACCCGCCTCATCCGACTCCTGGATAAGTACAGCAAGCTTATCATCTGGCAACTGTGTTCGAAGCTGATAACGTGCGTTCATGGAGATTAATGGCGACACGTGCAAAACCTTATTAGCGACATGTTTCTGAGGAACCTTGATACTGTTATCCACCCCAAACAGATATCCGTGCTGGTCGCCGAACGTATTTTTTACCTCATACAAAATGGCCGCGAGTTGACCGGCATCATCGCTGCAGTAGTAGATTGAGAGAGGGTCGAACCCGTAACCGAGCACCCGGGGCATGCACAGCAATCTGATATTTGCAGATGCGTGGCTCAAACCTGCGGCAGCCAGATGATTCTCTACCCAAGGGCGTAGTGTCGATCCGTCTCGGGCGCCATGATCACGGTCGAAGAAAGAAAATAGGTTGAACCGATTATATGAAAAGAGGCGCCGCGCTCGCGCGTCCTTTTCCAAGGTGTCTATATCCACTAAAATATTAAAGACTCGATAGACGAAGGTGTATGCCTTCGGCCGTGATCGCCGATGCATTACTTCGCCGACATATAGATCGGCGGCCATAGCCTCCTCTCCCCGTTATACAATTATGACGATTTATAGAAGCGAATACGGTGCCCGACCTAGAACAGATTTTCTATTACTGGGATTTGTTTTTATTGAGATACTCAACATAGACCCTCACCGCCTCCTGCATGGTCCGTGTTTTATCTATTGTCTCCCGGCTCTCCCGGGCAAACGGCGTTAAGTCCAGCAAACGATACATTTCCGCCGCTCCCTTGTGGTAATTTGGCGTTACCCCAACAGAGGCAAAGGTCTCTGAAATCTGTTCCATTTCACCTATCCAGCGCGCAGCATCAGCCGGTAAAACAGGAATTCGGCGACCCATCCGAGCAAGAGCATCCGGCTGACTTTTTTCCCATTCGTCCTCCAAAATTTCTCGGACACCCAGCGCCTCTGCCGCTGTGTATGCGGCTGTCAACAAAGAGTCCGTACCTTTCGTGATGGACGCGTAGACCATCTTAACCGCCGAGGCGTGACCAATCTTATCTCCAAGCTGTATCACGGCCTTGCCGTTTCCATCGAGTTCATCGAGCAGCGACGCTTCGGGGCCGGATACATATAATTTAGTGGGTGTGCCACTCTTTAGCGGTGGCAAACCTATAATACCGCCGTCTATGAAGTTAGCGCCCACATTTTTCATAGCGGCAGCGATGCGCTTCGATGTCGTCGGGGCAATAGCGTTCATGTCGGCAAAAGGAGGTGTTTTTCTGGTCCGCCTCATTGCAGAAGCCACATCGGACGCAGTCGCCTCCGCATATTCTGGCGGCATTATAGACATCACCAGATCCGCTGCCGTTACAAGGGCGTCTAGATCGACAATATCCTGGAAGCCAGCCCTCGCTGACCTCTTACGAGTTTCCTCGCTACGCCCAGTCAGGACGGTAATGACATTTACATTTTGTTCTTTAATCGAAGCCCCTACACCTTCACCCATATCGCCGGGACTGAGGATAGCAACCGTTTTCAATGACATATCTTCTCCCCTTTTTGGGCCCAAAAATTACTTATAAAATACCGTGAGGGCTATTTTAATGGTTCAAGGTTAAATCTCCCTGGAAAAAAGTTACGTTGGGGATCTTGAGCATTGGTTTCACCACGTACGGGTTAACAGATCAAATCAGGTGTCTTGCAGTGGGGGCGCGAAATAGCGGTCCTTTTCCATACGTTGAACGAGAAGAAGAATCATTGTTGTTTGTCGTTTCTGTGCCTCTGCAATCGGCGCATCAAGTAGACCGTATGATTCTGAAGGGACAGAGGACTCGTCGCCATCAATGCGGCGTAATACATCACCCGGTCGGATACCAGTCGCTGCTGTAAAGCTGTCTGAATCATCCACGTTAACGATGACGCTATCTACGTCCTGACCGACATTACGGCGTGCTCGCAGGCTCTCACTGATCGCCGTAAGCGTCATACCAAGCTCCGGCTTTCCAGATTCCCCCGGTTGACGGATGCAATCTTTTTGGTGGTAGGCATTCTGCCAATGATCACCTTTATTATGCGTTCTTTACCATCGCGAAATATCCCGAATTTGGTGATCCTCCCATTTATCAGGCCGGCAATCCGCCTCGGTAGCTCGCGCATTTTTTCGATCCGCTCGTCATTCACCGCGACTATCACGTCCCCGACGTTCAACCCAGCACGCTCGGCCGGGCTTCCCTTACTCACATTAGAAATGAGAGCACCTTCAGGCTTTTTCATTCTGAGGCCTGCGGCCAGATCTTCTGTGACCTGTTGGATTTCCACACCCAGCCAGCCGCGCGAAACAGCGCCTTTTTCCCTCAGCTGCGCAATCACTGATTTAGCCATGTCCGAAGGTACCGCAAAACCGATCCCCGCACTCACCCCGGTGGGCGAAATAATCGCGGTATTCACACCAATCACCTCACCGCTAACATTAAAGGTAGGGCCTCCGGAATTTCCCCTGTTTATTGGAGCATCAATCTGAAGGAAGTCGTCATAGGGGCCAGAACCAATATCACGCCCTCTCGCTGAGACAATACCAGTCGTCGCCGTGTGGCCAAGTCCGAACGGGCTACCAAGAGCAATTACCCAATCCCCAACCTTTGTTTTTGCCGATATTCCAAACCTGACAAACGGAAACTTTTTTCGTGCATCAACTTTTAATAAAGCAAGGTCGGTCTTGCGATCGCGGCCTACAAGTTTTGCTTGGTAGGTTTTACCGTCTTTTAGAGTGACTTCAATTTTCTCAGCATCTCCGACAACATGATTATTTGTCACAATATGTCCGTCATCATCGATAAAAAATCCCGATCCTATGCCTTGGACGCTAGGTAACGGATGCGGCCTGAGCTGCCCAGGTTTACCGAATTGGAAACCGAAATTGTCACCAAAAAAGCGTTTAAATGGCTCCGGTATCTCTGTAGTCTGAGGCACCTTACGGGTTACTCGGATAGAAACGACCGCCGGGCCGACCCTGTCGATTATCACAGAGAAGCTGCCCGGTAGGGCAATCGTTGAGATATTGTTTGTGCGCTCTTTAACCGTATTTGAGGCGGACAGGCCTTTACTCGCAAACACACCAATAGCAGCTGCGGTCATTGCCACAGCAAATATTATAATTAGTGATTTTAAGGATATAAGTCTTCTGGATTGCGGCATCTCTAAACTCCTGTAGGCGGTTACCTTATGTGTCCAATATATGGATGACAGCGTTACGGCCTAATGTCCGCAAGGTTACAAATTCTTAATCTTGAATACCGGTTCCGAAGAGAAGGTTCAGTTCTGGTCTAATTCGCTGTCCCAATAAAGGAAATCACGCCAGCTTTCATGCAGGTAATTCGGAGGAAATGACCGACCATTAGTCTGGAGTTGATAATTGGTTGGCTCCATTGGCGGGGCCGCCGGAGTCATCCCGCAGTCTCTCGGCATCTTATTTCCCTTTACTAAATTACATTCGGAACATGCAGCGACTACGTTATCCCACGCAGTATGACCGCCACGTGACTTCGGTATCACGTGATCGAATGTTAGCTCAGATGTGCCCGGAGCATAACCACAGTACTGGCACAAAAAATGGTCGCGTAGAAAGACATTGAACCGGGTGAACGCTGGTCGCCGCGACAGCGGTACATATTGCTTCAGTGCGATCACACTTGGAAGACGAATTGAAAGTGTCGGAGAATGAACTTCGTCTTCATATTCTGAAACGATATTTACTCGATCAAGAAAGACTGCCTTTATAGTGTCCTGCCAGCACCAAATTGAAAGAGGAAAATAACTGAGTGGCCGGAAATCAGCGTTAAGAACTAGGGCGGGCGACTCCCCCCTCACGCGGCTTTTCTCCACCGGTCCAGCCTGCATTGTGCACTAGAAGTTCGATAATCGCTCACAATCAGAATAGCCTATCCCTCCATGATTCTCGGAGCAACCGGCATAATGTAAAGGTTTTGTGAAATCTGATTATGGCCCAAATGTTTGTAGTCCTTGTATATCAACTACCTAACACATTCTTCACAAATTCCACACCAATCTGAATACCCTCCTCGTCGATCCCGTGGCCGAGACCGGGCCGCACATATGTATCAATCGACACGCCATTCTCCCGGAGCGTCGCCGCCGCGGTTTCCATTTCCGAGACCGCTAGTAGTTCGTCGGAGTCACCGTGCACCATAACCACCGGCGGTTTTGAACAGATCTCAGCCTCCATTAGCTCCGGTGCTTCCATTCGCCCCGAGTAGCCAATCAAACCCGCCACTGGGTTTGCACGGCGTGGCGCTGTGAACAGCGAAATCATCGTACCCTGCGAAAAACCGATCAGCACAAGGTCTTTTTCCGCAAGTTCGTGTCGCTTGAGTTGCTCATCGATAAAATTATCAAAAATCGCAGCAGTCGACCGGATTGCCCTTAGTCTCTCATCGCTGTCTTGCATCCAAACGTCATACCATTGATATCCGAAAGGTGACCCATCACAGCGATAAGGAGCGTTTGGTGAGATGAACGCCGCGTCGGGCACGACATGGCCAAAATGTTGGCTAAGCGCAATCAAATCATTTCCGTCGGCGCCATAACCGTGAACAAATATAATTAGCTTTTTTGCGGAGCCGCCGGAGAGGGGTGGGGTTTCAGGGCCAGAAAGCTCAGGAAGTTTGGTCATAACGAATTCCGTATCTATTTCACTATAAGTCTCGATATCGCTTAGTACGCGGTTTACTCAGTCTCGGAGAATTCAGATAGTGATGCCAGAGAATTCTTGCAGCTACGCCACGCCAAGGACGCCAACGGTCACCTATATTCATCAACTCTTGAGGACCAGGCCGCATCTGAAGGCCTTTGATTTCATGTGCCGCAGCCTGTAAAGCTATATCACCGACCGGCCACACGTCTGGACGTTGTAGGCACATAAGTAGATAAACTTCGGCAGTCCAAGACCCGATCCCTTTTACCTGCGTGAGTTGTTCGCGAACGCTATCATCGTCTAGATAGGGCAGTCTCTGGATGCGTAAAGTCTTATCAAGAAGGCAATGTGAAAGGTGCCGAATATACCGAGTTTTCTGGCGACTAATCCCGGATCCACGAAACTCCTCATCACTCAGTTCTATCGCCCGACGAGGTGTCAACTTGCCAGCAATCATAATTAATCGATCAAAAGTAGCGCGGGCAGATGATACCGAAACCTGCTGCTCGAGGATCAATAAAACCAGCGTTCGGAAACCACCGGACCGACGCAACATTGGTGGATTATCAAATTCTTTGATAATCTTTCCAAGATCTGCGTCACGCTGTGCAAGTATAATCAACGCTTCATTAAAGGCCTCGGTTGTAAGTCGTTTCGTCATAGGAGCCCTATCGGAACAGCCAACGTAAATTTATCGATTAGCACGTCAGCTGGTTTGAAACCCTGTCTCTATCTCACAGGAGTGATTGCATGGTAAAGTCTAGAACAGGTGGGCAGATCACTCGATTTGCACCAAGCCCCACGGGGTACCTTCATGTGGGGCATGCTTTTTCTGCCCTGACGGCATTTAATGCGCGGGGAATAAACGGCACCTTTCACCTGCGGATCGAAGACATTGATCCATTGCGATGCAAACCGGAGTTCACTGACGCCATTTTTGAAGACCTAAAATGGCTGGGACTCGGCTGGGAAACGCCAGTCCGAAAACAATCTGAACACATGGGCGATTATGATAACGCCCTGCACAGAATTGAAATGCAGGGGCTGCTGTATCCTTGCTTTTGCACTCGCTCTGAAATAAAGACCGAGATTGAAAAATCTAGCTGTGCGCCGCACGGCCCCGACGGACCAATTTACCCCGGCACCTGTAGACATCTATCCAACGAAAACCGCCTAAACCGCATGCAATTAGGCGATCCCCATGTATATCGCCTCGATATGCACGGCGCGGCTACAAACGCTGGTCCAATAGATTGGAATGATGAAAATCAGAGCCTCGTAAACGCAAAGCCCGAGCTTTTTGGTGATATCGTCTTGGCGCGGAAAGATATAAGGACCAGCTATCACCTCGCGGTCACGGTGGACGATCATATACAAGGCATCACGATGGTAACTCGCGGTGTAGATCTGGCACCCTCTACGGACATACACCGCCTGTTACAAGAGCTACTCGGCTACAGTTCTCCGACATATAACCATCATCACTTAATTCGCGATATGAAGGGGCGTCGCCTGGCAAAACGCGACCAAGACATGACTATCCGTTCACTTCGCGAGCGCGGCTACAGTCCGGAAGACGTGATCGCCCTAACCGGATTTGAGGGGATATAGAGTTTTTAGGTTTCTTTAAGCCGCCCTCTTGCGATTTCTGCCGCCCCGCTTGCCACCACGTCGACGAGGTTTACCGTTGGCGTTAGCAGGTTTGCGACCTTGCCGGTTTCTGCCCTGGTTATCACTTCGACCTTTACCGCCTTGACGCTTTTTTGGGGCTGTCTCCTCGCCCTTTGGGCCATCGCCCACAATCGTGAGCGACATTTTTAAAAGCCGCTCTATGTCACGTAGTTTTTTGCGTTCAGAGGGATCACAGAGGGCGATAGCTATTCCGCTGGCACCAGCCCTCGCCGTGCGTCCGATCCGATGTACGTAGCTTTCGGCCTCGTCAGGCAGTTCGTAGTTAATGACGTGTGTGACAGCCTCGATATCGATGCCACGTGCCGCAATATCGGTCGCCACTAGAACACGGCATTCACCAGCCCGAAACTGCCTCAACGCCCTTTGGCGCGCAGGTTGAGATTTATTTCCATGAATAGCAGCTGCAGCGATGCCCATTCTTTCAAGCTGCTCGGCTACGCGGTTAGCTCGGTGCTTGGTCCGGGTGAATACAATCACCTTGGACAAATCGGGATCAGCGAATATGTCGCGAAGCGCATTCGTCTTACCGCCTCCGGCAGTGACGTGGCGCACGCTTTGTTGGACCCGTTTTACCGGGGTTGCCCGGGGTGTTACTTCCACGCGGAGCGGTTTTTTCAGTATCTCCTCTGCCAAATTCGCTATCTGGTCAGGCATCGTAGCAGAGAACAATAAGGACTGACGATCTGCCGGTAGAGCGGCGACGATTTTTCTAACATCGCGTACAAACCCCATATCGAGCATGCGGTCGGCCTCATCAAGGACGAAATACTCTATGCCCGATAGATCAACAAACTTACGCCCATAAAGATCGAGCAGGCGGCCAGGCGTCGCAATTACGACATCCAGCCCTCGTTTCAGAGCACTGATCTGGCGGTTCTCTTTCACACCGCCGAAGATAACGGTTTGGCGAAGTTTCATTTGTGCGGCATAGGCGGTGAATTCCTCGCCAATCTGAATTGCAAGTTCTCGCGTGGGTGCCAGAACCAACGCCTGTGGCCTCCCCCTCTTCAACGTATCGCCGGAATTGCAAAATCTTTGGAGGATAGGCAGAGCGAATGCACCGGTCTTTCCAGTGCCGGTCTGGGCTATACCTAACATGTCATTTCCCTTCATCAGGCCGGGAATTGCTTGGGCTTGAACCGGGGTGGGTGTCACGTGGTTGCGGGCCTCCAGCGCACGTAGGATCGGGTCGGCTAGGCCGAGGTCCATGAATTTATTAGTGATCACTAAGTTACTTCTTTCTGCTGTGCGTAAAATACATTGGGCATCTCACCCGCCTCTCGACACAGGCTGTTTCCGGGTATCGGGCGCGGCCGACACGGGGGTGTTCTTAATTATTTGTTCCCGGGAAAATGCCGCCTAATAATCGGCCTTTCGCGCAATCGCGAGACAATTATAAACGGGTGTATGGGCCTCCACAAAAGCGAGGTCAATAAAATACTTATATTTTCTGGTCTTGGCCGTCTCGAATATCGAGGCTTTATTGCCCTAGGCCTTTTATTAATTTTTCATAGTCGGGATGCGATGGTGGTAGAAGACCATGGCGAATAAAGAAGTCGATATTGACTAGGTTGCAGTTAAATTTGAAGTCGAAACTAACGTCTACGATCTCCATAACCTCCGCCGCGGGTAGGAGGAAAAATTCAGAGATCTCGCCATCGACACTCGAGGGGATAAAGTCAGTCGGCAATTCAAGGTCCCAGCAGAATATAGTGTCCTGCTTCAAGCCAGTTTCGTTTTCCATACGATAGGTTATGGCACCTGTAGAAATGGCGGTTGCGGCCAAATCAGATGGCACGCCTGCCTCTTCACCCGCTTCTTTGATGACATTATCCTGCAAGCTCAGCGTTACCGGTTGTCCGCCGGCTATCATGTTGTCCAGTTCACCTGGACAGACTGGCCTATCTTCAGCGCGGCGGCCGATCCACATGTAGATCCCATCTTCCTTGTGAACAAATCCGTTGATGTGCACTCCGTAGGCCCGACTACCAAAGAATGGTGCCGCCGCACGTTCGATTTCGAAAGCGTGAGGCCCGCCCCACGGTCCTCCGACGGGATAAGGTTCACCCCTCCAGCCATTCAGCACTCCATTCTCGAACAACTTATGGATCACTAGGCTAAAGGCATCAGTACGATCCGAATAGGAATTAAGCCCTTTAGCGAGGCCAATAAACGTATCGGAAAGATCAAAAACGTCAGGGAATTTTTCTAAAAGGCTGATGTGATCTCTGCGGATATTTCCTACCGTTTCGTTATCAACAACAAACGGCAGAAATTTTTTCATGTCGTGGTTGTTACAGCGGGCAATATGATCGAGAAAACTCAAACTGATATGCGCCATGGATAGTAAAATATCAAATTATGGGACTCTAATATGAAACGATTTGGAATCCCAAAACCAATATCTAAACGTTTTCGAGAGAGAATTCCAACAACCGATGTGTGGGAAGGAAGAGCTAAAAATATACTTAGCCTCAACCTCTAGGATATTTTCATCCCCTCACGTCTCAAGAGAGGGGTGACTTAATACCCATCGAAAAAAGATACTGTAGTCGGCAGAATAATAGACAAGGACCACAAAAACTTGATTTGCCTCACAAGACAGTTTGGTAGTGGACCAGATATGGCAAACACTGACGAACCAGCCCATTAAAAACTTACATTGCCACTCCAAGTCATTGGTACCATATTCGCCAAGTGAGCACTGTATTACCAATCCTTATCGTCGTCGCGATGATAGCCACCCTTTTCGCCCTAGCGCTGGGGCTGTTCGCGATGGTCCGTGGCGGAGACTTCAATGCCAAACATTCAAATAAATTTATGCGGGCGAGGGTGATCTTGCAATTCGCTGCTATTATTTTTCTGGCTCTTTTGTTCCTGTTCTCATCGAAATAAATACGCCATGCATCTATTTTCTGCACTTTCTCGTTTTCCGAGCGATTTGCGTTACAAGTGGCCTCAAGTATTCGTTACAAGGTCCGAGGTGGAAAAGCTCTTCGCGTTGCAACATACCTGCCCGAAACTTGACATCGGGCGTGACTCGGGTAGGTTTCGCAACCGCAAGATTTGTTCTCTCCCAAAGCATCCAGAATGGCAGCCTCGCGTGCTCGGAGAGGATTTACATCATGTGGCTGCCCCCAGAATGAGAGAGTCCGACCGATGAAGCTACTCGTCGCCGTCAAAAGGGTGATAGATTATAACGTCAAGGTTCGCGTCAAGGGAGATGAAACTGGCGTCGAAACTGCCAACGTCAAGATGTCTATGAACCCATTTGACGAAATTGCCGTTGAAGAGGCAGTGCGCCTTTTAGAAGCTGGTACAGCGACCGAGGTTGTCGCCGTATCGCTTGGCGTTCAGCAGTGCCAAGAAACAATTCGCACCGCTCTGGCCATGGGGGTGGACCGGGGCATCCACATAAAATCTGATGAAGAACTCCAGCCGCTTGCGGTCGCAAAACTCTTAGCCAAGATCGTAAAAAAAGAATCACCTGATATGGTTATTTTAGGGAAACAGGCCATTGATGACGACTCGAATCAGACCGGTCAAATGTTGGCGGGCCTGTTGGGTTGGTCACAGGGCACATTTGCCTCGGAAATTGCTCTGGCCGAAGGTAAAGTAAACGTCACCCGAGAAATCGACGGCGGGCTGCAGACTATCGCTATAGACCTCCCTGCGATCATCACCACTGACCTTCGCCTGAACGAGCCACGCTACGCATCACTTCCAAACATAATGAAGGCAAAAAAGAAAGAAATCGTTGAGATGACGCCAGAGGAACTTGACGTCGATATTACGCCTCGTCTTACTACTCTGAAGGTATCTGAGCCAGCAAAACGCGAAGGGGGCATAAAGGTAGAAACCGTTACAGAACTTATCTCCAAACTTAAAAGCGAAGCGGGGGTCATCTGATGCCTGTTCTCGTCGTTGCCGATCACGACAATTCGGCTCTTGCCCCCATCACCTTCAACACGGTTACCGCTGCGGCCGAGATCACCGCAGATGTACACGTCTTAGTTGCCGGTAATAATTCCGCTGGTGTTGCGGAGGCCGCAAGTATGATTTCTGGCGTCGCCAAAGTACTACATGCGGAGGGTGCGGCGTACGAACATCAGCTTGCAGAAGCGCTCGCGCCAGTCGTCATTGCCCAAGGCAAAAATTACAGCCATATTCTCTTTCCTTCAAATACCACCGGGAAAAACGTCGCACCACGAGTAGCGGCCCTTTTGGATGTGGCACAGATTTCCGACATCGTCGAAGTCGTCTCTGATAACACGTTCGTGCGACCTATATACGCCGGTAATGCAATAGCTACAGTTCAGTCATCTGACCCGGTTAAGGTAATTACAGTTCGCGGCACTGCGTTTGCCGCCGCAGAGACCCAAGACGTATCGGGTATAGTCGAATCCGTAGAAACAGCCGAAAACCCCAGTATTTCCGCCTTTGTCGGCGATGAGCTAACCAAATCCGAACGCCCTGAACTCACAGCCGCACGGGTCATCATTTCTGGTGGACGAGGAATGCAGTCCGGTGAAAACTTTGAGATGATTGAGAAAATCGCAGACAAGCTCGGTGCTGCCGTTGGAGCATCTCGCGCGGCCGTCGACGCCGGCTATAAACCCAACGACTACCAGGTCGGACAAACCGGTAAGGTGGTAGCCCCCGAATTATACATTGCAGTCGGCATTTCAGGCGCAATCCAACATCTCGCCGGCATGAAAGATTCCAAGGTTATAGTTGCGATCAATAAGGATGAAGAAGCTCCAATCTTTTCGGTTGCCGACTACGGCATCGTCGGGGATCTATTTAAAATTATTCCGGAACTCGACGAGGAATTGGAACAACAGGAAATCAAGCCGCGTTGATCGCGACTCGGCGCGGCGCTACGGGCCAAGTCGATATTTTTAAGGAGTTTTTGAGTGACTGACATCCAAGATCCGGGCGCGACCCCCGAAGCACTAGGTATAAAGAAAATTGGGGTTATTGGCGCAGGACAAATGGGATCAGGGATTGCCCACGTTGCCGCTACAACAGGTATCAGCGTAGTACTCAACGATATCGGCCAAGAGCAGCTTAATAAAGCTATAACCTCAATCGACAAGAATCTGGAGCGTCAGGTAAACCGCGAGAAAATAAGCACAACTGACAGACAGGGTGCGCTGGACCGGCTAACCACGTCAACAGACCATGCTGCGTTGGGCGATTGTGACATCGTTATAGAAGCTGCGACAGAAGACGAAGATATCAAACGGCAAATTTACAAGGTCGTTATTCCTTGTCTTCGCCCGGATGCCATTATCGCGTCGAATACTTCATCGATTTCGATCACCCGGCTCGGCGCAACCACTGATAGGCCGGAAAAGTTCATGGGCATGCACTTTATGAACCCTGTTCCGATTATGCAGCTGGTTGAACTTATCCCGGGGATTGCGACCGACGATGCCACCCATAGGGTGGTCGAGGGCCTGACCTATCGCATGGGGAAAACGCCCGTAATCTCGGAGGATTTCCCGGCGTTCATTGTTAACCGAATTTTACTCCCAATGATCAATGAAGCTGTATACACGCTACACGAAGGTATCGGATCAGTGAATGACATCGATACCGCCATGAAGCTAGGCGCCAATCACCCTATGGGTCCACTCGAGCTAGCTGACTTCATTGGATTAGATACCTGCCTCGCCGTCATGCAGGTGCTGTATGACGGTCTTGCCGACACCAAGTACCGGCCCTGCCCGCTGCTAGTAAAATACGTCGAAGCGGGCTGGTTAGGTCGCAAGGCCGGCAAAGGGTTCTACGACTACTCGGGCGAAACACCGCTCCCGACGCGCTAATATCTGAAATACCCTTCACCTGAGAAGGCTGTTTTCCAACGCAAAAAAGGTGAGCGGAAAATACAGAATCATTACCCACGATCATTCCGCCGCCTGGCTCGGCACCTCTTCTGAATTAGGCTCCCACTGGCCGGCACCTTCCAAATCCATAGCGGCCGGCATAACTTCCTCGGCAAAACGTCTCATAGAAGCCGTAGCCAAATCATGAGACATGCTTGCAATCTGGAACATCCCAAGGAAATATCCAAGGCCAACCTGTTCGTGACATTCTGAAAGTTTTTTGCGGACAGTATCCGGGCTACCAACAATGATAACTCCCCGCTCCATCAGAGACTCCACTGTGTGGGTGGAGACCAAACTCGATTTTGTTTTCAGAACACGTTTATATGACTCAACAGACATGTAGCCTGGCGGCAAGAGCATTGAGATTGAGTACCGCAGTAGCTTATTGAAAAAAAGCTCCACGTGTGGCCTGACTTCTTCAATAGCCTTTTTATCTGTCTCACCAACATAGACCGGTGCCGCCCATCCGAGCTGTTCAGAATTTGCGGCGTACCCATGCCTGTGCGCTACGTCTCGATAAGCGTTATGAAAACGCACAACGTTTTGAAACGGCGAATACGTTTGCAGGTAGGTGTATTTACGGTCGGGATGGGCTGACCATTCGATCGTCTCGGTGGACCCTTGGCTGGGTACCCAAATCGGTGGATGCGGGTCTTGGAATGGACGCGGCCAGGTGTTTACATAATCGAAGTGATAATGCTTACCTTCAAATGGGAATGGTCCCTCCTCGGTCCATGCGCGGATAACTAGATCGTGAGCCTCATGAAATCGCTCATGGCTAAATGCAGGGTTGGAACCAAGCGAATAATATTCCGCTCCCAAGCCTCGTACCATGCCGCTTATCAGCCGGCCACCGGTGATACAGTCAATCATCGCGTGTTCTTCAGCCAAGGTCTGAGGATGGTCCCGGATCCCGAACGCATTACCGAGGATTGCTATTTTTACTCGCTCTGTCTTGGTCGCCAGCGCAGACGCCATCACAACGGGCGACGGCATCAGTCCGTATGCATTCTGATGATGCTCGTTAACGCAAACGCCGTCGAAGCCAAGTTCTTCGGCGTATTCCAGTTCGTCCAAATACCTATTATAGAGCTCGTGACCTTTTTCAGGGTCAAATTTACTATTCGGGTAAGTTACCCAGCAGGTATCGTATTCCTTGTCGTATTCTGGGTCGACATAAGCATAGGGCATAAGGTGAAAAAGAAAGATTTTCATGGGTTCTCCTGCCGGGTATAATGCCTTTACTCAGCCGCAATCCTGTCACCAACCGCTCCAAATTGCTTTGCGGCCGGCATTACATCTTCTGCGAAACGTCTCATGCTGTTAACCGTCATCTCATGCGGCATAGATGCTATCTGGAACATCCCGAGGAAAGTGCCGAAACCCGCTTCGCGGTGGCAGTATTCCAGACGCTCACGAACGGTGTCTGGACCGCCGCAAATAACAATCCCCGTTTCCATCAGTTCTTCTATTGAGCGCACCTTAGACAAACCGCCTTTATGCTTCATCACATTCTTGTAGGAACGGAGACTTAAGTAACCCGGCGGTAACAACATTTCCGGTGTCATTCGCAGAAATTTGTTGAAGAACGCTTCCATATGCGGACCCGCCTCTTCTATAGCCTTTTTGTCAGTCTCGCCGACATAAATAGGAGCGGCCCATCCTACTTGAGAATCAGCCGCCTCATAACCGTGCATGTCTCGCGCAATCTCTCGATAAAGATTCAGAAACTTCTTTACTGCCTCGAAAGGGCTATAAGTTTGCAGATAGGTATACTTGCGATCGGCGTGTGATGCCCATTCAATGGTTTCCAGAGATCCCTGAGAGGGACACCAAATAGGTGGATGCGGTTTCTGGAACGGACGTGGCCACACGTTCACATACTCAAAGTGATAATGTTTGCCTTCAAAAGCAAAGGGACCTTCGTCAGTCCAAGCCCGAACAACTAAATCATGGGCTTCGTTAAATCTCTCATGACTAAAGGCTGGGTTAGCGCCCATAGAATAATATTCCGCCCCAATGCCCCGAACCATGCCGCTGATCAGGCGGCCGCCGGTAATGCAATCAATCATCGCGTGTTCCTCCGCAAGGGTCAGAGGGTGTTCGCGTATACCAAATGCGTTACCAAGAACTGCTATTTTCGCTTTTGACGTTCGTCGTGCTAATGCGGCAGCCGGCACAATCGGTGATGGCATCAACCCATAAGCATTTTGATGATGTTCATTGACTACGAGCCCATCAAAGCCCAGCTCATCGCCCATCTCTAGCTCATCAAGGTAAGTATTATAGAGATAGTGCCCAACCTTCGGGTCAAAATTAGAATTGGGATAGACTACCCAAGAGGCTTTGTATTCCTTGTCGTAGTCCAGATCCAAGCTGGCGTAGGGCATTAGATGGAATAGGAAGCACTGCATTGCCGTTCCCCATTTCTGTTTGGTTACTAATAATTATAGCGTGCTGTTCGAAGAGCGAAACCTCTTCAATGGGTACTATTTCCGCTGTGCCAATAAAATTTAGCCAAAAAACTTATTTTTTAGACTATTATAGTTAGCTTATTTTGAAAAATGAGTTGTCGTAATGAGCGCTCACGAGCATATCGTACTTACATCGCACCCTTCCACGCGCGGTAACGACCAACCCGTAATTAATTGGGGTGCCACCGATCCGACCAAACGCGGCCCGGTTATCGGCACTGTAACAGACCCGGCGATGCGGAATACCATCGGCACCCATTCGGGTAGTTACTCAGTCTATCTCGCGGCTTCCGTCGCCGCGGGACGGCTAGACCCTGATTTCCGACCCGATTTACACAACACTATGCCGGTCGCAAAAATTGGTCCCTATCCACAATGGTCGGATCATGGAAAGATCGTCTCGTTAGATCCGTTCGGACACATGATTACCGAGTGCTTTAGCGAACAGCTAGAGGCGGGACTTAATATTAGACCTACCATTGCAGTCACGCAGGCACGTCTCTCAATGCTTGAGCTTCGCGAAGCTATTGAGCTCGGGCGACTCAAGGCCGATGGCAAAATTCTGATGGGAAATGGGGACGTACATGTTACTAAGATAGCGGTCGATCCGGTATGGCACCTGCCTGGAATGGCTACACGCCTGGGTTGCGATATAGCGACCCTGCGCCAGGCTTTATTCACATACACGGGTGGCATGTACCCAGAACTCGTTACCCGAAGCGACCTTGAGGTTTTCCTACCCCCCATAGGCGGTCTGTCGGCCTATATTTTCGGTATTCCCACCACGCTATCGGATAGATCCATTCCGTTAGCCTGTCGGGTCCACGATGAATGTAATGGTTCGGATGTTTTCGGATCCGACATCTGTACTTGCCGACCCTATCTAACACACGGTATCGAGATTTGTGTCGAGATGGCGCAGGCAGGCGGTAACGGCCTCGTCATTTACAATCGTAAGGAAGGTCGGGCTCTCGGCGAGGTCACCAAGTTTTTGGTCTACAATGCCCGAAAACGGCAAGAAGAGGGTGACAACGCGGCAAAATATTTTGAACGCACAGAATGCGTCGCTGGGGTTCAGGATGCGCGATTCCAGGAACTGATGCCCGATATATTCCACTGGCTAGGAGTCGAACGAATTGACCGGTTCGCCTCAATGAGCGACATGAAACATGACGCTCTTGCCGGACAAGGGATCGAGATCGGTGAGCGCATAGATCTGCCCGAGGAGCTGATCCCCGACGACGCGAAAGTGGAGATGGAGGCCAAAAAAGCGGCGGGCTATTTCACGAGCACCAAAATAAAGGACGAAAAGGGGCTGAAAGCCACAAAAGGACGCGCGTTGTTTTGACGTTGGCGGTACCTACCCCTAATCCTGTAAACGGACTACTGACGCCGGAGGCCGTGCGTGAGCGCTGTAATGATCTATTCCGTATCGGGTTAGATGGCGGCCTGCCCTGGTTCCAGGTGGACATAGCGAACTTACATAATCCAACATCCCGTGTTGTCGGAGAAATAGAGTCAAATTATCCAACCCTCGAAATCCCCCTTCATAGCCGCTGGCGGCACTTCGAACTCGGCGGGACTGATCTTTGGGAAGACCTTTCAATGTCGTTTGGGTTGTCAGGAGACCGTTTAGCAATCGCTGCCGGCGATCTTGCTGTCGTCTCAGTATTGCTGGATGCCGGAGCCGGTCCGGATTGGGTTTATGCCGATGACTCTACCGGCCTGAAAATCGGCAGGTCAGAAGGGCTGGCGTTAGCCAGTCTAAGGTTGTTTGAATCTGGTATGCTCAGCGATTATGGAGATGACCCGCTTCGAGCGGACGCGGCGGCGCTCACGAAGATATCGGCACGAATGCTAGCTGACGCATTTCAAGTAACTGGTACTAATCCCCTTGTTGGTCTCCAACAGCGGGCTGGGTTACTTCAAAAACTCGGGTACGCGATAGAAAAACATTCTTCTTTTTATGCCCGTGACAATGAGATCCGTCCCGGCAACCTGATACTGAAATTGGCCGCACGTCCGAATCTAGAGGCTCGCGATATACTCGTCGCCGTACTTGGATCTCTTATGGATATCTGGCCATCGCCAGTGAGGATAGCTGGCAACGCGCTTGGTGATGTCGGTCATCACCGTGCGTTATCGCGCGAGGATGAGACAGATTGTATTGTGCCGTTCCATAAGTTGTCACAATGGCTCTCTTATTCCCTAGTCGAACCTCTTGAACAGATGGAAGCAACAGTCTCAAACTTGGATGGGCTGACTGGCCTCGCAGAATATCGAAATGGTGGGCTTTTTATCGATACTGGGGTTTTGCGTCTAAAAGATGAATCCCTACTCTCTGTAGCGCATAAGCCTGAAAGCGAACTAATCGTTGAGTGGAGAGCTTTGACTGTTGCACTTCTAGACTTACTAGCGGAAGAGGTTCGAAAGTCACTGAATTTGGACATCGGGGGTCTAACACTCGGTCATATTCTGCAGGGGGGTACATGGTCGGCCGGACGCAAAATCGCATGGGAACTTAGGTCGGATGGCAGTCCCCCGATCCGCTTAGATAGCGACGCTACAGTTTTTTAAGGAGGAATCAACTTGGAAAAAAAAACAAATGCCTCTGTAGAGGTAGTTGATCACCCGCTAATACAGCACAAGCTGACGATGATACGCGATCAAGGAACCGGTGCAGCTGACTTTCGTCAGCTCCTTCGCGAGATAAGCCATCTACTCGCTTACGAAGTTTGCCGTGACTTTGAAACCGAAACAGTCACAATCGAAACTCCGCTGGAGGTTACCACCGGTCCAAAGCTGGAAGGGCGAAAACTCTGCATCATTTCGATTCTCCGTGCGGGTAACGGTTTGCTCGATGGCATGTTGGATCTAATCCCGGCGGCTCGGGTAGGGCATATCGGGTTGTATCGTGATCCAGATACGAAAGTACCGGTGGAATACTACTTAAAATTACCAGATAATCTGAACGAGAGACGATGTATCGTCGTGGATCCAATGCTCGCAACCGGGGGTTCCGCTATAGCTGCAGTCCACCGTCTCAAACAGTGCGGAGCGGAGCGAATAAAATTCGTTTGCGTCGTGGCGGCCCCTGAGGGTTTGAAGGCGTTTACCCAGGCGCATCCTGATGTTCAGGTAATCACCAGCGCGATCGACCGAGAGTTAGATGATGATTCATATATTCGACCTGGTCTGGGAGATGCCGGCGACAGGATGTTCGGCACCAAATAAAATCTTCTCAAGCGTAAGAACCATTTCCTATTAATGACACGGCCGGTTCGTTATGTTGCATAGTATGAGCAAGAATGAACGTGTGATCATTTGCGGTGGTGGGCCGGTCGGTATGGTTGCGGCCCTTTCCCTCGTCCGCCAAGGCGTTCCCGTAACTGTGTTAGAGGCTTTCAAAGAGCCCCCCCGGGACCCTCGAGCCGCAACGATTCACGCGTCAACGCTAGAAATGCTCGACTCCCTGGATCTTGCTGATGGACTTAAAAGTCGGGGTTTAATGGCACCTGCCTTCCAGTTTCGTGACCGCAATTCTCAAGAAATCATCGCAGTTTTTGATATGAAACACATCAGTGACGAAACCGATTTCCCTTTCGCGATTCAGTATGAACAGTGGAAGCTGACCCGCGACGCGCTAGTAGCGGTAAAGACCCATGATATCGCTGACGTGCGCTTAGGGTCGGAAGTAATCGCATTTTCTCAAGACTACGACGGCGTCACTGTCATCTACAAGGACCCAGAGAGCGACATACAAAAGGTCGAAGGCCGTTACCTTTTGGCCTGCGATGGTGGCCGGTCCACCATCCGTATTGGATTGGGTGTGTTCATGTCAGGGTTCACATGGGACGAACGTTTCCTAGTTCTGACCTCGGAACATGATTTCGCTACAAGTGATGGATACCTACATAGAAATTACGTTATGGATCCAGATGAGTGGTTTGCTGTTTTTAAAGTTCCGGGCGACGAAGACGAGGGAATATGGCGAACGCTGTTCCCGACGGAGGGACACGAAGAGGATGAAGACCTGCTCTCTGATAATGGTGTCACTAAGCGTATTCGCGGACTACGAGAAGACATGGATTACAATGACATCCTGCATCGCAATCTTTACACGGTAAACCAAAGAGTGGCCGACAGATTCCGGGTTGAACGCATCTTCCTGGCCGGCGACGCGGCGCATCTGAATAACCCGCTCGGCGGTCTTGGCCTGAATACCGGCATCCACGACTGCATGAATATTACAAAAAAAATAGGAGACGTGTGGTTCGGACGCGCAAACGACGATATTTTCGAACGCTACCATCGTCAGCGGCATCAGCTAGCTACCGAGTTTCTTCAAAGCGTGACTATTGAAAACAAAAAACGCATCGAGGAAAAAGACCCAGAAGCCATCCGCTCCAACCAAATACAGCTACGGGCTGCCGCGGAAGACCCAGTTAAAGCCAAGGCTTGGCTCATGCGGTCTTCCCTACTCGATAGTGTCCGAAAGGAAGAAGCTATCAAATAAGATATTTTCAGGATACCCGATTTTAAAGCAACTGAGGACGCTGCGGATGATGCGCTCCAATTCCTTGCCTCTTGCAGTGCCTTGAACCGGTGAACAACATTGTGTTTTTTTTGCACGGGCTATGTTCGCTGTAAACCAAACGGTCTTCATAAACGATAACGAACCGAGCTTGTACAAAACCATAGTTTTTCAAGGCCTAATACTAAAAGCATAGGATCCTGTCCCTTTTCCAGCTTCGATGGGGGCTTGCAACATGCACGATAGCGGCGCTAACAAGTTTTAAGGTGATTTCACGCTACGGTGCGTGAATATGCAGGACCGAATGAAATTGTTAATATAAAAAAAGGGATATTGGCCCCGTTATACATTCTGTTTGGATGTGAAGGTTCTTGAAGATGGAAGTCCAGAGGAAAAGGCGTCAATCGACTGAATTTTTGAAAACTACTCTCAGAGGTCAGGATCCAAACTGGCCGGAAATCGCCTAAGAGTCTCCACCGCGGAACTGCATGCCGCATTATGAAAGAGAGGATCAAATGACAGCACTGAATCGGATCAGTGGGCTGCACCATTACGCTTATCGTTGCCGCAACGCCGAAGAAACGCGAAGCTTTTACGAAGACCTTCTTTGCCTCCCTCTTGCTCATGTGATCCAAGCTAACGAGGTGCCATCCACAGGGGCGTCCGACCCGTATGTGCATCTGTTTTTCGAATTCGCTAACGGTAGCTATATAGCGTTTTTCGATCTTGGCGACGAAACCGCATCTATCCCGGACCCGCAGACCCCGTCTTGGGTCAACCACTTCGCTATGCATGTGGATACGGTTGACGAGGTAGAGACCTGGAAGGTGAGACTTGAAGATGCAGATATCAAAGTCGTAGGTGTCACAGATCACGGTTTCGTCAAATCGATATATTTCTTTGATCCAAACGGCATTCGCCTTGAAATTACCTGTGAGACAATCGGCGAATCGAAACGCCAAGAGCATCGGAACGATGCGCATGCCGCGTTAAAGTCTTGGACCGACACCCGGCCAGCCCCACCAACCGAATTCTATCGGTTCAGAAAAGAAACGGTGGGCGCCTAGGAGAGGCTCGAGTAGCCGATTTGAGACGGCAAAATTACGAATATAGATAACACGGTGTATCCGAGCTCAAATCAGAAATCACAAATGGAAAATCTCTATCCCTAATCGGGGAGACAAGCAGTGACCTGCCGTACCCATTCATCGGAAGCACCGGTAGTTTTTAGTTCGGCTTCCGCCTCTGTTTTAGTTTGGAGGACGGAACCCACAACGTTGGGGCTATCGCCCTCTTCCGGCTGGCAACAAGCTTCCATTCGGACACCGTTCGGGTCTTTGAAATACATTGATACCAGCCCCGGCAAAATGTCTACAGGCCCATCGTATTCTACGCCAGCAGCACCCAGTCGTTGCCGCAGAGATTCGAGTTGCTTGGGCGTTACTGAAAATGCGCAATGTTGCATGCCGCCAATATCATCTCGGTCCGATTGATTTTTCTTCCCTTTTGGTATTTCGAAGTAGGCGAGGAGACTGTCATTACCCATGTCGAAGAAATAATGGCGAATTTCCTCATAAGGTGGATTACCGCGATTTCCTGGCCCCGTCCCAACGCCCGGCGGTACCTTCATTGCATGAATGAGCGGCATGCCTACCACATTGACCAGAAAATCAGTTGTCATCTGCATGTCTTCAGTGGTTAGAGCGAGATGATGAATACCGCGCAACGGCAAGGCTGTCGCAGTGGACCGAGTAACGGGCTTGGTTCCTGTATCCGGCATTTGATCCCTCCCTATATTGGAAACTTTTTATCACTTTCATGAAGAAACGTGAATTATGAAGGACGGGACCCTCACCAAGGCAACATACTGTAACGTGACACAAAAGCTTTTCTACTGCACACTGAAAGAAATTTCGGATAAAACTATGATGTTTAGGGAGAATCCCATGATTTATGAAGTAAGAACCTACCGACTAATACCACGTGGCGTCCCGGAGTTTATTGATAAGTTTGGAAAAGCTTATAAGAACCGCCAGAACCTCTCGAAGATTGCCGCTTTTTTTCATACCGAAATCGGGCCACTGAACGAAGTTATCCATATATGGCCATACAAAAATGCCGACGAACGTGACAAGAAACGTGTACGATCGGTCAAAGAAAAGAAATACACTTGGCCGCCGAAAGTAGCCCACCTTCAGGAATATATGCAGTCGGAGCTTTTTGTTCCGTCACCTTTTACACCGACTTTTGCAAAGGGTAACAAAGGGCCTATCTTTGAATGGCGGGAATACCAAATTATTCCAGGAATGATCCCGGAACTATACAAAAGCTGGGAAAAAGCGATAGGCAAGCGCACTGAAATGTCAGAGCTGGTTATGGCAATGCATACAGATGCGGGTGATTTGAACAAGTTCGTCCATATCTGGTCATACGAGAGCCTTCAGCACCGCGCCGAGGTCCGGGCGGAGGCGGTAAACAAGGGACTTTGGCCTCCGAAGGGACGTAAGGAGACGCTCCAGACCCAAGCGAACAAGATTATTCTGGCCGCACCATTTTCTCCGTTAAAATAGCTATGCCAGAGAATTTTTAAAAAGATCTGCATAAGGGCGGTCGTCAGTTGGAGACCGCCCGAACTTATTCCGACAAGATAATTTTGGCCCTCGGACTTGATGGCAAACGCGCGTTGCTTCGTGCTTTTAACGGGGGACCAGAATTTACGTCACGTTAGCGCTGGTGTGAGAAAGCACACGAATATGTTCGAACGGATCGGATAGGAGTTGGGGTCAAAAGGCGGTTGCTCGCCTGACGGGGAAGACTAACTTACCGGCCACCGGGTTTTCCTTTTATCAGAAACCACATCTTATCCCTTATCTTCCGAAGTATTGGGGGAAAGTAGCCTCTTAGGAACCATCACAGACCCCTGCATGATCAAACGAGCCGTGCGGACGATACCCGCTGCCTCCAGTTTGACGCCTTCATCGGTTCGCTTCAGTGTCAGTGACAGATGTAACTGACCCGCCGGATGTTCAATTGAAAAATGCGGACCGGGTTTATCTGGAGACATATTGACCATAGGTTCGGCGATCGTACCGGGGGTGATCGACGCATAAGCCACTGCGATGCCGCCAGTAATCGCGTGGGTTTGGTGTGTTTTGTCGGGTACAAAATATCGTGAGGTGATAGCGCCGCCGTCGCGCGGTGGGGAGAGAATAATTATCTTGGGTTGAACCTGTCCCGTCACATCACCCAGGCCCATCCGGCGGCCTGCTTTAATCCGCTTGTCCTCGATGAATTCGAAGAACGAGGTGTCGGCGTCGAGTTCCGCGGCGGACTCGTAGCCAGTTTTTCCAACATCGGAAGCACGCATGATCAGGCAAGGCATAGCCGCATCGATAATAGTCGCTTCAACGTCGTCGATGGTTTCTATTTTCTTTCCAGTCGGGAATAACTGTCCTGTCCGAGCCCCCACAACATTCATGAAATTAAGAAGAATGGGTGCTGCTACCCCTGGCACACCATCAATCGCAACCTCACCTTCGTACTCGACCTGCCCAGCCGGCGTAGGAACTACGGCCTCTACTAAACCGCCCGTATTGACCTGGTGAATACGTACCCGGGTCTCACCAACCTGAGCAGTAATCATTCCCGTCTCGATGGCATAAGGCCCGACGCCCGCTAGCATATTTCCGCAAGACGGGGTATAATCTACTTTTGCCTCTTCAACTGAAAGCTGGGCAAAGAAATAGTCGATATCACAATCTTCGCGGTCTGATAGAGACAAGATACAACTTTTACTTGTGACAGACGTCGTGCCGCCAACCCCGTCTACTTGTCGCGGATCGGGCGAACCGAATGCCTTCAGCAAAATATCGTCCCACAGACTTTGATCGTCTGGTAAATCAGTGCGGTTAAAATACAGGCCGCGCGACGTGCCCCCGCGCATGAGAATCGCGGGAATAGATGTTTGCATAGAATTTATCTCTCGAGTTTTTCTAATGGATACCATTGATATGGAGATTAAGTCACACTTGATTAGTTCTTAATATCGCCAAGTGAATTTCAAGCTGATAAAACGTGTAGAAATATTCATAGAACGGGACGGTAATCATGAGCCAGTCGAACTGGGATGTAGTTGTAGTAGGCGGCGGAAACGCAGCGTTCTGCGCCGCGTTAGCCGCACAGGAGCAAGGCGCATCTGTAGTAATGTTGGAAGCAGCACCAGAGGATGAAGCCGGTGGGAATAGTGCGTTCACTGCAGGAGCTATGCGGGTAGCCTATAATGGAGTTGAGGATATTAAGAGGCTGGTTCCAGATCTATCAGAGACAGAAATTGAAACGACGGATTTTGGTACGTATACGGAGGAGCAGTTTTTCGACGATATGGCGCGCGTTACCCAATATCGAGCGGATCCTGATTTGGTAGAAACTCTGGTAACACAGAGCTTGGATACATTGGTTTGGATGAGAGAAAAGGGTGTCCGGTTCGTTCCAATATATGGTCGACAAGCATTCAAAATTGACGGGAAATTCAAATTCTGGGGCGGTCTAACACTGGAAACTGTTGGTGGAGGCCCCGGCTTAATTGAAATGTGGACAGAAATCGCTAAGCGCGAAGGAATTGAAGTACGATATGAGACCCGTGCGCTGGACCTGATCGCAGAAAATAACCGTATTACTGGCGTTAAAGTTAGAGATAATGACGGAGAATATGAGTTAGCCGGAAAAACGGTTATCCTCGCTTGCGGGGGATTCCAGGCTAACTCAGAAATGCGAACCCGGTACTTGGGCCCGAGTTGGGACCTTGCGAAGGTGCGCGGCACCCGATTCAATACGGGCGAGGGTATTCGTATGGCCATGAATATCGGTGCTAGCCCCTACGGAAATTGGTCCGGCTGCCACGCTGTCGGATGGGAGATGAATGCTCCGGAATTCGGCGACCTTGCCGTCGGGGACCAATTTCAGAAACACTCTTATCCATTCGCCATAATGGTCAACTCTACCGGACGACGTTTTGTCGATGAAGGAGCAGACTTCCGGAACTATACTTATGCCAAGTATGGCCGAGTAATACTCGAACAGCCCGGTCAATTTGCGTGGCAAATATTCGATCAAAAAACAAAGCACCTGCAGCGGGATGAGTATAATATCCGCCAGATCACGAAGGTAACCGCGAATACAATTGAGGAACTAGCCGGCAAGCTTGAGGGGGTAGACCCTGATGCGTTCATCGCCGAAATTGAGGATTATAATGCTGCGGTTAATCAAGATACCGAATTTAATCCGAACATAAAGGATGGACGCTGCACCGAGGGCCTTGCGGTTGATAAGACCAACTGGGCGAATACCATCGATGAGCCTCCGTATGAAGGTTATGCGGTTACCTGCGGTGTCACATTCACGTTTGGCGGATTGCGCATCAACGACGAAGGCGAAGTTTTAAACAATGATATGAAACCCATTAGGGGCTTGTTCGCGGCCGGTGAACTCGTCGGTGGTATCTTTTACTTTAACTATCCGGGCGGATCTGGGCTTACTTCAGGATCGGTTTTCGGGAAGCAAGCAGGAACAGCGGCGGGTCGGCGCGCATCAGGTAATTGATGTTTCGCATACAGTGGCGAAGATTCTAAAATTTCTCATTCCGTCAGGTTGAAAACTATCGGGTACTTTCTTTAGTAAAGAATCCGGGCGTGATGACGTGAGTATTAGGACCTCTAAGCTGATGGGTACAAAGAGCCAAATCGGTTGAAAATTTCATACGACGACGTCGACAGGATTCAACTATAATACTGACCTATGGACTTATCTGTGACCCAATACCGGTCGGTTCCAAGACATCGAAACGACCGGTACGCTTAAGATGAGGTCCGTCTCCTCCGCTCCCTCACAAGTCGAGATAAAAATGTCTATGATTTTATCATGAACCTTGCAAAAGCACTCGATACTAATGCCTTAAGACGGCCGGATCAGCCCGCCGTCATTACTCACGAAATTGTCATCTCGCATAAAGAATTTCGCGAAATTGTATGTCGCCGGGCAACTCATCTCGCCGAAATTGGGGTCACCCGAGGAGATATCGTTGGCATTAATTTAAAGGACAATCCCGAGCATCTAGCGGCCCTCTTCGCGCTTGCTAGAATTGGTGCCGCGGCGTTACCAATGGACTGGCGCTGGACAATTGAGGAAAAATCGCGTTTGACGGACTTTTTCTCCCCCAAGTTGGTTCTTTCAGAGCCTAAAGACCTTTTCGCGGATGTACACGGTAACTGGCAATCGATCAAAATCGATGAGGCTTGGCAGCACAAAGTCAATGATTCCGATCCCGATTTCACCTCCCTCGAGGAAGGTGATCCTCCACTACTTTTGGCACTTTCATCGGGTACCACAGGTATCCCGAAGGGGCCTCTAATAACTCACAAACAGTTCTTCGCCCGTTTCATGATCTATTTCGCGACCCTCGGGTTTACCGAACGAACTAAATATCTATGCGCGACACCTTTATATTTTGGGGGCTCTAGAGGATACTCGATGTGCTCGGTATTTGCAGGGGGAGCCGCTTTACTTTTTCCGCCACCATATGAAATGTCGGACCTGTTAGAGTTTGCAGATCGTCATGGCGCTACAAAGATGTTCTTAGTTCCGACGCTTCTGCGCCGCATTTTGGAAATACCGCCACGCAACGATGACCAGCTCCTGATGCCAAGCCTAGATATGCTTTTTTCAACTGGATCAATACTGCATCCAGAGGAGCGGAAAGCGGTAATGCGCAACGTGTGCCCTCGGTATCTAAACTTTTACGGATCGACTGATGGTGGGGGAGCGACGGCGCTATTTTGGCACGACCCACCGGAAGTATCTGGTTCCGTGGGTCGACCGGTGTTTGGAGCAGAAATTGAAATTGCCGATGACGACGGCTGTTTACTCCCGCCAGGAGAAATCGGAAACATCCGTTACAAGCACCCTGGCACGGCTACTGGCTATTATAATGATCCGAAGGCAAGCCGCGAGGCGTTTCGAGACGGTTGGTACTACCCTGGCGACCTAGGTTGGCGTGATGAAGCGGGGTATTTATTTATCGCGGGGCGCGCGAAGGATATGATTATCCGCGGCGGCGTGAACATTTATCCGGCAGAGATCGAATACGTTCTTAGCCAGCACAGTGGTATTAGAGAGGCTGCAGTAGTTGCGTGGCCGTCTCGGGAGTTTGGAGAGGAGGTCGCCGCCTTTATTATCCTCCGCGATGAGAATGTGGATTTGGATGACATTAAGGACTGGTGCGCCCAACAGCTTACCAAATACAAGTTGCCCCGTGAGATTTTCCCAGTTGAAAAATTGCCGAAGAGTGGCGTGGGCAAGATCCTCAAAAAGGAGTTAGAAGACAAGCTTGTACCGATCGATTAATTCGAATTATTCTATCACTAAAATCTGACGCTTTGATCAAGAGAGATTGGGAGGAGTAGACTTGGGTATTTTTCGAAAGGTTTGCATATTTCTCCTATTTATATGGTTCTGTATTGCCGTAATCATGACGGTCTTTGGCACAGAGTTATTTTTTCCTTTTGACATGCGAATAGACCAAGATGAGCAGCTATTCAGATTTAAAACTTGTCGGTTAGCAGTCGGATGCCTCTTAGCATACGCGGTATTCAGATATCTTTTTGTTTTTAAGGCAATATCATCCCTAGGTATCGTCCTCTACTACGGCATATTTTACCTGATCGGTGGATTGATAATCGGTTATAGAGAAAATATTGAAGTAGAAAAATTGTACCACCTGTCACTGGTTGCTATTTTTATAGGGCTGCTTTCTCTAGAAATTCGGCAGAAGATACGAGATGAGGCCGGTAGATTTAAGAGAAACTACTTTTAAGAAGGAGATTGAGCCAGCTTACCAGCCTGGGAATTAATCTCCGTCAATTGGTGCGGACGGCGGGACTTGAACCCGCATGGCCTTGCGACCGACAGATTTTAAGTCTGTTGTGTATACCAATTCCACCACGTCCGCGTTGACACTAAGAATACGCACCACGGCCGACAGATAAAAGGGTTTAGATAAGGTTATTCACCTCAAAAGATCCGGTTTCTTCATAGTACTATCCCTATCCGGCACCAGGACGTTATGCTCTTCGATATAAATAGCTAGGTTCGGTGAAGCGCTGGAATTGGCTTCTCGGGTCGGCGAGGTGGCCAATACAAAGATGAGAGAAACGCCGATGTAAAGCGGTGATGCAGTTTGCATCCCAGACGATGGGAGAACCATAAACATCTCAGATTCTGAGGCCAACGGAGCACTAGTAAATGCTAGCCTACTAGAAAATCTTAAAAGCCTCGCAAAATAATTGGATATTCCTCCACTTATCTGAAGGTGCCGAATTTGGAAATAAGCGCGTCCGCTAAATAATTCATCCGGCCGCTCGCACGATGTTCACGATCGATGAGGGCATAACCGGATAATCGGTAATCCGTGCTCCAAATGGCTCTAGCGCATTTTCAACAGCTGACACGATGGCAGCAGCAGCCGGCACCGTCCCAGTCTCTCCCACACCCTTCACGCCAAGCGGGTTCAACGGTGTCGGCGAATGCTGATACTGTAAATCTAGTTCGATAAGCTCAGTAGCGGTAGGCATGGTGTACTCACCAAAATTTGTGGTAAGCGGTTGCCCACTATCATCATAACCCATCCATTCGAACAACGCGTTACCTATTCCATGGACCACCCCGCCGGCGATCTGTCCATCAACTATCATGGGGTTGATCAACGTCCCGCAATCGCTAACTACGACGTAATTCAAAAACCTGACCTCGCCGGTACCAATGTCCACTTCAACCTCGACCGCCTGTACTCCGTTACTATAGGTCAAAGCTGGCGGCTTGAAGTTTTCCGATGCCTCAAGACCTGGTTCGATACCGCCAGGCATAGAATATCCTGGTGCACCAGAGCTAGCTTCCGCTATTTCCCGGACCGATATATTTACATCTGAGCCGATTACCCGAACAACGCTGTCGGAAATCTCTAGATCTTCTTCGGCAGCTTCCAATAAATGCGCTGCCATTTTTAGTAGCTTTCCGCGGACCTCTTTAGCTGCACCATGGACTGATGATCCAGCCGTGACGGTCTGGCGGCTAGCAAATCCGCCAAGCCCAAGTGCAATCGTGCCGGTATCTCCGGCTATAACTTCTATTTCGTCTGCCGGAATACCGAGCTGCTCAGATGTCACCTGCGCAAGCATGGTTTTTAGCCCCTGCCCCATCGCAAGCGCGCCGGTAAATACCCGCACTTTTCCAGACCGCTCAATCCGGACAGCTCCGGACTCGAAAGGTCCGCGCCCTGTTCCTTTCAGGCTGTTTGCAAGACCAATACCGAGATACCTTCCCTCCATACGCGCCGCTATCTGGCGTTTTGAAAATCCAGCATAGTCAATGCGATCTAACGCGATCTGTTGGCATTTCAAAAAATCGCCACTGTCAGCCATCACCGGCGACCCGGCACGGGTCTTTAGAGGTGTTTCGTAAGGCATCTTCTCCGCAGGGATTAGATTACGCCGCCTGATTTCTGCTCGATCAAGGTCAAGCCCTTGTGCTACACGGTCCAGAAGGCGCTCCATCGTATAATTACCCTCAGGATAGCCAGCGCCTCTTACCGGCGCCGCCGCGACCGCGTTAGTCTCAATAACATGCACATCAATTTCGTAGTTTGGCACTATGTAGGGGCCAGGCACCCCAGTCGACGCATTATACGCCATATTTACACCTTGTGGGGTATACGCGCCTTGGTCTGACAGCATGGAACCGCGTACGCCGAGAATACGGCCTTCATCATCAACGGCGATTTCCATCGTCCAGTCCTGTTCACGCTCTTGGATCGCTGATGTAAAATGTTCACGCCTGTCCTCAATCCATTTTATTGGGGTGTCCAGAAGGCGAGCGGCCAGCGCAATCAAGACTTCTTCCGAATAAGCAATAAATTTTGACCCGAAACCACCGCCGACATCCGGTGCAACAACTCGGATACGCCCTTCATCTACCCCAAACATTTGGACTATTGCCGACCTTACTTCATGCGACATCTGGGTTGACGACCACAATGTTGTGGAATCATTCAAGACATCGTAGCGCGCCACCGCGCCGCGTCCCTCTATCGGATGAGCAGCGCCCCGGTGCTGTATAAAGCGTTCGCAAAAGACATGAGGTGCATTTGCGAATGCCGCGCTAGCATTACCGTAGGATTGCCCGAACCGCAGCAAAACATTGTCATCCTGATCATCATGCACCCGTGGGGCATCTTCCAAGAACGCCGCTGCACAGCCTGCGACGGACGGTAGCGGGTCGTAGTCCACCTCAATCACTGTTACCGCGTCTTCCGCAATGTAACGTGTATCGGCAACAACCATAGCGATGGCCTCTCCAACATGGCACACCTCTTCACCCGCCAGTACCCAGGGGGTTACATCAGGGCGGAATGCTGTTGTTGGGAATTGGAGGGGAAGACGATCCATTTGCAAATGCGGCGATAAGTCGGCCAGCGTATATACTGCTTTAACACCGGACATTGCATTCGCCGCCCTTGCATCGATCGATTGGATCTTTGCATGCGGATGGGGGCTACGCAGGAATGCTACGTGCAGCATTCCCGGTAAATGTATGTCGTCCACGAAAATAGCTGCACCGCGCAATAGCGCTGGATCTTCGATGCGTTTTATCCGTTCTCCGATCATATAGATCCCCATTGTTCGATGGCGCAAAGACTAACATACAGGTGAGCACTACCCCATAACCGGTAGATAAGAATTTTCCTAAGGGCTCATCCATGAACATCATCTTGTTTGAACATGCGAATATCACCCAAACCGCCAAATTCGAGAGGAGTCAGAAAATAAAATCGTACCCCATAAGTTTCTCCGTCGTCGGGCCGAGAAATATCGTCAAGGTTTTCGGCAAGGAAAACCGCGCCGCGGCGCTACGCTTCAAGATCCCGTTAGGGAAAACATACGCTGCGCTACCGGTAGGCCATTCGTCCAGTCGATCTTCGGCTCAAGACAACGAGCGCCCGGTGTTCACGAAAGTCATCGACGACGTTTCCTAACACCAGGTGTCTTCGGAAGGTGAAGTGCGGAGCATACGAAACCAAAGAGATGGGGTGATTGTCGCGGTGGGTGTCACCGGGAGCCGACAGAATGTCGACGAAGATATGACTGCTCAAATTATGCACGCCGCCGGGTTAAAAACCGAGGAAGATTGTTCCAGCGTGGGACAACTCATCCGAGTGTACAATAAAAAATCTAAGCACCCTCAATTAATCCGCGGCAATCGCCGAATCCGATTCGCCGCGACCCCTCGGCCTCGCACCAGGCCCGCATGATCACCTCATCGCCATCGGCAAGGAATTTGCGCTCCTCGCCGGATGGTAAAGGCACCGGCTCAGAACCACGCTTGGTGATTTCCAAGATCGATCCAAGAGAATCCTTATTCGGCCCCGATATCGTTCCGGTCCCCATCATGTCACCGGGCCGCGTGTTGCACCCGTTAGAGGTATGGTGAACTAACATTTGGAAAACATTCCAATAAAGATGACGCATGTTGGTCTTCGCCAAAAGATGGGGACTCATGCCGGCATCCCGCATCTGTTCCGATGCGATCGATACTTCGATGTGGACATCGAATCCACCTTTAGTCTCATTCTCTGCTGACGATAGGTAAGGTAACGGGTTGGGGTCGGATTCCGGACGCTCATAAGCAGCACAACGGAACGGCGATAAGGCCTCCATCGTCACCACCCAAGGCGATATATGCGACGAGAAGCTTTTGGCAAGAAATGGCCCTAGAGGCTGGTATTCCCATGCTTGTATGTCTCGAGCGGACCAATCGTTCAAGATACATAGGCCGAAAATATGATCTTCTGCCTCGGATATATCGATAGGCTGGCCCAGCGGATTGCCAGGGCCGATGAAAAACCCGATCTCAGTCTCGTAATCGATCGCCCTCGAAGGGCCAAAGGAAGGTGCATCCAAATCCGCCGCCTTGGTTTGACCTACTGGGCGCTTACATACTTCGCCGCTTGGAACAATCGACGACGCCCGGCTATGGTAAGCAACAGGGATATATTTATAATTCGGCATTAACGGATTATCCGGCCGGAGCATTTTTCCGACATTAGTCGCATGAAAGATCGATGAATAGAAATCGGTATAATCTCCTATCCGAGCCGGTAGTTGCATTGCAACATCGGACTGAGAAACAAGAATATCCTCGGCGACCGTTCTAGCGATCTCGCCCTCATCCGTATCGTTTCGCAATACTTTAGATGCGGCCGCGCGCAGCGCCGACCAGTGCCGACCACCCAGCGCCATCAAATGGTTAAGGGTATCGCCGGCACAGGCCCCCGCAGCATCATCTGCAGCGCCGCTGATTAGGCCCTCTATCCGGGCGGCCGTTACATCTAAAATCATATCGCCAATGGCAATACCTATTTTGCCCGCATCAGTTTGAGGGTCCGTGTACACGCCAAAGGGTAGATTCTGTACTGGAAAGTCGGAGCCATTCTCATTTGCGCTATTAACCCAGCTATTAAGCGCAGGGTCGTGGGTTTCATTAAGAATCGTCATTATTATCTTTTCCCGTCGAAGTTTTTACTTAGTCCTTGCCAGCAATCTTGATAATCCGGTTGGATCTGGGGGACATTCGCACCCCATTCCGTCAACTTGATCGGATAGCGGGTCTCAAACATAAAAGCCATCGTGTCTGCTAAATGCATCGGTTTCAAATCAGACTTTGTCGCCTTTTCATAGGTCTCTCGATCAGGTCCGTGAGCGGAATGCATATTGTGTAAGCTGGCCCCCCCAGGCACAAAGCCCTCCTCTTTGGCGTCGTAATGACCGTGCACCAATCCCATGAATTCCGACATAAAGTTGCGGTGATACCAGGGTGGCCGGAAGGTATTTTCCGCAACCAGCCACCGTGGCGGAAAAATGACGAAGTCTACATTGGCCAGCCCTGCCGGGCCAGATGGAGACGTAAGCACAGTGAAGATAGACGGGTCTGGGTGATCGAAGGATATAGACCCGATAGACATGAAATTATCGAGATCATACTTATATGGTGTCAAATTTCCGTGCCATGCAACGACATCTAAAGGCGAATGGTCGATATCAGAAGCCCAGAGATCTCCCCCAAATTTTACGACAAGTTCAAAATCACCATCAAGATCTTCAAACGACGCTACCGGTGCAAGAAAATCCCGGGGATTGGCAAGACCATTAGATCCGATAGGTCCGAGATCGGGTAGTCGTAGGGGCGCTCCAAAGTTTTCGCATACATAACCGCGCGATGGCCCATTTGGTAGGCCGACGCAGAATCTTATCCCTCGGGGCACCACTGCAATCTGGCCTGGCACCACCTCAACTACACCCATTTCTGTTACGAGTCGCAAGCAGCCCTGCTGGGGAACGAACAGCATCTCCCCATCGGCATTGTAGAAATAGCGATCACTCATCGAGACGTTTGCGCAATAAACGTGGATACCGATCCCCGATTGGATTTTAGAATCTCCATTACCCGCCAAGGTCTTTATGCCGGCGATCAAATCTGTTGCTTCCGCCGGGATAGGTATTGGATCCCAACGTATTTGCTGTGGCGTCAACACTCCTTCATCAAAGGTAGGGGTGCGCCATAATTTTTTATCAATCTTCTTGAATTTTCCGTGCTGAGACGATGGCCGTATCCGGTAGAGCCAAGTCCGTAGATTATCGTTACGAGGCTGTGTAAAGGCTGTACCGCTGATCAGTTCCGTATAAAGGCCGTACGGCGTTTTCTGTGGAGAATTCCGACCCTCCGGTAATGCACCGGGTAGTGCTTCGGTCGCAAATTCATTTCCGAAACCAGACTGGTAACCAACCTTGGTGGCGGTCTGCATTTCCATCGACCCGCCCTCCCTATTTTTGCCATCCTTCCCACCTATCCTAAACGCCAGAGATTAGCATGGCGACAGGCAAGCTGTACTGGAATTACGATAAAACAGCCTTATATTGCATCGAGTCGGCGCGGATAGTGCTAAAAAGTTTTTTGGACTCATCAATGGGCATAAACAGCGGCGAAATTGCCGCCCGGCGAACATTCGCCATTATCTCCCACCCGGATGCGGGTAAAACGACTCTGACCGAGAAACTTTTGTTGTTCGGTGGAGCAATTCAGACTGCCGGTGCCGTTAAGGCGCGGGGCGAGGCTAGGCGCGCACATTCCGACTGGATGAAAGTCGAGGCAGAAAGGGGCATCTCGGTAGCATCATCTGTTATGACATATGAATTTGGCGGCTGCACCTTCAACCTACTGGATACACCTGGTCACGAAGACTTTTCGGAAGATACATACCGGACACTTTCAGCTGTCGACTCGGCAGTAATGGTGATAGATGCAGCACGTGGGATCGAAGCACAGACTCGGAAACTGTTCGAAGTCTGTCGCTTGAGGGATATGCCGATCATCACCTTTATTAATAAGATGGATCGAGAGGCACAGGAACCATTCGAACTGTTACAAGAAATCGAGGAAACACTCGCCCTTGATGTAACGCCTGCAAGCTGGCCGATCGGTATGGGACGGGATTTTCTCGGCTGTTACGACGTGATTGACGGCAGGGTGGTGCTGATGAAAAAAGGTCACGCTAGCGGCAAGATCTCGAATGATCCTGGTGAGGATATTATATGTGAGGGCGTCGACGATCCAAAACTCGACGCTCTATTACCCGGTCATGCAGTAGAAAAGCTTCGCGAAGAGGTACCGATGGCGACCGGCCTTTGCCCACCACTCGATTTACAGTCCTATCGTGACGGCTCGCTCAGCCCAGTATTCTTCGGCAGTGCTATTAATAATTTTGGTGTCCGAGAATTGCTGAAAGGTCTTGTGTCCCTCGCACCACCCCCACGTCCACAAAATGCAAAAGAGCGTGTCGTCGACCCTGAGGAAAACAAAGTCAGTGGTTTCGTATTCAAGATTCAGGCGAACATGGATCCAAAGCATCGCGACCGAATTGCATTCTTTCGACTATCATCGGGACATTTCAAGAGAGGCATGAAGCTGCGTCATATTCGAAGTGGTAAACAAATAAATTTGCACAACCCGATGTTATTCCTCGCGCAGGATCGGGAGACCGCTGAAGATGCATATGCAGGTGACATCATTGGCATCCCAAATCATGGAAATCTGCGGATCGGTGATGCTTTGACAGATGGTGAAGAATTGCGCTTCACAGGCATCCCAAGCTTCGCACCTGAAATACTGCGCTCGGTACATCCGGCGGATCCGATGCGTGCCAAACATCTTGGCCGAGCGCTACAACAATTGGCAGAAGAAGGCGTGGCCCGGGTATTTAAGCCACGCATCGGAACGGACTGGATCGTCGGTGTCTTAGGAGCGCTTCAATTTGATGTTATGGCAGACCGTATACGTTCGGAATACGATGTACCGGTAAAGTTTGAGGCAACCTCTCTCCATACTGCGCGCTGGGTTGAAGCAAACGATACCAGTCTTCTGAAAAAATTCCTAGATAACAATGGCAGTTCCATCGCAGATGATCATGACTCAATGCCGGTTTTCCTCGCCCGAAACACGTGGCATTTAGACAACGCTGTGAAAGAGTGGCCTGACATCAAATTTCTGAAGACCAAGGAACAGACACAATAGGGTGTTTGGTATTCTCCCTGCTACCACGTTTCAACAAGACATTTCCCAACACCGTTTCAAGCAGTATTGTCTCACGGTCATGCCAAAGAAAACCTCTTCGCCTCTTGCGGGCCTGTCGTCTGTTGATCGCCTGTTGAATTCGGATAATGCCGTGAAGCTGATTTCGGAATATGGCCGCAAATTAGTAACGGATTGCATCCGAAAGACGCTAGAAGAAATTCGCGGTTCTGTGCTTTCCGGTAACAAGATACCGCACGAAACAGAGATATTGTATGCAGTGGCGGAGTGTCTGGCGCAGGAGAATTTGCCGTCTCTCCGACCAGTCTATAATCTAACAGGAACGGTCATTCATACGAACTTGGGTCGCGCGGCGCTTCCGGAGGAAGCTATTGAAGCCATCTCCCGGGCGGCGCGCAGCGCAACCAACCTCGAGTATAGTTTGGAAGAAGGAAAGCGCGGAGACCGGGATGACCATGTCGAGGCACAGCTTTGTGAAATCACCGGTGCTGAGGCGGCAACCGTCGTCAATAATAATGCCGCGGCAGTTATGTTGATCCTCAATACCTTCGCACTTGGTAAGGAAACACCTACATCTCGAGGAGAGTTAATAGAGATCGGGGGTTCGTTCCGTATGCCGGATATTATGGCACAGTCAGGATGTGAACTGGTCGAGGTTGGCACCACCAACCGGACCCATTTAAAGGATTATGCCGCAGCTATCGGACCGAATACCGGAATGATCATGAAGGTCCATACCAGTAACTATGTAGTAGAAGGATTCACCGCGGAGGTGCCGGAAACTGATCTCGCCAAGCTGTGTCATGAGACTGGAATTCCATTTGCCATCGATCTGGGCAGCGGCACTCTGACGGAACTAAAGCGGCTTGGACTTCCACATGAACCAACTCCAATGGAAGCCCTAAAGCACGGTGCCGATATGGTATCATTTTCGGGTGACAAGCTATTGGGTGGACCGCAGGCAGGTATCATCGTTGGTACCAAAGACTGCATCACTCGTTTAAAGAGCAACCCCATAAAACGAGCACTACGCTGTGACAAAATGACTATCGCAGCGTTATCCGCCGTGCTTCGTCTTTATTCCGATCCAGATAGTCTATCCGACCGATTGCCCACGCTGCGTGCGCTTACCCGGTCAGTGACTGATATTCAGGAAACAGCCTCCCGGATTCGGCCTGCAATCTCTAGAGCCGTAAAAGGGTTTGCCAAAGTCGAAGAGGTGGACTGCGACAGCCAAGTCGGTTCGGGTACATTACCGACCCGCAAACTTCCTAGCGCGGGCCTCGCAATCACTCCTGAAACTAAGAACGGTGCGGCAGTTGAACGACTCGTACGGGCCTTTCGCGGTCTGCCAGTGCCAGTTATTGGACGCGTTCAGGGAGGTGCCTTCATCGTTGATCTACGCTGTATGGCAGATGAACCCGGATTCCTTTCACAACTTTCAACTCTTGAAATTCTCGAATGATTGTTGCTACAGCCGGCCACGTTGATCACGGTAAAACCCTCCTAATAAAATCGTTGACCGGGGTTGATACCGATCGGCTGCCTGAAGAAAAGAAACGTAATCTGACCATCGATCTTGGCTTCGCCTATCTTCCGATAGATGGAGCGGAAACTATCGGGTTTATAGACGTCCCCGGACACGAAAAATTTATTCGTAATATGTTATGTGGCGTAGTCGGTATCGACTTCGCGTTACTCACTGTCGCCGCTGACGACGGACCGATGCCGCAAACCAGAGAACACCTAGCAATCCTCGACTTGCTCGGCGTTTCAGATGGCGCGGTAGCCCTAACCAAAATCGACCGGGTTGATGATATGCGCGCCGTCGAGGTATCCGAGCAGATTGACGAGCTTTTACTCGGTACATCGCTAGATGGAGCTCCCGTTTTCCCGCTATCTGGACTAACTGGCGAAGGGATCAGTGATTTAAAACAACACCTCATCGATGCAGCAGCCCAGATGCCACCACGCGCGTCGACAGGAAATTTCCGGCTCGCCATCGACCGATGCTTTGCGGTTACCGGCGCAGGGCTTGTGGTTACTGGCACCGCCTTTTCCGGTCATCTGAAAACCGGCGCAGGCGCCCGGGTCTTGGGTGCAGAGATCGACGTTAGAGTGCGCGGCCTTCATGCGCAAAATGCAAAAACCGACGCCGGACACGCAGGTCAACGCTGTGCGCTAAATCTTACAGGGCCGGATCTCGACAGTCGGCTGATACAGCGCGGCGACTGGATCGTTACCGGCCATCCGCCTCCGGCAGTAAGAAAAATAGATGTAAGGCTTCAGGTTCTTCAGTCAGAAGCTCGGCCGCTTGCTCACTGGACCCCGGTTCATGTCCATCTCGGCGCATCAGAGTCCACCGGACGGGTCGCTATTCTTGGAGAGCAAAGTATAGCGGCGGGCGAAAATAAGCTCGCGCAACTTGTACTCGATCATCCTATGGCCGCGGTTCATAGTGACGGGTTAATAATTCGTGATCAGTCTGCGCAACGAACGATAGGTGGCGGCCGCGTCATAGACGTCTACCCACCTGCGCGAGGACGGGCCAGACCTGAGCGTATAGCTTTCTTAAAAGCGATGGAGGAGGGAGACGATGGTATCGCACTGACTGCCTTGCTGGAAACCTCACCCGAAGGTCTCTTCCTCGACCGCTTCGCTTCAGCACGCAATCTAACCGACTCCGACATGGAGGCTCTACAAGAGCTTGTTCCAATTAAATCGATATCAACCGAGAAAGGCTTGCTAGGTTTCTCCCATAACCGCTGGGACATCCTCCGTACCGCGGTTTTAGAGGCTCTTGGCGCCTGGCATAAAAAATCTCCCGACACGGTTGGACCTGGCGAGAACCGTATCCTGGTGGGCACAGGTCTTCGTCTACCCGGCAACGCGACGGCTTCTATTTGTGCTGAGCTGGTGCGTGAAGGTGTCATAGTCAAAGAAGGTATGGGCGTGCGGCTACTGTCGCATAAGCCAAAACTGCAAGGGGCCGACGCCTCGAATTGGAATAAAATAAAACCGCTTCTAGTCAATGGGGGACTGCGACCGCCAGTTATTGTTGAGATCGCGCAAGCAATCGACAAAGAGCCTAGTAAAATCGAGTCTCTGCTGGTTCGAGCAGGACGTCACGGTCTCGTTATTCGAATAGCAAAAAACCGATTTTATCAGCCAGATGCCCTGCGCCAGCTAGGCGAGATCGCGGAAAAAGTGGCAGCATCCGCAGACGAAGGCATGGTGACCGCAGCAAATTTTCGCGACGCGTCGGGAATAGGCCGGAACCTATCTATCGAGGTTTTAGAATTCTTTGACAAGGTCAAATTCACCCGCCGCGTAGGCGACGGGCATGAGATAATCCGTCCTGCAGAGGAGGCTTTCAACAAAGACTGAAGCCAAACTTCAGAGATTGGTAAAAGTCGTTTCTTTAGAAGAAAATGAATTTGGTACAATAGGCATGTCACCCAACATAGGAATTTGCTATGCATGTATACCGTCGGAAGAGATTCGTTCCCCGGTGGGGCGCCCGGTCTTCAAAACCGGTGAGGGGCGTTAGACGTCCCTGGTGGGTTCGACTCCCACTCTTTTCCGCCATAAATCAGGCTGTTTTCGAATACGAAAATTCATAGAAGAAATTCACTTTGGAGACAGCTCTGGACGTCAGTCTTCCAATCATAAAGTCTGTATACAAGCGTATTAGTCGGGTACGCTCATACAACAAAAATAGGAGTGCACGAGTTTGCCTAGGCTTGAAAGCATCGACGGAACATCACTGTATTATGAGGATGTCGGGTCGGGCGACGCCGTCCTTTTCATGCACGAATTCGCGGGCAATCATCGAACTTGGTCGAAGCAGGTCGCTGCACTGAGCGATGTCTACCGATGTATTACATACGCCGCGCGCGGCTACCCCCCGTCCGATGTACCTGAAAGCGAAGAGAGCTATGGTCAGTATGTTGCTCTCGACGATGCAATCGCAGTTATGAATACGCTTGATATCGAGAAGGCACACATCGTCGGCCATTCAATGGGTGCATATACTGCGCTCCATGTGGGTATCAGGTATCCTGACCGTTGCCTTTCAGTCTCCGCTCTTGGTTGTGGCTGGGGGTCGCATCCCGACGAGCGTCAGACCTCGCGTCAGTTGTGCGAAGACATTGCGAAAATGTTTATAGAATTACCGATCTCGGAGTCCGCAGCCAAATACGCTCGATTTCCCATGCGTCACACTTTCGAAGTAAAAGACCCTGAGGGATTTACCGCGTTTGAAAAAATCCTCGCTGGGCTATCACCAAAAGGTGCCGCTCACACAATGCGGAAACTTCAGCGAGACCGCCCCACCTTGTGGGATATGGAGGCAGACCTCCGTAGCTTTAGCCTGCCCCTGCTAGTAATTGTCGGGGACGAGGATCAGCCTTGTTTGGATGGCAGCCTTTTTCTCAAACGGACAGTCCCCTCTGCGGCCCTTCAGACTGTGCCGCGGACCGGACATACCATCATAATGGAGGAACCGGACATCGTTAACACGGCGCTTCGAGAATATTTTTCTGCGACAACCGACGGAAATTGGATGAACCACAAAAGCCCTAGACATTGAATTAGAAAAACAGAAATGGAAGAGACAAAATGGATTTACAACTGAGTGGAAAAACCGCGCTCATCACCGGCGGAAGCGAAGGCATCGGCAAAGGTATAGCCTGGGGCCTTGCAAAAGAGGGCGTCGACATAGCGATCTGCGCTCGGCGCCCTGAGCCTTTGGAAACGACAGCACAAGAAATTCGCGACGCAACCAGCGTTAAGGTCGTCGCAATTCCGACTGATCTAACTAATAATGACCAGGCTAAAAAATTTATCGAAGAAAGTGCGAAACAGCTCGGTCGGGTCGATATTATGGTCAACAATGCCGGCTCATCGCCGGGTGGAGTAATAGAGCATCTCTCTGAAGATGATTGGGAACAGTCCCTACAACTTAAGTTCATGGGGTACGTCCGTTGCTTGCGCTACGTTTTACCAATCATGGTTGAACAGGGGGGGGGGCGCGTCGTAAACTTGATAGGTAATGACGGTGTAAAACCATCTTATTGGGAAATAGCGCCGGGTGCCGCCAATGCCGCCGGGCAAAATCTGACTATGTCGCTTTCGGGACAATACGGCAAAAACAATATCAGCTTTGTCGCTGTTAATCCGGGGCCTGTCCGTACCGAACGTTGGACCGGCCTCGTGAACGCGATGGCGCGGGACATGGACCTATCATTTGAGGAAGCTGACAAGCTCGCACCGTCCTCCATTCCTTTGGGACGTATCGCCGAGACAGAAGAGGTTTCTAATTTATGCGTAATGCTTGCATCGCCGCTGATGCATTTCGTCAATGGTACTCAGATCGAGATCGATGGTGGTCAAGAAAAGTCTTTGATGGATAGGCTGCGAGACCAATAGCGGGGTCGGTACGTTCCTCATCATGCCTCCAAAGGAAGACCGTTGGAACGCGTTCGTTGAAAAGACGCGTATTGAGCCCACTGCTGCGGGCGAGCTTGATGGACTGACTTTTGCGGTAAAGGATAACGTAGCGATTGATGGTCGAGCATTCACCGCCGGCCACCCATTACTAGCGGACAGACGAGCCTCGGCAACGGCACCAAGCGTGGCATCTCTTTTTGCAGCCGGCGCTGACTTTGTCGGCATGACACAAACTGACGCGGGGGGCTTCGGCGCATCAACGCAGCAGACTTCCAACCCAATCGCCCCCGATCTTATTATCGGCGGATCCTCTGGTGGATCGGCGGCCGCCGTGGCAGCAGGGTTTTGCGACTTTGCCGTGGGTACGGATACCGGCGGTAGCGTGCGCATACCTGCTGCCTGTACTGGTCTTACTTCATTCAAACCGACATACGGGCGTGTTTCCAACGACGGTGTATGGCCGTTGACACCCCAGTTCGACCATGTAGGTCTGATTGCGCGAAATTTGGAAATTTTGACCCGGGCCAGCATCGTTCTTATCGACGGAATTGAAGAATCGGCCGAGATCACAGAGGGGCTTTGCATCGCTATCGAAGAAGACCGAGCCGGTCTGTTCACTGAATCAATCGCAACCGAACTTGATGAGATAGCTCACCAGTTAAAGATCTCGGGACACAACATTACGAGAGTAACCATACCTGCCAGGCAACAGATCGCAGAGGCGCATGCCGTTATCGTTCTATCAGAAGCGGGGAAAATATATATGGAATTGACGGAAGCCGAGCGTAACCGTCTCGGTACGGCTGCTATTGCGGGCCTTCGTCATGCTGAGAATCTGTCGGTAGAAAGCGTCGATGCAGCTTGGGAATGGGCCCGCGCTGCCTCCGACCACTTACAAAAAACCCTAGAGACAATCGACCTATTGTTGTCGCCCACCCTGCCGATCGCTCCACCACATCGTGAGGCTCGTAGAGCCCTGCTCGGTGGTCAAGAAGTACCAGTCGTTGTTGCGATGACTATCCTGACATGCCTTGCAAATATTACCGGAAATCCAGTTGTCAGCATACCAAATCCCTTGTCGCACTTTACGATCCCAACGGGGGTTCAATTAATGGGCTCACCTGACGGAGATGAGATTCTTTTGAAGCAGGCTGCTCAAATCGAGCGCGCCCTCATAACCACCACTGGAGAGAAGAGGTGAGTGCCCACATCAAAACAAAGTCTGCTTCCAAAATTTTTCTCGGCGAACAG
This sequence comes from Alphaproteobacteria bacterium MarineAlpha11_Bin1, assembly GCA_002937455.1. The sequence continues at coordinate 303,697 of PTJZ01000001.1, forward strand.
ATAAATGGCCACGAATAGTGAGCCCGACCATTTTGGGGCTAGAAAAGATAGAAACCGCTATTGGGCCGGCGCAGCAATCAAGCGAGGAAACCTTGCCTCGCCGATCAGAGGTGACCAGAGGACTTTTACATCTCTTTTAGCTACACTGGGCGTACACCTGATGGCCGGTGACCGGTAATGAAACCATCTAAGTTCAACTACTTTGCTGCAGATAGTGTCGATGGCGCAATCGCTATGATGCGGGAGAATGGTGAGGACGCCCGATATCTTGCGGGCGGACAAAGCCTCGTACCGATGATGAACTTTCGTGTCGCTTCACCGTCCGCGCTTATTGACCTTAACGGTGTTTCCGAGCTCGCAGATATCCGGATAAGCCCAGATGGCGGCCTAGAAATCGGCCCCATGGTACGTACCCGCCGGCTTGAAACAGATCCTGACATCGAAAAGAACAATCCCTTGCTGGCCGCAGCCGCAGCCCATATTGCTCATTTCCAAATCCGAAACCGAGGCACATTGGGTGGCAGTGTCGCTCACGCGGATCCAGCAGCCGAATTGCCGGGAATTACTTTAGTTTGTGAAGCAAAAATTCACCTACGCGGACCGGCCGGCCCTCGGGTTGTTCCTGCAGTCGACTTTTTTCAAGGCGTTTTTACGACAGCCGCTGACAGTAGTGAGTTGATCGAAAAAATCTGTTTTCCACCCTGGCCGACACAACGTCACTGGGGATTCAAAGAAATCTCCCGCCGGGAAGGCGACTTTGCCCTAGTGGGCGTCGCAGCTTGGTTTGACATCAATGACGGCGGCGCCATATCCAACTGCGCATGCGTAGCAATAGGGGCAGGTGATACACCGCTTCGTCTTCACAGAGCGGAAAACACCCTAATGGGATCTGAACCCTCCCTCGGCCTATTCAAAGAATCCGCAGATACCATTGATGCCGATATTGATCCATTCGACGATATCCATGCCTCTATCGCATATCGGCGCGAAGTTTCCGCAGTCCTCCTAAAGCGAACTCTCTCTGAAGCCTGGAAACGTAATCTGTGACAAACCGCCATGCCATATCTCTAAAAGTAAACGGCACCTCGTATAGCTGCGATGTCGACGCCCGCATGTCACTGGCCGATTGCCTGCGCGAACAACTAGATCTTACGGGCACACACCTGGGATGCGAACACGGCGTGTGTGGCGCCTGCACCGTAATAGCTGATGGAGCGGCAATACGGTCTTGTCTGATTTTTGCGGTCCAAGCCCACAAAATGGATATCACAACAGTAGAAGGTCTCGCCGAAGGTGAGAACCTGTCTCCACTTCAAGAGGCGTTTCGCGACAACCATGCGCTGCAGTGCGGTTTCTGCACTCCAGGGATGTTAACGACTGCGGAAGCTTTCCTAGGCGAGAACCCGACACCAACCCGTGCCGAAGTCGAAAGTGCGATTTCTGGGAATATTTGCCGATGTACGGGGTACGTATCAATTGTTGACGCAATTATGGACGCGGCGGCACGCCGCAGCGGCGGGGTATCAATTTGAGCCGGAGATATATAGGAAAGTCCGTTTCGCGGCTGGAAGATCAACGCTTACTAACTGGAGAGGGTATCTATATTGACGACGTCAAACTGCCTGGTATGGCAATTATGGCAGTGTTACGCAGTCCCCATGCTCACGCTCTTATAAAGACTATCAATCTCGATACGGCGCGTGCGCTTGAAGGGGTAATCGACGTATTCTGCGCTGCGGATATGGAGAATGATTTGCCGACTATTCCTCTTAGGCTAGCTCCATTTGACGGCTTCGAGAGATTTCTGCAATGTCCGATTGCGGTCAACAAAGTGCGATATGTAGGTGAGCCAATTGCCGTCGTAATTGCTGAGGACCGCTATGTTGCAGAAGATGCTCTAGAACTGATCGAGATCGAGTTTGACCCGCTGTCAGCTGTGACCACCGTTGATCAAGCTTTCGATGGACAAATATTGATCCACGAAGCAGCGGGCGAAAATATGGGAACCCGTTACACCGTTAGCCGCGGCAACACCAAAGAGGCGTTCGACGGGGCTGCCTATACCCGGCATGAACGCTTCATCACCAACCGTCACGGCGCCGTACCGATGGAGACACGCGGCCTGATCGCGGAATTCGATATCTCTAAACCCTTATTACGATTGCATGGTGCCACAAAGGTTAATTTCTTCAATCGCCGGCATCTGGCAGAAGCGTTTGACATGCCTGAAAGTTCCGTCGAGCTAATCGAGACGGATGTAGGCGGCGGCTTCGGTGCTCGCGGCGAACTGTATCCGGAGGACTATCTGGTTCCTCTTGCAAGTAGGCGTACAGAACGTCCAGTAAAATGGATCGAGGATCGGCGAGAAAACCTGACCGCAACCAACCATTCGCGCGATATCATCTGCGATCTTGAAATAGCCGCGACGGCGACAGGCGAAATCCTCGGTATGCGGGGAACAGTTCGGGGCGACATGGGAGCCTATGTTCGAACCAATGGCGGTGTAGTACCGTCGAAGGCCGCACAGTTTCTTCCAGGCCCATATCGGGTACCTTCTTTTAGCTGCGATGTGCAGTTTTTGATCACCAACAAAACCCCAGTGGGCACATTCCGCGGTCCGGGTCGCTTTGAAGCTAATTTCTGCCGCGAACGTCTCTTAGACCTGATGGCGGATGATCTAGACCTCGATCCAGCAGAACTGCGCCGACGCAATCTGATGACCCCGGCGGATCTGCCATACAAAATAGGTGAGCTCGTTCCGGGAGACACTGAGGCAACGTTGGATAAGGGCGATTATCCTGCTGCTCTAGACCGGCTTTTGAAGGAATGCCGATACACGGACTGGCCCACCAACGTCCCAGACTCGGATGGTCGGGCTCGCGCCCTCGGTATTGCATGTTTTATCGAAAGTAGTGCCGCCGGACCACCGGAGTCAGCAAACATAACCGCAACGTCAGACGGCACAGTGACCATTCGTACCGGTGCTTCATCAGTTGGTCAGGGAACCGAGACAGGGCTTGCACAGATTTGCGCTGATTACCTAGATATTGATATCGCCCGTGTTCAGGTTCTCCACGGCAGCACGACGCTGGTGAAAACAGGCGGTGGCACTTTCCACAGCCGTAATACTGTAATGGCCGGCAATGCAACGCGTATCGCTGCCGATTTACTGAAAGACCATGCTGTAGGCATTGCAGCGCTGCGCTGGAACTGCGACCCGGAAAACCTGCGTTATAGCGATGGTGCAGTGTATAGATATAACGAAAGACTGAGCTTGCAGGAACTAGCGTCTTTCTCGGAACACCGGGGCGAAACCCTGGCCGCCGATGCTATTTTTGATAATGAAAAACGTATCTCATATTCATACGGCGCCCATGCGGCACAGGTCGCGGTAGATATTGAAACCGGTGTCGTTGAGGTCGAACGGTACTGGCTAACTGAAGAGATTGGACGGGCACTCAATCCCGCTTTGGTGCAGGGTCAGGCGGTTGGCGGCGTAGTCCAGGGCTTGGGTGGTACGTTCCTCGATCATTTTATCTATGACACTGACGGTCAGCTTCTGACCGGTAGCTTTGCAGACTACCTATTGCCAACCACGTCTGAATTACCGGAGATCACAGCTATCGCGCTAGAGGATTCACCATCAGAGTTCAATCCGATGGGGTTCAAGGGAGCAGGTGAAGGCGGGATCGTCGCCGTTGCCGCCGCCGTTAGCAATGCGGTTTCCCGGGCGCTTCGTCCGCACGGTATCTCCATAAAAGAGTTGCCTATTACACCTGATCGACTCCGCAATGCATTGCGGGATAACGGAAATTGAAACTAGGAGACGTCCGATCATGAACGTAATTGACGTACACGCGCACTTAGTCCCCCCGGACGTGATAGAGACGCTCTCCGCCCGAGGAAAAGACTTCGGTATTGATCTGCTTGAGACAGAACCCGGGTGCCATTGTTGTCGTTTCGAAAGTGGTATGCAGGTCCGTCCTTTCTTCGATACTCTGACGAACGCAGATCACCGGCTCGAAGAAATGGACCTACAGGGCGTAGATCGTGAGATACTCAGTATCTGGACAGACATCTTTGGATACGATTTACCTGCCGAAAAGGGCATACTCTGGCACGCCGCGTTAAATGATAGCATGACACGGCTTTGCAATACTTATCCAGACCATTTCTCTTGGCTGGCTTCCGGCGCGCTACAGGATGCAGCCGCAGCCTCACGCGAGTTAGAACGCGGTATTAAAGCCGGCGCGGTCGGTGCGATTATCGCAGCCCATGTTGATGGAAAAAACTTAGGCGAGTGCGAACTTGATGAATATTGGGCTACTTGCGTCGAGCTTAAGGCTCCGGTTTTTATCCACCCTGCCCAGCCAATCGCACCTGCGCGAGCAGGGAAATTTGCCCTTAATCAAATTGTCGCATACACCAATGATACGACACTTACCGTTGGCTCAATGATAGCCGCAGGCGTATTAGATCGTTTTCCAGAACTAGAAATTATCCTGTCACATGGGGGCGGCTCAATACCATTTCTTATCGGCCGTTTTGATCGCATGCATCATGCGTCAGACGGACGGATCACCGGCAATGTAGCGATTAAACCACCTTCTCAATACCTGAAGCATTTCCACTACGACACCATCTTGCATGATGGACGAGCGCTTAACTATCTAGGTGATTTAGTGGGTTTAGACCGCATCCTCCTCGGTAGCGACCTCCCCTTCCCACCCGGCGACCCACATCCGATGAAGACCCTGCGCGATGCAGGCTTCAGTAATAGAGATATAGAAATTATCGTCGAGAAAAACCCAAGTGCGTTATTCGGGCTATAGAGTATCTTAGGATCACGTTTGACCCTAGAGGTCGACCAAAATAAGGTACGTTTCCGAAGTGGAGATACGTCATGTCAAACATCAATTACGATGACTCGCCTTATTCCGTTCGAGAAGACATTGTCGAAGCCCATCAACGCGCTTGGGATAGATTATCTAAAGCGGGAAATTGGCTAACAGGCGAGGAGCGTCTCAAAGTGATGGCGGAGGCGCGCCACGCTCGGGACTGTCCCGGCTACGCAAAAATCAGGGAAGCACTATCACCATTTTCTATTACCGAACCCTTCGATTCCGGGACTGACCTACCCCAAAATTGGGTAAATATGATCCATCTGATCGTTGCGGACCCAGGTCGTTTGACACAAACGTGGTACAAGAAAACCATCGATAGCGGTATTCTGGAAACGCACTTCGTCGAAATCGTCAGCATAGTGGCTCATACTACCGCGATCGATACCTTCGCTAATGGGATCGGTGTGCCAGTCCGCGCTTTGCCAGAAGCCCAGAGCGGTGAACCTTCGTACTATCGCCCGGCTGAGGCACGTCAGCACCAAGCGTGGTCACCTAACATAGCTTGGGACGAATATGGCCCGAATGAGGCAGATTACTTTGTAGGGCCGGAGTCTAATATTCGTCGAGCCCTTACCTTAGTACCTGATGAGGCGCGTGGGTTCTTTGACGTGGTCGCAGCGCAGTATCTAAGCGGCCCCGAGATGCGAGATTTTACTCAGGAGTTTCGCGCAATCACACATCTGCAGATCGAATTGCTGGCAGCGCGAGTATCGGCGCTCAATCAATGTACTTATTGAACGACTAGCCACTCGGTACTGCTCCGTGCGGGCAGCGAATACTCTGGAAACAATCTCGACTATAATGCCATCACCGGCGGCGCCGATGCGGGAAATACCGGAATTGAATACGGCGAACTTATGATTGAATTCGCCGAGGCCATCCTCGGCGAAGATAGGCCTCGCCTTACCAATGCCCGGCAGGAAATCCTTAAGGCCCTTGGTCCCGACGCAGTAGTTGACTCTGCGGGCGTAGCCGCTCTTTTCAACGCCATCGATCGTGTGGCCGATGCTACAGGTGCGCCATTGGAAGCCGACAAAGCGGAGATGAGTGCCGATCTTCGAAAAGAAATTGGTATTGATGAATTTGGCCGGCAGAAGGAGATACTGGACAGTATTGGGATAAACTCGGCAGCTGAGTAATATCCCGCATTAAGAAAAATTAACTGGCGACATCCAGCTATGTCGTTGCTTTGGAAAACACCACCATGCATAGTTTGGCTATTAAAGTATAAACTTGCCGCGATTATTTGACAAAAAGGAGGACGTATGCCCGATAAACTTGGTATAGGCGACGCATTCCCCGACATGACGCTCGGTCTTGTCGGGGGTGGTTCGATGGACCTTCCAAGAGGCCTCGATACAAAATATAAGGTTATTCTATTTTACCGGGGTCATTGGTGACCCTACTGTCGCCGACAGTTAGTCGGCTTTTCAGACCAAAAGGCAGAACTAGATAAGATTGGTGTATCTGTCGTCGCAGCAAGTATCGACACGGGAGAAGAATCGAGTCAGGTCGCTGACGAAGTTAACTTCCCTGTTGGCGAAGGTGTAAGTCGTGATATGGCGGACGCTTTGGGATCTTGGTGGGAGGACCGCCGTCAGATCATCCAGCCGTCCGAATTTATACTCGGCCCTGATAACAATGTTATCGCATCTAGCTACTGTGACGGCCCATTGGGTCGTATGCAGGCTGAAGACGTGGTCAAACTTATCAATTTCTACGAATCCCGCTGATTCTGATCCGGCGGGCGGCATAAAAATGCCAGCCCGCCGTATTGGGCCATACCGGGATTTCGATCGCTGTAATTTCTCTTCTTGGCCATAAAGGCCCAAGTGTGAACAAAGGACAACGCATGAATGTAGACGCCGGAACGTTAAACAATATCGTCGTCGCCAATCACATACTTGCGCACGAAGAAGTAGTTGACGCATACGGCCACATTAGCTTTCGACACCCCGGCGATCGGGAGAAATATCTCCTGTCGCGTGCCCGGGCGCCGGAACTAATAGAGACAGACGATATAGTCACTTATCGGCTAGACGGCGAAGCCATCGATGCCGGCGACCGACGGCCTTATAGCGAGCGAATGATCCATGGGGCAATTTATGAGCAGCGGCCAGATGTAAACGTGGTAATTCATAATCATTCGTACGAAGTGATCCCCTTTGCCTCAACTGGCACGCCGCTCCGCCCGGTCACACACACTTGCGCCCCCATCGGAAAGAACATCCCGGTATGGGATATGCGCGATAAATTCGGTGAAACCAACCATCTTGTCGTAACCATGGAACAGGGCCGAGACCTGGCGGCTTCACTAGGAAGCGGTATGATCGCATTGATGAAACGCCACGGCTGTGTCGTGACGGGAGCCACTGTAGAAGAGACAGTGATGAAGGCAATTTATCTGCAGGTAAACGCTAAACTACAACTTCAAACCATGATGATTGGCGAGCCTGACTTCCTTACGGATATCGAAATCGAGGAGTGTACGAGTATGCAGCAGGCGCCGATTAGTCTTGATCGGGCTTGGGAAGTCTGGTGCCGTCGCGCTACTAAGAATTCGTAATTTGGAGAGCAAGAAGATGTCATCAATGGGACCCGAGACAATTAAGGCGCGAACTCGCGGTGGTAGTGGACAAGGGTTGTCATTAAGTATTGCCCTAACACCAAATCTCCGAACACGGCCGATACTCGACGGAATGTTTAATGCCGAGGGGATCGATCTAGCACCCGTGGAACTTCACCCGTCTGAACTTTTTTGGCGGCAGCTTAAGTTCTCTGAATTCGACATATCGGAAATGTCGATGTCGTCGCTTCTGATGGCAATTGCGAGCGGCGACGACCGTTTCATTGGCCTGCCGATCTTCTCGACGCATTATTTTTTCCAGAATTGGATTTTGATCCGGAAGGATTCCGGGATCCAAAGACCTGAAGATCTCGCCGGCAAAAGAGTTGGCGTACCGGAGTACCAGCAGACTGCAGCGCTTTGGTCTCGCGGTATTCTCGAACATGAATTTGGGGTTGCTCCGAAGGACATGGAATTCTGGATGGAACGTACACCAGATATAAGTCACGGAGGTTCTACAGGTTTCGAGCCGCCCGATGGCGTCAAGGTGCACCGCATACCCGCTGAGACTAACATGGGCGAGATGCTTCTTGCCAAAGAACTAGATGCGACACTGCTCTATCTACCAGGTGGAAACCTTGTCGACCGGAGTACCGCCGATCTCCACAATCACCCGGATTTCGCACCACTCTTCCCTGACCCTTATGCCGAAGGAAAACGCTACTACGCTAAAAATAACCTTTATCCCATAAATCACGGAATGGTGATTAAGCGAAAATTTGCGGAGGAACATCCTTGGGTAATCCTAAACATATTCAAGGCGTTCGAGGAAGCAACTGAATATGTGGAGAATCAGCGCATGTCCATGGTTATGGACCACCTTGAAACTGGGCTCTTGCCTCGGGAGGCGGAGGCCGCCTTGCGTACCCCGTTGGTCCGGCAGGGTGTTATTGCCAACCGCGAAGAACTCGAAGCCATTACACTTTATTCTTATGAACAGGGTCTAACTCCGCGGAAACTTGATCTCAGCGAAGTATTCTCACCAAACACATTGGATAGATAATACCACAGGCTTAGGTCAATCCTCGCACCCGCGCCATCTGCTGCACAGTAACAATTGCTTTGGAAGTCGGTACCGGTGTTTACGTCACCGGTCCAAGTTCGACTAAGGCACCCAGCTTCACCAGATGCATTCCCTTGAATGGCATTAATAGTCTAGGCCACCAACAAAAAGAAAGGTCCTAAATGGCGATCACAAAAACACCAAAAACCAAGGATATACCGCTGAAAGGTTTATATGTCATCTTCACTCGGCCGACCGCGCCAAAAGACAAAATAATGGAGCTTTTGCCACAACATCTAGAACGTCAGGTGGAACTAGAACGACAAGGAATCCTGTTTGCCGCTGGGCCAATGGAAACGCAGGATGAAGATAAGGTGCGTACCGGCATGATCATAGTTCGTGCGGACTCGTTCGAACACGCGCATGAAATCGCGATGAAGGATCCCCTCCATGCCGCCGGCCTACGCGAATTCGACATTTGGAATTGGTCTATGAACGAAGGAAGCTTTAATGTCAGGATAAACTATTCGGATCAATCCGCTACGATTATTTAGAAGTGAGGTTCAGTCCCCCTGCACTACCGGATTGACCAACTTTCCGATTCCGCCAATTTCTATCGTCACCGTATCGCCTGGTTTCAAACGCCCCCCATAGGGGGCCCCTACACCGGATGGCGTTCCAGTGGCAATTATATCGCCAGGGCGCATAGTCATACGAGCAGAAATGTATTCGATCTGCTCGAAGATATTGAAGAACAAGTATTTTGAGTTTGAGTCCTGCTTCAGTTCATCGTTCAACCAAAGCTTGATATCTAAATTATGTGGATCGGGAATATCCGAGGCGGGCACCATCCATGGACCCATCGGACCAGAACCATCAAAATTCTTGTGGGCAAACCAGTGCACGTTGAATGTCCGCCCAACGGGTTTCATGTCACGCGCCGACAGGTCGTTGAAGATGGTATAACCGGCAATGTATTGTGAGGCATTTTTCGCCTTAATATTCCGGGCGGGCTTTCCAATCACGACCGCTAGTTCCGCCTCCCAATCAATAAAATCTGATACAGCCGGCAATCGGATATCGGCTCCTGGGCCTATAATGCAATGCGGCCCGGCTTTAAGAAAAAAATAGGGATGGGTATCTTCCTTTACGAGCTGCTTCCCGCCTGACATTTCCTTTTGGTGATCAATGTAATTGGCAGCGGCATTGTATACGATCGGCGGATATAGAATGGGGGCAAGAAGGTCAGTATCCGATAGAGGATACTGCTCGTGCAACTCGGCATCACCAGCGATTTTCACCAATTTCTCGTGATTGGCATCCCAATTCTGAAGCATTTCATATGTGGATCCACTCATACCTGCGGAACTAAGATCGATGACTGAATCGCCGACTACAATCCCGGGGCGAGGCTCACCCTCAATACCCGCATAATTCAGCAACCTGAAACTCGTCATAGGCTTGATCCCTTTGTGTGTATTCGGTTTGTCTTCAAATTCCCTTTTGACAGGGATCATCTTGCCGGTACATAGTTTTCTACAATGTCTTCAACGATAAATATTAAACCTCTGAGTAACATAGTCGGTTCGGTGGTAGAAGGCGTGGATCTAACAAGACCAGTGGATGATGACACTGCGGGATTGATTAGAGAAACTTTCTACAAGAACTCAATTCTATGCATTCGAGGTCAAAAGCTGACGGCGTCCGATCAGATCAGGTTTGGTGACCTTTTCGGGCCGGTAGATTCAGGATATCGAGTTCGATCCGGTTATGGGGGGGGAGAAGTCAGAAATCGTGGTGTAATGCTGGTCAGTAATATCCGGAAAAACGGTGAGCCTATCGGGTCTTTGCCGGACGGCGAAATGCAATTTCATTCCGATGGCGCACACAGGGATACGCCCTATGCCGCGACCACACTTTACGCAATAAAATTGCCATCCCGCGGCGGGGATACATTGTTTGCCAACCTAGCCATGGCTTACGACGCGTTAGATGAAGATCTAAAAAGCCGTATTGACCAATTACAGGTCAGAAACCTCTACGGCTACGACGACACCTTTCGCGAGGAAACCACCGAGGAAACTGAACCAGACACATCTGCTGCGACCCACGGCCTTGTTAAGTTGCACCCGGTGACCAACCGTAAATCATTATATCTGAGCCGTTTAATGACGCGCCACGTCATCGGTATGAAGCGAGATGAGAGCGATGATCTACTTAACATTTTGTTCGATCACGCTGAAAATCCTGATTTTGTATACTCCCACAAATGGAAAGCCCGAGATCTCTTAATCTGGGATAATCGATGCCTGAACCATGCTCGCACAGATTTTCCAGAGGGAGAGGAGAGGCTTTTGCGTCGTCTTACCATAACCGATTGGCATACCTGATTAACACGCCTTGACCGCAGGCTCTGAAGATTCAATTGTCTGGTAAGATGACAGCGCTAAGCGTAGGGAGACTAGACGTGGCAAATAAAGATCTTCGTAATTTTCTCGATGAAATCGATAAAATTGGCGAGTTAGAGAGAATAAGTGGTGCCGAAACCGAAGAGGATATTGGCGGCCTCGTTGATATTTTTATGCGCGACCTTGATAATCCGGCGCTGTTATTCGACGACGTTCCCGGCTTCCCCAATGGCCACCGTGTCCTTGCCAATATCATCATGTCTCGCCCGCGTTGTGCGATAGCGCTGGGCCTTCCTCCTGAAGCAACCGAAGAAGACTTGATCAGGTGGTGGCGCCACTACCTAGGTGAGGCGCCAGCTCATCGGCCGGTAGAAGTTAACGGAGGACCGCTCGTCGAGAACGTCACAGAAGGAGAAGCTGTTAATATCCAGAGCCTACCGTCGCCCAAATGGCATGAACACGATGGCGGAAACTTCATTGGTACTGGCTGCATAGTGGCTATGCGAGACCCAGATACTGGATGGGTAAATTACGGTACTTATCGAGTTCAGGCGCATGAACCTCGCGTCGCTACCGTGATGATGTCTCCCGGTAAACATGCCCGTCTCCTCATGAAAAAATATCATGATAGAGGCGAGAAATGTCCGGTCGCTGTGGTGGCGGGTGTCCACCCAGTGATGTTTATGATCGGGGGGTTTGAAGTACCCTATGAAACTAACGAATTGGATGTAGTGGGCGGCATCTTCGGAGAGAGCGTAGAAGTTATAAACATGCCAACTACAGGGCTTCCGGTTCCCGCCAGTGCCGAGATCGCGTTCGAGGGCTTCATCGACGTCGATGACGAGATTCTTGAAGGCCCGCTTGGCGAATGGACTGGATATTATGCTGGCGGTCAGCGACCAGAACCAGCGATCCGAATCGAAACACTTATGCACCGGGACAATCCGGTTATTACCGGCGCGATTCCGGCAGTTCCACCTAATGACAACACTTACTATATGGGAGCATACCGTGCTGCCGCCGTCTGGAACCAGCTGGAAGCCGCCGGTATTCCCGGCGTCCAGGGTGTCTACGCGCATGAAGCAGGCGGTAGCCGTATGTGGCTAACAGTTTCGATCAAACAGATGTATGGTGGCCATTCGAAACAGGTAGGACTAGTCGCATCGCAATGCCACGCTGGCGCCTACGCAAACCGCTGGGTAGTGGTGGTGGATGACGATATAGATCCAGCGAATATGAATGACGTGGTCTGGGCAATGTGCACACGCCATGACCCGCGAGAAGGAATAGATATTATAAACGGTTGCTGGAGCACCCACCTGGATCCGATGTGCTACGACGATGATCACGACCGCCGTAATTCACGTGTCGTCGTTGATGCTTGCATCCCTTTCCGAAAACGCGATGATTTCCCGGCTGTTGCGCGATCTTCGCAAGAACTCGACGATCGTATCCGTGCCAAGTATGCAAAGCACCTGCCGGAAAAGTATCGGTAGAGTTCTTATCCCGCTCATAGGCAATATCTTGCTGCGGTGAATTTATAATAGTGCATAGCTGTAAACGACTGGATTTGTCCAATTGGCGCCACCGCTTCTACTACTACGCGATATTCACCTAACTTTCGGCGGAACACCGCTGCTTGAGGGCGCGGAATTATCCATCTCAGACGGGGAACGGCTGTGCCTGGTCGGACGAAACGGCTCGGGTAAGTCGACGCTACTGAAAATAGCCACCGGCGAGATAGAGGCAGACGATGGAGAACGATTCGTTCAGCCAGGTGCAACCCTGCGTTACCTGCCGCAGGAACCAGACCCATCCGGTTTCGAGACCATCGCCGATTATGTTCGTAGCGGATTAGAAGGTGGTGACGATCCGAATCGCGCAAATATGTTGGTCGACCGGCTCGGGCTTTTGCGCTCTGCCAACACCGCCAACCTGTCAGGCGGCGAAGTGCGTCGGGCAGCACTGGCGCGCGCGCTTGCACCGCAACCCGATATACTGCTTCTGGATGAACCAACCAACCATCTAGATCTGCCAGTCATTGAATGGTTAGAAGAGGAACTTTCAAGAATCCGATCCGCATTAGTCCTAATCAGCCATGATAGACGGTTCCTCGAAAAACTCTCCAACTCCACGTTATGGATCAATCAGGGCCGGACACACCGGATTGATAGGGGGTTTAGAGATTTCGAATCCTGGCGCGAAAAATTTCTTGAAAGCGAAGCGCTAGAACGACATAAACTTGACCGAAAGATCGCGGCTGAAACCGATTGGCTGCATAAGGGCGTTACGGCAAGGCGGAAGCGAAATATGGGACGCCTGCGCGCGCTAATCGACCTGCGCACCAAACGCCGCAGCGATCATGGCCCGACTGGTGTTGGCAACATGGTTGTATCAGAAGCAGAGATTTCGGGGAAACGGGTTGGCCAAGCTAAAGAAGTCTCTAAATCTTTCGGTGACCGAGTCATTGTTGACCGCTTTTCTACACTGATAGCCCGAGGCGACCGGGTTGGAATAGTTGGCCCTAATGGAGCAGGAAAGACTACGTTACTAAAACTTCTAACGGGTGAGCTGGAGCCGGATGCAGGGAATATTCGACTGGGTAAGAACCTCGAAATCGAAAATCTCGATCAGCAACGAAAAAAACTCAACCCGACTGACACATTGGCATATGCGATGACCGGGGGTGGCGACAAGGTTACCATTAATGGTCAATCGCGCCACGTAATCGGTTATATGAAGGATTTTCTTTTCACGCCAAACCAGGCGCGGTCACCGGTTTCCGTTCTATCAGGTGGAGAACGCGGTCGAATTATGTTGGCCCGGGCCTTTGCCAGACCGTCCAACCTACTGGTCCTGGATGAACCGACCAACGACCTTGATCTCGAAACCTTGGACCTGCTTCAGGAACTTCTAGCAGAGTATACAGGTACAGTTTTACTAGTGAGCCATGACCGTGATTTTCTTGACCGGGTAGTCACGTCGATCATCGCCGGAGAAGGAAACGGGAAATGGACGGAATATGCTGGTGGCTACAGCGACATGCTAAGCCAGCGGGGTAGTGATCTAACAGCTGAGAAACCTGATAGTGAATCGCCACGAAAAAAAATTAAGCCAGTGGCATCGACCTGCCTAAATCCCACAGCGTCAACGGCCAAAAAACTGACCTTCAAGGACAAGCATGAACTCGAAAACCTACCCGGGAAAATTGATGAATTACAGTCACAAATTGACACTCACCGTAGCATACTGGCCGATCCCCAACTATTTTCAAAAGATCCCGAAAAGTTCGATTCCACTGCGAAAACATTACAGAAGACCGAATGCGATCTAGCGGCCGCCGAAGAGAAATGGCTCGAATTAGAGCTGAAACGGGAAGCACTGGAATCTGAATAAACTTTTGACGATGTCCATCGCCCGAATCAGGCTACCCACCTAAACTGTAGATATGCAATCCGTCATCGAAATCCCCCAACAGAATGCAAAACACAGTATCCTGAGAGAGGTATTCGGCTTTGAATCATTCCGACCAGGGCAGGAGCAAGTCGTTGACGCCCTCTTAACAGGGCGCAACGTGCTGACCGTGATGCCTACTGGTGCGGGCAAATCTCTCTGCTTCCAGATTCCAGCGCTGGTCGCCGGCGGCCTGACGATTGTCATTTCGCCCCTTGTAGCCCTGATGGAAGATCAAGTCGCGGCGCTAAAACTCGTAGGCGTCGCCGCCGACACAATCAATTCATCCCGCACACGCGATGAGAACGTTGCCGCCTGGCGCCGAGCGTCGGCAGGTGAAACACGCCTTTTGTATATGGCCCCAGAACGGCTGATGACCGAACGCATGCTGGCGGCACTGGGGAACCTGAATATCCGAATGTTCGCGATTGACGAAGCCCACTGCATCTCGCAATGGGGGCCTGCATTTCGCCCGGAATATGAACAACTGTCACAACTACGAGGCATATTCCCAAATGTGCCTATTGCCGCCCTTACCGCCACTGCGGATGCAGTCACTCGTAACGATATTGTTGCCCAACTCTTCGAAGGAAAAGCTGAGTCTGTTGTGTTGGGCTTTGACCGCCCCAACATCCACCTTTCGGTGGAGATGAAGAAGGATTGGAAACGTCAGATGATTGACTTCTTGTTGCGGCATAAGAGCCAAAGCGGCATAGTCTATTGCCTTTCTCGCAAGAAGACAGAAGAAATCTCCCACTACTTGCAGGACCGCGGAATAAAAGCTCTACCTTACCACGCGGGTATGGACCAGTTTAATCGCCAGGCACACCAGAATGCCTTTATGACCGACCCCGGCGTCGTTATCGTTGCTACGATTGCGTTCGGAATGGGTATAGACAAGTCGGATGTGCGTTTTGTTCTTCACGTAGATCTACCGGGTAGCGTGGAGGCCTATTATCAGGAAATCGGCCGTGCGGGCCGAGACGGTACCGTAGCTCATGCGCACATGATATACGGGTTGCAGGATATCCGAATGCGCCGCCTCTTTATCGAGGGTGAAAATGCCGGCCTGGACCGCAAACGGCGAGAACACAAACGCCTTGATGCCTTGGTAGCATATTGCGAAGCCCCGGAATGCCGGCGCCGATCTCTGCTAGAGTATTTTGGCGAGAAGATTAATGTCTGCGATAATTGCGATGTATGTACCGATCCCGTCGCACTCGTGAACGGCACGGAACACGGCCAAAAGGTTTTAGCCGCAATCGACCAGTCGGGACGAATCTACGGCGCCGCGCATGTCATAGACATTCTGCGCGGCGTACCGACCGAAAAAATTTCGAAGGCTGGGCACGACCAACGCGCTGCATTTGGTATTGGTTCGGACCTGAGAAAGCAGGAGTGGCAGTCCATTATCCGCCAGCTTGTTGCGACAGGTTTTCTGCAATTAGACGTTCAGGGGTACGGTGGGTTAACTATTACTAACAAGGGCGAGAGCCTCATGCAGGGTCTGGAGAGTTTCCGATACCGGCAGGACACATTGAAAAAATCCCGCGCCGCAAAACGTCGGCTTCAGGACCTAGCCGCGGACGCTGATTTACATGAAGCGGATTCAGAAATTCTAAGCCGCTTGCGCGCGTTACGGCTTCAACTCTCGAAGGCAAAGGGTGTCCCAGCCTACGTAGTTTTCTCCGATCGTTCCCTGATCGATATGGCACGCCGGAAACCAAAATCCGCCAACGAGTTCGCTAAAGTCCACGGTGTGGGTGCTGTCAAGCTCCGAGATTTCGCTGAAACGTTTTTGGCAGCAATTAACGAACCTAAATAAGAATTTTCAATAAAGAGAGTGACTCTAATTTTTGTATACTTTGTGCAAGAGATAAGTGGAGAAATATGAATGAAAGTTAGCGTTGGCGATTTCGAAGTGAACTGCGAGGTTGAGGGGAAGGAAGGCGCGCCTTGGGTAACCTTTAGCCATGCATTGGGTAATAATCTGTCGCTTTGGGACGATCAGGTAGCGTTGTTGGAAAACGACTACCGGATTTTGCGCTATGACCATCGCGGGCATGGCGGGTCCGACGCTCCGCTAGGGCCATATTTCTTCGATGATCTGATGAACGACGCTTGCGCATTGCTGGATCATTTCGATATCGAAAAAACCCATTGGGTCGGCCTGTCTATTGGTGGCATGCTTGGATATGGTATGGCACAGAATCACGGAGACCGCCTAATGTCGCTGACCGCATGCGACTCCCGGCCTGATGCACCACCCGATTATGCTGCCTATTTCCAATACCGTATCGACACCGCTCGAGAAAAAGGCATGGAGGGTGTAGTGGAACCAACTATCACCCGCTGGTTTACACCGGAAACGGTGGAAGCCAACCCCCCGTCTTTAGACAAAGTGCGCAACATGTTGCGCTCGACTAACCCAGTCGGTCACGAAGGTTGCTGTGAAGCGCTGAAACGGCTGGCGTTCGGGCCTGGCCTCGGAAAAATAAAGGTGCCGACCTTGATCATTGGCGGCGCCCAAGACAAAGGCGCACCGCCGGAAATACTAGCCGAGGCAGCTGACGCAATCCCTAATTGCAGACATGTTGTGATCGACGGCGCCGGGCATATCGCTAACGTCGAAAACCCAGAAGCGGTAAATGCCGCATTGTCTACATTCCTGACCGAACTTTCGGTCTCGGTGTAATCCAGTGCCAGACCCGGCAGGTCCCAGCGGCTCAGAGCTGATTACGGCTCTGAAAATTTCAGGAGTCCGACACATCGCAGCCCTACCGGATATCACAACCAGTGACGGACTTCTTTGGCCGTTGTCCAAAGACCCGGAGCTGACCCTAATCCGGCTCTCAAAGGAGGATGAGGGCGTGTCAATCTGCGCAGCGCTTTCATACTGTGAAAAGCGGGCTGTGCTGCTCATGCAACAAACGGGGTTGATGGACTCCCTAAACAACGTTCGGGCTGTAGGCTGCGAATATGAACAGCCGGTCTGTATGCTAGTGGGGCTACTCGGTAAGGAGGTGGACAAAGCACCAATCGAGTCCGCCAGCTTCGGCGTGCGCATAATCGAACCTGTACTGGACGCGATGGAGATCGACCATATTCTTATTGATGGCCCGGGAGACGTCGCGCACCTGCCGGCGGCGATAGACCGGGCCTACGAAACATCACGTCCGATGGTTGCGCTACTAGGACGACAGGTTCAGCCATGATGCAGCGAATGGCCTGTTTTGAGAGGATCCGCGATCACCGCGACGGCGCCATCGTAGTATCGACCTACACATCGGCATTTGAATGGCACCGTGTCGATCCGGACCCACTCAATTTCGTCAGCGTGGGCGCTATGGGCCAAGCTTCCTCACATGCGCTCGGGCTTTCTATTGGCCTGCCGGATCAGAAAATAATATTGCTCGATGGAGATGGAAGTCTTCTGATGAATCTATCCACCTTGACTACCATCGCAAACGCAGCGCCCAAGAACCTTGTTCATTTTGTGGCGGAAAATGGAACATATGAAGCAAATGGCGGCCATCCAACCCCGGCGAAGGGAACAGCCGATCTTGCCGGCCTTGCATCAGCGGCGGGCTATCTAGGTTCACATACGTATGAAGAGTTGAGCCAGTTTGCAGTAGACCTGCCAGACCTTTTGGCCAGGCCGGGACCAGTTTTTGCGGCGCTGAAAGTGGAGGCGGGAGATGCGCCGCCACTGCAATACGATTACCACTGGCTTCACCACGCCGACCGCCGCCGTGAATTTAGGGAAGCTGTAAAACCGTTGCTGAAATAATTATTTAGGATCCTGAGCGGGGTCGGCGAGAAATACTCCTGGTACGGGCACCATATTAAGCGGGGTCGCATCGTGCTCAGCTACATGATAGCAGTAGAAACCAAGATGATCAGCCCCAGTTACATAATCTATGCGCTGCGCAAACTGTTCCACAAGCGGCCGACCGGATCGAGTATCACCTGCAAAAACCGTAGTATTTTTTCGTCCTGAACAACAATGGTACTCATGTGATCGAACCCCCCACCGCGGTAAGCTCGCGGCTTATCATATACCTATGAAAATGGAAGCTCACATGGCTCGCATACCTTTCTTGAAACCTGAAGATTTATCGGAATACAGAGATCTTGTTACCCAGATCACCGGCCGGCGGCGCGGTAAGTTAATAAATGTATACCGGACGCTACTACACAGCCCACCTCTGGCGGAAAGCTGGTTTAATCATATTAATAATATTCGTTGGGGTACGGAGCTAAATGGAAGACTGCGTGAAATAGTGATCGTTCGGGTGGGGTATTTGGTTTCTTCTGCGTACGTTCTGCGTCAACACGTACCTAATTTGGCGATTCAGGAAGGGATGACAGAGGAAGAGTGCGATGCACTCGCCGACTGGACGAAGTCTGATCTTTTTACTGAAGCAGAGAGATCAGTGCTTAAATATGTCGATGCTATGACAAAGAATATAGTAGTATCCGATAGTATCTTCGCACCACTTAAAGACTTTTTTTCAGATCGTCAGATCGTAGAATTGACGCTGATGATTGGCGCATATATCTCGCATTCTCGGGTATTACAGGCGTTGGAAGTCGACTTGGAACCTGATCAAAACGCCGGCATATAGACATCAAGTTTACTAGGTTAGCCAGTGTTCGTCGGTCGTATCCCCCAGCTAACCTTTGCATAGGTTTCGGATATCACACGGCGGTCCGTATAGAGTTCTCTCCCGAATTCGATCAGGGCTACATCGGTTGAGTCTAGTTCCTTTATGGATTTTCGGTGCCTAACAATTTCGATAATTTCCTGCGATGTACCGTGTCGTAACGCCTCCGCTTCATGGGCATATCATTCAAAATGACAATTATACTCCCTTGCAGTCACCAAGATCACAAGCTCTCGCGTTCCGGCCTCTATAACCTTTGGCTGCTAAGATAAAGATTTACGGGTCTCAATCCATTGGACAATTCGGGGCTGTGAATTCTTATACCTCCCAGCCCTGTAGGTCTGTAAGGGAGCCACCGCTAGAATCCGCAAGCGCAACATAGGTCTGACGGCTTACATCATCCAGTAATTCGGGTTGGGGCAAGGGAAGCCTACAACATGATTCGGGGTCCACATCGGCTAGGAATTTTATATAGCTCATTATCGGCTCTGAATTATTCGGTTAGCCGCAGTTCAATCCCCGGAGCGGGCAAGACACGAGGTCATCCCATTGGCCGTCTGACGCATCAGCTCAAAATATAGGTCAGGTCCCTGCGTGAGATTTGCACCTACAGGATCAAGGATCCCTATTTTCGCGTTTGTACCGCGCACCGCAACTTTTACCAATGCTGCGGGAAACTGAGGCTCGGCAAATAAACATTTAGCATTAGTCTTATGAATAATTGCGCGTACTTCCGCTATCCTTCGGGCACCAGGTTCCTTCCCCATGTTAAGAGTAAGCGCACCGACGTATTTCATACCGAACTCTGCAGTAAAATACTGCCACGCATCATGAAAAGTCATAAACGGAAGATTGCGAACCGGCTGAAGTGTCCCTTCTAACTCTCTTTTAAGAGAACGGAGCCGAACCGAAGCGCGATCCGCATTCGCGTTGTACCGCCCGCTATTCGCAGCATCTTTCTCCGAAAGAATGCCTGCGATCATTTTGACAATGGCCACTGCGTTCTCTGTATGTAGCCATATGTGAATATCGTGCTTGCCGCCATGATCATGGTGGCCATGCTCCTTGTGATCGTCATGCTCCTTGTGATCGTCATGATCCTTGTGGCCATGATCCTTATGGCCATGCTCCTTGTGATCGTCATGATCCTTGTGGCCATGCTCCTTGTGATCGTCATGATCCTTGTGGCCATGATCCTTGTGATCATCATTATCATCATGTTCTGCCTGCCATTTTAGAACATTCACACCTGGCGCCTTAATTAAATCGACCACAATGGCTCGTTCAGCCAAAGCTCGAAGAGGTTTGATCAAGAACGATTCGAAGGACTCATCAATTCGGAGTACGATTTCTGACTCAGCCAGTAATCGCGATTGCGAGGGCTTTAGCGTGTACCTATGTGGGGATTCGGATCCCGTGAGAAGTAATTGGGGCGTTCCGATACCTTCCATGACCAATGCCGCCAAGGAGTGAATCGGGGGAATTGTCGCGACGACGCGGAGTTGGGCATACGCAGAGGAGAATGTTGCGACCACAAGGAAAAGTGCTATTAAAATGGTAGAAGTGCGAATAGTCATTTTGAATATTTATGTTATAATATAACATCTTATGACATAAAGATTCAAAATGGTCAATTGGTGGAGTTTCTGATGTCCTTTTCAAATCCGCTTAACGTTTTTCCGCAACCGGGTCATGATCATGACCTTTGCGCCTCAGCGGCACTTAAGATCGCGGAAGATAAGTGTAGGTTGAGAGGTCTTCGTTTTACGCCTCTGAGGCGCCGCGTTCTCGAGATTGTTTGGGCACAGCATGGTCCGAGTGGCGCATACGACATCCTCGGAAAACTGCGTGGCGATAAACAAAAGGCTGCGCCTCCTACGGTATATAGGGCATTAGAATTCCTTGTAGAGAATGGTTTTGTACACAAAATTGAATCTTTGAACGCCTTTGTTGGATGCGGCGGGGCGGAGCAAAGTCACAATAGTCAGTTCCTTATTTGCGGGAAATGTAACCAGATCGGCGAATTGGACGATCCGGAGATTTCCGCTCTAATTGAAAAGAAAGCTAAAAATATGGGCTTCAGGGTAGATCAGCCAACAGTGGAGATTATGGGTCTGTGTAGCGCCTGCAAAATCGAATCAGATGCCTGAAGATCCGTTCACTACCCCGGAAATACTTATATCAGGCACAGGTATTAGTGCCAAATATGGCGGGCGTTCGGTGCTGCACGACATAGATATAGCTGTGAGCCGCAACGAATTTGTTACCCTGATTGGTCCAAACGGGTCGGGAAAAACGACGCTAGTTCGCATGTTACTTGGTTTAGAGAAGCCGGCTACGGGAGTAATAAACACTGCTGCAAATATGCGTGTCGGTTATTCTCCGCAGTCGCTCGCAATCGACCCAACTCTTCCGTTAAGCGTTGGCCGGTTTCTTAAACTTTCGGGAGTTAGTGAGACCATTCGTTTGGAGGAAGCACTTAATAGTGTTGGGGCCCCTGCCGTTCTCAATCAAGAGGTTCGCCTGTTATCAGGCGGGGAACAAAAACGTGTGATGCTCGCCCGAGCACTCTTGGGGGATCCTGATTTGCTAGTATTGGATGAACCCACGGCTAATCTCGACATACACGGTCGGACAGAGTTTTATAAATTGATAGGTACAATTCGGGACGAGCAAGCTTGCGGGATATTGCTGGTTTCCCACGATTTGGATCTGGTGATGTCTTCTACCGACAAAGTTGTCTGCATTAATGGACATGTATGCTGTTCGGGAAAGCCCGATGCCGTATCGCAAAACCCGGCCTATCTCGATTTATTTGGCGAAGCGGCATCACGTGTCGCTGTCTATCGGCACCACCACGAGCATAACCATGCCTGACTTCGTTCTGTACGCTTTGATTGCGGGCATAGGTGTCGCCGCCGTGATGGGCTCGATAGGCGTTTTTGTAGTCTGGCGGCGGATGGCCTATTTCGGCGATACGCTCGCCCATTCTGCTCTCCTAGGGATAGGTCTGGGGTTTTTCGTGGGTATCGATATCAATTTTGGGATTGTTGGTGTCTGCCTTAGCATTGCAGTTGGGATGGTCTACCTACGTAGACAACGTTATCTGGCGGAGGATACTCTTCTGGGAATTCTTGCCCACGCCTCCCTTGCACTTGGTCTGGTAGTAATATCATTTCTTTCCTCATTGCGTGTAGATCTGATGAGCTATCTTTTCGGCGATATCCTCGCCGTCACATTGACGGATATCGCATGGGTATACGGCGGTGGTTCAATCGCGTTGGGGGTATTGGCATGGCTTTGGAAAGACCTCGTATCAATTACAGTGCACGAGGATTTAGCCCAAGTAGAGGGTGTTAATATTTTTCGCATCCAGATCGCATTCATGATGCTTTTCGCGCTGGTAATCGCCATAGCAATGAAGATTGTCGGTATCCTATTAGTAACTTCGCTTCTAATTATTCCCGCGGCTGCAGCCCGCCGTTTCGCCCGCACTCCGGAACAGATGGCGGTTTTTGCTGCCATCGCCGGATCTATTGCTGTGGCGCTCGGACTGCAGGGGTCGCTTCAGTGGGATCTGCCTTCCGGGCCGGCAATTGTCGTTGCAGCTACTATTGTCTATGCAGCTTCTTTAGCTATTCCCATGCGGCAGAATGCGAGATAGGTTATAAATTGATATCAAATAGCCGAGTCGAGTTTGTACGACCGATTTTTAGCCGATCGTCCTCGCTGATGGTGCAGTTATCGAACCACCTGGCAGCGTGATCGACATTCTCGAAGGGCCAGTCTGCCGAAAACAAGATCCGATCCGAACCAATTTCTAGCATTGCGTCGATCAATGTCTGCGTGCGGAAATTTCCGGACGTAGTGATATAGAAATTATTCTGGAAATAATAGCCGAGCATCTTTTCAGCAGGATATGCACGTTCTTCACCAACCCACTTATTGCGGTTATCGACCCGCCACATACTGTAGGGAAGACCTTCCCCCATATGGCCTAGAACGATCTGAAGTTTGGGATGCCTATCGAAAAGACCAGAGGCCATTAGTCGCAGAGAATGAACGGCTGTTTCTTGGCCAAACGCCCATGTCGGACCAAGCAACCACGGATGGCCCTCGTAAATCTGCGCCATACTGGGTATTGGATTTCGTGGGTGCAGGTAGAAAGGTACATCTAGGTCAGCCATGACATCCCAGAAAGGTGTATATTGAGGAAGGTCGTAATAGACTGCAGACTGTTCGGTATCGACCTGTGAAAACCCGTTTACCAGCGCTCCGACAAACCCAAGGTCTCTTACACAACGCTCCATCTCTGCACAGGCCATATCAACGTCTTGCAGGGGCAATGCAGCAAAGCCACGGAATCGGCCTGGATTGCGTTCCACCCACTCTGCCAACATGTCGTTTGATTTCTTCGCTATTTCATTTGCGCGTTCCCGGTCATAAATTGCTTGTACTGCTGGGGCATTCAGCGAAAGAATCATCATTTCGATGCCGTTCTGATCCATCTCGTCGATACGGCGGCCCTCGATATCAATTAGGCGCCCGGACAGTTCTTCCCAGGTTTCTGGCGGTAGGTAACCGTTCGAGTCTTGAAGAGTTTCTTCGATGGCGTAATGTTCTTCTAGAGCAATTTTCCCTTGCATAGATATTTCCTCTTACTGTCTCGGAACCCCTTACGCCTAGCCGCAGGGCTGATCTATAGCGATCATATTTGGTTTAAATAGGTAATATTATAATATCAAACGGTTAATTATCCTCACATGTCCGGAAGCCGCAGAAAATATCAGCTCTCTCTGGGCCGAAATAGTTTCGGTACTTCGCATTCACGTAACGGCTTCTTGTTGCCCAAGATCCGCCGCGCAAGACCTTTGTCGTTCCGAACAGTGGTTCGGAATATTCCTTGTAGTCGTCGGGGAAAAAGCCTTGGAAAGGTCCGAACGTATCTGCTGTCCATTCCCATACATTTCCGATCAACTGACGACAACCCCACGCATTATCACCGGCCGCATAGGCCGCTACATCGACGCAACCAAGATCGAAACCATCCATATTTGCGTGCGCTGGGGTCATGGTATCGTCCCCCCAGGGATAATTAGCTTTTCTCATCGAGTGGTCCGAGTCTGGCTGCATCGTCGCGGCGAACTCCCATTCGGCTTCGGTGGGCAAACGCCGCCCCGACCACGCGCAATAAGCATTAGCTTCATACCAGTTTACGTGAACAACAGGTTTGTCCGGCATCAAATCTTTCCAGACATCAAACAACCGTACCTTCCAGCCACCGGTAGTATCTCGCTTCCAATACACTGGATGTTTTATATTATTTTTCTCTCGCCAAGCGAGCCCATCGTCACCCCAAAGAGCGTCAATATTATAGCCACCATCCTCCACGAACTCGACAAATTGCTTGCAAGTCACCGGTGCCTTCGCCATTTGGAAAGGAGCCACATAAATCTCGTGCGTCCATTTTTCGTTATCAAATACAAAGGCCTCGTCGGGGCTTGACCCCATTAGGAACCTCCCGCCTGGGATAACCGCATCTCCATCTAACCCCCCCG
Source organism: Alphaproteobacteria bacterium MarineAlpha11_Bin1 (assembly GCA_002937455.1). The sequence goes on from PTJZ01000001.1 coordinate 328,316, forward strand.
GCACCGGCTCATACTTCTCCCTCGGCGCATCAAGGACGAAAGAAGGAGTGGGATAGGCTAGCGTCTGTCTTGCCCAGGTAAAGGCCTCGTCGTGCATGTCCTCGTGGAATACCGTAAATTGATATAGGTAACTGTCGCGCGTTGAAGCCAATCCAAAATCAAGACGATCCACGAGAGCATCTAGTACGCGAGCCATATAGTCTCTCATTTCGTCAAGCGGATAAACTTCCAAGTCCCAGCGTGTAGATTGCGATACGGCAATCGAGTCGTACAGCTCATCGCCACGCGCTAATAGAGGTTCATGACCATATTCTTGACGGAGAATGAAAAATTCATAGAACCATGCAACATGGCCTATCTCCCAAATCATTGGATTAAGGATCGATAGTTTTGGACCAACCATCTGCTCATCGCTGAGATCATCGAGAAGCTCAACGGTGCGCTGACGGGCACTATACATTATGTCGATTAGATGATTGCTCGGAACTTGTGCGGTCATATTTCTGCGTTAGTTTGTGGTAATGAAGATTAGCCTTGTCACTCCCTCAGGGAAACAGTCCCGCGCCGGAAATCGCGCCACCGCAGAGCGCTGGGCACAAATATTAAGGCGCCTTGGACACCGAGTGGATATCTCCGAAGAGGATAACGGCGGGGACGCCGATATGATGGTAGCTGTGCACGCTTGGCGATCTGCAGCATCGATCCGAAAATTCTCTGACTTATATCATTATAGACCTTTGGTAGTCCTGCTTGCAGGCACCGATATATACCGGTTTCAACATACTCACCCGCACGAAACCCTAGATTCCATGAAAAGGGCAACGGAGCTTATCTGCCTGCATGACCTAGTCCACCGCGCTATCCCAAAAGAATACCATAATAAACTGAGATTGATTCGTCAGTCATCATTGCCGCTCAGCTCTCCCTATCGACCATCCAAACGCTGGTTCGAGGTTGTTGTCGCGGGGCACCTTCGTGCGGAGAAAGATCCCTTAAGGGCGGCATACGCTGCCCGTCAAATGCCGGCTGATTCGCGATTGCGCATAGTCCATTTGGGAAAAGCGCATAACCGAAGCTGGGCAAGGGACGCCCGAGCCGAAGGTCAATCGAATTCACGCTACACTTGGCGTGGCGAGGTACAAGGTTGGCAAGTTCGACGTCAGTTTGCCCGGAGCCATGTTATGGTCATAAGCTCGGTAATAGAAGGCGGCGCGAATATCTTATCTGAAGCTTTAGTATGTGGAGTGCCGGTTTTAGCCTCGCGCATAGACGGTAATGTCGGCATATTGGGTGACGATTATCCTGGATACTATCCCGCAGAGGATGAATTCGCACTTGCGAAACTTCTAATCCGTGCGGAGACCGAACCTGAATTTTTAAAAGATCTGAGCGGGCGATGTCGAAAGTTGGCGGCACTCTATACCCCAGCTAAAGAAAAAGAAGCATGGAGGAATCTGCTAAGGGACCTTGGTGTATAAATATGAATATCGCAATCAGGGAAAAAGGTGGCGTAGGCCGGTATTTTAGAGGACGAATAACCACAGCTTGCTTAGGCATTATTTCGAGGCTATCCGATACACCCGATCGAAGATCAAAAGTAAAGAACTAGTTAGCGCCGTGATACAGTCCGACCATCTAAGTGATCGTCCCGCTGACGTCAGGCCAGCATCAAGGAGTTCCTGCACCAGTATGTCAGGCAGGTTACGCTGCGTTGTTGCCAAAGGTAGGATTTAAATTTGCACTGTGATGGGTTCCAGATTCTCTGACTTTTCTACCACCTCACCGATTATCGTTGTCCGTGAATAGCCAAGTTCCTTTAGCTTATTGACGCAGGCGTCAGCATTTTCTGAAGGCAGACTGGCAAGGAGACCTCCCGCCGTTTGGGGATCGAAAATCAAGGGATAACGGGCATTTTTACCGGCTTCTTCCAAGTTTACCACTGCGCGACGAAGACGCACGTTCTGAGGCTGTAGAGACGACAGGATGCCTGCCTTCGCTGTCTCCTCTGCGCCCTCCATCAACGGCACGGCGTCAAGATTTAGTACAACGTCAACCGCTGACGCACGCACCATTTCGACAAGGTGACCCAGCAAGCCAAACCCTGTTATGTCGGTAGCGGCTCGACTGCCATACTCGACCAAGCACTCAGCACCTAACCTGTTTGACATTACCATGTGATCAATAGCCGACGCGATCCAGCGCCCTTTGGCTTTATGACGCATATCTGCCGCGAATAATGTGCCAGTACCAATTGGCTTAGTCACGATAAGCTTATCGCCTGGGCAAAGACCTCCTTTACGCATTATCTTATCCTTATCGATCAGACCGTTGACCGCAAAGCCAAGACTTAGCTCTGGTCCCTCGCTAGTGTGGCCTCCCACAAGAGCACAATTAGTATCGTTCAGAATTTCCATCGCGCCGGTCATCATTTGGGTCAACGTATCCTCAACCTTTGATTCTATACCGAACGGAACGGTCGCCACCGCCAACGCCGTCTGAGGATCACCCCCCATTGCAAAAATATCACCGAGGCTATGATTGGCGGCAATCTTTCCAAAAACATAAGGATCGTCAACCATTGCGCGGAAATAGTCGACCGTATGCACTATCACCTTACCAGACGGCACTTCAACTACCGCAGCATCGTCCGGTTCGTGCAGCCCAATCAACACGTCATCCCGTGGTGCTGGAGTCATGGAATCGAGGGCTCTTGCGAGAATGTTTGCGCCCACCTTGGCGCCACATCCGCCGCAGCGCATCGCGATGGCAGAGATCTCTCTCATAACATCAGCACTCGCCAGACCATCAGGTAGATCGTTTTTTGCTTCCTCGTTCATTTCAGGCAGCTCATTGAACTTGCCCATGAAACGCCGATCAATCCAGTCTTTCCACCTCCAGATATTCTGCCCCTCGATTGACCAACCTCCCCGCGAGGCTACAGCGTATTTGTCACCGGTAGAAATCAGACTCAAAAACTTAGATTGTGGCCGGAACGATATAGGCGGCCTGCCCAGTAAAGTACGACGCAGGTTACGTTCCAGCGGTTTACCCTGACGTACGGCAAACACGCCCGATTTCGGGCGTGGATAGTTGATCATCGTCGCAACGTCACCAGCAGCGTATACGTATGGGTGAGATATAGACTGCAGACTGTCCGTCAGCCTTATAAAACCGTACTCATCAGTGTCGAGGCCAGACGCCGCCGGCCAATCGGGTGCACCCGCCGCCGTCACCCATAGAATCTCATCGGCCTCAATAACATTACCGTTTTCGGTCATCAGGCGGTCGTTTTCGACCTCCGTCACCGGCTCCCCAAGATGTAGAATAACCTTTCTCTTTTTTAGGGTCTTCAGGAACTTAGCCCGTACCCTCGCATTATGGGTCGGCAGAATCTCGGAACCGCTACTAAACAGGTGAAACTCGATATTCTCGGACGTGATCCCAGCGTCTTGGCGCAGATGGGACAGCCGATACTGGATCGCCAGCAAAATTTCTACGCCGCCGGCACCAGCGCCGACGACCGCGATCCGCATCGGACCTTGATGAGACATCGCGCGGGCGCTGAGCGCCTCCCAACGGTCCAGAAATGTATTGATAGGCTTTACTGGCACGACGTTCTCCGACGCGCCGGGTACGTTCGAAGTATTTGGGGTTGACCCGGTATTAATCGATAAGAGCTCGAAGGGTACCGGTGGACGGTTGTCACAGATAACCCTTTTCCTATCTAAATCTAGCGCTGTCACTGTCGAGTGATAAAAACGGGCGTTCGCAAAGCGCGTAAGCGCACCCAGATCGATATGCGCTTCATCATATTCATAATGCCCGGCGACATAACCGGGTAGCATACCCGAATAGGGCGTATGGGCATCGCGGCAGATTAGGGTCAACCGTACACCCGGGAGAGGTTTCATCCCGAACCTTTTCAGGACTGCCACATGGCTATGGCCGCCACCAACCAAAACCAGATCTTTTAAAATGGGGTTATCTGTCGTCTTCATCTGTTTACCGTTCTTCCAAAGTAGTGTGCAGACGCAACCTGCTGCGGATATTTCGCGAAATAGTGTCAACGCAGATATTCAGCAATGCCGTTACCAGAATCAGGAACATGGCCCGGTCAAATCGAAGATCCGCAAACGCACTGTCAACATAGAACCCCAGCGTAGCAATTCCGAGAATACCGAGAATTGCGGTTTCTCGGAGAATTACCTCCCAGCGATAAAACAGTAGCGCCAGCATAGGACGGTAGATACGCGGCACAACTTCGTAGAAATAACGGTTAAGGCCTTTGACTGCATCGCGTCTTAGCTGCAACGTCTCAGTGAATCTGCCCACAAGGTGACCAATGATTGCCGCATTATGCAGACTGAGGGCGACGATTGCCGGCAGCATTGACGGGCCCCATAGGTTCAAAAATACGAAAGCGAGTATGTACTCGGGCGTTGATCGAAGAATGACGAGAAATATATGCCCACCCATCCGCGCATTCCGGCGGAACAACAGGGGGGAAATCATCGGGAAGAAAATCAGCGTCACCATACCCGTCACGACCAACGCAATCATTGTGAGCTGGATAGTAGCCAGAGTACCGGGCAAGATTTGGTCTATAAGTAGCATACTGACCCAATCGGTTAGTGCAGCCATCATGTTATCGCCGCCGTTCCGGATCGGGTAAGGAATTACATCTTCTGTAAGAAAGCGGATAATATTCGCCCAAGAAAACGCAACACCCCAGGGAAGTATCGTCGCTGCACCGATCAGATAAATTGGCAGTAGAGTTTTTTTCATCCAAACTCTCATGCTGGCGATGATCAGATAGAATAGAATAAGTAGCGCCGATACTTCCGAATAGAGGCCCTCCTTAAACGCTGTTTCAAGGTGGAAGCCTAAGGTCGGCAATCCGATAAATCCGAGTACCGCACTCGACCGCAAACCACACTCTAATCGGTACATCGAATAGGTCCGAAAATGTGCCCAAGAATCGGGAAGCCTAACGAACATAAACGTCGACGCCTTCCCCGTCCCAACTGGCACCGCCGAAAGGGGCCTCTGATCTGCCTCTTCTAAAATTTCCGCATAAACCTTTGCAATGATGCCGGCGTAGGGAATCGCGATTGCTAGAATTCCGGTCAACGGTGACAAACCGAACATCTGAAGGAAAATCAGTGCCCAGAAAAGCTCATGTATAGCCCGGATAAAGGCACAGCCCACGCGAACTAGCCGGTAGTGGAAAACCAATGCCAGTCCGAAACCTGTGACATTTCCAATTGCAACACCCAGAAATGCGAACGCCATCGTATATGCAACTGCAAGAAACAGGCTATCAGCTTGATAAAAATCGGGCGTAACAAATCCGGTCATCAATAACCCGAATTCCCGCCAGGGATCGCCGGTAGAAATTGCCAGATCTGCAAAGATTAAACATAGGATCGCCACCAGTAGGAAACCTGAGATCGTCCGGGCTAACGGCGACGGATCACGTGGTGGGATCACGCAGCGACTGCACTTTCGGAAAGATATAATTCGTCGAGATCTTTGGGCGTCATACCGGCCGACGGTGTGTCCATAGCAATATAACCATCGCGAATTCCAACGATGCGATCAGCGAACTCCAGAGCAAGCGCCCGGTCATGCATTGCAAGCAGAACGGTCTGTTTTTCGCCGTTCATTTTAGCAAGTATCTCGCGGGCCTGGTGTTCGTCGACCGACGATACGGGCTCGTCCGCCACTATGACCCGACCAGGATGGAAAAGTGCTCGGGCCAGCGCCGTCCTCTGATATTGACCACCGGATAGCTGACTTACATTGGAAAAAATCTTTTCCTCTAGGCGCAAAGGCGCCAGCACCTTACGGACTTCTTCTACGTCTTCGGCGACTGGCACCAACAAATTTCTCAAATTGCGCCATACGGAGAACTGATGCAGCCTGCCCATATAGACATTATGAAAGACTGTCAGAGCCTGAACCAAGGATGGGTCTTGAGGCATCAGTGCCGCGGCATTACCCAGTCTGCCATAAATCAGGCGGAGCAGAGTCGATTTTCCTGCTCCGCTCTCCCCGACGAGCGCAATTCGTTCGCCGGGTTCTATGGCCAAAGAAACGTTTCGAATAATCGACTTTCCATCGTAACCCGCCGACTCATCTCGAAGTTTCAGCAACGCCATTAATCGATTAACCCAAGCTCTTTTGCTGTGTTCCTGATAGGGGCGTAGTCAGAATTTTTAGCTGGGATAAAAGAATCTCTTGGAAAGGAATTCAGTAAATCCGGATCACTCATTTCCAATAGTGCGGCCTGAACCTTTCCGGCAAACCCCTGACCAAAGGCTATGTCGACATCTCCCCTGATCGTCCAGTTATAATCGGGGTAACCGGGTGTTTTCCAGATTACACGAACTTTGTTGGGATCAATTGTTCCATTTTTGAGCCCCTTTTTCCAAACCTTGAAATTAGTTGCGCCAACTTGGTACGCACCAGATTGAACTAGCGCGACCGTTCTTGAATGATTTCCACTGAAGCCAACACGGCTAAACACTTTCTGGGGTGCTTTACCAAAAGCTTTCCGTATATGATATTCGGGCATCAGGCGTCCCGACGTCGATCCTTTCGAGCCAAAGGTGAAAGTCTTGCCAGAAATGGCCTTAGGAAATTCCTTCGACATTTTGAGACCGGTGCTAGCATTAGCGATAAAGTAGGTCTCAAAAAATGGGTCTTTCTTACCCTGAGCAATTGCGTTTGAACCTTTTACAAGTTCCCTCGCGCGCACACCCGACAACCCTCCGAACCATGCCAACTGGACCTGATTATTTCTGAATGCCGTCACCGCAGCCGCATAAGATTTAACGGGAACATATTCGACTGTTATCGACAGCTTTCCGGAGAGATATTTGGCTATTTTATCAAAACGCTTGCGCAAGGCGCTTTCGTCTTGATCAGGTATAGCTGTAAATACGAACTTTCCAGCACCTGACGCCTCGGACGATGATACAATTGGAGTCGATATAATAGATAACAATATTACGAGTGCTAAGTTTCGCATATTGGATCCCCACAAAACAAAAAACCGTGCCCTAAACAGCAAAAAAAAGGATTTAGATAAGACAGAAAGAAATCCAGCGCAATAAAGAGAATTCACAAAGTATTTAAAAAAAACATAGGATATCGGGAACTACCAAAAACCTATCTCAACAACCTCTTTAAAACATCTCTGTAGCGTGAGGCTATTTCTTTTTCTCTATGGTGACGGCCCGCCTGCACAACATGTGATCCGCCGACAAACACGTCGGTTACCAGTGCTTCGTTACCGGAAAAGATCCAAGTATCGATAAATGTTTCCGGCGAGTGGCCTGCGAAAATAGGCGCAGCGAGATCAAGCACTATAATATCGGCGCGTGCGCCGGGCTTTAATCCAGCCTCGCCATTCAATCCGGCCCGTCCAAGGGACTGCGCACCACCCGCAATAACAGCGTCAAACAACCTTTTACCTGTCGAAACGCGGTCACTGGCAGAAACATTACGCTGCCGCTCGCGAAGCCGCTGGCCATATTCAAGCCAACGAAGTTCCTCGACCGGGCTGACTGAAATATTGCTATCGGATCCAACACCCAGCGCACCATTATCTGCTAACCACCTCGGTAAATCGAACAGTCCGTCGCCAAGATTCGCCTCAGTCGTTGGGCAAAGTCCGGCAGTCACTCCTGATGAGGCAGCCGTATATACCTCGTCTGGCTTCATGTGAGTAGCGTGAATCAGGCTCCACCGAGCATCGACCTCGACAGTATCATAGAGATACTCCAAAGGGCGTTTTCCGGAAAAATCTATGCAATCTACAACCTCTTTTTCCTGTTCGGCAATATGGATGTGAATTGGCGCATTTGAATCAGCCCCCCCTACGACCTCGCATATCGACTGGGCATCAGCGGCGCGTAAGCTGTGAGGCGCTATGCCGGTATGGCGGTCCGGGTCCGTCCTCGTCACCTCCTCAAGCGATCGGTAAATATTCATAAACGTGTCTAGATTATTGACAAAACGGCGCTGTCCATCTTCCGGTGGTTGATCACCAAAACCTGAATAACGGTATAATACCGGAAGCAAGGTCACCCCAATACCAGCCTCTCGAGACGCAGCCAGCGTTCGTAAACTCATTTCTGCAGGTATTTCGAACGAAGCGCCATTGCAGTCATGATGTAAATACTGAAATTCCCCGACCGCAGTATAACCGGATTTCAGCATCTCGACATATAGTTGTGCAGCGATCGCTTCGAGATCCTCTGGGGAAAGCATACCTACAAATTGATACATCCACTTGCGCCAAGTCCAAAAGCTATCACGAGCTTTATCCGTACGGTATTCGCTCAGCCCCGCCATACCTCGCTGAAATGCGTGCGAATGCAGGTTTGGAATTCCCGGTAATGCGATTCCGCTTAAGTATTCCGCACCCTTCGAAGGAGTAGTATCCGATACCCCGATAATCCAGCCGTCTGAATCGATACAGATATATCCCGGAGACAGCCAACGGCACTCTGTATAGAGATGATCGAATTGCAGCGTCCGCATCTCTTAGGCGATCCGGTCCTTTTCGCTCACCCAGTCGAGACCGGTGGAAAGTAAGTCTCGGAGAATAGGGCGTACCATATCTGCTCGATCAGATCTCAATCTATACGGCGGCTCCTCTTCCATATAAGCACGCTGCGCCATTTCTAGCTGGATAGCGTGTACGCCGCCACCAGGGTTACCATAGTGACGGGTGATATACCCGCCCTTGAAGCGTCCATTTAGGCTGGCATTATAACCAGTGGCCATATCAACCACATTAAACATGCGTTGGGCCAGCTCACCACTAGAACTGCAACCATCGGCGGTACCAAGATTAAAATCTGGAAGTCTACCCACGAAAAAACGCGGTAGCTGGGATGCAATGGAATGGGCATCAAACAACAGTACGTTGCGGTATTTTTCTACTTTCTCCGAAATTACCCGCAAAAGCTCTGCGTGATAGCTCCGCCAATAAATCTCTATCCGACGCTCAATCTCCACGGAATCGGGCGATCTACCCTCAAGATAAATGGGATGCTTGTTAAATGTGCTCGTCGGACATACCTCTGTAGTATCGGCACCAGGGTAAAGTGACCTGCCGGTCGGGTCCCTATTCAAATCGACAACATATCGAGAATAACGCGCGGATATAATCGTCGCACCCAACTCGGTTGCAAAGGCGTAAAGATCGCGAATATGCCAATCGGTATCAGGTAAGGAAAGTGCTTCTTCTGTCATTGTGGCGCCGATATCGGCGGGGATCTCGCGACCGTCATGTGGAACGTTGACGATGAGCGGATTTTCCCCCAGCTGAATATCCATAACAGGTACTGTCATAATCCAACCAACCTGCCTAGCGAGTTCATTGACGGACAACTGCAGAGTAACGATACAAGAATTGATCTTAGTGTAGTCATTTTTCCAAGATTTTCGTGGGTTGTCGGGTTCATTACCTTACGCCAAAGATATAAATTGGGCGGGGTAGGATCGCAATGAAAAGCGAATGAGGGCAAGGGTATGGTGGACTGGGACACGATCTGGGTCGATACCAATCTCGCAACTATGGTAGATAATGGTGTGCTTTACGGCCAGATCTCCAATGGCGCGATAGCAATCCAGGGTGATCGTATTGCTTGGGTAGGATCGATGGATGACCTTCCCGGAAAACCACAAAATTTGGCTGGCGAGGTGATCAATGGAGTTGGTAAGTGGGTAACACCGGGCCTAATAGACTGCCACACCCATCTTGTCTTTGGCGGAACGCGCGCAAGCGAATTCGAACAACGCCTACAAGGTCTTAGCTATGAGGAGATAGCTCGCGCAGGCGGAGGTATCGTCTCTACTATGACCTCCACTAGGAAAGCCAGCGAGAATGAATTAATAGCTACAGGACTTCCCCGGCTTTCGAATCTAATTCGTGAAGGCTGTACAACGGTTGAGATAAAATCTGGATATGGACTCGAGAAAGCGACAGAGCTGAAGCAGCTCTCAGTAGCCCGAAAACTGGGCGAGGCGCTTCCAGTGGACGTACAGACAACATTTCTTGGTGCACATGCGCTTCCGCCTGAATACAATGGGCGTCAAGGCGACTATATTGAGCAGGTTATCGAGGAAATGATGCCCGCAGTCGCCAAGAGCGGTACCGCTGATGCTGTAGATGCGTTCTGTGAAAATATCGGCTTTACAGCATCTGAAACCGAAGCTGTCTTCATTTCAGCCCAGACATACGGTCTACCTGTTAAAATCCATGCCGAGCAACTTTCCGATATGGGCGGCGCAGCATTGGCCGCCCGTTTCGGGGCACTATCGGCCGATCATCTAGAATTTATCTCGGAAAAAGGTGTTCGAGCCATGGCAAAGGCGGGGACTGTTGCCGTCATTCTGCCGGGCGCGTTTTATACCTTGAGGGAAACACGACCGCCTCCAATTGATCTATTTAGGAAATATGAAGTTGATATCGCCGTCGCCTCTGATTTCAATCCCGGTTCTTCACCCTTACCTTCGATTCTCTTGGCGTTAAATATGTGCTGCACTCTTTTTCGGATGACACCGGAAGAGGCCCTAGCTGGGGCAACGCGAAACGCCGCAAAAGCCCTTGGCCTATACGAAGACCGAGGCACACTAGAAGTCGGAAAACGTGCCGACTTGGCTATATGGAAAATCGACCAGCCAGCCGAACTCTCTTATTGGGCGGGATATAATCCGATCCATGTATTAATCCACGGTGGCACCGCTGTTGATTTCGACACACAGCTGGTCTCACCCGGGCTCAGCAAATGAATGCTAACTTTTCGATCACGGGACCGACAACTTATTACACGCAGAACACTGCCTAAACTTACGGTCACAGCACAAGAAGATATGGCCAGGGTCTTCGAGATCACACGGGAACTTGACACCTCGATTAGGGCGGCCGCTAACTTCCAATCATCACCGCGGATAAGGATAAATAACCAATCTCACTTTCCGATCATCGGCAGATTGAGACCATTCTGCTTCGCGCATTCGATCGCTATATCATAACCAGCATCTGCATGGCGCATCACTCCGCTACCGGGATCGTTCCAGAGGACTCGTTCGATTCGACGCGCGGCGTCATCTGTTCCATCGGCCACTATGACGACCCCCGAATGCTGAGAATATCCGATACCTACACCGCCGCCATGGTGGATCGATACCCAAGTAGCACCGCTAGCCGTGTTAAGAAGTGCATTTAATAAAGGCCAGTCAGCGATCGCATCTGAGCCATCCTTCATACCCTCGGTCTCCCGATTAGGGCTAGCAACCGACCCAGAGTCCATGTGATCGCGTCCGATTACGATAGGCGCGGACACTTCCCCATTCTTCACCATTTCGTTGAACGCTGCGCCGATACGGCTACGCTGACCGAGGCCAAGCCAGCAGATACGTGCTGGCAAGCCCTGAAAGTTAATCCGTTCGCGCGCCATATCTAGCCAATTATGAAGGTGTGGATCGTCAGAGATCAGTTCTTTGACTTTTTCGTCTGTACGGTAGATGTCCTCCGGGTCACCGGATAAAGCCGCCCAACGAAATGGTCCAACACCTCGACAGAATAGTGGTCGGACATAGGCCTGCACAAACCCCGGATAGGCGAATGCGTCCTTAATCCCCGCGTCTTGTGCCATTTGACGAAGATTATTGCCGTAATCTAGGACAGGGATACCTTCCCGATAAAAACCGAGCATCGCCTGCACCTGACGAGCCATCGATTTTTTAGAGGCTTTTTCAACCTCCTTGGGTTCACGCTCGCGACGATCAAACCACTCATCAATCGTCCAACCGACTGGAAGATAACCGTTTACAGGGTCGTGCGCCGAGGTCTGGTCTGTTACCACATCCGGGCGCACACGGCTTTCAAAGATCTCCTGATAGATCTCGGAAACATTGCCTAGTAGACCGACAGAAATAGGCTCACCCGCGGCATTCGATTTTTCGACTATCGTGAGCGCTTCCTGTAGCGTATCGGCCTTAGTATCAAGATACCCCGTCCGTATCCGATATTCAATTTTACTGGGCTGACATTCGACCGCTATCATGCTCGCACCGGCCATAGTTGCGGCTAACGGCTGTGCTCCACCCATTCCACCGAGCCCGCCGGTCAGAATCCATTTTCCCTTAAGATCACCATTAAAATGCTGCCGGCCGACTTCAACGAAAGTTTCATATGTGCCCTGCACTATACCTTGGCTCCCGATATAGATCCAAGATCCAGCGGTCATCTGGCCGTACATCATCAGCCCGACGCGGTCGAGCTCCGTGAAATGATCAAGCGTCGCCCAATTAGCGACAATGTTGGAATTTGCAATTAGTACACGCGGAGCATCCCTAAACGTTCGGAATACACCTACTGGCTTTCCGCTCTGTATCAAAAGCGTTTCATCTTCTTTCAGCTTTTTCAACTGTACGATAATACTCTCGTAGCAATCCCAGTTGCGGGCTGCCCGGCCGATCCCGCCATAAACAACCAGCTCTTCCGGCCGCTCGGCTACGTCGGGATCCAGATTGTTCATAAGCATCCGCATGGGTGCTTCCGTCGCCCAACTAAGCGTACTCAGATCTGTGCCCGTTGGGCTCCGGATCTCACTGAGATTACGGCGGAAAGTATTTGAGCTCATTTCAATCTCCCGTTTGCTTTGCACAGCTTAAATCACGCCATTATATTTTGCATAACGCCCTTAACCGTCAGGTATTAGCTAGGTGAAACTATTTTCGCAGACTGGAGGCTCTTACCTGAGACGTTTTACTGCCAAATCTTTTTAGGGGTTGCCTCGAACATCTTTAAATACGGCATCGGCGATTAGCATGGCTTCGCGGACTGACGGCACCCCGATATAGCCGCCAAGATGAAGTAAAACTTCAGTTAGTTCCTCCTCAGTCCAGCCAAGATTGAGTGCGAAACGGATATGAATGTCCAGTTCCGGCCAGCAATGATTGCACACATCAGACGATAACGTGATTATGACCCGCGTCTTGTGATCTAGCCCGGGGCGGGACCACAACATTCCAAAAACAGCCTCAGTAGAATATTCGGCAAACGCCTCCATCACCGGCCCTTGGTAGACGGTCTTGGCCATTTTTTCAGCCATCTCTGGCCCCATCACTTCAAGTCTCGTGGCAGCGCCCTTTTTGTATGTTTCGGTCTTCGACACAGTATTCCTCCAGAAGTTTATCTAACTGATTTGGAGTTTATGTGTCGGTCAAAGCCTAGTCTAGAAACGAGGTGAGTTTCCGGAACTCCCTGCAAGAAAACGAGGTTCGCATGAAAGTCTGTAGGATGAACACCCAGACTAAGTCCGGTTTCGGGAAAGCGTCCTTAGGCTCGTCCGCCCCGCGGAAGCGCTTTATAAGTGGTGGCGCGATGGAAATAAGATAAATTGTGTATAAGTAGGCAGAGGGCTGGCGGAGAGTAAGGGATTCGAACCCTTGGTACCCCGAAAGGCACAACAGTTTTCGAGACTGCCCCGTTCAACCACTCCGGCAACTCTCCATCTATGTTTCTGCAATCCAGGCGTAATAGTGTCAAGGGAGCAAGAAAACGCAAATAGGAAAATATCGATTAGACCACTCGCAAATGGACATGCCTAAAGACAAGGAGCGATGTTTATGAACATGAAAATACATTCGTCTGCTTTTAATGACGAATAAAGGCTATTGAATTTAACTTTAGTTTAAGGAGCCATTTCTGGTTTCAATCCGTTTTCCTTGACTATCGAGAAGCGTTGACATGTAGGGACAGGATCCCGGATTCTAGCCAAAAACGATTGACTCCCGTCGATCCGGAGCTATATTCCCGCAGCTTCTTAAATGACCGCTGGTTCGCGCCTGCATCCTCGGGTTAGGACTGCGGTCTTATTTTTGATTTACATCCACTTTGCCACCCTGTCCGGTAGGCTGGGTGATGGAAAAGGCCTAGAACGGGTAAAGACAATGTACGCAGTGGTCAAAACCGGCGGTAAACAATACCGCGTTGCAAAAAATGACGTGGTGACCGTCGAAAAACTTGAGGGCGATGCGGGCGTTACCGTCCAGCTGGCAGACGTTCTAGCGATTAATGATGGCAAAGCACTAACTGTTGGAACCCCACTGGTGTCCGGGGCTCGTGTTGCAGCCGAGGTTCTTGAGCAGAAGAAAAGCGATAAGGTCGTGATCTTCAAGAAAAAGCGCCGCAAGAACTACCGCCGCACGCGAGGTCACCGTCAGCAACTGACCGTGATCCGCATCATCGATATTCTGGCCAAGGGCCAGAAGAGCAGCCCAGCTGATAGCTTAGCCAATAACCCCGGGGTTGAAGCAGACGCACCGGCCAGAAAGGTATCTACGAAGGCGAAGGCCAAAACCAAAGCCAAGGCAAAAACCAAAGCCAAAACCAAAGCCAAGGCAAAAACAAAATCCAAGGCGGTAGGTAAGAAATCCACCAATGACAAGTAAGTTATTCAGCGGACTATCCGTCCGGAGGAGATTGAACAATGGCTCATAAAAAAGCAGGCGGCAGTTCCCGGAACGGGAGAGATTCGGAGGGTCGGCGCCTCGGCGTCAAGAAATTTGGGGGTGAAGCCGTTATTCCAGGTAACATTATAATTCGCCAGCGTGGCACAAAATGGCATCCCGGCGAAAACGTTGGTATAGGCAAGGACCACACCATCTTTGCCATTAGCGAGGGAAAGGTTGCTTTTCGCAAATCCTCGGGCGGCCGCGTTTACGTCTCGGTCGACCCGGTAGCCTGAGCGAACCTTATTTTTTGCCAGACCCGTTTAAACGGGGTTAATCTATGCCAGACATTATTTTGTATAGGCATCGCCCATCAAAACGGTGCCGTGGAGCATTAGCGCCGAACAGGTAGACGCCCCAACCATGAAGTTCCTTGACTCTGCGAAAGTATATCTACGAAGCGGTGACGGAGGCGCCGGGTGTGTTAGCTTCCGACGCGAGGCGAATGTAGAATATGGTGGACCTGACGGCGGCGATGGCGGGCGCGGGGGCGATGTGCTCATTGAATCCGTTGATGGTCTGAATACTTTGATAGATTTTCGGTACCAGCAGCACTTCAAGGCCAAGACCGGTGGACACGGCATGGGCAAAAATCGGTTCGGCGCGTCAGGTGAAGATGTAATCCTGAAAGTACCTGTGGGAACGCAGATTTTCGATGACGAACATAATCTCTTGCTAGCGGACTTTACTGCCGTAGGCCAACGCGTCTTATTACTCGAAGGCGGTCAAGGTGGGCGCGGAAACACCAGGTTCAAATCATCGACAAACCAAGCGCCGCGCCGCGCCGATACCGGAGGCGAAGGCAAAGAACGATGGGTGCGCCTACGGCTAAAGCTGATTGCCGACGCAGGGCTGGTAGGCTTGCCCAATGCCGGCAAATCCACATTCCTGTCTGCGATATCGCGGGCAAAGCCCAAGATAGCGGATTACCCCTTCACGACGCTGATGCCCGTTCTTGGCGTTGTGCACTCAGACCAGACAGAATTCGTCATCGCCGATATTCCGGGTCTGATTGAAGGCGCGCATAAAGGGTCCGGCCTTGGTGACCAATTCCTAGGACATGTAGAACGTTGTGGAGCCCTCTTACATCTGATTGATTGTACGGAGGACGACATTGTGGGTGGATGGCGTACAATCCGTGCCGAAATTGAAGCTTATGGAGGTGGATTAGAAAAAAAGCGGGAAATTCTTGCGCTCAACAAGATCGACGCCATCCCGGAGGAATTTGTTTATGAAAAGCGCGCTGATCTAGAGGAAGTATCCGGGCAAGAAGTGCTTGCCATATCCGGTGCAGCAGGCACCGGTGTGGAAGAAATATTAGGCCGGCTACTATCCATCATTGAAGATGATCGAGCAGCAGGAAACGAGGACCGAACAGTCGAAAGCGCGACGCCATGGACACCGTAGGCAGATCCTCCGAAAAAAGGCTAGCCTTATCCCGCAGGCTGATCATCAAGATTGGTTCTGCGCTTTTGGTTGATGATTCCAATGGCGAAATACGCACCAGTTGGCTGGCGGGTCTTGCAGGCGATATCGCGGATCAGAGAGCACGTGGAACGGAAATCGTTGTAGTCTCCTCCGGTGCGATTGCGACAGGACGGAATCAACTTGGGTTGGCTGATGGTGGACTGGCCTTGGAGCAGAAACAGGCTGCTGCAGCGACTGGTCAAATCAAGCTTGCATCCGCTTGGCAGGACGCCCTTGGCATGTATGACCTGACGGTCGCCCAGATCTTGCTGACCTTATCAGACACTGAGCAACGACGCAGACATCTGAATGCCCGGGCAACGATTGAAACGCTAATACAGATGGGAGCGATACCGGTAATTAATGAAAACGATACCGTCGCAACCGAGGAAATTCGCTACGGGGACAACGACCGGCTCGCCGCCCGAGTCGCGCAGATGACCAGCGCGGACACGCTAGTTCTTTTATCTGATGTCAATGGACTTTACGACGCGGATCCACGACTAAATGGTAACGCTACCCTCATACCGGAGGTTACTGAAATCACCCCAAGAATAGAGGCTATGGCAGGTGTCGCGCCCGCGGGCTATTCATCAGGCGGAATGGTTACCAAATTGGAAGCCGCGAAGATTGCCACCGCCGCAGGCTGCGCCATGGTAATCACTAACGGTAACACATCAAACGCCCTGTCGGCACTTGTGTCTGGGTGTGACTGCACATGGTTTTTACCGAATTCAGAGCCACTAACCGCGCGCAAAAGATGGATTGCTGGCGCCATCACCGCATCTGGTGCATTTTTGATCGATACTGGGGCTTTCAACGCCCTTAAATCAGGAAAAAGTCTTTTGCCGGCCGGCATAGCAGGTATAGAAGGCCAATTTGAACGTGGTGATTCGGTCGAAATAAAAGTGCTTGGTAGCGGGGTCATAGGACGGGGGCTATCGGCATATTCATCGGATGATGCCGTACGCATCGCAGGGCGAAAAAGCCGTGAAATAGAGGGAATTCTGGGCTACCGTGGCCGAGATGAAATGATCCACCGTGATGATATGGTCTTGGAACTGAGTGCGCTGGAGGCACCATAACAATGAGTACCACGACTGCGATCGATCCGGGCGAAATAACCCCCCAGATGGCGGTGCTTGGCGAGCGTGCTCGAGCTGCCGTTTCTGAACTGGGACAAGCTGACCCAGAATGTAAAAACAAAGCGCTAAAAGCAGCCGCAGCCACCTTGCGTGAGAGGACGGACGACCTATTAGCCGCCAACGCAAAGGACATCCAGATCGCCGAAAAACGCAGCTTAGAGCCCACCCTGCTTGATCGACTAGCACTGGATGTTAGCCGCATTGATGCCATGGCCGCGGGGCTAGAACAGATTGCTGATCTCCCAGACCCGGTAGGTGAGGTTATAGCAGAATGGAATCGCCCTAATGGTCTTAATATTTCTCGGGTGAGGGTGCCGCTTGGCGTGGTTGGAATTATATACGAATCCCGTCCAAATGTAACGGCGGATGCCGGTGGCCTTTGCCTCAAATCCGGAAATGCCGCGATTTTGCGTGGAGGATCAGAAAGTTTCCACTCATCATGTATTATCCTTGAGTGCCTTCAGGCGGGGCTCACCGTCGCCGATCTCTCCACCGGCGCAATACAGCTCGTGCCGACTAAGGACCGAGCCGCAGTTGGCGAAATGCTGATGATGAACAAATATATAGATATTATCGTTCCGCGCGGAGGAAAATCTTTAATCAAACGAGTTCAGCAGGAAAGCCGGATCCCTGTGATCGCGCACTTGGATGGTTTATGCCATACCTATGTCGATGGCGCTGCCGACCCGAATATGGCGCGTGAAATCGTTGTTAATGCAAAGATGCGCCGCCCCGGTATCTGCGGCGCGACTGAAACATTATTAGTCGATCGTGATATCGCCGACAAAGTACTCTTAACAATAATCGATGGTCTTATTGAGGCGGGGTGCGAGTTGCGCGGTGACGGCCCTACACAAGCGATAGACGATCGTATCGGCGCAGCCACAGAGAAAGACTGGCGTACGGAATATTTAGAGCCGCTTCTTTCTATCCGTCGGGTCGATGGACTAGATGGGGCGATCGATCACATAAATACCTATAGTTCTCACCATACTGATGCGATAATCACTGAAGACACAGATGCGGCAGAAAAATTCATGGATGCAGTGGATTCTGCCATCGTGATGCATAACTCCTCTACACAGTTTGCTGATGGTGGTGAGTTTGGTATGGGTGCTGAAATTGGCATTTCCACCGGTAGGCTCCATGCTCGTGGTCCGGTTGGGGTCGAGCAACTTACCACATTCAAATATGTCGTTCGCGGCTCAGGACAGGTCCGGCCCTGAAAACAATCACCGATATTCGCCGAGGTCACCCGGTTACTGGCCTTCGGATTGGTATTCTGGGCGGGTCCTTTAACCCCGCCCACGAAGGTCACCGGCATATAAGTCTGTTGGCTTTGAAACTGCTACAGCTGGATGAAGTATGGTGGATGGTTTCACCCCAGAACCCTCTGAAATCGTTGGTAGGTATGGCACCATTTGACGAACGGCTCCAAAGCGCCAAGGCGATGGCCCGGCATCCAAATATCCGAGTGACAAACATTGAAACGCGTCTGGGGACTACATACACCGCGGGATCTTTGGCGGTTTTAAAACATAGCTTCCCGACAACAAAGTTTGTCTGGATCATGGGTGCCGATAACCTAACGCAGATTTCGCGCTGGCACCGATGGACCCGTATTTTTAATGAGGTCCCAATTGCTGTTTTCGACCGGGCACCATATTCTTTTGGAGCCCTTGCTGGTAAGGCCGCGCGCGCGTTCTTTCGCTTCAAGCGCAAGCGCGCGGATGCATGCCTTCTAGCGGATTTGCAACCACCCGCCTGGATGTTTTTCCATACTAGGCTGCATCCAGGATCCGCTACTCAGATTCGAGCCAGCCGGGGGCTGAAACAGGAATCCGCGAAAGCGAGATATAAGGACAAGTCAATCACTAAATAGAAAGCTGGGACACTGACCGATCAATCAACTGGTAGCCCCGCCATAACTGGGGCGGCTAAAAATCTCTTGGCCGACATTCGCGAGTCTCTCGTCGATCATAAAGCTGAGGATATCGTAGTGATCAACCTCAAGGGTAAATCAGATATTTCTGACTACATGGTCATCGCGAGTGGCCAGTCCAGCCGACAGGTAGCAACTATGGCCGATAGGCTGGTAGAGGTCGCAAAGAAACATGGGGTTAAAGGTGTTACGCCCGAAGGCCGGGCTCAGGCAGACTGGGTTCTGTTTGACGCCGGAGATGTTATTATTCACATTTTCCGGCCCGAGGTTCGCAAATTCTATAATCTAGAAAAGATGTGGAACGCGGTATTATCAGATCCTGCGGAACCATTAGCCACCTGACCGGTTTAAGATATGAAGATCACCTTATGTGCGGTAGGTCGGATTAAAGCTGGTCCGGAACGCGAACTAATGGAAAAATATCGCCGTCGGATAATGTGGCAACTCGACATCGTAGAAGTAGAGGAACGCCGCAACCTATCCGCTGGGGAATTGAAACGCAGGGAAGGAAATTTGATTGAGCATGCATTACCCCACGGAGATATTCGGGTCGCAATGGACGAACGCGGTCAGTCACTCTCTAGCCGGGATTTCGCTACTAAATTGAGTAAATGGCAGGATCAAGGAAAGAACGTTGCATTCATTATCGGCGGTGCGGCTGGACTTGACGGTAGCCTGCGCAATTCCTCTGATACATCTATATCATTCGGTGCCGCAACTTGGCCGTACAAACTAGCTCGGGTTATGCTGGTCGAACAGCTGTACCGAGCACAAGAAATTATAGCGGGACGGGCTTATCACCGTGGTTGATATAACTTTATTAAGCGTCTTGCGGTACCAACTAATCAGGTTTTTCCTATATAGTAGTCAAAGAGTTTATAGGATATCCGAATGAGCACCGCCCAAGAACACGCTCGAAACCTTGTTGTGCTATGTATTTTAGACGGTTGGGGATACCGGGTGGATGAATCTGACAATGCCATCACACCCAAAAATACGCCTAACTTTCAGCGTCTATGGAATGCCAATCCGCATGCCTTCATAGATACATGTGGTTTAGACGTGGGCCTTCCAGCCGGACAGATGGGTAATTCTGAAGTAGGACACATGAACCTAGGGGCCGGCCGCATCGTCAATCAGGATATCGGGCGGATAGATACAGCGATCGGAGATGGCTCCCTGTCTACAAATTCCGCATTAAAGTCTTTTATTTCAACACTCAAGAAAAAGGGTGGAACCTGCCATCTTTTGGGTCTTTTATCTCCGGGAGGAGTACATTCGCATAAAGATCAATTGTTGAAGTTGACTGAAGTCTTAGCCGCCGAGGGCATCCCTGTGGCCATACATGCCTTTCTCGATGGAAGAGATACGCCACCAGCCAGCGCAAAAGGCTACGTCGCCGAGTTTGTTGACACGATATCAGTGCTCCCCCGCGCGGTGCTCGCTACATTGTGCGGTCGTTTCTATGCCATGGACCGCGACCAACGCTGGGACCGAGTGGAGAAAGCTTATGACCTTATCGTATCCGGAGTAGGCAAACCCACCGTGGACGCAGTGACCGCAATCACAGAGAGCTATGCATCGGGCGTCACCGACGAGTTCTTGGAGCCAGTAACAATAGGAGATTATAAGGGTATCTCGGATGGAGACGGCATGCTAATGGGTAATTTCCGGGCAGATCGCGCCCGTGAAATTTTGCTGGCGCTACTCGATCCCGATTTTGAGGGCTTTGCGCGTTCACGAGTGGTCCAATTCGCCGGTGCGCTCGGACTGACGGAATATTCAAGTAGTCATAATGCGTTGATGTCGACGATGTTCCCACCGGAAAATTTGGATAATATTTTAGGTGAAATAATCTCGGAAGCAGGACGGAAACAGCTGCGCATCGCAGAGACCGAAAAATACGCCCACGTTACGTTTTTTTTCAATGGTGGCAAGGAAACACCCTTTCCAGGAGAAAACAGGGTCCTTATCCCCTCGCCGAAGGTGGTAACATACGATCTGCAACCGGAAATGTCCGCGAGGGAAGTTACCGACCGCCTCCTAAGCGAAATCGAATCAGGCGAATACGCATTCATCCTTGTAAACTACGCTAACCCCGACATGGTGGGGCATACGGGGAAAAAGTCTGCGGCAGAAATTGCGATCCGTACTGTCGATGATTGCATTTCTCGGGTAGCGAAAGCAGTCGAAACTGCCGGGGGGACGATGCTGATCACTGCGGATCATGGGAACGCGGAGAAATTGCGTGATGACATAACCGGGGAACCGCACACAGCGCATACTTTAAATGTAGTTCCGGCAATCCTAGTAAATGCGCCACCCGGCATAAACCAACTTCGAGACGGGCGGCTCGCCGATATTGCGCCCACCCTACTGGACATTATGGGACTCAAGCGTCCCGAAGAAATGTCCGGTATGTCTCTTCTCGCACGTATTGTCGGGAATACCATCGATTCCGAAGATCGTGTTTCAGCCTAAACGGACTTCTTTACGTTCTCTCCTTACGACGGTGATGGTTGGATTTATGGCTGTTTCTGCTGCATTAACGGACCTTAATAAGGTTAAAGCAGGTGAGTTGAAGTCGCGGCTTAGATCGGTTGAAGAGGACTTATCCAAGAATCTCGCTAACCGCCATCAGCTGAGACGCGCAGCGGAACTGACTGCCACGGAATTAGAGCAAATCCAAACAAAGGGGATCCATCTTGCAAAGTCCCTAACCGTGCTCTCCGCCCGAGCCGACGGTCTTGAGGCCCGTCTGAAACAGCTCCGAGAAGAGGAGGCTGAAAAGTCTGCAGCGATGGCTAAGAGGAAAAGTCAATTTGTGGCTACCACAGGCGCCCTGCAACGGATGGCGCGCGCGCCCATTTCCACACTTGTCGCCCTCCCACAATCGCATAATAATACAATAAGAAGCGCACTCCTTCTTCGAGCGGTGATACCAAAACTTCAGCGAGAGGCTACGGACCTTGCCGAGGAACTCAAGATACTTGCGGCGCTTCAAGCGGAGATTGCGGAGGAAAAGAAATCTCTAGCTCAAACCCTAATCCGGCTAGATAGGAAAAAACGCGCACTAAGCGCGCTGAGTGCCAAGAAAATAACTCTTCTTGAAAAAACACAGACGGCCAAACAGCGCGCGGCAAAACGTGCAGCCCTCCTGTCCACCCGAGCTGGTAATATTCGGGACTTATTACAAGAGCTTTCTAAACAGAGAAGTAAATCAGTACTTCTTAAAGGAAATTTTCGGAGGCAACGATCTGATTCCACCGCAAACGTTCCCGATGACAGAAGGCTCGAAATAGCGCCCTCAACCTGGTGGAGAGGATCTAGTCCGGATCCGGGAAATATTATTGTCTCGTTTGGAGATAAAATGCCCAACGGCACGTTTAGCAAGGGCATATATATTAAAACCCGGTCGTCGGTGCCGGTCGTGGCGCCGGTAAAAGGGCGCGTGGTATTCGCAGGTGTTTTTCGCGGTTACGGAAACCTTATCATTATAGAATTGCCTAACAAAGATCATGCGCTATTAGCGGGGATGGCCCGAGTGACTACGGGAATAGGTGATGAAGTTTTAGCGGGAGAACCGCTCGGAGAAATGGCCCCCTCTTTTGATAAACCTCCAAAACTTTATTTTGAACTCAGAAGACAGGGCCGTCCAATTAACCCTCTGCCACCCAGCGCAGAACATAGGAACAAGGTACGCGGATAATGATGAATAAAATTATTGGAGCAGCGATCGTAGTTAGTGCGATAGCGTTTTCAATGCCCGCCATCGCGCAAAAAAATAATGCTGAAACATACCGGCAGTTAAATCTGTTCGGAGACATTTTTGAAAGGGTCCGCTCCGACTATGTGGAGGAAGTATCCGATGAAAATCTGATCGAGTCTGCGGTAAAGGGTATGCTTACGTCTCTAGATCCGCATTCTAGTTATTTAAGCCCAAAGAATTTTCGCGATATGCAAACACAGACACGTGGAGAATTTGGGGGCCTTGGCATTGAAGTAACGATGGAGAACGGATACGTCAAAGTGGTTTCGCCGATCGACGATACTCCCGCATTCCGGGCCGGGTTGAAATCTGGCGACTTAATCACACACCTCGATGAGGAACATGTCCAAGGCCTGACCCTATCGGAAGCCGTTGAGAAAATGCGGGGCGATGTTGGCAGTGACCTTAAACTGACAATCCGGCGAGAGGGACTAGAGTCTTTCAATGTCACTATAACTCGAGATATCATCAAAATTCGTTCCGTCAGATCTAGGATAGAGGGTAAAGATATCGCATATGTACGCATCACCTCTTTCAGCGAACAGACTACTACTGGTACGGTGCGAGCGATCAAACGACTCAAAAAAGAAGCTAACGGACCTCTTAAGGGCCTCGTTCTCGATCTACGAAACAATCCAGGTGGGCTACTGGATCAGTCAGTCAAAATATCAGACGCATTCTTGGACCGTGGGGAAATTGTCTCTACCCGCTCACGCCGCGCCGATGATGGTCAGCGCTTCAACGCAAAACCAGGTGATATAATGAATGGAATTCCTATCGTTATTCTGGTCAATGGGGGCTCGGCGTCAGCGTCTGAAATAGTTGCCGGAGCGCTTCAGGATCATAGACGTGCCATCGTTCTCGGCACCCGAACGTTCGGCAAAGGTTCGGTCCAGACCATTATTCCACTCACCGGTCACGGTGCAATCAGACTTACTACTGCGCGTTACTACACACCGTCAGGTCGTTCTATTCAGGCAAAGGGGATTGATCCAGATATTGTCGTAGAGCAAGCAAAGGTAGAAACCATCAAGCAGCCTGACCAGCGGCGGGAGGAGAATCTGCGTGGCCGCTTGGAGAATCTTGGTGGTGAGACGGACAGCCAATCCAAAGGTCGAGTCACGCCTAACTCTGATAAAAAACCAGAGGACTACCAACTTTCAAGAGCGCTCGATTTGCTTCGTGGAATTGCGCTTTATGGTGACCGCGCCATTAGATAGACTGGATAAAATTTTTTATATCCTCCTCCCTAAGTTTTTTCGTCCAATTAAGCCTTGGAGGACTAATGAAAAGCGGCGCACTATTGCCCATAACGGTTCTGCTCTGTTTCGTCCTCGGAATCATAACTGTCGTAATCTGGCTGATCCTTAGTAGCTCGGAAACCCGTCTAAACAAGGCGACAGTGTTACTGCAAGGCAAGGGGCTGAATGAATCTAAGCAGCGAAATTTTTTCGTCGGCGGGAAATCGTTGATCTTTTTTCTGAACCCTCCACCGAAAAAAATAAGACAAGAAAAATTAGGTTTTCCAGGAACTCGGAGGACTGTGATTTGGGAAATGCAAGAATCAGTGGCTTTGGAGACAGAAAAAAATGGCGGGACAAATGCTCCCTCGGAAAAGAAAGAGAGAATACCGGAATCAACTAAGACTACCTCGCCATCTCCTAAAGATCCATCGCCGCCACAGGCGGCACAGATACCCGGACCGTCATCAGCAACGTTTAATAATCTCGAAACACAACGTAACCAAACAACTGGTCCAATGTCCCTTACGAGCGTTTTTCGTGACGACCCGTTGCCACTCGCGCCGGATCTCGGGCTGGTCCAATCTACGCCTATAGGTCCCTTACCCCGGATCGGCTCCGACGGCCGTAGACCGATGGATGTATACGCAAAACCGTTTAATCTTGAGGATAACCGGCCGCGGATCGGTATAGTCGTGACGGGACTAGGACTTTCCGATGCGGCCACGATATCAGCTATCCAAGGCCTTCCCGGAGGAGTGACGCTTGCTTTCGCACCCCATTCTTCAAAGCTTAGCGAATGGATCAGGCTCGCTCGGGCTGGCGGGCACGAAGTTTTGATAAATATACCGATGGAACCGTTGAGCTACCCGGACTATAATCCGGGGCCACAGACACTTTTGACATCTTTGAGTACGAAACTGAATCTTGACCGCTTGTTCTGGGCGCTGAGTCGGGCTTCCGGATATGTAGGGATAGTTGATTTTCAAGGTTCGCGCTTCACTGCCTCGCGTCAACACATGGAACCGGTGCTGCGGGCGCTGAAACGGCGGGGGCTTCTTTACCTAGATAGCAGGAGCACGCCTCGCAGCATTACGCCCGTTGTTGCCCGCGACCTCAAGATGGCATTTGCAATATCCGGATTAACTCTGGATGAGAAGGCATCCCGTAAAGATATTGACCGCAAATTTGGAAAGTTGGAGAATCGCGCACGTCAAGAATCTAGGGCTATCGGCATTGCTTCCCCCTACCCGGTTACCCTAGAGAGGATAGCCAGCTGGACACGACAAATCAGGGCTCGCGGGCTCGCTCTAGCACCTATCACAGCGCTTACGCTGGAGCCAGGGATTAAAAAGAAATAGTGATCAATTTTGGTTCACCGCCCGATCGGTACCGGCCCTGTGTCGGAATTCTTCTTCTAAATGTTGACAAAAAGATCTTTGTTGGCGAGAGGGTTGATGCGCTTGGCGCTTGGCAAATGCCTCAAGGAGGGATTGATCCGGACGAAAACGTTATAGAAGCAGCTGTACGCGAACTCCAGGAGGAAACTGGAATAGAGAACGCTTTACCTATTGGCATAGATAATAACTGGCGAACATATATCCTCCCGGAAGAAGTTAGGCCAAAATCATGGGGCGGGAAGTTTATCGGTCAGGCGCAAATCTGGGTTGCATTTAAGTTTACCGGAAACGACGCCGATATAAACGTTACAACGACACTTCCCGAATTCTCTCGTTGGAAGTGGACCGACCCCGATACCCTGCTTAATGAAATAGTTAGTTTTAAGCGTGATATATACCGTGATGTATTAGCGGCTTATCCGACATGGATGACAAATCCAATCCTAAAGTAAAATGATGATCGCGTTCAGACGACGCGGACAGTGATAATGCAGCTGGTAAAACCATGCTCACCGTAGATACTATCTGCGTTGTCCTGTTGTTCTCTTCACAAAACTTGATGCGGCACTGGGGTTGATAATCACATTTATAGGTTTGAATATCAGGCATATACGAGAGCACAACGAAGCCGCCCCGCTTATCAGACCATAAATAATTTTATTGTGGCAATGTAAGTAGCTACGCGATGCTCGCTGCCGCGAGCATTTCTTTCGCAATACAAAGGTCCGTTTCCGCCGCATTACGAGCGATATCACTATCAGCTCCCAGGATCCCCTCGTTAGCAACTTTAATCCGTTGCTCGACAACTGCGATATCAATGTCTTGGACCGATAAGGCCTCCTCGGCCATTACGGTACAGCGTTCGCCGGTTACTTCCGCAAATCCACCAGCGACAAATATGCGTTTCTCAACCTTATTGTCTTTGTACGTGACGATCACACCCGGCCGCAGTGAGGAAATCAGCGGTGAATGACCAACTAGAACACCAAAGTCACCCTCGGTGCCAGGAACAACGACCATTTCGACATCATCGGATAGCAATAGCTTTTCCGGCGAAACCAGTTCGAATGAGAAAGATTCAGCCATATTAATATTCCAAGTGACGGATCAGACAGACAGCCCTCAAGCGGCTGCCGCCATATCCTTCGCTTTTTCAACAGCATCTTCTATCTTACCCACCATGTAGAATGCAGATTCTGGCAGATCGTCGTATTCGCCTTCGACTAACCCCTTAAAGCCCTTAATCGTTTCTTCCAATTCAACGAAAACGCCGGACATGCCGGTAAAGATTTCGGCGACGTGGAACGGCTGAGAAAGAAAGCGCTGAATCTTACGCGCGCGCGCGACGATTAACTTATCTTCTTCTGATAGCTCCTCCATTCCTAAAATAGCGATGATGTCTTGCAGCGACTTATAAGTCTGTAAAACGCGCTGAACTTCACGCGCAACTTCGTAGTGCTCGTCCCCAACGGTTCGGGGATCGAGAATGCGAGATGTGGAATCTAGTGGATCCACCGCAGGATAAATTCCAAGTTCCGCAATCTGGCGCGACAAGACCGTGGTTGCATCTAGATGGGCGAAAGACGTCGCTGGCGCCGGATCGGTCAAATCATCTGCGGGCACGTAAATTGCCTGAACAGAGGTGATAGATCCTTTGTTAGTGGTCGTGATTCGCTCCTGTAGGTTGCCCATATCCGTAGCTAATGTCGGCTGATAACCGACCGCCGACGGTATCCGACCCAGTAACGCAGACACTTCCGAGCCTGCCTGCGTGAAACGAAAAATATTGTCGACGAATAACAGAACGTCTTGGCCTTCTTCGTCGCGGAAGTATTCGGCTAACGTCAGACCGGAAAGACCGACCCGCGCACGTGCGCCTGGTGGTTCGTTCATCTGACCATAGACGAGTGCTGCTTTGGATTCACCGTCGGGCTGGATAACCCCGGACTCCATCATTTCATGATACAAATCGTTGCCTTCGCGCGTCCGCTCGCCGACACCCGCAAATACTGAATATCCACCATGAGCCTTCGCAACGTTGTTGATCAACTCCATGATCAAGACAGTTTTACCAACGCCGGCGCCTCCGAAAAGGCCGATCTTACCGCCGCGCGAATATGGCGCCAGCAGATCAACGACCTTGATCCCGGTTACCAATACATCGGTTTCGGTCGATTGGTCCGTAAATTCAGGCGCTTCGCGATGGATAGGCAGGCGCTTCGAGGTACCGAGAGGTCCACGTTCGTCTATCGGCTCCCCAATGACGTTAAGGATTCTACCCAGAGTTTCGGGACCAACCGGCATGGTGATTGGACTACCCGTATCTGTAACATTCTGTCCACGGACTAGACCCTCAGTCGTGTCCATCGCAATAGTACGCACCGTATTCTCGCCGAGATGCTGCGCGACTTCGAGAACCAGGCGGTTACCGTCGTTGTCGCATTCAAGAGCATTCATGATCTCAGGCAGCTCACCCTCAAACTGTACGTCCACAACGGCACCCAGAACTTGGGATACGCTGCCAATGTTATTCGCCGTTTTTTTTGCCGTATCGGCCATATCTATACCTCGTCCATCGTATTTACGGTCGCTAAACAGCTTCGGCGCCCGAGATGATTTCTATCAGTTCTTTGGTAATCACAGCTTGACGCGAGCGGTTGTAGCTCATGGTCAGACTATCGATCATTTCGCCCGCATTGCGGGTCGCATTATCCATTGCGCCCATTCGCGCACCATGCTCGCTCGCATTATTTTCAAGTAGGGACCGGAAGATCTGCACGCTCATATTACGCGGCAGCAAAACATCCAGAATCTCAGACTCATCCGGTTCGTAGTCGTAAACAACTGCGGGGCCATGGGTATCTTCGGGTACAGCGGCTCCGATGTCCTCGACCGTAAAAGGAATTAACTGCTGTCTAGTGACAATCTGGGAGATCGCCGATTTGAATCTGTTGTAGATCAGGGTACAGACGTCGAATTCTCCGGCCCCAAACATTTCTAGAGTGCGGTTCGCGATTCCTTGAGCGTCTTCGAAACCGAGGCGCTGGCGCCCCACATCCTCGATCAGATCCACAATAAGTGGCGCGTAATCGCGCCGAAGTTGAGACCAACCTTTTTTACCGATGCATACAATTTTCACACTCTTACCGTCGGACTGTAATTCGGCGATCATCCGGCGCGCTTCACGCACAATCGACGAGTTGAAAGCTCCACAAAGTCCGCGGTCGGACGTCATCACCACGAGCAAATGAATATTCTGCTTACCGGTGCCCGCCAACAACTGTGAGGCTCCTTCCGTCGCCGCCATCGATTCCGCCAGAGAGCCGAGCATGCGTTCCATCCGCTCAGCATAGGGTCGTGCTGCTTCCGCCTGCTCCTGCGCACGGCGCAACTTCGCAGCGGCAACCATCTTCATAGCCGAGGTAATCTTCTGCGTCGACTTTACGCTGTCGATCCTCATGCGAAGGTCTTTAAGACTAGGCATATGCCACTACCGGTTCCTGTTCTCGGCTCTATCGATCACGCCGGCGTGAAGCTCTTGGCGTAAGTTTCAAGCACACCTTTGAGCTTCGCTTCAGTATCATCTGATACCGCCTGTTCTTCACGAATGGTTTTCAGAATCTCTGCGTAGTTAGACTTCATATCTGAAATAAAACCCTGCTCAAAACGAGTTACATCCCCGGTGGGAAGATCATCCAGATAACCGTTCACGCCAGCATAAATCGATACAACCTGCTCTTCGATGGGTAATGGTGAATATTGGGGCTGTTTCAAAAGCTCCGTCAAACGTTCACCGCGCGCCAGAAGCTTCTGCGTAGAGGCGTCTAGATCAGATGCGAACTGCGCGAAAGCCGCCATTTCCCGGTACTGGGCCAGTTCCAGCTTGATCGAACCCGCAACTTGCTTCATCGCTTTGATCTGCGCAGCGGAGCCTACCCGGCTGACCGAGAGACCGACATTTACCGCCGGCCGGATGCCAGAATAAAACAGCTCCGTCTCAAGAAAAATCTGACCATCAGTAATCGAAATCACGTTGGTCGGGATATACGCAGAAACGTCGCCAGCTTGGGTTTCAATTACTGGAAGTGCAGTCAGTGATCCACCGCCGTTTTCATCACTCATCTTGGCCGCACGCTCAAGCAACCGCGAGTGGAGATAAAAAACGTCACCCGGATAAGCCTCCCGCCCGGGTGGCCGGCGTAAAAGCAACGACATTTGACGATAGGCAACCGCTTGCTTGGACAGATCGTCATAAATGATTAAGGCATGCATACCGTTATCACGGAAAAATTCCCCCATGGTACAACCACCATACGGCGCCAAGAATTGCAGGGGGGCCGGTTCGGACGCCGTCGCTGCCACCACAATTGTGTATTCCATAGCGCCAACTTCTTCGAGTTGCTTTACAATCTGCGCGACGGTTGACCGCTTCTGACCGACTGCAACATAGATACAAAACAATTGCTTGGCGGTGTCACCATCGTCAAAAGCCTTTTTTTGATTGATGATAGTGTCAACAGCGATCGCGGTCTTACCGGTCTGGCGGTCACCGATTATTAACTCCCTTTGGCCGCGGCCAACAGGAATCAGGCTATCAATGGCTTTCAAACCGGTCTGCATAGGTTCGGACACTGACTGACGAGGAATTATTCCGGGCGCCTTCACGTCGACACGGCGGCGCTCGGTGGCTTCGATCGGGCCCTTACCGTCGATCGGCTCGCCCAGCGCGTCGACAACCCGGCCGAGTAGACCCTTACCCACAGGCACATCGACGATGGTACCGGTCCGTTTTACCGTATCGCCCTCCTTAATATTGGCGTCGGAGCCAAAAATAACTACACCGACATTATCGGTTTCTAGGTTTAGCGCCATACCCTTGATGCCGCCCGGGAATTCAACCATCTCGCCTGCTTGGACGCTATCGAGACCATAGACACGGGCAATACCGTCACCGACCGACAGCACTTCCCCAACTTCAGCCACTTCCGCTTCAGTCCCGAAATTTGCGATCTGGTCCTTAAGAATTGAAGAAATTTCTGCGGCGCGGATATCCATCACGCTGCCCCTTTCAATGATATTTCAAGTCGTTGGATTTTAGTTTTTAGCGACGAATCGACCATCTGTGAGCCTACTTTTACAATCAGGCCACCGAGAATCGAATTATCTACCCGGGTGTCCAGAGTAATCTTGGAACCTATCGCACCGCGAAGCGCCCGTTCTAGCGAATCCCGCTGCGCGTCGCTTAGTGGCTTAGCACTAACGACCTCGGCGCTCATTTCTCCACGGCGCGCGGCAAGCAATTCGCGATAAGCAATACACATCTCGCTAAGCGCAAAAAGGCGCCGGTTCTTAGAAACAACGCCGACAAAATTTCGGGTGAGTTCGGAGACACCTGCCTTATCCAGAACTGCGGAGATGGCCGCGCCTTGTGCTTCCCGTCCTATAACCGGGCTGGCGACCAAGCGTCGAAGGTCATCGGATTCTCCGAGTAGCCCAACAATTATCTCAGAGTCGGCCAAGACCTCATCGAGATTTTTCTGATCCCCGGCAATTTCAAAAAGCGCGGCGGCGTAACGGCCGGCTACACCGGAAGTGACTGACGTTGGGGAGGGCAAGCGATCGACCTCTAAAGCGTCCTATTGAAGACATTTAAGTAGTTGATTTGACTCACAAAACAGGGCTGCTAACACCCCTGCTCCGTGACTGCCTCAGGAGGCATCGTTAGGTAACACAGCCAATACTGGCTTGCAACCCAGAGAGAACAGTAAATATTCCTCAACCACAATCTTTTTATAGATATGACTCTTCATAAATGGGGTGGACCCATGGATAATTTAGATCGGCCGGTGATTTTAGCAGCCTCTATAGTTTTCAAACACTAATATCCATAGAACGGGCTTAGCCAAGAGTTGGCTTACCATAAATTCTTCAAACCAAAGGTTTATAGGCATTCAAGCCCAGAAACTTATAGACACTAGGCGTTAAATTGGAACCTTCGTTTCATTTTTTTCGGTTACATAAAACTGTATGGATCGATATCTACAGCGACACGAACCCCTCCGTCCGGCTTTATCGAGAACACCCAACGCCTGAGCAATTCCTGGACATTTATACCCTTCTCGGCCTTCAGCAGTAGCCGGCGGCGGTGACGCCCTCGAACGATTGCGATAGGCGCAGGGGCAGGCCCAAGAACTGAAACACCGTCGACGCGCGGTGCGGTGCGTGCAAGGGCTGTTGCGGTTTTGTCTACGCGGTACTGATCGCGCCCCGAAACGATGATCGCAGTAAGACGGCCGTAGGGAGGCATATTATGTTGTTTGCGAGCCTTTGCCTCCATTTCGATAAACTGATCGCGGTCACCGTCCTGGAGCGCAAGCATAATGGGGTGGTCTGGCTGGAAGGTCTGCAGCAACACGACTCCCGGCCTTTCCGCCCTGCCAGCTCGACCCGAAACCTGATGTAGCAGCTGATAGGTCCGTTCCGCCGCTCGCAGATCTCCTCCGCTGAGACCGAGGTCCGCGTCAACCACACCAACGAGGGTCAATAGCGGAAAATGAAAACCCTTTGCCATAATCTGGGTGCCGATCAGTAGGTCAATTTCCCCTTCCCTCATTCGCGTAACGAGCCCCATGGCGTCAGTGGGCCCGGCAATGGTATCACTAGACATTATTTCCAAGCGTGCCTTAGGGAATTTTTCCCTCGCCTCTTCCGCTAGACGCTCAACCCCCGGTCCGCAGGCTGCAAACCGATCCTCAACTTCACAGGACGGGCAGGTTTTTGGAGGCGGTACATTGTAGCCGCAATGATGGCAGTGCAGTCTTTCACGCAATCGGTGTTCGACTAGCCAAGCTGAACATTGTGGGCATTCCAGACGGTGACCGCAGACTCGACATAGGGTCAAAGGCGCATAGCCGCGGCGATTAAGAAACAGCATTACCTGTTCGCCTGAAGACATAGTATCGCCAACTGCTCTTTCCAAGCTAGGTGACAGCCAATTTTGGCGGTCCATCTTTTCGCGACGCATGTCAATCGCCCGAATCTTGGGTAGAGAAGCGCCGGCGAAACGTTCCGGAAGCTTAATTCGCTGGTACCGACCTCGCCAGACATTGTCTACTGTTTCTAGAGACGGCGTTGCGGACGACAGGATTATCGGAAAATTGCCTATATAGGCCCGGACGATCGCCATGTCTCGGGCGTTGTATGTTACCCCCTCGTTCTGCTTGAAACTTGGGTCATGCTCTTCGTCGATGATTATTAGACCTAGGTCACGATAAGGTAACATAAGCGCTGAGCGGGCACCGACCACCAACTTAGCCTCACCCCGCAACGCAGCGCGCCAGTTACGCCTCCTTTCTGACATCGGCAGATCAGAATGCCACAAAATCGGGCGCGTCCCAAAGCGTTTTCGAAATCTGTCAAGACACTCAGCCGTTAGAGCGATTTCCGGCAGAAGAACAATCACTTGCTTATCGGCCCTCAGTGCTGCCGCTATTGCCTCAAAATAAACTTCGGTCTTGCCAGACCCAGTCACGCCATCAAGAAGCCTTACCGAATAACCTTCTTCAACCGCAGCTACCAGTTCCACCGCTGCAGCTGCCTGTACATCGGATAGTACCGCACCTGCTCTTTCGGGATCGGGGTGGTCTATAGGTTTGTCTTCCTGAACCGAAATTGGTTGCAGAGCGCCAATATCCGCCATGCCTCGGATCACCGAAATTGAAGTTTTCGCATCCCTGGCGATATCCTTCGCCTTTCGGGGACCTGAATCGGAAAGGGCAATCAAAACGCGTCGGCGAGCGGGCGTTAATCGAGTGCCGCCCGGAAGTGATTCGATTTCTGCATCGACCCCGTTAGCCAGAAGATAAGCTCTCGTCATCCGTGGCGGCTCGAGCGCCCGCGGTACGCTCATTGTCATTCGCAATACGCTGCCGCGCCGCGCCAAGGTATATTTAGCAACCCATTCGACGAACCGCCTAAGGCTCTCAGGCATTGGGGGTAAGTCTACTAATGCGCTGATTTCTCGCAATTTTTTAGAATCGACCCCGCCCTGAGCGCAACCCCATACAACGCCCTTCGCATACCGGCTCCCAAGCGGTACCTCAACATAAGAACCAAGTTCAACCGGCATGTTTTTTGGTGCCAGATAGTCATAAGGCGCTTTCAGCGGTAGCGGCAAGAGAACGCTGACAATGTTGTAAGCATCCGTCTGCGGGCATGTAGAAAGGTCAGCTTCCATCAAGTACACTCTAGCTCAGCCTATAGTCATGGCCAATTAGCTAACAACCATCCGATATCCAAATCGACTGGAGGTAGGAAATTGGGAAATTATCAACAAGAAGGACGATCATGAAGTTTTTCGTGGACACCGCCGATGTGGATGACATTCGCGACCTTGCGTCAACTGGACTGGTGGATGGTGTCACCACCAACCCCTCTCTAATCGCGAAGTCAGGCCGCAATTTTCTGCAAGTCATCCAAGAGATCTGTGAACTAGTCAACGGACCTGTGAGTGCAGAAGTCGCCGCGACCGATCTCAATACCATGCTAGCGGAGGGGGAAAAGCTTGCGACACTCGCACCTAATGTCGCCGTAAAAGTGCCGCTGACACCTGACGGCCTGAAAACTTGTAAAGCGCTCTCCGATGCCGGTACCAAGGTTAACGTCACCCTTTGCTTCTCACCTGGACAGGCCATCTTGGCCGCAAAAGCGGGTGCAGCATACATTTCTCCGTTTGTAGGCCGGCTGGACGACGTCAGCAGCGATGGCATGGGGCTGATAGATGATATCTGCAGCATTTACGCAAACTATGCCCACTTCAAGACAGAGGTTCTGGTCGCATCTATTCGTAGCCCAAACCACGTAATAAATGCCGCAAAAATGGGAGCCGATGTCTGTACTGTTCCGCCAGAAGTTCTACGCCAGCTATTCAGGCACCCTCTCACTGACGCGGGGCTATCTGCATTCTTGGCAGACTGGGCGGATACCGGTCAGCAAATCCTGGATTCATGAAAGTGAGCGGATCTTTCGACAAAACTGCCGAAATCAAACATATAACGTTGACGCCAGATTCCGTTGCTGCTTGGCTCCGCCAACATCCGAATTTCCTCCAAGAAAACCCAGAGGTTCTCACCTTTTTAACTCCCCCAGAATTCAAACGTGGCGATCGTGTTTTAGACATGCAACGCTTCATGTTAGATAAAGTTCAGGAGCAAATCACTAACCTGAGACGACGCGAGAGGGCCCTTTTACAGACCGTGGAGGGTAATGCCGCCGGACAATCAAAAATCCATCAAGCAGTTACTGCCATAGTCGAGGCCGGGGATATTCATGCGCTTGGCAACATAGTTCGAACCCAGCTCTCGGGGCTACTGGATCTGGAAGGAGCCACACTATGTATAGAGGAAAACGGTGCACTTGCGCTCGCTGGTGCGAAAGCAATTGGCATTGGAGGTATTTCCAATCTTCTAGGGAAAAAAAAACGTATTCTACTGCAGGCAAATACGGCGGGCGAATCTTTGGTTTTCGGCGAAGATGCTGACCGTGTGAAGTCCGTCGCCTATGTCCGCATACGAACAGGTAGTCGTTCTCCCGAAATGCTTTTGGCGTTGGGATCGGGGAGGGACGACGGGTTCGATCCGCATCAGGCGACCGATTTAATTCAGTTTCTCGCAAACATCTTAGAAACGCGGCTAAAGCAATGTCTGGGACCGAAAAGCTAATCCCGTTCCCGGCAGCGGGGGATCTCCTAGATGCCCTTCACGAATGGCAGCGCTGGCTTGTATCGGAGAAGCGAACTTCTGCGCACACGGTGAACGCCTACTGCTATGATGTGAGGCGTTTTCTGGAATGTTTAAATAAAAAGAAAAAAGGTCCAGGCAAAACCTCAAATGGAGAGCTTACCGATCTTGCAAGGCTTAAGAGCTTAACGCCCGCTGATTTTCGGAGTTGGCTAGCGGATTTAAGAAATCCGGAGGATCAAATACAAAAACCCCTCTCCAGCACTTCGATAACGCGCGCGATGTGCGCCCTGCGCAACCTTTTCCGTTTTCTCGACCAGACTGGTCACGTCAATAGTGCGGCGCTAAAAGCGGTAAATGCCCCCAAACCCCCGAAGTCAGTGCCAAAGCCGTTAAACGTCAACGATGCCATCGCACTACTTAGGCGAGCGGCGGAAACAGCCACCAAGCCTTGGATTAGCGCCCGGAATGTAGCCATACTCACCCTTTTATATGGCTGCGGCTTGCGTATTGATGAAGCATTACGATTAAACCAAAGGGATGCGCCGACCTCCGACTCTATGGTTATTACCGGCAAAGGCGATAAGGAACGGTTAGTGCCAGTGCTATCCGTTGTGATTGATGCCGTACGCAGCTACCAAGATCTATGTCCGTACTCAAACGAGCACGGCCAGCCATTGTTCTATGGCGCCCGCGGCGGGCGGCTGAATCCGGGAGTCGTGCAGCGAACTATGCGTGCCCTCCGGGCCGATCTGGGCTTGCCGAGAACTGCGACCCCGCATGCGCTGCGGCACAGCTTCGCCACGCATTTGCTAGCCGGTGGCGGTGACCTTCGGACAATACAGGAACTTCTCGGCCATAACTCGTTATCGACGACCCAACGTTATACCGATGTAGATACTCAGAAACTTCTCGAGATTTACGATAGCGCACACCCGCGTTCCACCCTCAAAGCTAAAGGCCGCCACGGCATAGATACAATGCTTGCGGGATCGGATTAAAGACGCCTATTTCGATAGTAGTCAGCTCAGACGCCTGCGCCCTATTAGTGAGCCACTTGATCATCATTTCTCGAGAATTCCCCGCATTCGGTGCTCTGATCACTATCTGAATCGCGTTATAAAAGCGACTATCTCCACCGATGCCCCACTCACCATCTCATATATGCGTGGGCTTAAATTCAGCCGGCCAGGGCGCGCCCTGATCGGGGAAAAAATAGGATTCGGATGAGGGTACCTTCGACTAGATATGGATAGACGATCCCTCGACACCAAGAGCCGCCTCCTTAACCGCCTCGTTCAAAGTGGGATGGGCATGGCAGGTGCGTGCGATGTCCTCCGAAGAGGCTCCGAATTCGATGGCCAAAGCCAACTCCGCAATCATGGTACCGGCATCCGGCCCGATTATGTGTACGCCGAGCACCTCGTCGGTCTCTTTATTGGCCAGAATTTTAACGAAACCATCTGTATTTCCGTTGGCACGAGCACGCGAGTTGGCCATGAATGGGAAGGTACCTTTTTTATAGTTAACATCAGCCTCTTTCAGCTGTTCCTCTGTCTTACCGACGGAAGCTGCTTCAGGCCATGTGTAGACTACGGACGGGATGGCATCGTAATTAATGTGCGTCGCATGTCCTGCAAGATGTTCAACGCAAGCAATACCCTCTTCCTCCGCCTTGTGTGCAAGCATCGCGCCGGGCGTCACGTCGCCGATAGCATAGATACCATTTACACTAGTTTTGAAATAATCGTCTACTTGTATAACGCCTCGATTGTCCATTTCGATGCCTACATCTTCGAGGCCCAAGCCATCAGTATAAGCAATTCGGCCTATAGACACGAGAACGACATCGCACTTGATATCTTCTGATTTGCCGCCAGCGGATGGTTCAATCGCCAGAGTTACGTGCGTCTTGGTAGTTTTTGCGCCCGTTACCTTTGTGCCGAGCATGAATTCTATACCCTGCTTGTGTAGAGACTTGTGCATGGCGGCACCGATTTCTTTATCCATATTAGGCACGATAGTGTCGAGGAACTCGACGACCGTCACCTTGGATCCAAGCCGACGCCATACTGAGCCCATCTCGAGACCAATATATCCGCCACCTACAACCACAAGGTGCTTCGGCACCTTGGAAAGCGACAATGCACCAGTGGATGAAACGATTTTGTCTTCGTCGATCTCAACACTCGACAGGGGTGCGATCTCAGAACCGGTCGCTATCAGAATATTATCCGCCGTATACGTGTCAGCTCCATCCTTAGTCGTTACCCGGACCTCACCTGGTTTTACGATTTTCGCGGCACCGGTGATGCCGGTGACCTTATTCTTCTTGAATAGAAAACCGATACCTTTTGTCAGGTCATCCACCACCTTATCCTTGCGCGCCATCAGCGTCTTAAGGTCAAGTTCGACCCGACCAACTTTCACGCCATGATTAGCGAGTTGGTCTCGCGCCTCCTCAAATTTTTCTGACGAATGCAGTAACGCCTTGGATGGGATGCAGCCGATGTTTAGACAGGTTCCGCCCCAAGTCTCGCGTTTATCTATGCAAGCAGTTTTAAGTCCAAGCTGGGACGCACGGATGGCCGCAACATATCCACCCGGTCCTGCCCCGATCACAATCAAGTCGAAATGGGTTTTGCTCATAGCATCGAACCTTTGATCATACTTCTAAAAGTATACGTTCGGGATCCTCGATGCATTCCTTGATTCGGACAAGGAACGTCACCGCTTCACGACCGTCGATGATACGATGATCGTAGGAGAGCGCCACGTACATCATGGGCCGGATCTCGACTGAATCTCCTACCGCGACAGGGCGGCGGTCAATCTTGTGTATCCCAAGGATGCCAGATTGTGGCGGGTTGATTATCGGCGTAGACATCAGCGAACCATAAACCCCGCCATTAGTGATGGTAAACGTACCGCCGGTAAGTTCATCTATGCCCAATTTCCCATCACGCGCCCGTCGACCGAGATCAGTGATACCTATTTCCACGTCAGCGAAAGACTTGGTATCTGCATCGCGTAACACTGGCACAACTAATCCCTGTTCAGTACCAACAGCTACACCAATATCGTAGTAGTTTTTATATACAAGGTCGCCACCGTCGATTTCGGCATTTACAGCCGGCAGTTCCCTTAGCGCGACGATGCTGGCCTTGACGAAGAACGACATAAATCCGAGGCGGCAACCGTGCCGTTTTTCGAAATCGTCCTGAAATTTCTTGCGGGCCGCTATAACGTTGGTCATGTCTATTTCGTTAAAAGTCGTCAGGATCGCAGCTGTGTTCTGAGCTTCCTTCAGACGCTCAGCGATGCGCTGACGAAGACGAGTCATTCTTACCCGTTCCTCCCGCTGGCCGGTCACGAGGGCCACGTCTGATTCCGAGGATCGCCTAGATCCGGGTGCCAGCGGCTCGGGATCAACCTTCCTACCGCCACCTTCCTTCAGAAATAATATTACGTCGCCCTTGGTCAGGCGTCCTCCCTTGCCAGTTCCGATGATATGTGTCGAGTCGAGGTTATTTTCTTCGATAAGTTTGCGAACGGAGGGTGAAAATTTTCTACTATCATCTTCAACAACAGGTTCCGTAGACGCCGGCTTAGCTAACGTCGTGGCGGTTGGGGCAGCTGATTCTTCGATCGTTTTCTTCGGCTTTATTAATGCGGCCGGGCCGGCGCCTATAAGGCCAAGCAGGGAACCTACGTCAACGTTTTCCCCTGCTTTGGCGGTTATTTCCCTGAGCGTGCCGGCTGCAGTCGCGTTTACCTCGAGCGTTACCTTGTCGGTTTCTAGCTCGAGCAGAGGCTCGTCTACGGCAACAACGTCACCCTCCGCTTTAAACCATTGAATAACGGTTGCTTCGGTCACGGACTCACCGAGCGTCGGGACTTTAATTTCAGTAGCCATGTGTATTTTTCTCCCGCAGCAGAAATCGAATCTGTTCAGATAGTGAGGGCTTCATCGACAAGTACCTTTTGTTCACTGTTGTGTTTACTTAACGAACCCGTAGCGGGCGATGCGGCCTCAGGCCTACCGACGTATATCGGGCGTTTAGCCTTGATCTCTGAATTTCCCAGAAGTTTTTCAAGGCGACGGTCCAGATAGGTCCACGCGCCCATGTTCTCAGGCTCCTCTTGGCACCACACGACATCGGCGTTAGGGTATTTTTCCAGTTCTTTGGCAAGGGACACTTCGGGGAATGGGTAAAGCTGTTCCACACGTATAAGCGCGACGTTGGAGATGTTCATTTCTTCGCGAGCTGCAAGAAGATCGTAGTACACTTTCCCGCTACAAAGGATGATCCGCTGCACCTTGGTACGCATGACTAGTTTGCCGGTCTCCGGTAGAATGCGGTTGAATGATGTGCCGGGGCCAAATTCTTCCAGCGTGGAAACAGCTCTCTTATGCCTTAGCAGTGACTTCGGTGTCATGATTACCAGAGGCTTTCTGAAATTCCGGCGGATTTGGCGCCGCAATGCATGAAAATAATTTGCGGGCGTCGTAATGTTACAGACCTGCCAGTTGTCCTCTGCGCAAAGCTGTAGGTAACGCTCTAGGCGCGCAGAAGAATGCTCCGGCCCCTGCCCCTCGAAGCCATGTGGTAGAAGCATTACCAGCCCAGACATGCGCAACCATTTCGATTCCGATGAAGATATGAACTGGTCGAAAATAAACTGGGCCCCGTTCGCGAAATCTCCGAACTGTGCCTCCCACATCACTAATACCT
The DNA here is from genome assembly GCA_002937455.1 of Alphaproteobacteria bacterium MarineAlpha11_Bin1. Next base: position 368,291 of record PTJZ01000001.1, read on the forward strand.
CAGGATCAGCCAATGACAGGCCATATTCAAATCCGAGAACAGCCGCCTCCGACAACGTCGAATTTCGGGCGATAAACATAGCCTGATTTCCCGGCCGAATCTGTTCCAGAGGGATAAACGCCTCTTCGCTATCTTGGTCGGTAACGACGACGTGGCGGTGAGAGAACGTTCCACGTGCGACATCTTGACCGCTAAGTCGGACCAAATGTCCTTCAGTCAATAACGTACCAAACGCTAGGGACTCGCCTGTTGCCCAATCGATATCTTCTCCACTTTCGATAGCCTGGGCGCGGTTCTTAAAGAACCTTCTCAGCTTGTTATTCAGGTTAAAATCATCAGGTACCGTTGATATCGCCTTACCAACCTCCTTCAATAGATTTAATGATACGTCTGTCTGTCCCTTGCGCTCCTCGATAGAGGGCGCGGTGGTAAGTCCCTGCCACTTCCCTTCAAGCCAATCCGCTTTATTTGGTTTGAAGGAAGTGGATGCAGAGAAATCTGCATCCAAGTGGTCGCGGACTTTCTGCTGTATTTTATCGACCTGTTCCTCAGTCAATATACCTTCGGCGATTAATTTGTGCGCATAGAGTTCACGCACTGTCGGGTGCTCTCCGATGCCGCGATACATTCTAGGCTGTGTAAACGCTGGCTCATCGCCCTCGTTGTGGCCGAAACGGCGGTAGCACCACATATCGATAACTACATCTTTTCGAAATTCGTTACGAAATTCCGTCGCAATGCGCGCCACGTGGACTACCGCCTCAGGATCGTCGCCATTTACGTGAAAGATTGGCGCCTGAGCCATCTTAGCGATTTCGGTAGGATAGCGAGATGTGCGTGTTGCTGCCGGGTTAGTTGTAAATCCGATCTGGTTATTGACAACCACATGGATTGTACCGCCGGTCCGATAGCCCTTTATATCAGAAAGACCAAATGTCTCTGCTACAATACCTTGGCCACCAAATGCAGCGTCGCCGTGCATAAGCAACGCGAGTACTTTACGGCGTTCTTTATCTCCTCTCTGGCGCTGTTTTGCCCGCACCTTTCCAATCACAACGGGGTCTACCGCTTCAAGATGGGACGGGTTTGCAGCTAAGGATAAATGAACCTGTTTACCGTCGAACTCCCGATCAGCGGATGTGCCGAGATGATATTTGACGTCGCCTGAACCTTGAACCTCTTCTGGCGTTGCTGACGTCCCCTGAAATTCTGAGAAGATCGCAGAAAACGGCTTGTTCATCACATTAGCTAGCACATTTAGTCGACCGCGATGAGGCATTCCAATAACGACCTCCTCGACCCCTAATTGACTACCACGCTTCAGGACCTGCTCTAGGGCAGGAACCAAAGACTCCGCGCCATCGAGGCCAAAGCGCTTTGTGCCGGTATACTTTACGTTGAGAAATTTCTCGAAAGTTTCCGCCTCAGTCAAACGCTCGAGAATTGTCGTCTTGCCGAAATCAGTGAAGTCAGTTTGATTGCGGATTGATTCGATCCTGTCTTGGATCCATACCTTTTCCTCAGTAGAGGTAATGTGCATATATTCAACACCAATATGTCCGCAGTATGTTTCCCGAACGCTTTTTACTATATTGCGGAGTGGAGCCTTTTCACCTAAGCCGAGTCGATCATGGATGTAGATTTCTCGATCATAGTCGGCTTCAGAAAATCCGTAAGACTCTGGGTCGAGTTCGGTGTGGCTTAATGGCTGTTCTAGACCGAGTGGGTCCAGTTCGGCATATAGATGCCCTCGTACGCGATGCGAACGAATGATCATCAGCGCTTGAATTGAATCACGCGTCACTTCGCCGATATTGCTACCCTCGCTTTGATGCGCGGGGGTATCGGCGGTCTTTAAAACCTCGGCGGCTGTCTCCGTTCCGATCACGGCAGTCTCACGAGGAGACCAACTAGCCCCGATCAGATCCTTTAGAATATCGGGCGCGTCATCCTTCAACTCTTCGAAGAAGGCCGACCATTCCGGATCTACCAATGCCGGTTTTTCAAGATAGCGCGCGTACATTTCCGCCACAAACGTGCTATTGGCACTCGTGAGGAAAGAAGTCCGTTCTAATATTCCGGTCATTACATCTTGCGCCATCGGACGCCGCTCCTCTTAATACTACATCGCCGGGAAATGCCGACGCTTTAAGCCTCCCCCGGTTTTATCCCTTCATCGCATCTACCATCGCGTTGCCAATACCGGCTGGCGAGTTAGATACCCTGATACCTGCACTTTTCATGGCTTCAATTTTGTCGTCAGCGCCGCCTTTCCCTCCGGAAATGATTGCCCCTGCATGCCCCATCCTACGTCCCGGTGGGGCAGTCACACCTGCAATAAAACCCACGACTGGCTTCTTCGTTTTTGCCTTTTTTAGAAAGTCAGCCGCGTCTTCTTCGGCGGAACCACCAATTTCGCCAATCATAACGATACCCTCAGTTTCATCGTCACCAAGGAAGCTATCGATACAATCTACGAAGTTAGTCCCATTCACCGGATCACCACCAATACCGATGCAGGTGGTCTGCCCAAGGCCTGCAGCGGTCGTCTGCGCGACGGCTTCATAGGTTAGCGTGCCAGACCGGGATACGATCCCAATCTTTCCGCGGTGGTGGATATGTCCCGGCATAATGCCAATCTTGCACTCATCGGGCGTGATTATGCCGGGGCAGTTTGGTCCGATCAGGCGGGTGTTAGAATTAGTTAGTGCGCGTTTAACGCGCACCATATCAATGACTGGGATTCCCTCAGTGATACAGACCACCAAGGGAATCTCTACATCGATAGCCTCGAGGATGGCATCCGCTGCAAAAGGCGGAGGCACATAAATGACCGAAGCATTCGCACCGGTTTTCTCGACAGCTGCGGCGACAGTATCAAAAACCGGCAGATTTAGGTGCATGCCGCCACCTTTGCCAGGCGTGACACCCCCGACCATGTTTGTACCGTAGGCGATCGCCTGTTCCGAATGAAAGGTTCCTTGCGCGCCGGTGAACCCCTGGCATATGACCTTTGTGTCTTTCCCAACAATTACAGACATCAGGCCGCCTCCTGCGTTACTTTGACAGCTTTTTCCGCAGCATCTGCGAGATTATCCGCGGAAACGATTGGCAGACCAGATTCTTCGAGAATTTTTTTACCTAATTCGACATTAGTACCCGCCAAACGGACCACTAGAGGTACGTCAAGACTAACCTCCCGAGCCGCCGCGACAACCCCCTCTGCGATGACGTCGCAGCGCATGATGCCACCAAAGATGTTCACCAGGATCGACTCGACGTTAGGGTCAGACAGGATAAGTTTGAACGCTATCGTTACTCTCTCCTTGGTCGCGCCGCCGCCTACATCCAAGAAGTTAGCTGGTGAGCCGCCATAGAGTTTAATGATATCCATAGTAGCCATAGCAAGCCCAGCGCCATTGACCATACAGCCAATACTACCGTCGAGCGTGATATAATTTAGATCATGTTTTGCTGCCTCTAATTCAGTCGCGTCCTCTTCCTCCTCGTCGCGGAGTTCTTCGACTTCCTTTTGACGGAACAGGGCATTGTCGTCGAAGTTCATTTTCGCATCGAGCGCAATGATATCGTCGGCGCCCGTTACGACCAGCGGATTAATTTCGATGATTGAAGCGTCGAGATCGTTAAACGCGGCATACATTGCCGTCAGAAATTTAGACGCGGCATTGACCTGATTGCCTTTTAGTCCGAGTCCGAACGCTATCTGGCGAGTATGGAAAGGTTGGATACCAGTCGCCGGATCAATATCGAGTTTCAGGATTTTTTCCGGCGTCGCCTCGGCAACCTCTTCGATCTCCATGCCACCCTCTGTGGACGCCATAATAGTTATACGACTGGTTGCTCGGTCGATCAGAATCCCGAGATATAGCTCGCGCACAATATCGCATCCCTCTTCTATATAGACGCGCTTAACTTCCTTTCCCTCATCACCGGTCTGTTTTGTGACCAGAACCTTGTGCAGCATATTTTTGGCGTTCTCGCGGACGTCGTCTAGAGACTTGACGACACGGACGCCTCCCTTTTCGCTATAATCATCCTTAAACCGGCCTGCCCCTCGCCCACCAGCGTGAATCTGCGACTTAACCACCCAAATTTCTCCGCCGAGGTCTTCGGCAACCTTTGCGGCCTCATCGGAGGTGTAGGCTACCCCACCACGCGGAACCGCGACGCCGTATTTGGCGAGTAACTGCTTTGCCTGATATTCATGAATATTCATGTTGAATCTATATGCTCCTAGGCCACATAAAAAAGGGAAAAGTGTTTTTGAGGCAACTTTTACAAAAATCTAGGCCGCCATTAAGGGAACTCGGACTGCCCGCCGAACAGAATCATGAGGCGCTACTTACCCTTCTTCGCACCGCCACGTTCCATTTTCTTTACGACCTCGACGAGTCCTTCAACCGCCTTGACCGATTTGTTGAACTGGCGCCGCTCGATTGCGTCCAACTTTACCTCAACGATGCGCTCGATTCCTTTGTCGCCAATAACAACCGGCACGCCAACATAAAGGCCTTTAACTCCATACTCTCCGTTAAGCTTAGCAGCACAGGGTAAAACCCGTTTCTTATCCTTTAAATAGGACTCGGCCATGGCAATCGCCGACGAGGCTGGCGCATAGAAAGCGGAGCCGTTCCCAAGAAGGCCTACTATTTCACCACCGCCATCACGCGTACGTTGAACGATTTCATTTAAACGCTTTGCCGTTGTCCACTTCATCTTTATTAAATCAGGCAGCGGGATCCCTGCAACAGTGGAATATCGCACAGAAGGAACCATGGTATCACCATGGCCGCCGAGCACAAACGCTGTGACGTCTTCGACCGATACATTGAATTCTTGGGCAAGAAAATAGCGGAAACGTGCGCTGTCTAATATGCCCGCCATTCCGACCACCCTTTTTGCGGGTAAGCCAGAGTGTTTTTGTAACGCCCATACCATGGCGTCAAGCGGGTTAGTGATGCAGATAACAAAAGCATCTGGCGCATATTTCTTTATGCCTTCGCCGACCTGTTTCATCACATTAGAGTTGATACCGATCAAGTCATCCCGACTCATCCCAGGCTTTCTCGGGATACCGGCAGTAACGATAATAACATCTGCCCCCTTGATGCCCGCATATGAATTGGTGCCGGTTATACGGGAGTCAAACCCTTCGACCGGGGATGATTCAACAAGGTCGAGAGCTTTCCCCTGCGGGGTCCCTTTCATTATGTCAAATAGGACTATGTCACCTAGATCTTTTAATCCTGCTAGATGTGCGAGTGTGCCGCCAATATTGCCGGCGCCGATAAGGGCGATTTTACTACGGGCCATGGAGATTTCCGGGGCTGTTTTGAAAAAGGTTTACCGTCCGCCAGAGAACTGCCGGACCGTAGGTTTTCTAGCGCCGTTGAATTATAAGGGCAAGAGAAAGAATCAAAGTTTGTTCACGGTGTGAACACCATCAAAACACGCTGTAACTATGATTTAGGTGGGGCGGGAAGTAAGGATTTCATATGACATACTCAGGACGATACGGCCATTAAGACCGACTGTGGGTCTGAATATATTCTTCTGACTGCATTTCGATAAGACGTGAGGCCGTCCGCTCGAACGCCACCGCGGTATCTCCCTCCGTGCAAAGCTCGTCGGGTTCTACAGCCGCCGACACCACCATATTCACTCTCGCCTCATAGAGCGCATCGATCAAAGTGACCATGCGCTTAGCCTCGTTTCGTTTGGCAGGAGGAAGCGTCGGGATATTTTCTAGGATTACGGTGTGATAAGTATTCGCTATAGCCAAGTAATCTGGGGCGCCTAAAGGCTTTCCGCAAAGGTCAGAAAACTGAAACCGACCAACACCTTTCGCCGCTTGCGACACTTGAATAATCCGGCCCATGACGGAGATTTCCTCTGCAGATCCCACCGAATTGTCGGTCAGTGCTGCAAAGGCCAAATCCACGGCCGCATCCGTATCCGGCCCGAGGGGGGAAAAGTATACCCCCATATCCACGAGGCGATCGCGTCGATAATCTCGCTCCGCATCTAGTGATACGATATCAATTTTACGCTTGAGAACGTCGATAAATGGTAGGAAACGGTCACGCTGCAAACCTCCTTTATAAAGATTGTCGGGATGAGTGTTACTAGTTGCGACGAACACTACACCCTCTTCGAATAGAGTTTCGAACAGACGACCCAAGATCATAGCGTCCGCAATATTGTCGACTTGAAATTCATCGAAGCAGACGAACCAAGTTTCTTTTGCAATTACCTTAGCAATTTTTGGAAGTGGGTCCTGTATCTTCCCGTCCTTCTTCCGCCTTTCGTGCATAGTTTTGTGAACTTCCAGCATAAATTCATGGAAGTGGACCCGCCGTTTGCGATTACTTGGGACTGAATCATAGAGCATATCCATGAGCATAGATTTGCCTCGTCCAACCGGACCATATAGATACAGCCCTTGCGGAGCACGCGCCGCATTCCGTCGGGTCAAAGCAAACCGTCCCAACCAACTGCCTTCGCGGTTAAACGATTCATATTCTAAAAGTTCATGCCATAGAGTTTGTAGTCTTGCCAAAGCAAACAGCTGTGCAGGGTCTCGGTGCACTCTTCCATCAGCAATCATTTCCAGATAGGCATTCAGCGGGGCTCTGGAGTGTGTGAATTCGGACATATTAGACAAAACGCAGCATGGATTGGAGATTCAATAACACGATATAGCGGAGTTGCAATATTCGACAGAAAACTAGACCGCCACCAACCAAGCCGTCTTGCCTATGATTTTAGCAGGATAATTTATGTTCACCATGAAAGGGGGATGGATTCAGTAGATTTTATCTATCATTGATTAATACAGAACAATTTTATACGGTTGGTCTGTTTTTCTCGTTAACGCCGGGCCACCATTGCCTGCTTAATCTCGCCAATCGCTTTCGCGGGGTTAAGATCTTTAGGACAGGTCTTGGTACAGTTCATGATAGTGTGACAGCGATAGAGCCTGAAAGGGTCTTCTAGTTCGTCCAGCCGTTCACCGTTAGCTTCGTCTCGGGAATCTTGAAGCCAGCGATTTGCCTGCAACAAGATCGCTGGACCAAGGTATCTGTCACCGTTCCACCAGTAACTGGGACAGCTGGTCGAACAGCAGAAACACAGTATGCATTCCCACATACCATCCAATTTTTTTCGCTCCTCCGGAGATTGAAGACGTTCCTTCCCAGGGGGAGGCTGTGTATCGGATTTTAGCCAAGGCTCAATAGACCGATATTGTGCATACACCTGAGTTAGATCTGGAACTAGGTCCTTTACTACCGGCATGTGAGGAAGAGGATATATTTTTACATCACCTTTAATTTCTTCGATATATTTTGTACATGCTAGCGTGTTAGTGCCGTCGATGTTCATTGCACAAGACCCACAGACCCCCTCTCGGCAGGAGCGTCGGAATGTCAGGGTAGAATCAATCTCGTTTTTAATCTTGATTACTGCATCAAGGACCATTGGCCCGCAATCGTCCATGTCGATAGTATAGGTGTCGACCTGCGGCGTTTTACCGTCATCAGGATTCCACCGATAAATGCGAAATGTTTTCGCTTTTTTGGCACTCTCCGGCGGAGCCCAGACGGAACCTTTACGGATTTTTGAATTGGCGGGAAGTGAAAATTCAGCCATATGACCTTCCTCAATAAACGCGCTCTTTTGGCGGAACGGGCTCCACGTCATTGGACATGGTATTGGTGTGGACTGGGCGGTAGTCAATTCGCGACGTGCCGTCATCATTCAGCCATACATACGTATGTTTCATCCAATTTTCATCATCGCGATCAGGACAGTCTTCCCGCGCATGCCCCCCTCGGCTCTCTTTGCGGTTGATTGCGCTGTCCAAACTAACCACCGATTGTGCTAACAAGTTGTCATATTCAAGAGTTTCAGCAAGATCCGAATTCCATATTAGAGATGTATCATTAACTTTGATGTCATCATTTTTAGACCACAGAGAGGTAAGCCTCTCTCTGCCTTCTTTCATCAAATCCCCAGTTCGAAATACGGCACAATGTGCCTGCATGGTTCGCTGCATTTCCAGCCTTAATTCAGAGGTATCGGTGGTGCCTTTTGTAAAGCGCCGCATATCGAAACGATCTAGAGCCTTCTCGCCAGCACCCTTTGGAAGTTCCGGCTGGCTTTGGCCTGGCTCAATGATTTCAGCAGCTCGTTCTCCAGCGGCCCGCCCAAATACAACCAAATCGAGCAAAGAATTTGATCCTAGGCGATTTGCACCATGTACCGACACACAGGCAGCCTCGCCAATGGCCATTAAACCAGGCCTAATAGCCTCCGAGTTTCCATTTACCGGAGCAACCACTTCCCCTTGATGCGTAGTAGGGATACCGCCCATATTATAATGTACCGTTGGCAATACTGGGATTGGCTCTTTAGTTACATCTACACCTGCAAAAATACGTGCTGTTTCCGAAATTCCGGGCAAGCGCTCATTGATAACGTTTGCGTCGAGATGTTCAATGTGAAGATGAATATGATCAGCGTCAGCACCTACACCATTTCCATCACGGATTTCCATTGTCATCGCCCGAGCGACCACGTCCCGCGATGCCAGATCCTTAACCGATGGCGCATAACGTTCCATAAAACGTTCGCCTTGCGAATTAGTAAGGTAGCCACCCTCACCACGGACCCCCTCGGTTATTAGACAACCCGCCCCAAATATCCCAGTGGGGTGGAACTGAATAAACTCCATGTCTTCGCAGGGGAACCCGGCGCGCAGCGCCATCGCATTACCATCACCGGTTTGAGTATGCGCGCCAGTGCAAGAAAAATACGCGCGACCGTATCCGCCTGTTGCCATCACTACCAAATTGGCGCGGAATCTATGAATAGTACCGTCGTCAAGATTCCACGCTAGAAGCCCGCGGCAGATGTTATCCTCGTCCATGATGAGGTCTATACCGAAGTATTCGATAAAAAACTCAGCATCGTGTTTGAGAGACTGCTGGTAAAGAGTATGTAGGATGGCGTGTCCGGTGCGGTCAGCGGCCGCAGCTGTACGCTGCGCGGGCGGCCCCTCGCCATATTTGGTTGTCATACCTCCAAACGGTCGTTGATAGATTTCACCAGTTTCGGTGCGAGAAAACGGAACCCCATAATGTTCAAGCTCGAGCACCGACGGAATGGCCTCGCGACACATGTATTCGATGGCATCTTGATCCCCGAGCCAGTCAGCACCTTTGACAGTATCATAAAAATGCCAGCGCCAATCGTCCTCACTCATATTACCGAGGGCTGCGGAGATGCCTCCCTGCGCCGCAACCGTATGGCTACGTGTGGGAAATACTTTTGTTATGCAGGCAGTACTCAACCCCTTTATCGCCATGCCGAATGTCGCCCGAAGACCGGCGCCACCGGCCCCGAGGACAACTACATCGTAAGTATGGTCAATGATTTCGTATGCGTTAGTATTCATAGCGTTCCTGTGCCAATTCGTGGAGGTCTGCTTCCAAGTTAGCCGATGGCTATTTTAAGTATCGAAAAAATTGTAGCTACGGCTAAACCGATCGCTACTAGCTTAACAAGCCCAATGGAAGCGATCTTCAGCCATTCTGTGTGCACGTAGTCTTCAAAGACAACCTGCATTCCAAGCTGTGCATGATGGAAAGTTGCAACTGTCAGCAGTACAAGCAGAACCGCGACAATAGGCGTAGTGATCCACTCCCGAAAGACGCTATAATCTGCGCCGGCCATGGCGCAGATTGAGGCTACGAACCAAATTACAAGAGGGACTAACGCAACTGCGGTCAGGCGCTGCGCCCACCAATGCAATACTGCGGAACTCAATCCTCGAGTGTTTCCCAGCGGAGAACGAACGCTCATTACAACGCTCCCATCGACGCATAGCCCCAGACCCAAGCGATGATAGTGAGGGAGATCGATACAGCAACAACCATCCAGCCATTCCTATAGGCGTCGGTCAGACCAAAGCCCTTTCCAGCATCCCAAAACAAGTGCCGGATTCCATTGCAAAGATGATAAAACAAAGCGTAGGACCATCCAAAAAGTAATATCTTCCCGAACAAGGAGGCGGTGAATGCCTGCACGTTGTTAAAGGCACCCTCCCCCGTTGCAGCAGCAATTAGCCACCACACTAACAGAAAGGTCCCACCGGCAAGCGCAATCCCTGTCGCGCGATGCATTATAGACATGACAGAGGTTAGTTGCGGCTTATAAACCTGCAGATGGGGTGACAGAGGGCGATTTGGACTCGCCATGGGCACATTCCTATTTCCGTACTCGTTAAGGATGAAGTCTGATACGTTTTTTCAGCGCTTTCGGTTTACGCTGATGAATTAGCCAAGTCAATCTGAGCTACTGTTCGCCGCCCGGCTACAAACGCTTTATGCCCAAAATTCTCTCTGTGGATAAGCGTGTGGAAAATTTGTGTACCCGAAATTCATTTATGCACAAGAAATATCAATAAACGTTGGTTTGGTCATTGCGCCACGAATTTCCCGAAGGGATCATCTCCAAACGTGAGAGTGTAAGCGGCATTGTTACCGATTGGCATACAATACCTTTTGGTCCGACTGCCAGACGATTGCGGCGTATAGCCAAGGGCGCCGCTGACGGATATGGGTCAACGCCGATTAACCCTCGCGTCCACGGGCCTTTACCGGCTCTTGGGGCGTCGGGTGTGTCTTCGCGGGACACATAATGTAGGTTTCACGACTTGCGGGCCCGACGCCTCAATTAATTTTTGGTTATTTGCAGTTTCCTAACCATCTTGCACCGTCAAGTTTTTGATCGGGATCTCAGAGAGTGGATTTTCTACTCGCAATTATCTTATGACGTAGGTTCCGCTTTCGAGCCGTAACCAGAAAATCTTATTGGCCGTCAGGAATCTAAATCAGTTTTTTGCGAGCTAGCATTTCAGCAATTTGTACCGAATTCAGAGCCGCGCCCTTTCGCAAGTTGTCGGACACCACCCACATTGAAAGGCCATGCTTAACGGTCGTGTCTTTACGAATTCGGCTGACATACACTGCGTCTTCACCTGCACACTCGACCGGAGTGACATAACCTTCATTGGCCCGATGGTCTACCACCACCACGCCAGGGGCCTCTCGAAGGACATCTCTGGCTTCATCCTCGTCGATTGCCTCATTGCATTCGATATTAACGGACTCGCCATGGCCAATGAATACCGGGACGCGCACGCAGGTCGCTTGCACCGCAATATCCTTGTCTAGAATTTTCCGCGTCTCCACCGTCATCTTCCATTCTTCCTTAGTCGCGCCATCATCGACGAAGACGTCAATATGGGGAATCACGTTGAACGCTATCTGCTTTGTAAATTGTTCGTGTTCCTTCGTATCATTAACAAAAATACCACGGGTCTGGTTGAATAGCTCGTCCATCGCTGCTTTCCCTGCCCCCGACGTGGACTGATAGGTGGAAACCGACACACGCTTGATTTTAGCAATGTCGTGTAGCGGCTTAAGCGCAACAACCATCTGGATGGTAGAACAATTTGGGTTGGCAATAATGTTACGCTTGGTATGCCATTCTAAGTCTTCCGGATTAACCTCCGGCACTACCAGCGGAACATCAGGATCCATCCGGAAATGAGACGAATTATCAATCACCACGCAACCCGCCTTTGCAGCACGCGGCGCCTGCTCCGCAGAAACTTTAGAACCCGGCGAAAATAATGCGATATCGGCATCTGAAAAATCGTAATGTGCTAGATCCTGGACGGTCAGGATGACATCTCCGCCCATCGAAACCTCGCGACCGACTGAGCGTGAAGAAGCGAGTGCTACCACCTTGTCCGCCGGGAATTTTCTCTCCGCCAGAATTCCTAACATTTCTCTACCGACATTTCCTGTGGCGCCAGCTACCACAACTGTGTAACCCATTATTTTTGTCTTTCCGTATACTCAGAGATCTCACCGTCGCTTACTTGTTAGAGGTCTTTGCGTTCAAGATTCTGTGTAATAATTCAAACGACGCTGCCTCTAATCGGGCAGGCTGAAGTGATCATTTACGCGGCGATCTTATCTAGTTCCGCCGTGACCGCCTCGCCCATCTGTTCGCAGGAAACCAACCTCATACCATCCTGCATTATGTCACCGGTCCGCAAACCAGATTCGAGTACGTTACACACGGCCTTATCAACCAAGTCGGCATCCTCCGCCATGTCAAATGAGTAGCGGAGCATCATGGCATAGGACTGGATCATTGCTAGTGGATTGGCCTTACCTTGGCCCGCGATGTCAGGCGCCGAGCCATGAACTGGTTCGTAAAGCGCCGGGCGTCTGCCAGACTCATCTGCCGGGCCCAATGAGGCCGAAGGCAACATGCCGAGAGAGCCCGTAAGCATTGAGGCAACATCAGACAACATATCGCCAAACAAATTATCAGTAACGATTACGTCAAACTGCTTCGGGTCGCGCACCAGCTGCATCCCACAGTTATCAGCAAGCATATGCGACAAATCAACGTCCTTGAACTCGTTGTCGTGGACCCAAGTTGCTTCCTCGCGCCATAAAATACCTGATTCCATGACGTTCATTTTCTCGACGGAGCAGACTCGATTATTACGCTTCTTTGCCAGATCGAAAGCGACACGGCATACGCGGCGGATTTCCTCAGTCGTGTAAACCTGCGTATTAACGCCTCGCCGCTGGCCATCGGGCAGTTCTTCAATTCCACGTGGTTCGCCAAAATAGACCCCACCGGTCAATTCACGGACTATAAGTATGTCAAGCCCACCCACTAGGTCCGTCTTTAAACTTGACGCATCGGCCAACGCGTCGAAACAGATTGCTGGTCGAAGGTTAGCGAATAGATCCATATCCTTCCGTAGCCGAAGCAACCCCGCCTCTGGGCGAACGTCAAAACCAATATTATCCCACTGAGGACCTCCAACCGCACCGAATAGAACCGCATCGGAATTAATTGCAACTTCCATCGTGTCATCACTTATAGCGGCGCCATGACTCTCGTAGGCGGCCCCCCCCACCAAGTCTTCGGTCACATCAAACGTGACCGAACGTCGCTTATCCATCCAGTCTATGAGACGGCGGACTTCACCCATGACCTCTGGGCCAATTCCATCACCAGGCAGCATGAGTATTTTCTTGTTGGCAGCCATTTTACGGCTCTCCTTAGCTTTTTGATATTTAGACCCGCGCACCCTGCATCCACGGCATAGACCGTCTCTGATTTTCCTCAAACGAAGAAATTTTATCATCCGATTGCAGTGTGATACCGATATCGTCGAGCCCCTCCAGCAAACAGTGCTTGCGGAATGGATCAACTTCGAAGGCGATCTCCTCGCCGTCCGGGCGAGCGATTTTCTGGTTCTCCAAATCGATTCCGACCCGGGCATTCTCCCCATGAGCGGCATCTTCCAGTAGAGCATCACGTTGCTCAGCCGAGACCTTAATTAGCAAAAGGCCGTTTTTGAACGAGTTGTTAAAGAAAATGTCAGCGAACGAAGTCGAAATCACACATTTAATTCCGAAATCAGTGATCGCCCACGGCGCATGTTCACGAGACGAGCCGCAACCGAAATTGTCTCCAGTTACTAATATTTCAGAATTACGATACTGTGGCTGATTGAGAATGAAGTCCTTTTTTTCTGAACCGTCCTCATTATAGCGGACGTCATTAAAAAGATTTACTCCAAGGCCAGTGCGCTTGATCGTTTTTAAGAACCGGGCAGGGATAATTCTGTCGGTGTCTATATTGTGATCAGCCATAGGTACGGCAACACCCGAAAAAGTTTGGAATTTTTTCATATTCTTTCTCTCTTATTCCCCAGCGCTGTCACTCAATTCTCGTACGTCTGCGAGGTGACCGGTCACTGCGGCAGCCGCTGCCATAGCTGGACTTACCAAATGAGTCCGCCCACCCGGACCCTGTCTACCCTGAAAATTTCGATTCGAGGTAGATGCCGAACGTTCACCTGGCTCCAACATATCTCCATTCATGCCAAGACACATGGAACATCCTGGCTCCCGCCAATCGAAGCCGGCCTCTGTAAAGATCGCATCCAAGCCTTCCGACTCTGCTTGTTCCTTTATGAGACCGGAACCGGGCACAACCATGGCGTAAACTCCATCCGCCACTTTCCGACCCCTCGCAACCAGAGCGGCCGCGCGGAGGTCCTCAATGCGAGAGTTGGTACATGAACCAATAAACACCTTGTCAATATGGATGTCAGTCAGCTTCATCCCGGCTTTAATATCCATATAGTCAAGGGCACCTTCGATAGTTTGCCGTTTTGCCTCGTCGTCAATATCTGTGGGATTGGGAACCACGCCACCAATCGGTCCAACCATTTCGGGGCTGGTTCCCCAAGAGACGTAAGGCTCGATATCCATGGCGTCCAGCTCGACCTCAATATCGTAGCTTGCCCCAAAATCGGATTTAAGCGTCTTCCAGTACTCTACCGCCTGCTCCCACGCGGCGCCCTTAGGGGCCATGGGCCGGCCTTTAAGATAGTCAAACACCTTCTGATCAGGTGCTACAATGCCTGCACGTGCCCCGGCTTCGATTGACATGTTGCAAACTGTCATACGCCCTTCTACCGACATATTTTCGATGACGCTGCCTGCATATTCGATGACGCTACCGGTGCCCCCGGCAGTTCCAATTTTTCCTATGATTGCAAGGATAACGTCTTTAGCAGTCACGCCGTCACGCAGCTCGCCGTTGACGGTGATCCGCATGTTTTTCGATGGTTTTTGCAAAAGGGTCTGGGTCGCAAGTACATGCTCGACTTCAGAGGTACCGATTCCGAAAGCCAGTGCCCCCAGTGCACCATGTGTGGCGGTGTGTGAATCGCCACACACCAGTGTCAGACCAGGCTGAGTGAAGCCCTGTTCCGGGCCGATCACGTGGACAATTCCCTGACGGACGTCCAAAAAATCTATGAAGGGGAGACCAAATTCCCTCGCATTCTTCTCCAAAAGCTCGATCTGTATGCGGGACTGTTCATTCTCTATCCCGTCGGCTCTGCCGGCGGTTGGAACGTTGTGATCCGCAACCAAAAGATGAGCGTCTGGAACCCGAACTGGCCGATTGTTTTCACGCAGGCCATCAAACGCCTGAGCGCTGGTGATCTCGTGAATAATCTGACGATCAATATACAGAATGCAGGTGCCGTCATCCTTTTCCTCGACCAAGTGAGAGTCCCAGATCTTGTCGAAAAGTGTTTTTATTTCGGCCATTTTTTACTTTTCACCCCAATCTATTGCAAATAGACGTTCAGGATTCTTTCTGCTCGCCGCTGTTATTCTCTGCTTCGGCTGGTGCTACGTTCTCCGGCTCAGGAGCGATCTGCTCCATCGCCTCATCCTGCATTTCGACCGCTTCGGCCGCTGTCGCAGG
The DNA here is from genome assembly GCA_002937455.1 of Alphaproteobacteria bacterium MarineAlpha11_Bin1. Next base: position 383,699 of record PTJZ01000001.1, read on the forward strand.
CGCATCGTTCTTGCTAACAGCCGCAGCTCCAAAGCGTCGATCAACCTTTTCGGCGATCCGCGCCGACTTTCCCCTACGTGATCGTAAGTAATAGAGCTTAGCGCGACGGACTGCGCCGCGGCGAACAACCTCGATCTTCTCGATGCGCGGGCTGTAAAGCGGGAAAACCCGTTCCACACCTTCACCATATGAAATCTTACGCACTGTAAATGAGGAATTCAGCGCCTTAGCGGTTCGAGCAATTACTACACCTTCATAGACTTGAACGCGCTCACGAGTTCCCTCCACCACTTTGTAGTGGACGCGGACCGTATCTCCGGGGGCGAATTCTGGTACCGGACGCTCGGCAACCAAACGCTCGATTTCTCCCTGTTCAATTTGTTCAATCACGTTCATAGTAATTTTCCTTCTGGTTCTGCAGGTTTTGTCGGTACCGTTTCCAAAGATCTGGCCGACGTTCCCGTGTTGCAATCTCGGCCTGTTCGGTTCGCCAGGCACAGATATTCTCGTGATGACCGGAAAGCAGAACCTCCGGTACTTTGCGACCACACCACTCGGCTGGCCGCGTGTAATGGGGATATTCGAGCAATCCCCGGTCAAAGCTCTCGTCTTCGAGCGAGGCCTCCGCACCCATTATATCGGGCAAAAGGCGCACGCTAGCATCAATTATTGCAAGGGCGGCCGGTTCCCCACCCGACAGTACGAAATCGCCTAGACTGATTTCGGTGACGCTCCGGGCGTCAAGAACACGCTGGTCGATACCCTCGTAACGTCCACAAATTAGTATCGCCCCTGGCCCTGCCGCAAGCTCTCTCGCATATGCTTGGTCGAATCTTTTACCGCGTGGCGTCAGATAGATCAGCGGCGCATCCGCGACCGCCACGTCTTTGATCGCCGCATCAACCACATCAGCTCGCATCACCATTCCGGCGCCTCCGCCGAATGGCGCATCGTCGACTTTTCGGTGTTTTCCAAGCGCATATTCTCGGATATCGATGGGTTCTAGTGACCACTTATCACGGCCTAATGCCTTGCCAGCGAGCGAATGGGCGAGCGGCCCCGGAAACATCTCCGGGAACAGCGTCAGCACTTTCGCCGTCCATATTTTTCGCTCTTCACTCACTCTTTTGTCTCGTCCTCTCTATTTGATCCCGAGCTTCCTTCGATCCCTTCGGGTGGATCGACGGTAAGTCGTCCGGTCCGGATATCGATTTTCGGCACTGCCGATCTCGTGAACGGCACCAGCAGGTTTTCCTTCCTTGGTCCGCAATCGATTTCCAGCACATCGCCGGCTCCGGCCGGGATAATCGACCTAACTGTCCCAATCTTGCTCCCATTATGCATAACCTCCAATCCGAGAAGATCCGCATGATAGAATTCGTCATCATCTAACTTCGGCAACGCGTCTTTTGAGACGTATAGCCGAAGGCCTTTAAGCGCCTCCGCCGCGTTTCGGTCCGACACCCCGTCTAGCGCCGCAATCACCATCCCACCCCGAAACCCTTCGACCCGGATTTTAAACCTTTTGCTTCCTAGCTCATCCGACACTGCGCCGTAAGCGGCAACGTTTTCCGCTAGGTCTGTGAACGGCTTAATTCGGACCAAACCACTAAGACCGTGTGCGCCCGCGATAGCTCCAACACATATGCGATCCGGATTAGCAGCACCCTCGACCCGCGCCGATGAGGCGACCGCCGTGACGTTCCCGCCGCGCTGCCCGCCGAAGGATCGCGCTACAGACAGTTTCAGCCCCCCTTCTTCTCTGCTTCCTCATCGGTCTTCTCGGTCGAGGCCTCTTCAGCCGGAGCTTCTTCAGCCGGAGCTTCTTCGGCTACAGATTCTTCCGTCGGAGCTTCTTCAGCCGGAGCTTCTTCGGCTACAGATTCTTCCGTCGGAGCTTCTTTGGCTACAGCTTCCTCCGTCGGAGCTTCTTCAGCCGGAGCTTCTTCAGCCGGAGTATCCTCGACAGAGACATCCGCCTCAGCTTTCGCTTTGGCTAATTCTTCAGCCTCTCTCATACGTTCCAAAGTCTTGGCGCGCGGTGCACTCTGTTTCGGTGTCTCACGGATTTCCGGCATCGGGATAATCTCAGCTCGGCCGAGAAACTTCGCCACGCGGTCAGACGGCTTGGCGCCGACACTGAGCCAGTGCTTGATACGCTTATCGTCGAGCTTAATCCGGTCAGGATGTTCCTGCGGCAGCATCGGATTGTAAGTGCCGACACGCTCGATATAACGACCGTCGCGCGGCATACGCGAATCCGCAACAACAATACGATAGTAAGGGCGCTTTTTCGCACCCCCTCGAGATAGTCTGAGTTTAAGCGACATTAGGTTATTAACCCTCCATTTGATCGCGATTGTTTAAGTGGTTCGTATTCATCTTTCTGTTCGTTCTAATCCTTGGCGCTAACGCACCGTCGTCATCGTATTCCCGGACCCGGCGGCATGCCCGGCGGCATCATTCCAGCCATTCCTGACTGCATTAGACCCCTCTTGCCGATCTTCTTCATCTTTTTCATCATACGGCCCATTTCCTGATATTGTTTCAGGACCTTATTGACATCCTGCACAGTCGTGCCTGATCCGGCGGCAATCCGGCGCTTTCGGGATGCCTTGATCAGATCCGGTTTCTTTCGTTCATTTAGAGTCATCGATCCGATAATTGCTTCTTGGCGAACGACTACCGTGTCATCAAGATTAGCAGCGGCCATCTGCGCTTGAGCCTTTTTCACGCCGGGCAACATGCCCATCACGCCGCTCAGACCACCCATTTTCCTGAGCTGACGTAACTGTGATGCAAAATCATCGAGATCGAAGCTACCTGCCTCCATCTTCTTCATCAGCCGCTCAGCTTCGTCCTCTTGGACCAACTCGGATGCTCTCTCGACGAGACTCACGACATCACCCATACCAAGAATCCGTGAAGCAATCCGGTCGGGATGGAAAGGTTCCAACGCTTCCAGCTTTTCCCCGGTTCCAAGCAGCCGGATCGGTGTTCCAGTAACCGCTTTCATCGACAGAGCCGCACCACCACGGGCATCGCCGTCGATACGGGTTAGTACGATGCCGGTAAGGGTCAATTTTTTATTAAATGACTCGGCGACATTAACCGCGTCCTGGCCAGTCATAGCATCGGCAACTAGCAAAATTTCCGCCGGCCGCGCACCATCGCGAACATCGACGACCTCGGCCATCAATTCATCATCCAAGTGCAGGCGGCCTGCTGTGTCGAGGATGACTACATCGTAGCCTTCCTTCTTTGCGGCATCCATGGCCCGGTCTGCAATCATTCGGGGTGTCTGAAGCGGTAAGATTGGCAGCGTGTCGATCTTAGCCTGCTCGCCAAGTACGGCTAGCTGCTGCTGTGCCGCCGGGCGGCGCACATCGAGAGATGCCATCAGCACCTTCTTAGCCTGCTTTTCCTGAATGCGCCGAGCGATCTTGGCGGACGTGGTCGTTTTACCTGAACCTTGAAGACCAACCATCATTACGGCGGCAGGCGGCGCGGCGCGGATCTCGAATTCTTCGGTCTCAGGGCCAAGCATCTCGACCAAATAGTCGTTGACGATCTTGACAACCTGCTGACCGGGCGTGACCGAGCGCAGAACTTCCTCGCCAACCGCGCGCTCCCTGATGCCATCTATGAAGTCTTTTACAACCGGCAGCGCAACATCGGCTTCGAGAAGCGCGACGCGTATTTCACGCATAGCCAATGTTATGTCGGCCTCGGACAGCACGCCACGTTTTCTTAGCTTATCGAATATCTCGCCGAAACGATCTGTAAGTCCGTCGAACATGTTCCCGTATCATTACCTAAATTAACATCGGCCCAACTAGAACAATCCCCAACGCAAATGGCGCCAGTGCGCGCACCTGCGCGGACCGACGTACACCCGAAAGCGTTAGACAATGAATTTTGTCGTGGGCGGGCGGAAAACTAGGGGGAAATGACGGTTAGGTCAAGGATTTCTGCAGGTCTCGGCAGCAAAACGAAATAGTCAAAAATGGCGCTGAAAATTCCTTTCTATTCTTCCTGACCGCTCCAAGATGCTCCGCCTTCCAATAAATAACGGCCCGCACTTGGAGAGATGGAACCGAAAAGGAAATATTTTTGGCTCCTTTAGGCCAAATTATAGAAGTTAATCATATTGTCGTGCACCAACTTCGACTTAATCTCGTCCGAAAACTCGCTGCTCTCGAGAAATTCCGGTAACTCGCTCGTAAGGTCGTCCTCGGTTGGCTCATGCGGATAGTCTGATGCATACAGAATACGATCTGGCCCGATAGCGTCGATAGTGTATTTGAGGTTTTTCTCCCCCAATTCCATCGCCACCCAGAAATTATTCCCCTCCCGCAAATATTCAGACGGTCGCTTTTTGAGTTTCTTTCGGCTAGCGATACCAAATACGGAATCGTATTCGTAGTCCATTCGATCCATCATAAAGGGCACCCAAGAAGCACCTCCTTCCAAGAAGGCGATCTTGAGCGTTGGGAACGCATCCCACACCCCGGAAAAAACAATGTCGGTTAGCTGCATCATCAACGGAAACGGATGTTCAAGCGTATGCACCTTCACGAATTCCCGAAAGTGGTCAAAACCCATGCCTCGGCTTGGTCCGCCGTGAATGGCAAGCGGCATATCATACTTTTCCGCAGCTTCGTAAATCGGCCAGAAGAACTCATCGCCATACGATTTTCCGATATATGTCTGAGACGGCAACATCATTGCGGGAAAATGCACGCGTTCGGTAGCGCAGCGTTCGATTTCTTTGGCCGCCTCATCAGGCACCTGAACCGGAATTATCCCTGCGCCGTAAAGTCGTTTGTCTTTGGATGTATACCGATCTTCTAACCAGTTATTGTATGCGCGGATAGTTTCTACTGCCCACTTGGGATCGGAAATTAGCCCCGCAGCGAGCCCCGCCGTAGGATATAACACGGTACCATCTGCACCGATGATGTCTAACATCTCTGCCCAGACATCAGCGTCGGTATGTGTGTAGCGACGCGGCTCGCCGTCGTTCGACGCCATGATGAACCCCCTCGCCCATCCATCAAGGCTAGGCCAAACACCGAAAGTCTTAAAGCGTTGCAGATTTGCGAAATCGCCTTCGAAATATTCCGCGATCTCATCATCGTTCTCAAGGACGTGGCCGTCTCCGTCAAAAACATCGAACCCGTTAATAGCCATTCCTTCCCCCAATTTCTGTGGCCTTTAGACCGAATTGAAGACCCGAGGCATTCCGGAGTCAATGGCCCCGTTCGAGGAATATTTACGCTGTGCCCCAGACCTCCCGCGCCACCTCAACGACGAGGTTTAACTTGGCCAGTTGGTCATCTCTGGTGACAGGATTGCCAATAATTGCAGATGAGAACCCGCATTGAGGGCTAAGTGCAAGGCGTTCAAGATCGACGTATTTCTGAGCCTCTTTTATACGGGCGTGCAGAGCAATCTTCGATTCCAGTTCTGGAACCTTGGATGACACAAGGCCCAAAACAACTATCTTGTCATCTGGCATGGCTGAAAGCGGCTCAAATCCGCCAGCGCGTTCGGTATCGAATTCCAGGAAGAACACGTCTACGTCAAGGTTTTTGAATAGTTTTTCCGAGACGGCTTGGTAGCTTCCTTCCGACAACCAGGTCCCTTTGAGGTTACCACGGCACATGTGAAAGCCAACCGTCATGTCTGACGGTGCGCTGGCAAAGCTGGCGTTGGTAAGTTCAATATATTGGTCAACCAGCCGTTCTGGGTCCTTGCCCAGCTTTTCCAATTGGCCGCGGATCGCAGGGTCGCATAGCATGGGAAATGGAACGTCATCTAGAGTAATGTAGCAGGCACCACGGTCAGAAATGTCAGCTATGTCCTCATCATATGCGGTGGCGATGTCGGCGAATAAGTCTTCCTCATTGCAATAGAATTCCGGATCAGGGTCCTGAGCTCCGCCAAGGAAATGCATGGTTGCTGGCGAAGCGTATGTTGATTTGATTGTACTTTTGGTGACGGACTTCAAAAATTCTAATTCAACAGCTGAAAGCGCCTTGGAGCGTTTTATCTTGCCAACACAGGCCGGTGCTAGAAATTCATGATCATTACCCGAGATGTCATGAAAGCGGAACGAGCTCGGCCTAAAATCTAGACCGTCGCAACTCTCAACGAAGTGAGAGATATAAGTCGTCCGTCGGAATTCGCCATCGGTCACCGATTGTAACCCAACATCTTCCTGCATTTTCACTACGTCACGGATAGCGTCTTCGCGTGCTTTGGTCAGGCCAGTTTCGTCCAGTTCTCCTCTCTTATATGCTCGGAAGGCTTCAGGAATCGACGCTGGGCGTAGTAAACTGCCAATATGTTCGGCGCGGTAAGGTGGATTTTGTTTGACGGCCATTACTGTTTCTCCGTGGACATTTTAAGAACCCAAAACTATGTCAATTTGAGAATCGAAGAAACCGGGCTATCTACCCGACCTTGCAGCCCACCGTATCGCTCGCTACGCTTCCAAAAAAACAGGAGCAACCCATGGCCGGAGATGACCGCAAAGCGCAAACGCGCACCACTTGGCTCGGTGTGCTGAACAAACATGCCCACGATTTCGATGCTCCTGCTGATGGCCAATACTGGTCTCCTAGATTGGATACTGCGTCTCGCGACGAGCTTACCGCTATTCAAAATAACAAACTCGCGGCCGTCACACCATTTCTATACGAAAACAGCCCGTTTTATCGTGCACGGTTTGACCGGCTAGACCTTACACCGACCGATATTGCAACCGTCGATGACCTATCGAAGTGGCCAGTGCTTGATAAATCAGAGATGATGGAAGACGCTATCTCCAACCCGCCGTACGGTACCTATACCACCATCGATGACGACGACTGGCATCAGCGTGGCTGGATGCTGTTTTCGTCCTCGGGATCAACGGGTGTGCCACGGGTATTTCGCTATACTCATCTTGACCGAGAGTACTGGGAGTGGGCCAATGCACGGGCCATGTGGTCAATGGATATCCGGCCGGGAGACGTGATGTTTCCCATGGTCGGGTTTGGGCCCCATGTATGGATGTGGGGCGTAATGGCTGCTGCTAATCGACTTAAGCTCGCAGTCATTCCCGGCGGAGGCATGGATGCCAAGGCGCGGGTGGGCATCATAGATCGTTTTAAACCAACCGTAATAGCGGGCACACCCTCCTATGCGCTCTACCTCGGGCGCGTGATGCAGGACATGGGCCTAGACCCGGCTGAGAGTTCTGTCACCACCCTATTCACTGGTGGCGAGCCCGCGATGGGGATCGACCGAACCCGCGAGCGCATAGAAGACCTATGGGGCTGTCGCACTGCCGAGTTTTACGGCTGTACCGAGGTTTCTCCCCATGCTGGTGGCTTCACATGCCGCTATTCCGAGGCTGGTAGCCAAGTTTTCACCCATTTGTCGGAAGATATCCAGATATGGGAACTAGTCGATCCCGATACGATGGAAACTTTGGCAGATGGAAAACGGGGTTTAACTGTCTGCACGTCACTGAATTCAGAAAGCTCACCTCAGCTAAGGTTCTTGGTTGGAGACTATACGACCTTCAACCGAGACACTTGCGAGTGCGGACGTAACCATGTTCGCGCCATGGGTTCTTTCACTGGGCGCGCCGACGACCTAATCAACCTACGCGGAATTAAATTCTTCCCGAGTCAAATCGAGCAGGCGGTCCGCGCTGTCGACGGCGTCGGCGACGAATTCGAGATCATACTATCGACCAACGATGACGGCTTGCAAGTGATGGATATCCGCGTCGAACATCCCGATAGCAATGGTTACGTTGCTGAACAGGTGACCAACGAAATCCGTACTCGTTGCGAAGTACGCGCGACGGTGGAGGTGCTGCCGCCAGACACCCTCCCCAAGACCGAATTTAAAGCCAAACGGGTTCGCGACGAACGGAATCCTTGATAAGGCGCCGCAACCATATTTTCGGAAATATATGTGCCAATTATTTGAAGCGAGGTTCTCTTGATCAAGAGATTTGAAAACGGCGACGAAACCAAGATCAAATATTATCACGCCCACGTCTATTATGGCGATGACGATACGGTGCGGGAAACTGCGGCGCGTTTAAGGGAAAAGGTTTGGAACAAATGGCGGGACAAAGTTCGTATGGGGCGTTTCCGCGATACTGCCGTGGGACCTCACCCACAGGCTATGTTCCAAATCGAATTCGACCCAGGGATATTTGATGAAATTGTACCTTGGCTAATGTTCAACCGAGACGGTCTGACCATCCTGCTACACCCCGATGCCGAAGACCCCTGGCGGGACCACGCTTGGTATCCATTCTGGATGGGCGACATTCTGGAACTGCGCCTCGACTGGCTAGCGGCGGGGAATCGGAAGGCTTAGAACGCATGCCGCTTAAGTACCGTCCAAATCAGCCAAGCAACTGAACACAGGGCAACCTGCATTCCAACGACAGGTAACAAAGTACCATCGTATATTAGTCCTTGAGTAAGTGATACAGCCGCTGCCGCACACATCTGCACGAAACCAAGTACTGCTGCCGCCGCACCGGCAGCCTTGGGATGCGACATCATCACCCCGGCGGCGGTATTAGGGGCCAGAAATCCGCCACCAAACCAGAATACGAACTGCAAGATTACGATAACCCAAACCATCGACCAGCCGGCCACGCCACAGCCGGCGAGCACCACTGAGGGGAAAAACATAAGTAGGAGGCTGACATTTATGACCCGCGGCGAGCCCCAGCGCGGTATTGCCGCCCGCGCTGCGAACGATCCGGCCAAAAATCCCGACATAGCTATAGCTGCAATGACTCCGTAGATCGACGGTGCCGCGCCAATACTGTCAATGAAGTAGTAGGGTGCGCCGGCAACAAAGCAATAAAGACCTGCATATCCGATTGAATGGGTAATCATAAAGGCAAGGAACCCCCTGTGTCGGAAGAGGCCAATGTAGACGACACTAGGCCTATCTATTTCTGAGGGGCTATGCGCCTTGCTAGTTTCCGGCATAACAAAGAGTGTAGACAGAAGCCAGATCAATCCCGTAACTGCGGCGAATACAAAACCTACGCGCCACCCGGTGAGATCAAGCAGCACGCCGCCAATTAGTGGCGCCATTAGAAAAGAAGCCGCCATAAGGGCGAATAGCGTAGCCATAGCTTTCGGAGCGCCGACCGCGCCATAAACATCCCTCACAACGGCGCGCGAAACAACGTATCCCGCAGCCCCACCCAGTCCTTGTATGCCACGTGCCAGAACTATCACCCAGATACTGTCCGCAGCAGCCGCTAGAGACGAGCCAGCTAGCGCCAATACCCCACCGATCAATAATGCAACGCGGCGCCCTCGCCGATCAGAGAATGGGCCAAAAAACAGCTGACCTATCGCAAACATAAGGGCAAACGACACGATGGTAAGCTGTATCGTCTCCGGTGGTCGGGCAAAAACCTCGCCGAGGGTTGGCAAGGCGGGGACAATCAGACCAGTCGCTACCTCCCCGAATGCAGTGCATAGGACCAACGTCCCGAAGACAAGGATACCAATACTTTGTCCGGATTGCGTCGCAACAATATTGTTAGGGTCTTCGTTCATTCCTTACACACGTACATAATGCTGGGCGGCAATAGCTTCGGTAAAAAGAAAGGGTCGAGCGGAAAATTATTTACATATCGGAAGCCCGTCCGCAGAGGATCTTTGGACCACTAAGCCCCCAGCCCCACCAGAGACCGCGCGAAGGCCTCCGCATCGAAGGGACGCAGATCATCCTCACCTTCACCGACGCCTATAGCATATATCGGCAGACCAAATTTTTCAGCTAACGCCACCAAAACTCCGCCCCGAGCGGAGCCATCCAGCTTGGTGACCACTAGGCCTGTGACGTTACACAAACTCTGAAAAGTCTCAACCTGGGAATGCGCGTTCTGTCCAGTGGTTGCATCCAGAATCAATAGTGTATCGTGCGGCGCGTTTGCATTCTGCTTAGATATGACGCGCACCACTTTTTGCAGCTGCTGCATAAGATCATCTCGGTTTTGTAGTCGGCCAGCAGTATCGATCAGCAAAATATCGCTATTCGCTGCTCGAGCATGCTCGATAGCTTCGAAGGCTAAGCTGGCGGCATCGGCACCCTGTTCACTAGAGACCACATCACACCCCGTTCGTTCACCCCATATCTTTAGCTGTTCGATAGCCGCGGCGCGGAAAGTATCACCGGCCGCCAGCATCACGGTTTTGCCATCTTCTTTTAGCCGCTTCGCCAGCTTACCAATGGTTGTAGTCTTACCGGAGCCGTTAACCCCAGTCACTAAAATCACGTGAGGACGGCAATCGATATTGGTTTCCAATGGTTTAGCTACTGGCGCCAATATCTTCGTTACTTCCTGCGCTAGGGCAGCCCGGATCTCGTCAGCTGAGACTTCCTTATTGAAACGTGTGCTAGACAGTGCCGCACATAATTTTGCTGATGTTTCTACACCCAGATCTGATGTAATCAGTAGGTCTTCCAGTTCTTCTAACGCAACTTCGTCAAGTTTACGATCGGAGAAAATCCCGCCAATACCGTCCGACATTCGGGAGGAGGTGCGACTTAGACCATCACGGAGGCGAGCCAGCCAACCACTTTTCCCAAGCTCTTCGGTCATGTCGCTAATTGCGCTGTGAGCGTCTGATTGTCTCGCGCTACAATGCGAGCAGGAACAATCCGCCCTTCCGCCGGCACCTGATCAGGAGTTCCTTCGATCCGGACATCTGCAAATTGAGGCGAATAGCCCCGCCCCTCCCCTTCGACCAAAACATCGGCAACTGAGCCGATTTGCGCATCCAGAAAGTCTCGCACCTGCGCTGCCCCCGCAGCACGCAATTTGGCGGCCCTTTCTTTGCGAATATTACCGGGTAGTTGAGGCATCCTAGCCGCCGGCGTACCGGGTCGCTCCGAATAGGGAAACACATGCAACCATGTCAGCCTGCAGTCATGGACTAGCGACAAGGAGTTGGAAAAAGCGTCCTCGGATTCGGTCGGAAAACCAGCGATTATGTCAGCACCAAATGCCGCGTCAGGACGAAGAGTACGAACTCGTTGGACAAAGCTCTTGACATCGCTTCGCCTATGACGCCGCTTCATTCTTTTTAGAATTAAATCATCACCCGACTGAACGCTTAAATGAAAGTGTGGCATTAGGCGCTGCTCATCGGCGATAAGGTTAAATAACGTATCGTCGATTTCAGCGGGATCAACGGAGCTGAGCCGCAACCGTGGCAATTCAGGTACCAACTTCAACAAACGTCTGACCATTTCGCCGAGCCTCGGGGTGCCGGGGAGATCCTTGCCGTAGTCTGTGATGTCAACGCCAGTCAGCACTACTTCGCGGTAACCCTGCCGAACTAGGGTACGCAGCTGTTCTACAATTACCCCAACCGGCACAGAACGGTTATTACCGCGGCCAAAGGGGATGATGCAGAACGTACACCGATGATCACACCCCTGCTGGATCTCAACGAAAGCGCGCATACGGCCGTCGAAGCCAGAGACAAGGTGGCCGGCGCTTTCGCGTACCGTCATGATGTCCATAACGGAAATGCTGGGGCTATTTAGGATATTGGGCCATGTTTCAGCAAGGAGCTTTTCCTCGTTACCAACGACGTGATCGACTTCATCCATAGAGGCATATTTTAAGGGGTCAACCTGGGCGGCACATCCAGTCACGATAATTTTGGCATTTGGATTATTCCTCTTAGCGCGGCGAATCGACTGGCGCACCTGGCGTTCCGCCTCTGCGGTTACGGCGCAAGAATTAACAATGATGGCATCGTTTAACCCTGCCACTTCCGCGTGTCCGCGCATCACCTCGGCTTCGAAAGCGTTCAACCGGCAGCCGAAATTAAGGATTTGAGTTGCGCTCATGTCAACAGACTCTGATCGAGTATTCCACAGAAGCTAGTAGCTGCCGGGCCAGTCATGAAGACCCGACCCAACTCCCCGGGGCGATCCTCCTGCCAGTTTATGAGAAGTTCACCGCCATCGACCTCGACCACCATACGACGTCCTGCGAGGTCGCGTCGGTTAGCGTTCACGACGGCAGCGCAGGCCCCGGTTCCGCAAGCAAGCGTTAGTCCGACCCCGCGCTCCCAGACACGAAGTTTCATTCGGTCTGGTGCGAGGATCTGTGAAATGCCTATATTAGCTCGTTCGGGGAAAATGGGGTCATTTTCTAATTCGGGCCCAACCAATGCGATTGGTATTTCACTAACTTGATCGACGAAGAAAGTCGCATGCGGGTTACCCATACTAATAGCCGCCGGATCGCTTAGCGGCCCGCAGGAAAGATCAAGATGGAGAGTATCGGCCTGCACTGCCAACGGAATTTTGTTCCATTCTCCAAGCGGGGTGCCCATATCTACGGTTATTAGTCCATAACCGGCACGTTTCACCGTCAGAAGGTCAGCGCCGGTAAGAAGGCCGACCTGGTCTTCACCAGTCTCCGCTAGCAGCATGGCACCAACACAGCGGGTCGCGTTGCCGCAGGCATTGACCTCTCCGCCGTCGGCATTCCGAATCCGAATGAATGCATGGCCACCAGAATCTTTTCTGGGTGTATCCTCTATAGTTATCAATTGATCGCAGCCTACGCCGGTACGGCGGTCGGCGATCGCTGCCGCCTGGGCAGCAGAAAACATTATGCCGGCGGCGGGTTTTCCGCTACGTGCGTCGATTATCACGAAATCGTTACCGAGCCCGTGCATCTTTATAAACGGCAGTTCATTCATAGCGGCGGTAATATGGCGGTATCAGGCGTGATGTCCAGCGGATTGCGAGTTTTGTTATAGTTTCCCAGTATTGGTTACTCCCCCCCCCTCGACTTAAATCTATAATTCTTGGATTATCGGGTTGAGAGAAAAGGATTAGGTCAAATTTAGGTAACGGCGATGCAGTTTGGAATTGGACAACCCGTAACGCGCACGGAAGATCCAAAATTCTTAATGGGACAAGGTCAGTATGTAGACGATCTCCGTTTACCCCATACAGTCGTTGGCTACGTACTCCGCTCGCCACACCCGAATGCGAAGATTAACAGAGTCAATTCAAGTGAAGCGGAAAAGGCCGAGGGTGTGGTGCTGGTGCTAACTGGCGCCGATGCTGATGCACAAGGGCTCGGCACCATTCAGTGTCACGTGCCGCCGATGGCTTTCGGCGGCCCCCCGTCGCCGACACCGGCACATCCGGTCGTTGCTCGCGATCGTGTTCGGTGTGTCGGTGATCCCGTAGCGTTCGTTTTAGCCGAGACTCTGGCACAGGCGAAAGACGCTGCGGAGATGATCGAAGTCGATTACGAGGCACTGCCCGCAGTGGGGTCTACACGTGACGCGGTTAAAGACGGTGCGCCACTCGTATGGGAGGAAAACGCTGGTAATCTGTGGTTTGAAATGGATCGCGGTGATGCAGACGCGACCAACTCCGCCTTTGATAGGGCAGCACATATAGTGAGGGCAGACCTGCATCATAATCGGATTTCCGCTAACGCCATGGAGCCGCGCGCAGCGCTCGCCGACTACAGCCCTGGACGGCGAGAGTGGACAATATATATGTCTAGTCAGGGAACACACCAGCATAGGCCGACATTTGGTGAAATTTTCCACAAACCTGCGACGGCATTCCGTATCATCTCTCCCGATGTAGGCGGCGGGTTCGGAATGAAGAACGGTGTTTTTCCGGAGGATGCTCTATGTGCATGGGCATCCAGGGAGCTGGGTAGACCGGTTAAATGGACCGGGGATCGATCGGAATCGCTTGTCAGCGATACGCATGCCCGTGATGCCGAAACCGATAGCGAGATGGCTTTGGATGAAAATGGCAGAATTCTCGCCATTCGGGTTAAGGCGGATTACGGGGTCGGCGCATACTTGGCCGCTTCCGCGCCAGTACCGGCCTGTATCGGGTCTATGGTTTATCAAAACGTTTATGAATATGAGGCTATGCATATCCATATCCGGATCGTCTTCTCAAATACCACTTGGACTGGCCCCTATCGGGGCGCTGGTCGTCCGGAAGCAGTCTACGTTGTTGAACGCCTTCTGGATATTGCGGCCGATGAGATGGGAATTGATCCGGTAGAGATTCGGCAGAGGAACTATATTCCTAAGGATAAAATCCCGTTTACTACACTGATTCCAACGGTCTACGACTCTGGGGATTTTTCTGGCATTACTTCGCATGCGGCTGCGGTCGCTGACGTAGATGGCTTTGAGGCGCGGAAAGCGGAAAGTGCCTTACGCGGGAAACTGCGTGGGCTGGGGACATGTTCTTTCATCGACTTCGCCTCTCCTTTCAACGACCGGATGGAAATTCGATTCGACGAAACCGGTGCGGTAACGATTATTAGCGGGACCCATAGTCACGGACAAGGTCACCAAACGTCCTATGCGCAAATGATCCATAGCTGGCTCGGTGTGCCTTTCGAAAAGATCCGTCTTGTGCAAGGCGACTCGGACAAAGTTACTTTCGGCCGAGGTACCTATGGCTCCCGATCAATGACGGTCGGCGGGTCGGCACTTCGTCTTGCTGCTGACAAAATCATTGAAAAGGCAAAAAAAATCGCCGCACATGTGCTAGAGGCAGCGGTAGAAGACATCGAGTTCTTAGATGGCACCCTGACGGTCGCCGGCACCGACAAGTCGCTACACATTTGCGACATGGCACCGATGGCTTATATGCCAATGGGATGGCCTGGCGAACTCGGTATTGGACTCGAGGCCGAAGCGACTTGGTCGCCGGAGCAAGGCCCAAACTGGCCAAACGGAACACACTTCTCCGAAGTAGAGGTCGACCCCGATACGGGCTTTGTGGAACTCATTCGACATGTGGCGGTGAATGACTCCGGCGAGGTTATCAACCCCCTTCTGCTTGCCGGACAAGTACATGGGGGTGTCGCGCAGGGTATCGGTCAGGCACTGATGGAGGACGTTACTTACGATCCTGACGGACAAATATTAGCCGGATCATTCCTCGATTATTGCATGCCGCGCGCCGACGATTTACCAATGATTGAAACCTCCGATTTCGTAGAAGCGTGTCAGACAAATCCTCTAGGTGTAAAGGGTGGCGGTGAATCGGGCACAGTTGGGTCGATCGCTGCTGCTGTGAACGCAATCATCGACGCACTCTCCGATTATGGCGTGAAGGATATCGATATGCCTGCTACACCTCTTAAAGTTTGGCAAGCGATCCAAGAAGGAAAATCCGCGTGATGGACAATCGAAAGAAACAACTGCGCGATATTATCGCATGTAAATCATTCTCAAGGGGCGGCGACTTCAAGCTGGCGTCAGGTCAATCAAGCGGGTTCTATTTCGACATGAAGCCGACCGTGATGGATCCTAACGGTGCACGCCTTGCTGCTGAACTGATCCTTGAGGTCGTCGCGAACGAGGACCTAGACTGTGTCGGTGGAATGGCAGTTGGTGCAGTGCCGATTATTACTGCGGTCGCGATGGCATCAACGGGGACTGACCGATCTCTACCAGGCTTTCTTGTCCGGAAGGAGGTGAAAGAACGCGGCACAGAGAAACAGGTTGAGGGCAACTTGGTCCGAGGTGGCAAAGCACTTATCGTGGAGGACGTCACCACAACGGGAGGTTCGTCAATGCAGGCAATCGAGGCCGTAAACCGCGAAGGTAACGGCAGCGTTCCAGTCGTCGTCACCATAGTTGACCGGCTACAAGGCGCGGAGGAAAATTTCCGAAAACAGGGTATCCGCCTGATCGCGCTTTTAAACAAGGACGATTTCGCCGAATAAAAATTCCAGTCGCCTAAAAATAAAATCGCAGAGGTTACAAACACGAAACAGCTATCATGGTAGATAGTCTAAATTCTTATTGACGCATCTATATTGCGACGGCCGACTATCAAACATCTGGCCAACCGCTCCCGATCAACACCCGGTTTTGCCATCTTATGATTTTATTATATTAGTCTCTCCGATGCGGTTATAAAAATGTGGTGCGAGTTCCGCCATAATCGAGGGCATCACGAAGCCGTAGCACCCGTTGCTAGATGCGGAGGCATTCCTCTCTTATAGAAAAGCTTAATTAGTCGATGTCGGGCGCTGTCTACACAAACGTCTTTGATATTTTTTTAAATGGATAGACCACGTTCGGTTATAGTTTAACCTTGTTTAAGTCTTGCCACCCGAATAGCTTCCGGTCCGCATAATGAAACTGTGGAGGCGAGCGACTTGCCGTTTAAGAGCAAATATATGACCCGCGCTGAGTGGGCAGACTGTGATCCGCTAGGGCAAATATTTTATCCTAATTATTTCCGCTGGTTTGACATAGGTACTCACACGCTTCTGACTGCGGCCGGTATTCCTTACGAACAGGTGATCGAGAAATACGGCTTGGCTGGTCTACCGCTAGTGGATGCGCAGGCTTCTTTTCGAGGTCGTTGCCGTTGGACTGATCATCTGGAGGTCGAGAGCTTTATTTCGGAGTTCGGTCGTAAAAGTTTTACGGTAACGCATAATATTTGGAATGATTCCCTCGTGGCGGTTGAAGGAAAAGAAATCCGCATATGGGGGCTATTTAATCCAGAAGACGATACAAAGCTAAAAGCCGGAGAGATCCCTCAAGAATTTAAAACGATATTTGCATAAACTTATCGAATAGGGGAAAGGAAAAGATAGTTTTTGCGTATGAAAAAAATGTCGCTTTAGCAATTTAAATGAGGAAACAGCAATAATATACCGCCCTTCTGGATAGCTATATTGCTGCTATGGATTGAATGCATTATCCAATTTATGTTGTTTTACTAACCGGGTCTTAGACTGCCACATTCTCCCGGAAAAGACCCAGTTTCTGCTGTACCGGCTGATCAGTAAAACTGAACAAGAAAGCATCGGTATCAACATGATGCTCGTGTTCATACCACGCTGGTACAACGAATGTATCCCTCTCCTTCCAATCAATCATCTGGCCATTTATCACCGTGCTTCCAGATCCTTCAACACAGTGGTACACCCAAGCGGCTGTTGTTTGATATTTTTCGCCTGTAAATCCGCCCGGAAGCATCTGCATATATGTCGAGATTGTGGGCATAACAGGCCCACCGGTGGTGGGATTGATATATTCAAGTTTTATGCCGTGCCGAGGGTCGATATCGCGTGACTTAGTCAATGTCTCCAGCGTCTGGCGGGTCTGAACGTAGGGGTAATGGAACACCGGCGAGTTCTGGGATTGGAAAGTTTCGCCGAACGGTAGCATGTTTCCTCCATAGCGCGCCATGTTATCCCCAGTTGGCCGCCCTTGAGGAAATTCTGAATCAGGATAGGGTTCGGCGAATACTGGGCCTAGGTGCCTTACTAACGGAATGTCCAAGCCATCTAGCCAAACCACTGGCACATCGCCATCATGACCGTGATCATGCCATACCCAGGAAGGCGTAAGAATCAAATCACCAACCTCCATGTAAGCTTTTTCGCCGTTGATTGCGGTGTAAGCACCGGAGCCCTCGACTATAAAACGAAGTGCTGCTGGTGAATGGCGATGCGCCGGCGCAATTTCTCCTGGCATTATCAGCTGTAGTCCAGCGTATAACGCTTCCGTAATACATGATTTTTCTTCAAGACCCGGATTTTCCAAAACCATCACACGGCGTTCCGCCTCCTCGGCAGAAATAACGTCTGCCGATTCCATAATATAGGGTCGACAAAGGTCATAATCCCATTTATGCGGGACCGCCTCGGTAACTGGCGCCTCCGCCAACAACGTGTGCAGAACTTCCCAAAGCGGCGTCATTTTTTGTTCCGCCATCCTGCCATAAAAATCGGCGCGGGCGTTGGTCAACTCAGGTTTTTCGTGCAGTGCCCTGCTCATTTAAAATCCTCCTCAACCAGACTTCCGATTAATCATAGCATCTTTATGGATAGCGTCCCCGTAAAAACAGGACAACCTCTGCGTCCAGAAATTAGGAATATTCTATATTTTCCGACCGTGAGATATAGCTTAATGAGGCAAGTCCGAATCCCATCGCGATCTCGCAAATAAAGTATAAAATAATGGCGGGTATTCAGCGGATTGATAAATTTAACTATCCCAACATCGAACAAGGTATTAACCAGATCTAACATGCCACAGATATTTCACCTCATCGCCGCAGCTCGGCCGAACTTTATGAAGATCGCACCCATTTATCATGCGATGTCCGCTGCGGAATGGTGCAAGCCATTAATCGTTCACACGGGTCAGCATTACGACACCAACATGTCTGATAACTTTTTCGACGACCTTTGCTTGCCCCGCCCTGATTACAACCTTTCGGTCGGTAGCGGTACACATGCGGAACAGACCGGTGCCGTGATGATCGCCTATGAAAAGGTTCTCATAAAGGACCCCCCGGCTGCAACCATAGTAGTCGGCGATGTAAATTCAACAATCGCCTGTGCACTGGCAGCAAAAAAACTCTCTTTGACAGTGGCTCACCTCGAGGCTGGGCTGCGCAGCCGTGACCGGGAAATGCCGGAGGAGATAAATCGTATCGTCACCGATTCAATCTCTGATATATTGTGGACACCGTCACCAGACGCGGACAAAAATCTGCTCATCGAGGGTATCGCCTTGGAACGGATCACGCGTGTCGGCAACGTTATGTTGGACTCATATGAACTGATGCGACCCCATATAGAGGCAGAGTCGGATCTTCAGGAATTTGGGTTAGATAAAAAACGTTTTGGTATTGTAACCCTACACCGCCCGAGTAACGTTGATAACGAGGAAACGCTGGTTTCTATATTATCTGCTCTGAAGACATCGGCTACGATCGTACCACTGCTTTTTCCGCTTCACCCACGCACCCGCAGAAACATGGAGAATTACAACTTACTTAATGATTTTTTGTCGGCCCCCGGCATCCATGTTTGTCAACCACTGAACTACATTCGTTTTATGGGACTTGTGCGAGAATCCGCCATGGTGATCACCGACTCGGGCGGAATTCAGGAAGAAACTACCTACCTAGATATTCCTTGTATTACGTTGCGCAGAAACACCGAGCGTCCGATCACGGTTGCCGAGGGAACCAACCGGCTCGCAGTGAGCGATGATTTGCAAGGTTATGTAAGCAGTATTATCGCCGGCAACTGGCCATCTGGCAGACGACCCGATCTTTGGGATGGGAAGACAGCGAGCCGCGTAATGGATGATCTTCAGCGTCGAATGGCACCAGGGTTTTCTTAGCGAGCAGGACAACCCGTCTTATTTTGATTTCAATTCGTTGGGGATAATCCTAGGAAAATTATCAAAAGAGTTGCTAAAATCTGACGTTACTAAAGTGGATAATCAACCCCTCCGAGCACGTCAGCTATAGCCTTCGTATTCTTTGAACCACTCAACGAACTTTGGCACACCGACGTCGATCGGCGTGGTGGGCTCGAATCCAATATCGTTCTGGATTGCGTCTATATCGGCTAAGGTCTCCTTTACGTCCCCCAACTGCATAGGTTTCATGATCAACTCCGTCTTGCGTCCCAGAGCCTCCTCTAGGAGTTGGATCAGATGCATAAGTGGCACCGAGCGGTTATTACCGATATTATAGACGCGATGCGGCGGCCCATCTATCGAGATGGGTGGGTTCTCGTACGATGCAACCACGCCCGCGACAATATCATCAATGAATGTGAAGTCGCGCTTCATATCACCATTATTAAAAACTTCGATTGGTCTTCCTGCCATCATAGCATCGGCGAATAAGTATAGGGCCATATCAGGCCGTCCCCAAGGTCCGTAGACGGTAAAGAATCGCAAACCCGTCTGGGGTATGCCGTAAAGATGAGAGTACGCGTAACTCATATGTTCGTTTGCTCGCTTTGTGGCCGCGTAAAGTGAAACTGGTGTATCTGTCGGGTCCTCGACCGAGAATGGCAGTTTCTTGTTTCCGCCATATACGGAACTGGAGCTTGCATAAACAAGATGTTCAAAGTCTGGCTGATGTCGGCAGAGTTCTAGTATCGTCATCTGAGCGACCAGATTGGCATCAACATACTGGAAAGGATGCTCGATTGAGTGGCGTACACCCGCCTGTGCTGCCAGATGGATTGCCCCGGTTACCCCTGATATAGCCGCTTTCGTCTCGTCCCAAGCCCTTCGGTCGGAGAGATCTAGCCTGTAAAACTGAAACCCGTCACGCTTTACAAGCTGCCCTAATCTCGCATTTTTAAGATTGACACTGTAATAGTCATTCAAGCAATCGATGCCTACGACCTCGTGCCCTCGATCAAGTAAACACTTAGCTGTATGAAATCCGATAAATCCAGCTGCGCCGGTAACTAACGTTTTCATGAAACTCAGAACCTAAAAATGCTGTATGTCCGAAACTTTAGAATAAATGGTATCTACCACACCTAGCTGGCTAGCACACAGATTATGTGTATTCGCCTATAAAGGGGTCAGGCCATTCCTTATACAACTATTTAGTCTGCTTTTGACCGCAAGTGGTTTCCCAGTGTTTAGGAACGCGCCGTTGATTTTGGCTAGTCAACTGAAGGCCGGGATCACTTTCTCTCCAAAAAGCTTCACCGAACGTTCGGCGTCCTCGTAACTTATGTCATGAAAATTCACCTGTAATGAGGCGTCGTCGATCCCACCGACAAGTTCATCGTAAGATTTTATTTGTTCTATCAGTTTTTCGGGCGGACCAACCCAGGCAGCTCCTTTTTCAACCTGGCTTTCAAAGGTTTCAGCGTCCAATGCCTCGATCATTTTACCGTAGCCCTTATAATTATCGGATGATGTGCCATCCACCCAGTCTTTAGCTGCGTCAACGAGCGATTTTAAATATCTATTCAGGGGGGCGCGGGCTATGCGCACAGCCTCCTCGGCATCCTCATGACAGTACATGTGGAAGGCAATCATTACACGTCCATCGCCATCATGTCCCGCGGATTGACGGGCATCCCTGTAAATCCGAATTAGCTCACCCATCTGGGCGCCGCCCAGTGGTATAGCCATCACGTTGTTACCTTGGCGGCCAGCCTTCTCAAATGACTCTGGAGTGGCGAAAGCCGCCGTCCAAAAGTTGGGTCGCGGGAGCTGTGTGGGACGCGGTAGGGAGGTTACGTTAGCAAATCTATGGAATTTTCCTTCGTGACTCACATTCTCTCCCGTTAGTAAGAGATCAATTTGTTCGACACCTTCGTCAAAGCGATCGACGCTTTCATCGAGACTTATTCCGAAGTGCTCGTATTCATGAGGAAGAAAAGCTCTCGCAAATCCGATTTCCAACCTCCCGCCACTAATGGCGTCAAGCATTGATAATTCGCCAGCGAGTTTGAGCGGGTTGTTAAAGACCGGCAACACAGCGCCCGTCACCATTCGAGCTTCCTTAGTTCTTTGAGAAGCGGCGGAGAGAAAAACAATGGGGTTAGGACTGTAACCTCCATAGGCATGGAAATAATGCTCGACTATACGAATATGTGTGTAGCCGTATGTATCTGCGTACCCTGTCAGTCTGAGGCTTTCGTTAAAATATTGTTCCCCGGACTTTTGCTCTGGCCCCACACAGGGGAAAAATTGCATCCCAAATTCCACGACTATCTCCCAATGATAAGTATATGCCGATCATACCTCGGCACACCTGATACGCTAGCCGCATCAGTATATTGAGTACAGATTAATTACTCCCCGATAATATTTTTTTAAGACATTCTGGAGCATTCGAGATGGGCTCTGGACCGGTCATTTCTCGGCTCATTACATACCGTAAAAGTACGGGAAGGTGCTATCGTATGCATCAGGCTCAAGAGGATGGAGGTATAGTCTTATATCAGTTATTCATCACAGCACATGGTTTCGGGGTGACCAGTGACCGGCCGTTAGTTACTTACTGCGTACATTCATCGCCAGATCGAGTCGTCGACATAAGGGTTTGCATCAAATACTAACGCTTCGAGGCGAGAACAAAACCGTATATTTTCGATACCTTAGATGAGGACCTGGTAGACAGTAGTTAATCAGCTAGTGGCCGGAACGGCCGTCAGTCTGCCCCCACATCGTTCGCGACCTTTCCTTCGCCGACGCGGTGCAGGGGGCGCCCCGAATCTGTTAGTGCAACTATTACAACGATTTCATCGGCATGCGGCGCGTCCGCTAGAGAGATTTCCATGGCATCAAAGTGGGAAAATGTCCAAACATCTTCCTTGTGATGCAAAGGGCAATCAATGGTAGTACCTGGGCCACCAACCTTCTTTGCAGAGGGGATAATCGAAGGAGCAGGACCGACAATATTACGTAGTGGTTTGCCCATGGTTGGGTGCAGGCAGGCTGCGCCATGCTCCTTCTCTCCGTCCTCTCCAATAATCGTTGCCTTGCCGAAACTTTGTACTGCCGTCGCACCGATGCCGAGCGCATCCATCGCGCGCTGGCCGAGAATCTCGCCTAGTTCCGCGCCGGCGGCTTCAAGTTCGGTTAAATCATGATAATATTGCCCGACATAGGGGTTTTTGATCACCGCCACGGCTGCGCATTGTCGGCTGGGTGGATCGACTGGCACGCCAATCTCGGTTCTTGTCTCTTCGACAATAGTAATAAGTTTTCTGATTTGGATGCGTGACATATTTTTCCCCTCCATGGCGCGGTTAAACCGATTATGTCATAAATATTCAAAGATTATTCTGGGAGTGCAGAGCGTATGGATCAATCGATCCGGGGATATCTCGCCAATTTGGAACAGCAAGGTGAACTGGTGCGGTTTCAAAAGGAAGTAGACCCGCTAGAGAACCTAACTGCGATTGGCTGGAAGACATATGACCGGCTTGGTAAAGGGTCGCTATTCGACAATCTCAAGGGCTTTCCGGAATGGAAGGTCTGCAACCAGATTCTCATCGACAGACGTAAATGGGGTATCGGTCTCGGCGTGTCTGAACAAGAAGTCATCGAGACTTTCAATACCCGAGTGAAATCGCCGATTGATACGGTGATGGTTGATGCGGCGCAGGCGCCGATTAAGGAAGTCATTTTGAAGGACGAAGATGTTGATCTGACCAAAATACCCGCCGCTTGGACGTCAGAACTCGACCCCGGTCCATTCATCGCATCTGGTATGGCAATTATCAAGGATCCGGATACCGGTATTCGCAACATGTCGATACACCGCCAGCAAATTATGGGAAAAAACCGCACAGGCTACCTAATCTGCCCACGTCAAGCGCTCCGCATCTATCAGAAATACCAAGAGCGTAACGAGGCCATGCCGGTAGCCATGGTGGTCGGTGCGCATCCGGCAATATATTTTTCATCCTCCTATACCGCACCTTACGGAGTCGACGAGCTAACGGTGGCCGGTGCACTCATGGGCGAGCCGGTCAGAATGGTAAAATGCGAAACTATAGACATCGAAGTGCCCGCAGAAGCCGAGATGATTCTAGAAGGTGAAATTCCGCCCGATGCCCATACGCCTGAAGGCCCATTCGGCGAGGGGTCTGGCGGCTACGCGATGGAAGGCTTCACTCAGTATCTCGACGTTAAATGCATTAGCCGGCGTGAAAATCCAGTGTTCTATGCAATGCAATGCGGCGCGCCGATGACTGACACCCAAGCGCTCGTAGCAACAGCCATCGACATGCTGTTATGGGAACACCTTAAGAATGTTGAAGGGGGGCTCGACCTCCTCGATCTTCGGTGTCTCGGGCTCGCCGGAATGATGGCCGTGGTAATTAAGCTACGCCCACGGGTCGAAGGGCAGGCTAAAACCGCGTTGCTGGCGGCACTGTCGGGGCCTCAAATGCATCCGAAACTTGCAATCGCCGTTGACGAGGACATAGATGCGTCAGATATGCGCCAAGTGTTTTGGTCACTTACCACTCGCGTGCACGCGGAACGCGACGTGATCAAGATCCCCAACGCACGTACTTGGTCGCTAGATAATGTATCGGACATCGTGCCCGGACAGAGCGCTATGCACCGAATCGGTACTAAAACGCTAGTTGACGCCACCAAGCCGGCGGCGACTGACCCAGACGGCCGCGAACGGTTCGCCATGGCAATGCCAAAAAATTACGATAGTGTCGAACTCAAAGACTTTTTACCTGACTGAGGAGCAAGCCATGTCCGCCAACAGTAACGGTCCTGCGTTCGATCCACTCAATATAGAAGCCTTTGTGCGCAATCCCTATTTCCCCACCCACGACACCGCGCTGAATGGTAAGAAACGCCGTGCATTGGATGATTCGAACGAGCTAACTAAGTTTGGTGTCAACCTGACGGAGATGGCGCCGGGTTCTATCTCAGCCCTACGACCCTGGTACACCGAAGAAGACGAATTTATATACATAATTGAGGGCACGCCGACATTAGTTAATGATGCTGGGGCACAGCAGTTGCAGCCAGGAATGTGCGCCTGTTTTCCGACTAATTCGGGCGATGCGCACCGCTTGGAAAACCTTAGCAAGGCGGTGGTTCTTTTTTTAGAGGTCGGAAACCGGTCGGAGCGGGAAGAAGTCTACTATCCCGATGATGATATGGTCATGAGTCGAATGGCTGGCGAGGCGCCCACCTTCACCCATACGGACGGCTCGCCGTATTGATTCGGCCCGCTTTTGAGCGGATTGCTGGCGTCGCTACTTGGCTGATGGCGGGAGCGCTGGTAGTCGGGTATGCTGCCCAGCCGGTTGCTGAATTTTTCCGTCCATATATTTTACATACTATGGTGATCCTTCTGGCGATTGCCATGGTTAGGCTGGATGTTGAGAAACTTCGCGGATATATACGCCGGCCTCGCGTCCTAATCGCCATCGTCATCGTCAACCTTATCGCCGCACCGCTGATGATGTGGATGCTAATCCAACCGCTTTCAATTCCGCGCGGGCTAGAACAGGGACTTTTCCTGATGGCGGCCGCCCCGATGATCAGTTCCGCTATCGCCATCGCAACAATATTGGAACTCGACGCACCGTTAGCCGTAGCCGCGATGGTTGCAACCTATGCCATTGTCCCATTTACCCTACCGACACTGTCCGTATGGCTGATAGGCCTCGATCTCGGGGTGAGTATATGGGAGATGTTCATCCGCCTTTTCGCTACCATCGCCGGTCCAGCGACGCTGGCCTTTATACTGAGAAGATGGGTATTTAAAAGGGAAATGCTGGCCCGTAACGCTCGAGCAATCGACGGACTGGGGGTGGTGTTCGTTGTGATTTTCTGCCTAGGGATTATGGACGGTATAGCGACCTTCGCCGTCGGTCGGGTCGATTACGTCTTCCTGACCCTGGTGGCCGCGTTCGCCGCTAACATAGCGATGCAAGGGTTCGGTACCATAATGTTTCTTAAGCTTGGACGCAGGGAGGCCCTGACTATCGGTTTAGTCACCGGGAACACCAATCTGGGCCTCGTCATGGTGGTGCTAGCCGACAAGGCCTCGCCGGAATTGATCGCCTATTTCGTACTTGGTCAGGTGCCAATGTATTTCCTCCCCGTGGTGGCGCTGCCGATATATCGGCGGCTGATAAAAGCGTGATCCCGCTAAAGGGGCTGGACTGGATTGCGAAGCGGGCGACCTGGTTTCTTGCCGCTGGTGTGTTCGGCGGTATTGCCTGGCAGCCATTAGCCGATACGCTAGCTCCTTGGCTGGAAGTGCTAATCGTTATGAATTTATCGTTGTCGATGATACGCATAGATCCGACCTCCTTAAGGGCTTATCTCCGACGGCCTTACCTAATCACTATTGTCTTTATTTTTTCTATGTGTCTTGCGCCTTTAATTTTGTGGGGTCTGACCAAGGCTGCCGGCATAGATGGCCCGCTAGGCGCCGGCATCGTGTTTCATGCGCTAGCAACACCGATTATGTCGGCACCAGCATTGTGCTTGCTATTCGGTCTCGACGCGGCACTGGCACTGATCATAACGGTTTTGTCATATGCACTAGTACCATTCACGCTCCCACCGCTAGCGTTGTGGTTACTTGGCATAGAACTCGACGTCACGGTCTGGGAACTGATGTGGAGATTAGGTCGAATTGTCGGCGTAAGTTTCCTGATCGCGGTGATCGCCCGTTATGTCACGAAGCCCGCATTCCTTCAGGAGCAAGCGTCGCGGATGGATGGGATTATGGTGATTGGCATGGTTGGCGTAGCGGTCTCTCTTATGTCGGGGCTGCCGGATTTCGCGTCCGTTAAACCAACTTTTACCGCCACAGTGACCCTCACTACTTTCGCCATCAACATCGGATTACAGATATCTGCCGCCACCCTATTTTGGCGCATTGGGCGCCCAGAAGCTTTGACCATCGGCTTGGTTACAGGAAATACAAACGTTGCGCTTGTTCTCGCAGCAGTCAGCGAAAGTGCTTCATACGACCTTCTAGTATACTTCGTTTTAGGGCAGTTCCCGATCTATATCTTACCGCTGGTCGTCGTCCCTATTTATCGGCGAATGGCAGATATTAAGTAAGAGCAGTGGAACCAAGGCCCACCGCTCATATTAAGATCGACATCTTCGGCAGGGAGAGCAGCCGGGCATTCCAGCTTGACAGCTGAAAACCCGATCCTAGAGAGCCGCGACCAGATAACTGGGCATTCGTCCCCGGTTCGCGGCGCGCCTATCCCTAGGGTAATATCGATTTCGCCAGGATCCTGTGCCGGCGGCATTCGATCCATGATGAAATGCTTCTAGATAACGGTTGCGCCCAAGGTAGCGACCGCAGTTTGGAATATAATTCCATCTCTTTGGTCTGCCGCGGAATCTACTCAGCAGCGACCGCCATTTCTCCCTGCTCTTCCGCTATTTTGCGGTCGATCATATTACGTGCTGCGATAGAACCCGCATCCTGAATCGTGTCAATCACGGGCTTATCATCCCAGTTTTCCTGTTGCTTGTTAAAGACCTCCCAATCCTGATGAAACGCCGTGAATATCTGCTTATAAGACATCTCGGTCATTTCGTCGGTAACCGGCTTACCTTCTATCTGATAGGCATTTGACCAGAAATAATGTGTTGTGGTTTCAGTTTCGGGCGTCACAAAATTGAGATTGTGAAAGCCAAACCCGCCACTAGGAACTGGAAGATCAATATCAGTGAACCCGAAATCTTTTCCTCCCGCGGCACCCTTGGCCGCCCCGGTAAACAGGCGTACGGCTCCCGGCATCTGAAATTCGATTATCTGCCATCTATCAACAATGTCGTTTTCAGTCCAACCACCCATTTTCTGATAGGTCGGCGCCGGATTTTGCCCTACCGTCCATCTCGCGACGGTTACAGAGTCGTCATTCTTCAACGTACGGATCCTGGCCGCCTCTGCCACTGCGGCGTTTCCAATTGTCGAGCGGTGCACAAAGCCGAGATGTGAGAGATCGAGAAGGTTGTCTACGACCAATTTATAGTCGCATTTGACATAAAAATAAGTGCCCTTGTCACCCCAATCGTCAGAGGTTTTCCAAGGATAAGGAACGATTAGACCGTCGTCAGCAAGCGCCGGGTCACCCATCCAAATCCATACCCAGTTATATTTTTCAACGATCGGATATGTGCTGACCTCAGCCCCTGGCGGGATCTTAGATTGGCCGGGCACGTGAATGCACTTACCTGCCGTATCAAACTGTAGGCCGTGATAATAGCACTCGAGCTTATCCCCGACGAGGTGGCCCTTAGACAGGGGCATACGGCGATGGCAGCAGCGGTCCTCAAAAGCTAACGGCGTTCCGTCCTCTTTTCGCCAGAAAACGATATTCTCATTGCAGATGGTGCGGGCCATCGGAGTTCGGTTAATTTCCTCCGGCTGTGCACAGACGTACCATGTATTCCTGAGAAACATTTTTTATTCCCTCAAATTTAGAATTAAACTTTAGCTTAGTGCCTTTAAGAGGTTGGTTCAATAAATTACGATCCGGATACTTGCCGGGACCCCATGAGGTTTCTATAGAAGAGTCCAAAGACTCAGGTTTATCTTAGGAGGTAGAGATGGAAAACCGTGCTTTTTATCCTGAAAAAATGCAAATGCCTTTGGGTCTTTATGCTCACGGCGTGGAGGTTCCCGAAGATGCCAAGCTGACTTTCGTGGCGGGACAGGTAGGTATGGATTTCGGCGGGAATGTACCGGACGATTTTGAGGGCCAAGCGCGAAATGCTTGGAATAATTGCCTCGCCGTTCTCGAACACAACCGCCTTCGCGTCAGTGACGTGGTCCACGTAAAGCATTTTATCACTGATGCTGCAAACATGGAATTGTACAACATGATAAGGGCTGAATTTTTGGGCGAAAACAGACCAACGTCAACCCTTCTGATCGTTGCGGGACTAGCCGATCCCCATTTCTTGGTTGAGGTTGAAATGATTGCTGCATCGACACGAAAGGCATAGGAAACTTTATTTGGTCAAGGTTTTGAGTTCCCTATCACTCTGCTAAAATAGTGTTTGCTACCTTCTCTGCCATCATCATGGTAGGAAAATTTGTATTCGCACGTGGCACCCTTGGCATAATTGATGCATCACAGATACGCAGACCTTCTACCCCGTAGACCCGAGCTGATGAATCGGTCACAGCACCAGGATCGTCCGCCGCTCCCATCCGGCAGGTGCACGACGCATGCCAGTGGCCAGTCACAGAAGTGCGCACCCATTCGGTAATAGCTTCATCGTCTTCGAGCAGTTCTCGGAGCGTCGGGCCTTCGCGGATAACATTATCGATAAAAGCACGCCGAATCGGGCCGCCAAGATCCATCAGTGAGGCGGCGATCCAGGTTTTAAATTTATTAGCCGTATTGAAGTCACCCACCTTACGTACTCTCTCTGAATAGGCGGCGGGAAAAACATCGTGTACCGCATTTTGTACAGCCTCATGTTGGTGCATCCGAGCAAGCATTCGGGTCGCCCGGACTATCCGCAATAGGTCTCGCTCGTCAGAACACATGTTGAAATCGACATTGGGTTCGACACCTGGGTTTGCTGAGATAAGCGTTACCTCGCCAGTCGAGAATGAATTATTAACCCAGACCATTGTTGCACCAATCCGGTCACCTAGCGGGTGCCAGGCCGATTTATTGGTTGGCACTATAAACATATCGCCGGGTCCACACCCCTCAACACCCGACGAGTATCGTATACAAGCGATCATCTGACGGCGCATACCGGCAGGTAGCCGAGCCGGCTTCTTCATGAATGACGCGATTGATACGCCCGGGTGCTCCATCAAATGCTGGCCTACCCCCTCGCGATCAGCGACTATATCAATGCCCAGATGAGACAGCTTTGCGGCGGGCCCAATACCGGACCGCATTAAGATCGCTGGCGAGTGGGTCGATCCGCCCGAGACGATCACTTCGTTAGCACGAATCTTTTGAATGCCTTCAGCGGTTCTGACGGTGAGACTGGTCAGGCGTTTACCATCAAAATTCAGACGTTGCACCTCGGCCCGGTCAAGGATGGTGAAGTTGTGTCGGGCTCGAACCTCTTTAGTAAGATAGGCGACATTGGCGGATACCCGCTTGTCATCAATGTTAGATATGGTGACCGGAAAGTAACCATCCTCGAAGTCGGCGTTCATATCGCCAAAATATTTGAAACCCTCGGCGTTCGCCGCATTCATTATCGCAGCGGTATACCCGGGCCAAACATCAGGAAATAGGCGGCGCACCCCAATCGGACCTTTATTTCCGTGAAGCGGCCCATCAAAATCACGGTCCGACTCCATTTTTTTAAAGAATGGCAGCACGTCATCCCAACCCCAGCCCGAGGCGCCGCGCTCGACCCAGTCTTCATAATCCAGCGGGCTGCCACGGTTGGCCATCATGCCGTTGATTGACGAACCGCCTCCTATTACTCGGCCTTGTTGGTAGAGCTTATCGGGCCTGGTGTCGGGCATATTCCCCGGTCGTGGCGAAACAGTGACGCGCAGATTGCTCCAGATAAACCGCTTGTCGTTATACGCAACCCCCGCGAACCCGTCCTGCAGCTGGTCAGGCAGGTTATCCGGTAAGTAGTCCGACCCTGCTTCGACCAATAGAACGTTGTTTGTCGAGCGTTCGCTTAACCGGCTCGCCATTACACAGCCGGCCGAACCACCCCCGACAATGACGTAATCGTAAACGGTATCGGTCATGTTGACTCCCGTCGCAACGTCCTAGCAGTTCATCCACAGCAAGTTTTAATTCCGCGTATAGAAAAACAGTCATAACCTCGATGAACAAGTAGAATTAAAGTCCGGAAAAACTTATCCAAGTATTAAATCTCTTGCCCCTTGTATACCGCCACTTTTTCGAACAAGTTTCTAGGGACGGAGAGTACATAATAGATAGAGGAAAGAAAGATGGGAAAACTTGATGGGCGTGTAGCGGTCGTTACCGGCGGGGGTCGCGGTATTGGTGTTGAATACGCAAAGGTTCTAGCGGCGGAGGGCGCGATGGTCGCCGTGACCGATATCGTCGACACCGAAACTACTGTCAATATAATCAAACAATCAGGCGGAGAGGCTATCGGTATCCATTGCGATGTGACTGATACGGATAATATTAAAGCTATGGTTTTAGAAACAATCGATACGTACGGTAAGATTGACATTCTGGTTAATAACGCAGCGCTTTTCGCTGATCTTAAACAAGGTTCTTTTCTTAATATCGACGAAGCCGAATGGGACCGCGTGATGCAAATCAATACCCGTGGAGTGTTCAGTTGCACCAAGGCGGTCGTGCCAGAAATGAAAAGAAATGGCTACGGAAAGATCATTAACATCGCTTCAGGTACCGTATTTAAGGGTACACCCATGATGCTGCATTACGTCAGTTCTAAAGGAGCACAAGTAGCGTTTACCCGCGCGCTGGCTCGCGAAGTAGGCGATGATGGAATTACCGTAAATTGCATTGCACCCGGCCTAACTATGAGCGAGAAAGTCTTGGATGATCCGCAATGGGATGCGATTAAAGATGGTAATACGGCAACCCGAGCGATTAAGCGCGAACAAATGCCGGAAGACTTAATTGGCACTCTTGTTTTCTTTTCATCTTCGGACTCTGATTTTATCACGGGACAAACCCTCGTGGTCGACGGCGGTTCAGCGATGCATTAACAGTATTTCGAATGATCTCAAACGAACGGCCTCAAGGGTGACCCCTTTTATTTTGAGGCCAAATAGATGAAATCTGCTGATACTATATTTTGATAGTATGACTGATATCTTCACGACAGCAGGAGCGGCTGTAGCAGCCTACGAACACCGGCTCAAATTTCACCGTGATCGGTTTGCCTCACGCCCATCTGTGGCCGCGCTTGAGAGCGGCGCAAACCTTCCCAGCGACATACTGCAAATTTTTATGATTCATTATGCGGCGTTCGGTATTTCAATGACCCGTCCAGTAGAAGACTGGATTCGTAGAGCAGGAATACGATGCTGGGACTTAAACTATCGGGCGCTGGGCGATGCTTTGATCAAACATGCCGCCCATGAATCAGGGCATCATAGACTAATGGTCGCCGATCTTTGGACGCTTATCGATAAATGGAATGCGGACCACCGAGACAAAATTGACCCGATAGCAATAAGTAGGTGTAACATACCCAGTAGCGTCGAACGGTATCGAAGCTTACACGAAGAGCTTATCGCCGGGGTGACACCCTATACTCAAGTTGCGCTCGAATATGAAATAGAATCTCTATCGGTGCGGTATGGTCCTGCTTTACTAGCCGCGGCGAGGAAAGCAGGAGCCGAGGGCGGATTTTCCTTTTTGGAAGAGCATGTCGCCCTGGATGTCGCCCACACCCAGTTTAATAAAAAGCAAATTGGAGATCTGCTAGCGGCACATCCGGAGTGCCTGGAACCCTTGATTAAAACCGGCGCCTCAGCTCTTGAAATATATGGCCAATTCATAGATGACTGTCTCACAGCAACGGTAGCATTCGGGAGTGGCGCCTCAGACGGTTTTATCTCATGCCAACTGATCGAGCCGCCCGGTCTCTTGGGGAATAAAATACCTGAATGGCTCACGCGGATGAGATCGATGCGATCACAGATCCTATTTGAGAGTGGAGCACGCCCAGCCTTTGGACCGGGTGGGAACGCCTACGGTGACCCGGATCCGTTAGACTTTTATTGTCACCACTTACTCCTACAAGATCGCGAAATGCTGGTTGGCGCTGTACGTCTAACAAAACCCGGGATCAGTTCTTTGCCTTCACTTGTCGATACCGCATTTGGACGCTCAAACGTCCGTAAGATCCTCTCGGAAGTAGGCGTTCGACGAGAGGCTTGTGCGGAAGCCAGCCGGCTGGTCGTTATGCCAGAATATAGAAACGGTTTTAATCCTCGAATACTTTTTGCCGGGCTTTGGGCGCTTGCAGTCGAGTTAAATGCAGATACAATTATAGCCGCCGTTGGCACCGCGAACCGCCAAGATCGGATGTTTTCGATGCTAGGCGCCGACATACTGGCCGAAGCCGGATACACTGATGCTCCGCTCTTCAATGATAAACTCCGGCTCGCCTATTTTATTATCGAGCCAGATGCACCTCCTAATTATCCCGAACTCGATCATATGCGGGAATTCGTCAGACGTTCTCTACCCCACGCGTCGTCGGAACTCTCTGCTTAGTAGCTTAGCCGCTAAAGGTCCTCATCTATGTTCGGGGGCGGATCGCAGGAGCGGGAACAAAGCCATCCCGGCAAAGAATCCTCCCGTGTGAGCTTCCCAACTGATATTGCCGCCGCCGAGTAAAGCGTATCCAACATTCACAATCATCATTAAAAGCGAATATTGCAGAATGTCCTTGCCTGAAGGCTTGGAAAATCCATCCCGGCCACGTAGTAGGACATAGCCTCCGGCGCCCAGCAACCCAAAGGCGGCACCTGATGCGCCCACCAAGACATCGCTTGCACCCCAATTCAGTGCTGAATGAACAAGTGATCCGCAAACACCGGTCGCGACAAAAAATGCGAAGAACCGTTTCTGAGACATATGCGGCAAAATCTGTGGGGAAATTATAATAACCCACATCGAATTTACGAGGAGATGTGACCATCCTCCATGAATAAACACTGATGTAACCGCACCATAGATCCAGACTGGATCAAAATGACCGGCGCGAAAAGGGTTGAAGCCCAGGAAATAGATCAGGTAGGCATCTAAGTCCGGTGGCAACACCGTGCGGACAAGCTGAACAGCGGAGAGAACTATCAGGATTCTTAAAGTAACCGGGGATAGAGAAAGGGAATTATTGTTCATCCAGTTTTTCGTCCGATTGTTTTCTGGTCAGTAATAAAATTACTGGCGGGTACGAGCTTTATGCACCAATTCACAGGACAGCCAGCAACAGCAATGGAAGAGTTACGAAGGAAATACCCGTAGATACGATCACCATTCCGGCGACTTCCTCCGGCTTACGTTCGTATTTTTGCGCGAATAGGTAGCTAGACACCGCGACCGGCATCGCGCTCTGGATGATAACGATAGCCCACGCGGCACCCTCTAAAGAAAAGGCTTCAGCAATTGCAAAACCTATACCTATACCCATCGCAAGTCGGAATACGCCAAGGAATGAGCTACGCGCGATACCGCCGGTTTTCAGTTGAAGGAGGGATACGCCTAGCGATACCAATTGTGCCGGGATCACCATCCCACCAAGTAAGTCAGTGGTATTGAAGATCCATTCTGGGAGGGGCGTGCTGGTTAGCTGCAACGCCACGGCGATGGCAACCGCGTAGATAACTGGTGCCGTCGCTAGTTTCTTAAACGAAAAACTTCCCGCGGCGATCGCAGCACCGAGTGTAAACGTACCTATCGCACCAAAAGTAAAATAAACTATAGCTAACGCGAGCCCCTCATTACCAAACGCATAGTACGACACTGGTAGTCCCATGCTACCGGTAAGAGGAAAAATTAGAGACGGAAGATAAGAGGGGATGTCGAGTCGCATAAGTTTGATCAGCACGAGGGCGATAATCGTAAAAGCGGTGTAACAGGCGATCGTTGCTAGCGCGACCTCCATCATGGCCTCAGCTGTTAGGGTAACTTTCTGAAAGGTGGACAGGATCAGACAGGGTGCCCCAATATTGTACACAAGCGAGGTAACTAATTTTGAGTCGAAAGCGGTTCCGATCCTAGCCCACAGGACTCCCAATCCGACGCAGATAAACACCGGCACAATTATATTGGTGAGTTGGATAATCGTTTCCATATTTAGTTAAGTACCAGCCACATCAGGAACGGCAACGTAACTAGCGAGATGACAGTCGAGATCAGAATCATACTAGCAGTATCAGCGGCGTTCCTATTGAAACGCTGGGCGAACATGTAATTGTGCACAGCGACCGGCATAGCCGCTTCTATCATTAACGCACCGCGTGCAGCTCCCTCAAGGCCAAGGCCACTGGCGATCGCGTACCCCACAGTGAACCCGCCGACTAGCTTGATTATGCAGATGATCACAATACGCCCGGCCCCTCGCGCTCGCATATTTGCAATGGCAACGCCAAGCGAGACCAACATCAACGGGATAGCAAGACCGCCGATTAATTCGGAGGCATTGGCTAGCCATACCGGTGGATTGATACCACTGATCATGAAAATTAACGCTATACCTACAGCATAGATTAGCGGATTATTGTACAGAACATCGCCTGCAAGGCGGCCAGCGTAGATGCTCCAACCCACCGTAAAACTAAAAATTGAAGACATCACAAATATGCAGATTCCGAGCGCCAGTCCCTCTGGCCCAAAAGCGAAGAGGCAGAGCGGCAGGCCCATATTTCCGGTATTAGATGAGGTAAAGATCGGCAGGTAGGTGTGAGACGGCACTCTCATGATCCAGATAGTCGTCAGCCCGATAAAAAGAAAAAAGGTCAGTACCAGCCCGTAAGCTCCAACCATCTCGATAAAAGCTTTGGGACTAACGTTCAGGCTTGTAAGGGTCGAAAATGCCAAACACGGCATGCCAAGGTTTAACGCCAACGCACCGACCATTCGGGTATCAAACGGCCTTCCTGTGCGACCCCAGACGAAACCTAAGCCTGCGCAAACGAATACCGGAGCAATGACCGAGATTATTTTAAAAAGCAAACCAGTGTCGCCGAAAAAATTACTGGGAAGCCGCGCTTCGGCGCGGTGAGATCAGGCAGTCTAATCTATTAAGTAAGTGCGGCAAACCATCACAGTCACTTTTTACGCTTGGAGTCGATATCTTCAGTAAGTTCACCTAACTCGCTCATGTCCTCGATCATCTGGCGCCAGCGGTCTTCGCCGAATTTTTCGACGATTATCGCTTGAGCCTTTTGCCAGACCGGAGTTGCGCGATCAATGGCGGCTTGGCCTTCAACGGTGACCTTAACGACTCGCTCTCGCCGGTCGTTGCCAGCAGATATAGATACCATTCCCTGATCAGCTAATACTTTTAAATTCCGCGTGAGTGTCGTGCGATCAAGGGCAAGCCTTTCTGCGAGTTGTGTCACCGAGGCTGGCCCCATCAACGATACAGCCCCCAGCATGGTAAATTGAGTAGCTTTTACTCCGCTCGGAGCCATAATACTGTCATAGAATTCTGTCACCGCCCGGGATGCTCTTCGAACGTTGAAACACGTGCAGTGCCACGCAATTCGAACTTGGGTTGGTTCTTTTTCAATCGTTTGATCATTCATTCCAGTGTACATACACTTAACGGGGCGAATCGGCAATTATTCAATTGGGTCTATGGTATTTGTTCGGGCCGAACGATAATACAAATTCAAAGCCTTTAATTATCGGAACACAAAATGGTCAAATTGGACAAAATTTATACCCGTGGGGGTGATGCAGGTGAAACCTCGTTGGGGGACGGTAGCCGAGTTGCAAAAAACAGCTCTCGGATCATAGCCCAGGGTGATATTGATGAAACAAACGCAGTTATCGGCCTCGCCCGTTGCAGCGCGGATGACAGTAAGTTAAACGCCTTGTTGGCGCGCGTTCAGAATGACCTGTTTGATTTAGGTGCAGACCTTACTCGACCCGGCGACAATCACGAAGACGGACGCCTAAGAATCCAACCTGCACAGGTCGAACGACTTGAATTGGAAATTGATGCCGCCAACGAAGTTTTGGAACCACTAAAATCGTTCATAATACGGGGAGGGACCGACTTGGCAGCCAATATGCACTTTGCGTGCTCGGTCTGCCGAAGGGCGGAGCGGGCAATGGTAGCACTAGCCGATGATGAGCCAATAAATCCGCATGGACTTAAGTATATCAACCGCCTGTCGGACCTGCTATTCGTTCTGGCACGGCAAGCCAACGATAATGGAAATTCAGACATCCTGTGGATGCCGGGAGAACACGGTAAAGGATGACGGAGCGTCCTTTCGCAGCTCCTCGCAGTTTCTGCAAAAATGCCTGCATCTTATAAGCATCTCGCCAACGATAGATTTAAATTAAGATATGGCCTCGCGTACCGCGTACGCTGTCATACCGAGAAAACCATCACTACCCGCCGCCCAAAAATCGGCGGTGTCACCGTCGACTGAAATCCCGAGGGTGATGTCTCCAGTATCATAGACTGGCTTTCCTGACCGGAAAGAAAACTCACTTATGGTAAAATCCGGCTTTTCATAGGACAGCATGTTTAACATCAGCCGTGCAATCAACGTGCCCTGCACCAAAAGCCCCGGATAGCCCCTTTCGACAACGTAGTTCCGATCGTAGTGCACACGGTGACTGTTAAAGGTCAATGCCGAATGCCGAAACATTAAGATGGGATCGGGGGTTATCACACAGGTAAGGTCTGCGTGCGGTAGCGGCGGCGCTTCCAGCTCAGGCGAGACACCGACCGCCGTGGGCGACGCAGGACGGAAAATAACATTGTTATCCTCAACTATTGCGAGGCCGTCATCGTTTGAAACCCTATGTTGGACAAGACATACGATAAATTCGCCGGATCGGCCATTTTTAAAATCAAATGACATTACCTGAGACTCTTTCCGTATTCTGTCACCAATATGGAGAGGCGACCGAAAGTCGAAACGAGCGCCACCGAAAAGTTTATTTGGATAATCGATCGCGGCGGGCAGAAGTCCCTCATCCCTTGCAAGACCGTCGACCCCAAGCCTATCGGGAGGTAGCTTTGCATTACAAAATAGGCCATGCCAAAGTGGTGGTAATTGGTCGCCAGTTCGAATTTCGGAATGATCTAGACCAAATGTTGCCATCAAGCTAGCAACAGGAGCAGCCGAGATCGTATCTTCCTCCATTACAGTGCGGCCCACGGCTGCCTTTAAGTTCTCTGGGATGCTGGTCATATCCATTTGCATACCCTAGCTGTGTTTGTCTCGCTAGACTGAATTGAACAATAAAATAAGGATAACTAATAATGGTGTTGGTATTAGGCCCGTCAGATGTCAAAGGACTGATAACAATCAAAGAAGCCGTAGACGCGATGGAACAGGGCTTTGTAGATTGGTCCCAAAATAAATGGTTTGCCGAAATGCGCCAACGCGTTCACTCCGCTGCAGGTGTTCGACTGACGATGCACATGGGGGCCCCCAACACACCTAACACTATTGGCACACTAGTGCATACCGAAAAACCGGTTATCGGCGAAGATATGCGCCAAACATACTCTCACCGCGGTGCTCGGGTCCGTGTAGTATACGAGGGGGAGACTGGCGGACTTTTATCGATCCAGATAGGTGAGCTAGAAGTTGTTGAACTACCTGGTGTCAACCAAAACGTTGTTATACCGACAAGCTGCGCTACCGCCGTCGGGACCAAGTGGTTGGCAAAAAAAGAGTCGAGAACGGTCGGGATCCTTGGTTCAAGGGGTCAAGCGCGCGGGCAGTTAGCCGCAGTAAAGGCAGCTATTCCTAGCATCGAGCGCGCGGTGGTTTTCAGCCCCAACGAAGACAACCGAAAGCGATTCGCGGATGCAATGGGGCAGATCCTAGATATGGATGTTAACGCGGTCGATAGCGCGCGTGAGGCGGTTGAAGATATGGATATCGTATTAACGGCAACTAATTCCAACGTACCAACTTTTGACGGCGACTGGCTCTCACCGGGTACGCATGTGTGCTCACTAGTCTCGTCTAACAAAGGCCTGCACGAGGCGGGTTTCATAAAAAATGCACGTCGAGAAATCGATGATACTACATTGCAACGTGCTGACGTAGTAGTCTGCAACTCGATTGAGCAAGACAAGCTTGACCGTACCGCCATTGTTTGGGGTGCAGCAGAAGAAGGCGTGATCTCCTGGGACAAGGTAGCCGACTTAGGACAGGTTATGCGCGGAGAGGCTGGACGGACGGAAAACGACCAGATCACATTTTTTAAACAGAATGCGTTCTGGGGGGTCGGTGACCAAGTCATTGGAAAGCTGCTCTACGAAAAAGCGAAAGCGCGTGGTATCGGTTTCAAATTGGATGTCGATCCATTTGAATCGACCACTGACTCCAGCTTGGAGGGCTAAGCCAGAAATTACGGGCGCCTCGCTTCACTAGTCCCGCCGATGGTGTGAGATGAGTAGCTCTTAAAAAACTCATGCGAAGCCCTTACGGCTGACCAGGCCGTTTTTTAAAGGAAAAGAACCGGACTCCACAGTACTATTGTCCCTAACTTTATACCCGCTCAATTAATGTAGAGATTCCCTGCCCAACTCCAATACACATAGTACAAAGCGCGTATTTTCCACCTGCTCGCTCAAGCTGGTTTAGCGCGGTAGTCATTAGCCTTGCCCCTGACATACCAAGTGGATGTCCAAGCGCAATCGCGCCCCCATTAGGATTAATACGCTCGTCATCGTCCGCAATTCCGAGGTCGCGAGTGCAGGCGAGCGCCTGAGCCGCAAAGGCTTCGTTAAATTCCATTACATCTAAATTGTCCAGAGTAAGTCCCGATTTTTCTAAAACCTTTCGTGTTGCGGGCGCCGGACCAATACCCATAATACGCGGTGGAACACCGGCAGTGGCAGCC
Source organism: Alphaproteobacteria bacterium MarineAlpha11_Bin1 (assembly GCA_002937455.1). The sequence continues at coordinate 422,592 of PTJZ01000001.1, forward strand.
CCAATGATACGGGCACGCGGAGTGAGCCCGTGCTTCTTCGCTGCTTCCTCGTTAGCCAAAAGCAAAGCCGCCGCACCATCATTAACGCCAGAGGAATTACCTGCGGTGACGCTACCATCTTTTTTAAAAGCAGGACGAAGATTAGAGAGGTCTTCCAAAGTGGTGCCGTGACGCGGATGCTCGTCCGAGTCGATAACCGCGTCGACCCCTCGCCGTTGTGGGACATTAACGGCAATAATCTCCGATGCAAGATATCCCCGTTTCTGAGCAGCCTCTGCTTTCTGCTGGGACCAGAGTGCGAACTTATCTTGGTCGGCCCGGGTGATCTGGTGCTCCTCCGCAAGATTTTCGGCCGTCTCTCCCATCGCATCAACGCCAAATAGTTTCTCCATCTTGGGGTTCACAAACCGCCACCCAATCGTCGTATCGAATATTTCCGCCTTCCGCGAAAACGGTAAGTCAGCCTTTGCCATCACAAACGGTGCGCGGGACATACTCTCGACACCGCCGGTAATTACCATATCTGCCTCACCGACGCGGATCGCCCGAGCACCCTGTGCGGTCGCTTCCATGCCGGAGCCACACAGGCGATTTACTGTGGCGCCACCGACTTCGAGTGGTAGTCCTGCAAGCAGCGCGGACATGCGCGCCACATTGCGATTATCTTCACCAGCCTGATTAGCACTACCGAAATAAACGTCGTCGATTTTTTCCCAATCGACCGAGTTATTCCGGTCCATTAGCGCTTTTATCGGCACGGCCCCGAGATCGTCGGTTCGAACCGCACTGAGACCACCACCGTAGCGGCCGACGGGGGTACGGATAGCGTCACAAATAAAAGCGTCGGACATTGTGTGATTTCCCTGTTTTGAGTTTGGGTTTACTACTCCCGGGTCTACCATGGCTTCCTGTGTTAGGAGGCCAAGAGGGAATAGGGCCGATACATTGCGGCCGAGGAATATTGGCCATTGTTGTCGATGCGCATCGTGGGAGCAAGACTTTGGTATTGAGTGCTTTTCATACCTATGCAATTAGAATTGGTGCAGGTGCTTGATCGTATTGCCCCTTCGCGCAAAAGTAGCGGATGACAGGAACTTCAGAATCAGCGTTGGCACCTCATCTAGACGGGGCAAATGTGATTTTTATAGGGAGATCGCCACGCATCGCTGTCGAATACATCGGCGATGGTCCGCTAGTATTAATGCTGCACGGAATTGGCGGTGACCGATCGATTTGGGCACACCAACTTCTGAGCCTCTCGGAGGCTGGTTATTGTGCGGCGGCTTGGGATGCCCGTGGCTACGGTGGCAGTGATGACTATGACGGACCCCTTAGTTTTACAGACATGGCCCAAGATGTCTCCGAAGTTCTAAATGCGTTTGCAGTAGATAGATCGCATATTGTCGGAATTTCCATGGGTGGGCGTATTGCCTTAGAGGTATACGCTAATTTCCCTGATCGATTCGCTTCCCTTACTCTGGCGGGGGTGCACGCGCGATTCGACGCGCTTTCTTCGACGGCCCAGCGTGATTTCGTTGACACGCGACGGAAGCCGTTACTTGAAGAGGGGCTATCACCGTCAGTTCTTGCGCCAGCAGTCATCGATAGTCTCGCCGGCCCCAACGCTTCAGAGGATGCTAGATCGCGCGCAATTGCTGCAATGTCGAGAATCCATGTTGATTCATATATAAAGACTGTCGAGGCAACAACAAAATTTGATCGCGAGCACGTACTTTCGGAGATCCGCGTCCCGACGCAGGTGATTGGTGGAGAATTCGACCTGCTGACGTTACCCAGTCTCACCAAGAGGGTCGCAGAGGGGATTGAAGGCGCGGAATATCACTTGATGTATGATGTTGGGCACTTGGGAAATCTTGAAAACCCTATTGAATTCAATCGTTTACTGTCCCAATTCTTAGCTCGATATAGGGAACGCGCCAATTTCGCAGCGGATCCAAGAATATTAATCTGTTAAAAAGGGTTGAAGATCTAGTAAGGAGCCGCGAGTTTGAGGGCAATCCTCACTACTTCCCAAGAATGGCTGAAGATTGAACCTATCAGCGTTGAAGCGCAGCAACGAACTATATATAATCGCTTTTTAAGCTGATTAAGTCGCCATTTATGTCAAAATTACTGACCTTTTTTTAAAAAAATTTTTTTAATTTCAGATGAAATGGAAATATTATATAATTTTTGGTCAGTATATGATACCCTTTTTACCCGAAGCCAGTTCCCTCATCATAATTGCGGTCCGGAGAAACTCGGATACGTGATCAAATAAAATTCACTAGGCGATATTTACGGTAGGTTGGCCAAGATCAAGCAAACCAAAGTACTACAATTCTTTCGCGATTTCCCCAAAATGCCAACGGGTTATATAGAAGAATCTAGTATATGATTTCCGTCTTGCGGAAAAGGAGAGAGAACATGAAGGACCGTTATTCAAGCTACGAACGCTTGAAATTCGATACCCCCTCGGACCGCATTCTTCGAATCACTATGGACGTGCCAGGGCGGCTCAACGCTGCCGACGAAACCATGCACGATGAGTTAGGTCGTGTATGGAAAGATGTTGAGGCGGATCCAGACATCTCTGTTGCAATACTGCGCGGCGCGGGCAGCGCATTTTCCTCAGGTGGGGATTTCAACATGATCGATGAGATGATTGATAAGTTTGAGGTCCGCGCCCGAGTCTGGAAAGAAGCACGCGACCTCGTTTACAACGTTATAAACTGCTCCAAGCCAATCGTCAGCGCGATGCATGGACCCGCCGTCGGAGCCGGATTAGTAGCAGGACTACTGGCAGATATATCCATCGCCGCCAAGGACGCTCGAATTATAGACGGCCACACGCGGCTGGGTGTTGCCGCGGGTGATCATGCTGCAATTATATGGCCATTGCTGTGCGGCATGGCTAAAGCTAAATATTATCTATTGCTGTGCGAACCTGTATCAGGAGAGGAGGCTGAACGAATCGGACTCGTCTCAATTTGCGTAGAGGAAAGCGAACTACAAGATACGGCCATCAAAGTAGCCGAAAAACTAGCTGCCGGGTCCCCATCAGCAATTCGGTTCACAAAATACGCACTAAATAATTGGTTGCGCATGATGGGCCCTAACTTCGATACCTCTTTAGCACTCGAGTTTCTTGGCTTTACCGGGCCCGACGCTAAAGAAGGCTTGAGGAGCTTGCGCGAAAAGAGAAAAGCCAATTTCGATCTGAATTCGAATCTATAGGATAGGCAAATGGCAAACGTCTATGCCAATTTTGATCAGGTTACGCTCGATAATGAATACCTGATTTCAAAAACCGTTCCAAGCATCGAGCCTTTCATGGCTGACTATGCAAAACAGAGCCGGAAGGCGCGCGAACTGCCCGGCTGTAGAGAAGATGTGCCCTATGGTGACCGACCGGACGAAGTGATCGATATTTTTCCTGCAGGTCACAATGCGCCGGTCTTTATCTTTATCCATGGCGGGTACTGGCGAATGCTAAGCCATAAGGATTCGTCCTTCATGGCGTCGACCATGGTGCAGCATGGTATCGCCGTCGTCAGCGTCAATTACACCCTAGTCGGAGACGGTGCGTCCATTAGCGATATCGTCCGCCAATGTCGGGCGGCTATCAGTTGGACCTGGAATAACGCTACCGATTTCGGTGGCAACCCAGACCAAATATTCGTCTGCGGATCCTCCGCCGGCGGTCACCTGACCGGTATGATGGTGGCAGGGGGCTGGCATAAAGACTTTGGTGTACCGAAAAATGTTGTAAAAGGTGCTATTCCTCTCAGTGGTCTACATGACCTCGAACCCGTCCGGCTGTCCTGTATAAATGATTGGGCGAATCTAGATGCAGACGAAGCCGCGCGAAACAGTCCAGTAAATAATTTGCCAGAGTCCGGATGTCCGCTGATTTTGTCATATGGTGCTTCGGAAACGACGGAGTTCAAGCGGCAGAGTGCACTGCTTGCGAATGCCTGGAAATTGAATGGATGGGAGGCTGATATCTTCGAACACCCGGACCGCAACCATTTCAATATCGTCTTCGACTTGTGCGACCCAGACAGCCTACTGGGCCGCAAGGTATTCGCAATGATTCTCGGCATTTAAAACCATTCGAGAACCTCTGTGCGAATAAAAATTCCCGTCGTTTACACTGCAGCTATAGCCATGCTTCTTCAGCAGTCTCTATCGACCATGAGCGGCCTGACCATTCCTGTTTTGGCGCCACCTATCGCCGCAGAAACCGGTTTAAATCCCAGCTTAGTCGGTCTCTACACTGCATTCCTTTATGGTGGGTCAATGATTTCATCGCTGGCTGGAGGCGGTTTCCTCCTTAGGTTTGGCGCTCTTCGCGTCAGCCAAGCTTGTCTATTCGTTGTGGCTATCGGATTAATGATCAATGCACCCGGACTGACATCACTGTTCGTCATCGGCGCCTTAGTGACGGGCCTCGGCGGTGGGCCGTCAACACCGGCAAGCTCCCAAATTCTTGCCCGGTATGCTGATCCAGCCAACGCACCGCTGATTTTTTCAATCAAACAGACCGGCGTGCCGATCGGGGGAGTAATCGCGGGAATGATTTTACCAGTATACGTATCGCTTTTTGGCTGGCGCGGCGCTCTAGTCTGCGCAGCCTTAATGGCGTTAGCACTCGCACTACTGCTGCAGCCGCTCCGCACTGAATTTGACTCCGACCGCCAGCCGCGGCGTAGCTTAAAAATGAACGATATCCGCGCAACCCTAACCGCCGTAATAAGCGATAGACGTGTCAGAGAGTTAGCTCTGGGACTTTTCGCGTTCACCGGCCTACAATTGGCATTCGCCTCTTTTTTCATTTCATTCCTCTCACTTGGACTTGGTTGGACACTTACCAATGCTGGTTTTGCCTATTCGATAGCAATGGGTGCTGGTGTTATCGGACGACTTATCTGGGGTTGGGTTGGGACGAAATATTTATCTCCGCTGATGCTACTCGCTCTTCTGGGCTTTTCTATGGGCTTTGCACACATGGCAATCAGCCTAGTCACCGAAACTTGGCAGACAACAGCCGTCTGGATAGTTGCATTTGTTTATGGTTTAACCGGCATTGGGTATCAAGGCGTCCTACTCGCTGAGATCGCACGCGTATCGCCGCCAGGCATGGCGGGCGTGGTCACTGGAGGTGCGGTATTTTTTGCCTATGCGGGCATGATCCTCATGCCGGCTGCGTTCGGTCTCATACTAGCCATCCTGGACAGCTATCGGATCGCATTTTTGATCCTAGGTATCGTTCCGCTTTTTGTCGCTGTTATGCTGATGCGATCTTCGCTGAAATATAAAACATGAATGGAAAAATACATGGGCCCCATAAGGACAACGATTGTCGGCAGTCTTCCCAAACCCTCATGGCTCTCCGATCCGGAGCAGCTTCGGGCCCCTTGGAGGCAAGAAGGTGATGCTCTTACGGAAGGTCAGAATGATGCAGTCTCACTCTGTCTCGCTGCTCAGGAAGACGCTGGGCTAGATATCGTCTGTGACGGCGAACAGCGCCGTCGACACTACATCTGGGGCTTTATCGAACAACTCGGTAGTGTCGATTTTGATAATCCAATGCAAAAGAAAAGCCGGGGCCAGCGCTATTCTCAAGAAACCGCAGCACCACGTATTTTGGAGAAATGGAACTGGACAAAACCGATATTGCTTGATGATCTACGTTTCGTAAAGTCACGGACAAACAAAACAGTCAAAGTAACCTTGCCGGGCCCTATGACCGTAGCAGACAGCGTCTATGACGACGCAAGTGGACGGTCCGATGCGGAGTTCGCGGACGCATACGCCAAACTCCTTAATAAGGAAGCCCGTGCATTATCGGACGCCGGCGCTGACATCATCCAACTTGATGAGCCCTGTTTCAATATCTATACCGACGAGGTCAAGGACTGGGGTATGGAGATGATAGAAAAGTCATTCGACGGCGTCTCCGCCAAAAGGGCAATCCACATATGCTACGGGTACGGTACAGAGGTTGTTCTTAAGTGGAAAAACTCAAATACAGATTGGAGCCACTACAGCGTCACATTACCGCTAATAGCAGATAGTTCCATCGACCAGGTCTCGATAGAGGCAGCGGCGGCAGGCATCAATTTGGGCGTACTCGATTGCCTAGAAGGGAAGGACGTAATGGTTGGGGTAATCGACGTCGGTACCGAGGAAGTTGAGTCCGCGCAAACTGTCGCGGATCGCATTCGCGAAGCAATGAAGCATGTGTCGGCAGAGAACCTAATCGCATGCACGGATTGTGGTATGGTTCCTCGCAGCCGTCGATCTGCAGGCGAAAAAATGAATGCTCTTTCAGAAGGTGCGGCCCTCGTTAACCAAGAGCTAGGCGCTTGAGACGTGATCCACTAAGACAGAATTTACCGACTCAAACTGTCTTTCTCACAGATCTCTCAGGAGGCTGAATGTTCGTTCCCATGATAGTTCTGCTGCCGCTTCATTATAGGCGGATCCGTGCCCGGGAAGCATATAGCCATGCTCTACTCCACCAGGGTACACAAAGACCTCGGCATCATCTATTCCCAAAAATAAACCCTTTACCTCATCTATAAGAGATAGCGAAGCAGCTCGATCGTCATCACCCCAATGAAAGCTCAGCGGACAACGCACCTCCTTAATACAGTCAAGGTGATCGCCAACAAAAGAGCCGTGATAAGATATGCCCGCCTGTATACAGCCCTTGGCACCGGCGACGATCGCAAATGGACCACCGTAGCAAAAACCCATTACAGCGACCTTGCCGTTGCATTCCGTCGCTAAGCGGAGTTCCTCAATTACATCTGTAACATCTCCAAAGGCCTGATCAAAAGGCGTGCGCTCAAGCCGGGAAAAAGCACGTGCGCGGCCTTCTTCATCATGGCCAATGACCCCTTTATCCTCATCACGCCAAAACGGATCTAGAATGACAGCGGCGAACCCCTGTTTCGCTAGGCGCTGGGCAACCATCTCCATGTCTTCGTCAACACCAAAAATAGAGGGAACGACCACCACACCAGTAGAAGGACCCCCAGCCGGATATGCCGCGATACAGGGGATGTCTCCGCCACCAGAAGCGGAAGCGGTTATCTGAGTTACGGCCATGATTGCTCCATTAACTCTCCGTTTAGGCAAGCATACACGTCGGAACCGTTGCCTGTCATAAAGAACATTCTTTTACTCGAAGAGAACTATACATGTAAATTTTTTAGCTTGCTGCATCGTAAAAGTAAGCGACAAGAAACTAGGAAAAAGAATAGATGACAGCAAAGGTTTACCCCAACCGGTGTGAATTTTCATCGGTTTAGATGTTGTGAAATCAGCTTAGACCCTCGAGAATCAGGAGCGGCAACCTCGCGACCATAAGCGATCGGTCGCGATTGACGCCCCTTCTCCCATCGCTCGAAATTTTGACCATACGACCGATTCCGCCACGGGTTGATCCTCACGCGCGAAGGTCCCAAAACCACAATCGGAGCCGGCGATAACCCGCTCTTTACCTACGATTTTGGCCCAGTTGCATAGACGCTGAGCTATTAATTTCGGGTGTTCAACGAAGTTCGAAGTAGAATCAATCACTCCTGGAATAAGGATCTTATGGTCGGGGATATACAAATCCTGTACGTCTTCCCACTCATGTTCATGTCGAGGATTAGCGCCCTCGAAAAGGATCGCCGACGGTCGAGATGCCATCAGCACCGGAAAAATTTTTGCCAGCGGAAAATCGTGTGTGTGGGGGCCTTCATAGTTCCCCCAGCAAATATGAAGGCGCATTTTTTCGGGGGGGATATTGGCGGTAGCAGCGTTTACCGCCTCCATATTACGCCAGGCGATCATAAGAAATTCTTCATCTGATAGGTGTTTGTATTGATTGTGGCGGGCGGATCCGAGATCAGGACAGTCTATCTGCAAAATTAACCCCGCGGCATGAATGGCCTCATACTCGGTCTGCATGGCACTTGTCATTGCCTCAATATAGGCGTCTTCATTCTTGTAGTAGTCGTCTGGTACAAACTTGCTTAGGACGCCCGGTGATGCTGCGGTCATGAAGGCTTCGACCGGGGAGGTCTCATCCATCGCACCTCTGAGATTTGCGATATCACGTTCCAGAGGCTCTCGATTTTCATACTCGACAGGACCAACAACCCAAGGCCGGCCAAACGAAAGTGCCCAGCCGCTCCGCTCTCGCGCAACGCGATCAGCAAAATCTGGGTGGTCCAGAATATCTTGGTTCGCCCCTTCGCGCGGCGGTTCGGCACCTGGCGGTTGGGCTGGATCGATATTGGATAACCGGTGTCTAACATAGAAGGTATAGGAAATCTTTCCCATATCTCCGTCCGAAACACTGTCGATCCCGGAGGAAACCTGCTTCGCTACCGCATCACGAACTGCATCAGCGGTACGAACTCTCAGCTTTGCCGCATCATGCGATTCGCCTCGTTCCTCCGCAATCAGCAAATCATAAAGATCTAACGGTCGCGGTAGACTACCGACATGGGTTGTAAGAATTCTATCGGTGCTAATTTTCATTGCCTCCCACCTTTCTGTTATCTAGGGATTGTAGAATCAGCCTATCGAAAGTTCAGGATTGGATATCGTGGTGCCGCCTGCGTGACTCGAACACGCGACCCCCGCATTACGAATAAACGGGTTTACCATTTATAAAAAAATTTTCTCTATACATTACATACACTTAGATACCATTAATAATTCTTATTGACTATATTGAAGGACAACAACACTTCGAACCAGTCACCTTCGGAAGAATGTCAGAGAGTGAGGCGGACCAAGCACTAGAACGGACGCAGACGAACGACCGATTGAAGGATGAATGGGCTCTCTCAAATGGTCACACCATGTTGAGGATTCGATATGATCAAGATGTATCTGAGACCCTCGGGGAGTTCTTCAGATCAAATTGATTTCTATCTAAACGATCGACCCGAAATGATCGTTTTTCTGTTTATTCAGATAAACGAATAAACAAGATTTCCGGCCGTCATAGATGCATCAGGAGAGACGTTGATCTCTTCACGAATGAACCCCATCGGACATGAGGAACACCCTTTAGAACTCATCTCTGGACGATGTAGGGGGGAGAAAAGTGGTTGGTTAGTTCAAACCAGTCCTATGTCTTTCTCTACGTAGGCACCGGATAGAAACCTCCTTGTCAACCTACCCTTACGGTGACATCCTTCATCCAACGAACAGGAGATGCAGATGTTCAGAACGGGGGTGTTGACGTTAACCATAATGCTCTTCGGAATGACTACGCATGCAAAAGACCAACCGATTAATGAAGTGCGTTATTTTGGAGGGTTTGAGGAACCAAGGTGTAAGGGACAGGAAGGACTCTCGAAGATACCCGAGTCTTGGCGAGACTGCTCATACATTGGGTCCCTTAGGACGATGACAACAAGGGTGACCTGGTGGGGATCACTGAACTCAAAAGGCAACATGCACGGGACGCAAACATCGGACCATCAAGCATTGGACCATAAGTTTTTCAAGCGTTGTGTGAGAACTTTTGAAGATGGAAAGATGCAGGGATGGGAAATATGCAGAGGTAAGGACGGATCTGGTCTCGCGAATGGACCCGTTATCTCCAAGAAATTTTATGTTAATGGCAAACACTCCCCTGAAAAAGAGGTGGAAATTCAAAAAACATCTTATCGAACTGAATGCAAAGAAATTGGATTCTCTCCAAAGACCGAGAAATTTGCAGAATGTATCCTTCGTTTGATGGAGTTGAAGGGGTATTCAAATAAAGAGATTGTCACGAAAAATAATAGATCTGAGACACCGGATGCTGTTCGTTCTTTGGTGGATGAAACAAAACGGCAAAATGACATCACAAATGCAATTGAGTTGATGAATCGGAGTCTGAAAATGATGGAATTGCCCGTTTCCAAACAATGATGTGAAGGTTCACTCCGTAAACGCCTTGGGACACACGATTCACCCCTTCGGGATGGATGTATCTAATAGATATGGAACACCCTGTAGAACTCATCTCTGGACGATGTAGGGGGGAGAAAAGTGGTGCCGCATGGGTGACTCGAACACCCGACCCCAGCATTACGAATAAAACGGTCTACCAAAACGTCTTGTAAAAACAATAACTTACAGACCGCCTAAAAAATATATAAACGTTTTATAAACCCTAAGCGAGCCAATAAAACGGTTATAATCTATGTTTTCTGCGTTGTCTTTAGCTCCTCCTCCCTTAGCTTCGCAAACGTTTCGTTTTAGTTTTTCAGAACCGAATTCTACCGTCTCAATATTTTCCCGGAAACTCACCCTTTGCCACATTTTCGGCGATGCGCCTAGCCTTTCGAATGTATCTAACACAAACTCTTCTCGCCATCTCTGCGTTAGACCCTTCGATATCGCCAGATAACGTCTCTGTATCCAAATCGCCTATGCCAAAACTCGCCTGTGTTTCTGTTTTGTCGGATCTAAGCCAATCAACATAAAGCTCGATAGCGTCGGTCATATATGGACGCCATCCACCTCTATAGCCTCGGGGCTTATCACTAATTTTATCTTCCCAACCCATAACCCAGTCGTGGTAATCGGATATCGTTTTGTTTACCCGCTCTCTTCGATTGAGCTTTTCGTGTTTGAGCCAGTAACCATATAACCGAAGCATCAGACGGGCGGTATTCATCCGCTTTTCAAAACCCTGCTTTGATCCCTCAGAAAGAGCGAACTTGCCCTTTACTCTAGGCGCTTCTCGATTGCCTATTCCTTGCTCGTGTAGAAGTTCTTTAAGCTCCTTGAGAGCCGTATTTGGATCGAGTGATAAAGGTACTTTTATAGCAACCGATGAGTCCGTGTTTCCTAGGCTCTCACCCCGTTCCATTAGACGGATACCAGTCTCGACGGCGAACAGGTTGCGCCAGTTAGCACTCCACCATTTATCGAAGGAGAGGTTTTCGACATCACCCCAAGATTTGTAGATGCGCTTGTCGACTTTGATGTCTGGGTCTTTCAGAGCGAGCTTGAGAAACTCAAACCAAAGGCGATACGGCTCTATTTTCCGTGCCGGCAAAATGTATTCGCCATCACCACTCCAAGCCTTTGCCATTCCCTAGATCACCTTTTCTTTTTCTTCTTTTTCCGTTTTAGGATTTTTCCTTCGAATAAGGATATCACCATTTTCGAGTATTTTGGGCGCTTCGTATTGAGGGATCGTTTTTAGAACGAGAGCAAGAGCGTCGAAAATCATCTTCGCCCCTTGCTCGATCATTACGTCTGGCTTCTGATCCTGCGCTTGAACTGCGGTTGAAAACGCAAGCCCAACCACCAAGCAAATTGTCATTACAAAATTCTTCATATCAACTCGCCTCCAAAGCACGATATACGCTTGCTCTGCTTATCCCTAATTCACGGGATATCTTTGTGGGCTTAAATCCCTGAGCCGCCAGTTCCTTAATTTTGCTCTGATCGATCTTAGGTGGACGACCTTTATAGACGCCTTTCTCTTTAGCTTTGGCGATCCCTTCGAGTTGGCGTTCCCGTCTGAGGTTCGTTTCGAATTCCGCAAACACACCCAACATATCGAGGAAGCACTTTCCGGCGCTTGTTGTCGTGTCGATGGGTTGTTCCGTGGCTTTAAGCTCGACGCCTCTTTCCCTCAAGTCTCGGACAATCGTTTGAAGGTCGAGAACCGAGCGACCCAACCTATCAACACGGGTAACGACGAGCTCGTCGCCTGATCTTAAGAATTCTAAGAGCGTTTTAAGCTCGTCTCTTCCGTTCACCGAAGAACCGGAAACCTTCTCGCTTCGGATTATCTCGCAACCCGCATTTTTAAGAGCTTCTTTCTGGACCGTTAGATCCTGATCCGTCGTCGAAACTCTCGCATATCCATAAACCGTCATAAGACCCTCCAAAAAATCGTATCTTATGGGTCTAGACTATAATTGGAATCGTATCATAAGTAAAGGAACACACCCAAAAGAAACGCTATGTCGTTTCGTATGATCGCCTTCGTAGGGTGTAATCAAAAGAAACGCCCTGTTTTAGAACTGAAACTGAACCAAACGCCGGATAGCCTGAACGGTTCAAGTTCCAGAACCCGATATCGCCGATAATAAAAACATCAAGAGAGCGATGGGTTCTCTTACAAACAGAAGGAAATTTAGAAATGAGTAACTTTGATTTAAATGATGAAGCGAATGCGTTCTTTGCGAACGCGCCGTATGGTCTATCCAAAGGATTTATAGCTTCGCTACCGGAAGACGAAAAAGATGTGCTTGAGAATGCCATTAAAAGGTTCTCGCAAGCTCAACTCGATGAGAATTGCGATTGGTATGTTGAGGATCTTATCGACGAACTGGGAAGCGATGTCGAACGACTTGGTAAGGATTACTGTGAAAGCCTTTGTATTGTTGATGACGAAAGGGCTTCGATGGAAGCTCGACAAATAGCGTTAAACGACATCGAAACGGTGAGTAACCTTATTAAAAAACTCCTACTGATTTCTAAGGATCCATTAATGGAGAATTTAAAGCAGCTCAAAAAGGTCGTGAGCGAAGCAGATCAGATCAACGTTGAGAAAAACGATAGCTATCTGTCAGAGGTCTTAGACCTTCTGAATGAGTTCTCTCCCGATGAGCTACTTAAAATTTCAAGAAGTCTTAAAGAGATATATCTTAAGGGTGTCAGGCAAGAAGCAGAAGATATGTGGAAGGCGGCGATCCAGTCCGACAAAGAGAGGAAAGCCGCATAGCCAGGTAATCTAACAACACATTATTGAGCCTACCCGATTGAACCCGCCGCCTTGGCGGGTTTTTTCGTTTTGGCGTTTCCGATCTGTTTTTGTACTAAGAGTTGGTTTTGCGCTCTCGCTTAACGGCTAATCGAGTAGTGCTACTTTATTCCCTATGGATACGACCAAAAACTATTACGCCATTTTAGGTGTCCTGCCTTCAGCCGAGGTGGAGACTATTCAGGCGGTCTATCGATCACTCTCGAAGAAGTATCATCCTGACGTATCACGGGAGGATCCAGAGGGCTTAAGGTCAAAGATTATTCAAAAAAATCGCCGATTACCGACGTGTTACCAAGTGTTTAAACACCGTTTTTCAGAATGTCTTCAGCACAATATTTTTTTGGAGCCTTGGGGCGCTTGGTCGGTCCAATATTTTTTATTTTTTTCAAACAAGCTTGGTATGCAGCGTTTAATTTCGTCGCCCGTTTTTTTACTTTATTAGGTGTAAGACGATGTTTATGTAAATAAAATATGTGATCTTTATCAGTATTTTTCCCTGACAAAGAGGTGTTTTTTGTTTCCAGGTAGATGTCTTCGGCACTCCATTTTGGATGCTTCGCAATTAGCTCACTTGCTACCTTATCAAAACCAATTTTACGTTGAATAAGCATTACATTATCTTCACGTGTCCCACCAGTAACCTGGTACGCATAACCGGCATCAATTGTTGGTAAAACCCTAAAGAAGTAAAAATAATCCCAGCGCCCCCATTTATCCCTTGAGTAAACGAGTTTTTGCAATTTTTCTGCTGCAATTCGTGGGTCAACCCACGCCGCTTTATAAGCCTTAAAGTCGTTTAAAGTACCTATATTGTGCAGATAAAGGTCGCTCTTGTTCTTTTTATTCACCAATTTTATGGCACCGTTTTGACGGTAGTTTTTACCAATAGTCGTGCAAGGAGGTTCAAATACACTTATGCAAAATGACCCATTCTTGCCCGGTGTAACTATTCCTTCCAGCATACCTCCATTATTGGCTGCTAGTGAGAACCTTAAAACACCCTGATCAATCCAAAATTTCAGCGCGTGCTCCGGATCTCCCAGCATTATACCGGTCGGTTTCCCTGTCCAAAGTTTCCCAGTAACTTGTTGGGCAAATTTCTCGAGTTGACTATTTCTAGGAATTTTTTGGGTATTCTTAATCGCTTTTGGTTTTTTACCCGATGATTTGGATTGAGTATCTGGTCCACCGAAAGAATTCACAGCATCACCAAAAGCTTTTAAGGAATCAGGGTCCGCCAATTCTTTGAGTAGACCCTTCTGCATCTCGAGCATTTTCTTTTCCTGTGCTTCAGCTTCCGCTTCAGCTTTTTTGACCAGACAGTCGATGTCGCTCGGTTTACAATCCTGCGCTACTGCGCTTGTGGCGAAAGCGAAAAATAAGACGAGAGACAAACGCACCATAGTAATCCCCTATAGCAGACGAAATAGTTTTGAAAACGTAATGCATCGATAATGGAGGATTTTCAGTTTCATAACAAATAGATTGGTATCTTGGAGAGCCTTGGCTCAACTTTTGACTTCCGATAGCACTCACGCAGTTTCATAAATTGCTCCGCCGCAACACCACACATTATTGAGCCTACCCGATTTGACCCGCCGCCTCGGCGGGTTTTGTCGTTTCTAAGTTTATGAGCGGAAAAAGGATTGGGAAGACGACTAATTAAAGCCACTTCCTCCTTAACGACACCATTTCTAAGTCATCGTCATATTCTATCGCCAAGCCCTGATTTACGTCGTTCGCGTGTTCCGTAACCGTGTTGAGCAATTCGATTAATCTGTCATAGAAGCGATAAGCGTCAGGATCATTATCATCCTCGGTGTAATCGTAGGAGAGAGTATGTCGTATCATCGCTTACCTTTCCCCTTCGCCTTCGGCTTCTCTTTCGTTTCGGCTAAAGCCTCTCTGTATGCCTTAAAGGTTTTCATAATCTGTCTCGGGCAAGTTAGCGAATATTGCCAAAGGCTCTCCTCGGTCGGTTACAGGTTGTTTCGGGGAACCGACGCTCCACCCGCCTTCGGTAGCGGTTCGATGCCTCTGCTCTATCTCTTCAACGCCGCTCCGAACGAAGCTACGTACGAGGTGAGACATCGGCATTCCATATTCATCGGCGATAACTTCGAGTCTGCCTTTGAGCGGATCAGGCATAAGGAAATTAAATAAACTTTTAGACGTTCGTTGAATCTGAGTGGCGTACATATCAATCCTTTAAAAAAATCGTTCTAAGGTGTTTACCGGAGTTTCACTTATTGATTTAGGCGAACCAGATAATCGCTTGGCTCGACCGATCCTAATACAGGGTTCGAAAAAGTTTTTAACCTGTTCGACATTTCCCTTGGTTTCAAAAACCAAAAACGTGCGGATCGCTTTGAACTGCCTTTGAGATAAGGTTCCATACAAGATTAGATCCGTTCGAATAGACCGAATGTAACGTTTCATATCTGAGCTAATGTGCTTTCGACTATGAGGATTTCCATACATCTCCAGTAGCTCTAACAGGATCGTTCTGGGTTCCGGTTTCATTATTATTTATTCCTTCTTGTTCGTTCCTAACTCGGTTTGGTTAGGTTCTTTGTTCGCGTTTAGGTAAAGTTCATCAATCAAGGAGAAACGCATATTTCTCCCTTTGACGACTATCGAAATACCTAATGGGGCGAAGGAAACTTAGTTCTGCGACGCCTTGCTAGGTAAGGAGATAAAATCCCAAGGAACCGATTGATCGTAGTGTTCCTTGGTTTCGGATTTCGCGAGGTAATCGCTCCACCCATCGTCGGCGTGAAAGCCGACGTACGAGCCGTAAGCCCAATCGATTTTAGCCCAACAATCACGTATCAATTTTACGAATTGGAGTTTCCGCGCTTCGAACTCTCTCAATTCGTCAAAGGTTTGAGGCGTAGCAAAAGGTAGCTTGAACCGAAGGTGTATATGCTTGCGAGTATAGCCTCTCGTATTGTTTGACGAGTAGCCTTCCTTCGCCGACACAAACTCTATGCGTCTGTTATATCGCCGCCAATTATTCCCGAACCAACGACGATTAAGCCTATTCGAAAAATGTCTAAGGCTCGCGGTGATTTGGTACTCGTCTAATTCGACATTAAAAGATCCGATAAAACGGTTAGTGGGATCCTCTACTTTCATTCTCTGCTTGAGTTTTAAGGTAGCAGGGATCGACGCGCCCCAATCACGGTTGCCTAAAAACTCTTTTGTTGTTTCGACTAACTTCCTCGACACGACGCACACACCCTAAAACGCGATATTTTTTTAATTTAAATTCAATTTTATTTATAAGTTTGAGATGCTTTAGATCGATGAATTTCTGAACCGTTCAACCAGTTCGGTGTTCGGTTCAGTTTTCGTTCGTTTTAAGGAGAAGAGAGGAGCGTTATGAGTTTTGAGGGGTAGGTGGGGAGAAGAGAGGTGTAATCGGTCTACCTCTTCCTTAAAAAGAAACCCCAAAACCTAAATTCTGGGGCTTCAATAAAAAGTGGTGCCGCGTGGGTGACTTGAACACCCGACCCCCGCATTCATCACACTACGACTTTCGTCGCCACCCTGTTGGGCTTTGTGCGCTGGACTTTCTCTTCACCATACTAACCGTCGGTTAGATTAGGCGCTCACCGTCAAGTCTCTACACCTTCTCCGCTCGGAGCTTGGCTCGGGATTGCCATTTCACAGGTTTCCCCGACTTTGATGAGTTTTCATCTCAAGGTTTCCCAAGAGAGACGCAATTTAAAACTACGAATGCGATGCTCTACCAACTGAGCTAACGCGGCACATCGTTGTTATAAGTCGAAGTTATGTTGCTAGAAAGTCAAAAATGTTTTCCACCTTTGAGCGGTTCGAAGACTTAGTTAGTTCACTCGCCTGTCGGAGGTTGCTCGTATGCCCGTAAAACTTTTCGATCATTTCGACTGACGTTCCCATATTTTGGGCGAGTACATAGTGATCCACACCCTCATAAAGCCGAAAGGTCGCATAGGTATGGCGAAGCGAATAAATGGTTCGCTTATTTCCTTCCCTATCAAATTCAACGTCGCAATATTTGAGTAAGGAAGCGAACGACTTTTTGAACGATCCGATAGCTTTTCCGTTTGGGTGACAGAATATGAGGCTATCCTGGGGTGGTTTTGAACCGAGCTCTTCCGTGCGTATTTTAAGTATACGTTGGAGGTAGGTTTGAACTTCCGAGGTTCGCGCGACGACTTCACGGAGCCCTGTTTTGCCCTTAACTCGAAAGGCAAAGTTCGTCTCGTCTCTATCGTTCGTTTTAAATGGGCGAACGTCTCGCCATTCCAAATCTCTAGCCTCGCCCACTCGGATACCCGTGTTTGATAGGATCAGAATATAATTCCAAAGTAAGGCGCGGTCTCTGCGAACTGACGGGTGCTTGTGTTCTTCTAACCAGTATCGAGCGTATCGAGTTAGCTTTTTGTAATCGACCTCATCGAACACAGGGCGCGGATTATCTTTGATCGACGGCTTAGTAAAACTTGGTATCTCTCGGATAAACTTTCTGTCTTTCGCCCACTTTAAAAATCTCGATATTTCCCCGCCTTCGGCGTTCAGGGTATTTTCCGATAATTGTCTGCCTCTGTATTTCTGACTGCGGCGGTGCGTGAAATAGTCTTCGATCAGTTTTGTGTCTATCGCCCCGATAGTCTTTTTTCCTAAAAAGGAACGAAAGTGATCTCCAATCTTTTTTTGCGTATTGGAGAACCGAGATTTATGGCTCTGAGAGTGAAGGTACTCATCAATCACTTTAGAAGCGGATTTACTTTTTACCTCCTCCCCTGCCCGAGCCCGAAATCTTAAATCTTCGTACAGATCTATCGCACGTCTGTAGGCTTCGTCTCTATCTTCGGTTTTGAGTGACTTGACGATATAGCCTGAACCCAACGGCGTTCTGATGCGGCTCTGGTAGACAGGTTTCTTCCCAGCACTACGCACGTAAATCGTTACGTCGCCGTTGTGAAAGCTCTCTAGATCTTGGTACGTTTTTGTGTCGTTATCCATAACAATCCTACCCCATTAGGATCGTTATAAATTATTATAAACGATTTATAAATCGAAAAATTTTAATGAAAAAGACAAAAACCGGCAGAAAACGTGGGTTTTTATATGTGAATAAACTTATTACGAATGCGATGCTCTACCAACTGAGCTAAGGCGGCCCCGACTTCGGGAACTCGTAGCAAGCTATGGGGTTTCTTGCAATCTCTCCATGCGGTCCGGGCCAATCTCAGACACTCAAAACTTTATTTAGTCCAGATATGGTAAAGTATGGTTACGGAGGGCGGGTGTTTTTAGAATCTAAATCCATAGGTTTTTGGGGGTGTTTAGATAGATTAGAAAAATTAGAGTTGCCAAAAAGAAACCCAGAACAGCAAGCACACCGGAGACCTCAACAAAGATCTTCCAAGCCCGCTTAACACGTCCAATTTCAGATATTTTCATAAACCGGTACATCAAAGAACACGAGAGTCATAGATTCTAATATTGTTATGACCGTCCTATGTGCCAGACTGATTGAGAGGTTTGCTAGCAGTGATAAAATCTGGTTCGGCATATAATGCCTATACTCAGAGCAAAAGAGCGAGGGAACTATCCCCTCGATCCTATATCCGGTTTATTAGTGACCGTAGCGATATCTCGCACCACTGACGCCGGATTAACAACATCTTCCTCAAGCACCAACGGCACCTCAGCATCCCCCAGCGCCCGCGGACGGGCCGGTGATCCCCACCCTATGGTCCCGAGAGTACGACAACTTCCACAGACAGGCCTCCAATCATACCAGGTCGACCCGCATTCGCTACAGGTCCACGCTGGATCCGGCGGGGCAGCCGCTGCTCTCCGCAACCACGACCCGGCATTTTCTGGATTTTCCCCCGACCGCTCCTCTAGATCTGCCATCATTCTGCACACGCGCGATGGTGGATCGGTTCCCGCTGCTTTTTTAAGATGCGTGCGAGCCTCTCCCCAGAGCCCTGCTTCGAGAGCCGATTGCGCCAGCGCGATATGACTTTCGGGATGGTCAGGATTGAACGAGAGGAGGCGTTCGTAGCGTTTAACGATTTTGAGTTGGTCCTCACCGGCTATACCGATTTCGCCATAGATCCGAGCGAGTACCGGGTGCGGCGTGTACGCCCAAGCATTTTGAATGATACGGGCAGCGTGGCCCGTTTTGCCGTTCCTTACCATTAGGTCAACAGTACGCAATGCAGCGGGCAGAAATTCTGGGGTCAGCGTATTTCCTTGCCGCGCGAAGCGAAGTGCTTCTGGCAAATCGCCATTATCTTCCGCCTCGAGGCTGCAACCGAGTAATACCGTCGTCCGGCGGACACGGGCAGTGTCAGCTGGCAGTAATCTTCGCTTCACAGTTTCTTCCAAAGTGGTCAACGCGGCGCGCCAACGACCCTCAGCAACTTGAAGATCAAACATTGTCGTCAAGACCCAGGGTGTCTTGGGCTGCAGTTCATAAGCCCTTTCGGCGTATTGAAGTGCTGCATAACGGTCATTTTTCTTCTGCGCTTGGATAAGTAAACCGCGGACACCGAGAAAAGCAGTTTCGGGCCGATCGAGCATATTCTTGAAGTACCGCGCTGCGGCAGCCTCGTCGCCATTTAGTTGCGCCGCCTGCGCCGAGAGCAACATTGTAAGTGGCGGTTCGTTCAACAGGATATCTGCCCGCCGCGCCTGTCGATTAGCTTCTCCCGGATCGCCTGCTGCGACGGCGACCATACCATGGGTCAATGCTCGGTACCCGCGCTCTCGACGAGAGGCCCGATGCCATTCCCGAAGACGCCGTGGGGTTCTACCGAGCGCCCGGACTATGCCAACAATAAAGACCAGAACAAACAGTAGAAACGCAGTGGCCAAGACAAACCGACCTACCGTTAATTCGACCAGCCAACCCTGCCATACAATCGATACCATTCCTGGTCGGTCACTAAACCAAACCGCCGCAGCAACAATGCCCGCTAAAGAAACAATCATACACAAGGTAAAACGGATCATAATTAACCCAACGTCTCGATCCCGTTCAGCACGATCCGGTTCAATGTAGTTTGAGCTTCTTCCATCGTTAAGCGGGCGCGGGCATTATCGAGCCAAGCATTAATTTCACCATCTGAATTGATATTTAGTTTTGAAATTTCTAATACCGCCGCAGAGAGGTCATCTCGGTCGGCAGCCGCCTCTGCCCGGGCTAATATAGCATCGGTACCACCGCCTTTTCCATCCACTCGTCGAACAATCACGAATCCACGCAACTTGGATATCGTCCTATCAATCCAGTCCCCTTGGTCCGTTGTACGGATTGCAGCTACGGTCGCGTCGACAACCGCGGGCAACCGGGAAAGTAATTCGGAGCGGGACGGCACACCCTTTACCGATATAGCTTCTAACGGCGCAATAGCCGTAAGGATATCAGCTTTATCGCTGGCGAGGCGTTTGAGAGTTGCAATCTCAGCCTCGAACGGTCTAGCTCGTGATAAAGAATCGCGCAACTGGCCTATGGCTAGAGCAAGCACATCGCTTGAACTGGATGCCCTCAACGCCCTCTTTATAGCCGCGGCCTCCTCCTCTTGCTCATTAATCCGGGCGACCAATGCTGCGATCCTGTCATCCAGTTCCTGCCTATCAAAAGCCCGGCTAGATCGGGCAACAACAGCGGTTTTAGACATCGAATTTTCAAGCGCGTCGATACGCTCAAGCAACGCGGGATCCACAGTTGACGTGAGGTTTCGAGCTGCTGATCTTACCTCAGACTGGAGTTCCTTGAGTTTTCTCTCGTTGCCGCTTTGACGTAAAACTAGTTCGTCGATAGCGGTCAATCTCGCCTTCAATTCATCCAAGCTCTGTTCAAGAACTACAACTTTCGTATTCAAAAGATCGTTTTGGCTTTGCAAGGAAGCAAATGCTGTAGCCAGCCCTCTATCGGTCGCCGCCTTCACGTCAGATCCACCGGCAAGTTGCTCTTGCATATGTTTCGGGAGTTCTCCCCGCCACATAGGTAATGTAAAATATCCTACGAAGACTATCGCGAAAACAACGACAAGGGTCCAGACTACTGTCGGCACTCGCGAACGGAATTCGGCGGGCGGAGAGGCGGGTCCTGAAGTTTCCTGTCCGGGACTAGATTTCTCCTGCTTTTCGTTAGATTGAACTGTCATAAGACTCTCGGATTTTGGAATATCATCATCGCCGGATGACGGCTCT
>PTJZ01000010.1 GCA_002937455.1 Alphaproteobacteria bacterium MarineAlpha11_Bin1
TTAAAAGGCATTATTGAAGAAATTTTTGGGTCTTGTCTAAAGCTTTATTGATTATAAAAACCAAGAGACGGAAAAAAACGCCCGCATCAAAACGGAGACGCGGGCGTTTATATGTCAGACCATTGCACCGTTTTTGATTTTTAACGGTGCGCCAACGTTATTTTAAAAGTCCTACTTCTTTGTAGTACTTTATAGCGGCGGGATGATACGGAACATCGTCACCCTGAGACTTAGCAAGGCGCTTATTGGCCTCGAAAGAACGCCAAAGTGGGCCGCCTGCTTTAAGCTGTTTTTCCTGCGTGTGCATGACCTTTGCCGTCTTATAAACAACCTCGTCAGACATTCCCTTATGGGTCCACAGCAGGTAGTCGTAGCTCACGAAATTAGTCGGTTCAACAACGCCGGTCAGACCCTTTCGTGGATTTACAACAGACCACTCTGTCTTCGGAAAATGTTTACGCATTTTCGCAAGTGAGGCCTCTCCTCTGGGGAAGCCTATATGGCGTATTCCACCATCAATCTTAGCTTGCATTTGCTTAGCAAAGCCGGACCCTGCTGCGACGACAGCGAAATCAATTTTGCCCGCCATAAACGCACGCCAATGTTGCACAAGACCAACCATCGGCACCGACTTCATATCGCTAGCGGTCAAACCTCCGGTTGAAATGCCTCCATTATGGATGTTGACGAAAAGAGGGGCCCCTTTGAAACCGGTTGCCATCCGCTTACCCCTCAAATCCGAAACCTTGGTAACACCAGATTTGATAGGAACAACGAAGCTTACAGTAAATTTCATCATCGTTGTGATAAGACGGAGGTTATCGTATTTATTGCCTTTTGACAGGCCCGTACCTGTAATCGCCATGTAATATTGGGCGATATTAGAGATCCCAAAGCCGAGTTCACCTGCGTTTACCACTGGAATGTACTGTTGTGTGCCACCCATAGTCTGCTTCCGCATTTGAACTCCGGGGGCGTGCTCTGACACGGCTTTTGAAATTGTTGCAGTGATTTGCGAGACAGCACCGCCTTTTGTGGAGCCGATACCAACAGTTTGCGCAGAAGCCGACGCGGCAAATGCGATACCGGTAAACATACCGAGTGCAAGTTTTACGTAGTTCATTAAGGAACCTCCCTGTAAAGGTCTATTATATCGATAATTCAATTTCAAAGTGTCTAACATAGCAAGATGTTTGTGTCGATTCATGGCAAAATCTCGGCCGTGGTCGCGAATAGACTGGGAAGGGGTGGTTATTATGCTTCTTGACAGTCTTTGTAGTTCCTTCCGATAGTTATCGTTCCACATACGGAGCGTCTTTTGGTGCCACCCTCATACTTATCGGATACTAACAGTGAACTCTGACATCAACGGATTAATCGGAGAGAGGATAAGCCGACCAAACGCTAAAAAGTTTGTGGCTGGACGGGGTCGCTACACCGATGATCTTCAGTTACCGCGTATGGTGCACGCGGCGTTTTTGCGGTCTCCGCACCCTCATGCAAAAATCGGGAACATTGACACCAGCAAGGCTGAAGGATTGGAAGGCGTAGTTTTTGTGCTGACCGGCCGGGCTCTCTCGGAAATCTGTACACCCTGGCAGGGTGGAGCGGCCCATATCGCCTCACTTCGTGTACACGACCAACACCCAATGGCGGTTGACGTCGCGCGTTGGCAGGGCGAACCGGTGGCCGTCGCGGTCGCGACTAGCAGGCCGATCGCCGAAGACGCCGTCGAAATGATCAATGTCGAATGGGAGCCGTTACCCGCTGTGTCGGATAGCCGAGAGGCTTTGTCTAGTGGCGCTCCGCCGGTCCATCCCGCGGATCCAGATAATCTCGCATTTGAGGCTAGGGCGGGTGGTGGTGAGATCACGACAGATACGAATATAGAGGTTTCGGCTGAATTCCGTTTTGGCCGTCATACAGGAGTATCCCTTGAAACCCGGGCTGCTATCGCCGACTGGAATCCCGGCGACGAGACACTGACCGTTTATGCCTCTCATCAAACCCCATGGCAGCAGCAAGACGTTTATAGCCGCCATCTTGGAATAGATGAACACAAGGTAAGGGTAGTCTGTCCAGATGTGGGGGGTGGTTTTGGGATCAAGCTACACGTGTATGGCGATGAAATCACCGTTGCTGCCTTAAGCAGGTTTCTCGATCGTCCCGTCAAATATATAGCCGACCGCCTAGAGTCATTCGTCAGTGACATGCATTCCCGCGATCATGTCGTGGCTGCCACTGCGAAGGCAGAGAACGGTGTGGTCCGGTCAATGTCGGTGGATGCAGTCGGTGGAATTGGTCCTTACTCAGCCTATCGACGTGTGTCTATCGGTGAAGGCATGATGAATTTGAATCTGACTGGCGCACCTTATGCCTTAGAAGAATATCAAGGGCATTTTAGAGCAGCTTTCCAGAACCGGCCGACCGTCGCAATGTATCGCGCAGTAGGGCAACCGATCGCGACGGCGGTCACAGAGCAGCTGATGGACCTAGCTGCAATAGAATCGGGGGTCGACCCTGCCGCGTTCCGGCGCCAAAGCTACATTAAGGACGAAGGGTTTCCGACTAAAACGTTGACCGGTGTACCGCTTTCCAGACTGTCGTTGGTTGAATGCCTCGATCAGCTGATGGAAATGATGAACTACGACGCACTGCGTGCAGAACAGGCTAGTTTGCGGAAACAGAATAGATGGCGTGGAATCGGGTTGGCGACATTCGTCGAACTGACGGCGGTTGGGGGAGCTTATTATGGTCCAGCGCAGGCACGCGTTTCTACCCAAGATGGGGCGACGGTAAAGCTAGAACCGTCAGGTAAAATACAGATTATCACAAGCGCCACTGACCAGGGCCAGGGTACTTCTACGGGTATAATGCAAATTGTCGGTGACCGGCTCGGAATTTCAATAGACGACATTTCTATTACCTTTTCTGGTGATACCGCCGTAACACCCTATGGTGGTGGCGCATGGGCATCCCGTGGTTTGACGATTGGGGGCGAAGCCGCGTGGAGAGCGGCTGATGCTCTAGCCGAGAATATATGCTCCCTCGCAGGGGCTATATTGCAAAGGGACTCTGACAGGCTGACTGTGTCCGGCGGCGCGATATGGGATAGCGATACCCACGAAAATAGAATGAGCCTTGCCGAGATTGCGGAGGCCGGTCATTTCCGCCACGATCTTTTGCCGCCGGGTACCCAGCCGGAGCTTGCGGCGACGCGTCATTATGCGCCGGCAGCACCTTTCTGTGTTGCCAATGGTATTCAGGGCGCGTTAGTCGATGTCGATACCGAAACAGGAATCGTGAAACCTCTCGAGCATTGGGTTGTCGAGGATTGCGGTAGAGTGATCAACCCACTTCTTGTAGACGAACAAATCCGTGGTGGTGTTGTCCAAGGAATTGGCGGTGCGCTGTTTGAGCACTGCGTCTACGATGATTATGCCAATCTGCTTAATGGCACCCTCGCTGATTATTTGGTGCCAATGGCGGCGGAGATGCCTGACATACATATTGGCCATGTTGAGACCCCCGTGGAAGGCACGCGATTAGGAGCAAAGGGCGCTGGAGAAGCCGGTACGGTCGGCGCTCCTGCAGCGATTATGTGTGCCGTCAACGATGCGATTAGACCTTTTGGTGGGCTTGTCACCGAGATGCCGATCACACCAGAAACTGTTCTCTCGGCGCTAGCCAAGTCTGAACGATAAATAACGCGAGGCATAGCTTGGAATGCTAGTATGATTAAGACCGCTATAATACCGTCCGCCCAAGCGATTTCCAGAAATTCCAGTCTTATGGATAGAGCCTATCTGGGTTGCCATTTATTCAACAAAGGCGTGACATTGAATATTTGAAGAGGTCCTCCGAATCACCAACGTTAAGCGCTTGCCAACTGAATGTATCTCCGAGATGTATTTCACGTGCCAGCGTATGGAGCAGACCAACAAAAATACGCTGGAACCGACGTTTGATTCGATTAAGGCGCCGACCTAGCTACTTTACACTTCGGATTGGCCAGATTTGTATCTCGATCTTCCGACGGTTATTGCTGATCCACCTGTCCTCGACGAGGAGGCTAAGAAACAGATTCTCGATCATAACGTCGCCAACTTGTTTATGCTGGAGATGATGGGGAAGTAGTGAACGCTTCAATCTCGAGGTATTCAGCGCGAGGTATTATTCACTCCGCTGCGGCCACCTGAGGTCGATCGATCAGCTCTGAAAATGCTCTCTCTAGCGCATCGCCCTCCGGGTCAGTTAATGCCGCAGCACGAAGCTTCGAAATTGCGTCTGCTCCCCATGCAGGATCTCTCACTCCAGTCGAACACGGTATTGCCAATTCGTCCATAATCCGGGCGAAATTCTGCAAACCACGCTTGTGCGTGTCGGAATATCCCTTTCGCAGATTGGCGAGCTCTGCAATCTCGACGGCAAGTTGATAATGCTGTGTTGCAGCGCTCACAATAGTGTCGAGCCAAATCCCAATAGATTTCTGTTCTTCGCTATAGCGATAAGTTCTGGGGCGGTAGAATCTCAGCTTTGATAGCGCCCACAACCTCAAGAAACCGTTTATAGTGTTCGTCCGGACGCGCATTGCAAAATTATAGTTGCTCGCCCATTCGTTCTCCCGTGCCCAGTTCATTATTGGTCGCCCCAACCAAGTTGGCATAACCGAGGTCATTTCATCAAAGCCAGGTTTTAAGAATTCAGTCACTTGGATTGGTTCGTCAGGTTTTGCAAGAACCTCCTCCCGGACGCGCTGGATACGGGAGCGTCGCGATTTAAGGTCGGCAACCCGGATGATGTCTTCGTAAGACATCATCAGTGCCAAATACCTACCAGTTTCAACCGTGATCGCCCAGCTATTACGTTCTCCGCCCCTTTCGAGGTCAACTGCAAGAACTTTGCGCATCCGGTCAGTATAAAGTTTGGCGTATTCAGGACTCTGATATTCTACCAACCGTTTGACGCCCTCCGTCATAATCGCATGGGTTTCGGCGGGGTAGTTCTCTTGTACGTCTGAGATTAAGTTTTTTGCACTGGGACGGGCTTTCTTTATCTTCTTCTCGGGTGCCGCATCCGGCAATAGGAATTCGCCGCTCATATAGCTAAGGCCCAGCTCAAAACCTTTTAGGTTGGAGTCAATCGCTATGCCGGATTCCCGGATAGCTTCTCGGAAGTTATCAACTGGGATCGGGAGTTCACCTGATCCGGCGATCACCCCCAATACGATCGCATTGAGAACTGTTCCTTCTTTTTCGGCGAGCATCGCCATATCGAAAAGAACAGCGCGCTTCGAGAGTTTTTGTGCCGCGTTATCAAGCTTGTCGGCACGGAACAGGCCGTCTCCCATCGCCGATTTCTCGACCACTGAATACACCCGGTGGGTCGAAGCGATCAGGGTCGTACGGTCCGGTGTAACCATCCCACTTTCGAGCATACGACCGGCTTCCATCAGCTCAGAAGTTACTACGATATCCATATTTCCGGGTGCGGGGTAAAGGGCCATAACCAACTCTTGGCCGGTTAAATCCTCGTGCGGGGCGGGAAAAATTTCAACATAATAAGTAGTCGCCCCGGTTCGCTGTGCGACGCCCGGGATAGAGGTTGATTGGGTCGGAAACCGACATATCTCCGCGGCCCGAACTATCCAGGTTGTAAGGACCCCGCCGCCCTCTCCTCCGAGGGCGCCGATGACCATTGAGATCGGTCGTTCGGGAAGCTTATTCATTCTGCCGCAATCCTGACCTCGGCCGGGTCATCTTGGCTGGATTCACTATCTAGAGCATTCGGTTCGCCTTGCAGCATTTTGATGACGGCCCCACGGATTTTATAAGCGATTTTATCGATCACGTTAGGATTCTGGATGATCTTAGCCTGAAAAAACGACGGGCATAAAACTGCTGCATCAGATACCTCACCGCACAGCCCGCACCCTACGCAGGAGTTTAAAACGGTCGCTACCGGATCTTTTCGGAGGGGGTCGGGATTGGGTTTTACGGAAAGAGACGGGCATCCGGAGAGGCGAATACAAGAGTGGTCGCCAGTACAAGTGTCTTCATCTACACCAAAACGAGTGCGAACCACTCGTTTACCCGACTTAAGGAGTTTTGCAGAAATTGGTTTTTCGCGTCGTTGCTTGGCGACTTGGCATTCTGCCTCGGCAATGATGACTTTAAGTCCTTTTTCGGTCGACGTAAGCGCTTCCTTTATAAGGTTACGCATATGCCCCACCTGATAGGTGTATTGCTTCTTAATCCATTTAACACCTACGCCCTTCAGCGCTTTTTCTATAGGGACCACCGTATCCGGTGGGCGCAAGCCGCCCGCGGTGGACGATGGTAGCTGTTGTTGTCCGGTTGCCGAGGAATAGCCATTAGCCATTACGATAAGTAAGTTATCGTGTTCATTGAATACCGCGCCGGTAATTCCCGTTGATAGCCCATTATGCCAAAAGCCGCCGTCCCCCATGATCGAGATTGTGTGGCCTTTAAGAGTGTCCTTTACACCCGCTGAGCTTGCGAGGCCGAGACCGTACCCGGTGACCGTGTTACCCATGTTAAAGGGCGGTAATGTGGAAAAGGTGTGGCACCCGATGTCTGCCGAAATGTGCATTTTGCCAATTTTTGGATCCTGCTGTACTAGCTTCAGGGCGGAGAAAACCGGTCGCTCTGGACATCCAGTACAGAACCCTGGAGGGCGTTTTGGTATCGGTGCCCCGAGCAGTTCTGCCGCATATGCCTTGTTATCGGCGACCGCCTTGATCACGTCGGTGATTGGCTTAAGGTCTATGCCCTTTGGCAATGTGCCCTCGATGAATTTAGCAAGGCCGGTCATCATGACTTCGGATTGATATTCACCGGCCTTAGGGAAGACATCTTTGCCAACAACTGTCGTGTTTATGTCTAATTTTCGGAGAGTCGCATTCAGCGCCTGTTCAAGGTAGTCCGGGAAGCCTTCTTCGACGATGCAGACGGATCGTTTGTCAGCGCAGAAGCGGGTAACTTCGTCTGGCACCATAGGATAAGTAACGTTCATGCAGTAAATCGGGATACGTGAATTGCCGAAAGGGTCGGCAAGCCCCAACTGCTGAAGACCGCGAATGACGGAGTTGTATAGGCCGCCTTGGCACATAATTCCTACCTCGTCGCATTCACCGTCAAAGAACTCATTCATCCCGTGTTCTTGGATAAACTTGATGGCGGCAGGAAAACGCTGCTCTACCTTCATTTTTTCCTGTAGATAAGTCGATGGAGGCAGGGCGATTCGGTCCAGATTATACTCCGGCTCCGGGATAGGGTCGTTCATCGAGAATTCGGGCTTCCTATTATCCTTTGTTGCGAAACGCCCGGTCACGTGACAGGCCCGGATACGGAACTCTACCATAACAGGGGTATTGCTAGTTTCCGACAGCTCAAATGATTTCTCGACCAATTCAACAATACGTGGATGATTGACCCTGGGGTCTACGAGCCAGACAGAGCATTTCATAGCGAAGGCGTGGCTACGTTCTTGAATGATGGATGATCCTTCGCCGTAATCTTCACCGAGGACAATGAGCGAGCCACCGATAACACCGACGGATGCAACATTTGATAGCGCATCGGCAGCGACATTAGTACCGACCGTAGATTTCCATGTAACGGCCCCGCGGATTGGATAATTGACGGAAGCGGCTAACATCGCGCAAGCCGCTGCTTCGTTAGCACACACCTCAGTATGAACGCCCAATTCAGCCATCAAGCCCTTGGAGTCAGATGTTAAAACATCCATTAGATGGGAAACCGGTGCGCCTTGATAACCTCCGACATAAGAGACTCCCGATTGTAGAAGCGCTTTGGTAATAGCGAGGATGCCCTCGCCTTCAAAGTATTCGCCAGCACCCCGGCGTAGCATTTCAACTTCACGCGCGAACGTCCGTTCCATTGAGTGGCTCCTGATACGTTTCATCGCCCATTAAAGACGCGAGCCAGAACTATAAGACGTTCAGGTCACACCGGCAAAGACTTCGCGAGCACAACTTGAGGGTAATTATCACTCTCAAAATGCCATAAAGTTGGCAGTATCTAGCCACGGCAGCGTCAACGAAATAATCTCTCGCTTGATATCTAAGATTAATCGTTTTTTGCATAGTCGCGATATTGTCCCTTTAGGTCTATCCGCTTTATACCTGTCAAATGGACCTCAGTAATTATGAACCACCTAGCCTAGGTAACCTTGTTGGTACGCCGGTATCGCGCATCGAAGATGGAGATCTTCTACGCGGTGCTGCGACTTTTCTCGAAGACTTAAACATTACAGGACAAATGCATGCAGTATTCGTGCGTTCCGAACTAGCTTGCGCAGATATTATTCATATCGATACCGAAGCCGCGCTACAGACCGTGGGTGTTCTTTCTATACTTACCGGTGCCGACCTTGAAGCGGACGGGATCGGAGGGGTGCCCTGGGAGGTTAGACCCGTGGTTGAGAAAACCGATATCGATGAACCAGTCGAACAAGGTGATCCATCCATTGCTCGCCCCGAACCGGCGATGCCGGCAAGGAAAACCGAGTATGTCGGCCAGATTCTTGCCATGGTCATAGCAGACACTCGAAACCACGCCCTCGACGCCGCCGGAAAAGTTCATGTTTCCTACCGGGAGATAGAGCCGGTAATTGACGTAGAGACAGCGGTTTCTGGTAATGCGCCCACCGTCGATCCCGCGTTTCCTGACAATATTTGTTTTACCGTTGAAATCGGCGATAAGGATGCGACCGACGCCGTATTCGAGCGGGCGGCGCATGTCGTCCGCATACGTCATGTTCAAAATAGGGGAGTCGGCGCACCCATCGAAACACGGGGTTATATTGGGGACTGGGATTCCGAGGCGGAGAAATTCACACTTTATGCTACCGCTGGAAAGCCGCACCCTGTTAGAAATACCTTGGCAAAGTTCTGCTTTTTTTGCGAACCAGAGAATATCCGTGTTTTAGTCCCTCGACTCGGCGGTGGTTTTGGGGCGAAGAATATTGTTTACGCCGAGGAGGTTCTGGTGCTCTGGGCAGCGCGAAGACTCGGCGTACCAGTACGATGGATTTCCGAGCGATCCGAGTCTTTTATAAGCGATGTGCATACACGGGATATGGTTTCCGCGGCGGAGTATGCTCTCGATGAGGAATATAGGATCAAAGCCCTGCGGGTAAAAAATCTTGCGAGCTTGGGTGCTTATCTAGGACCCCGAGCAGGGAATCCTGTACGCAATTCAATCAAGATCGCACCGTCCGTGTATGACGTGCCAGTCGGTTATATGGAGGCGAGTGGAGTTTTAACGAATACCGTCCCCACTTGTCCTATCCGCGGGGCAGGAGAGCCGGAGGGACAATTTACGCCAGAACGACTTATGGACGAGGCTGCTCGACAACTGAGCGTCGATAGGTTTGAACTTCGGCGTCGTAATCTGATCCGACCGGATTGCTTACCATACCGGACGATTTCCCAACTTGAATATGACTGTGGCGATTTTGGCGCCAATTTCGAGCGTGCTCTCGAGCTGTCAGATCGACTGGGTTACGAGGAACGCCAAACCCATTCGGTCAATCAAGGTAAACTGAGGGGCTTTGCACTATGTAACACCATTGAGGCTCTGGGCTTCGGGCTTGACGAGGAAGCTGACATCCGTTGTTCGCCAGATGGGTCAGTAGAACTGAGGATTGGGTCGATGTCTAACGGGCAAGGTCATGATACGATTTATGCTCAAATCATTGCCGGAAAGCTCGGCCTTCAGATGTCGTCGGTGAAGGTTATCCAGGGTGATACAGATGATATCGCCTATGGAACTGGTACTGGTGCTTGTCGATCAATCATAGTTGGCGGATCTGCTGTGGTCTGCACAACGGAGCGGGTTATCGAAGCCGGTCTTGATACAGCCGCAGGTATTTTGGAGGCAGCCAAGGAGGATATCGAATTTACAGAGGGCTCATACAGCGTCAAAGGTACCGATAGGACTGTTACCTTTCCGGTTGTTGTTGAAAAAAGCGGGGGTATAAACGCTTGTGATCGCTTTATGCCCAACGATTTCACTTATCCCAATGGTGCCCACTGCTGTGAGGTGGAACTTGATCCAGAAACGGGCACTGTGGAGGTTGATCGCTACATAATGGTTCACGACTGCGGAACCCCCGTGAACCCCTCCCTTGTTGAGGGCCAATTGCATGGTGGCGTAGTGCATGGTTTAGGGCAAGCGTTTACCGAGCATGTAGTGTATGATCCCACGAGTGGCCAGGTGATGTCAGGATCCTTTTTGGATTATGGTCTGCCGAGAGCTGATGATGTACCTGTTTCAACGTTTGTCTGTGAATTGCGGCCGATACCCACACGGACAAATCCACTGGGTGCAAAGGCGGTCGGGGAGGCAGGAGTTGCGATTTCTCCGATAGTCGCGGTCAATGCTGTTCTTGATGCGCTGCGGCCGCTTGGGGTATCCGATATATCGATGCCCATGACCCCCGCCCGAATACGAGGCGCGATCGATATGGCAAACGGCTGAGAAATACGAGCAAATCCGACGGAACCCATGACAAAATACACCAGTGATCAAATCGTTTCTCTCATTCGTCCTAACCAAGTACACCGAGACGTATATGAAGATCCTGATCTCTTCGATTTGGAAATGGATCGGATATTCGGTCGATCGTGGGTCTATTTGGGTCACGAAAGCCAGGTGCCCGAAGCAGGGGATTTTATCTGTAGTCGCATCGGTCGTCAGCCCGTCGTTATGACAAGACACACAGACGGGCAGGTATATGTCGTTTACAATCGCTGCGCTCATCGTGGTGTAAAAGTCGTCAATGAAGAATGTGGCAATACAGGCCGCTTCATGTGCATGTATCACGGCTGGACGTATGATACGAACGGCGATCTTGACTTCGTTACCCAGCCGGAAGGCTACACTGATTTCGAGTTTGATCTCGTAGAACATGGAATGGGGCGCGTTGCCCGTTGGGGCTCTCACCAGGGTTTTGTCTTCGCCAACCTTTCTTTGGAAGGTCCGGGATTAGAGGATTGGCTCGGAGAGAACGCCGATTTTCTTGACGATGTCGCGATGAGCGCACCAGATGGTGAGGTAGAGGTCACCGGCGGCGTACACCGCTATCTATATCACGGTAATTGGAAGATGCAGGTCGAAAACCTGATCGATATGTATCACCCCGCCTACAGTCACGAGTCTTCAAGCGCTAAAGGTGGCCAACAGTTTTCAAGGCGGGGGGGGGACAAGGGAGGAATACAGTTTTTTGAAAAACGCGGCAGAGTAAAGTCAATGGATGACCTCGGTACTCACGCCCTTCCCAATGGTCACACTTGGCAGGGTGGACTACCGCCAGTCGAAAATACATCTGATGAACATATGGAGTATGTGGCGTCATTGGAGTTAAAGCACGGGCCGGAAAAAACAAAAGAGATCCTTATAAAGAAGCGCCACAACGTTATCTTCTATCCCAATATGGCGATGCAAGAGCTCAATCCGCACATCCGTGTTATCCGTCCTCTTGCTGTTGATCGTACCGAAATATTTATTTACCCGGTCAAGCTAAAGGGTGCACCGGATAAAATGTTTACTGATCAGCTTGTCAATTTGAATAGGACGCACTCGCCTACTTCTCTGGTTCAGACCGATGATGTCGAGGCGTTCGCCCGGGCGCAAGAAGGCATGCTGACATCGGGAAACGAGTGGATTTTATTAGCGCGAAAGGGTCCAAAAGAAGAATTTGATACCGGCCGTATCCGGACAACCGGTACGAGCGAGGAGGGCATGCGAAACCAATTCCGTGCTTGGGTTAGATACATGTGCCTAGACGATTCATTATGAGCCGGAACCTTACATCTTCGCTCGATGAAATTTTGTTCGCAAAGGATGTTGAATTATTCCTTTATCACGAACTTGAACTGCTTGATTCTAGGCGGTTTGAGGAATGGACCGATCTATTCACCGAAAAAGGATATTACTGGGCTCCAGCGACAGTCGATCAGGAAAACCCAACCTCGGGCGTATCTTTATTTTTCGATGATGTGCCTATGATGCGCACTCGGTTCGCTAGGTTAAATCACCCAAGGGTGCACTCCCAGATACCTGCTTCTCGGACCAGTCACATGGTTTCAAATATCGCGGCGAACACGCCAGATAAAGAGGGGAGATTTCAAGTGACCGCGAAGTTTGAAATGCTTGAATATCGCCCTGGCCATATACAACGCAGCTTCGGGGGAAAATATGACTACCAGCTGTTAGCGGAAGATAACCGCGTACTAAAAATTGTTTTTAAGAAAGCTACAATCATAAATTGCGATGACGTGCACCTGCCCATCGCCATTCCATTCTAAAGCATCAAATTTACATACATAACTAATTTGTCATTAACCCTATGTTAATTTTAAACCATACCTTGCCGTATGGAGATCAGAAATTTTTGTATAATTATTTGCGCGTTTTCGACGATAATTGAGCTTAGAATGGCGAGATTCTGGTGTTTTTTGAGTTCCTTGGCCGATTGTCCTAGGTGTTTGACACGGCTTTATC
This sequence comes from Alphaproteobacteria bacterium MarineAlpha11_Bin1, assembly GCA_002937455.1. The sequence goes on from PTJZ01000010.1 coordinate 12,552, forward strand.
CAACCGTCAGTATGTCCGCGAGAATGGCGGTCGGTTTTATCCTATCGCTGATAGCAAAAAACGTTCTATGGGAGACAACTATGTCTAGACGGATTCTAGGTACCGCTATCGTCACTGCCGCTGCGCTTGCAGTAGCGCCGGCGCAAGCAAAAGATTTAGGGGCAGTGACCGCGCTTCAACAGACCAATACGTTGGCCAAAAGTTTTCTAAAAAACTTTATCGCGCCGGCCAATGAGGCAGGTGTGAAAATAAAATACATCGGTGGTCAGGAAGTGGTTCCGCCTCGGAAAGCGGCAGGTGCACTGAAACGTGGTACCTTTGATGTATTGAGCGCACCAACTGCATATTACATCGGCACCGTCCCTGAAGGGTTTGCCATGCTTGCAGCGAACCAAGGTCCGGCCGCAATGCGCAAGAACGGTGCTTGGGAAATCATGGAGGAGGTCTACCTAAAAAAGGCTGGAGCAATTCTGCTCGCCTGGGGCGAGAATATGACGTCCTATAACACCTACCTCAACATGAAGCCTAAGATGGGTGCCGACGGTGTTCCAGACCTGACGGGAGTCAAGATGCGGGCGACCGGTACGTATCGCCCTCTGTTCCGCGCGCTTGGTGCATCAACGATTAACATCAAGTCGAGTGAGATCTTCACTGCGATCCAGCGTGGCACGGTTGCCGGCTTTGGTTTCCCTGATGTGGCGGTTGTCGCGATTGGGCTTCACAAGGCTATTAAGTATCGGGTGACGCCAAACTACTACCAGACTAATCAGGTAGTGACGGTGAACCCGGCAAGCTGGAAAGCGCTCAGCTCCGGCGATAAAAAGAAACTCAAGGATCTCGCGATCAAATACGAAACCACGTCAGTACTCTGGATGGAGAAAGCCCGTGTTGCCGAAGAAAAGCAACTGAAAGCAGCTGGTGTGAAAGATATTGCGCTCAAGGGGGCTGCCGCCGCCAAGTATCTTGATATCGCACATCAGGAAATCTGGAAGCAGCTAAAGGCTAAGTCAGAATATCATGACAAGCTCAAGCCGCTGATGTACGTGCCGGGTAAGCCAAATCGCCAGGCGGATCTTGGCCGGGCACTTCGTGATTAATCTGATCGCGAGCGATTAAGTATGGAGGCCTTTGATAAGGCCCTAGAGAAAGTGGTGACGGCGCTGGCCTATTTGGCCAGCGCCTTCATCCCTTGTATATTTACGATGATCGTGATTGATGTATCCATCCGGACGATGGGTGTTACCCCGCCGCTGTTTACGTCGTCGATCGTCGAATATGGGTTATTGTACATTGCCATGTTTTCCGCGCCTTGGTTGGTTCGGCAGAAAGGACATGTTGCGATCGAGGCACTGGTATCGATCCTTAGACCCGCTGTTCAACTAATTCTGGCGAAATTCATGTACATGATATGCGGCTTGGCCGCTTTGTTGTTTTCCTATTTCGCGCTTCAATTATTTCTTGACGCTGCGTACTCCGGACAGCTGGATGTTCGCGGCGTGGATATGCCCTACTGGGCACAGTTCTTGCCGATGACGATCGGTTTCTTTCTTGTATCTCTCGAATTTCTAATGTTCCTAGCCGGTCTTCGGCACTACTACAGTTACGACCTGAGCGAAATCAAGGACGAAGTCTGACTATGGAATGGTATTGGGCAGGTGCACTACTATTAGGCTGCGTAATGGCAGGAATGGCCCTCGGCATACCGGTTGCGTTTACGTTTCTTCTGACCAATATTGTTGGCACTTGCGTGTTCGTAATTGGCCGCCAAGATTCTTTTGCAGCCTTTATCGACCGTTTTCTGTTGCAGGTGCCGCAGGTTGTTGACAATGCGCCGCAATTAATAACTTCGTTTACGCTATCGCCAATCCCAATGTTTATTCTGATGGGATCCCTATTTTTCCATACCGGGCTCGCGATTAAGGTATTTGATGCGCTAGACAAATTACTTGGTAAAATCCCCGGACGGCTTTGTTATTTAACGGTGATTGGTGGCTCTCTATTTTCTACCCTCACCGGTTCTACGATGGCTAATACGGCGATGCTCGGTTCTCTTTTGGTGCCGGAAATGCAGCGCCGCGGCTACAGCAAACATATGTCAATGGGGCCGATTCTTGGAACTGGTGGTTTGGCGATGATCATTCCACCGTCATCGTTAGGCGTTCTCCTGGCCAGCATAGCGAGCGTAGATGTCGGAGCACTACTCATTGCGGGTTTGCTTCCTGGCTTTGTATTAGCGGGACTTTACGCCGGCATGATAACGCTAATGTTGGTGTTGAACCCAGACTCTGCACCGTCATATGAGATTGAACCGACAAACTGGAGTGAAAAGCTATATCAAGTTGTCGTTAACATTTTACCGATGGGTTTCGTCATCTTTCTCGTCATCGGTTTTATCGTTCTCGGTTGGGCAACACCATCCGAGTCAGCGTCTTTTGGCGTCGTTGGGGTTGTTATCCTCGCAGTAGTGCGACGGGCCTTCACATGGGAGGCCTTCAAGACGTCGTTGATTGGAACGATCCGTGTGGTCGGTATGGTGTTCTTCATTTTAATGAACTCTACCGTCTTCAGCCAATTGCTATCCTTCTCTGGTGCAAGTCGTGGATTCGTCGGATGGGCCACTGGGTTCGAGGTCGCTCCGCTGGTGATATTAGGCGCTATGTTCTTGGTACTGATCCTTCTTGGTATGTTTATGGATCCGGTATCAATGATGCTGATCACTGTTCCGATTTTCTATCCGATAGCCGGAGAGTTAGGTTATGATCTGATCTGGTTCTCACTGATAGTCCTGATGTCTCTCGAGATGAGTGCGACGACACCACCGTTCGGTTTATTGCTCTACATAATGATGGGCATGGTCAAAGGGACCACCTTAGGCCAAGTTTCTCTTGCGGCCGCACCCTATTTATTGTGTGACCTTATTCTTATCATAATTCTCATTATCTTTCCGATGCTGGCACTTTATTTGCCAAGCCTCATGGGTGGCTAGAGCTTTCCATAGGGGGAGTCCGTCTGGATTCCCGAATTTTATAGTTCTAGATGTGTTCTTCCGCGTTCGCGGGGTGTGTAAAATCGCGCGATAGCTAGTTTGAATCGAGGCGCGATCTGCAAAAGATTTAAACGTGACCAGCTCAAATATTTTGAAAGGGAACTGAGCGCAATTTTAAAAGGTAAATATACGGAGCTGTGGAACGGCGGGCGATTGAAGAACTGATACAAATCGAGCGTTTGATCCAACATTTGGGTCTCGGCATAAAAAGGGGGAGGGATGAAGAATTGGCTTGGCGACTCACCCCGGCGAAAAGAAGACTGGAGACTTCTTACGGGCAGGGGGCAGTTCGCGGACGACAATTCGTCTGATGGACAACTTTATGCCTTTATGCTTGCGTCCGTCCATGCACATGCCGAGCTATATGAAATCGATACTCTCGCAGCGAGGGCCGCGCCGGGAATTGTAGAGATTCTGACCGGTGCTGATTGGCTCGCCGACGACCTGGGACCAATCCCTCATAATATGGGCTTTTCCAGCCCTCCTGATATTGTTCTTGAAAATCGAGATGGGACGGACCGGTTCGTTGCCCCGCACTACCCGCTGCCAGCAGACCGAGTTCGTCATGTCGGGGAACCGGTCGCGATGGTGATCGCAGAAAGTTATTCTGAGGCGCGTGATGCTGCTGAACTGATCAAAGTCAATTATATGCCGCTTACGCCAATCATAGAAACCGACACTGCCGCTTCGGATACAGCGCCTACGATATGGCCGGACCATGGTACCAATGTCGGCATTGATGCCGACGTGAACGACCGTTCTGAAACGACTCGGCTGCTTGAAAACGCCGAGCACGTTGTGAAATTGAAGACTAAGCTGACCCGTGTCTCAGGTGTTGCAATGGAACCCCGATCGTCGCTGGGTGAATACGACGCTGACGGGCGATATACGCTTCAGACAACGGCTGGCAGCATATACCGATATAAGCGTGAGCTCGCTGAACTGTTGGGCTCGGAGGAAAAGGACGTCAGGATTATCATCCGCGATGCTGGTGGTTCCTATGGCCCACGAAATGCCTTGTATGTGGAGCATGCTCTTGTTCTATGGGCCGCGAAACGGCTGAAGCGACCTGTCAAGTGGACCTCCGACCGGACCGAGTCAATGCTGACAGACTATCAGGCGCGTGACCTCGTGATCGATGCGACCATCGGGTTTGACAAAGACGGAAAAATCGTCGCGCTCGATACATATAACACGTCAAATATCGGTGCTCATTCCGCTTCCTGGATTCCATTAGTCAAGGGAATCGAGATAAGTACCGTACTCTACCGCGTGCCGTCTGCATCCGCACGCGCCGTTGCGGTGCAGACCAATACGCCACCGACTTATCCTTATCGCAGCGCTGGGCGGCCCGAGGTGATGTACGCGATGGAACGGATGATTGATATGGCGGCCGAAGTCATTGGGCTAGATCGTATTGAGATCCGACGCATAAACTTGATCGCACCGGAGGATATTCCCTATACCAATAATTTTGGGCTGACCTATGACTCTGGTGACTACCCTCAGGCTCTTGATGAAGCTGTTTTTTTGTCTGGTTGGCACGATTTCCAGGATCGTAGGGTAAATTCTGTTAAGCGTGGCAGGCTCCGTGGCATCGGCATAGCTAATTATGCGGATCTGTCGACCGGTTATCCTCGCGAATGGACGGAGATTACCGTGCAACCCGAGGGAATAGTAGAGGTCCAGATTGGCACTATGCCGACCGGGCAGGGCCATCAGACCGCGTTCAGCCAGATGGTCGCCGAGGTATTGCAAGCGCCATACGAGACCATAGAGGTCGGCTATGGCGATACTGACCTACTCAAAGACGGTGGCGGGACGCATTCCGGACGCAGTATGCGTATGGGAGCGATTGTACTTTCAGATGCTAGCGCGAAGTTAATATCTCGAGCTACTCGGATCGCTGCCTATGCGTTTGAAGCAGCGGATACTGATATTGAATATTCTGACGCGATGTTCACTGTCATAGGCACGGATCGTAGGATCAGCTTGTTTGACATAGCATTAATGGCACGTGATCGTTCTGACATACCCGAAGAACTGAAAGGTGACCTGAAGGAAGATGCCAGTATACATTTCCCACGTGCTGTGATCGGTTCGGGCTGCCATGTCTGCGAGGTTGAGATAGACCCGGAAACCGGATTAGTGGATATTCTCAATTGGACCGCAGTCGACGATGTTGGTCGCGCGATCAATCCGATGACACTGGATGGGCAGACACACGGGAGCGTTATGCAGGGTGTCGGCCAGGCGTTGATGGAAGATTGCGCTTACGACATCGAAACCGGTCAGATGATCGGTGCGACATTTGCAGATTATGCTATGCCTAGAGCAGACACTTCGCCACCGTTTCAAACTAAGCTACTAGAAATCCCAAGTCCATCGAACCCGCTGGGAATTAAGCCGGGCAGCGAAGGTGGTACGGCGGTGGCACCGGCGGCGGTCGCAAATGCGATCGTCGATGCACTAAAGGAATATGGTGTCGACCATATCGAATTGCCTGCGACCCCGGAGCGGGTGTGGCGGGCAATAAATAGATGTTGAGCTTGATTATTTATCGAAGCGGATGTCACGCTTTTCAAGGAATGCCCGCATACCTTCTTTAGCATCGTCGGACGCTTGGGTGAGCGCCGAGGCTAGGGACTCTACGAAATAACCCTCACTTTCACCCATCCTGTCGATTCGTTGGATAGTATTCAGCATCATCTTATTAGCCAGCGGGGCGTTACCGGAGATCGTTTCAGCGAGTTCCATCGCTTTGTCAAACGCTTCGCCATCTCCGACTCGGTAATGGGAAAGGCCAAGCTGCTGACCTTCTTCTGCGGATATGCGCCGTCCTGTCAACATTATTTCTGTCATACGGCCTGGCCCGATCACTCGCGCAACCCGAATACTGGCGCCGCCGCCGACGTATATCCCGCGCCGACCCTCCGGAAGCTGGTAGATAGTCGATGGTTCGGCAATTCGGACGTGGGCCGCAGTCGCGAGTTCTAGACCGCCGCCCATAACGGCGCCATGCATTGCAGCAACAACTGGGATACCACCATACTGAATCAGATCAAACGTTTGGTGCCAATAGCGCGATATATTAAACGCCTCGTCCACATCACGTTCCTTGTGTTGCGAAAGATCAAGACCTGCACAGAAATGGTCTCCATTGGCGCGCAGCACCACGACTAAAGCCTCTTTAGGCGGTGCATTGAAAAACCGATTGATATCCTCGATCAGGTTTTCGTTGACCGCGTTCCTCTTTTCTGGCCGGTCCAGTGTTAGGATGGCTATCTTGCCGCGCATCTCGAAATTGATCAGATTGGATGAAAAGGCGATCACGGGTTGATCCTCCGTGGCTAGATGGACAGTCGATAAGACGCCTCTATAAGTGGCCCGGTTCGCGGTGTAAACTGCGTTCAATAAAGGAATGCTATCAAGGCCACCGAGGGAGAGACAGGATGGATATTAGCGGGCAAGGTGCCATTGTTGCGGGTGGCGCATCCGGGTTAGGCGCTGCGACGGCACGGGCCTTGGCGGCGGCAGGCGGACGCGTCGCGATCCTAGATGTCAACATTGAAATCGCGCAGGAAATGGCGGGTGAAGTTGGGGGTATCGCCGTTGAATGCGATGTTACTAATTCTGAATTTGCCCATGCCGCGATTGAAAAGGCGGTTTTGGAAGTGGGGGATCCGCGAGTACTCGTGAACTGCGCGGGAATTGGACCGGCGGAGCGTATCCTGGGCCGCGAGGGACCTCAGGCTCTTGATAGTTATGCTCGTTGTATCAACGTGAACGTTGTAGGTACCTTCAATATGTTGCGGCTCGTCGCGCATAAGATGAGTCAGACCAAAACGATGGACGACGACGGTGAGCGCGGTGTGATCGTGAACACTTCTTCGGTCGCCGCCTATGATGGTCAGATTGGACAAGCGGCTTATTCATCTTCAAAAGGAGCAATCGCAGGATTAACCTTACCGGCAGCACGCGAACTTGCGCGGTTTGGAATTCGCGTCATCGCAATCGCACCCGGCGTGTTCGAAACGCCGATGTTACGTGGACTTCCGCAACAGGCGCAGGAGTCGTTGGAGGTGGCAACACCGTTTCCGTCGCGGCTTGGTACACCGGATGAATATGCGAATTTCGTGATGTGTATTCTTGGCAATAAGATGCTGAATGGCGAAATCGTCCGTCTAGATGGTGCGCTGCGACTGGCTCACGGCTGATGGGAGTTGATGATGTCTGACCTCGCACCTGTGAATATGAATTCATTTGGTGTAGATATCGAGCGGCGCGGCGACGGTACTATCATCCTCAATTGTCCCGAACCGCTTGATGAATTGCCATCCAGTATAGTTGCTATGTTACGGGCTCATGCCGCGGCTCACCCGAACCGGGATTTTCTCTGTGAGCGGGACGCCAACAGAAAATGGCGTCGAGTAACCTATGATGACGTTCTAAAAGCAGCTAACTCAATCGGCCAGGCGCTGCTTGACAGCGGTCACGGTGTTGATCGTCCATTAGCCATCTTATCGGATAATTCTATCGATCAGGCTTTCGTTATATTTGGATGTATGACGGTCGGTGTTCCAGTAATGCCAGTATCACCGGCCTATTCGCTGATGAGCCAGGATCATGAGAAACTAAAAAACGTGATATGGCATAACGACCCGTCGGCAATTTTCATCGAAAATCCCGAGACGTTCGAGGGGGCGATTGACGCCCTTGATTGGTCCGGAAGAACTCTCGTGACAAGCAAAGGTACTGCCGGAATAAAAGGCGCGGTGTCCCTGTCCGAGTGGTTATCAGTGATGCCCCGAACGGCACTCGAAAATGCAGCATCACGGATTGATCTGGATACAATTGGTAAAATTCTGCTTACGTCAGGTTCCACGGGTTTGCCAAAAGGGGTGTTAAATACCCATCGTATGATGGTGTCTAATCAAGTCTCTATTGCGCAGATATATGAATTTTTGCGTGATGAGCCTCCGGTGTTTCTGGATTGGTTGCCTTGGAACCATACTTTTGGTGGTAATTACAATTTCAATATGGTTCTGCATAACGGTGGTACTTTGTATATCGACGAAGGTCGCCCGGTACCTGGTCTTGTTGAGGCGACGATCGACAATCTGCGAGAGATTTCACCGACACTATATCTCAATGTGCCGCGGGGCTATGATCTTATGCTGCCGCTTCTGGAGCAGGACGAAGCAGCACGGAATGGTTTGTTCAGAAATCTAAAGAAATTCTTTTTCGCTGGTGCGGCGCTTCCCGCAAATGTATGGGAGAGACTAGATGCGCTGGCCGTCGAAGCCCGTGGCGAGCGCCTACCCATAACTACATCGCTTGGATCGACAGAAACTGCGCCTGGCGCAACCTATTTAAACTGGTTACCAGAATCGGCTGGAAATATTGGTCTCCCGATGCCGGGCCATGAGGTAAAATTGATCCCGAATGGTGATAAACTAGAAATTCGTATGCGCGGGCCAAATATTACGCCCGGATATTATAAGCAGGAAGATCTGACGAAAAAGGCTTTTGACGAAGAGAATTTTTTTTGTATCGGGGATGCTGGAAAATTTGAAGATGACCAAGACCCGTCAAAAGGGATCGTTTTTGATGGCCGCGTCGCAGAGAACTTTAAGCTCCTATCCGGAACCTGGGTACATGCGGGTCAGCTTCGCTTACAGGTGATTGCAGCTGCTTCCCCCGCCATTCAGGATGCCGTTGTCACTGGGCAGGACCAGAACGAAGTTGGGCTTCTTGTGTTTCCGAGCAACGCCGGTTGTCAGTCTATTGCTGGAGCAGGATTTGGTTTGGATGAAGTCAGTTCTAGTGCGGCTGTTAAGGAACACATTCGTGGTGGATTGATGGCGCACAATGAGGAAAATCCGGGTAGCTCGACCCGTATCCAGAGGGTATTAATTATGTCAGAACCGCCGCAAATTGATGCCGGAGAAATTACCGATAAAGGTTATATCAACCAACGAGCGGTTCTCGAACGCCGCGCAGCGCTGGTAGATAGACTTTACAAAGGGGATCATGACGATATCGTTATCGTCAAATAGTTGAAATTAGGGGTTTTTAGGAGAAATTAGATGATCAAGGTTGAGGATATCGCATTTGGCCGCCTTCAGTCACCCGATCTGGATATCGCGGAAGAATTTCTTCTGAATTTCGGAATGACTCGGGCGGAGCGAACAAAAGATACTTTGTATATGCGGGGTACGGATCCGATGCCATTTATTCACGTCACACATCTAGGTGATGCTAAATTTATTGGGCTGGCTTTTCGAGCGCAGAGTGAAGAAGACTTGGAAAAAATTTCGAAGGCTGATGGCGCATCGGAAATCGAGAATCTCGATGAACCGGGCGGTGGCAAACGCGTCAGACTGACTGAACCGAACGGTTATCAGATTGAAATTGTGTTCGGTCAGGTAAATGTAGAACCGATACCGGTGCCACGGTTTGGCGTGAACACCGCGGCGGCTCGTGAATCTAGGCTCGGTGAACTGACCCGTATCAAGCGTGGACCATCGCACGTTAAACGGTTGGGCCATGCTGTGATAATGACTCCCGATGTTGCTGGCGGAACCAAATGGTTTCGGGAGACGTTGGGTCTTGTTTCGTCAGACGATGTCTATGCCGGCGAAAAAGATAACATTATCGCTACCTTTAATCGCATCGATGGTGGAGAACGTTTCGTGGACCATCATACATTTTTATGCATTGGTGGGGAAAACGCGGGCCTTAATCATATGGCCTTCGAAGTCCATGATATAGATGATGTGTTTATGGGGCATTTTCATCTGAGCGAGATGGATAAATACGATCACATGTGGGGTCTTGGCCGTCATGTTTTAGGTAGCCAGGTATACGATTACTGGCAGGATCCGTGGGGCCGCGTGCATGAGCACTGGACAGATAGCGATCGTCTTAACGACAAGAATCCACCTAACCTTATAGCTGCGGAAGACGGTCTGGATTCGCAGTGGGGTGAACCTGTGCCGGAACGCTTTATCAGTCACTCGACACCATAACACGGCATTTTAGAGGAGAATATTAAGATGAAAGCCAAAATAAACGGAGTTGAGCTGAACTACGAATTATCAGGTAATCCGGACAAGCCTTGGTTAACATTTTCGAACTCTCTAGCTACCAACTTACATATGTGGGACGATCAAGAAGCTGCGCTTAACACGCATTTTCGTATCCTTCGGTATGACAAGCGTGGCCATGGACAGTCTGAACCGGTACCCGGCGCATACAGCTTCGACGATCTTATCGCCGACATTGTGGGACTGTGGGACCATCTAGGCATCAGAAAGACCCACTTCGTGGGTTTATCGATCGGCGGTATGACGGTCCAGGGCATAATGCTTAAGCATCCCGAGCGGTTATTATCGGTAGTAATTGCTAATTCTATGGGAAAGGTGGCATCCGAATTTATCAGCGCCTGGCAGGATCGGATTGATCTATCAAATGAAAAAGGTATGGACCCTCTAATCGAGCCGACAATGGAGCGATGGTTTACAGAAGAATTTCGGAGGAAAGGTACCACCGAAGCTCAGAAGATCGCTGATATGATTGCAACCACCTCGGTAAATGGTTACGCCGGGTGCGCGGCCGCGATTCAAAATCTCGACTATCTGGACAGTCTCGGGCAGATATCTGGTATTCCGGTATTATTTATAGCCGGTGCTCAGGATGCAGGAACACCACCCGCCGGGATGGCGGCGATGCATGCTAATATGTCCGGATCGGAATACGTGCTGCTTAATCCAGCGGCACATATTTCTAACGTAGAACGAGCCGAGGATTTTACCGAGACGTTGTCTACTTTTTTGGCAAAACATTGTTAGGTGGGTGACCGGGCAGTGGCGGTCTATATAGGAAGGATTAAATGCTGGGTGCTGCTGGGGTGATCGGTCTTGAAAATATGGTTGCCGCGGTAACGCACCTTATAACGAACCTTACCGAGCGACTTTCTACGGTGGTGGTGAGAAAGGATATAACGACTACCCATTTTAGGACGATAACAGTTGAGGGTTACTTCAATACGTTCACCTTCGTCCTGTCTCGATAATCTTTCTAAGATGGAATATGAATATTAGGGTTTTGCGATCGAGGATAGATTTAAGCCACTCGTTGATATAGCAAATATCGCTGTATATTCTGCTTCCTCTGGTTTTGGGGAAAATCATAGGGGAAGACGAATGGTCCACCCGGTTAGCGTCCGGCAGGAAATCATCGATCGCGTATTGAAGCGGCGGGGTCGCTATCACCTGTATGAGTCCTTGAACCCGGAGCAAACTGCTTTTGTCGTAATCGATATGCAGAACATGTTCTGCGAACCTGGTGCCCCGGCGGAGGTACCGGCTTCTAGGGCTGTCTGTGGGCCGATCAACCGGCTTTGCGGGGAACTCCGAGATTTGGGTGGGTTGATAATCTGGATCACCAGTGCGACTACATCCACCAACGGAAAGAGCGATTGGGAGCACTTTATTCGCAATTTCGTTGCGGAAGAGGTCCAAGAACGTACGATAGAGGCGCTGAAACCCGGTGGACATGGCGAAAAGATCTGGAAGGATCTTGTTGTTAAAGAAGAAGACCTGGTTGTTCGAAAAAATCGGTATTCGTGCCTAACGCCAGGGTCTTCTATTTTGCAAAGCATTCTTTCCAGCCACGATATCCGGAATGTGTTGATAGGTGGTACTAAAACTAATATCTGCTGCGAAAGTGCCTGTCGTGACGCCATGATGCTCGACTATAACGTCGTAATGGTTGAAGACTGTAACGGGGCACTCTCTGATGAGGAGCACAGATCTGCTCTAGAGAATGTGATCCAGCAGTTCGGCGATGTTTTAACCGTTGACGAAGTAACGGCCATCTTAAAATATCGCCAGAACTAATATAATTTGTCATGAATAACGATGCCGCATTGGTCCGAAATATCGAAGTCTTCATATTCCGAGAAGCCTATCTTCTAGACGAGCGTCGGTTTGAAGAGTGGATGTCTTTGTTTGCTCTGGATGGCATATACTGGATCCCGGCGACGCCTGGCCAGACGGACCCGCTTGGCGAGGTGTCGATAGCGTATGAAGATCTTCAGTTGATAGATGTACGAGTAAGGCGCCTCGGACATCCGGAGAATTACGCTGATCAGCCGACTGTCAGAACCCGTCGGATTATCGGTAATCTAATGATTGATCAGGTAGGCGAAGAGTCGATTATTGCTAGGTCTAACTTCAGCTTGGCCGATCTTCAAGGTGACGATCAGCGTATGTTCTTTGGGGAATATGTGCACACATTACGCCCTATTAACGATGGCTATGAGATCGTTCAGAAACGCGTAAACTTGCTGAATTGTGATGCCCCTTTGGGGGGCATCGTGGTACCGTTCTAATGGCTGACCAAGGGGCGGCTATTGTAATTGGCGCCGGAGACGCGCTGGGTGGTGCTATATCACGCCGTTTCGCTAGGGGCGGATTAGTGGCGGTCCCATGCCGTCGGAAGGTAGAGCCGTTAGATAAATTGGTAGCCCAGATCAGGGCCGCCGGTGACCATGCCACGGGTATACCGTGCGATGCGCGCGACGAAGAGGCAGTAATTGCGATGTTTGATCGCGTTGAGGAAGAAATCGGTGCGGTGGAGGTACTCGTGTTTAACATGGGTGCGCAGCATCGTTCCTCTATCCTCGATATGACTACGCGTATTTATCGACAGGTTTGGGAAAGCGCGACGTTGGCAGGTTTCGTTACAGGTCGAGAAGCGGCACGACGCATGGTAGTACAGGGGGGCGGCACAATTATCTTTACCGGCGCTACCGCCAGTGTACGCGGTGGTGCGAATTTCGCGTCATTCGCTAGTGCAAAACATGCTCTTCGTGCGTTATCGCAGTCTATGGCGAGGGAACTCGGTCCAATGGGTGTTCACGTGGGGCATATCATCGTCGACGGAATGATTGATTCCGAGGCGGTTAGGATGAAATTTCCGGAAGAAACTGATGCGTTACCCGAAGGTGGCATGTTGGACCCGGATCATATTGCGGAGGCGTACTGGTCGATGTATGTCCAACCGAGGGATGCTTGGACGTTCGAAATGGATATTCGTCCTTCTGTTGAGCGGTGGTAGTCACGTTTTACAAAGTCTTGACCAACCCAAACCATAAGTCCGAGGAAACCGTGACGCAGGATTACGTGCAGTCACTGTTTTTTAAGATATGATCCCATCACTATGTGATGACTGAAACCTTGGGGGAGTATACTATTATCGAGACAAATGGCATCGTTCATTTCACCATCTCTGTGACTGATCCAGAGGTCAGCGAAAAGTTCTATCGTAAGGTTCTCGGTCTAGAGACCGTCCAGGTAATTCCGCCAATCGGTATGGTATTTATGAGGTCGGGAGAAGACTTCGTGATACTAACCAAAAGTAAGACCCCCGTGGAGCCGAACCCCGGTGACGAATTCTTCGTCCACCATGCATTCAGGGTCGACGTTGACAAATATGAACAGGCGAAGCGGCACTTGGCGGAACACGGCGTTGACCTTATTTTCGAAGAGGATCGTCACGAGGGCATTTTTCATGGAAAGCAGTGTTACTTTCACGATCCGGATCGGAATGTCATAGAAATCATTGGTTTGGAGGGGATTGGCGAGGGGTTTGCACCGGAAAATATAAAGGACGGTTTTTCACCCTTTTTGCAAGACCGCAGTAGTTGAAGGTCGCAATCTTGTATGTGTTTTAATAACTTTTGTTTTGTGTTGTCCGGATATTAGAAGAGCAAGAGAGCAATTATAGGTGCGTCTAACTCATAATACCACTTACTTGCCTTCGCCTCCTTCAAGTGCCACCTGCCGCACCCTCTGATATAGATTGGGAAGATGGAAAAATTAATTGACGCAAAGACCCTAAAATCGTGGATTAATGACGCCGAAGAGATAGCGCTACTTGACGTTCGTGAGGCGGGTCAGTTTGGTGCAGATCACATGCTGCACTCTATCCCGTGTCCCTACAGTATTCTCGAAACGCGTGTACCGATCTTGGCACCCCGCCGTTCGGTGAGAGTTGCGCTGGTCGATGCAGATGATGGAACCGCTCAAAAAGCAGCGCGGCGATTGGCGGGAATCGGCTACAAAAATATATCGATTCTCCGTGGTGGAAACGCAGCGTGGGCGGCGGCAGGTTTTGAGGTCTTCCAGGGAGTTAATGTCCCGTCAAAGGCATTTGGTGAGGTAGTTGAGTATGTTACAAAAACCCCCAATATTCCGGCTGAAGAGCTTAAGGAGATGATGGAGGCGGGCGAAAATATGGTGATCGTCGACGGTCGAACGCCGATGGAACATCATAATATGTCAATCCCGGGTGGCGTAAGCATGCCCAATGCCGAAATGATCTATCGAATTCATGATTTAGCTCCAGACCCCGACACTACTATCGTCGTGAACTGTGCAGGACGCACCCGATCGATAATCGGCGCTCAGGCCCTGATAAACGCGGGTCTTCCAAACCGTATCGTAGCGCTTAAGGCTGGTACTATGGGATGGGGACTGGCAGGGTTTCAACTTGATCACGGTTCTTCACTCAGTTATGCGGGAAAACCCAGTTTAGACGGTGCCCGTAAAGCGGCAGCATATGCCGACTATATTATTGAGAGGTTCCACATTTCGACGGTTAACAGAGAAACATTGTCGGAATGGAAAGGCGATGAGACCCGCACCTTGTTCCTGCTAGATATACGGGCCGAGGGAGAATATATCGACGGACACCTTCCGGGTTCGGTGAATGCCCCGGGTGGGCAATTAGTTCAGGCGACAGACCAGTGGTGCGGGGTTTGGAAGGCCCGAGTCGTTCTGATTGATACGGCTCCTTGCTCCCGTGCTGCAATTACGGCCCACTGGCTGAAACAGATGGGCTGGGATGTTTATATCCTTGAGAGTGGACTTGACAGTTCTGAGGCTACTGAACAAGGGACTATACCTCAAATCGATAGAGGTATGATGGACCTGAATACCCTGACACCTCTTGAGCTTTCAAATGCTATCACCTCGGGTTCAGCCTTTGTGGTCGACGTTGATAATTCGATGGATTATCGGGAGGGCCATCTACCTGGCGCGGTGTGGTGTACCCGGTCGCGGATCGAGCGCCTTAAGGTGCCGGATGGAGTAACGGTCGTGCTCTATTCCGAGCATGAAACGCGCGCCAGACTAGCGGCGATCGATCTGTCGGAGGAGGTCGGCGGACCTATTGCTATTTTGGAAGGCGGCCGCGACGCCTGGAATGCAGGGAGTTTTCCGATTGAGGCATCGCCAGAAATACCTATGGATGCGGACTGTATAGATTATCTTTTTTGGGTTTCGCGTCGCCATATGGGTAGCGATGAAGCGGCGCTTGCCTATCTAGAATGGGAAGAAAACTTGCCAGCCCAAATCGAAGCGGACGGGGATGCGAGATTCTCTGTGATGACATGATAAGAAAAAAAGGAATGAGAAATGAGTCTACAACTCGGATATTTACTTCCGACCCGTGAACGGATCATGGTTGGCAATCATGATGTTCAGGAAATTCTCGCGCTTGGCGATCTTGCGGAGGATCTTGGGGTTGATAGTGTGTGGATAGGCGATTCCTTATTAGCAAAGCCGCGGCACGATCCCCTGACTTTGATTGGTGCTATTGCTGGCCGTACAAACCGAGTGAAGATAGGCACTGCTGTTTTACTTCCGATGCTGCGCAACCCAGTTCTTTTGGCCCACCAAGTAGCAACGTTAGATCAAATTTCGGAAGGACGTATTATACTTGGTATCGGAACTGCTCGCGACGTTCCTGCTATTCGTAACGAATTCGACGCCGCCGGCGTACCTTTCGATAAACGCATTGGTCGTATGCTTGAACAGATGCGCCTGTGCCGGTCCCTCTGGGACGGTCAACCGGTTGAATGGGATGGTCTGTGGACTTTTAAAAAGAGTGAGCTAGCACCCCGGCCCTTTACCGTAGGAGGTCCAGCCATCTGGTCCGGCGGTGGTGTTGAGGCAGCGCTAAAAAGATCGGGACGTTATTTCAATGGGTGGTTTCCATCCGGCGCCGGCAACGGTAAGGATTGGTCGGAAGGATGGCAAGGCGTACAGCGATTCGCCAAAGAAGCGGACCGAGATCCGGCGGATATTATTGGGGCCGCATACGTGACCCTCGCGGTCAATGAAAAACATTCTACGGCGGATGCGGAGCTAAATGCGTATCTGGAGGGCTATTACCTTCGCCCGGCGGACGAAATCCGGAAACAACAGTACTGTTTTGCCGGCACTCTTGCGGGCGCTGTCGAATGGTTAGGTGAATTTGTCGCCGCAGGCGCATCGCACATGTGTATCCGTTTCACCGGTAGCAACGACGCGGCGCAAATGGAACAACTGATTAGAATTCGTGAGGAATTGGCATAAGGGCTAATTGCTCTAAAGAGCCTCTATATCTGGTTAGCGAAACACCCGTTAAAAATTTATCTCCAAGCGGTTTGGCTCCTTGATACGCTTGGCCAATCGGTTTGAGGGGTTTGCCCATATAACGTTCACCGATTAATGGCGCACACCGGACTTTTCTATGGCTATTGGTATGGCATCAACCCCAAGTGGCGCCATGAGGTGAACACCAGAGATTCCCTCGATCGTTGAATAGTTGGCAATAAGCTCGGCACAGATATCTATGCCTTCCGCCTTTTGGTTTTCAGCACCCTCAAGCCGATCAATTAGTTCGTCCGGAATGGTCGTCCCCCATAGATTCTCCCGCATCCATCGTGCAGATTTGGCTGAGGCAAGGGGACCGATCCCGATCAATACCCCGGCTTTTTCTGATATTCCTTGCTCAATTAGCCCCACGGCGTATTCCCGCACAATTTCCGGATCGAAGCAGAACTGCGTTTGTAGAAAACCGGCGCCGGCGTTAATTTTGGCAATAAGCGCTTCAGGATTCCAGCGATCGTCTGCTGGATTCATAGGCGTGTCTGCGCCGCCGATAAAAAGCTTCGGAGGCACTTTTATCTCCCGCCCTGAAGGGAGAGTCGCATCGCTCCGCATCTGATGTGCACATTCCATAAGTTCGCGGCTTTTGTAGTCGAAGACAGGTTTGGCGTCGGGCTGATCGCCAGCCGATGGGTCATCTCCCCCGAGGATCAATAAATTTTCAACACCAAGCGCTGCTGCACCAAGCATGTCGGATTGTAACGCTATTCGATTTCGGTCCCGGCAGGTCAGCTGCAACACCGGTTCTATCCCAGACTGTAATAGTAGGTATGCCGCAGCGACGCTCGACATATGTGCTCGGGCACTCGCGCCATCGGTCACGTTGACGGCATCGACTTTGCCTTTCAGAACATCGCTTTTTGCTAGAAGGTCTATCGGATTTGCCGAAAGTGGTGGGGTTATCTCTGCCGTAATTGCAAAATGACCGGCTGCGATGGTATCAGAAAGTGCGCTCATCAGTAGCATCTCCGTGAAATAACGAAGGACTTATCGTTAAACAAAAGTCCAATGCATTCCTGTGTCACTTCGCCCGCGACTGGCGGTTAGATTTGGTCCCTTCGAGTAGTTCCTACTCAATTAAAGAAACATATACGTGTACGTTTTACTCAGCCCAAGCCACTTTTTTATACAAACACTATTGGGATATGTCACATTCTTGATTTTCAACTTTTTAAGGTCTCTTTTTATGTTGCAGCATTGGTTGACCATCTCCTTTAACTGAAAAATACATACCTTCTAATTCGGCATATATGATTAGAAAATAATAACGGGATATCGCGAAGATACCACGTTAATGAGTTTCTGAAATTTATACTTCGAACAGCAGATAGAATATCAACCACAACTGTGGTTGCCGATGAAACCGTGGCTTGGTTATGATGAAGTTAAATAGGGGGAAATCGCCAATATGGGTGTTCAGACTGTATGGGATCACGTTCGGCTCGCTGCGGATAGGACGCCCGACCGTATTGCGGTCGTCGACGATAAAAGTGACAGTACATTTACATTTGCGAGCTTAATACAGGAGGTGGAATCGGCTGCTGCTGGTCTTGCGGAAATTGGCGTCGAACCTGGGCAGTACGTTGCGACTATCCTGCCTAATGTCCTCCAACACGTGATCTCTATACTTGCTCTGCATCGCCTCGGGGCGGTTGTTTGCATGATTAATCCGCGGTTGAAACCCAATGAGGCCAAACAACTCATCGTAGATGCAAAAATGTCAGGGGTCATTTGTTCGCCCAATGACGAAATCGTGAAGGCAGCCGTTAGGTCGCTGCCGCACGGCGCGCCGATCTTGGTGGTGGGTGATGCAGAAGGAAGTTCTTCGGCGTTCGAAATGTGCCGCGCTGATCCTAGTCTATTGCCCGATTGGAAGCATCCTGATCCGGAGACCGTGGCGTTCATTTTATATACTTCTGGCACTACCGGCTTGCCAAAAGGTGTGATGATTCCACACCGGGCGACGGATAGCCGTGTATTGTTTGCCCCCGTCCAGTGCGGCCTGCGTCATGGGATACATAATAAAGCTCTTGGCCTGATGCCACTTTTTCACGCTGTGGGGTTCTACTCCTCACTCGTCACGACGCTGTCACTCAACGGCACGTATTATGTTCATTCCGCGTTTGACCCCCCCGCCGCGGTAGAAGCGATCAAAACCCAAGGCATCACATACGTATTTGGTGCGCCGGCACATTTTTATGGAATGTTGGGTGTTCCTGGTTTTGTCTCAGAAGACATGTCTTCTGTGGAGACGTTGGCATATGCTGGTGCAGTAATGCCGGCGCCACTTTTAAAAAGGGTGAAATCCGCCTTCCCTAATGCCGAGATTACTAACATATATGGAACGACCGAGGTTATGAATGCACTTTATATGCCAAATCCGGTCGGTAGACCGCTTCAGTTCCGTCCTGGCTTTTATTCTAACGTCCGCGTCGTACGAATTGGTGGAGTCATCGATGACGTTTGTGGTACAGGCGAAGAGGGAGAGCTAATAGTTGATGCTTCCGCCGACGCGACATTTCTCGGGTATCTTAACCGGCCAGAGGCTACTGCGGAAAAACTGACCCGGGGCTGGTACTGGACAGGAGATATAGTATTTCGACGTCAGGATGGAGATCTTGAACTTTGTGGACGGGTCGACGATATGATTGTATCCGGTGGCGAAAATATTCACCCGGAAGAGGTCGAAACCGTGTTGATGCAGCATGAAGCCGTTCGTGAAGTAGCTGTGATCGGTGTGCCTGACGATCAGTGGTCGGAAAGGGTGGTCGCATGCGTGGTGGGTCAAGGTGTTGATCACGAGGCCTTAGATGCCTGGTGCCGAGACTCTGTCCTCGCTAACTATAAACGTCCGAGGGAATATGCATTTCTTGATTCGATACCACGTAACGCGGCCAACAAAGTGTTACGGCGTGAGCTGAAGGAAGTTTTGAGAACCCGCTGACCTCGATCCGCGTGCCGCCGTCGACGCTATTTTTTCCTTCATTATCTCATCCGGACTTTGACTGTAATAGCTATAGCCGGAAGCAAAAAACGAGTGTCCACGAACCCTGTAAGGAGAGGAAAATTATTTACGCTACAAACTACGTTTGAGTCCGGTCTTCATTGTCCGATGGGGTGATGTTAATGGCTTAGTGTTGGAATCTATGCCCGACCCTGATAATTACCTCGGTAATGATATCCAAGGTCTTATTGAGGCTTGCGTATTTTTAATCCGGGTTACGAAGAAACGCGTGAGAGTGATGTTCCGCTTTCCAAACACATTTTTAGTCTCGCAATAAGCTTAGATGTGCCATATCGACTTTGAACGAGGGCACACTGTCGATGCTCACTTAAATGTGGCTGACGATCCATAGTTGATTGAGGTATTATATGCCCGTAATTAGAACACGTTTAACCAGAACACGTTCAGATTTTCCAAGAATGTGAGAGACTAATTCGCCATCAACAGCTTGCAGAGTTAGTTTCCAGATTTCTCGGCTTGGATTTCTGACGTGGCAAACGAGGCCACTCCCATAGGTTCTAGCAAAAGCACTATCGACGGTCGTTACGCTTGGTTCCGTCTCGGTGTATCAGTCGCTATCGGCACGCTAGGAAGCATCGGATTCTGGGGCGTTGTCGTCATCCTGCCGGCGGTACAGTCAGAATTCGGCGTCGACCGAGGCGATGCATCCCTTCCCTATACGCTTACCATGATCGGCTTTGCTGCAGGTAATGTTCTGTTTGGTAGGTATGTAGATCGTCTGGGGATCGTAGCGCCGTTGATAGCCGCTTCGATCGCCATGGCCGCGGGATTTGCGGCTGCGGCTGCTGCAACCCAAATTTGGGTTTTTGCGATTATTCAGGGCGTTTTTATTGGTATCGGTACGGCCGCAAGCTTCGGCCCTTTGATAGCTGACATTTCTCATTGGTTCAATCGGCGACGTGGGGTTGCGGTCGCGCTGTGCGCGTGTGGAAACTATATCGGGGGCACGATTTGGCCTCTGGTAGTTCAGTCGTTGATGGATGGGAACGGGTGGCGATTCACATATATTATTATCGCAGTTGTTGTCTTGTCTACTATGATCCCGCTTGCTTTGATACTCCGCCGCCGGCCGCCACTAAATGAAGAACGGGCTGCCGTTTCGGTTGGATCTTCAATCACTGACCGAAAGACCATTGATCTGTCGCATCGCTCTCTGATGATACTTTTGTCTATCGCGGGGATCGCTTGCTGCGTCGCCATGTCGATGCCGCAGGTTCATATCGTGGCTTATTGCACAGACCTCGGGTTTGGTTCTGCACGCGGGGCAGAGATGCTTTCCTTAATGTTGGCAGGAGGCGCGATAACGCGTGTGGTATCGGGATTTATTGCTGATTATATCGGCGGCGTACGCACTTTGCTGATTGGCTCTATTTTACAGGGGTTAGCGCTGTTTTTCTATTTGCCCTTCGACGGGCTGATGTCGCTCTACATAATTTCTCTTATGTTTGGACTTTCGCAGGGCGGCATCGTACCAAGTTATGCAATCATTGTCCGGGAATACATGCCCGCAAAAATAGCTGCTGAACGCGTTGGTTTTCTTATCATGATGACCATTGTTGGGATGGCGTTTGGTGGATGGGTGTCTGGATGGATTTTCGACGCGTCGGGCTCTTACCAAGCGGCATTTATCCACGGAATAGCTTGGAACGCTTTACATGTCGGAATAATGGTGATGATGTTGATTCGTTTAAGGAAATCGCCGCATTACAACAAGGCAACTCAAATTTGACTACTTCGGTTTCGTGCTGCGGGTTTTTTTAATATCCGTTACATCACACCGTAGCGGAGAGTAATCCATAATTTCCGCGCTTTGGAAAGGCTAGCGTCATCATCGAGATTCTGCCATCGCCCGGCGATCAGGCGATCTAAAATTCGCCGGTAGCTCATCATCATCACAACCGCTGGTTTAAGTGCTTGGGCGTTCGACCGGGCCAGCATTTTTTCGGCCTCCGAGTATTTTTCCTGCGCACGGCGTGCTAATGAGTCACACAGTTCAGGTAGATTTGGATGAGATAAAATGTCGTTAGGCCTAACGATCGATACACCATGAAGGTCTAACTGTTCGCGGGGAAGATAAAGCCGTCCCATAAGTGCATCATCTTTTACGTCACGTAAGATATTTGTGAGTTGCAAAGCTGTTCCCAAAGTAATCGCGAAGGACCTTGCGGGATTGCCATAATCACCAAAAATTTTGATAGACAACAATCCAACAGCACCGGCGACACGCTCACAGTAGAGTTGTAACAGTGCACAGCTCGGCATTAGCATGGAGCCATCCGTATCCATTTCCATGCCCGCAATGATCTCAAAAAAATCATCCTTTTCGAGATTGTAAATCGAGATCGCCTGTGCGAGGGCTCGCAAAAGATGACTTTTCGGCGCCGCAGAAATTGGGGTATATAAAGCGTCAATATTCTGTCGCCACTGATCCAGTCGGGCACGTTTTTCGGCAATCGTCATATCGCTATCTGCAATGTCATCGACCTCTCGACAAAATGCGTAAACCGCGAATATAGCGTCTCTTTTCGGTTCCGGAAGAAGCCGCATCCCCCAGTAAAACGAGGAGCCCGCGGCACGAGTAACCTCCCGCACGTAAAGCCGCGCGGTGAGACTTGGATCGTTGGCTGTTCCCCGATTAGCCATCTGCTAATTGTATCGATGTACCTATCGAATCAAAATTGAGCGTTTTAGATATCTCAATTTTGGTTATCTTTGAACTAAATAGGAAAACATGTGTCATTTACGAAACGAGTGTCTGATATATGATATAAAGATTAATATGCTATGTGGATCCCAGTAATCTCGGGTTAAATAGCAGCAGGAGTAGGTAATGGAACAGGCAGCGCGAATACAGGAACCTAAAAATACGGTATGGCAAACTCGGGGCCATGAACAAACGGAATTCGAGCATAAATTGTCACTCGCGATGGAAAAGGCGTTTGCCGACGGTGTAACAGAGCTTGACGCCTTGGTGGATCGGTTGAACGAAGACGGCGTTCTGGATGAACAGGATTTGGAGTGGACGGTCGGCAGTTTTCGGACGCTGATGGCAGAGCTTGGAGCATGACTTAATGTCTCGTGCTTCATTTTATTCCGAGTATCAACAATAGAATGTAGGTGCGAGTAACGGTGCTCTGACCAAGGGAAGTAATATGAACGACATAGAAATTTCCGCTAAAGACATTGAGAGGCGCGTTGCGCTTGGCCCGCTTAATCGCTGGTGGCCTGTAGCGGCAAGCTGGATGGTGACTGACGATCCGCAGGGTTTGACCCGCCTTGGAGAAAGGATTGTTCTCTGGCGCGACAGGGACGGCACGATTCACTGTGTCGAGGATCGGTGCCCGCATCGCGGCGCACGACTTTCCATGGGCTGGAATCTCGGAGACCGCCTTGCATGCTGGTATCACGGAGTAGAGGTAGGGGGCGATGGCGTCGTAAAGTCGGTTCCGGCCATTTCGGAATGCCCAATGGTCGGAGACAAGATGGTAAAGGCTTACCCATGCTTTGAAAAAATGGGGGGGATATTTGTTTGGTTCGGTGACGAGTTGCACGAGGAGGCGGAAGCGTTCGAACTTCCCGAGGAGTTCGTGTCTGATGAATGGGCGGCGATGCTTTGTACAGCGCATTGGAAATGTAACTGGACGTATGCATTTGATAATGTAATGGATCCCATGCATGGGGCGTATCTACATGCCATTTCACACTCGATGGCGGAAGGAGATACTACAGCCAAGATGCAGCTAGACAAGACGGACACAGGTTTCATCTTCGGGAAATCGGGCCAGCGTGACATTAACTTTGATTGGATAGAATTTGGAGATACCGGCGCATTCTGGCTGCGGGTTTCTCCACTGCCATACCGTAAGGAGGCTGGACCCGGCGGAAATTTCAGCATTATGGGTTTCGTTACGCCGATTGATGAAGATAACTGTCGTGTTTTTTTCTGGCGGACTCGGAAGGTGTCGGGTTGGCAGCGTGACGTCTGGAAGTTCATGTACCGTAACCGGCTTGAAACCCTCCACTGGGATGTACTGGAACAGGATCGCGTCGTCCTTGAGGGTATGGCTTCCGACGCAAGGGATAAGGAATTTCTTTATCAGCATGATACTGGTCTGGCGCGTGCACGCCGTGTCCTGTCCAAGGAGGCGGAAGCTCAGCTGATATCAGTTGCAGCCCACGTCGGCGGAGCTATGGAGGCGGCTGAGTAGGTGCGCTGAGCTAAGCAGCAGGACTAATAATATGGGATCGATATCGCTTACGAATAAACGTGTTGTTGTCACAGGCGGAGCTCGAGGGCTTGGCCGAGCTTTCGCGGAAGCGGCAATCGTCGCCGGCGCAAGGGTCATAGTGGCCGACATTCTCGAGGACGTTGGGAGGGCAACTGTTGGAGCATTGTCAACGAATGGCGAAGCGTATTTCGAACCGGTCGACCTTTCCGATCCCGATAGTATCATTGCACTTGCGGATCATGCCTCTGATCTTCTTGGTGGCGTCGATGGATTGGTCAATTGTGCTGCGATCGCCACTGGAATCGGTGGGAAAGTGGCTGAAGAGATTGATATCGAGACCTGGGATCGGGTGATGACGGTCAATGTGCGTGGTACCTGGCTTGCTATAACGGCGTTTTCTACTTTGCTACGGGCTGCCGGTAACGGAAAAATAGTAAATATTGCCTCTGATACCGCGATGTGGGGCGCTCCAAGATTGCTCCACTACGTCGCGTCAAAGGGTGCCGTTATTTCTATGACTCGGTCTCTGGCCCGCGAACTCGGGAATGATGGGATTGCTGTAAACGCTATTGCGCCGGGTCTTACTTTAGTGGAAGCGACGGAATACGTGCCAGAAGAGAGGCGCCGTCGATACATCGATGGCCGAGCGATGAACCGTGAACAACAGCCAGATGACGTCACGGGAGCGGTGATGTACCTCTTGTCAGACGCGGCGGATTTCGTGACCGGTCAATTATTACCGGTCAATGGCGGGTTCGTTTTCAATTAGTCCGAGGAGAGACTTATGGATGGAGATGCAGTGATAAAAAAGGGCGCCGATGGTCGTAATGAAGATAAGCCCGGCTGGCATCAGGAAGACGGACAGTCCTTCCAAGACTGGATGGACACTCGCGTGGCCCGATACCGGACACGTCAATATGATTGGGATGTTCTTAAATTTCAGGCTGATTTTGATCCTAAATATCGGCGAGCACAGATGCGTTATATGGGTACTGGCGGGGCTGGTAAAAGTTCTGACAATAACACTGTTCCTTCTGAGCATTTTACGTTCTCGACGATGGTGTTGCCTCCCGGCTGCGAAGGCCCGCAGCATATTCATACCGACGTAGAGGAGGTATTTTTCATGCTGCGTGGCAGTATTCACCTAACTGTCATAGAAGGTGACAACACGTGGGAAACAGTTCTCATGGAGCGGGACCTGATATCGGTGCCGCCGGGCGTTTATCGCGGGCTTGTGAACGATGGTCAGGAGGAGGCGTTGATGTGTGTTATGCTTGGAGCAACGAAACCGGTAACGCCGACCTATCCTCCAGATCACCCACTCGCTTCAATTAAGCGGAATAAGAAATAGCAATTCTGTCCGGGGGGATCGACTGGGTTTGAGATCCGTCGCAGACGTAACTTAGAAATATTTATGAAAGCTGTACAAAGAACGGTCGAGACACACTGCGGGATAGTCTCTTACCTAGAAGCTGGTGAGGGTACTGCCCTCGTCCTATTGCATGGTATCGGTTCTGGTGCGGCATCCTGGACATCCCAACTCGAGGTATTTTCGGAATGCTATCGTGTGGTCGCGTGGAATGCGCCCGGCTATGGTACCTCTGATCCGGTCGGATCAGAGGTACCAACTTCTGCAGAATATGCAATGCATCTCAAAGCTCTGCTAGATGCGCTTGAGATTCCCGATTGCCATTTGGTCGGACATTCTCTGGGTGCGATTATAGCCACCGGATTTGCCGGGATGTGTATTGACAGGTTGAAAAGTCTGATGCTCGCATCGCCAGCATCAGGATACGGTTCCGCAGGCGCGGAGATTCAGGAACAGAGACGAACAGGACGAATGTCGATGATGAGAGATCTTGGTCCGGAAGGGTTAGCCCGCGAGCGCCATGGAAATCTTTTGTCAGAAAACGCTCCGCAATGGGCGCGGGACCGTGTCCGTGGAGTGATGGAGCAACTTAACCCTGATGGATATCGACAAGCGGTTGAACTCTTGGTCAACAGCGATATTAATGCGGATGCCTATGGATTTCCTATGCCTGTCACCGTGGTGGTTGGGGAATCAGACTCCGTCACGTCGCCCAAGGACTGTAAATTTATCGCCAAGATTTTTGCAGAGCACTACTTTGAGATTCTTCCCGGGCTTGGCCATGCCAGTTACGTCGAAGGGCCCGATTTGTTCAATCTTGCACTTGATAATCATCTAGAGAGGAACAGATGAGAGGGCGTGCAGCAAATAGACTTGTATCTTTGGTGCCGGTGCTCCAACGACGGTTGTTTTTTCGCCAGAACGATCCTTCCAACAAATCTCTGCGAGAGTATTCGCAAAACAATGTTCGGAGTATTGTTAATGCATATGGTGCGCCACCTAAATATGAGGGATGCAAAACGAAATGACTGCAAATATGGGTAATAAAGTTGTGGTTATTACCGGTGGATCCTCGGGAATCGGTATGGCAGCAGCTGCAGCATTTCTTCGTGAGGGAGCGAAGGTTGCGATTTGCGGTCGCGATCAAGGTCGGCTGAATTCTGCTGCGGAAAGCCTAACCGAAATATCAGGGTCTCACAGTGTTTACGCACATCCCTGTGATGTACTGGACGAAGAAGCCGTTGCCGGTCTCTCTAGTGCCGTTAAAAACTGTTTCGGTCGCTGCGACGCGCTCATATGTAATGCCGGCCAAGCACGGACAAGCAATTTTTATACGACCAGAGATAAGGATTGGCTTGATGAATTTGAGCTAAAGTTTTTTTCTGTGTTGAGGCCTGTTAGAGCATTCATTGATCTTCTGGAAGCCTCGGGTGCCGGCTCAATAGTGTGCACTAGTGCGATGCTTGCGCGAACGCCAGAGCCGTTCCTAATCGCGACAGGCGCTACCAGGGCCGGTCAACTCAACTTACTAAAATCTCTCTCACGCGAATTTGCGCCGAGAAATGTACGGGTTAATGCGGTTCTGATTGGTCTTGTCGACTCTGGGCAATGGAGCAGCCGATATGAAAGAGGTGAAGGACCAGACGGGACAAAAATTCCGGACGGGATGTCAAAGGAAGACTGGTTTAAAGAACTAGCAAATTCCCGCCATATTCCGATGGGCCGAATTGGCACGCCTTCAGAAGCCGCAAACGCGATCCTTTTCTTTGCATCTCCAATGGCATCCTATATCACCGGGGAGACGATCGAGGTCACAGGGGGGCAGGCAAGGAATGTCTGATCGGGTAACCGCCGGCGAAATTGCCGCAATTTTTCTTGAAAGTTGCGATGTCAAACATGCCTTCGGTGTGATTAGCATCCACAATATGCCTATCCTTGATGCGATCGCGCGCCGCAATAATATCAATTTCGTTGCGGCTCGGTCCGAGGGTGGTTCAGTCAACATGGCAGATGCCAATGCCCGGGTGCGTGGCGGTCTTGGGGTAGCAATTTCTAGCACAGGAACAGCGGCTGGAAACGCTTGTGGTGCTATCGTTGAGGCTTTGTCGGCGGGGACGCCGCTACTCCATTTGACCGGACAGATCGAGAGCGAGCACTTAGATAGGAATAAGGGTTTTATTCACGAAGCACCTGATCAGGCGAGGATGCTGAGTGCGGCAGGGAAAGGTGCTTTCCGGGTTTGGTCAGCCGACACCATGGTCGGCACCCTAAAGGAAGCCGTTCGTCTAGCATTTACTCCGCCTATGGGTCCAGTCAGTGTTGAAATACCAATAGACGTACAAAAAGATTTGACAACAATTCCTGCAAGCATAGAGACGTTAGAGGTGCCAAGATCTGCACCAAACACGGCATCGGTTGACGCACTCGCCGAAGCGCTCGCCCAGAAGAAACGGGTCATGTTGTGGCTAGGCGGTGGCGCGCGCCATGCAAGTGATCCGGTAGCGCGACTCGCCAAGATAGGTTTTGGGATAGTTACAAGCGTTCAAGGTCGCGGCGTGCTGCCAGGCGACGATCATCAGTCATTAGGCGCATTCAACTTGCAGCCAGCCTCGGAGGAGTTCTACCAAACTTGTGATGCGATGCTTGTTGTGGGTTCTAGGCTACGGTCCAACGAGACACTGACCTATAAGTTACAGCTGCCAGAGCCACTTTATCAGATTGACGCTGATCCGCTGGCAGGAGGTCGAGCCTATCCAGTGGAAATGTTTGTTTGTGGGGATTCCAAGCGTACCCTTGAAATGTTAGCTGATCGACTAAAAAATAGGTTTGTCCCGGATAAGTCCTTCACTAAGGATATCCTTGTGGCCCAACAGCGTGCCGAGAGGGAAGTGCGCGATGCATTGGGCCCCTATGATGGCATAGTTGACGCAGTGATTGATGCAGTCCCGAGAGACTTTGTCTGGGTTCGAGATATAACTCTGTCGAACACTATTTGGGGGAACCGGTTACCACTACTTGATGGACCGCGTGA
Source organism: Alphaproteobacteria bacterium MarineAlpha11_Bin1 (assembly GCA_002937455.1). Next base: position 40,754 of record PTJZ01000010.1, read on the forward strand.
CGGAGTACATGCTCTCGGCGGTGGGATTGGACAGGGATTACCGATGGGAATCGGCGCAGCGCTAGGTGTGCAGGAGGAAGGGCGCAAGACACTGGTTCTAATAGGTGATGGCGGGTTTGCAGTTACCCTTGGTGAGTTCGCAACGGCCAAACAGGAAAATGCTGATATCGTGATCATTTTGATGAATGACGGTGGATACGGGGTGATCAAGAATATAGCCGATGCGCATTTCGGTGGACGCCGCGCCTACGTGGATATCCTTGGACCCGACTGGGGAAAGCTCTGTGGGTCGTTAGATATCCCCTATTGGCGAGTGGGAGAGGCGGAGGATTTCCCCGAACTCCTTAAAGGCGCCATTACAAAGAATGGTCCTTCATTGATCGAAATAGACATGGCCTCGATTGGTCAATTCGCGCACGCCTTCGCCGGGCCACCGTCAAAAACGAAGTCTGATAGCACATGATGGATGTCCTGCTAATCGGGTATGGTGCAATAGCGCAAGAGGTTCTGAAGCGGATCCAGCCTGGTGAGGCGGCCAATATCAACTCGATACTTGTTAGAGCCAACCGTGTTTCTGAGGTTCGCGATACTGTCTCGTCACGCGGGATAGAAGTCGTTTCTTCGTTAAGCGAACTTTCTGCCAAACCAGACTTGATAGCGGAGTGCGCTGGGCATTCAGGGGTACGGGAATATGGCGTCGAAGCGTTACGTAGTGGGACTGATTTTCTAGTGATCTCTATTGGAGCCCTCGCAGACACTGAACTTTTTGCAGCTCTCACCTTGGCGGCCAAAGAAGCTGGTTCAAAATTGATTCTAGCTGCCGGTGCCGTCGCTGGCGCGGATGCGCTGGCCGCCGCCCGCGTAGGTGGTTTGAACCGGGTAAAATATACGTCGCGAAAGCCGCCCAAGGCCTGGAAGGGCACGCCGGCGGAGGATGTCGCAAACCTTGATGAACTGACGGAGGAAATAACGCTATACCAAGGCAGTGCAGCAGAAGCCGCAAAGCGGTACCCACAGAATGCAAATGTAGCAGCAACTATAGCCCTGGCAGGGGTAGGTTTTGCCAAGACTGAGGTGCGTTTAGTTGCCGATCCTACCAGAGATGGTAACCTTCATCAGGTGCGCGCAGAAGGAGCATTCGGTTCCGTAGATATTGAAATTCTCGGTAATCCGCTGCCCGATAATCCGAAGACATCGACGCTCGCGGCCCATTCTGTGATCGCGGAAATCCGGCGCCGAGCAGAACCAGTCGAAATTGGCGGATAGAGACAGATAGATTTCACTCTTGTGAGATGGGCGGTGTGATTTCGTACCTCATTTCGATAATATCATATTATCGGGACTGTGTGTTTCTATTCGGGAATTGCAGAGCAGAACTAGTTCCTGTGTAATAGGTGACTTATAATTATCCCTGATTGTGAGCAGGATGAAGGCCCCCTTATATGACTTCTAGTAACCGCAGCGGTGAAACTCCTGAACAATTAAACGGAATTGGCGCACTGCCCGTTCCGGATCCGGAAACGCTGGATATTGATCTTCAGAAATATATGGAAATCTGTGAACAAAAACTTGGTCACATCCCTAATGTTGTAAAAGTTTTTTCATTGCGTCCTGCGAAATTGAGAACCTTCATTGCTAAATACAATGAGATGATGCTCTCCGATGAAAGTGGATTAAGCCGACTAGAAAGAGAAATGATTGCTGTTGTTGTTTCATGCGTAAACCGATGCGTTTACTGCGTCACATCTCACAGTCAGGCTGTGCGAGAGTTCTCCGGCGACCCGGTGCTAGGCGATATATTGATGGTCAACTATCGTGAGGCCAATTTGACGCCACGCCAGCGTGCAATCCTTGACCACGCTTGGAAGATGACTTCAGTTCCGGGTGAGACTGGCGAAGCGGACAGGCAAACCTTGGCTGACGCCGGATTGAGCCCTGAAGAGATTTTTGATCTTACCGACGTCATCGCCTACTTTAACTACACCAATAGAATGGCACACGGTCTCGGTATGCAGCCAAATGAATATTACTTCGGACGTAACCGATTGCCCGATCCAGAGTCAGAATAGATTATCTTAGTTGGTATCACCAATCACCTTTATAGAGAACTGATCCTATAACGCTAGCCCGCTTTAGCTTGAATTCCAAGGCCGTATATTTGTCGAAGGTAGTGTATTTATGGAGTATCCTATTTCTATGCATTCACAGAGGTTGGAGTTTGCGTTAAACCGGGCTAATGGCAACCGTCGCTATAAAGTTCGGGTTAGAGGCACAGCGCGAGATGCTTCGAGGAATCAATCTGCTTACCCGAACGGTGGCAGCAACGTTGGGTCCCAAGGGGAGAAACGTTCTGATCGAATCGGAGGGTGGTATTGGACCTCCCCGCATTACCAAGGACGGCGTGACCGTATCCGATTCTCTTCAAGTCGATGGACAATATGATCAAATAGGGCTTCGTCTGATCCGGCGGGCTGGCCAGCGTGTAGGCGAAGAGTTTGGGGACGGTACCACGACAACAATTGTATTGGCAGGAGTATTGGCTTCCGAGGGCCTTAAGGCTGTAACGGCAGGGTATGACCCTATGGAGCTAAGGCTGGCCTTAAATGATGGAGTAAATACGATTATCGACGAACTGCGACAACTGGCACAACCTGTTGGAGGACGTAGTGACTTGGAGCGTATTGCGACGGTTTCGGCTAACGGTGACGGTAATCTTGGTAGTATCATTGCTGCGGCCTTTGATAGTGTAGGCGTTGATGGGGTGGTTACCGTCGAGGGTGGTGAAGGCTTCTATACAACTTGGGAAAAATTGAATGGACTTCAATGGGAAGGAGGATACGTCTCCCCTTATTTTATGACTGACACAACAACTACCGAGTGTCGATATGAGAAACCACTGATTCTGCTTACCGAGCATACACTAGAGCAGCACACTCAACTGTTAAAACTGCTTGAGGTATCGGTCAGGGAGAACCGCCCGTTGCTGATAGTGGCAGAGGCAGTGAAAGGAGAGGCCCTTCAGACACTGACCGTCAATAAAATAAAAAACAACCTTCGGGTGGTGGCCGGTAAGGGACCCTTTTTCGGCGATCGTCGTAGAGAAACTATGGAAGACTTAGCGCTTTTGACGGGTGCTACGCTTGTATCCGAGAGCCGGGGTACTAACAAATCAACTATAGACCCTGGGGTTCTGGGTACTGCTGACCGGGTCATTTTAAATAAGGATACTACTACGATCATAGGTGCCGCAGGAGATTCAAGAGATGTTGCACGCCGCGCTAATAGCGTCAGGGCTGAGCAGGGGGCGAAGCGGAATACCCCGTTTCAGGAAAAGATACTCCGCGAACGTCTTGCTAGACTCACTGGCGGGGTGGTGGTGGTGCGGATCGGAGGCGCCAGCGAGATAGAAATTAAAGAGCGTCGAGAACGCGCCGATGATGCCGTGAGCGCGGTCCGCGCCGCTCCACTTGAGGGTATTTTACCAGGCGGAGGCGCGGGGTATATCCACGCGACTCGCCGGCTAACAAATGATGATACAGAATTAGGAAGCGTTGCTGTAGGTATTTTGCGTCGAGTTCTAGCATCGCCCGCGGAGCGCATCGCTTTTAACGCCGGTTATGATGGCAGAATGATTTCTGCGAAGCTGGCGGGATTTATGGATCCGTGCCAAGGTTTTGATGCTCAGGAGGGAGAATTTCGCGACCTATTCAAGGCCGGTATCGTTGATCCAGCGAGGATCGCGATCGCGGCGTTAGAAGCAGCGAATTCAGTAGCTTCCCTTTTCCTTACAGCGGCGGCCGTGATTAGCAAGCCGCTCCCGGAGCGGCCGACAAGTTCGGGTAATATTCCTTTTGGTCCGGAGGCTAAAGATATGACTTCAGAAGAGGCAGGTCACTTCGGACTTCTGTCATGAATCGGCAACGTCCTAGGGTGTTAACTAAGCGTTTGGACGGTTTAAGACCAAGATCAATCCTTGTTCGACTAGAGCGGTCGACATAATGCCCGGCTGTTTCGGGCGTCTAATAGGTCGGGTTACTCCTGTGCAAATGAAATTCATCATTCATTAAAAGGCATGTCTCTTGCCGGCCCATTTTATTCTTTCACTCTATAGTACTTGGCTTCGTCTGCCGCCCAACTTACGAGGCATTCTCTGGCTTAGCATTGGCACATTTATGTTCGCCATTGTGGACGTGTTTGTTAAATCACTGGGTGGTCGGTTTGATCCCCTGCAAATTTCCTTTTTTCGTTATAGCTGCGGTCTGATTTTTTTAATGCCGTTATTTATTAGGCTTGGTGCGTCGAATCTGAGGACTGGTCGCCTACCTCTTCATCTGATGCGAATGTGTCTCGCTTTTGCAGCCCAGTTAGGAATTTTTATCACTGTTATCCATATGCCATTGGCCGAGGCGACGGCATTAATGTTCTCCAAACCATTGTTTACGACACTAATCGCGGTGATCCTTCTGCACGAGGTGGTCGGGCGGCGGCGCTGGGTAGCGACGATCTTAGGCTTCATGGGGGTCTTGGTCTTGGTCCGCCCGGGAGCGGAGGCGTTTGATCCCATTGCCTTGGTCGCGGTTACATCAGCATTAACGTTTGCTGTTGCAAACGTTCTTATTCGCAAGATGTCAACGACCGAGCCAACAGGCCGCATTTTATTTTACTATCATATTGGAGGCGTGACCGTATTTGCCCTTCCTACCTGGTGGGTTTGGAATTTACCAGATTTAATTGACTGGCTAAAGTTGATCGGTATTGGAGGTCTCACGACGCTTGGTATATTTTGCTTTATGCGGGCGTTCGCGGTTGGTGAGGCTAATGCTGTGGGACCGGTTGAAAACGTTAGGCTGATTTATGCTGTTTTGTTTGGTTATTTACTCTTCGCGGAAATTCCTTCTATCTGGACTGCGGTAGGTGCTCTTATAATCGTGGGTAGTACCTACTACATCGCGCGGGGAGAGGCGCGAGAGTGATATTGATAGAACTTCAAACTGTCGATACCGTTCGAATTCAATAAAAGGAAGCAATATGACAGAAACAGCTATATTCGAACCCGGCGGTTATAGGTATGTCCGGGGACCGTTCCAGTATTCCGGTGGGGTTGTTGCAGAGGTTGGATTTGCGCTAGAGCGGGTTCGGTTTCAGACGCCATTACCTCTGGAGGAAGGATTTGCACGAATCGAAAGCCACCTGGACCGGATTGGACGGCCATACACCTCTTTTGCTGCCTGCGAGTTACGTTCGCCGGAACCGTTTTCCGAGCAAGGCTTCATTGATTTTAACCGGGTCTATGTCGGCACGTTGGAACGTTGGGGGCTGTTTAAAGATGAGGAAAACCCGGTTGCGCGTTCGAATGTCTGTCCTGAAATCGATGCTCCACCTGAGCCCAGTTTCCATGCCTTCAGTTATACAGTCCCAGCCGCGGCTGATCAGTCACGGAGTTTCGTGATCGCCGGGTCTGCAGAATCACCCGAGGGCGGCGCGACTTACGAGGAACGAATTATTCGATTAGGGGAGACGTCCGAAGATGCGCTACTTGAAAAAGCGCAATATGTAATACAAGCGATGGAAAAACGTATGTCGGCGCTGGACGTTGGTTGGGAAGATGCCACAGTGACCCATGCTTACACGGTTCATGACCTTCACCCTTTTCTTGGTGACGAACTCGTATCCCGCGGTGCGGCCGACGCCGGCTTAACTTGGGTCTATGCTAGGCCGCCGGTAATTGGTCTAGAATATGAGATGGACGTCCGCGGCGTGCATACCGAGTATGTCATGGTCTGATGGTGACGTTAAACCTATGCATCCGCTTACAACTCAGTTTCCCGCTTAGGCGTGAAGCCGGTTGTCTTTTCGGTCTATTTTCTTGAGCGGGAACACCGAATCATTCGGATGATACACCAGCTTAAGTTGGAAAACAGCAGCTCGATCAGGCGAGAACAAAACAGGAAAACTGCGAGAAATTCTATTTATTTTCAATTTATTGGTTTTTTTATTGAAGAAAAGAACAAAAGGAGTACATTGGGTTCATTATAGAAGATTGCACCCATAACATCGGTATGGAATAAGGAGAGGTTGAGATGGCTGAGGCGAACCTGAGAGTGGTTGACGGAGAAAACATGGACAGATCCGAAGCGGACAAGAATAAGGCGCTTGAAGCAGCATTGAGCCAGATCGAGCGCGCCCATGGCAAAGGTTCAATCATGAAGCTTGGCGACGGTTCAAATCCTGTAGATATTGAGGCGATCTCAACCGGTTCTATTGGGCTTGATATTGCACTTGGTATTGGAGGCGTGCCGCGCGGCCGCATCGTCGAAATTTACGGGCCGGAGAGTTCTGGAAAGACAACGTTGGCACTTCACATAGTGGCAGAAGCTCAAAAAAAAGGAGGTAATTGTGCCTTCATTGACGCAGAACACGCACTTGACCCGGTTTATGCCCGCAAACTAAACGTCGACGTTGAAGAATTGTTGATCTCTCAGCCTGACGCCGGCGAGCAGGCACTTGAAATTGCAGATACATTGGTTCGGTCAGGTGCGATAGACGTGATTGTGATTGACTCTGTCGCAGCGCTGGTACCAAGAGCGGAACTTGAAGGAGAGATGGGCGACACTCATGTTGGATTGCAGGCCCGGCTTATGAGCCAAGCACTGCGCAAACTGACCGGCTCTATAAACCGATCCCAATGCCTAATAATATTTATTAACCAAATTCGTATGAAAATCGGAGTAATGTTTGGTAGCCCGGAAACCACCACAGGTGGCAATGCCCTTAAATTTTATTCTTCTGTGCGTCTAGATATCCGACGGATAGGTGCGATTAAAGATCGAGACGAGATTGTTGGTAATCAGACTAGAGTCAAAGTCGTTAAAAATAAGATGGCGCCACCTTTTAAAACGATTGAATTTGATATCATGTATGGTGAGGGTATCTCGAAGATGGGTGAATTGGTTGATCTTGGGGTCAAGGCTGGACTTGTTGAAAAATCGGGATCATGGTTTTCTTATGGTGATCAGCGGATTGGGCAAGGGCGAGAAAATGCCAAGACATTCTTGCTAGAGAATCGGGATATATCCGATCAACTTCAGCAAAAAATTCTTGAGCATGCCGGTGTGCTCAATGAAGCGGCGATGACCGATCCACCCGGGATTATTTCAGATGAAGATGAAGAGGGAGCAGATTCATAAAAACGATAAACAGAAAAATTACAGATAAACAGGCTCCGGTGGCGGAGCCTGTTCTGTGTCTGGACAGTGTCGATTTGGACCGTTAAAAAAAAGCGCTTTCCGGCCGGTCTTAGGCAATGTTCCCCCCCCCCGTTGGCCGGTGAACTGAACAGGCGAATTTCGGACTAATGACGGCGACAACAAACGATATCCGGGCGAAGTTTCTCGATTATTTTGGCCAGAACGATCACGAGATCGTGGCGTCATCGCCATTGGTGCCGAATAATGATCCGACGCTTCTGTTTACCAATGCCGGTATGGTGCAGTTCAAGAACGTTTTCACGGGCTTGGAAACGCGTCGATATAAGCGAGCGACCACATCGCAAAAGTGCGTTCGCGCTGGCGGGAAACACAACGATTTGGAGAATGTCGGCTACACAGCTCGTCACCATACTTTTTTTGAAATGCTGGGTAATTTTTCGTTCGGCGATTATTTCAAAGAGGTTGCGATAGAGCATGCTTGGAACCTTGTGACAAAAGAGTATGGCCTTCCGGCCGAAAAATTGTTGGTAACCGTATTTTCAGAGGATAATGAGGCATATGATCTGTGGCGGAAGATTGGTGGCCTCTCCGGAGATCGCATAATCCGTATCCCAACGAGCGATAATTTTTGGTCTATGGGCGATACAGGTCCTTGCGGACCCTGTTCAGAAATTTTCTACGATCACGGCGACGAGATTCCGGGCGGACCACCCGGGAGCCCTGACGAGGATGGGGATAGGTTTATTGAAATCTGGAACCTAGTGTTTATGCAGTTTGAGCAGATCGACGCCGATACCCGTGAACACCTACCCAAACCATCTATTGATACGGGAATGGGGCTGGAACGTATGTCGGCTGTTCTACAGGGTAAACACAACAATTACGAAATTGACTTGATGCGTAACCTGATCGAGGCCTCAGCCGAAGCTTCGGACGTCCCGACGGGCGGGGATAATCTCTTCTCCCACCGCGTTATTGCCGACCACTTGCGTGCGTCAAGTTTTCTGATATCCGATGGGGTACTGCCGTCAAATGAGGGCCGCGGCTACGTGCTCCGGCGCATAATGCGTCGCGCCATGCGGCATGCGCACATAATGGGCTGTGACGAACCTCTATTATGGAAACTCGTCCCGGCTTTAATTAACGAAATGGGCGCGGCCTTTCCGGAGTTGGAGAGAGCCGAGGCGCTTGTAAGTGAGACGCTTAAGCTTGAGGAAGCCCGGTTTAAAGAAACGCTAGGCCGTGGCCTGCGTTTGTTAGAGGATGAAACAAAAAAATTGGGCGACGGAGAGGAACTCGACGGGAACATCGCTTTCCGTCTTTATGACACCTATGGTTTCCCACTCGATCTGACCGAAGATGTCCTTCGAAGTCAGGGCCGCACACTAGATAAGCTCGGTTTTGATGCCGCAATGGAACGACAGCGGGCCGAGGCGCGAAAGAACTGGACTGGCTCAGGGTCAGCGGCGGATGAGACCGTGTGGTTTGACATTCGTGAGCGCGTGGGGGCAACCGAGTTCTTGGGATACACTACGGAGCAGGCTGACGGTATAATCGCTGCGATGTTAATGGATGGCGCTGAGGTCGAAGAAGCCACCAAAGGAACAAAAATCGAGTTAGTGGCTAACCAGACGCCGTTCTACGGCGAGTCCGGGGGCCAAATAGGCGACGCAGGCAAGCTTACAACTGATGGCGCGGAGGTTGTCGTTATCGATACCCAGAAGAAGCTTGGCGACGTTCACGTCCATGTTGGAATTGTTTCCAAGGGGACGATTAAGATTGGAGATGCCGGCGTATTCGTAGTCGAAAATGGTCGCAGGTCAGGACTCAGAGCGCATCACTCAGCCACTCACCTACTACATGAAGCACTCCGCCGCGGTCTCGGGGAACACGTGACCCAGAAGGGATCACTGGTAGCACCCGACCGGCTGCGGTTCGATATTTCGCACCCGCGAGCAATCCAGGCTGATGAACTTCGGGTTATAGAAAGAGAGGTAAACGCGAGGATCCGCCTTAATACTCCAGTTGATACATGGCTAATGTCTCCAGATGAAGCAATTGAACAGGGAGCTATGGCTTTATTTGGCGAAAAATACGGCGAGGAGGTTAGGGTCGTTTCTATGGGTGGTGATGGAGAACAATTCTCAGTTGAACTCTGTGGCGGAACCCACGTTTCGCGAACCGGTGATATTGGTTTTTTCCAGATTGTTGGTGAAGGAGCGGTGGCATCTGGTGTTCGTCGCATCGAGGCATTGGCCGGTGAGACTGCGGAAGTTTTTGCCCGCGAACAAGAAGATTTACTAGGTCAGGCGGCGCAGGAACTTAAGACGGGTGCGGAGAATGTGCCTAGTCGGGTCAAGGGACTGCTGGACGAGCGGAAGAATTTTGAGAGAGAACTGTCGGATTTGCGCCGAAAGTTGGCGGCGGGTGTATCCGATGCAAGTGGCCGCCGTGATGACGAGCGAAAAATTTCTGACCTGATATTCTCTCCGCGAATAATGGAGGGAATCCCGGGCAAAGAGCTAAAACCCATGGCTGACGAGATAAAGAAACGGATCGGATCCGGCGTGACCGTGATTGTGTCCGTTGATGAGGGAAAAGCGTCAATCGTTGTTGGTGTAACTGATGATTTAACGGAGCGGATAAGTGCAGTTGATCTGGTCCGACTTGGTTCCGTAGCCTTGGGCGGAAAGGGGGGAGGCGGTCGTCCTGATATGGCTCAGGCGGGTGGTCCCGATGGTGCGGCCGCCCAAGCGGCAGTTGACGCGATAGCGGAGGCAATTGCCGACGCATAATTTCATTTTTATAAATTTACGGCTGGGGTTACCCGAGCCTTTACAGACCGTCCGCCAAAACGCATTTTATAGTTATCCTTTCCAGCGGCGATCGTAACCGGCGCCCTTCCGATCACTACTGTCACAATGAATAAGCCCGTTAGGAGACCCGAATATGTTTGATCTTTTGTCTATTGCACGTACAGAGGCTGATGGAGGCGACCTGTTCAGCGTACTCAACGGCTTGTTCGAAACAGCCGACGTTAAGCCCGAAGGTTTCGACGACGCTGTCGTATGGAAGGGAGGAAATTTTGTTGGTAACGTTAATCCAGTAGCGCATTCGTTCACCGATGCTTATGCCCTTCTTGGAACGCTTGCGGCCATCGACGTGCTAAAACTTCCATTTTATGCCGTGCCTATGTGGTCTCAATATCGTCACGATACCGAACTCGCCCCGCTAAGTTGGTTTGGCAATATGCCATGCACATCGATAAAGTGGTCGACGGCAGGCGATGCTTATGTAAACGATGGAAAAGGTGGGAAAGTCGTCGTAATGGGCAAGTCGGCTAATGCGCCTTTGCGTACCCAGGCGGGGGTCTACTGTAACGTGCGACCCTACGGACCGATTACGGTGGTTCGTTGTATGCCGTGCTTGCCATACTCTCAGAACAAGAAAGTATTCAACGTTGACGACATGGGCATTGTACATTCCGAGATGAATACACCTGGCGTTCAGCTTGCCTATGCCAATCGCCTGTTCCTTAAAATGGTGCACGAAACCGGTCGTCTTGGACGAGTCGCGACAAAACCAACCCAAGCAATGGAAGATGGTATCAACGCGGGGCTCCATTCTTGGCTGTTGCAAGGCACTAAGTTCGAGGTTGGGCGTAAATACGCTGTTGACCCCTATGAGGAACACAAGGATCGAATCGAGAAAATTGTGGCATTGCTACCGTCCGACTTCAAAGACGGCATGGAGAATTGGGGTGGTCGTATCGAACAGCATATCGCTGATACAAATTACGGATTGCTGCTGTGGGACCTGATAGAAAAGCGCGATACCATAGTGCTTGCAACCGACCTTGACGGCGATCGTCTGACGGATCTTCTTGCAGATGTTTCAGACCCTTTGCGTACTTTCGGCGGTATGGTTGCCAAACATCTCGGCCGAGAAGTTGATATTAGGGAGATGTGGTCCGAAATGGGTTATACCACCGGTAACGGCCGCGATATGACGTCCGTCATGTATCGTATGGATGGCCCCCCGATCCACGAACAAACCCTTGGCTCCGCCGATGCGATGCTCCTGCGGCTTCTGGATGGGGATGAATCTATGGGCGGAACAAAGCAACCTTACGACCCACGAATCCATTTCGTACTAATCCGGGACGCGTATCTAGATGCTAACCCGGAAAACGTCGACCTGCGTAAGTGGCTCGATGATGCCTTAGAAAAATTTGACGCGGTCTACAGTGGAAATCGACCAGGTTTCATAGAGGGTTATGCTGCGCTCAAGGAGGCAATCAAACCTTGGGGTAATACGGTTTGAAGCCCTCAAGAAAGAAACTTTTGAAAGCCCCTCCCCGGATTTATTGTTTGACTAAGCGATCAATGGCTGTCGATGGGTCTGCAACTGAGCAAAAATGGGCGAGAGCGTTGGTGTGAGCGAACCCATTCTCGACAACATTGCGTACCAGGCTGTCAAAGGGTTCCCAGTAGTCGTCGGTACTAATCAGGATGATTGGTTTTACGTGTTGGTCAAGTCGACGCCAAGTGATCATTTCGAAAACTTCTTCAAGTGTTCCCAATCCGCCCGGGAGGGCGATGAAAGCGTCAGACAATTCGAACATCATGCGTTTACGCGTATGCATACTGTCAACAATATGAAGTTCTGTCAGCCCCTTATGGGCAAGTTCTCGATCGCATAAAAATTCCGGAATCACACCGATTGCTTCTCCGCAATTGGCCAGTACGGCGTCTGCAACTGCACCCATCATTCCTACATTGCCGCCGCCGAACACCAACCGGATATCATTCTCGGCTAATTGTCTGCCAAGGTCTTCCGCCGCAGTTCGAAAAACCGGGTATTTACCCTCGGAAGCGCCGCAGAATACGCATACAGATTTTATTGAAGAGTCGCGCATGTGGAGTATCCTTTATTTTTTTCGAGTCTAATGATCAGGAGGCCTTGACCCCAAACTACAAAACACGAATATCAAGTGTCATCAAGTCGACGTTTTAATCCGGCTTGGAGAGGCTCGAGAATGAGTTATAGACAATTTTTGTTCGCTTGCATCTCGGTTCTAGTGTTCGTCGTGATCGGGTTCTCCGTCCGTGGTGAGCAAACTGATGAAATTAGAAGTGGCAAATATCTGATAATCGCCGGCGGTTGTTTTAGCTGCCATACCGATTTCAAAGCCAAGGGACAGCCGTTTGCGGGGGGCGCGCCGATAAAAACACCTTTCGGGACTTTTATTTCTCCGAATATAACACCGAGTAAGGATCATGGGATTGGGAATTGGTCAGATGCCGATTTCATTCGCGCCATGCGCGAAGGTATAAATCCGGATGGCGACCACTATTTTCCCGTCTTCCCCTATACGTCCTATACAGGGATCACAACCCCCGATTTGAGAGCAATGAAGGCCTACTTATTTACGCTAGACCCCATAGAAAAGTCGGCCGATTCGCATGATATTCCACTCCCTTTTCGCTGGCGATTTCTCCAATTCGTATGGAAACTCTTATTTTTCCGCGAAGGGGGTCGAAAGCCAAATCCGAAGTGGTCGATTGAGGTTAAACGGGGCGCGTATCTTGCTAATACCCTCGGGCATTGTGGTGAATGCCATACTCCCCGTAATAAACTGGGGGGGCTAGATTACGAGAGTTGGATGTCCGGCTCTGTAATCGGGCCCGATGATAAAAATATTCCAAATATCACTCCGGATCTTGAGACCGGCTTAAACTTTTCAGTGCCGCAGATCGTTGAGTACTTGAAAACCGGTGCAACTCCTGATTTCGACTTCGCGGGCTCGATGATGGCAGACGTGATAGCGCACAGCACAGGTAAGATGACCGATGAAGATCTGAAAGCGATCGCATTGTATCTGAAGTCGTTACCGCCACTTAAACAAACGTTCTAATAGACTTATTACTCTACGTGAGATTTTTCGTGCGATTCCACGGTTTTTGCCTATGTTCGGTAGAATAACTTAATATTGAATGGTGTTCGCAGGGTGAATAGGCCGCTGATCGTTGGTATCGCAGGTGCATTAGTCGTTCTGGTGGCGATACTGATGACGTTTTTTGTTGATCGCGAGCCCGATAGACCGCTGGCGCCGACACCGAAAGTGGATGAGCCGATATCCAGCCAGCCTAACGAGGTTGCACCTAAACAACCGGCTTCTAAGAAACAAGTTACCCCCAAAGCGGGTAATGCCAGTCGTGCGAGCGATAATTTTAATGTGGAACACGATCCTGCGGGCTCCCTAATGGTCAAACCGTCCTTTGATATTGTTCGGGTAGATCCGCAGGGGAACGCGGTAATTGCAGGGCGGGCTGTGCCAAATTCACTTATCTCGGTCCGAAAGGGAAATGAAGTCATTGGCACCGTAAAGGCGGATAAGCGAGGACAGTGGGTTCTGTTGCCAGAAAATATTCTATCAAGTGGCACGCATGAACTCACCGTCATGGCGACGGGTCCTGACGGGACGGAGGTATTTTCCGAGAAGAGGTTGATCTTAGTCGTGCCGGATTCGGGTAATGTTATTGCCGATCAACCTGGATCAAGAGACACAGGCTCGATTGCTGTTGCTATTCCGAATTCCGCTGAAGAAACTCCCTTTATTTTATCGAACACCGGCGACATTAGCGCTGTGAAACTAACACTGGACGTTATTGACTATGGGGCCCGCGTTGACGCGATATTGTTATCGGGACGAGCAAAACCCCACACCGAGGTTAGGGTTTACCTTGATAACAATTACATCGGGCGCACCGGCGCGGACGGAAAGGGGACTTGGCGTCTCAATCTCAGTGTTGATATTCCAACCGGATTGTATCGGTTGCGCGTTGATCGTGTAGGCCCCGATGGTCAAACGCTTGAGCGGGTCGAGTTACCGTTTCTGCGGGCGATACCTGTCGGTGATATACCAGACAGCGAGGTGGTCTTCGTTCAACCAGGCAATAGCCTTTGGCGTCTTGCCCGTAATGTGTACGGGAGCGGATTACGCTATACCGAAATCTATAAGGCCAATAAGGATCAGATCCGAGACCCGGACTTAATTTACCCCGGTCAGGTCTTTTTTCTGCCTAAGACCGCCAAGTAGTGCGGTGTGAGCCGTAGCTCTGTCAATATGTTCAACAAGGAATTGTTGCGTTGATTATGGATTGCAAGCAAAGGATTAAATTTAATCAACTCCCCTAGAACTATGCGTAAAGACACAGGGTTATGTTGTTATTGGTATATCCACGCCTGCAGAGATAGAAAATCGTTTGCTTTAGATTTTTTTAGATTCCGCCCAGATGTCCTTTAAATCTTCGCGTCGCACTTTGCCACGGTCAGACTTTGGCAAATCCTCCATAAAGAATATTTGATTTGGCATTTTGAAATCTGGTAGAGAATCCGAGCACCAAGATTTTACTTCCTCCTCGCTAAGACTTTCTCCACGTTTTAAGGAAAGATAGACGACGATCTCCTCGCCGTAGATCTGGTCTGGTACACCAACGGCGGCAGCTTCCCGCACCTTGGGGTTTCGAAGTAGGACATTATCGATTTCGAGCGGTGCGATATTCACGCCACCTCGTATAATAAGATCTTTTGTCCGCCCTGTAACCGTTACGAAACCGTCACCATCCGTTGAACCAAGATCACCGGTATGTATTCTTGTGTTTGAAAGATCCTCAAATTTCCCCTCCGGGGAAATTGTACCGATACATGTTTGGGGGCCGCCAATGGTGATCTCACCCTCTGTATTGGAAGGGCATATTCGACCGTCGGGATCGAGAATTTTGAATTCTTGATGTTTTGCCGGCGGTCCGACCGTTCCCATTTGCCTACGGTAGTGCCGGTTACCGCAGATCCAACCGGCTTCCGACATGCCATATAGCTGCAACAGGGTTACCCCGTACATAGACTCAAAAAGTTTCCATTGATCTGGCGACAGTGGCGCGGTGGAGCAGGTCATCAGTCGCAGAGATGGTAGGTCACGGTCCGACTCTGGCGGAGGTTCGTTGAGTAGCATATTTACGACCGTTGGAACCCCGGCGGCGAATGTTATGCCATGATCACGAATCCAGCTGAAAAACCGAGAGCGGGAGAAACGTTGCGCGATATGCATTGTTAAACCGGTTTGAAGCCAAGGCATCAGGCTCAGTATTTGAGCGGAATTCCAACCGAAAGACCGATATTCAAGGGTCCGGTCATCTGCTGTTAACCCCAGCATATCCAATGTGTTAAGACCATTTAGCCAGTAAGCCATGTGATTGTAGACAACGCTTTTGGGTTTGGATGTGGTCCCGGATGTACAAAAAATACATGAAAGATCTTCAGCACTGTTTTCGCTATCGATATTTTGGCCAGCTCCAGTTTCATATCCCGCGAGTATTGAGAAAAGTTCATCGGGGTCTGTTTCGACGGATTTTTCTTTGTCCCAGCCGGCAAAGCGGACAGACGGCATTTTAAGCGCTGCCGTGATAGTATGGGCGTTAAGGTCCGCATGCCAGAAGGTGAGAGCAGGATCGATACCTTCGATGATCTCTACCAGGTGAATTTCATTCATTTCTACATTAAGAGGGCAGATTGCCGCGCCATACCGCCAGACACCTATCCAGACGATTAGTTTTTCGATATTTTCATCAGACAAAAGCGCTACTTTATCACCCGGCCGAATACCCTTTTCCTTCAGGAAGAGTGCTACTCGGTCTGCTTCTATAGCTAGTTGGCCCCAAGTTATCTTTTTACTTTCCTGATCTAAATCGACGATAGCGGCCTTCTCAGCATCACGGTCAGTCCACTTTTTCAATAAGCCACGAGTCGACTCGAATGGGAGGTCTAGTTCAGGCTGTTGGGACATATCAATTGGCATAAGCGCTCACGTTGTTTTTGGATCGGTGACGGTTGCTTCTCTTCCGCCGAATCTACTTACCGGCGTTAGTTGGGTCAGGTCAAGCGGGCTAGCTTTTGCTCTGAGCCAGTTGATAATCTTCTTTCCGACGCTGACGCCAGGCCAGTAAATTGGCGCGGACCATCAGTAACGACGGCGTAACAAACATCGTCAAAAGGGTAGCGAACGCTAATCCAAACGCAATCGCTGTCGATAATTGCTGCCACCATTGGGTCGAAGGAGCACCAACAGAAATTTCTCGGGTCACGAAATCGATATTGACCCGAGTAACCATAGGTAGAAGACCGAAAATTGTTGTTGTGGTCGTCAATAGTACTGGGCGAAGGCGCTGCGCACCGGTTCGAATGATAGCTTCGCGCGGTGACGCCCCTTTTTTGACAATACGGTCGAATGTGTCAATCAGCACAATGTTATTGTTGACAACAATCCCTGCTAGCGCGATGACGCCAACTCCGCTCATCACAATACCGAATGGTTGCTCGATTAAAAGAAGACCTAACATTACCCCAACGGTCGACATGATGACTGCGGAGAGGATCAAGAAAGCAGAATAGAACCGGTTGAACTGTGTAACCAGAATAATAGCCATGAGGAACAGCGCCACCCCGAATGCCCGACCTAGAAATGCTGAAGCTTTTTTCTGTTCCTCGTCTTCACCCTTAAACATGACTTGGACGCGAGGATCGATATTAGCTTCCTCATTAATCCACGATTGAATTTCCTTATTCTTAATATCAGCGAGGACCCCTGGTAAGACGTCTGCTTTAATGCTCATTGAGCGGCGAGTATCTGTTCTGCGTAATTCGGTAGTCCGATACTTTGGAACTCGCTGGATGAAATTACTCAAAGGGATTAACCCTTTGGGTGTTTGTAACCGGATTTGGTCAAGCTGTCCGAGCGTACGTTTATCCTCCGGAAAGCGAATTACGATGTCGACCTCTTGGTCGGCGTCATCGGGTTGAAACTCGGAAATCTTCAGGCCATTAGTTACTAACCGTATTATTTGCCCTATTGCGGTGACATCGGCTGCGTATTTCGAGGCTTGAGCACGGTCGACCTTGAGTTGCCACTCGACCCCCGGAATCGGCCGCCCATCTTCAATATCTTTAAGCCCTGTAAGGGTGTTTAATTTTGCGCGAATTTTTGAAACGGCAGGTTGAATAGTCTCCGGGTAGCGGGATGAGACTAGAATGTGGATCGGTTTTCCGACTGGTGGACCAGCCTCCTCTTTGGCCGTTTCGACGTAAATCCCGGCAAGTTCACGCGAGCGATTTACTATGTCTGCAAGGATTAGATCGGCATTGCGGCGCGAATCCCATTTCGCGAATTCTAAATTAATCGTGCCTATAATGTCAGCGGGAGTGTCGTCGCGACGTTGTTGTTTTCCCGAAAGGACGTAAATTGCGCTGAATTCCCCGCGTTCTCTTTGAATATCACGAATGTGGCTTTCTACGTCGGCAACAAGAGATGCCTTCTCGTCTACGGACATGTTACCACGTGCGAAAACCTTCATAATTGCGCGATCAGGTTCAACCTTTGGAAAAAACTCGAATCCTCGCCCGAAATTTGCGTATACAACCCAAACAACGATTAAAGACACAACGCCAAGGAAAACTATCTTTGCCGGATGATTCAAGATGCCATTTAGGCACTTAATATAAAAACCGGTGAAGCCGCGGACATTACTAATGTCGCCATCTTCCATTAACGACATTTGTTCTACAGTTTTTCTGTCAAGTGCCCCTGGTTTGCCAAACTGGGCTCCTAGAGTTGGTACAAATATAAGGGCCATTGCCAGTGATGCTACGAGCACGGCGATCAGAGTTATAGGAAGAAATTTCATAAACTCCCCAACGATGCCAGGCCAAAATAACAGCGGTAAGAATGCAGCGAGAGTAGTCACGGTCGATGTAATTATAGGCCAGGACATACGTTTGGCCGCTTCATTGTATGCGTTCCGTCGGGATATGCCTTCTATCATTTTTCTGTCGGCATACTCTGTGACGACAATCGCGCCGTCGACAAGAAGGCCGACCGAGAGGATTAGGGCGAAAAGAACTACTATGTTGACAGTTAGGCCAAAGGCCCCGAGCACAAGGATACCGGTCAGGAAAGATCCGGGAATCGCAAGCCCCACTAAAAATCCAGCCCGAACGCCAAGCGCTGCGACAATGATGATCATGACTAAAAGGACAGCTGACAGGACATTGTTCTGAAGATCCGAAAGCATGTTTCGAATGTTCTTGGAATCATCGCCAGAGAAAGTGACGTTTATCGCTCGGGGCCAGCTATTCCGTTCCTGTTCAACCAGTGCTTTAACCGCTTTCACAGTCTCTACGATATTTTCGCCAGTTCGTTTTTTTACTTGCAAGGAAATGGCTGATTTACCATTCAGGCGAGCATAGGTTTCACGGTCCTCGAAAGTGCGTTGTACCGATGCGATGTCGCCTACAGTTACAACGGAATCGCCTTTTGTTTTAAGGGGCATTTTCAGGATATCGCCCACATTCTCGAATAGGCCGGGTACTTTCAACGCATAGCTGCCCTTTTTACTATTTAAAGAACCGGCTGCAATCACCCTGTTAGAGCGGTTAATAGCGTCCAGTACCAGTCGCGGGTCTAGGCCATAAGAGTCTAAAAGAAGGGGATTTATTATGATTTCGACCTGCTCATCCCTGTCACCACCAATTTTTGCCTCAAGAACCGAAGATATACTCTCTATCTTTTCTTGAAGAATTCGGCCCAGTTTAAGCAGTGTTCGTTCTGGCACGTCACCGCCAAGTGTTACGGTTATGATAGGGAAGAGGCTAAGATTAACTTCCATAACCTTTGGCTCTTCTGCGTCTTCCGGCAATTCCGCCTTCGCGATATCGACCTTCTCGCGAACATCATTAATTGCCCTGTCAGAATTGAATCCTGCTTCGAATTCAAGCAATACATTGGCACCACCCAGATACCCGCTTGACCGTATTTCCTTAATGCCTTCAATCGATTTGAGCTCGCCCTCCATGGGACGTACAAGTAGGCGGTCACTATCTTCTGGCGCTATACCTTTCAGTGACATGGAAACGTATATAATCGGGATGTTTACATCTGGCCGAGCCTCCTTAGGAATGCCCATATAGGTCGAGAACCCGGAGATCAGTATTAGAATGAGAAGCGCAATAATCGTGCGAGATCGCGACATTGCGAGATCAATAATAGTCATGCCCCGTTCTTTGTTTGCTCGAGAACTGGCCTAACTTTCTGGCCTGCTTTGACGTACTCGTGACCCACCGTGATTAGCCGTTGACCATCTCTCAGCCCGATAACCCAGATACCGTCGGTTGTATCAGATATTATTTTGATGGTCATGAAACGCACAATGTCGCCATCATCAACAATTCTAACACCAATCTTACCGCTATCCGCGAGTGTTAGGACGGACGGAGAAATAACATGGACGGAAACCGGATTTAGTGGAAGTTTAAGTTTTCCCGTTAGGCCGGAGCGGATTTTGTAATCGGAATTCGGTATTTCCAATTCTACTCTAAATGTTCTTGTCTCCCTGTCTGCTACAGCCGAGATAAAACGCAATTTACCGTCAGCGATCTGTCCGTTGACCAAGGTAACTGTACCGAGCTGACCCACTTCCAAGGATTCGATGTGGCGCTCAGATACGAAACCGACTGCGAGGATTGGGTCAAGGTCAACGACTTTTGCGATATTGTCGCCGATCTTTACAAAATTACCATTTTCGACATACCGATTCTCAAGAATCCCCTGAAATGGTGTCTTAATAGTTGTTCTCGCAAGATCCAGACGGATCGTTTTTGCTTGAGCGAGCGCAGAACTTACCAGAGCATGCGCTTCAGCGAGTTTCGCGTCAGACCTAAAGCCCTTTTTGGCAAGCTTTTTGGCAGCCTCAAACTCGATCTCGCGCTGCCGGACAAGTGCGGTTTTTTCGATAAGCCTAGAATTTCGGTCGCCGATATCCTGCCGCGCAATAATCTCACCGGCTTTGACTATCCTTCCCTCTTTTTCAGAAACAGTTTTGATTAGGCCAGCGGTTTCCGCTCGTATTATAATCCTTCGTGACTCCTCAGTCTGCCCGTTCACTATGACAGCGTTCTGCTCCGTTCGCGAATGTAATTCGCGCACTCGGACAGAGACTAATTCTATAGAATTTTGTTTTGTTGCTCTGAAGTCATTCGTGTTTGTAAGATTTTTGTGACCGCCAATTTGTCCAGAGATAATCCAGACTATAGACCCGACCGCTAAAACACCTGCGAAAATCACTGACCGTCTCATTCTCAAATCCTAGAACATTGATGCGAGTAGGAGGGGGCGCAGATTACTGCGGATGATATTATCCAAGTTCTCTGCGAGAACCTTTAAAAGGATAGGCATGGTTTCCATCAAGATTTATTCTCCTGACTGTTTATGAGCGAAAATGTCATTCTTCGGGTGGCTCGCTCGTTTTAATTTGGAAGGCGGTCAGGTCGATTCTTTCACGAGTTTGTTCAAAGAATTACATTTTGAACCGCGACAAATCGTTATGAAACCTCTGTTTGAACCATGACTAAGCCTGTCAGAGCCGCTCATTCTGCAATCAGACTATTCCCCAACAGATTGCTATCACTTCCGACTATGCAAGGGGCGGTGTGATTATCATACAGTTTTGTATGATAATCGCCTATACGCGTTTTTAAATAAGTTCTTCAGTCCTGACAAAAATTCCTTCGCAACCGAATTATTCGTCGATATAGTCGGTATACTAGATAAACATTTATGATATGCATCGCCTTGCCCGAGACGTTGCATAGTGGAGAGGCAACGTGTCGGCATCGCCGCCACATCATAAAAATCGCCCGGAGAAAACGGGTAATAACGCGGTAGGCAGAAAAGACGTCGATCGTAAAGAACGCCTGTTCGCCGCACTGGACTTGGGAACCAATAACTGTAGGTTGTTGATTGCCCAGCCTGAAGGGTGCGGATTCCGAGTAATTGACGGTTTTTCGCGTGTAGTTCGACTTGGCGAGGGTGTCGGCGAAGCAGGGACGCTTTCTGAGGCGGCCATAGAGAGAACGATTGATGCCCTCAAAATCTGCGCCAACAAAATATCCCGCCGTCGGGTATCGAATGGTCGGTACGTTGCCACACAAGCAGCCCGATCGGCCCGAAATAGCGATTATTTTATTCGCAGGGTAAAGGATGAAACCGGGATAGAAATGGAAATCATTTCTTCTCGCGAGGAGGCAGAGCTAACACTAACAGGATGTTTCTCTCTTTTGGAGCCTTCATACGAGTATGTACTGATGTTTGATGTTGGCGGGGGAAGTGCGGAATTTGTGTGGGCACGGATATTAAAAATGGGAGGGGCACAGATCCTAGGGTGGACGTCTCTTCCCTGTGGAGTTGTCACGTTGACAGAGACGCATGGTAGTAAAGAGTTTGCCCCTTTAGAGTATAAGTCTTTGGTATCTAGCGTGGTCGAAATAGTACGACCATTCGATTTGGAGTTTGGGATATCGGATAACATCGCCCGGGGTAGAGTGCAGATGGTTGGCACCGCTGGAACGGTGACGACGGTGGCGGGTCTCGATATGTGTTTAGCACGATACGACCGTTCGCGTGTTGACGGAAGCTGGTTAAGTTTTGATTCAGTCGGGCGTATTAGCCAAGCTCTTTCGACTCAGTCTTATGATGAACGTGCAGCTAATCCATGTATCGGTCACAACCGAGCGGATTTGGTCGTTGCTGGATGCGCCGTACTTGAGGCGGTTTGCCGAATTTGGCCTGCTGGGCGATTAAGAGTCGCGGACCGCGGCGTCCGAGAAGGGCTTCTCAGCGTGATGTCTGGACAGTCCAAGGCGACCTGCGATGGTGCGGCGACATTCGCCGCAGAATAGAGAGCTAGTATGGCTCGGCACTCCGGAAAAAAAGGTGGAAAGAAGAGAAAGCGCGTGGCGAGCGAGTTGACCGGGCGTAATATGCGTGTTCGCGTGAAGTCCGCACGCGGACGTAAATCCTCATCGACGCGCTGGCTCGACCGGCAACTTAATGACCCTTATGTTCATGAAGCGCGCAAGCGCGGTTACCGCTCGCGCGCTGCTTTCAAATTGCTGCAGCTCGATGAGCGATTCAATTTTCTTAAACGTGGACAACGCGTAGTCGACCTTGGCGCTGCCCCTGGAGGGTGGACCCAGATAGTGATGGAGAAAACCAAGCCATCGGAGAGCGGCGGTAAATTAATTGCGGTTGATATTCAGGAAATGGAAAGCCTAGTCGGGGTAGATACCTTGGTTCTTGATATCTGCTTACCCGAATCATCCCGTACCCTTCGAGAGCTTCTAGGAGCTCCTGCTGACGTCATTCTTAGTGATATGGCTGCTACCATCACCGGGCATAAGTCTACCGATCACCTACGGACAATGGCACTTTGCGAAGAAGCTCACACCTTGGCTACGGAGACGCTAGTGGATGGTGGTATACTAGTAATGAAGGCATTCGCCGGTGGCGCCCATGCTGACTTGATGCGATCCCTGAACCGGGATTTTAATAAGTTACATACTGTCAAGCCGGATGCATCGCGACCAGAAAGCGCGGAGACCTATATAGTCGCAACTGGATTCAGGTCTCGTCAAGAGAGGGATTCCTAAAGACCCTCAGTTTTGATTCCCTAGGAACACCAATTTATTTGGGATTCGACTCGCCTGTGTATATTATAAAACGCCACTCAAACAATAGGTGGTGGGATGAAAATCCGCGACGCACTTACCTTCGACGATATACTTTTGGTGCCCGCAGAATCGGCCATCCTCCCCCACGAAGCAGAGACACGTACGAGGCTGACCCGCTCTATCGAGCTTGGTATTCCTCTCGTATCGGCGGCAATGGATACAGTTACTGAGGCTAATATGGCTATCGCCATGGCCCAGGCTGGTGGTATCGGGGTCCTGCATAAGAATATGAATATTTCTGCGCAAGCGGATCAAGTTCGGGCAGTAAAGAAATTCGAATCAGGAATGGTGGTGAATCCGGTAACGATCGCGCCGGACCAAACTCTAGCGGATGCCCTGGCACTGATGGAGGGTTATCGTATTTCCGGTATTCCCGTCGTGGAACGCAAGGGCGGTAAGCTAGTTGGAATTTTAACGAATCGAGATGTTCGTTTTGCCGATAATGCTCTCCAGCCTATCAACGAACTCATGACGAGGGATAACCTGATCACTGTAGAGGAAGGTGTCGATATGGCAGAGGCGAGGCGCCTATTGCACCAATACCGGATTGAAAAATTGTTAGTCGTCGATAACGCGTATCGCTGTATCGGTCTAATTACGGTTAAGGATATCGAGAAAGCACAGCTCTACCCCAATGCTACAAAGGACGAAATGGGTCGGCTTCGAGTTGCAGCTGCAACCGGCGTGGGGGACGACGGGTTTGTTCGGGCAGAGGCGCTTATAGATGCTGAAGCAGATGTTGTTGTTGTCGATACTGCGCACGGTCATTCGCGGGGGGTTCTGGATGCGGTAGGTCGTATCAAACAGCTGTCGAATGGCATTCAGGTAGTTGCTGGTAATATTGCTACCCCGGATGGCGCAAAGGCTTTAATTGGTGCTGGGGCTGATGCGGTTAAGATTGGTATTGGGCCAGGGTCTATATGTACTACTCGCGCTGTCACAGGTGTCGGTGTTCCGCAATTTTCCGCGGTCTTGGAATCTGCGGAGGCTTGTAGAGCGGCAGATGTGCCGTGTATCGCGGATGGGGGCATCAGGTTGTCCGGTGATGTAGCGAAAGCAGTTGCTGCAGGAGCCGACTGCGTGATGGTTGGCTCGCTCTTGGCGGGGACAGAGGAGAGTCCCGGGGATGTATTTTTGTACCAAGGACGGTCTTACAAATCTTATCGCGGTATGGGCTCTCTTGGCGCGATGGCGGAAGGCTCAGCGGACCGGTACTTCCAGCAAGAGATCCAGGATAATCTCAAACTGGTCCCAGAGGGAATAGAGGGCAGGGTGCCCTACAAGGGGCCTGCTGGCGGAGTTCTTCACCAGTTGATAGGCGGCCTCCGAGCTGCCATGGGATATACCGGGAACGGAACACTAGCCGATATGCAACAAAGGTGCACGTTTCGGCGTGCGACGGCCGCCGGTTTCCGCGAGGGCCACGTTCATGATGTGTCGATTATGCGCGAAGCCCCGAATTACAGGCCACCAGACTAGGTGATGAAAAATTCTGATACAGGAAAACTTGCACATTTGGCTGGTTTCAAGGTACCGAACGGGAGAAACTTCTGAGCCGTGACTTCCGATGATAACGTTCTAATTATTGATTTTGGCTCTCAGGTTACCCAGCTGATCGCTCGCCGAGTGCGCGAAAGCGGAGTTTACTGTGAGATTCACCCGTTCAACCGTGTGACCAAAAAATTACTGACAAAGTTCGCGCCACGGGCTGTAATTCTCTCGGGTGGCCCAGCGTCGGTCCTCGATATTGATACGCCAAGGGCTCCAGATGAGGTGTTTGAACTTGGCGTCCCTGTCCTTGGCATCTGCTACGGCCAGCAAACCATGGTAGAGCAGCTTGGCGGCCGAGTGCAGACTTCAGATCACCGTGAGTTTGGACGTGCGGTGGTGAGGGTAATGGAAGACTGCGCGATTTTCGACGGTATTGCGGATGTCGGTTCCGAAGAGCAAGTATGGATGAGCCATGGCGACCGTGTTGATACATTGCCCGAAGGTTTTCGTGTCGTTGGAGTAAGCGAAGGAGCACCGTTCGCAGTCATCGCAAACGATGAGCAGAAATTTTACGGCGTTCAGTTCCATCCGGAGGTTATCCATACTCCCTCGGGTGCCGAGCTATTAAGGAATTTCACCCATAGAGTGGCTGGCTGTACCGGCAGTTGGACAATGACCACCTTTAGTAAACGGGAAATTGCCAAAGTCCGTCAGCAGGTCGGTGATGGCAAGGTGATCTGTGGCCTTTCGGGAGGCGTCGACTCATCCGTTTTGGCAGTCTTATTGCATGAAGCGATTGGCGACCAGCTTACCTGCGTATTCGTCGATACTGGCATGATGCGCTTGAATGAGGCTGACGAAGTAGTTGGCCTATTCCAAGATCACTATAATATCGCTTTAGTCCACAGGGATGCGACAAAACTTTTTCTCCGAAAGCTAAATGGCGTAACCGAGCCGGAACAGAAGCGCAAAGTCATTGGTGCTACGTTTGTTGACGTGTTTGAGGAAGAAGCGAGGAGTATTGGAGGAGCGGGCTTCCTGGCGCAGGGAACACTTTATCCCGACGTAATCGAATCCGTATCGTCCCACGGTGGGCCAAGCGCGATGATTAAATCGCACCATAACGTTGGTGGTTTGCCGGAACGTATGAACATGGAATTAGTCGAACCGTTGCGAGAGCTCTTCAAGGATGAGGTTCGCGCTCTGGGCCGTCAGCTGGGTTTGCCCGAGAATTTTGTTGGCCGCCATCCCTTCCCCGGGCCGGGTCTTGCGATTCGGATCCCTGGCGAGATTACAACAGAAAAACTCGGAATATTGAGGCACGCAGACTCAATCTACCTAGAAGAAATCCGAAAAGCCGGACTATATGATGATATATGGCAGGCCTTCGCCGTTCTGTTACCCGTTCAATCCGTGGGTGTAATGGGCGACGCTCGGACTTACGAGAACGTTTGCGCCTTGCGGGCAGTTACTTCGACAGACGGTATGACTGCAGACTTTTTTCCCTACGAGATGACGTTTCTGGGGCAAACCGCGAACAGAATTATAAACGAAGTTCCCGGTATTAATCGTGTAGTTTACGATATCACGTCTAAACCTCCCGGTACGATTGAGTGGGAGTGATTTATTTATTGTTTAATATCAATAGGTTATGCGTTTTTTTATGAATGATATGATCGAATTCAAGAAATGGATGGAGTTAAGTACCGATCTGTCGGAAAAGTCGATGAAGAATTACGCTGGTGGAGTAAAGAAAATTGAGGCAGATCTTCTGGAACTCGATCTGACTAACCAAAATCTTTTTGAAATAACTAGTCCAGATGATTTGACGCATTTAAAAAGTCAATATTTTCAGATTTCAGAGAATAAGGAATTAGATGAACGAGGCAAAGGTATGTACAGCGCTGCGTTCAACAAATTAATAGAGTTTAGAACAGACCAAGGTTCAACTCCCCTCTCCGACGAAGGAATTGTTTACATACTCTCGAACCCTGCAATGCCTGGATTAGTTAAAATTGGCAAAACAAACAATTTACAAAATCGACTCAATAGTCTGTTCAGCACAGGTGTTCCTATCCCATTTCGATGTGTATATGCAAAAAGAGTAAAAAATTATTCAAAAGTAGAGTCTAAACTTCATAACGGTTTAAGAAGTATGCGAGAAAATCCAAATCGTGAATTTTTTCGAATAGCAGAAGATGAAGTAATTAATTTTCTGGAAATGGTTGAAGGGGAAGACATCACCCCGAGAGAAGATCGATTTGAAGATAAAGAGGACGAAGTTGCTTTCGAGAGAGCAACGAGAATTGGACAGAGATTTAACTTTGAAATGGTGGGCATCAAAATTGGATCAATGCTTCATTTTATTCGCGACGAAAATATCACCTGTAAAGTCATATCAAAAAATAAGGTTGAATTTGAAGGAAGCGAGCATTCACTCTCGAGCGCCGGTTTGATCGCAACTAATAGATTTGGTTTCAATTGGAAGAGCGTTGCTGGACCACTTAATTGGAAATTTGAAGGAGAAATATTAGACGAAAGAAGAAAGAGATATGAAAGCGGTGATGAGTAGTTTCTTTATTGATTTGCTATAATCCACCAGAGTTTCAAAGCAGTTTCAAAGTAAAACCAAACTATTGATTTTATTGAATAAAATGGGGTATTTTTATTGAGTGGGAGTGAAGTTTTTTATTCAGTAATACTATGCAGAATATTGAGAATACGAAATATAGTGGAATAGAAGAGCTTTTAAATCTAGAAGTGATGACAAATTACAATGCGTTTATTGTACAGCAAGCGTTAAAATATAAGACAGAGGCGGCAAACGTTATTGATTTCGGTGCAGGTATTGGAACCTTGGCGTCGATATTTAGAGAAAATTATAAGATAATTCCTTTATGTGTAGAGATTGACGCGACTAACAAAACTTTTCTATCTGAACGGGATTTTAAATACGTTGATTCTTTAAGAGAGATCCCAATCGAGGCCGACTTAATTTTCTCTTCTAATGTCTTAGAGCACGTCGAAGATGATTTGTCTGTTTTAGAACTTATGCAGAATAAAATAAGGGCGGATGGAATGATCTATCTCTATCTTCCAGCAAAGAAGTCTCTCTGGACAAATCTAGATGAAAGAGTAGGTCATTACCGAAGGTATGAAATAGACGAGATCCGGGAAAAATGCCAAAAGGTCGGCTTAGAGGTTGTTGAGGCACACTATGCAGATTCAGTAGGGTATTTCGCTTCCTTATTTCTCAAATTGGTTACTTATAATTCAGATCAGGGAGTCGTTTCAGTGCCATCCTTAGTTTTTTATGACAAATGGTTGTTCCCGATCTCGAGGATTGTGGATGCCCTCGGTTGTAAGTATCTTTTCGGAAAAAATCTTATTGTTCATGCAAAAAGAGCGTTAAACTAATTTTCGGTAAAAGAATTTGACTCAGAGAGTTCCCTAATCCTTGATGAACTATCGCTGCAGAATTGGCTAATAACCTAATAAAAATCCTATTTTGCTTCTCAAACAGAACGTGATCAGCTTCGCTCGGGGGGTATAATTCCTTCGAATTTGCCATCTGTTTGTGAACCTTGGATGGAGGGTTGCAAGATTTTTCAAAATCAAATGGTAAAACAAGAATAATCTTGTTCGAAAGCTCCTACTTCGTACTTAATACCTGAAGCGGTAAAATAGTAAATTTATAAAACTTATTACGTTTTTATAACAAATGGGCGGGGACACAAACTCAGATGTCGCTTGAAAAAGAGAGGAATGGAAATCAGTCACCCGCGCGGCCAAGTCCGCTGTTGACGAAAAAAGTTGCAATATTACTACCGTGTCTAAACGAGGCGGCCGCCATTGCACAAGTTATCGAAGATTTTCGCAATGCGCTGCCGGAATCAGAGATTTTCGTCTACGATAATTCATCAACTGATGATACCGCCGACATCGCTTCTAAAGCGGGTGCGCTCGTTCGAAAAGAATCTGCGCGTGGGAAAGGGCATGTTGTTAGACGCATGCTCGGTGAAGTTGATGCGGATATTTATTTGATGGCAGACGGAGACGGTACCTACGATGCAGCGAGTGCGCCGCGATTGGTCCGGACAATGATAGAGGGATCATTCGATATGGTGGTGGGTGCTCGTCAGGGTATCGGCGCGGTTTCCCGCACTGGGCATGAATTTGGCAACCGGTTGTTTAATTGGCTTTTAATGTCTTTCTTCGGTCATGGCTTCAAAGACCTTTTCTCTGGCTACCGGGTATTCTCACGTCGTTTTGCAAAAACGTTTCCTGTGTCCGCCAAGGGTTTTGAGATTGAAACAGAGATGTGTGTACATGCGTTAGAGCTTGGGATCCCGGTTTGTGAGATTAGCTTGCCTTATAATGACCGAGTAGCTGGCGGATACAGTAAACTACGGACTTATAAGGATGGGCTGCGCATACTCTTAAAAATGTTATTGATGCTCAAGGATGTCCGGCCGTTGTTTTTCTTCTCGACCATCTCTGTCGCATTCTTTGTCTTCTCAATTGGCTTGGCTATGCCCATTCTGATCGACTATCTCGAGACGGGATTCGTACCCCGCCTTCCGACAGTAATATTAGCAAGTGCGCTCGGAATTCTCGGGTTTATAAGTCTTACCTCCGGTATTGTATTAGATAGCGTCGCGCGTGGAAATCGACAAATTAAACGGATGCTATTTTTAATGGCCGGTTCCGCCCCGAGATATGATGACTAGTCCGGTAGACTATATGGATCGGCATATCCAAGATACGGCCAAAACTTCTCAATACGCCATGTTCCGTCGACAGATTTAGAAATTAGGGTGGAGCCGCCATCCCGTATTCCTCTAAGGCCGAGACCTGCGGCATACCAGTCTGTTTTTTGATGAACCCAAATATGTGAGACGTTGAATTCCTTCAGGCGCCTTTTAAGGCTCTCCAGGGAGGATGGGACAGAGCCGACCCAAGAAGCAAATTTTGGTGGAGTGGCAAAACGCGAAAAACTCAGAACTTCGTACTTTATTATCAAATCTGCGAGCCCTTGCCCCCTTGGGTCGAGAACAGCCAGAGTGCTACCGGAGGGTATAACTCGCGCCAGTTCTTTGCCAACAAAACGCATATGCTGAATTTGCGGTCGAATATCAATGCGAATTTTATGATTAAAGGCCAGAGGCGCAACAAAAACTCCGAAGATTATAAGGGTCGACAAACCACGTCTCAGGAACGGTCGAGCGACGAGGTGAGACGAGAACCACGACTTGTATAACTTTCCCAATGTAACTGCTGCCGTCAGCGCACCGAGCAAACCGAGTTGAACATTGTAGCGCCAGAAGCTTGCCGCCCGTGTGCCTTCGTATTCGGTAAACGCGGCGATATACATCGTCCAGAGAAATAACCAGTATCCGGTAAATATAGCTCCCGAAATAAACAGCAAGCGCCCATAGCTGCCACCGCGACCGGAAATGAAGCACCAAAAGCCAGCGATTGAGATCGCAAACATCATTCCGAAGTATGCCCCCTTTTTGGAGGCAATCAGAAACATTCGGGCGAGAATTACAAACGCCTCCTCAATCAGCCATAAGTCAGTTGACTTTAGAGAAAATTCGCGGCCAGAGAGATTCTCAGAAACGTGAAAGCGCCAAGAAAAATACACAATCAAAGGGGGCGCGAGCATGACCAAGAGGTAACGGAGGTATTTAAATAAACTTATGTCATTATCTCGGAGCGCTATTGCGATTCCAGCGAGCAACATAAGACCTAACAGCACCAAATTCGTTTGCTTAATATTTATGAAAAACATGGAGGCTAACGCAAACTGCCAAGCAAGTGAGCGTGCGTGTATAGACTTTCCCGATAAATCATTCAGAAGGCGCCATAATAATATACCAAGCACCCCCATCAGCACCCCTGTCGCGGTATCCGCGTAGGCGGTAAAGACCAATTTTTGGACGAAGGTTGTGCTGAGAATTGTTACCCCGAGGATGCCAACCGCCGCGGCAAACCAACTTTTGGTCTGATTTATGGATGTCTCGCAGCCGAAACCGATCATACTGACATAAACCGGCGCCAAGGCTAACAATAATAGGATATTAGCGAACGCGACACCCATCTCAACGAATGTACCGCTGGCATATGATACAAGGTAGCTAAATAGCTGATTGCCGTGGGGGTAGGCTGGAAAAACAGATGGTGATCTCGGCAATCCTGCTTGGGGAAATGAATCGAATTTCCAAATGTAAAGCGAGTTGAATAGCCACTGCGAGAATTCATCCCACTGAGATGCTTGCATTGCGCTAACCGATATTAGAATCGGCAGCGCGAGCACCAAAATTTTGGCGATCAAACCCAACTGAAGACTTTGACCATTTGGCGATGTGTCGCGCCGCCAAACTAAAAGAAGGGAAAGCGGGACACTTATCCAGAAACTGATAGCCATCCACGAAAAAGGGATATTTGTCAGAACACCAAGAACGGTCATTAAGCCGGTAACCACTCCAAACCCGCAGAAAATATCGAATGAAGGGTCGCGCTTACGACCTGTGAGAGCTCCACCTATCACAGCAAGACCAGCCACGGTGAAGATGGCGAGCGCTAAATGGATTACGTTCACCGGTGAAGGTAGATATTGGGCCAACTCCATGGCGTCATCGCTCCTAATTCGATGAAACTCAATACGGAACTGACTATAAATTGCGACCCAATTACCAACAACCGTGTGCGTGGTCCGGCTTTGCATTACTAAATCTTCGAGTGATCGTAACCGGTGTCCAATATTTTTCTAGCAGAATGCTCCCGTTGATTTAAGGCCCAGGCGTTGTTAAGCATTGATTGGGTGTCGATCTGAAAATCAGCGTGGAAGGAGAGCTTATTTCTTTTAAAATCAACGGGTTTTTATTGTGATATCATAATTTAGTTGAATTTCGAATTTTATGTGTATAATATGAGATTAAATCTCGACTAAAATGTCTTGGTTTAGTCAATATATTTATATTTCGCTTGAAAATTTCGCTGCATCGCACTAAAAATTGTGCGGCGCAAACATCTGCTGAATCGGGTAAGTGCCATGAGCAATACAAAACAAAAAATTCTCAATATCACGAGATTATTCAATCATGGGCCGTCGCCCTTTCGGACTTGCCAGTGGCCTTCTGGCGAGCCAGGAACGAAGGAATTCCATTTCTGTGGCGAAAAGACCCTTGAAGGTTATTCTTACTGCCCGAAACACGTTGAAATGGCTTATCGTGAGCCTGAGCCTCGCCGCAAAGTCGCTTGAGCAGTCAATTCTAAATTGTAGGGCTCTGGTTCATCACACTGTCAACTGGACAATCTGCTTGCTCCCAAGAGGCAACTCTTATTCGCGAGCGAACCGCGAAATTTTATACCGCATTTTACGGGACGGCCCGTTTTTAGAAGAAATGTGGAAACAATCCTCTTAGCATTTAAATGAACGGGTCGTTGGTTCGTTGGTGTAAAGCTGGAGCCGGGAACAAAAACCGTTCGAAGAAATGACATCTGGAATAGAGAAGCGGAAACGGGCACATATTGATACCGTTTTAACCGAAGACGTTGTTGCCAAGGGTGTCGCCACGGGGTTCGAAAAATATTTTTTTGAACATGTCGCGCTGCCTGAACTTGATCTCGACAGTGTAGACACAAGGTGCAATTTATTCGGGAAATCGCTCGCAGTACCATTGCTTATCTCCAGCATGACCGGTGGCACCGATGTGGCCCTCGATATTAACCGCCATTTAGCAGAGGCCGCACAGGAATTGGGGATCGCGATGGGGGTGGGGTCCCAGCGCGCCGCTATAGTTAACCCAGCGTATGCTGATACCTTCCGTGTACGCAACGTTGCGCCCGATATTTTGCTTTTCGCTAATCTGGGTGCTGTTCAGTTTAATTATGGGTTTACTGTATATGATGCTCAAAAAGCGGTTGCGATGATTGAAGCGGACGCATTATTCCTACATCTAAATCCGCTGCAGGAGGCAGTGCAGGCAGAGGGTGATCGGAATTGGTCCGGTGTCTTCCGTAAAATCGAGGAGTTAGTCCCGGCATTAGATGTACCTGTCATAGTCAAAGAAGTTGGTAATGGTATTTCCGCAGATCTGGCTCGTCGACTTGTCGGGATCGGAGTTGCCGGTGTCGACGTTGCGGGAGCTGGAGGAACGAGTTGGAGCGAAGTCGAAGCACATCGGCAGGGCGACGAAAAAATGCGACAGGTCGCGCATAGTTTTTCTGGATGGGGTATACCGACCGTCCAAGCGTTGTCCGATATTCGAGCCGTTCTACCTGATACGCCAGTGATCGCATCCGGAGGTGTCCGAAGCGGAGTCGATGTCGCTAAAGCGATCCGTCTAGGTGCCGATTTGGTTGGTATGGCAGCCCCTGCCTTGGGAGCGGCGACAAAAACCGTCAATGCGGTGGAAACTCAGATGTCGGGCGTGGCAGAGGAATTGAAGATCGCAATGTTTTGCACAGGCAGCCCTAATCTATCGGCGCTTAGGCGAGCTGTTCTTCGGGCGGCGGCTGATGGCACCCACCTATGAGTATCCTCCCTAGCGATACACCTCCACCACAACCGGTCCGTGAACAAGGTGCTAGAGCAGTGCGTCCATGGGATGCGGCTACTATAATAATCTGGCGAAAGCAAAGAAGTCGGGTGGAGGTTTTGATGGGGCAACGCCATCCGGACCATAAGTTTCTGCCTCGCCGGTACGTCTTTCCAGGGGGGAGGGTTGATGGGCAAGACGGAAGAATTCGTTCTGCCAGTGAAATGCATCCTGCTGTCGCGGCACAGCTAGCGCGCACAGCTCCGAGAGGGAGAGGCCGATCTATTGCAGTGGCAGCCATCCGGGAGACATTCGAGGAAACTGGTCTAATTATCGGAGAACCCGATCCGCTGCCTCACAGACCTTCTCCGAAGGGATGGGAGAGCTTCTTCGGCGAAGGATATGCACCGGCGCTACACCGTTTGGAATATATAGCGCGTGCAATTACACCAGTTTTTAGACCAATGCGCTTCGACGCCCGTTTTTTCTTGATTAATGCAGAGTGTGTCGTCGGTAACTTACAGGGGTCGGGGGAATTAGAACACCTTGATTGGATACCGATTGTTAACACTGGAGCGTTTGAGCTTGCAAATGTAACTCGTAACATTCTTGCCTACGCCGAGAGTTTAATAGAGGAGCCTCCTACGCAGTCGCAAAATAGAAGAATTCCGTATTTCAAACATCTCCGCGAAGGTGGACACACCTTGGTGCTGCAATAGCGGCCAGGTTGGGGCTGGAATTTTTGACTTTCGAGTCGACAGCTGGCGCAAAAGAAGGGTCCAAGCACGGTCATTTTATCGTTAGAAAGATATTCTTTTTCTTTTTTTTGCTACCTTCTACACCAGCTGACATTAACTTCAACTGCACCTCAGATTCCGTTTCCATGGTATCCGCTAAGATGACCGCAGCCGGGGCCGTGGATGCTGCCATGAGCAGGACATGGTTCTTCAGAATCGTACAGGCATTGTCGCGAAAGCTCTAGCCACAGGGAAACTGAGCTTTTTGCCGAGTGCCAGGCAATGTTCTTCGTCAAGTAAAACACATTCATTCGGAACTCGCGCGCCGGTTTTGGGTATTTGGCTCGTCGAATTACTTCCCAACAAGTTTTATTTTTGGCTTTAGAACTGACAGCGCATTGGCAAGAGATAAGCTCCGTTTTAGGCGCTCGCGGCCGTGATATACGAGGTATTCTAATTTACTTCCCGATGCCTTGCGTTTAACCACCGTGAAAGACGGCTGGCGGCTATTGTTTCGATAGATCATAAATGCAGCCATAGTTGGATCGTGGCGGATTGCATAATCTTTCCAGTCGCCGCTCATCACCCGACGGCTATATACAGAAAGTAGCTGATCGAATTCTTTCTTATCAAAGCAGATATCAGTTTGGGTGCGCCTGGTGGCGTTTTTGTAGTCTGCTAGACGGACAACGGTAGACATACGAGAAAGCGATATCCTTTTGGATTTTACACACTACCTCGATTATCCCCATTTGGATTAGCTCGTCCAGTCGGATGGGGTGATAAGTGATGATCCAATGTATTTGTTGTATATGATTCTGGATCGATCAAAAAAATTTCGGATTTGCCAGAAATTTGCCCGGCCGGTATCTTAGCCTCCATTTTTCCCAGATTTGCGGGGCAGCCTAGTGGGCGATATTTTTCGGGAAGTCGACGAAGAACTTAAGCAAGAGCGTTACGAAAAGCTGTGGCGCCAGTATCGCTGGTATATTATCGCCGCGGCGGCGTCTCTCGTCATAAGCGTTGGTGGCTGGCAGGTTTGGAAAGAGTATACTACAAGCCAGCGCTACATTGAAGGACGGTGGTTTGCGTCTGCCTCAGAATTACTTCTAGAAGGAAAAACAGGACAGGCCACTGAGGCCTTTTCGAGATTAGCGGAGGATGCGACCTCGGGTTACGGCATATTGGCGAGATTTAATCAAGCATCCATCGCGGCGAGAGCTGGAGATGCGCTACAGGCGATAAAAATATACGATAACATCACAGTTGATGGTGGGGTACCAAACTCTATGCGCGGACTAGCAACTGTGTTGGCGGCCCTACAGGCGCTGAAAGCCCCCTCCATCAGTGGGCAAACCATCCGGGAAAAGATTCAACCGATGTCTAGTGCGGGAAGGCCGTATCGTCATGTGGCGCTTGAGATTCTAGCACTCACCGCCCAGAGAGAAGGTAACGTCGAAATGGCTCGGTCTCATTATAGGGCAATTGTGGATGACCCCGATGCGGCGACGGGTATAAGAACGCGCGCGGCGCAAATGCTGAATATTCTGGGCGCATCCTAACAGGGTAGAATATTAATGATGCCGCGTCCTCATATCGTTAGGTTCGTCATCTTTCTTGCGCTGACAATACTTGTCAGCGGTTGCGGCGGTTGGCTGGGTGGTACAACTGAGATAAGGCTCGAAGGTGAACGTATCGATATTCTCCGTGGCAGCAGTATTATCGAGGTAGATACCAGAATCAGCGATCTGGATGTTCTTCTTCCGAGACCAGTGGTTAATGAAAACTGGCCGCAGGCCGGGGGCTACCCCAATCACGCAATGCACCACCTCGCGGCATCGGGTCCGCTTACCAAACTCTGGAGTATCGATATTGGAAAAGGGACCCATGATGAGGCTCAACTACTTGCAGAGCCCGTAATCTCAGGAAATATAATTTACACAGTC
This sequence comes from Alphaproteobacteria bacterium MarineAlpha11_Bin1, assembly GCA_002937455.1. The sequence goes on from PTJZ01000010.1 coordinate 76,303, forward strand.
GATACACAAGCGGAAGTAGTTGCCATTGACATTAATTCGGGAAACCGTCTCTGGCAGGTTGACCTCTCCAAAGACGACAAGAACGAGGGGATCTTGGGAGGTGGGTTAGCTATCGATGACGGGCGGCTCTTCGCTACTACCGGGTTTGCGGATATTATCGCGTTGGAGGCGAAAACAGGCCGCGAAATTTGGCGCAGGAGCTTAAATGCCCCGCTCCGGGCAGCGCCAACCGTTTGGGCTGGTCGTGTTTTTGTTGTAACAACAAATAACGAACTGTTCGCCTTGGCCGCGGTGGATGGTCGCGAACTCTGGACACACGCAGGATTAACCGAGGTTGCCGGACTTGTTGGCGCCGCGCCGCCGGCGGTCGACGCTGGTGTGGTTGTTGTGCCCTATTCATCTGGTGAGGTTGCGGCACTCCGCGTGGAAAATGGTCGGCAGGTCTGGGTCGAGTCCCTTACGGCACTTCAGCGCTCCGACGCTGTGACTGCTATTTCCCACATCCGGGGGCGACCGGTAATAGATCGCGGAATTGTTTATATAGTTGGTAATAGTAACCGGACCGCTGCGGTTGATCTGCGTACAGGGACCCGGCTCTGGGAGGTTAGAATAGGCGGCCGGAACGGGGCATGGGTTGCGGGAGACTTCATTTATGTACTGACCCGAGATGCCGAACTCGTATGCCTAACAAGGCGGGGTGGCCGAGTCCGTTGGATTTCCCAACTTCCCCGGTTTGAAGATGAGAAAGAACAGGAGGATCCAATCCTCTGGTCGGGACCGGTGCTTGCTGGCGATCGACTCTTGATAGGAAATTCACGGGAGGAAATCTGGTCGTTATCGCCTTATCACGGAGAAGTTCTTGGCCGTATCGACATATTGGGTCCCGTTTTAATTCCTCCTATTGTAGCTCGCGAGACGGTTTACGTTCTGACTGACGAAGCAGACCTAATCGCCTATCGCTAATCATCTAAAATGTACCCAGTAATTGCTATAGTCGGTCGCCCCAATGTGGGCAAATCTACCCTTTTTAATCGCCTTATCGGACGACGATCTGCGCTTGTGGATCCGACGCCCGGAGTTACCCGTGATCGACGCGAGGGAGATGCCTACCTCGGCAGGTTACGCTTTACAGCGGTAGATACGGCCGGTTTAGAAGATGCGCCGGCGTCCGAGGTCGAGACGGGAATGCAGGCCCAGACCCAGAGGGCGATTGAGTGCGCCGATTTGACACTACTACTATTTGATGCGAGGGCCGGAATTACGCCGTTGGATCGGCATTTTGCCGATCTGATGCGGAAGTCACCTAGACCGGTGATTTTGGTGGCAAATAAGTGTGAGGCGCGCTCGGCCGAAGCTGGACGTTTGGAGGCATACGAACTTGGGCTGGGTGAGCCGGTCGCAATCGCTTCCGAGCATGGTATCGGTATGCCGGACCTTGAGTATGCTATCGCCGAGGCGTTTAAAGAAAACAGATGGTTAGGTGAATCGGATCCTGTTTATCTGAAGCAAGATCAATCTCCTGAGGCCGAAGATGATCGAGAAAGGTCCATACGGCTGGCTATAGTCGGTCGCCCGAATGTAGGTAAATCGACTTTGATAAATGCGCTCGTCGGAGATGAGCGTGTAATCACGGGGCCTCAGCCCGGAATTACCCGAGATGCGATCTCAATTCGCTGGGAATGGAATGGCCTCCAACTAAAAATAATCGATACAGCAGGCATGCGCAGAAAAGCTCGTGTGAGCGAAAAAGTTGAAAGACTATCAGTTGGAGACACGCTTGAAGCAATCCGTTTCGCGCATGTTGCCGTTCTAGTGCTTGATGCCACAATGATGCCGGAAAAGCAGGACCTTGTGATTGCTCGCCATATTATTGAAGAAGGGCGGGGCATCGTCATTGCTGTCAACAAATGGGATGCGGTCGATAATCGTAACGAGGCGCTAGGTTTACTTTACGACCGTATGGAATCGTCTTTGCCACAGATTCGCGGGGTGCCAGTTGTGCAACTTTCCGCCTTAACATCCCAAGGTATCGGAAAATTATTACCTGAAGTAATGGCCGTCCATGAAATCTGGAACAAACGGGTGTCTACGGGACCACTTAACCGTTGGCTGCAGGAAGTAGTGGAGCGTCATCCCCCGCCTATTAGCCGAGGGCGGCGGATTAAATTTCGGTATATTACTCAATCAAAAGCGCGTCCACCGACTTTCGCGGTATTTGCTAGTCAGCCAAGAGGGGTGCCGGAGGCATATATTAGATATTTGGTAAATGGGATAAGGGAGTCTTTTGATTTTCCGGGGGTGCCCATCCGTATTAATTTGAAGCGCCAACGAAACCCTTTTGCCCCCGACTCTGACAAGGCATAGATCGAACCATTTCCTGTCTGCATGTTGAGTGGGATCACTCGAAAATTCTGGTCACAACAAGGTATCATAAACAGGAGGCCGGCCCTGTTTATCTCCAAAAGCTTTAGTCACTAAGTCGATCACAAAGGCAGCGGCGCATTTAGGAGTTTCAAGTATAAGTGCATTTGACCTAAAATTAGACCTGTACAAGATCTCCATGCCGGCGGCACTGCGGTGAACATAGTTCGACAAAGAAATCGGTAATATCCCCCGGTGGTTTAACCGTTTCAGGATCCTCGCCCGGATAGGCATCTGCTCGCATTTTTGTTCGGGTTGCGCCTGGGTCTAGCAGATTGACTCTCATCTCGGTTTCTTCAGTTTCTGCGGCCCAACATGTCACCATCATTTCCAGCGCAGCTTTACTTACCGCATATGCTCCCCAGTAGGGCCGTTTTCCTTTTGCAGCGCTGGACGTGACGAAGACAGCGCGCCCTGCATTTGACTGCCGGAGTAAAGGGTCTGTAGTCCGGATCAGCCGCCAGTTTGCGTTCAGATTAACGTCTATAACGGTGGTCCACATTGTCGAGTCGATATGGTGAATCGGCGACAAATCACCTAGCATGCCAGCATTTCCAACAACGATATCTAGTGTTCCAAAACGCTGGGCGATTGTCGGACCGATTCTATCGATAGCGTCTAAATCGGTTAGGTCTAGTTGCAGCAGGGTCGCGGGTGATGCAGAGTTAGGTGTAAGTTCCAACGCTGATCTGATCCTGTCGTCGGTATATTCTAGCCCACCTTGGGTACGGGCAATCAAAATTACATGCGCCCCCTCCAATGCAAACCGTTCGGCGACCGCGGCGCCGATTCCGCGAGATGCACCGGTTATTAGTGCTATCCGATCTTTAAGATGCGCTGTCACGTATTTTCGGCAATGAAGACATGATTAGGTTATGGCTTAAAGTATGACTGATCAGCAGGGGCAAAGGGGTATCTCTCAGTGAGGAACTCATCGCAGTATTGCGGCGGCTCGGTGTCTTAGCCGTCCAGACCCATTGTCCGGTCCGAGGTCTCCACGTAACGTCAGCATGCCCGTGCATAACAAAAATGCCATATTCTTCGTAAATTTTGTCATCATTAAACGGGTTTGTAGTTGGCACCAATGGTGCACCGCCTCTCATTGATGGCTCCGGATCAGGCGATCCATATCTTGACGTTCTGCCGGTTTGTATCCCGAACCCCTGTCTTGTCTCCCTGTTTTGGGTTTAGGTGACATTAAGCTCCGAAATTGCTTCTCACGATCAGTTGCCGGTCCTGAAGATACTGATAAGCCCCAGTCGTCTGGGGCCGCAGCGGCCAGAATCGTCGCAGAGCGTTTGATCAGTGGCAGCGTCTTTGAGCCTTTATAGAACGAAGACTGATCGGTTATTTTTAGTCCTTGTTGGCTGAATATATAACCGGCGCTGACCACAAAAACCCCAATCACTAGACCGGCAAGTAGTCCAAATGAGCGATCAAGCATTCCAAAAGAGCTCTCGCGCACACCGCTTGCAATCGCATGGCTGATCAAGGTCAGGATAATCATCGATATGATAAAAATTGCTGCACCAGCGCCAATATCGGCAATCAGCTGATTTCCTATCCATTCCCGGGCATAGGGCCGAATATGAGAGTAACTATAAATTGTAGCTAATGTCGCACCAAACCAACCAGCCAGCCCTAAAATTACGCGCACGAGTCCCAACCGGAAAGCGATGATACCACTCAATAAAACAACGACGAGTACGGTAATGTCTGGAATGCTCATTGAGCGGCCTCGATGACGGTGGAGGGTGTGTCGCCAGAAAGATCGAATTGACTCACCATATCCTGTAGTCGTTGCATCTTCAAAATACGCAATCTAGCAGGTGCGGTTATACCCGTCGTGCCGTTTTTATCCGGGTGAGGCGGTGCCCACGCGGCCTCAAATCCTAATTTTGCGGCTTCTTTGATACGGAGATCTGTTCGGATAACAGACCGGACCTCTCCGGAAAGTCCGATCTCGCCGAAAACCACTGTGTTTGCAGTCAGTGGTTGGTCCAAAGCCGCCGAGATCAGTGCGGCGGCCACTGCCAGGTCGGCCGCGGGTTCGCTGATCTTAAGACCGCCTGCTACGTTGAGGTAAACGTCCTGTGCGGCTAGCGAAATACCGCAGCGTGCCTCAAGAACGGCGAGCACCATTGCTAATCGACCGGTGTCCCATCCGACTACCGCGCGTCGTGGGGCACCCAAAGCTGACGGAGCTATGAGCGCTTGGACCTCTATGAGAACAGGTCTTGTACCCTCTATTCCGGCGAAAACGGCCGACCCGGAGACATTATCCCGACGTTCGGCGAGAAATAGCGCTGACGGGTTCTCAACCTGAATCAATCCCACATCTGTCATCTCGAAAACACCGATCTCGTCGGTAGGTCCGAAGCGGTTCTTTATCGCACGTAGTAACCTGAATTGATGCGCGCGTTCGCCTTCAAAGTATAGAACTGTGTCAACCATATGTTCGAGTATGCGTGGACCGGCGATGTTACCTTCTTTTGTAACGTGTCCGACGAGGATAAGGATAAAGCCACGTCGCTTCGCGAGCCTTATAAGTGTATCTGCTGCAGTACGTACCTGTGTTACGGATCCGGGCGCCGAATCTATATTGTCGAGGTACATTGTCTGAATGGAGTCTATTATCACCAATTCGGGTGGGGCTAAGATATCCAGAGTGGCGACTATGTCGCGGACATTGGTGGCGGCAGCGAGGTTAACAGATGCCGTAGTCAGTCCTAGACGCGCCGCGCGCATTCGGACCTGATCTACTGCTTCCTCGCCTGAAATGTATGCGCAGGCGGTAGTAGCTGACATTGCGCCGGCCACTTGCAACAAAATCGTAGATTTGCCGATTCCGGGATCGCCACCAACCAAAATGGCAGAGCCCGGGACTAGGCCGCCACCGGTGACGCGGTCGAATTCAGCCACGTCGGTAACTCGGCGGGTCGCGGCCTTGGAAACTCCATCCAGCGGCACGAATTGAATATTACGGCCTTTTCCACTGTCCAAACCTTTAGGCATTTTATCGTGATCGACACCTTCCGTGATCACATTCCATTCCCCGCAGGAGTCGCACTGTCCTTGCCACTTACCATACGTCGCTGTGCAGCTCTGACAGGTGAAAACAGAAGATAATTTTGCCATAGATCAGGCTGATGCGTTTGAGGTGATTAATCCCGCCATAGGGCCCTCAAGCCTTCCATGGACGAATTGATCAATGAATTTGTTATCGCTGGTGTCGATTTCCGAAACCGCACCTACCCATACTATTTTCCCCTCATAAATCATGGCAATACGGTCACCGATCCGGCGAGCGCTCTCCATATCGTGGGTTATAGTCAAAGCGGTGGCCCCGAGGTCGCGGACACAAGATACGATCAAGCCGTCAATCACATCACCCATAATCGGGTCAATACCCGTCGTGGGTTCGTCGAAAAACAGAACTTCGGGCCGGGTTGCGATGGCGCGTGCAAGGCCGACCCGTTTTTGCGCACCAACGGAAATATCGGACGGGTACCTGTCTGCATCGGATTCCGATAGGCCTACTCGTTTCAGCTGTTCGACCGCGTTCGCACGGGCTTCGTCGCGGCCCATACCAAATCCTGCCATTTGACCAAAAGACACATTCTCCCAGAGAGGAAGGGAATCGAATAGGGCAGCACTTTGAAACAGCATTCCCAGCTTACGGTTTATTCGATCGCGGGCGTTTCCTCTAATCCCAACGATTTCCACGCCATCAATTTTGATAGATCCCGAGTCTGGCGTAAGAATGCCAATAATATTTTTGAGGAGAACGGATTTGCCCGTTCCGGACGCACCGATCACGACCATGGACTCTCCTTCCCGGACATCAAGGTCAAGATCAGTAAGAACACGTTTGGAACCGAACGATTTACTCAGCCCATGTATCGAGATTTTTATAGGTATTTTCTTCATCTTGCAAAAAAAGCCTCAGTGATGAGGTAATTGCACCCTAGGATGAGAATGGAGGCTGAAACCACAGCATTTGTTGTTGCCGACCCCACGCCCTGCGCACCCCCTTTCGAATAGTACCCGTGGTAGCAGCCCATCAGTGCGATGAGAAAGCCGAAAACGGCCGCCTTAACCAAGCCCGATAGCACGTCCATAAACTCAAGGTATTGCCATGTATTCTTAATGTAGACGCTAGGATTGAAGCCGAGTTTATGGACAGAGATTAAGTATCCGCCAAATACGCCGATGATATCTGCGACCAAGACACAACAGGGTAACATCAGGAACCCGGCCAGCAAACGCGGTGCGACCAGATACTTATAGGGGTTTGTTGATAAGGTGGAGAGTGCATCTATCTGCTCTGTCACGCGCATCGTGCCAATTTCTGCGGCCATAGCAGCACCAATCCGTCCTGCTACCATCAAACCGGCTAAGACGGGCGCCAATTCTCGTGTTATCGATAAGACGACGACAGTAGCTACCGCGCTTTCTGCATTGAACCTAGCGAAACCGGTATAGCTTTGTAGAGCAAGAACCATGCCGGTGAAGACCGCCGTAAGCCCGACGACGGGAAGAGAATAATAGCCGATCTCTATAATCTGCCGCAGCAGGAGTCGCGGATAGAAAGGTGGTCTCACAATATGGCTTACGCTAACGCCAGCGAAAATAGAGAGCCGACCCATTGCCGATAGGAATTTGATAAAGACGCGTCCGATTGTAGCTAAGAATTCCATCAGGAGACGTTGCCAGTGTAGTTCTTGGCATAACGCGCACCAAGAGACGTCAGGATTTCGTAACCTATCGTACCTGCTGTTTCAGCCACTTCATCAACGGTTTGCCACTCGCCGATAAGCTCAATATCGTCGCCGGGTTTGATACTGTTGAGAGGTACGTCGGAAATATCGAATACTGTCAAGTCCATCGAGACACGTCCTGCGACCGGAACTTTCACGCCTGCAGCATATCCGTGCCCGCTATTACTCAAAGACCGCGGGTACCCGTCCGCGTATCCCGCTGCAACGGTTGCCAAGCGCGTTTTGGCCGGCACTGTTCGAGTAGCAGCGTAGCCAACGGTAGATTCGGAGTCAACGACACGGATCTGAAGGATTTTGGATTTTAAACCAACGACTTGGAGGATTTCCGAGTGCGCGCCGCAGTTCTGAGTAAGCCCGTATAATGCCGCGCCGGGGCGGGCTAGATCGTAATGATATTCCTGTCCGAGAAAGATCCCGCCGGAGTTCGCTAAAGATGCCTTAGAGGATGGCAACATGGCACGGAGTTCATCAAATAATGCCCGCTGTTGCTCATTCATTGGATGATTAGGTTCATCTGCACAGGCCAGATGGCTCATCACATATTCTAACTCTATTCCAGCTAGTGCGCCGGTTTCCCTGGCCAGCCAAGTTGCATCCTTCGTCGTTAGACCAAGTCGATTCATGCCGGTATCTAGCGCGAGGACGGCGCGACGTCCGCCCCGACTCTTTGCGTGTTCTGACCATGTCCTGATATTTTCGAGTGTGTTTAAAACTGGCACGAGGTCGTGGGCATCAAACTCTTGTAATGTATTTGTCGATACAAAGCCCTCAAGGACGTAAATGCTGAAATCCCCCGGAACCGATTGGCGAAGCGTGACTGCTTCTTCCATTGTGGCGACAAAAAAACGTCGACAGCCAGCAACGAGAAGGCTCTGGGTAACCTTTGTGGCACCAAGACCATATCCATCGGCCTTCACCACTGCGCCGCTTTCTCCCGGCGCAGTCCGATCTGCTAGGGTTTTCCAGTTCGCGGCGATAGCGTCCAGATCAATGGTAAGGACGGCACCGGAGAACCTGTTTGCCCCGTCGGTCAGAACGGTACGGCTCCTGCAGGGGGGCGAGGCCCGTCATCGAGTCCGTTGGGATCATTGAAATTTTCGCCGTCCTCCAAATTGTCGAATTTGGTTGCTTCCGGATAGAAACGAAGGTGCACAGTACCGGTGGGCCCATGTCTCTGTTTGGCGATGATGACTTCGGCCCGTCCTCGAACCGCTGTCATAGCTTCTTCCCAAAGAATGTAGCGTTCGTTCATTTTTTCTGTCGACTCATCGGCACGACGCGACGGTTCAGCACGTTGCAAATAATACTCGTCGCGATAGATAAACATTACGACATCGGCGTCTTGCTCGATCGTGCCAGATTCACGGAGATCAGCAAGTTGAGGCCGCTTATCTTCTCGTTGCTCGACGGCTCGACTCAATTGAGAAAGCGCGATGACCGGAACATCCAGTTCCTTCGCGAGGGTTTTTAGTCCTCGGGTAATTTCAGAAATTTCTTGCACCCTGTTTTGGTCCCGGCTTCGATTACTGCCCTGTAGCAGTTGCAAGTAGTCTACCACAATAAGACCGAGCCCGATTTGGCGTTTAAGCCGTCGAGCCCGTGTCCGCAAAGCGGAGACAGAGAGAGCAGGGGTATCGTCAATATATAGCGGAGCTTTTTGAAGCTTCTGGCTCGTCTGCACCAAGCGATCGAACTCAGTCTGGTTCAGTTCGCCCTTGCGGATCTTGTCGGATGGTATCTGGGCTCCTTCGGCCAATATCCTGCTGGCCAATTGCTCTGACGACATTTCTAGTGAAAAAAAGCCGACGACCGGATCGTCAATCGGCGTCTCATTGCCGTTTTCGTCGACGATAGTATCGCTAAGATTGGCGACGTTGAACGCGATATTTGTTGCGAGTGCAGTCTTACCCATCGCAGGCCTCCCTGCGAGGACGATAAGATCTGACTTGTGGAGTCCACCGAGCAGAAGGTCGAGCTGACGGAACTTTGTGGGCACACCGCCGAGCGCTCCATCTCGGTTGAAGGCAATTGCGGCCATGTCGACGGCATCTCGGATGGACTCCGCGAAACTTTTAAATCCACCTTCGTAATCGCCACTGGTTGCGAGATCGTAAAGATACTGTTCCGCGCCCTCAATCTGAAGCGTTGCACTGTCCTCTGGATCGTGAGAATAGGCGTGATTAACGACATCCGTACCGAGTTCAATGAGCTGACGGCGCAGGTACAGATCATAAATCAAGCGACCATAGTCTTGTGCATTAATCACCGCGAAGGTAGCACCGGCCAAATTAGCTAAGTATCGATGTCCCCCAATTTCTTTATATTCCTCGGCGTCAAATACATGCTTAAGGGTTGTTGGATTTGCCTGTTGACCGCGATCAACGAGCTTGCTGACGGCATCAAAAATGCGACCATGGAGGGGATCAAAAAAATGTTCGGGCCGCAGAAATTCTGAAACTTTCTCATACGCCAGATTATTTTCGAGAATGACGCCAAGTAGGCCCATTTCCGCTTCGGCATTGTTAGGCGGTTCCCGAAATCCTGTGATTTCATCTTCCGGTTGTTGCAGCGATGTTGCCACGTCGGTTTCTCCGCTTATCCAAGAATTGGACATTCACAGTCCTAAGCCGAATCAGCGAGTGTCCATTCTAAAAATTACAGAGATATTTCGGTGGATGAATCCTGTTCACGCCAAAACGATGTGTAAAACGGGGAAAGGAACAAATATATTGGGGAAAACAATTAAGATCTTCGCGATATAAGCCTTACATCGAAGCGAGAGCTGTAAATGGAAGCGTCTGGCTAAGAACTCTCAATCCACATTTGTCCCAAGTTCGAAAGAAGTTTTATCCCGTTATGCGCCGTTTTGGAGATCTAGCCGCTAGCAGCGCTAATTTCGTTGGATCAAACCTCCGATATTCGAATCGTACAGTCGCCGCAAGCACCACCAAATTTTAAACCATTGCTCGAGCTAGTTTTTTCTCTCAAAAACCGTTATAAATTAAGTAACCCTTGTGCGGGGGTTAACTAAACCAATATTACTAATGTTGGCTGACTAAGCGGCCTTGTCGCGGGTCCGGATTTTCTCTCTCCGCTTGTGATTTCTCCCATTCAAACATGTAATCACGTGTCAGCGGCACTGCTGTGAGGGATTTCGTTAGTTGGAGCTGGAACACCATAAGATTTTCGTATCGAAATCCCATTTCGCAGATCACTAGGTATAGATCCCACATTCGACAGAAACGGTCGTCATAAATTTCAGAAACTTCTGTTCGTCGCGCTTCGAACCGCTCGCGCCAATGACGAAGCGTTTCCGCGTAGTGGAGTCGAAGGATTTCGATATCAGTACAAATCAGACCGGATTGTTCGACAACGGGGGTTATTTCGGATAGGGAGGGCAGGTCTGCGCCGGGGAAAATATATTTTCGGATAAACGGATTGATTGCGCTCGGAGCATCCAAACGACCGATTGCATGAATTACTGCAACACCATCGTCAGTCAAGAGATTCCTGAGCTTCTCGAAGAATTCAGTGTAGTTCCTCTTACCAACGTGCTCGAACATGCCAACCGAGACGATCCGATCAAATTTGTTGGACAGATCGCGATAGTCTTGCAAAAGAAATTTCACACGGTCCAGCAGTCCAGCAGTTTCCGCACGCTCGTTTGAGACCTTGTGCTGTTCTTTTGATAGGGTGACACCTGTTACACTGCCATCCGAGATTCCCGCAAGATATATTCCCAACCCACCCCAGCCAGATCCTATATCTAAGATCTTTAGGTCTTGATCGTCTAAAAGGAGTTTGGATGCGAGGTGACGTTTTTTATTTAATTGAGCGGTTTCTAGATCGTCGTCCGGTTTTGTGAAGTACGCACACGAGTATTGACGATCGAGATCAAGGAACAGGTCGTAAAGCTCGCCTGACAGATCGTAATGATGTGCGACGTTTTTCTGGGCTACGCCTATTGGATTGTATTGTTTTAACTTTTTGCTACCTACGCCAATCATCTGCATCAAGCTCAGTAGCGGATATGAAGCTACATTACTGTAGTTCTGTGCGGCCAATTCAATGAAATCATAGAGGGTTCCTTCTTCGATTAATAAATCGCCCTCCATATATGCTTCCGGAACGCTGAGACTTGGATTGATTGCAAGCGTGTATTTAAGGCTAGCTTTGGTGAGTCTTATCGTGCAACGGGGTGGTGACCCGTCTCCGAGTACCGTTTTAAAGCCTTTGTGATCAATGACGCCAAGTGTCCCTTTAAGGAAAGCGAATTTTAATAATGAAGTAAATGACAAGACAGCCCATCCCATGCCCACGCGCCGAAGGTTACCCTCTCGCCGGGAACATCCGTTATCAGTTTTGTGGAGAATAAATCAAGAAAGGGCTGGTTGACAAATTCAACACAGGGATATCAGAATTTAGGTTAAAAGATATAATATGAAGGGAACTTAACTGCCTTATTATAACAGTTTTTGTGCTTTCTATGGCACTATAGACAGAGTATTTCTATTGTCTCCACACGAGTGGTTAATTACTGGTGCAAGAGTAATCATGCGTGTTTATTACAGTTTGGTGATAAAAATATAATTTTTCTGTTCCTTTTCTTGTTCCACGCTTGGAATTTACACAAAGTCAGCCATACACATGATCGATTTACTCAGATTCTTTAATCTGTAACAATAAATTATTGAAATATAAGGATAAATTTGTTATTTATACAAAGATGCTGGCCGGGATGAGCAATCTTTCCCCAAACTTATCCACAGCCAGAAACATAAAAAATTCAATGCATTAAGTGTATTTCAGGGTGTTTCGCTACAATTGGAAAGCAGGCTCGGCGAGCTTACTTGTCTAACTGTGAAAAGTAAGTTGTCACCTACTTTCGACGGGCTCTTTACTTGGTGCATTCATCGATGGTAAGGCGATCAGCTAGGTCATACCATCCCGCTTACTATTTATCTGCCGGTTCCAAATTACTTTCAATAAAACTGATTTTAAAACTATCCATGTCATTGAGATACCTATAATCCCGAAGATAATGGCGATGACTTTTTCCATTTTTCGTTGCTCTATGCGTCTCTGCTATAACGGTCCAATCCATCTTTTTCCCGAAGTTGTATGAAATAGACCGCTCACTGCGGACCTCCCAAGTACGGTAGACTTAATTCGATCCAGAGATACTGAGTTTCAAACTGTTTAGTAGGAAATATAGCTTGTACTCATACTGGTGTTTTTAGGGATGAAGTGCATACAAAGTCTGGCATTAATATTTATTTTCAGGTAAGCCAGTGCACATAGGTTCGGGAATTAGTTGACAAAAACTATACCGTGCACTCCAAGGAGGTAAAAAATGAAGTTTTTTAAATACGCAATTGTAGCCGTCGCGCCAATAATGTTTGCTGCTGGTTGCGAAACTACTGCAACAACACAGTCGCAGATTGATAAGGCAAATGCGAAAGCTGAAGATGCCAAAGCTGCCGCTATGAAAGCTTCCTCGTCAGCACAGGCTGCCGCGGCAGCCGCCCGCGCCGCGGCTGATGCCGCGAACCGTGCTGCAGCAGAAGCCAAGGCAGCCGGTGACAAGGCGGACCGAATTTTCCAAAAAAATCTGCGGAAGTAATCCTAAATAATTTAGCTTCCATAGCCCCTTAAGTTCTTGGGGCTATTGAACCTATTTAGTGAGTATCTGAACTGGCGTGCCGCGGCGCTCTCTCGATACGGTTCTCGCTTTTTCCCAATCTATTTGGTTTGCCAGATCACCTGCGGCATAGGTGACATGGTATTCAAACTCCGGTGGGTAAGAGGGTTTGAACTTGCCGGTTTTCTCAACTTCGTCAGATTGTTTCTGGTTCGGGTGGATTTCCAACCAGAGTTCGTTTCCTATGCGTGCGATCTTCATAGCCTGATCAATGACTGTGACCCTCGTCCCGATTTTGATGCTATCGAATAGTCGGGAAATATCCTCAGGGTAAAGGCGGACGCAACCGTGGCTGACCCGTCGGCCAACCCCGTATGGTTTATTAGTTCCATGAAAAAGATATGAAGGCCAGCCTAAATAAACGGCGTAGGCACCCAGTGGGTTATCCGGCCCTGGCTTTATTACCCCCGGTAGTTCAGGTTGCTCATCAAGGACCGATTTCGGAACATACCATGTGGGGTTCTTTTTCTTGCGTATCACTGTGGTACTGCCCGTCGGGGTGTCCCAGCCTTCGTTACCAATACCTAAAGGCGCGGATTCGATAGTTCTTCCATCAGGAGAGAATAGGTACATCCGTTGATCCGCGAGATTAATCAGAATCCCCTCGCGGGGGCCATTTGGCACAAGATGCGCAGTTGGAAGAACGATCTTCCTATTAGTCCCCGGTACCCATGGATCGATACCGGGATTAGCAGATACAATTTCAGTATATCCCAACCCGTTTTTTCGGGCGAGATCTACTAAAGAATCCTCGTATCGAGTCTTGTAGATTGTTTGTTGGCCGATGATTGCAGGGTAGTTATTGATACCCTGACCGTCGATAGCATTCGCTTGCCGGATTGTTGGAACCATCACGAGGGATCCAGCAAAAGCGGCCAAGAGGATAAAGGCGCGTCGACTGAACAATGTCATCAAAGTAGATCCTTCAACATCCAAAATATTGCCCAGACTAGGCATTTCTAATCATTGTATCTCTGATAAAGACAGCAAATAATTGAACATTAAAACTAATTAATTTCTTTAAAGCCAATGGAATGCCTTCTGAAGAATGACGGCACTGCCGCTACCGCCGGATCCTCTCTTCTTTGGTTAGAAGGCATACAGAATAATCCAATTTATAATTTCATGCGTACCTTCAAGTTAAAAAATATGTAAATCAAAAGCTTACCGCCAAGTCAGTCGACAGACTGTCGGAATTAACTATAGTGTGACATTCCATTTCTCCGGGGACTATTTAATGAAAAGAGTAATTGTTGGCATTACCGGCGCCACCGGTACAATCTATGGCGTCCGTCTAATGGAGCTTATGCGAACCGAGCCTGAGATCGAAATCCATTTAGTTATGAGCCGATCCGCAAAATTAACTCTAAAAATGGAGCACGATTTAGCGCTTGACTACATAAACGAGCTGGCACACGAAGTTCATGAGCCGGGAAACATTGGGGCCTCGATTTCGTCGGGCTCTTTCCATTCCGAAGGAATGATCGTCGCGCCCTGTTCAATTAAAACAATGTCTAATATCGCAATGGGTAACACCGGAGACCTGATCAGTCGCGCAGCCGACGTCATATTAAAAGAACAAAGAAAGCTTGTCATTGCTATCCGAGAGACTCCGCTCCATATAGGTCACCTCGAAAACCTTACGAAACTCGCTCGTATTGGGGCAGTTATATTTCCACCAGTCCCAGCCTTCTACAACCGTCCAAATTCCCTACAAGACATCGTTGACCAATCCTGCATGCGGATGCTTGACCAGTTGCATGTTCATATCGAATCTGCACCCCGTTGGGGTGAAGAAGGCGGTGTACCAGCGGTTGGTCAGAAGGGAGCTGCAGTGGCCGATGAGTGATCGGCTTAGTTCGACAGTAACATGTCCAATGTCTTTAAATACAATAACTACGCTGTAAGTGGAGACGGTCTAGCACAGCAACTGGGGTCAAGGTCCGGACATTATGATTTGACCAGACTTAAGATATTCGTTGTATTTCCGTAGAGGCTTTGCAAGCCATGGAGCCGCTTCCAAAGGGTCGCTCGTTATGGATAAACCTCTGCTCCTTAGGATTATTTGCCATTGAGTTAAACAGTACAGACGACCGCAGCTAGGTCCATAGACTGCTCATTACAACTTTCAGAGCTTACGACGCATGCTTTGTGGAAACAATCATCTTCGATAAGCATAGGTGTGCCTACCTTCAGGAAATTATCATAGCCGTCAACGATAATTTCGATCGCCGGCATAACCGCGTCGATCAAATCGAAAACTGTGTTTTGTTGTATTAACTGTTCCCCGAAACCCTTCCGATTCGGAACGCAATTTCACACTCGATAGTTAGGTTGCAGAATGTGGTTTCTGAGAGGGAAACGCCGCTTTTAAACAAAATGCTCGACATAACACGGTCATCAGTAGGTGCGCTTACACCTAAGTAATCGAACTTAGCCTTGGTCGAGACACCGTTTTATCCTGCCAACTAGTTTCCCTTGGCCGCTACCGTGGAGAAAATCATGTGATGCCTTTTAACTAGGTGTCTATAATTAATTGTATCCGCGATTTGATCTGGCGGAATAGTCGGCACCATAGTCGAATTTTCCGAGCCTCCTCCAGTACTCAGGCCGTTCGACAAATTACTATCGGATCCACCCAATATCCCCGGCATGGGTTCAGGTTAAAGGCTTTTCATCCTCGAAAGCCTTAGTTTTTTTATGCTCGTTCTGCGCAACCGCCTCCCGGCAACGTTCCCAGAGCTTGGGTCCGTAATACTCATTAAAATCCCGGTATACCCGATCAAATGGTAGATCAGACCAAATACCGTGGGTTGTTACATATTCCATATGCTTTCTACCGTTTTTGTCGAATTCCTGCAGCAAGGCGTCTTCGACACCGTCGAACTCTGTCGGTGTTACGTCAAACTTGTCGCAGAGTTCTATGTTGAATGCCGGCGCTGCCTTGACCCAATTTCCTTCTATAAGCATGACAGCATAGCCGTGATGCATAAACAGATCCTTTCCACCCATGGCTTCACGCATGCGATCTGTACTCATATGATTTGTGACGTCGGATAGCCCGATTGCCGCCGGAATGCCGACAGCCCGAGCAACTGCGGTAAGGAGAGAGGCCTTCGGAATACAGAATGCGGCGCCGGTTTCCAATACATGGCTAGCTTTGTAGGAGTTTGCTTGGTCAGAAATTCGGTAGGGGTCGTATCGGATAGAGTCCCGCACCGCATAAAAAGCCTTAATTGCTCTTTGTTTGTCGGTTGTGGCCCCCTTGGTCGCTTTAGCCGCAAATTCTGCAACCAACGGGTTTTCGTAATCAAAATAGGAGGTCGGCTCGAGATAGGTCGCGGATGGTTCCGGGACACCGAATTCGAAAAATTCCATTATTTAACTCTGCGGTTTTTGACAGGCTCGAGGAGATTAGGTCCAACCGTGTTTCTGGGCAAGTGATCCTGCCGATAGCCCTACACAATGCACTAAGCTAGTCTGCCAAAGAATATGACTAGATTTTTGGTATTAGAGAGGAAACTAGATGGCTCTCACCTCAGGACAGAGCGATAGGCACCACCCGGTATCAGGGATTCTCTGGATGGTCGCCGCCGCTTGTTGTTTTGCCGCGTCACTGTCTTTGGTCAAGGCGCTTCAGGATAACGGGATGACGCCATTCCAGGCTGTTCTATTTCGCCAGATTTTTGGCTTAATGGTTTTCGCCCCGGTAATTTTGGGCGTTGGTGCGGCATCGCTGAAAACCCCCGTACCCGCTCGCCATTGTGTGCGAGCATTATTCGGATTTTTTGGGATGTGTACGGGCTATTACTCGCTAACATTAATCAACGTCGCTGATTCCGTCGCATTACAATTCACTCTGCCGATCTTTACTATGATATGCGCGATCTGGCTATTACGCGAAAAACTCCACCCACATCGGTTGATTGCTACCTTGGTTGGGTTCGGCGGGGTACTTCTTATTGTCCGACCTGGTTTTTCTGAGATTAATGTTGGCGTCCCTTTGGCGCTCTCTGCAGCCGCCTTCTATGCAATTTCAGATACCATATCCCGCTGGGTTGCTCGTGACGACCCGTTCACCTCTATTATGATGTGGAATTTTATTTTTATGATCCCATTGGCCGCAATTCCATCAGCGTATTTTTGGGTTACGCCGGATGCTAGCCTGTGGTGGCAGTTGCTCTGCTTCGCGGTTGCTGGGGTTGGTGCACAATTTTGCCTGACACGATCTTTTGGGCTGGCCGAAGCCGGCCTCGTTTCGCCAATCTTGTTTTTGCGTTTGCCATTAATCGCAGTGATTGGTTATTTAGTTTGGGATCAAACAACTGAGATCTGGACCTGGATTGGGGCAGCCGTCATTTTCGTTGCCACAACTTGGATGACACGCGTAGAGACGAAGGCAGTGGCGAAAACTACATAGATTTGCGAAGGTTTGTCCTGCGAAAATAGGGGAACCACATGGCAGACGGCACGACAGCGCTGAACGGGAATACAACCAAGCACGAGGAATTAGTCACGTTAGCTAAGTCATTTACGGGCGCATTTCGTGCGCGTGCAGCGGATGCAGAGAGGAATAGAAGACTGCACCGCGAAACGCACGAAGAAATGCTCGATGCCGGACTTTATCGCGTTCAGATGCCGGAACGTTATGGCGGTTTCGAGATGAGCCACCGGACGATGTTGGATATTGCCGTCGAAATAGGAAGAGGGTGTGGGTCATCCGGTTGGATTTTTTCAAATATTTCTGCTCAAAACGGAATAGTTTCGATGGCCTCGCGTCAGGCACAGGAAGATGTTTGGGGAAAAGATCAGTCAGTATGCACTGCATCTTCATTTCCCGCCAAGGGCGGCTCGGTCGAGCGTGTCGAAGGTGGATTGGTAGCAAACGGAGTGTGGAGTTTCGCTTCCGGTGTCGATTGGGCCGACTGGAATAACATGCAGGTGTTCGTTCCGCAGGAAAGGGGCGGCGTGGCACATCATATGGCCTTAGTGCCGAAATCCGATTATCGAATAATCGATGATTGGTACTCCCCGGGCATGGCGGCGACGGGTTCTCGGTCTATTGAACTAGCTAACGTGTTTATTCCTGAATACCGGTTGCTTAATACCGCAGACGCCCGAGCTGGAAAGACTATCGAGGCGTCGGAGAACTTCGGACCGATCTTTCGGGTTCCTCCAATGTGCGGTGCCAATAAAATCTTTTCGGGCCCGGTTATTGGGATGGCGCGTGGCGCCTTAGACGCAATTGAGGACGATCTTTCTACACGTAGAAACGCTGCGGGCTTACCCATGGCAAACCAGACGACCGCTCAAATCCGCGTTGCGGAAGCAGGTGCTTTAATTGAGGCAGCTTGGGCACTCTTGCAACGGGATTGTGATGCGGCACTTGAGATTGGTGAAATAGGCCGTGTAACTACAGTGGAAGACCGCGCATTCTGGCGCCGCAATAATGCCTACGCGGGTGTGATGTGTGTCAAGGCTGTGGAGATACTCCATCCTCTAGTTGGTGCGCGTGGTTTAACATCCGAAAGCGTTTTCATGCGTGCTTACCGCGATATTCATGCCGCGACGATGCAGATTAATATGGCTTGGGACCGGCATGCTATAACTGCGGCGGAGTTACAATTGGGCGTACCACCGACTGATCCGAGGGCCTGATGCAAATTTGCCGGAAACAGGCGAAGATGATTGAAGTGGCTAAGGAAATGGCCCCTGTATTACTGGGCCGAGCACGCAATGCAGACAAGGATCGGGCGGTTACGCAACAGACAATAGACGAACTCACTGATCAGGGTTTTTTCCGGATCCATCAGCCAGAACGTTACGGTGGAATGGCTTGGGATATCAGTATGATGGTGCGGATAAGCGCTGAATTGGGACAGGGATGCGGTTTGAGCTGCCAGATATTTTCAGACCTCACAGTACAAAACTGGATCCTCGGTATGAATAACCCGGCGGCTCAGGATGACGTTTGGGGCGATAATCCGATGGCGCTAATAGCTTCCTCAGCTCCTGTAAAGGATGGCTACGTAAAACGAACAGATGGCGGCCTGATTATGGATGGGCAGTGGAGCTCCGCGTCTGGCATCGATTTCGCGGACTGGAATAATATGCAAGTATTTGTACCGCCCGAAGATGGAGAGGGTTTACCCGAACACAGGTTCGCGCTGGTTCCGAAATCAGATTACGATATAGAAGACGACTCGTATTCGCTGGGGCTCGCCGGCACAGGGTCGCGCACTATCCAACTCAATAATGTATTTATTCCTGAACACAGAACAATCTCATCTACCAAACTTATGGGTGGAACGTCACCGGGTTCTGAGATAAATCCCGGTGCACTTTATCGGGTGCCTTCTCCAACTCTAGAAACGAAAGTATTTTCGGCGCCGGCGTTAGGTATCGCTAAAGGTGGGCTGGCAATGATCGAAAATGACATTAGTGGCCGTAAAACGGTCGGGAACGCGGCTATGGCGGAACTGTCCACCGCCCAGACTCGTGTGTCCGAGGCAGGCGCAGAGATCGATGCTGCAGAAGCATTGCTCCTCAAAGACTGTGACGATGCGATGTCAATCGCCAAGGCCGGCGATATACCGGGAATCGACGATCGAGCGCGGTGGAGCCGTAATAATGCATTCGCGGTTCAGCTATGCGTCCGCGCTTTAGAGCGGCTGAATCCACTTGTGGGGGCAAGAGGATTAACGCCGGAAAACGATTTTCTTCGCATGCTCCGCGACGTTCATACGGCGTCTCTTCAGATCATGGTTGACTGGGATACACAGGCAGAGAATGCGGGTCGTATCAGGTTTGGGCTAATGCCTCTCTACCCCCGGGTTTAAGACAATAGTTTCTTTTTTCTTACGATAGACTTTGTTTTGTGAATAGTTTGGTTACTGGTAACAGACCAGAATTTTGTGCAGGAAAACGGAAAAACTGTCGTTTAAGGTGCCTCCATATCAAGCGCAACTGGGAAATTTAATCCAAATCTTGGAGTTAGTACTTCACCGGATGATATTTGGTGGAGAAAAGATCAATCAGTGGAAAAAAATCAGAATTTTTAACTACTCCGTGGTTGAGTCTACCCTTCGATTAACGTGCGCTCAACCGCCAGTCCAATCCGTACCAGCCATTCATCATGCCGGGTAGCTGCCATTACCATGAGCCCAACGGGCCCGGTTCCAGGTGCGTGGCAAGGGATGGACAAGGCACAAGTATCGAGAAAATTTCCTACGGTTGTATTACGCAACATCGTGATATTGGTCGCACCATATAACTCGTCATCCTTGTCCAAGGGAGCTATCTCTGGTGCAATAATTGGACAGGTCGGCATCAAAAGTGCGTCAAAGGGGAGTGCCATTTCTGCTGCACGTGCTTGGATATGGCGCCTTTTCTGGTGGCAGTCGATAAGATCAGCAGCAGATAAATTCTCGCCTCGGCGGATCCGCACCCAGACCCGAGGGTCATAGCGTTCTTTCTCTTGATCCATTCGATCGCGGTGATGGGCGAATGCCTCGGCTCCAAGAATTCCACCATTCGGCATGGCCTCTGGTATTTCCTCGTACATCTTAGAGGGGACCTCACTAACCGAGGCCCCGGCGCGTTCCAACTTACGAATTGTCTCTTCGAAGGCCCCAGCCACTTGGTCGTCGAGGTCATTTAGTACATAGTGCTGTGGGATACCGAAGCGGAGGTTTCCGATCGGTAGTGCCGCGGGGATTGCGGGCGTTCTATTATCCAAAATCGCATCGGTCACCACGCAGCATCCGACTGTAGGTGCCAGTGGCCCCACACTGTCTAGCGTGGAAGAGAGCGGATAAACGCCATCCAAGGATATCCTGCCCGTTGTCGTCTTAAATCCCGTAACACCATTAACTGCGGACGGGATGCGCACGGAACCGCCGGTATCAGTACCGATTGCAACCGAGCACATACCATCTGCGACGGATACACCAGCCCCAGAGGAAGAACCACCGGGGATGCGCCCTGTTTTCCGATCCCAAGGGTTCCGTGGTGTGTCGTAGTGACAATTTAAGCCGAGACCCGAATACGCGAATTCAGTAAGATTTGTTCGGCCAACGATGATTGCTCCAGCGGCCCGAAGGCGTGCGGTTACGATGGAGTCTTTTGCTGCAGGCGCGACGTCATTGAGAGATTTTGAGCCTGCCTTTGTTTGCTTGCCTTGTTCGTCGAAAAGATCTTTTAGTGATACCGGAATACCCGCGAGGGGCGAAGGAACCACCCCAGTGGCGCGTGCCGCGTCAGATGCGTCTGCCGCCGTTAACGCGGCTTCGTCGTGCACCTGCAAAAAGGTACGAAACCCTTCTCCATCAGGGTCTTTTATCCGCCCTAGCGCCTGCTCTGTAAGTTCTCGGCTAGTGGTCTTACCACTCCATAATGCCGCCTGAAGTTCCAGGACCGGCTTCATTTTTAAATCCATGTGCGTAATTCCTAAGGTCCTGTTTGGGTGGCTTATTTAGTTTCGTCATAATAATGGCTCTCTAGGAGTACGCAGCCCTCTACAGATTTAAATGGGCCATGGGGTGTCCCAGGGGGGCGACAGGCATAGGTGTCAGGGTCGAAGCTACGGCCACCTTCGCCATTCTCGTCATTTCCGACAGTTAGATCTCCTTTGAGCTGATAGACCTCTTCCCAATAATCATGTGTGAAAGGAGCCGTCGTATAAACCCCGGGCTCGAATTTTAACAGCCGGGTTCGGCCACCTGTTTTATTCACCTCATCTAGGTGCCCAACCAAGATTTTTTGTTTGATGCCCTCTGGGTAGCCCTCCGGCACTTCCCATTCGCCGCCCATGTCAACGGCATAAAATTCTTTCCACTGCTTGTTTATCGGCATCTAAAAATTCCTTCCAGCTTATGAGTAATTCACTTTATGACGGGCAGGGTGTTGACGTTGTAGCCGTGTGAAATCTTACGGCCGGTCTTAGGATCCTCAATCTCTATATCGAATCGATCAGCTGGTCGGATTCCGCCGATCGCCGCTAGAGTGCCGCAATACATGGCCATACCATGGGGAAGAACAGTTTGGCCTGGGAGGTAAAGGCCGATCAATTCCTCCGGTTGTCGCATCGCGGTGACGCTACCATCCTGATACAGATTTTTTTTACCGTTTTCGGTTGCCCAACTACGGATCAGCAAATCGTCGAAATGATCGGAGACATCAGAATAACGCCACAACGATCGCGAGACAGGCTTCAGGCACATCTGTTTAGAAACAGGGACGGAGTAGGTCTCTACCTCTCGGTCAGTATGATCCGATCCGACCCCAATCAGCATACCGTCATCGTTACCGATTAGGACGAACTCGACTTCGCCCGACGAGGTGTTTCCTAAAAATTGGAGATCTTCGTGATTAGAAAAATTTTCGGAAGCGACGCGATAAAAACACGGCACCGAACTGGGACGAGGAACTCCCAATTCTTCCAATTCAACAATGTGTTTTTCAAGCGCGTCAACATCGCGGCCGGTCCAGCCGGCTATCACGAGTTCGGCGATGTGGATCTGCTTGATTGTGCCTTCCGGCTTAATCATGAACTCCAATGTGATCGGCAAAATTAGCTCCTTAACTTCAAGTTGTGTAACCTACTCGTCGTCATTTCTTGTGGCAATATATGGCGCACAACCTTATGTGCACCGGGCTGTATGTTTCTGCTAACATTTTGTGCCTGCAGAGGCCGTGTCATTGAGGTTGGCCAAAAAAAGTGTGGTTTCTCCATCGCTGTCGAGAAATACCTGCCATTATCGATAGCTCAATAAAGGGGCTGCCTATCTTCGCTAAAAGTAAAAGAGTAGCGGCCAAAGAAGGGTCAAACTTGATGTCTTTAAAACATGCACCACCGTCTAGTTTTAAAGTTATTCTCCGCGTATTTCTACCTTTCGGATGCGGATACTACCTGTCTTATCTATACCGCACGATTAACGCGGTGATCTCAGAAAATCTTACTGTAGAGCTTACACTCGGTCCTGCGGGGCTAGGACTACTGACCAGTCTTTACCTAATTGCCTTTGCTTCGTCGCAGATTCCCCTCGGTGTCGCCTTGGACCGTTATGGACCGCGAAAGGTGAATGCTTTGTTACTGATGTTCGCAGCAGCGGGCGCAGCAGTGTTTTCTATCGCGGAATCATTCGGACTACTAATGGTTGGACGCGCCCTGATCGGTTTCGGGGTATCTGCTGCCCTTATGTCGGCGCTTAAGGCAAACGCATTATGGTTTCCCAGCGATCGGATCCCGCTTATGAATAATCTGATTGGGGCTTTCGGTGCCTTGGGGGCTGTTTCAGCAACACGCCCTGTTGAGGTTATGCTTCATACCACTGAATGGAGAGATATCTTCGGAGGCCTCGCCGTCGTTACAGTGATCGTATCATTGATGGTCCTGATCTTGGTGCCGGAAAAGAGAGAGATGAGCCAAAGGAGCGAGAGCTTTGGTATGCAATTGAAGGGTTACGGGCGAGTGATCCGCGATATCTTTTTCTGGCGAATCACGTTGATCTTCTCATTCAGTTATACGGCGTTTGTATCCTACCAAACGTTATGGGCAGACCCCTGGTTGAGGGATGTTGCCGGGCTCGACCAAACAGAGCGGGCCAACTATTTGCTCGCCATTCAGCTGGGGTTCTTGGTCGGATTGTTGTTAACAGGCGCGCTCGCGGATCTCCTGAGAAGGACCCGATTCCAGGCGGTCCATGTGTTCGGCACGTGTATACTAATATTTGTAGGCACTCAGGTTTTGCTTGCCCTCGGTACAACGTCGGGGCTAGCAGCGCTTTGGTTCCTTTTCGGGCTCCTTTCATCTGCTATTTATTTGGCTTATGCCGTTCAGACCGCGCATTTTCCAGCTGAGATGACTGGCAGGGCAATTACAGCCATGAATTTCTTCATGTTTGTGCTTGCCTTTTTCTGCCAATGGAGCATCGGTGGGATAATCGAATCCTTTACACCGGATCCTGACGGAGGATACTCGCTTGAGGCTCATTCAACAGCACTGGGCATCATTATAGTGGTTCAAGTGCTGTGTTATGTTAACTTTATACTTCCGGGCCTGAGAAAGAAAAAGAATGGCTGAACCAGCTGCCGTTCCCGTCGCGCCTGCCGCAAGGCCACTTTATGTGCTCGTCTTGACTATTCTGATGCCTTTCGGTGTTGGTTACTACATGTCTTATCTGTTCCGTACGGTTAACGCGATTATCTCGCCTCAGATTGTGTTGGATGTGGGGCTCTCCCCATCGGCCTTAGGCTTTATGACTGCGGCGTACTTCATTACCTTCGCCGCAGTGCAACTGCCCCTCGGAATTGTGCTTGACAAGTACGGACCTCGCAAAGTGCAGACGGCGTTACTGATGGTTGCGGCGGCAGGTGCGGCGACATTTGCTGTAGGAACCGACGCTCTGACACTTATCATTGGCCGTGGTCTCATCGGGCTAGGCGTCTCGGCTTGTCTAATGGCGGCGCTTAAAACTAACGTGCTTTGGTTTCCCAAAAAGAAAATTCCGTTGGTCAATGGCGTGATATTCGCATTCGGGACCATTGGGGCGCTCTCGACAACAGTACCGATGGAACTCCTTATACAGACGGTGGACTGGAGGACAGTATTCTGGTGGCTGGCCGGTCTTTCAATTATTTCGGGCCTACTGATCTTATTTGTGGTCCCGGAACGACCACCGGCGACGGAGATGAACCTCAGTCAGCCAGTTTTTAAAGCGCAGCTGTCGGACTTGAAGATCGTATACGGAAGCGCGTATTTCTGGCGGCTCTCGGTCATGGTTTTCCTGCATAACGGGGTGTTTCTTTCATATCAGGCGCTGTGGGCAGCACCATGGCTGCGAGACGTTGCGGAATTGGACCGTAGCGGTGTGGCAGACGCTATGTTTATGTTCAACATCGGGATGTTCGTGGGTGTTCTATCGATCGGGCTTATTGCAGAACGAGCCCAGAATTTAGGAGTGCCCACAGTAGTTCCTGCGGTGGCAGGTATTGCCATGTCTCTTATTGTGCAAGTTCTCTTTGCTGCGGCCTGGACCGATTATCCAGCTATCCTTTGCCTTTTATTTGGCTATTTCGGATCCTCGTCTACTTTGGCCTATGCGGTATTAAATCAAAAATTTCCTCATCGACTTACGGGCAGGGTAAATACGGCGCAGAATATGCTTACGTTTATTGCCGCCTTTGCGACTCAATGGTTAGTGGGCGTAACTATCGGTCTTTATCCTGCGCCGGGCGAAGGGCTTTATAGCGCTGACGGGCATCAGGTTGCGCTGGCTATCCTAATTGCCGTTGAAGTCGCGGGTTTCATCTATTTTCTATGGCCTCGAAATACCCCCGATCCGCCGCTATGAACCCCAGAGAGTATCCCACTCAACCCGTTTGCGGCGTCGGCGTAGTTTGCCTGAGAGACGATAAAGTTCTGCTGGTGAAACGGGCCAAGGCTCCAATTACTTGGCAATGGTCTATCCCTGGCGGTGGGCAGGAACTTGGCGAGACTACCCGAACGGCGGCGTTGCGAGAACTACAGGAGGAAACCGGAGTGGATGCGGAGTTGATCGGGCTCATAGACGTTATTGACACGATCCGGGAGGACGATAGCGGGCGAATTCAATATCATTATACCCTAGTTGATTTTGTAGCGGTCTGGACGAGTGGAGAACCCGTAGCCGATGACGATGTATCTGATGCGAGATGGGTGCCTTTGTCAGAGATAGAAAAGTACGACCTATGGTTCGAAACAATCCGAGTAATTCGAAAAGCAGTAAAGATCCGGGGTGAGATTGATTCTTGATAGAATAGAGGTTCGAATTGAAACATACTTAGAGCTTGGTTTTCATTCATGCTCCGGGTTCAAAGTTATAAAGCTACTCCTGCGTGACGACGGCGGACTGGTTCCTTATCTGTGACAAAAACAATGCGTGCGGTTATCGTTGAAAGGCCTGGAGGCCCGGAGGTGCTTCAGCTGCGAGATGACTGGCCTCGTCCAAATCCGAAGGACGGCCATATTCTGATCCGAATTATGGCCTTCGGCCTTAATCGGGGTGAGATATATACCCGTCTCGGTTATTCTCCCAGTGTTCAGTTTCCGCGTGTGTTAGGGATAGAATGCGCTGGCGTCGTTGAAGCGGCGCCGGCTACTGCATTTAACCAGGGACAGATCGTGGTTGCCACTACTGGAGGAATGGGGCGTGCATTTGACGGCTCCTATGCTGAGTTCGTAAACGTCCCGGCCCATTGTGTTCATGCCGTGAACACGAATCTCTCTTGGTCCCAGCTTGCCTCTGTACCGGAGGTATTCCACACGGCTTGGGGTGCCCTAATGCCAGCGATGGGAGTTTCACGAGGTCAGTCGTTGCTTATCCGGGGCGGGTCTTCATCGGTCGGATTGGTAGCCGCCAATCTTGCAAGGGAACGAGGCCTTAGCATTATATCGACGACACGGGATCCAACAAAGTCAGATTTACTGAAGAGTTTCGGGGTCGATTTCGTTATTACAGATAATGGGCAAATTGGGCCAAGGGTTAGGGAGTTGGTTTCCGAGGGTGTCGACGCCATGCTCGATCTGGTTGGGACAAACGTGATTGAGGATTCTTTTTTATGCGTCCGCCGAGGCGGTATACTCTGTATGGCAGGGTTATTGGGGGGCGAATGGGAGATAAAAAACTTCGTCCCAGGTGCGACGATACCATCCACGACAAAGTTTACTTATTTCTCAAGCTCCATGACACCGATGCCGAACTGGGCTCTAGAAGATTACATAGCTGGTATCAAAAGTGACAAGTATCGGTTACCTCTCGACCGTGTTTTCCGGCTCGAAGAGATACAAAAGGCGCATTCCTATATGGAAGCAAATGCGGCAGCAGGAAAGATCGTGATAGACCTAACATGACTAATCCGGTTTTTCTCGTTGGAGCATTTGGCCTCGCGTTAGTGCTGACACTGATGGGCTTTATGGCTCCGGCAGCTGTACTGAGTGAAATTATCTCTGTTTGGAATTTATCCAATGCCCAGGCCGGCTGGTTGGGTGGTGCCCTTTTCATTGGATACATAGCGACAGTGCCCATTCTGACCGCTTACACTGACCGCATTGATCCCAAGCATATCTATCTAACCTTTGCCGTCGTAGGTGCTATCGGTAATTTCGGATTTGCCTTCGTCGCTGACGATTTGTGGTCTGGAGTTGGATTTCGGGTGTTAACAGGGGTTGGCTTGGCAGGAACTTTCATGCCTGGCCTAAAAGCGTTGTCTGATCAGTTGCCGCCCGGGCGGGTTCAACAGCGTGGTTCTACATACTATTCATCATTTTTTGCACTTGGGTCGGGGGGTTCCATTCTTATTGCCGGCGTAAGCGCCCAGTATCTCGACTGGCAATGGCCATTCGCATTTGCGGGCATTGGAGGATTGGTCGCTTTTACCATCATCTCTATTGTTCTCCCGGCTAAACAACCGGAACCGGTGGCTAAAAGTATGGGTGCGGCTCTCGATTTTCGTCCAGTCCTGCGGGATCGGGCTGTTATGTCCTATGTTTTCTCGTCCTTTGGGACAGCATGGGAAGTTTTCTCGGCACGCGTCTGGCTAGTTACTTTTTTTATGTTCATCCAATCACGGTTGCCGGCGGATCAGGTGGGTTGGCCCCCGCCCGTCTGGGCCACTTTGGTGGCGCTTATCGGGGTGCCGGCGGCTATGATAGTGGGGGAACTATGTGTCCGTTATGAACGCCAGAAGATCTTAATGATAGTTGCTATCGTGTCCGCGCTTTTAGCGGGGATGATTGGCGTTTTGGTTGATGGCGGCTACGAGTTGACTATACTGCTCTGTTTGGTGTTCGGAATTTCTTCCTACGGTCGCAGTGCTGCGATAAATGCTGGGACGATTGCCGCCGCAGACCCCGCCCGGCGCGGCAGCGCTCTGGCGGTTCTAGCTTTCATAGGGTTTTCCGGCGGGGTCATCGGTCCTCTTGCTTTTGGCTTGGCTCTAGATACATTCGGCGGGGCAGCCGAACCACTGGCTTGGAAAATTGCTATGGCGGTAATCGCTGTCGGCGGCATAATTACTTTACTGTCTTTACACTTGGGCGCCAAAGCGAGGAAATCGAGGGTAACAACAGTATGATCTCATCATGGTTAAGATTCCTAGACGTTCGATAAAATAGGAGATCATGCAACATAACTGAAAAATAGGTTGTGTTATTAGCACACAAATATTTGAAAATAATACTTCTTCAAAATGTATTCTCTAAAGGGAACCTTGGCGCCTAGGCTATTCTCTTTCCGCAGAACTTGCTTAGATTACATGAGATATGATTAAAAAATCTTCCCTCGTTCATACTGAACGGGCCAATCTATATTTGTTGACTGAAGTTTTGTAGCTGCATGCAAAGGCCAGTATGGATTGGTGAGAAGTGTCCGCCCAAGGACGATTAGGTCGGCACGTCCATTGGCAATGATTTCTTCACAGAAATCTGGGCTATGAAGTAGCCCAACGGCCGCAGTCCTAATGCCTGTATGGCGTTTGATTTGGTCTGCGAAGGGGACCTGATAACCGGGGTGAGTTGGAATCTGCTGACTTGGATGGTTGCCACCGGATGAGCAATCTATTAGGTCAACGTCCCCCCGGTCGCTGATCCAGCCGGCGACTTTCACTACATCTTCAGTCGTCAATCCTCCGTCCACCCAATCGGTACACGATAGTCGCAGAAATAAGGGAAGATCAGGCGGCCATGTATCGCGGACAGCATCTAGTGTTTCCATCAAGAACCGGGCCCGGTTTTCCAAGGATCCACCGTAATCATCAGAGCGGTCATTGCTGAGCGGGGATAAGAAACTGTGCCCTAGGTATCCGTGGGCAGCGTGGATTTCTAGCAGTTTGAATCCCGCCTCGTATGCCCTGCGGGCCGCTGCGTTGAAGTCGCCAAGAACCCTTTCTATCATCTTAGTGTCCATGGAGAGCGGTGGGTGCCAATCATCGTAGGGTTTGTCCGTTGGAGCGATCGTTTGCCAACCGCTCGGATCACTGGGGGGGAGCGACTGCGTTCCTTCCCAAGGCCGGGATGTTGATGCCTTTCGCCCGGCATGACCGATTTGGATTCCCGGGACCGCACCCTGTTTGGAAATAAATTCGACAGTGCGCTTAAAAGCATCGCGTTGTTCATCTGTCCAGATGCCAAGACAGTGAGGGGTAATACGCCCTTCCGGTGAAACGTGCGTCGCCTCGGTGAAAACAATCCCGGCGCCGCCCACTGCACGACTACATAGGTGAACATGATGCCATTCTTCGAGCATGCCGTCTGTTGACGAATATTGACACATTGGCGACATCATAACTCTGTTGCGTGCTGTCACCGATCTGAATGTTATTCGACGGAACAGGTGAGGATTGCTATCCCGCTGAAGCACGCGGCGCGTGTTCTCGGTCATGGTCGATCCGGTCAGAGGTTCAAATCGAAGGAATCATTATCATACCGATTTAAAACAAGTTTTTCCACAAAAAATCCGGAAAATACAAGCATGATAATATGAAGAAAAATACCCTAAAAGACCCGTTCGGTCATAAACGCCTGATGCGTAACCTCACCGTCGAAATAGGGGAAATTACTGAAATCATGCCGGGCTTCCGCACGGGCGGAAGATGCAAGCGCGTTATTTAGCGTGGGTAGGTCTTTGAAAGTCATTTCTGCAATCAACAGATTTCCATCCGGGTTGACTGGGAACGGGTCGGAAGAGGCGGCTCCCTGGTGGAGGGTTAGTGCAACTATTCCTGGTAATCTCTGTAATATCGGCGCATGTTTTTTTTGGTAGTGGGAGATGAATTGCGATTTATTAGCGGCGGTACCTTGGTAACGAACAATATAGGAAGCGGTCATTGGAATTTCCGATAATAGGGAAGATGGACGGGTAATGTATGACTAACTTGTCGATATTGGCCGGGGTGTCAACTGAGCGTTGGTTCCCTCTCTGGATTTATTTCAGAGTTTTAATGCAGATACGGATTTGGAATACGTCGGGTATGGTAAAGATGCTGAATTTGGTGGGGAGGGTGGCAACGCGACTCGAACGCTGCCATACCAATACTCGAGAGACATTAATACGAGTAGAAAGATGATATTTGAACGACGCGCTTACACGATGGAACCCGGTCACGTTACAGCCTTCGATCAAGCTCAGATCGACAGGGGTTTCGACCTGGTTAAAAGCTATATGGATCGGTTGGTGGGCTACTTTTCTACCAGCACTGGGACGATCGACCAAGTTATTCATCTTTATCGTTACGATACCCTCGAAGATTGGGACACGCGGCTGCGAGGTCTGTACGCCATCCCCGAGCTAACGCCATACTTCGTTAATACGCGTAAGATTATTCGCCAACAGGTAAACGGATTCTTCGAGTTGCTGCCTTTGGAATCTCTGAACCCCATGTGGGCGGGCGGGCATGACTGGCTTCCGGAGACCGGGGCGAAACTGACCAGCCTTACAAGCGAACGTGTGATCGAAGAACGGGCCTTTCAGCTTCGTCCGGGCGGCATTCCTGCGTTTATCAAAGCCTGCAATGCAAGTGGTGTGAAGGCGCTGGATATTATGGCCGGGCGCACGATAGGCGCTTTCATGTCTATGACCGGGCCACTTCATAATATAACGCTATGGTGGTGGTTCCAGAATTCGGCCGACCGGGCGGCAAGGATCGCCGAACTCAATGAGGATAAAGACTGGCATAATTTTTTATTGAAAATAACGCCCCTATTGATCGAACAGTCCGGCCTATTGATGACGCCACGTCCCATCCCTGAAATGTCGCCGCTATTCCGTTAATCGTTCTTGATTTATAGTCTGGATTAGGCTTTCGCATTGTTATAAGCGCATTATCATTAATGAGCTTTGCCCAAAGGGGAGACAACGTAATGGCATTCATTAAAAATGCCTGGTACGTGGCGAGTTGGACTCATGATCTTAAGGATGAGCCGTTACCGCAGACAATTCTGAATGAAAAAATTGTCCTTTGGAGAGGAGAGGATGGGGTCGTCCGGGCAGCGGAGGATGTTTGTCCCCATCGTTTTTTGCCTCTTTCCAAAGGACGAATCGCCGGAAACGATATTCAGTGTGGCTACCATGGTCTAATTTTTAATGGAAACGGTGAATGTGTTCGGGCACCCACACAGTTGATTCGGCCCGATTGTAGAATCCGGGAATATCCCGTTTTTGAAACAATGGGTATGGTTTGGATTTGGATGGGAGACACCGCGATCGCCGATATCAGCGAGATCTATGATCTTCCGCAATATCACCAGACAGAGTGGGGCGTTGCATTCGGCGATGCGCTCGATGTCGAAGCAAATTATCTGCTACTTTGCGACAATTTATGTGATCCGACGCACGTGAATTACGTCCACCCTTCGACGCTGGGAAACCCGGAGGGAATCAATGCGCCGGTAACACATGAAAGCACGTCATGGGGGGTCGTGACCGAGCGGTTGACGGTTGACTCCGCCCCCACAGGCTTTGTTGCTGCGTTTGGGGGGCATAACGGCAGAGTCGATATGTGGCAGCGATATCTGATGTATCTACCTTCGGTTTCAATTATCGATTTTGGTGCTACGGCTGCTGGTACCGGCAACTGGCAGGAAGGCGGAGACGCGCGTATCCAAGTATATTCATGCCATTTTATGACGCCGGTCACTGAAACCCGTACTATTGACCGCTGGCTGCATGTGCGGAATTTCGAACCTGATGACCAGGCGGTGGGAGAGAATATCAGCGAACAATTTCGCATTGCCTTTGCAGAAGATAAGGAGATTCTGGAGGCTGTTCAGAAGGAAGAGACGGTCCATGAAGGTCGGCTCAAAATCGGGTTGGATTTAGACGCGTCAGCCGGCCTATTTCGGTTAAAGATCAATCGCCTTCTTAAAGGAGAGACACCTAATCAATCGGCAAAGTAAAACACGAATTGGCGAATATTCATTGACTCCCCACTAAATTTAGATAACTAGATTACCTAATCTGAGTGGGGAGAATCCTATGTCAACCGATGGAACCGCACTAGATCCCGGTAAAGGACACAACCGGCCTCTCGACCGGGATCTTCGTGGGTACCTACAAACAAACCGAGACTTATTAACTATTATTGAGAAACCCGTGTCGATTGACGATATCGGGGCATTATCGGCACAATCCGAATGTCCAATTCTTTTCGAGAATATCATTGAGTATCCGGATTTCAGATTATGCGACATACTGGTGAAACATCGTTGGTCCCAATGCAGGGCGTTGGGCGTGTCGAAGGAGGATTATCTTCCAACGCTGGCGTATCGCTTGCGCAAACCCCCACGGGGTTTAGTTGATGTTAAAACAGGACCGGTTAAAGAGGTCATATACACCGGTAATGAGGTCGACTGGCTAAAACTTCCTGCACCAGTGCATTCTTCAGAAGAAGGTCAGCGTTATATTTCCGCCATGAATATCGTAAAGGACCCGGAAACAGGTTTCTATAATTCTTCACATGCGGGTACTACGCCAGTGGGCCCGCGTCATGGTTTCATGAGTTTTGCAACACCACACACCCACATCATCATGCAGAAATACCGTGACCTAGGTATAAACGAGATGCCGATTGCCATCGTCTTTGGTGTGCATCCGGCATATGAAATTATGGCTAATTTTTCTGGCATGCACATGGATATGTGGGGCGAGATGGAAATGGTTGGAACTATAATGGATCAGGACGTGGAGATGGTGCAATGTGAGACTATCGATCTTCGAGTGCCCGCCCATGCGGAAATTATCGTTGAGGGCCTCGTCGACATCTCACAGAACTTCCCGATGGGCGGGGTGAATGCGCCGACCGGCTATTTCTTGCCCAAGGAACAAAACATTCCGCGTGTTGACCTGACGGCGATAACTATGCGGGCTGGCAAACCGATTTACCGGAATCACCAGACCGTCCCGGATACCGACCATCAGCCGCTCCCACGTCTCTGCCATGAGGCAGTTCTATATAATCGGATCAGTGAAATCGGACTGAAAGTTCACGATGTCCGATTTCCCCCTTGGGGGGCAGCTGTCAGCTGTGTAATTCAAGTCGACTATCCGCGGCCGGGGTTCGTCAATGATGCCCTGATGCAGACTATGGGATCTCCCTGGCTCAATACTAAGATGGTGGTAGCGATCAGCCCCGACACAGATATTGATGATCCGGGCGCCGTTTATCGCGCAATGGCGACGCGGGTAGATCCATCCCGTGACATATTTGTGGTTCCGGGTACACGGGGCTCATTATACGAGCCCTCTGGTGACCCAATCCCGGGCCACGAGCCATGGCGAGTTGTTGGGAAAGTCGGCATTGATGCCACTTCAAAGCCTTACAGGGGAGAAACAGACTATCAGGAAGCATTTCCGCTTAACTGGGGAAACGTACGACTGGAGGATTATCTCTAATGACCGAAAAGACGCCATTTATTCCCTATGCGGATCCGGATGCACTACCGGAAACGATCAAAGGCCCTTTGGAGGCCTATGAAAAACGAATGGGTTTCATGCCGAACGCACTAAAACTTTATATGCATCGCCCGGAATTACTGGGGTGTTTGGTTCAGTTAAACAACACCGTGATGCGGGATGACAGCAGTCATCTAGATATAGGTTTGAAACGCCGTATTTCGGCTGTTTGCAGCTTTTTAAACAAGAGTGCCTATTGTGTTGCGCACAACACCAACACACTGATGAGTGAAAGTGATGGTGACGGAGAGGGCTGGAACTTCTCAGAAGAAGATGTTGAAGAATTACTTGGCACGGACTACGTGCCGGATGACCCGGCCGAGAAGGCTGCAATCGAATACGCGAAAGCGGCGAGTGTCGATCATTCGAATGTGCCTAAATCTGTGTTAGACAACCTTGCCGCTAGCATGACACCGGCACAGGTTGTCGAACTCGCCTGCGTCGTTGGATTCTGGGCAATGTATAATTCTATACACGAGGCCCTGCACATCCCGATTGAGGCCGGGTTGCAGGGAAATACGTCATTTCTCGACGTGTGATAGAGAAACAACCTCCGGTCTCCGTGTCTCGGTGGGAACTTCTTGATGATAACGGCCGGGATCATTCGTTTCGTGCTTTGGTCTACGATCTGCTTTCGGTGGGGATACGCATGCAAGAAGTCCGTGACCGGCTGGCAAAAATTATTGGTGTCACTGGACCACAATACGCGATACTTATGACGGTCGCTCACATGCAGGATAACGAGTGTGGCGCTGGGGTACATGCCGTAGCGAAGAGAATGCATGTCAGTGGTCCATTTGTCACCGCGCAAGTAAATTTGCTTGTTAAAGCTAATCTTGTAGCTAAGAATCCTAATCCTGCGGATGGTCGCGGTGTCTCATTGCGACTTACTGGTTTGGGCGCGGCGCAACTCGCTGCGATTGAGCCCGAGATCCAGAAGGCCAATAATGCTTTTTTCGGCCCATTGTCGGCTGAAGATTTCCGAATTCTTGGAGAACTAGCAGCGCAGCTAGAACAGAGTTCGGAACTGGCGGTGAAGACGGTCGGCGACTAAACTCCGAGATATGGACTATACGGAATTAGGAAGAACAGGGCTATTAGTCAGCGTTGCGGGTCTTGGTTGCGGGGGCAATAGCAAGATCGGGCAAGGGATGGGACAGTCCGTGAGTGATTCCGTAAAACTGGTCCGCATCGCTTTGGATCTGGGAGTAAATTTCTTGGACACGGCGCAGTCCTATGGGACGGAGCGCATAGTAGGAGAAGCAATCAAAACAGTGCCACGTGATCAGGTTGTGATATCTACCAAGCATACGGCGGAAAATGTTTCTGCAGAACGAATTTCAAGTGCGATCGATGATGCTTTGCGCGAACTAAATACAGAGTACATTGACATTTTTCATCTGCATGGCGTTCATCCGAGGCAGTACGATCATGCTCTCAGTGAACTCGCACCTGCACTTTTACGCGCCCGTGACGCGGGCAAAATAAGGTTTCTGGGGATTACAGAGACTTCCCCCAATGATCACAGCCAGACCATGCTGCAACAGGCTATTCGGGATGACTGCTGGGATGTCGTCATGCTCGGGTTCAACATGATGCACCAAGTGGCACGGTCATCGGTACTCCCGAAAACTTTGAGCCTGAGAATTGGCACTTTGATGATGTTCGTGGTTCGCAATATTTTTAGCGTTCAGGGCAGGCTGAAGGAGGCTTTGAGGGACCTCTCTAAAGATGGGCAGGTACCGGCTTGGCTGGGAGAGAGTGACGATCCTCTCAGCTTTTTGGTTCACGAAGGTGGGGCCGATAGCGTGATCGATGCCGCCTACCGATTTGCCCGACATGAGCCAGGCGCTGATGTCGTGCTTTTTGGCACCAGCCGAAAAGAGCACCTAAAAGCGAATATTTCATCCATCTTAAAGCCAGCATTACCTCTGGAGGATCGCGCTAAGCTTGCCGAACTGTTCGGCCATCTTCGGGGGGTCGGGCTTGATCTACCTAGGTCGCTATAGAGCGCCCGTATTTTGAGAAATCGAGAGAAAACCTTGACCAAGGAACCACCGCTGCAGTTGGGGTTGATAGTCTGCCTCGGGCTCGTAGCCGCTTTAGCACCACTCTCGATTGACATGTATCTTCCGTCTTTTCCGACGATCCGGGAAGACTTTGGTACGACAGCGGCACAGGTGCAGCTTACGTTAAGCGGCTACATGCTCGGTTTTACCCTCGGCCAGCTCTGCTATGGCCCGCTTTCTGATCGCTTTGGTCGGCGTCCGATACTTCTATCCGGCATTGGTTTGTTTATTTTGATGACTATTTTGTGTGCAACAGCAACCAGTGTGGATAGTCTTTTAGTTTTTCGCTTTTTTCAGGCAGTAGGGGGTGCGGCGGGAACTGTATTGTCGAGAGCTATAATCCGCGACCGGTTCTCGGGAAATTACATGGCCCGCGCGATGTCTCTGATGCTAATGTTTATACTCCTAGCCCCCATGGTTGCGCCCGTAATCGGAGGATACCTGCTAATTTGGATCGGATGGCGCGCCGTTTTTTGGGCGCTAGTGATCTGCGGGATATTAGCGATTCTAGTCGTTTTATTTGGTATCGAAGAGAGCCTACCCGCCGGACGTAGGTCAAAACCCGGGGTGTTAATTCTGCTTCGCGGATACGGGAAGGTTCTCACTCACCGGAAAGCCCTCGGTTACATCCTCTCCGGGGGGATCACTTTCGGTGCCTTATTCGCGTTTCTCTCAGGTGCGCCATTCGTCTTTATAGAATTCTATGGCGTGGCGCCCGAGCACATGGGCTACATCTTCACACTAAACGTCGCCGGTGTTCTGATCGGTGGGTGGCTTAACAGCAGGTTAGTAGTAAAAAGAGGTGTATACGACATGATGTCCTTTGGCGTATGGTTTCTCTTTGCAGGCGCGGTATTGCTATTTGTCCTGATTTACACGGACGTTTGGGGTGTATGGGGCGTTATAGCCGGGATCGTTATCTTCACACTTCCGTTAAATGTGATAAATGCCAACGCAGCAGCGGGTGCGCTGGAATATTTCCCTGAAAATGCCGGTACCGCCTCGGCTGTAGTTGGCTCTGTGCGCTACGGATGCGGAGCGCTTTCCGGGTTATTTGTTGGCCTATTACACGATAACACCGCCCAGCCGATGGGCGTGGTTATTGTAGGGTGCTCGGTTCTCAGTATCCTATTTCTAAGTACAATGGTGACGCGAGCACGGTAGGGGTTACGACCTTACTGGCCAGACTTGTGGACATTCATCGGGAATCTCGCTAAGCGGTTCGCCGTCGTTCAGTGTTCGATCGAAGATCAGCGGTGCATCCGATCTGTTCTTCCAAAGGATGTCGTCGCCGGCCATGCGAAGAGATAGTGCGCGACGTGTCATGTTTTGGCTGCTGTTTCCGGAGGACGAATGCAAAGTCAGCCCGTGAAATATCAGAATGTCGCCTGGATCAGTCTCCAACAGAACCGTCGGATATTCGTCAGGATTCTTATCAATTTCTGGGACCGTCGCTATTAGGTCGTCACGATTGAACTTATCTACCGGCTTATTCTCGCCAATTTTTACCGGCTGGTAGAGTTTGCCCCATTTGTGTGAGCCCTTTGCGAACTTAAGCGCGCCGGTGTCTTCTCGGGTTGGATCCAAAGCAAACCAAATACTTGCAAGATCGTAACCTTCGATCGAAAAATACGGCATATCATGATGCCAATATGTTGGAGCTGGTGCCCCGGGTTCTTTAATTAGAAGGTGTTCATCATATAG
Organism: Alphaproteobacteria bacterium MarineAlpha11_Bin1; assembly: GCA_002937455.1. The sequence continues at coordinate 113,465 of PTJZ01000010.1, forward strand.
ATCGATACGAGAGGCACCCAAGATTTCTGCCGCCACTTGGCCTAGGGGGCCATCGAACAGAAAATTGCTAAACGGTTTGAACCTATTAAACAACTTGTGGTCTGTATAGTATCGTGGCGCGCCCTCTGGTCCATAACTCTTAGCAAATCTTCCGGGTGACGCGACGGCCTGCTCGAAACCCTCCGCAAGAACGTCAAGCCAATCCTGCGAGACAATGTTTCGCAGTCTTACAGCGCCTTCGTCATGGAAGACTCGTATATCTTCCTCGTTTACAAGCCGTTGTAGGGTATCCACTTTCTGGTCCTCCATTCGTAACTAGGTAATTTTGCACGAAGAGCAGCGGTTATTCAACGAACCGATGGCTGATCTTTTGAAACTGATCGCTAACGGGTCGGTAAAATGAAGTAGACAGGCTGATTCAAGTCTTCTGTACCTATGATTGCTTGGCGTCATTATGCCCGGGGCTATAACGGTTGCCGTCGTGCTGGCCACCCGAAAGTGAAGTAGCAGACGTCCAGGTCTCAGCAGTGGCAGCTTGGTTAGTTTCAGCAGTTAATGGAATAGGCTCAGCATTGATCTTAAATTTAATTTGTAAGTTGAGAAAGAATTTGATTATGAACTGAAGCGGTATCCGAACCAATAAATATAACAATTGATTTAGCTAATTAATTTAGCTATCATCATTATGAAAAAAATTATTGAGATCAATTTTATATGTCAGTGCACTATCCGTTTTCCAAACCAGATTGGATTTTACCACCATCTACGACATTGGAATCTCTATTGGATAAGGAGAATGGGGATGGGGATTTCCGGCGCTTGATCTACGGTATATTCACTATGACGGTTAATTTTGACCGCATCCGTGAACAGATGGCCACTGCACTTGGTCTATCAGGCATTCAATATCACATATTGATGGTTGTTGCTGAGCTTACACCTAGTGATCGAATTACCGTCTCATTAATTGCAGATAGACTGCATACGTCAGGCGCCTATGTGACCATGGAGTCTAAGAAGCTTATGCGACGCGGATTCCTCGATAAACAACCAAACCCGGACGACGGGCGTAGCGTCATACTCAAGCTGACAGAGGATGGTCAGGACGCGATTGACTCCTTTACGCCTCATCTGCAGGCGATCAACGATGAGTTATTCGACGGCATGGGACCGGAGACCTTCGGACGATTCCGTGAAATCGTGGGGCACATGACCCGGACTAGTGCCCGAGCTGCTGATATGGCTGAGGCGTTGGCCAAAGAACATACCGAAACTGGGGATATTGCGGCCAGTGCTATTTGGCGCTGACCGTCTTAGAAAAACTTTAGGAGATATTTTATGCTTAAGACAGGTGAACAACATCTCGAATCTCTTCGCGACGGTCGAAGGGTCTATGTTGGAGACGAACTCGTAGAGGACGTCACAACACATCCAGCTTTCCGTAACGCTGCGCATTCCTTTGCGATGATTTATGATCGAAAGCTTGCGCCCGAGAATGTGGATGTCATGGCCTACGAAGCCGAGGACGGGGAACTAAGCACGTCATGGTACTTGCAGCCGAAAACAAAAGAAGACCTTCGGAAGCGCCGCGAAACGCATCGCCGAGTTGCGGAATGGACATGCGGGTTAATCGGGCGCTCTCCTGACCACGTTGCAAGCTTCGTCACAGGTTTGCTATGGAAACCAGATCTTTTTGAGGAGAACCTGAGTGGTTCTGCTGGGCATCTGCAGGAATATTACGACTTTATGCGTAAGAACGATACGTTTGCTTGCTACACGGTGCTTCCACCACAGGGCGCTCGACAGCCTGAACTCTATCAGCGTGAGGGGCTGACGGTGCCGACGTTGCGGGTTACGGCGGAGGATAAGGAAGGTGTCACGCTAAATGGGATGAAAATGTTGGGGACATCAGCGGTTTTCTCCAATGAAACGTGGGTGGGCAACCTGTTGCCGCTCGGCGAGGAACAGGCGGCAGAGAGTATCACCTGTGCCGTGCCCTTGAACTGGGAAGGCGTAACTATTTGGACACGTAAGCCTTTTGAAAGATTCGCTGTATCCGAGTTTGATGCTCCCTTTGCATGGAAATTTGATGAGACAGATTCCATGGTAATTTTTGAAGACGTTAAAGTGCCTTGGGAACGAGTATTCACGCACAACAACGCAGCCCTCTCCCGCAACATCTACTTCCAAACGCCAAGTCACGCGATGGGCAACCATCAGTCGAATGTACGTTTCTCCGAAAAGTTGAAACTGATACTTGGGGTAGCCCGCAAGTCGGCTGAGTTAAATAATGTGTTACAGGTGCCTGCAGTGCGTGACACTCTTGGACGACTGGCCGCTGGAGAGGCGGGGTTGAATGCAATGATTTCCGGCCAGATTGAAGATGCCGAGGAGATGGTTGCCGGACGTCTAAACATAAACCGCCGGCATATGTATGGGGCCCTCCACTGGTGTACACAGAACTACGCTACTGTCTGCGAGACTGTGCGTGAATTGATGGGAGGTGGGCCATTCCAGATGCCAGCAGATGTATCGGTAATCAACAACCCTGAACTAAGAGAGAAGTTTGAAACCTATTGGTCTGTGCCCGGCCAGTCGGCAATAGACCGAATGAAATTCCTGAAGTTGGGATGGGACCTTCTGGGCAGTGAATTTGCTGGCCGACATCAGCAATACGAGCGTTTTTATGCCGGTCCTGCATTTATTAATACGCTTTACAGCTTCATCGAGTGTCCTTGGGATGAAATGACAGGTACCGTAGATCGTGTCTTAGCAGAATACCATGTCCCTGAAGACGGTGAAGTGCGTCGACCGGTTGCGGCTGAGTAGTTATATAAGGTTGTTCCACGCAATTTACGACCATCAGAATCGCGGCAGATACCAAGTCATGTCGAGGACATTCAATTTTAGCTAGCGCCTACTGGGGTCTTGTGGGTGGGAATAAACATGGCGAACAAGACTGGTCACTGGAGAAACGATCTCCAGTGACCCGGATGGTGTGGGCCGGAACTAACTGACAAGATTGCGAAACGATTTGGCGGCAACGCTACTTATGTGCCGTTCCTGACACCGGGACAACTTAATTACTGCTTATGACGATAGTATCTGGGATATTAATATCAAAGGCCCAGAGTCCTCATGGGCGGAGAACATCGAGTTCACATCTGCGTATGTGGAGATATAAGCGACTTATCTGGTCCTGAAAGAATCGCCCATTAAGTCAATCGATTATGTATATAACCTTGGCACTTGCATTGCGGTGTCCAACGGAAGTGCCCACGTTTTTTCTGACACGAACTCTTAAGCACGCAAAAATAATCTGTGCCCAAGGTTTTACAGAAGAAACTGTGTTATTCATTGAAAATCGACTCAACGCTCTCGCCGGCCTACGTCCAGCGCTTATGGAGGAATTACATGAAAACGAAACTTGGATGGCTAATTCACCGCATTTCAACAAAATGTTGGAACTAGTAAAGTTGACAAAGCGGGTGCATATTTTTCATCGGACTACGTTGAGTAACTGAAGCGGTGTGGGCTTGTCGCAGGTCTTATTAATAAACAAAGTTTGTTGGGCAAACTGCCTAAACGTGGGAAGAAGTAATCTGACGACGTTCAATTTTCGTGGGTTTCAATTTTGTATCGGTTTAACAGTGGGGCTTGGGTCAAGCTGAAAAGTAGCATTAGGCCTATGCTTCCCCAAACCTTGAAGTTGACCCAGAACTCTTCGGTCTGAGTGCGCCAGACAAATTCATTTACAACGGCCATTACCAGAAAAAAAATTCCAAAATTGCGGCTCAGAAAATGCCATCCTTGATCAGTCATTGGCCAGGCCGCCCCCATCACCGGCTTAAGCAATGCTTTGCGGAATAACAGTCCACCAAGAAGGATCGCTGCGAAGAGAATTTGAACAATTGTCGGTTTCATTTTTATGAAGGTATCATCGTTGAAGAACAATGTAAGACCGCCGAAAATCCCAACGACCACAGCCGTTATTACCGGCATCATCGGTACTCGACGGTTGATAATCAGTGATATGACTAGTGCGATCGCGGTTGCCGCCATCAGAGCTCCGGTCGCGACGAAGAGATCGGCCTGGTAATAAGCGGCCAAAAAAACGACGAGCGGTCCGTATTCGGTTAGAGGTTTTATCCAACTAAACTTAGGCTTGTTTTTTTCAGTGTTCATTTTTTCATCTGGGGCTTGAAAAGACTGGAAGCTTAATGACCCGACTCAGGTAGTGTAGATTGATCTCAAATTTACGACGGCCAATATAGTTTGCATTACTGTAAAGAAATAGGTGCCCCGGTCGGGTTACGAAATTATTTTAAGTTTGGCTTAATCGATAAATAGCTTGTCCGCTCAAAAGGGAAAGTAAAATGAAACAAGTTCTTTTACTTCCTATTTGCCTCGAGAGCGGCCGTCAGTTATGTCCGCTCTATGAATGTTGAAACTGAAAAAATAAATGATGTAAAACCCGGCCCGGTTGTCGAAATTTTTCTCGAAGACATGGATATTGGCCACGTGTGTGAAGCTGGCACTATTACGGTTACCGACGACGAAATAATAAGCTTTGCTGAGAGATACGACCCTTTGCCAATGCACGTCAGTGAACTGGGTGGCTTGGCCACGGTCCACGATAGCCTGATCGCATCCGGTGTCCTTACTATCGCTCTAAAACAACGCTTGCAGATGAGTATAGCGCGTAACACTGCAATAATTGGCGCTGCAAGGATAGAGGAACTGAATTTTCTAAAACCAGTTCGCGGAGGGGACGAGTTGTCAATACGCCAAGAATGCGTCGGTAAACGCATGTCTAAAACTCGTTACGACCGTGGCTTAGTGACTTGGGAATTCTTTCTAAAAAACCAACGTCGAGAAATCGTATTCTCGTCGCGTGATGTGGTGATGGTGAGGCGACGTCCGGACTGACCAATGGGTATCCGAAAAATCCTACTTGTAATTCTTGTTGGGATCGTAGTCGCCATAATTGTGCGTATTCAGGCTGGTCCGCTTTAATGCAATTACCGGTTTTAATTTTATTACGCGGCTGGAGCCCTATTTTTGCGACGTTGGGTCAACACGCCGGTGAAAACTTCCTCGAACCCAGAAAATGATTATCGTAATGATATACGATCATGGCTTCGCTGGTCGGGTGACATTGTGGCAACAGATTAGCGCAGCGGATTCACTTTCTATAACCGGCAGGATAAGTAGGTTATTGGATCGTCTCAGACGCTTTACACTTTCTTACGCCACCGATACCCTTAGATATCTAATTAATTTCATGTATCGGGATTAAAAATGTCCGGAAGAGTCGAGGACAGGGTCTGCATTGTTACTGGTGCTGCACAGGGGATTGGGGCGACTTATGCACTGGCGTTAGCGACTGAAGGGGCAAAACTCGTGTTATCGGACATTGAGGATGCGTCGACTGTTGCCGAGCGAATTATATCAGGGGGGGGCAAAGCAATTTCTATACAAACGGATGTGTCGGATTGGTATTCCTGCCAGGAACTGGTGGAGTCGGCGACTGACGTTTATGGGCGTATAGATGTATTAATCAATAACGCAGCTATTTTCGGGAATCTTGATCGTGCCTCCATCGATGAAATTTCGCCCGAACTATTCCAGCGGGTGATGTCGGTGAACGTAGGTGGTACATTCTTGTGCGCAAAAGCCGTTGTACCGACAATGCGAGAGAGGGGATATGGCAAAATCGTAAATGTAACGACAAGCCGGATTTTTACGGGGCTGCCATTTTTTCTGCATTATGATGCGTCCAAAGGAGCCGTTTTCGGGATGACGCGAGCGCTAGCTAAGGAACTCGGAGATGATGGAATAAGGGTGAACGCGATCGCACCGGGTTCGACAATGTCGGAAAATGTAATCGCTCGGACCGATTGGCGTGATGGGGGTCCAGCTGCAAAGCTCGCCGGCCGGTCACTGAAACGTCTGCAACATCCTGAAGACCTTGTTGGAGCTTGTTTGTACTTCGCATCTGCCGAAAGTGATTTCACGACCGGCCAGACCTTGGTGGTCGACGGCGGTGGAGCAATGTGGTGACGCTTGCTTGGCATGCTGGTGGTTGATAGAAGTTTGGATGGGAAAAGGGATTACAAATGGCGCGGACTGCAGAAGATATTCACGAAAAATATCCGCTCGACGGTAAAGCTTTACGTCTGGCCGCCGATGGGACCCCTAGTATGATCGGTCTAGAATGTGGCGATTGTGGTACAAAGGCCTTTCCACCTGTGCCCGTATGTCCAGATTGCATGTCGGAAAATATTTTGGAGTTCAACTTGTCAGACAAAGGATCACTATATACTTGGTCTGTTGTACATGTTGCACCGTCCGGTTGGAAAGTTCCTTATATCTCTGGCTATGTTGACTTACCAGACGGGGTTCGTGTTTTTGCCCACATAGTTGGCACAGAGCCGGAGCAGCTGGAAATGGATATGGACGTTGAGCTAACGACGGCGGTTATTGGTCATAATAACGACGGGCCAGTCGAGACCTACGCCTTTAAACCGGTGTTAGGTTGAGGAGAGATTTATGCGCGACGTTGCTGTGATTGGCGTTGGAATGGTTCCGTTTGCCAAATATCGAGACAAATCCCTTGCTGAGATTGGTTGGCCAGCAGTTAAAAAAGCAATACAGGATTCGGGTGTTTCCAAAAGTCAAATCGAGGCGGCCTATTGTGGCTCGGCCCTCGGGGGTATGATGTCCGGACAGCGGGTCCTGAAACAACTCGGGATTACGGGACTTCCGATAACTAATGTCGAAAATGCCTGTTCCTCATCGTCTTCGGCTTTTCGCCAAGCTTATATCGCGGTCGCAGCGGGGGTTTGCGACATTGTCCTAGTGCTCGGTGTCGAGAAGTTGACCAAGTTCGGCGGCGGGACTTTGCCGCTCGAAAAAGAGGATTTCGAAGTTACCCACGGATTGGTGATGCCGGCGCTTTACGGTATGAGAGCTCGGCGATACATGCATGATTATGGCCTGACGGACGAAGAACTAGCGTCGGTGGCTGTTAAGGCGCATAAGCATGGTGCTAAAAACGAGGATGCGCAGTACCGCAATGAGGTCACACTCGAGGAAGTGATGAATGCGCGAGAAATCGCAGAGCCCTTCACTCTATTGCATTGCTGTCCATCAGGAGATGGCGCAGCGGCGGTGGTTATAGCGTCAGCAGAAAAGGCTCGACAGTTTACAACCATACCTGTGCGGATAGCGTGTTCCGAAGTCAATTCTGGCAAATACATGACTGGATTTCGAGATATGACGACACCGGAGATTACCGTTAGGGGTGCTAAACAGGCGTATGAAGAGGCAGACATCGGGCCGGAAGACGTTGACGTTGCCGAGGTACATGATGCTTTCACCATTGCTGAATTACTTTATTACGAGGCCCTCGGATTCTGTGGACGCGGAGAGGCTGCGAAGTTACTTTCAGACGGCGAAACTTCAATCGGCGGGCGCATTCCGGTAAATCCATCCGGCGGCTTACTTTCAAAAGGTCACCCAATCGGGGCTACTGGCGTCGCCCAGATCGTCGAAGTTGTAAGACAATTACGCGGGGAGGCGGGTGATCGTCAAGTTGAAGGTGCCAAGGTCGGTCTAACTCATTGTACGGGTGGCGGTATATCTGGTTTTGACCACGGTGCCTGCTCTATCCATATGTTTTCGGTGTAAAATGAAACCTCCTCCGTTTAATTATCATGATCCAAGAAGCATCGACGATGCCGTCGCGTTGTTATCCGAAAAAGACAATGCCAAAGTACTCGCGGGCGGCCAGTCTTTAATGCCGATGCTAAATATGCGTTTTGTATTGCCTGACGATGTAATCGACATAAATAAAATCGAGGAATTGTCATTTATCCGAGACGACGGTGATGCGTTGGTCTTCGGGGGTACTACTCGCCAGCGCAATATAGAATTTTCCGATCTGGTGGAGCAGAAAATACCACTTATGAAAGAGGCAATTCTAAACGTGGGGCACCGGCAGACCCGTAACCGAGGTACTTTCGGTGGATCGTTATCTCATCTCGACCCGAGCGCTGAGTTACCGACGGTGTCAATCGCTCAGGATGCAATTGTGACCGTTCGGAAAAAGGGAGGTGACCGTACAATTCCTATGGCGGATTTTTCCATTGGCTATATGACGCCGTCTTTTGACCTTGACGAAATGGTTACTGATATTCGGGTCCCGGTTTGGCCTCAAGGTCATGGCTATGCATTCGTTGAATTCGCGAGGCGTCACGGTGATTACGCTATCACTTCATCAGCTGTCCTGCTTGACGTCTCCGAAGGTGGAACGATATCACGGGCCAGTGTCACGGTCGGCGGTGTAGGGCCCGCTCCGCTCCGGGTAATTTCTGTTGAGGATGGACTTGTAGGTCAGGTCGGATCAAAGGAATTGTTTACGGAAATCGCCGAAAAATGTCGGGAAATCGACGCAATGGAAGATGTCTACGCGCCTGCCTGGTACCGCCAGCATCTTGCAGCGGTACTAACGCGGCGGGCATTAGCCAAGGCGTTCAGTCGAGCTGACAAAGGAATGGAGATGATCCTGAGATGAGTGATCGTAGAACCATTTCCGTAACAATTAATGGTGAAACCTTTGAACGCGAGGTCGAGACGCGTCTCCATCTCGCCGATTTCATTCGGCACGAATGCCTTTTAACTGGCACCCATGTCGGTTGTGAGCACGGTGTATGCGGGGCATGTACAATTCTTTTAAACGGACAGACGGCGCGATCTTGCCTCATGCTCGCGGTACAGGCCGACGGTCAAGAGATAAAAACGGTCGAGGGTATTGCGCCGAATAACGAAGAGCTTCACCCTCTTCAGCAGGCTTTCCAGGATAATCACGGGCTACAATGCGGTTTCTGCACGCCGGGCATGCTTACAACACTAATTGAATTTCTTGATGAAAATCCCGATCCAACTGAACGCGAAGTTCGAGAAGCTATCAGCGGGAATTTGTGTAGGTGTACTGGTTATCAGGGTATTGTTGCTGCCGCCCTTGATGCAGCGAAAAGGCTTCAGGCAGGGAGCTGAGCTCTATGGGCGCCAAGATGTTCGGTGCGCGGGTCCCACGGCTGGAAGATCCGCGACTGCTGACAGGGTATGGAAACTATACAGACGACTTTCATCTGACAGGTATGCTGGAGGCGGCATTCGTACGCAGTCCTCATAGTCATGCGAAAATCATCAAAATAGATAAGACTGCGGCGTTGAAACATGAAGGGGTTGTAGCCATCTACACGGCTTCCGATCTTCCAGAATATCTCCGCGATACTACAGTGCCATTCCAGGTACCCAACCCAGCGATTTCGCAACCATTTCAGCAACGTTTGTTGGAAGATCGCGAGGTTTGTTTTTCCGGTGAACCTATAGCGCTAATTGTCGCAGATACCCGTTATAATGCAGAAGATGCAGCTACACTCATCGAAATAGAATATGAAGTCCTGCCGGGAGCTGCAGATTGTAAAACTTCCCTCGAGAACGACGCTCCACTCTGCCATACTCAGTCTTTAAATAATGAAGGTGCTAAATACACCGTTGGATATGGCGATCTCGATGCCGCATTTTCTAAAGCGGATTTGATCCACCGGGAGGAGTATTGGATCCACCGTGGTGGCGGCTTTGCGATTGAAAACCGCGCTGTAGTCGCGGAGTATGATGAACTATACGACATGTTGACCATCTGGTCGGCGACGCAATCGCCCTTCCTAGTGAAACAAAATATTGTCGATATGTTGGGCTGGGAAGCAGACAAAGTTCGGGTCATTGCGCCCGATGTCGGTGGCGGGTTTGGGCCGAAAACTGTCTACTACGTGGAGGAAGCTCTTATCCCGGTTATTGCCAAGGATCTCGGCAGGCCCGTGAAGTGGATCGAGGACCGTCGTGAGAACTTTCTGGCTACAAATATGGAGCGCGACCAATACTGGGATATGGAAATCGCGGTTGATCGGCACGGCAAACTTCTGGGTGTGCGCGGAAATATGATCCATGATACCGGTGCCTACATGCCTTGGGGTATAATTTCGCCTTACATTTCCGCAACCACATTGCCGGGTCCCTACATACTGCCAGCTTACGAATTGGAAACGCGGGTTGCGTTGACCAACAAGGTGGCGGTTACGCCAGTACGAGGGGCAGGTCGGCCGCAGGCGGTGTTTGCCATGGAGAGGCTTCTGGATCGAGCAGCTGATAAGCTCGATATTGACCGTGCTGAAATACGTCGTCGGAATCTTATTCCGAAAGAGGATATGCCTTATGCTTTGGGCCTGATTTTCCGGGACGGGAAACCGATGACGTACGACTCCGGCGATTACCCAAAATGTCAAGCGGAGGCAATGCGGCTTGGTGACTATGAAGGTTTTCAAGCACGTCAGAATGCTGCCCGGGCAAAAGGAAGGCATATCGGTATCGGCATAGCAAACTACGTGGAGGGCACCGGGCTCGGCCCATTCGAAGGAGCAACAGTGCGAATACAACCTTCTGGTCGGATATGTATTTATACTGGTGGAGGTGATTCAGGTCAGGGTCACTGGACTACTCTGGCTCAGGTTTGCGCAGATAAGTTCGGGGTAAAACTTGAAGATATTGACGTCCAAAAGGGTGATACTGGAAAAATCGCGTCGGGTGTTGGGACATTCGCCAGTCGGATAGCTGTTAATGCCGGTTCATCAGTACATCTAGCATCGACTGAGGTACGAGAAAAGGCAATCAAGGTAGCGGCCCACATGCTTGAAGCTGCTGAGGAAGACATGGATATCGAAAATGGTCGGGTGGTAGTCAAAGGGTCCGATCTTTCGGTGCCGCTATCAGATGTTGCACGTGCTGTGCAGGGGATGCCTGGATTTTCGTTGCCGGGTGGAGTCGAGCCCGGACTCGAAGCCACACACTACTTTTCACCATCACAATCGGCCTATTGCAACGGTACCGCGGTAGTAGAGGTCGAGGTTGATCCAGATACGGGCAATGTTGAAATTCTAAATTATTCTATGGCCCATGATTCCGGTACGTTGATCAATCCCTTCGTCGTTGATGGACAGGTGCAGGGTGCGGTAGCGCAGGGCGTTGGTAACTCGCTGCTCGAATGGATGGTATACGATGATAACGCTAACCCAGTGTCCGCTACATTTGCGGAATACCTACTTCCGTCAGCGCCGGAAACGCCAAATGTTGATGTTACCCATGTCGAGTCACCGACCCCTATAAACCCGCTTGGTGTGAAAGGTGCGGGTGAAGGGGGCACAATACCGGCGGCTGCCGCTATCATCGCAGCTATTGAGGACGCTTTATCGCCTTGGGAAGTCAGGATTTCGGGCGCGCCCGTTACGCCATCAATCATTGCCGAAAAGGTACGTGCGAAGGCGTAAACATTCCGGGTGACGCAGTCACTCAGCACTTACCCTTGATAGTGAACTAAGAATTCATGAGTAATACGGGTTTGACCCTGCCGTGTGATCCGTTACGTCAACTACCTGAGCGACAGATGGAATTAATTTTTTAATTTCGACTTCAACACCCTGTCTAAGCGTAGCAGAGGATGCGGAACAGCCTTGGCACCCACCCTCTAGTCGCACGAATACAGTGTTTTCCTTCACATCTATCAAGGATATATGTCCACCATGGCCGGCTACCTGAGGGTTAATTTGCTCTTCCAGTAATTGGAGGATCGCTTTACCCTCCTCTGTTTGGAGACCCGGACGATCCTCTAAGTCAATAGCGTCGCGGACGTCTTCAACTTCTGGAACGTAATGCTTTAGCATGTTTTGAATCGGCTGAAGCAAGCCGTACGCCGAACCTTCAAAGCGTAAATAGGCGATACCATCCTTAAAGGCTCTAAAAGTTATATCGCCGCCACCATCCTTCGCAGCTGCGCGAATACGAGTCTCAACAATCTCCTTAATCTCTGCAGCCGGTCCTGTGAGCTCATCATCTACTTCTTCTACGGTGGCAATTGCGGCCTCGTCCACAACTGCCGCGCCAGACATAAAATGATCCATCAACGCAGCTAAAATCCGCGGACGCAGATCGTGCCATTCGACCTCTATTGACTTTGTGACAAGAACATCGTCCGCGCCCAAAGTAACCTTTAAAACGGTGTTAAGTTCAAACAAGCGTTTCGCCAATGGTGAACGCGCGGAATCTACTGCAGTAAACACGGCACCAGGCCCGTAAACATCGCGCCCGGGAATGAAACGCAGAGTATCGTTATGGGCAGTCTCTTCAGTTTGAATAAACATTGACCCCTCCGTAACTTCTAATCTCTAGAGAGAAATATAAGGTTTTTAAATCGAAAGAAAACCCGGGACTTTCGACAAACTAGTTATCTCCCATGAGTAATTTACAAAAATTTCCAGGAAGATAAATCCCGGTTATTAGAGAGAATAAATGATTTAAACTGCGAATATATCTTTTTTAAACAAATTTTGAGAGCACTATGAAAGAATTCGTGACCGAATTTAAAGTTGAATGGGCGCATTGCGATGCGGCAGGTATCGTATTTTATCCCAATTTTTATATCTGGTTTGATCAGGGAACGGAGCGGCTTTTCTCCGCAAATAGCCTTTCATATTTAGAACTAGATCAGGGTTTTAGAATTTCTGGCATGCCGCTTGTGGAAAACGGAACGAGTTATCACTATGCCTGCAAACTTGGTGTCAAATTGAAGATGACGAGTTGGGTGGAAGAATGGGAGAGAAAGACCTTCTTAGTGAAGCATACGGTTGAATGTAATGAGGGGAGGGTCGCGCTTGAGGGTTTTGAGCGTCGCGTTATGGTGGTTGAAGATCCGGAGTCAGAACGTGGTATAAGCGCAATTCAAATTCCGGAGGAAGTTCGCAAGCGGTTCGCCTAGTCCTTGGGTATATTGAAGGGAGGAGGCCGTTGTCAGTTTCGGCGGGATCTCTAAATCCACTCAAAAAGGCGTTGTAGTATTTCTCCGAAAAATTAATTAATCCCAACCAAAGTTGGTTGCGATTTTATATTTAAATCAATCAGTAGGCCGCTTGAACTGCTTGGCTAGTTTTAGACCTTGCCCCTGATAGTGGGAGCCGATACCCGCACCGTAAATTTTTTCGGGACGGGCAGTCAAACGTTCGAAGCGTAATCTGCCGATCACTTGTTCGTGTTCCAGCATGAAGGGGACATCGTGGGAGCGGACCTCCAGGACACCACGGGATCCGATGGATACATCCTCTGAGTCCCAGCCGAAACCTGGATCGAAGAAACCTGCATAATGTACACGGAATTCACCGACTAGTGTATCATAGGCGACCATTTCGGCTGCATAATCAGGTGGTACCGTGACTTCTTCGCGAGTCGCGAGAATATAAAAATCATCTGGGTTGAGGATTATCGCGTTACTCCGAGCGCAAACCGGTTCCCAAAAATCAGAGGGGTCGTAGTGATCGGGAAGGTCAACATCAACGATTCCCGCGTGGTGCCGGGCACGCCATCCTACAATCCCGTTTTCGCTGTCGCCAGAAAGATCAAGGTGCAGGGTTAAACTTTGATGCTCAAGAACCTCATCAAGATCGATATCAGTATCGACTAACCTACTCTCCTGATGGAGTTGAACTAGATCGTCTGGAGAAATCTCCGATCGACCTCTTCGTAAACGAAGCTGAGTAAGCCGTGAGCCAGACTGTACGGCTACAGAGAAAGTCCTGGGCGATACTTCAGCGTAAAGCGGGCCAGAATAACCGGGTCGGATAAGGTCAAACCGGTTGCCTCGGTCAGAGATCACTCGTGTAAAGATATCTAATCTACCGGTAGAACTTTTCGGATTGGCAAATGCCGAGATGTCTGGAGGCAGAGCAAGGCTCTCCATCAGAGGAACGATATAAACACATCCTTTTTCCAGAATAGCACCGGTGGACAGATCGAGGCGATGCATCTCGAAAGCTCGAATTTTTTCTTCCACTGTCGCATCGGGACCCGGAAGAAAACTTGCTTGTACCCGCCACGCAAATTGGCCAAGCCGAAGGTCTATGCTTGCTGGCTGTACTAAGTCGGGAGTTATAGTTTCCGATGCGGTTACAACACCCTCGGTAATAAAGTCCCGTAGAGTCTGTGCGGGAAAAATTCCCCTTTGGCCCTTTTCGACGGCATTAAGAATTTTCAAGGGAGACATGGTATCTCTAATACTACGCGAATCCTTACTTTATTGTAGAAGAGTTCTATCGTTGTTATGTGGATAAGTACCTTAATTTTTTTGCTTTGAAGAATAATATTTTAAACTTAAAATATTATTCTTGATTTAGGATTGGCGGAGCGACTAATGAAAATCGAGATTATCGGCGGCGGACCAGCGGGGCTTTATTTCTCACTTCTTATGAAGAAGGCCGATCCGTCCCATCAAATCAAGATTTACGAACAGAACCAGGCGGATGACACATTTGGTTTTGGTGTGGTTTTCTCCGCGGAAACACTGGGGCATTTCCGAGACTATGACCAGGTGTCGTATGACCGTATTCGTCGAACGTTTGCCTACTGGGACGACATCGTTACCTATTACAAGGGGTCGAAAATCGCAATAGGAGGTAACGGGTTCTGTGGCATGTCGCGTAAGGACATGTTGCTGATACTGCAGGACTGTTGTCGCGAGGTCGGGATAGAGATGGAGTTCCAACGGGAGATCACCTCGCTCCAAGAGCTGAATTCGGACGCGGATATTATTCTCGCTGCTAACGGCATCAATTCGTGGGTGCGCGATGAATTTGTCGATCATTTCAAGCCGAGATTCGACTGGCGGCCAAACAAGTTTGTATGGCTCGGGTCAACCAAACCGCTTCCAGCTTTCACCTTTGACTTCCGCGAAAATGACGCCGGCATCTGGAATCTCCATGCCTATCAGTACAACAGCGAAATGAGCACCATGATTGTCGAAACCACAGAGGAAGCGTGGAGGAAGGCAGGTATGGAGAATGCGACAGAGGAAGAAACTGTCGCTTATGTCTCAGACCTTTATAAAGATCTCCTCGACGGCCATCCGATCATCACTAATCGGTCTGTTTGGCGGAATTTCCCGATGATTAGGTGCGAGACTTGGGTCAAGGATAACCTGGTAATTATGGGAGACTGTGCTCACACGGCGCATTACTCCATCGGTTCGGGTACTAAGCTCGCTATGGAAGACGCGATTGCTCTATTTGAATGCTGCAAAGCTGAACCGAATCCCCGTAAAGCACTTAAACTTTATGATGATAAGCGACGCGACGAAGTTGAGCGGACCCAGCACGCCGCTGATGTCTCCCTGTCTTGGTTTGAGAACGTCCGAAGATATTGGGGAATGGATCCGATCCAGTTCAACTTCAGCCTGATGTCTCGATCCAAAGCGATTACGTACGATAACTTACGTCTTAGGGATCGGGAGTTCGTTAGGTCCGTCGACAAGGTATTCTCGGAACAGGTAGCGGAGAAATTCAACGCGCCACAGTTGAAGAAGAGCCACGTACCACCAATGTTTGCGCCGTTGGAACTTCGCGACATGCGTCTGTCGAACCGGGTTGTTGTATCTCCAATGTGCCAGTACTGCGCCACTGAGGGCAATCCTGACGACTGGCATTTTAGCCACTACACCAGTAGAGCCATGGGTGGTGCGGGGCTGGTGTTCACTGAAATGACCTGTATCTCGCCGAATGCACGCATCACTCCCGGTTGTGTGGGCATCTGGACCGATGAACAGGAGACGCAATGGAAGCGAATCGTCGACTTTGTCCACCACCGCACCGGTGCAAAGATGGCTATGCAAATCGGTCATGCTGGCCGCAAAGGAGCTACTAAGCTTGCTTGGGAAGGTATTGATCAGCCGCTGGATGAGGGCGCTTGGGAAATTATCGCCGCATCGCCTCTACCCTATCTGTCTAATTCGGCGGTGCCTCGCGAAATGACCCGTGATGATATGGACCGGGTCAAATCAGAATTTGTGGCTGGTTTCGAGCGCGCAGCGCGGGCCGGTTTTGATATGGCTGAGCTACATTGCGCCCACGGCTATGTACTAGCTACATTTCTATCACCATTTACTAACCGGCGGACCGATGAATATGGGGGGTCCCTTCCAAATCGTCTGCGATATCCGCTGGAGGTATTCGATGCTTGTCGGGCCGTTTGGCCTGAAGAGCGCCCGATGTCGGTCCGGATTTCAGCGACTGACTGGGTTGAAGGTGGAACCACTTCCGAGGATGCCGTTGAGTTCGCTAAAGCCTTCAAAGCGCGAGGTTGTGATCTGATCAACGTCTCGACAGGCCAGACTGATTCGTCCGAGAAACCGGTATATGGACGCATGTTTCAGGTACCGTTCTCGGAGCAAATTCGTATCGAGGCTGATATCTCGACAATGGTAGCGGGTAACATATTCGATTGGGATCAGGTCAACACTATTGTAGGTTCTGGCCGCAGCGATCTAGTAGCCTTGGCGCGTACCCATCTTTACAATCCTTACTTCACGCAACAGGCCGCAGCTTATTACGGGGTCGAAGACATTGTCTGGCCTGACCAATATATGTCAGCGAAGTTCGCAGCTTTTAGACAGTACGAGCGGAACCGTCTACAGATGGAGGAATTGCGCGAACAAGCTAAGCCCGACAACGAGGAGGGTAAGACGGGCGGCTTCGACATCAATAAGGTCTCTGAGTGGGAGATGAAGGGTGCAGCGGTTGGAGCAGCTGGAGGATCGCGTACCGAAGCGGCAGAATAACTCTTCTGCCTGCCGGTCACCTTAAATACATGCTCAAGTAAATGGACTTCAATCGCCACCTCGGCCCCCCTCCGCGCTCGGGATGCGGTATTGCGCACCTTTATTATGGGAGATCCTGAAAATGACTATTAAACTTTATGAACTTCTCGGCC
Organism: Alphaproteobacteria bacterium MarineAlpha11_Bin1; assembly: GCA_002937455.1. Next base: position 130,334 of record PTJZ01000010.1, read on the forward strand.
ATGAGGACCGTCTCTACAGTCAGTTTTCGTGGCGCGCAAAAATGGCGCTGAAACACAAGGGTCTGGAATTCGATCAGTTACCGCTGTTATTAACAGACAAGGAATCGATTGCCTTCGCCGACGCGAAGAGTGTACCCGTGATGGTTGATGGGGAGGTGGTTAAAGTCGATTCTTGGGATATCGCGGTCTATCTCGATGCGCGCTATCCTGACACACCGAGCCTTTTGGGTGGGCCGATCGGCGAAGGCGTAACCCGGATGATCAATTCGTGGTGCGACCGAGTGGTTAACTTAGCACTTGGGCCTCTGATCGCTCGCGATGTGCTTGACGCCGCGCATATGGAGGATCGTGATTATTTCCGGGAATCAATGGAGAAAATTTACAAGCGAAGCCTGGAGGAAGTACAGGAGGGACGTGAGGGGCGGGTTGTAAATCTTTATCGGACCCTCGATCCCATTCGTACTTCATTGCGAAAGGGGCAGTTGTTTATTTGCGGCGACCAGCCGGCATATGCCGACTATGTGGTGTTTTCCCAGTTCCAGTGGGCTCGTGTCACGAGCCCGTTCCAACTTCTAGGCGCGGATGATCCTGTCTATGCTTGGCGGGAACGCATGCTTGATCTCTTCGGCAGTTTTGCGCGTGACACGGTTTGTTATGAGGTTTCGGAGAGGGAACCTTAGACCGGAAATACGATGGTTGAGTGTTAGTTGTTTTTTTCCAATCTTTGTATCACTCTGAAACTAACCTTTTTTATCGTGTTTAGCAGACGGCTTGTTCTCTATCGCGGAGCCTAAACCGCTGGAGTTTCCCTGTCTCGGTCTTGGGTAGTTCGTCGACAAACTCAATTTCACGGGGATATTTATATGGCGCAATTTCATTCTTAACGTATTCTTGAAGGATTTTCTCGGTTTCAGCGCCAGCATCGAAACCACCGCGCAGGACGACAAAAGCCTTCACTATATTTGTCCGCTTCTCGTCTGGTTTTCCTATGACTGCACACTCCGCCACAGCTCGATGATCCAGTAAGGCATTTTCGACCTCAGGTCCGGAGATGTTATAACCGGCAGAAATTATCATGTCGTCGGCGCGGGCGATGTATTTGAAGTAACCGTCTTCATCCATCTCGTATATATCACCAGGATAGTTCCATCCGTTCTTTACATAGACCCCCTGGCGCTCGTCAGCGAGATATCGGCACCCTGTCGGCCCCTGCACAGCCAGAAGACCGGGTGTATTCGGTGGCAGTTCGTTGCCGTCTTGGTCAACTATCTTGGCGCGGTAGCCGGGAATTGCTTTACCGGTGAAGCCGGAGCGCATTTCCGTGGGGCTAGCTGAAACGAAGATATGGATCATCTCTGTCGACCCGAGCCCGTCTACAATACGAATTCCGGTAGCATTGAAAAATGCGTCCCATGTCGCTCCTGGAAGAGTTTCACCGGCGGAAACGCATTTTTTGAGGCTCGAAATATCGTATTTGTCTGCTAAATCTGCAAGTTGTCGGTACATGGTTGGCGCTGTGTACAGACCCGTGATTTTGTATTTCTCGATTGCAACCATCATGTCTTCTGGTCCAAGCGGGCCTGGAAAAAACCGCGTCGATGCGCCGAAACGCATCGGGAAGCAGGTCAGACCGCCCAGCCCGAAGGTGAATGCCAGCGGCGGTGTGCCGGTGAAGATGTCGTGAGATTCTGCCATCGCGAAGGAGCGAGGGAAGCAGTCAGTCATTGCCATGACGTCGCGGTGAAAATGCATCGTGGCCTTGGGAGAACCGGTGGTACCTGAAGTGAATGCTATGAGCGCCGTGTCGTCGGCAGCTGTATCGCAGTTTTCAAACCCGCCCGTTTTGGCGCTAAGTGCGTGATCTAGAGAAGTTTCGCCGTCGCCCGTTGCAGTGAAATAAAGGGTACTCTCCAGTTCTGGTGTCAGTTGACAGGTATTCCGCATCTCTTCTGCTAGCGCAATATCGCACAAAGCGTGCCTAATCTCTGCCTTTTTGACGATATAAACCAGTTCACGGGCGCGTAATAGCTGCATTGTGGTGACGCAAATTCCACCTGCTTTCAGGACGGCACACCAGCAGGCTACGAGCATCGGATTATTCGCTGACCGTAGAAGCACTCGATTACCCGGTACCAACCCGTGATCTTCTACCAAAACCCTTGCGATGCGGTCGGAGATACCGCGAAGCTCATTATAAGTCCAGGTTGTATCTTCATAGTGGACGACCGAGTTTTCGCCAAAGCCTGTCTCGCACATCTGGTCTAGGAGTTCGACGCCGGCGTTTATCCTATCAGGGTAAGATTGTAGGATGGGAAGCGCGTCAAAATCGAACTCCGGCCATTGATCCACGGAGGGAAGATTATCGGCCGCGAAAGTATCGATGTGGGAAGTAGGTCCGCCTGGAAGATGCTTGCCCATTAAGTTATTCCGCCGCCTTCATCGCTTCCTCTGCTTTTACCGCCGACAGAGCTTCCCCGGCGATAATCAATTTTTGGATCTCGCTGGTGCCTTCGTAAATCCGAAGTGCCCGGATTTCGCGGTACAATCTTTCCACAGTAGATCCGACAACGATGCCCATGCCGCCCCAGATCTGCACTGCTTGGTCAATGACTTCTTGGGCCATCTCGGTGGCGTAGAGCTTCGCCATCGCTGCTTCGCGCGTTACGCGGCCGCCCTGTGTATCCTTTGTCCAGGCAGACCGGTAAACGAGCAACGCCGCCGCATCGATCTTCAGTGCCGCGTCGGCAAGCTTCTCTTGTATCAATTGGTAATCTGCAATTGGCTTGCCAAATGAGATACGCCGCCGCGCTTGCGCCAAGGCCTCATCATTGGCGCGGCGCGCGAAACCGAGCGCCGCCGCTCCGACCGTCGAACGGAATACGTCGAGCGACGACATGGCGATTTTGAAACCATCCCCCGGATTGCCGATAAGGTTACTTGCGGGTACTCGGCAGTCCGTAAACTGGAGCCGACCCAGAGGGTGAGCGGCGATTACGTCGAAGCGTTCCGTTATTTCGAAGCCCGGCATGTTAGCTTCGACGACTATCGCCGACAGGCCGCTGGCGCCGGGGCTATTCTCAGTGCGGCAAAACACGACGTATTGATCCGCCAGACCCCCGTTTGATATGAGGGTCTTTGCACCATTCAAGATGTAATGGTCGCCATCGAGCTTCGCATTTGTCGTCATGGCGGCGACATCGGATCCAGAATCGATCTCCGACAGCGCGAAGGCGGCTATGCGTCTGCCGTTAGAAACGTCCGGTAAGTACTTTCTTCGAATTTCCTCCGAACCAAAAAGTGAGATAGGACCAGAGCCAAGCCCTTGCATTACAAACGAAAAGTCGGCCATGCCGGAATACTGAGCTAGGGTCTCTCGCATCAGACAAAGTGCGCGGACGTCGAGCGATTCGTATTTCCCTCCCCAAGGCGCTGGTACCGAATACTTCAACCAGCCACCTGCAGCTAGACGTTTAATTAACTCGCGTGCCAGTGCATCCAGTCCGAGTTCGTCCCTCGGTTCTTCCTCCGATAGTGGCGCGATTTCCCGGTCTGCCCAAGTACGGAAATCATCTGCCAGCCGCCGATGCGAATCCTCTAAAAAAGGCCAATTAAGATAGCTTTGTTCAGGCAAGGTTCAGTTCCCTTGAAATACGGGTTTCTGTTTAGCGACGAAGGCGTCGTAGGCCCTCTGAAAATCACGCGTCTGCATGCAAATCGCCTGTGCTTCGGCCTCGACTGTAATTGCGTCTTCTATGCTCATGTTCCATTCCATGTGCAATTGGCGTTTGGTGATGCCATGTGCGAAGGTCGGACCGTCCGCCAAGCGTGCTGCCTGTTTACACGCATCCGCTAATGTTTCGCCAGGTGCCGACAAGCCGTTGAAGAAACCCCAGTCGTATGCTTCTTCGCCCGACATAGACCTTCCGGTGTACAGCAGTTCGGAGGCGCGTCCTTGTCCAATTATGCGGGGTAAAATGGAGCAGGCGCCCATGTCACAGCCTGCGAGTCCCACGCGGGTAAAGAGGAAAGAAATCTTGGCGTCCGCTGTTCCGTACCTAAGATCGGACCCCATAGCCAATATGGCGCCCGCACCCGCACATACGCCCTCGACGGCGGCGATTATCGGTTGCGGGCATGCTCGCATGGCCTTAACCACATCGCCCGTCATCACGGTAAACTGGAGCAGTTCCTTCATGTCCATATCGAGTAGCGGTCCGATGATTTCGTGTACGTCACCTCCGGAGCAAAAATTCTCGCCGGCGCCAGTAATTACTATAGTCTTGATATCGTCGACATGCTGTAGGGTCCGAAATGTATCGCGTAATTCTGCGTACGAACCGAAGGTAAGCGGATTCTTGCGGTCTGGCCGGTTGATCGTAATCGTGGCCACCTTTCCATTGACGGTCCATGCAAAGTGATCGGGGGTCAGGTCGGACCCGCTGATGGTTTTCATTCGGCTGCCTCCAAGTTGTTTTTTTGTTCGGCGGCGAGGATCGATTTCTTTAAGCGCGCCAGCATGTCGTAAAGTCTTGTTAATTCTTCGGCCGAAAGTTCCGACATCATATCGGCAACCCATAATTTGTGATTGTCTGCCATCTCTGCAAATGACTTTTTACCTCTGGGTGTCAGAGTCACTCTCTGCACCCTTCGGTCGTCAGGCGACGGTGTGCGGTCAACCATGCCCTCGCCAGCGAGCCTATCAACCAGACCGGTCACATTACCGTTTGATACCATAAGGCGTTTTGATAGCTCTCCCATAGACATTGGCCCGTCGTGGCGTTCGAGTTGGGCCAGAATATCGAAGCGGGGTAGGGTGGTTTCTGCCGTCTGTTTAAGGCGCGTACGGACTTCTGCATCAAGAAGGTTACTGCAAGTCAGAAGGCGCAGCCAGACGCGAAGTTCCATGCCATCCTGTGTTTGCACACCTGATTCGTAATCCTTTCGTTCAAATACTATGTCGTCTGCCTTCACATCACCTCTCCACCGGCGATTGCGACCGCCTGCCCGGTGATAGAAGCGGAAGACGGAAGTGCCAGCCAAGCAACGGTCTCTGCCACCTCCCAAGGTTGCACGAGACGCCTCTGCGGGTTCGACGCCGTCAACTCCGCCCGCGCGTCTTCCTTCGAGCGCCCGGTTTTGGCGACGATATTATCGATTGTTTCGTGGATCAGGTCCGTTTCTGTATATCCCGGGCAAACCGCGTTGACGGTTATACCTTTGGTCGCCGTTTCCAGTGCCAAAGACCGTGTAAGACCAACAACGCCATGTTTTGCGGCGCAATATGCCGAAACATACTCGTATCCAGTTAGCCCCGCGGTTGACGCCACGTTTATGATACGTCCGTAACTTGCTTCAAGCATGCCGCCGATTGCCTGCTGCGTGCAGAGAAAGGCACCAGTCAGATTAACGCCGATAATAAAATTCCAAAGATCCTGATCCATTTTGTGAAACGGCGCACTCTTCCCTGATCCTGCATTATTAACCAAAATGGAGACTGCCCCGTTAGCCCGCACGCCAGAATCAAAAGCAGACCTAATTTCTCCAGCGTCAGAAACGTTGGCTATTTCAATTTGGACCCTTACATCCGATGCACTCACTATCTCAGCCGCTCTAGCATCCAGTCCGCTGCGATCTCGGCCAATAAGGGTCAGATCGGCACCTAAATTACCCAATGTTCGGGCAATCGCAGCCCCGATACCCCGAGTAGCTCCTGTCACTAGCGCGTGCTGGCCGGTTAAGGGAGTGCCGGCAATCCGCCCTTCCGGCGCCTGATGGTTGTGTGTGTCGATGATCATTAACCTTTAACTAAGCGTTGATCTGACATTGTTTTAAGCCTAAAACTTTCCGTGTTCGCTCGCAAGCGGCGTTCTTCGGAAAAGATATCTTATGCAGCAACTAAATCCACCGGGTTGGAAAAGGGCGAAGGGATACTCAAATGGTATTTCAGCTCAGGGGCGCTTCGTTTTTGTTGCCGGCATGGTGGGTTGGAACACCGAGGAGAAATTTGAAACTGATGACTTTGTCGCACAGTTTCGGCAGGCTCTCATTAATACTATTGAGGTAATGCACGCGGGAAATGCAGGCCCAGAACACATTTGCCGTATGACGATGTATTTTACTGATAAGCAGGAATATCTGGCCCGTCTTGTCGAGGTAGGCCAGGCTTATCGTGATGTAATTGGTAAGAACTTTCCGGCGATGGCAGCGGTTCAGGTGGTTTCCCTCATGGAAGATGAAGCTAAGGTTGAAATTGAGACTACGGCCGTCGTGCCGGTTTAGGCGATGGAATACCGTCTCAATCCTGATCGAAGTGGTAATTCTCGACGATCGCCTTGTGCCCAACACTCGATTATTTCAGTTACACTCTTGGATTTGTTAGCTAGGACGGCCTAGTTCTTCCACTATGTCAGTAGACAAATCGTCTGCTAGGATACAACTCCGTTATCATCTACAAACTGAATTTATCATCGGAGGAACTTAATGACGACCGAACGCGCTGTACTTGCAGGAGGTTGCTTTTGGGGCATGCAGGACTTGATCCGTAAATTGCCAGGCGTAGAAGCAACTCGTGTAGGATATACTGGTGGGGAGGTACAAAATGCAACATATCGTGACCACGGTACACACGCCGAGGGCATCGAAATTTTCTTTGATTCATCTATTATAACGTACCGAGACCTGCTTGAATTTTTTTTTCAGATTCATGATCCAACAACGTTAAATCGGCAGGGTAATGACCTCGGCCCTAGCTATCGATCCGCCATTTACTACAACGATGATTTTCAACGGCAAGTAGCAGACCAAGTTATTAACGATGTAAATGCATCGGGCTTATGGCCTGGTAACGTAGTCACAGAGGTAGAGTCAGTTGGAGAATTTTGGGAGGCGGAACCGGAGCACCAAGACTATCTTGAACGTATCCCGAATGGCTACACCTGCCATTTTATCCGGCCGGACTGGAAGTTGCCCCAGCGCGATGCGGCAGAGTAAAATGGATTGATCGGTTGGAAGCGACTTATTTATTAGGGTCAGTATGGTAAACCCAAATTACAAAGTTCTGTGTATTCCTGTGGTTGAGTTAAGCATTATCAGATGCTGGTAATATTGATAGATCTCTCGGACATTTACTAATTATGCAGTCGCATCCCTACATAATAGACAACCCGACGGAAGACGATTTTCGTTTAAACCGCGAAACCTTGGTTGATCCGGACATTCTAGAACTCGAAAAATCTCGGGTATTTAATACCTGCTGGATCTACGCCGGCCATGACTCTGAAGTTACAGAGCCCGGTGATTTCATTACGCGCACGGTTGCCGGCCGGCCGATAATTATGACGCGGGACAGTAATAGCGAGATGCGACTTTTTCTGAATACCTGTCGTCACCGTGGCGCTAAGGTCTGTCGAGAACGGTCTGGAAATACAAAGCGGTTTTATTGTTTTTATCACGGGTGGTCCTACAACAACGACGGGGCACTAGTTGCTGTGCCCGGAGACGATGCCTACCCTGATAGCTTTGACCGGTCGGAGCTGGGTTTGATGACAGTGCCGCGCTTCGAGCAATATCGCGGTTTCTGGTTCGCATGTTTTGATCGGAAAACTCCTGATCTGGAGGTCTATCTGGAAGGGGCCAAGGAGTATATCGATCTGGTCGTCGACCAGTCGCCGAGCAATAAGATGGAAATAATTACTGGGGTTCAGGAATATGACGTGGAGGCGAATTGGAAGCTTCTCGTCGAGAATTCATTCGATGACTATCACCTACATTCGACCCATTCAACTTGGCTAGAATATATGAAGGATGCCGGAGTCAACATAAGAATACCGAAGGGCGAAGGACTCGTTTTACCAAAACGAGGGATAGGAAAAGGTCTCGGTAATGGTCATGCTGTTATCGATAATTTGAATTTCAGGGGGCGCCCGGTCGCCACTTGGATTTCCATCTATGGCGAAGCCGCCAAACCTGTGGTTGAAGCCGCGAAAGCGGAATTGATTGACCGGCTTGGCGAAGAACGTGCTGAAAGGGTTGCAAATACCAATCGTAATTTGTTCGTCTTCCCTAATCTCATGATAAATGATGGTTCTTCGGTAACAGTACGAACGTTCTGGCCGGCGGAAGTGGACCGGATGGAGGTAACGGCCTGGGCACTCGGACCGGTGGAGGAAAGCCGAGAGATGCGGAAGGTTCGCCTAGACGCATTCCTTACTTTTTACGGACCGGGCGGGTTTGCCACGCCAGACGATGTTGAAGCGTTGATGCAGGTTCAGAAAGGCATTGCCGAGACTGTGAATGAAGTTCAGTGGTCAATTATGACCCGGGGTATCGCAAAGGAGGGCGAACAATTGAATTCCGATGAATTACATTTAAGGACCTTCTGGCGGCGATGGAACGAGTTAATGACTGACGAGACGGCGGCAGCGGCGGAGTAAAATCCAGTGAACCTAGGTTTAGATACCGCTGAACGGATTGCAGTAGAAGATTTCCTGTATTACGAGGCTGCTATCCTTGACGCTTGGAAACTTGATGCATGGCTGGATCTAATGGACGAAAATGCGGTTTATATGGTGCCCCCAAACGAGGCGCCAGATTCTGACCCCGAAGATACCTTGTTTATAATTGCTGACGACATTGACAGAATCCGCAGTCGTGTAAAACGCTTGAAAAGTCCTGATGCCCATGCCGAATACCCACCTTCTCGCACGCGTCGGCTTATCACAAATGTGCGTATCCTTGATAGCTCCGACCGCGAAGTTATTGCGACGTCAAATTTTTCGGTGCATAGGTTCCGGCGCGGCGGTAAAGGCGGAGTTTACGTTGGCCGTTATATTCATCGCCTAGCGCGTAGTGGAGATAATTTTAAAATTGTTGAGAGACGGGTGATTCTTGATGCAGAAGAACTTGGCGCACTGGGTGCGGTAAGTTTTATTCTCTGAATAGAGACGCGTCTCTATTCAGTTTACATGACTGACCTGTTACTTAATGTGTATTAACTAATTCCACTCGAAGACGTACCAGTATGAATGATAAAGACACGGTCGGTTCCGGTCCGCTCGCTGGCCTTAGGGTTCTTGATCTGACCCAATTTCTTGCTGGTCCCTATGCGACCATGATCTTTGCCGACCTTGGGGCTGAGGTGATCAAACTGGAGGCACCGGTCGGCGATTGGTCACGGGTTCTTCCACCAAATTTTGTAGGTGAGGACAGTTGTTATTACCTGTCAATCAATCGTAATAAGAAAAGCATCGTCGTAGATATGAAGAACGAAGACGGCCTAGAACTTGTGAGGCGTCTTGCAGAGAAAAGTGATTTCCTAGTGGAGAATTTTCGACCGGGAGTTTTGGATCGTCTTGGGCTTACCTATGAAGCGCTCTCAAAACGGAACCCAGAGTTAATCTGGGCTTCCATCAGCGGTTTTGGTCAAACGGGCAGCGATCGCGATAGGCCTGCCTATGACATGATCGTCCAAGCTATATCAGGTGGAATGGGTATGACTGGTGAACCCGGCCGTTCAGCTGTCCGCTCTGGTATCCCGATCGGCGATCTAAGTGCCGGAATGTATGCAGTCATAGGGGCTTTGGCAGCGTTGCGGGAGCGTAGTTCATCTGGGCTCGGTCAATATATAGATATTTCTATGCTCGACTGTCAGGTATCTATGCTCTGTTATCAGGCCGCGTATTACCTTCATTCCGGAAAAAACCCCGGCCGGCAGGGCTGGGGACATGACTCGATACCCACCTATCGCGGGTTCAATTGCGCTAAAGCAACATCGCTTGTGATTACCGCAAACACGGAACGCATGTGGCAGGGTCTATGTGACGTATTGGGGATAGCTGAAATGAAAGATGATCCTCGTTTTGTTCTGAACGAGGACCGTTACAAAAACCGTAATGAGCTTTGGCCGATCCTTGAGGGTGCGTTCATGATGCATAAAGCAGACCACTGGGTGCCGTTACTTCTCGAAGCCGGAATACCAGTCGGCGAAATCAACAACCTCGAAAAGGCGTTGTCAAATCCGCAGATTGTCGGGCGTGATATGGTGCTGCCACTTAAAAACGACGATGGTGATGAAATAAAAGTCGCCGGTAACCCGATAAAAATGTCTAGAGCGCCGAACATCGAACATCGATATCCGCCCAAGTTAGGTGCGCAAACGTCGGATATACTCGAACACGTACTCGGTGCCGATAAAGGAGAGATTGCCAATTTGGTTCGCTGTGGTGCGGTGAAGGAATTTACGCCCAAACACCAAAAGGAGGGTTAACATGGAAAATGCATTGAAGCTGGAACAGGTCGGCGAAATCGCTCGCCTAACCATCGATCGGCCCGAGAAAGGCAATATGCTAACGCTGGAAATGTTGGATTACCTGTCTTCACTAATCATAGACGCTGGATGTGATCCTGACATCAAAGCTATTTCTATAACGAGCATCGGAGATGACTTTTGCCTTGGCCGTGATCCCGACGGTGCGCCAGAGCAAGCGCCGAAGAATGGCTTAGAGATGCGCGAGGCGCTGACTGCTCCAATACTTGGCTTTTACGACGCTGTTCGCGGGGCGGATATTCCGGTGGTTGCGACCGTCCAAGGTAGGGCGGCAGGGTTCGGATGTGCTGCCGCTGCGGTCTGCGATTTGACGGTTGCGGCTGATGATGCGCGATTTTCGTTACCTGAGATGAAAAATAATCTACCTCCAACCGCGGCTATATCCGCCCATATTGATCGATCGATGCCGAAATCTGTTGCGTGGATGGTTTATTCCACGGATGAAATAGACGCCGAAATGGCACTTGCCGCAGGTTTTGTCAGTCAGGTCGTTCCCGCCAGCGAACTCTATGACCGTTCGAACGAGGTTCTGGGTACCATCACATCACGCAGTCGAGCTTCACTAGAGACGTGCAAGACATATCTCGCCAACGCCCGTCTTATGGAGACGCCGCAAGCATCAGATTATGCGGCAAATATGCTGGCGCTGGTGATGTCTTCGAAATAGAGTCCAATTATACATCGGCCAATATTTTCTATAATTTTATCAAATGAAAATTTGAGAGTGCTTTTTCTTAAATTTCCTTGATGCCGTTTTCAACTAACCCTTGGTCAGCCTTAATCAAACTAGAGACAAGAAGGTGGAGGCTGTTTGTAGAGAGGGATCTAAAGTACTCTCAAATATACTAAAATTAATATTCCCGAGCAATTTCAGCCGAACATTTCTAGATTAGATTCCCTCCGTTAATATTCAAGGAAACAGGGACATGTTCGCAGCAATACCTTTATCGAGCTAGTTTGAGAAAATTATCTTCTTGTCCGAGAGGGGATAATCCCGTTTTTAAACGGCTGTCCACCCACCATCTATTGGAAGGGTCACGCCGGTAACCATGGAGGAGGCTTTTGTCGCCAAATAAAGTAGTCCGCCGGCGAGTTCCCAAGGCTCGCCGAAGCGGCCTATCGGCGTGTCAGCCTCGATTGCAGCAACCAAGTCAGGATTAGACTGCATCCTAGCAGCGCCGAAGTTTGTACGAAAAAATGTTGGGGCGATCGCATTTACACGAATTCCGTGACCAGCCCATTCCACAGCAAGTCCGCGCGTAATGTTGACAATGGCCCCCTTCGCTGCTTGATATCCTATATGGGAAAAATGGCGGTTCCCGACTAACCCCACGATTGATGCGAGATTGATTATACGGCCATCACCATGCTTTAACATATGAGATGCTGCGGCTTTGCTGCCCAAGACTACGGCGGTCTGGTTAACTTCAATAACTGAGTCCCAGTCATCGTCCGTCATATCTAGGGTTGGTCCACGCCTCGTAATGCCTGCATTATTGACCAAAACGTGCAAGCCTCCCAGCGTCTCGGCAACCTCGTCAATTATCGATTTTAGTTCTTTGCGATCGGCAACATCGAGCTTCAGTGCTAAAGCGTGACCGCCACCCGTAGTGATTTCCGCGACTACGGCATCCGCCTTTCCTTTGTCTAAATCCACTACCGCAACCGATGCTCCAGCGTTGGCATAGGCCATTGACGCAATGCGACCAAACCCGTCGCCACCACCAGTAACAAGAGCGACTTCTCCGTCTAACCTGAAAAGGTTATCTATCGATAGGTCGTGGTATGTGTTCATCTCGTTTTATCCTTTCCGGTCTTTTCAATCTTCAAGATCCAGCGCAATACAAAGCCCATTACCAATGTCACGGCAATAATAGCGCCACCAGTGATAAAAAACCCGGTGGAAAGAGAAGTGGCACCAACAATCACACCCATAGAAATGGGAACGGTGAGGGACGCGGTCCGGTTCATGGTCGCGCGTAGCCCCACGCTCAATCCTTGTTGTTCGGTCCCGGCGCCGCGCGTGAGTACCGAAAGAATCATTGGAAACGCAGTTCCCGAGCAAATACCTGTCGCACAGGCTACCGCCAATAGGGACCAAAACCCAGCAAATAGAGGGGCTACACTAAAAGTGACAGTAGCGAGCAGGGTTCCTACCAAAACCAGCCAATGTGGTGCTATCCAACGTGACATATAACCGACGCATAGCCCTGCGACACTACCGGCGAGGGCAATACATCCGACAATCAGACCGATTTCGTCCCGTGCAAACTGGATACTCTCCATGTAAACGGCAAAAAAAGTGTGACGCATGGAATATGTACCGGCGAGTACGGCGGAAACGACGATTACATATGCAACGATTGGCACTCGCAAAAGGCCAAAACCCGCGGCGTAATGTGTCCATTTCGGGAGTATATCTAAAAACGTGAACTTTGATTGAGACCCGGCATCTATCCCACGCGGTACAGCGCAAGTGACCGCCACGAAGGCCAGCGACCACACCGACACCATGCCAAAAGCACCCCACGCGCCCAGGTGATGAAATGCGAGCCCAGCCATAAATGGCCCTAAAAAATTTCCTAAGGTAGCCAGAAAAGTAAAACGCCCCATAAGTGAGGGTTCACCCCGTGTTACCCGGCCGACGAGTGCCTGCGCACCGATCCAGCATGTTAGATGCAGAAACCCAACGACAACTTGTAAGAGAATCATGCCGGTAATAGACGGTACCAAAGGGTATATCAGAACGAGTATTGTTCCGAGGGCACCGAGCGTAAGTGTGACACGTCGGGTCCCAAGACGGTCCATTATTGCTCCCGTTTGGATCGAAAAAAACATAGCTAAAAAAGCCCTTGCCGCGATTGCCATACCGATCCAAAACGCGCTCGCACCTATATCCAGTGCCCATAATGGGATGATCAAGGTCATCATCGGGATCTGGCTAAGGCTGAAAAAACCTGTACCGAAGACAGCTACGCGACCGAGGCGAGTTCCTGTATCCCAGCCATATGTTGGCGTGTTCAACGTTTTTCTCTGAATTGCATGGTGGAGGGGGCAGGCATATAGTTCGTGCTCACGATATTGTTATGGGAAAGAGAAAGCGATGGCGACGGCAATTGCAGATATTGAGATAATTCCCTTGTCTAAAGCGTGTGGCGCTGAAATTCGTGGCGTCGATTTGTCAAAACCGCTTGCGGGCCGAACCCTCAAAGCGATAGAGAAAGCCTGGTATGAAAATCTGCTAATAGTGTTTCGTGGGCAAGAGATTTCTAATGATGATCAGGTTCGGTTCTGCCGCTATTTTGGCGAGTTAGAGGAAGTGCGCACCGGTAAATTTGCCAACGAAGAAATGCGCCATACGATGATGATCACAAACGTTACTGATACGGGCTTTCAGACAGCTTTAGAAGATGGAGATATGTGGTTCCATTCCGATCAATGCTATTACGAAGTACCCTGCCGCGCATCCACCCTCTATGCAATGGAGATCCCTAAGAATGGTGGTAACACCCTTTTTGCCAATTGCTATACCGCGTGGGAGACGCTTCCTGATAAAATTCGGGAAAGGCTCGACGGACTGAAAGCACGCAATATCTATGACTATGCTGGCAACCCATTAAAACGTGGGGATAATATCGACCCGAACGCGCCGCAATTTATTCATCCAATTGCTCGCACGCATCCTGAAACGGGGCGCAAGGCATTGTATGTGAATCGGCTGATGACCGATTTGATTGAAGGCCTTAAAAAAGAGGAGAGCGATGAGATTTTGGAACTTCTCTTTAAACATAGTGAAGATACGGAATTCGTATACGAACATGTCTGGCGGGTTGGTGACTTAGTGATGTGGGACAACCGGTGCAGTATGCATGCTCGTACCTATTTTGACCCCGGGGAACGGCGTATGATGCGACGGGTCACGGTTAAGGGTGAAAAGGTCAGGTGAATCGTATCGTTTAAGCGCTGCCTTGTTTATGTTCAGTTGAAGTTAATCTGCTCATTTTTGCTACTACCGCGCCAATTATAGAAAATTTCGTTACTTCATGAGACGGTCGCTCGGATTGGCGGTAAAAGTTTGTTGGATCTTTCCCGGCATTTTATCGTGAACAGTCTGCCGGAGCCCCCTTTGATTTGGCCATATCCATCAATACGACCAAAATTCTATTAATGTCGTTGAGATATACCCAACGCATATGCTATATAAAAACGATATAGTAGGGTTTTAGGCATGGATGTTCGACAGTTAAGATATTTTGTAGAAATTGTGGAAGCGAGGAGCTTTACACGGGCGGCTGACCGGGTCCGCATTGCGCAGCCGGCGTTAGGTCTCCAGATACGAAAACTGGAGGAGGAACTTGGCGTCGAAATTCTTCACCGCCATTCCCGTGGTGTAGAGGTGACAGAGGCGGGAAAAGTCCTTTTGCGCCACGCGAATGCAATTCTCAAGCAGGTGGAGCAGGCTGGACAGGAAGTGAAGGATCTATCCGGGCCGCCACGCGGCGAAATTGTGCTTGGTATTACGCCAACCGCGAGCGCATTGCTAGCAATCCCACTTATTAGAGCATGCCGCGACGCGTTTCCACACGTTTCGTTGAAACTGTTCGAAGGACTTAGTGAAGAAATCATGCGCCGGCTGGACGAAAACTCTTTAGACATGGGATTTACATACAATCCTAATGCAGTTAGCGGCATTCCTACGGAACCTCTAATGTTGGAAGATCTGTATCTTGTCGGCGGAGCCAATCACGATAACCCTGGCACTACGGTGTCGTTTGCGGACGTTTGTCAGCGGAATCTCATTCTTCCAAGTAAGGGGTTTGGTCTTCGAGACTGGCTGGAAGATACGGCTCGTGAAAAAAGGCTTACGATAGATATCCTCTTCGAAATAGACTCGGTTGCCACTACGCGTGACCTCGTGGAGAGTGGGTTGGGTTGGACAATTCTTCCCTACGCGGCTGTCGAACAGTCAGTACAATCTGGTCGCCTATCTGCCTCTCAAATCAATCGTCCGGAGATACCTCGAACCCTGCATCTGGCCTATGCAACGTCTCACATTGGTAACAATGCGTCACGCGCGGTGCGCGGCATTATTGACGCGGTGATAGCGGATAGTATTTCAGAGAGCGGGGGCCGTCTGCGCTCAGCCTGAGCGATCGCAAAGCCATTGAAAAATAGCATGGAAGATATTTGAGAATGGTTTTTAACAGTCGCTGCGCGACAACGTAAAAAGAATGAAATAAATAAGAAAGGGTCTAGAGATATGAGCACCAAATCAGTAATTGCTGGAATCGACAAGGCGGTCGACAATTTTGTGAAGCATAACCGGATGCTTAATGAGCCACTGTCAAAAGGTCGAGCGTACACTTTTGTCATGCAGCATCGCCTTAATACTCGCCAACGT
This sequence comes from Alphaproteobacteria bacterium MarineAlpha11_Bin1, assembly GCA_002937455.1. The sequence goes on from PTJZ01000010.1 coordinate 146,059, forward strand.
AACTCAGTACTCAAGCTCCGGGTTGCGACAAATACACCCGAATGGGATGTAAAATTAGACATACTAGAGGCATGTGTCGAAGAATTGATTTCCGACGCGGAGCATGGCGATGGCCGGCCTCATTGGAAAGTTCTGGAAGATTTAGGTGTCGATTGCGGAATGAAGCGCACTCAAATCAAAAATGCAAAGCCGCTTCCATCAACTCGTATGTGCTGGCGGGCATGGGACGGGCTCATGAGCAATCGCCACTGGTTACTGGGTTTGATGGGAAATACGTGTGCTGAACGGGCGAATGTTCCCGGTTATGGGACGGGTGAACTCAAGAAGAAGGGATGGTTTGGGCTTGAAAATCGCCGCTGGGGTGAAATGTTCGGCCTAACTCCGGAGCAAAGACTGTTTTTTGGAATGCATTCTGAGGCCGACATTGTTCACTCGGATCTTGGTTGGAAAACAGTTGCGCAACATGCGGCAAAGCTCCGTATGGAGGAGGAGGTCATCGACGCTTGTGAAGAAAACCTCATTGTATGGGACTATTATTTGAATGGGATAGCGGAAGCAGGCGATGCACTCGATAAGAAAATGGGCTGGCGCAAAAAAATCAGGTAAGGCAAGATCCCTTCTGAACGAGCCATTATTCCTTCTTAATAAAGTAGGGTGGAAGCTTTCTTCCGCCCTACTTTTTTCCTTGGGGTCATTACCATGTCTAAACTTACCGTCACTTTCGCTGCGAGTGACTACGAACACATGCGAGATCTTACGCGCGGGGATATTGAGGCGGAAGGGATAGACCTGAGATACCTTAACTTGGATATCGAAGAAACATTCTTCCGGTTTATCAAGTTCCGCGAGTGGGACGTATCGGAAATGTCTTTCGGCAAATACATAGCACTCAAGTCCCAGAACGATGACAGTATCACGGGTATTCCGGTATTTCCATCGCGGGTGTTTCGGCAATCCTCACTCTATGTACTGCCATTTAGCGAAATCAAATCTGCATCAGATCTACGAGGCAGACGGATCGGTATCCCGGAATGGGCTCAGACCGCGTCGATCTATACCCGCGGTTGGCTTGTCCACAACATCGGTATTCCTCTACAAGAAATAGAATGGGTGCAGGGAGGAGTAAATTCTGCCGGCCGCAAAGAGAAGGTCGATTTGGATATACCCGAGGGTGTCTCTTACACACCTCGGCATGATAAGTCCCTTACCGATATGTTGTTCGACGGCGAGGTTGACTGTGTAATGTCGGCCCACCCCCCGTCTCCCGTTGAGGAGGGCGAAGAGACGATTGTGCGCCTTTATCCAAATTATCGAGAGATTGAGGAACAATACTACCGAGATACAGGGATTTTCCCGATAATGCATGTGATTGCTATGCGTGGTGATTTTTTTCGTGAACATCCATGGGTCGCCACTAATTTGTACAAGGCCTTAGAGGAGGCGAAGAATCGGGCCATGTTTCGCGCTAGAGAAATCACTGCGACGCGTTTGCCATTTGCTTGGTGTTACGACTCCGGGCAGAAGGCGCAAGACCTTTTCGGTGAGGACTTTTTTCCATACGGGATAGAGAAAAACCGAACTACGCTGGAAGCATTTCTGCAATACGGTTTCGAACAAGGGGTATGCCAGCGTAAGGTCGAAATCGGGGAACTATTTCCAGAGGAGATTACGCGCATTTTGACGGAATTTCATATCTGATCCACTAATACTACTTTGTTCTGATATAACTTCGGCATGATAAAGCCGCTAGTTCTAGTCTCCCATCTGCCGCCCGACGATATTTGTGACGCCCTCATCGAGTGTTTCGGTGAGGAGGCGGAGGTTGCCTTCCTACCGAACCTAAAAGGATCGACGCGGGAGCGGGCGCTGCGTTCCGCAAGAATTGTGATGACATATCATCCGATCCGAGATCTCGGCCTCGATGGGTTGAGTTTACTAAGTAATTGCGAACTGATCCAGTGTCTGACGGCCGGGATCGATTACTTACCCCTAAGCCAAATACCGGATCACATTCCCGTTGCCTATAACGCTGGCGCCTACGCCGAACCTATGGCGGAGCATGTGGTGGCGATGGCGCTTGCTGCGTCTAAAAGGTTGTCGGTGGAACACCGCAATATGACGATGGGGGAATTTAATCAGTTTGTGCCAACCAAGAAAATCGACGGAGCAACATGCGGTATTCTTGGATTTGGGGTTACCGGGCGAGAAGTAGCGCGCGTTATGCGGGGGCTAGGGATGCGAATTGAGGCTGTGAACCGTTCGGGGAATACTGATGAGCAAGTCGGGTTCATCGGCACGCTAGACGATTTGGATTCCCTTATGTCTGCTGCGGATATCTTTGTGATCACTGTACCGTTGACCCGGAACACCGATCGGCTTATCCGAGCGCAACATCTTGCGCTTATGAAGCCGGATGCAGTGCTGGTCAATGTGGCGCGGGGGGAAATTATCGTCGAGGATGATCTGTACCGGCATCTACTCAAAAATCCCCGATTTACAGCTTGCCTTGAGGCCTGGTGGATTGAACCGGTCCGTCACGGAAAGTTTGAGACAAGTTATCCGTTTCTTGACTTGCCGAATGTAATAGCGTCGCCCCACAACTCCGCAATGACTGAGGATGCGTTGACGGTTGCAGCACAGCGTGGCGCTGAGAATGTACTACGTTTGCTGCGTGGCTTCGGTGCTCGGTATATAGCCGGAGAAGATATGAGAATGCTTTAGTGTGATTT
>PTJZ01000011.1 GCA_002937455.1 Alphaproteobacteria bacterium MarineAlpha11_Bin1
GGACGATCAAGTATCGATAATCACCCAACGTACAGAACGTGTTCTGGTTAGTATAGTTTTCTTGGATCAACAGACAGGAACTCGATAAATGCCTTCACTCAAGCAAATGGCTAGCCCTATCGGCGGCCTTCTCAAAGAACGCGGTCAGACCGTGTCAGTTTCCGAATCTGCGACTGGTGGGCTTATCTCCGCCGCTTTATTATCGCTACCGGGAGCATCCACATATTTCGTGGGTGGTGCGACAGTGTATACACAGATAGCGCGGCGCGGGATCCTGCGGTTCAACGACGCACAAGTGCAGATGCAGGGCTCGACAGAGCAATATGCGACCCTCGCGGCAGCGACAATCCGCGAAATCCTAGGTACCGACTGGGCGATTGGAGAATCTGGTGCCGCAGGTCCGGGCGGTAACCGATACGGAAACCCCGCTGGGTATGTCGCGCTCGCCGTAGTTGGTCCATCGTCGGCAACTCGCGTTTTGCAGACCGATAACGATGACCGGGAAAAAAATATGTGGATCTTCGCCCAATTTGCGCTTGAGCTCCTTTATGACACCGTTAGGGAAAGTTGAGATGATTATCATCTATGGAATTAGAAACTGCGATACTTGCCGAAAAGCGGTTCAATGGCTTGATACTGAGGGTGTAGAGTATCAATTTCATGATTTCCGTGTGGATGGTATCGATGCGGCCACCCTGTCTACTTGGATTAGCGAGGTAGGTTGGGAAAAGCTTCTCAACCGAAGAGGCATAACGTGGCGTAAACTGCCTGACGCCGATAAGGACGATGTCGACGCAGTGAAAGCGGAAGCCTTGATGGCTGCCAACCCGACCCTGATCAAACGACCTGTTTTCGAGGGTGTAGGACCGGTTTTAGTCGGGTTTACGGCGGCGGAACAAAGCATTTTGAGGGGATGAGAGCTAGGACAATAGGCCCAGCGTAGTCGTAACATCCACCACTGCGACACGGCCCTTTTCCACCTCTTCGACGGCCTTGCCGAGGATATCAATGAGTTGACTCGGAGTTTGCGCTGGACCCTCTGCCCAGGCGCCGAAGCCCCGGGCGATCTGCGCGAAGTCTATTATCGGGTCGCGCATAGCCTGACCAATCCAGGCATTTTCCTTTGGACGACGCCGGTTGTGGGCAACCTCAATCTGATGCACTTCGTCATTGCCCCAGGTAGAATTGTTGTTGATGATGTGAAGCATAGGAATGCCGTAATGGACGGCGGACCAGACGCAGCCGGGCGCCATCAGGAAGTCACCGTCGCCGCCAAGGGAAATGCAAAAGCGTCCCTTATCACGCAACGCGAGACCAGCGCCGATTGCGGCAGACGCGTTGTATCCGACACCACCTCCCCCATCAGCACCAAGATAAGCGCCCGCACCCGGAAAATTCCATACGACTTCATTGAAGCTGCGATGGTTTGCGGCTGTTAGCGTCCATGGTTTACCTTTCACTGCCTGATAAACCTCATGGATCATACGTTCTACCCTAATCGGTGATTGATCCCAGCCTTCTCGGGCTTTTTCTATCTGAGCGACACGTAACCTCTCATGGCGTTTCTCTAGCATCTTCTTCCGTTTCTGTACTCGGCCGAGAAGATCCGTATTGCGTTCCAGCGCCTTTTGTACCGCAGAAATAAGGCGCGCCAATCCGTATTCTGGTTCGCACACTATTTGAAGGTCGATTGGCGGGGTTGGGCCACCGAAGGCTGTCCAGGAATTATTGTCGATAGCGTTGAGCGACATATCGATAATTGTAGGAGATGCTTTCTCCCGCATTTCCTTGGTGTCAGACCGACGCCTGATTGCATAGGTCCCCATTACGTTATTGATATCAATGCAATCCATGCAGACGATCACGTCGGCTTCACGGAGCGCGTCTTTATCCCCCGATAGATTCTGCGGATGATCACTGGGCCAACAATAGACCGCGCGATCATTCAGCCCACCGGCACCGCTGATGTTGAGTAGCTCGATCAGCGGTTTGCGCATCCGTTCATATATTCCGAACCGTCCCCCGACCAAAACCGGAAACTCGGCCTTTACGATCATTTCGGCCGCTTCGGCTAGGGCGTCCTCGTTAGGGCCCATGGCTGGTGGCGCCTTGTAACGCGGCAGGCTCGGATCAACCTTTTCGAGGCTTTCGTCGACCGGTTGTTCTTGCACGTGTGTGTCAATCGATACGTATACTGGGCCTGGCGGATACGTTTCTGCGATCGTCTTCGCACGGACGATGGATTTAAGCGTGGCGTTACCGGTCGGCGGTTCGTCCGTCCACTTAACCCAGTCCTTGATGATGTCAGCTTGTGTGCTGGCGGAATGATTCCATTCGATAAACCGACGCTGATCCGGGTCTAGAGGCCCGGACCCGCCTAGGAAAACTACCGGCGTTCGGTCGCAATAAGCATTGTAGAGCCCCATGGAACCATTCATCAGACCGACTAAGTCGTGCAGGATACATAGCGACGGTTTGTCAGCGGCTTTTGCGTATCCATGTGCCATGGAAGCCGCCGAGAGTTCGCTGGTGGCAAGAATGATCTTGGGATTTAGGTTCCGGTTATGATTTACTAGCGAATCGTGAAGTCCACGATAGCTCGCACCGGGCAGAAGAAAAACGTAATCGAAGTCCATCTTGCTGAGAAGCGAGGCCATAGCGTCGGAAACGTATTCCGGAGTGGACTGGTTGTCGGGCAGTTGCACCGGGGTTTCGTGATGCGAATAATCTTTCGTTGATGCGCTCATTCTTTTTCCGAATTCCATCCCTAGGATAAGTTCCCTATATCCAATAGCAATGTCGCCATTTTGGCCAGCTTCGAGGCTAAAAATATTATAGGCAGTATGTCTTTATTTCTGGATCATAGTTAGCGTTGATCAGGGGCTCGGGTGGTCGGATCGGTCGGATTAATTCGTTGTAAATGACTCAGCGCAGCTTCTTTTATTGGCCTTTGCCTTCTTTTCCTTAGTTATTAAGAAATCTAGATCACTGGAGGTATTTGCAGCGGATCGGTTAGTTGGATAATTTCCCGTAGAAAATAACAGGAGAAAATTTTGTATCGGATACAGCATAAAAAGCGCGTCACGAAGAAAGAAAGACCAGATTAATGGTTGATGTTGACGATGGCACTTCCCGATTGCTGCTTAACGACCTAAACATCCCCTATTCCAACATGCGCGATTGGCTCGCGGAGGCAGAGAAGCTTGACGAAGTAAAACATGTGTCGGGTGCTACTTGGGAGCGTGACATCGGCATGGCGACTGAGATGGTACAGCACAGCGAGACTGCACCCTGCGTGATATTCGAGGATGTACCGGGCACGATGCCGGGTTCGCGCCTGCTGGTCAATTTCTTCGCTGGCAAGCGTATGAACATGACCCTAGGTTTCCCCTCCGAGTATTCGAAAGTTGAATTATCGGATGCTTTTCGGAAGCATTATTCAGAAGATATGCGGGAGATCCCTCATAAAATTGTGGACGACGGCCCAGTGCTTGAAAATATAGTCCAGGGTGATGCGATCGACATCGAGGTATTCCCGGCACCGATCTGGCACGAAAAAGACGGTGGTCGGTATATCGGCACCGGTTCATACAACGTTACGCGGGACCCCGAATCCGGCTGGATAAATGTCGGTACTTACCGAGTTATGATCCATAGCAAGAACCAGGTCGGGTTCTACATTTCGCCGGGAAAGCATGGGCGGGTGCATCGAGACAAATGGGTGGCAAATGGCAAGCCGATGCCAACCGTGATCGTATTGGGCGGCGATCCGATGACATTCTTAATGGGCTCCTCTGATATACCCCATAATGTTTGCGAATATGACATCGTCGGTGGGATTCGCGGCGAAGCAATGCGATTGATTGAAGGTAAACACACTGGACTACCGTTTCCGGCCGACGCCGAAATTGTAATTGAAGGTTTCATCGATCCAACCGACCGCCGTCCAGAAGGCCCGTTCGGTGAATGGACCGGGTACTACGGCTCGCAGATGCGCGATGAACCCGTTATGGAAATAAAGGCGATCTATCACCGAGAGAATCCGATCCTTTTCGGTTGTCCGCCGCAACGCCCGCCAGATGAGGTTGCGCGCTACCGATCTATCACGCGGTCAGCGATGCTAAAGGAAAACCTTTTGAAGGCCGGTGTCCCGGATGTCACGTCCACCTGGTTGCACGAAGTTGGCACCGCCAGGATGCTTATGGGCGTGGCGATCAAGCAGCGTTATCCTGGACACAGCAAACAGGCCGGTCATATCGCCTGCCAGTGCCAGGTCGGTGCCTATGCGGGAAAATATGTTATCGTTACCGATGATGACGTTGATGTATCAAACCTCGAGGAATTGATTTGGGCGCTGCTGACGCGTTCAGATCCGGCTACGTCGATTGATATCATAAAAGGCGCATGGTCGACACATCTGGATCCGCGTATTTCTCCGGAGGATAAGGAGAAGGGGAATTTGACTAATAGTCGAGCTGTCATCGACGCTTGTCGGCCGTTCCACTGGAAGGAAGACTTTCCAGAGGTCAATTCCCCGTCGCTCGAACTCGCGCGGGAGACCCGCGAGAAATGGGGCTATCTACTCGATTGACTAAACTCGGCAATTTGATTGCGAAACGCTAACACGGAGTAAAAGACGAAATGGAAAGAACGGTTTCTAATCGGTATGTGCAGACTGACCTGCGCGATTTTCTTGCCGCAGTGGAAGAGGGGGGCGAACTAAAAAAGGTTAACGGCGCCCATTGGGATAAGGAAATTGGTGCAGTTACCGAGGTGTTATACCGCGAAAAAGTTGATCGTTCTCCAGTGTTATTGTTTGATGAGGTGCCAGATTACAAAAAAGGATTCCGCTGCCTTTATGGCATGCTTGGCTCTCCGCTCCGGCTTGCCCTCGGTATGGGGATTGATCCGTCGGAAACCGGCGACCGTCGTTCAATGCTCGACGCATATCGGAGCCGTATAAAGAAATATGAACCGGTGCCGCCGCGGATGGTGACTAAGGGACCTGTCCTCGAGAACATTGATCGAGATGACGAAGTAGATCTCATGAAATTTCCAGTTCCGGTTCATCATGAAAAAGATGGCGGGCGCTATATTGGTACTGCTTGTGGCGTGATCACCAAGGACCCTGATACCGGACGAGTGAATGTTGGAACCTATCGAGTGATGCTTAACGGTAAGAATATCGCGACATCATATATTTCCAATGGCAAACAGGGTCGCATCCAAAGGGACAAGTATCTGAATGCCGGTAAAAAATGTCCAATGGTAATTGTTGTAGGGATCGATCCCGCCACTTATATCGCGGCGCGCTATACACTTGCCGACAATATACCGGAGCTTGACTGGGCCGGTGGCCTGTCCGGACGACCCTTAGAATGTATTGAAGGAGAGGTGACGGGCTTACCGATACCGGCTCGGTCAGAGCTAGTGCTCGAAGGATGGGTTTCGCCAGATGAAACAGCACTGGAAGGACCATTCGGCGAATGGACGGGGTATTATGCAGGAGATGCAAAAGAGGAACCCGTCATTAATATCGAGCGTGTCTATTATCGGAATAACCCGATCCTGACCTGCGCAGCCAGTCAAAAACCGCCGCACAGTCATCTATTCGAGCGCTGCTTTATCAGATCGGCCGGCTTGCTGGATTCTTTGGAGGGTGCGGGTATCCCCGATGTTAAAGGGGTCTGGGTACATCAGGCAGGTTCGGGTCGGACATTCGTAGCTGTTTCGATCAAGCAACGCTATTTTGGCCACGCCAATCAAGTCGGCCTTGTCGCTTCGCAAGTGAACCCTATTGGCTACGTTGGCCGATATATTGTGGTGGTTGACGACGACATCGATCCGACCGACATCAATGATGTCATCTGGGCAATGGGGACGCGCTCAGATCCGAAGCGCGACATAACGGTGCTCGACCGCACTTGGTCATCGCGACTCGATACTATGGTATTCGATGATAAACTCTACAACAGTCGTGTTGTCATTGACGCATGTATCCCTTATGAGCACATCGATACTTTTCCTGAAGTCGCGATGACATCACCGGAATTGGCGAAGGAGGTGCGGGCAAAATTCCCGGATGTTTTTGACTGAACCGTGTAAAGGGCCGATCTCCGAATGAGATAGTATTCCGGCTAGAATGAAAACTTAGACATAGTTCAAACAAAAACGATAGGGTTTTGTTAAATCTGGGTAATTCGATAGGCAGGATCTAATCCTGCCTTTTTGCGTGCCGCGTCGAGGCCCATTAATGTGCGGGCGTGGATACGGTAGAGTGGTTGGCCAGCGTATACTTTGTCTGCCTGGTGGCATAGCAGATCGAGCCCCGCCCCTTTGTCCGCCGGAGCGCCTGCCGCTCGGGCAATGGAGCTTAAAACTAAGCAGTCTATAGAATCGACGGTACCGTCTTTATTGGCGGTGACGGTGGCAGTATGATTTCCGATCTCGACATCTTCAGAAGGAGGGCCCTGTTCGTAACACAGGCGTTCAAAGTTTTCCCATGCTAATCCGCTGTCAAGTATTTCAGCCGCGCGGATAGGTCCTTCGGATAGCGTTATGGTCGGGTCAAAAGCAAGAATCGTCGATGCAAATGATAATGCCTTGTCTCGGAGATCTTTGGGGGCATTTGCTTCGTTTTTTAAGACAGCGACGACATCCCGGGCTTCTAGCGCCGGTCCAATTCCGCTTCCTATAGGCGCGCGACCGTCGGTAATCCGGACATCTATCTCAAGCCCTAGGGCGTTACCGACATACATAAATAGATCGCGCAATTTCTCTGCGTCAATTGCACTGCGGACCTTTGCGGTTGGGCCGAATGGTACGTCTATAAGACAGTGTGTTGCGCCGGCCGCGAGCTTCTTTGACAGTATCGACGACACTGACCAATGGAGGGTGTTAAGTTTCAGAGGCATTGTTATCCGGTTCATCACTTCGTCCACTTGTGAGTGATTCAGCCTACCGTTCCAAGCTATACACCCGTTCATTTTTTTTACGATACGACGTAAGTCGTCTGAATCTAAGTCGACCCGCGCCAGTACTTCCATTGCATCGGCAGTCCCGGCTGGGGACGTGATGGCCCGGGAGGATGTTTTAGGGATTATTAAACCAAATGCTGCGACTATCGGTATCACCACCATTGTTATACGGTTGCCCGGGATACCGCCCATCGAATGTTTGTCTACCACAAGGTCAGAATTCCAAGTGATAGGAGTAGCAAATTCGGCGCGGGCACGGGCTAGGTCAACCGTTTCGTCACGCGTAAGAGTTTCCGAAACCGACGCCAGAAAATTACCGATTTCCAGGTCCGTATATCCTCGAGAAATGATGTCGTTGATGACAGCCTGATATTCTATATAATTCAGCGCACCTCCTGCCACCTTATGCATGAGTAGGGTGGCGCTTTTTGGTCTTTCCCGTTTTAATGCTGCGATAAACTTATCGATTCCTTCGCGAAGGGAACCATTGTTTAAAATTGTGACCTTCGTGGCGCTGGCAGGGATTCTTGCGGCGTCGCGAGATAGTCGTGTATGGATTTCATCAGTAGTTTCGCGCCCCCTCTTGGCTAGCCTCTCAGAAAGAATTTCCGGGGAGGCCGATATTTCCAGCACGACAGTAGGCGAGTAACAGGTTATGGCGTCTTTGATAACGCCGCGGGACACATTGGCAACTACCGTTACCCCTCTCGCAAGATGCTTTTCATAAATTTCTGAAATGCCGTATTTCAGACCATGTGCTTGCCAGTCGAGCATGAAAACGCCGTCGTTATGTCTTGAATCGAACTCTTTTTCAGTGACAGATTCGTGACCTTCGTTTCCTGTTTCTTTAGGTCGTGTGATGATACGGCGTGCAAATACGATATCCTCATCATTTGCAAGCGACGCGCGGGCGCCGTCCATAAGTGTGTCCTTGCCGGCACCGCTAGGCCCTACGACAAGGAATAGCGTCCCCCGCATATAGATCTTACTTCGAGATTGTGACGTCGAGGCCGATATCAGCAGCGGGAGCGGACTGCGTCATCCTTCCAACTGAAATCGTATCGACGCCCGACTCCGCTTTTTCCTTGATCGTATCGAGGCGGATACCACCTGAGGCCTCAGTGTGGGCGCGTCCCGCGATAATCGCTATACCCTTTTTCATCATCGCAGCCGGCATGTTGTCGAACATGATGATGTCGGCCCCTGCTTTGGCGGCTTCTTCGACCTGTTTCAGGGTGTCGCACTCAACCTCGATTTTGGTTAAGGCCGGAGTGAGACCCCGTGCCTGTTTGACCGCCTTAGTAATAGAACCGTGAACAGCAATATGATTATCCTTGATCATTACCCCGTCGTGGAGACCCAGACGGTGGGGGCGACAACCGCCGACGCAAGCAGAGTATTTGGACAGCAAGCGGAGACCGGGGATAGTCTTTCGGGTGTCAATAAGCTGTGCGTTTGTGTGTGCAATTTCAGCTACGTATTGGCCTACTAGCGTAGAAATACCACACATAAATTGCAGGATATTTAGTGATGTGCGTTCCACAGTCAGCAGCCCACGGCCTGGACCAGAAATGCGCATTAGCGATGTTCCTTTTTTTGCCAAAGTTCCGTCTTTGACCAGAGTTCTAATCTTAGCCTCTGGTACCATGTGGCGGAACACCTCGGCGGCGACTTCGATTCCGGAAACAATTATATCTTCGCGAGTATTCATCACAAAGTCGGCTCTCGCGGTCGTTGGGATCATGATGTTGGTCGTTAGATCTTGTATACCAACGTCCTCCGAGACCCATTCCTGAATCATTAGATGAAGGTCGTCTCTCAAGGGAAGCAGGAACGTTGCATCTAGATTTGCGGGACGCTTCTTCGCTGCGGGCTTTAGGGATGATTTAGGGGTGTTCTTACGGGCTGCCATTATAATGCTCGGGATAATTGCGGAATCATTAGTACAAAAACAAGTATAGCAGGGCAAGGTATCCTGCGACTGACGGGTCGATTCTTAATGATATTGTTGTCCGGTCTTGCTTGGGGTGGACTCTAAAAGGTGATCCGAGGGATTCAGCTTGTGTGGATCTATTTCGGACAGCGCAGCGGCTGTCGGCTATTTTCATTTAAATGCGTCGCTCGATGTCGAATTACGGATCTGCGATTACGCGATATATTGATGCTGGCACGGTTCGAAGATAAGGGCTAAACGGAGAGAGAATCATCCTACGATGTGACCGGATCGATTACTAGGTGCTTTATTCGGGCCTAACGCTGAACGCGGACCTGTTGCAACAAATCGTTAATTGCGGGGTCACCTTGGCCCATGGGGCGGACGCGATCAAACTTATCACGTTCCACGCCGCGCCAGGTTGCAGGTTTAGTCGCATCGATAGCAATTTTTCCCCCAACCCGCATTACGGTGTAATCCTCCTTTACCTGGGGGATGGAGATGTCCAACGGATGTAGCCGAGAACCAGGCAACATATGAGTCATAGTTTGCGGGTCACAGCGGCAAGCGATTGCCCAGAGTACTTCCTCAGCATTATAGATATCGACATCCTCATCTACTGCGATCGCAATCTTCACATGGAGATTTGGGCCGGTAAGTGCGGACAGCAGTGTATCGCGGACCTGTCCGTCCCAACGAGCTTCCATCTGTATAATCATCATGAATTGCGACGCCCAGGGTGGTACAAAAACATCAAGGATTTTGGTGTTGCCGTGGGTATCCTTAAGCCTGTTGTAATAGGTTGCTTCCATTGGCAAGGTGATCAGTGGCTGATGGTCCGTAAACCACGTTGCTTGCATGTGTCGGAAGATTGGGTCTTTGCGGTGGGTGATACCAGTGATCTGGAACACCGGCGCTGGGCCTTCTGCGCCCGCACCAAAAGTGGTGAATTCGCCGAAAGGGCCCTCAGGCGCCCGATCCTTGGGATGGACAAGGCCCTCAATTACTACCTCGGCGTGGGCCGGTACTTCGAGATCAATCGTGTCACATTTGATCATCTCGATATCTTCTCCGAGGATTCCTGCCCCGTATTCGAGTTCGTCAAAGTCCTCATGTTTGCCGGACCAATTGGACATTATTTCATAAACAGGATGAAGACCGATAGCGAATGCCATGGGCATAGGTTCATCCTTCTCGATGTATTTCATATAATGCGCGTAATTGTGGCGGGCCGCCATCCAGAAAGTGGCTTTTTGCGGATCATCGGTTAGCATCATACGGATTATGGCTTCATTACGAATACCGGTTTCGGGATCCTTGGTTATTGTTATGCCGGAGCCAAGATATCGACCGCCGTCACCATGGCTATGTTGCGGAATTGGTATGGCATGGAGGTTGACATCTTTGCCGAGCATTTTCACCTCTTTCACGGGGCCGTGATTTACCATTACGGACTTACCCCGTTTGGTCGCCATCTGCTCTGCAAGATAGGGGCAGACCTCGTTCGCTTTATCCAATCCAAATGCCGCCGCTTGACCAGCGCGATCCTTTATAAGGATGTCGGTGAGACGCCAGTTATCAAATCCAGGCATGTTATGAAACGTGAGCGGACCTTGGCTTTCGGAGCACAAGTAACCAACCTGAGTTAATGGGTCGACTGGGTCGTGAATGTGGAGCATCCGATTATCGATAGAATCCAAGAAAGTGCGAAGTGAGTGCGGCATTGGATAGTCTCCTCCTGTCGCTTTATTTTATTAGCGAAATTTATCTTACAGCAAATTTTGTCGGGAAACTCAGTTTATAGATGTCTTGTATCTTAATCGTTTGTACACATACAAACATAATTTATAGTAAAAGGTGGTGAAATAATCAGCAAATATTTTAAGCTTAAAATATTTGCTGACCCTTTATATTAAGGCGTTTATTATCACCTTAAACAGCTAATACTCAATGCAAAGTTCCGACTGAAAGGATAGAAAAATGGCGACCAAGGTATCCGAAGCCGGCGGGCACAGTCCGCGCGTCTGGGGAAAATTCAATTGGGAAGACCCGATGGCGCTGGATAGCCTGCTGACCGAAGAGGAACGTATGGTCCAGCAAACGGCACGTCAGTATGCCCAAGAAAAATTGATGCCGCGAATTATCGAAGCCTATAACGCGGAAAAGGAAGACCCAGATATCATTCCAGAAATGGGGGAACTTGGCCTACTAGGTCCGACTATCCATGGATACGGTTGCGCCGGTGTTTCGTACGTTTCCTATGGACTTATTGCCCGCGAGGTAGAGAAGGTGGATTCGTCTTACCGTTCGACCCTTTCGGTTCAGTCAAGCCTCGTAATGTGGCCAATATACAATTACGGGACAGAAATACAGCGCGAAAAATACCTTCCTAAGCTTGCGAGCGGAGAGTGGATCGGTGCCTTTGGTTTGACCGAACCCGATCACGGATCCGATCCAGGAGGAATGAAAACACGGGCGAAGAAAGTCGACGGCGGTTACGTGTTGAGCGGTGCAAAAATGTGGATTTCGAACTCGCCCCTAGCTCAGGTTTTTGTCGTGTGGGCCAAGGACGACGACGACATAATTCGAGGTTTTGTCTTGGAAAGGGGCATGGAGGGTTTATCGACGCCAAAGTTGAAAAACAAGTTATCGCTTCGAGCGTCGACAACTGGTGAAATCGTGATGGATAACGTGTTTGTACCCGACGAAAACTGGTTGCCGGAAGCCCGGGGGCTTGGTGGACCATTTGGATGCTTAAATAATGCACGGTATGGCATAGCTTGGGGCGCTCTCGGTTCAGCGGAATTTTGTTGGCACGCTGCCCGCGGATACGCGCTTGAGCGGGCGCAGTTCGGTAAGCCTCTAGCATCATACCAGTTGGTTCAGAAAAAGTTGGCCGACATGCAGACGGAAATTTCCATCGGTTATCAAGCATGTTTGCAGATGGGTCGGATGATGGATGATGGATCATGTTCACCAGAGTTAATCTCGATGTTGAAAAGGAATTCAACTGGCAAGGCTCGCGACATTTGCCGCGATGCGCGCGATATTCATGGAGGTAACGGTATTACCGATGAATATCACGTGATGCGTCATATGATGAATATGGAGACAATATTCACTTACGAAGGTACGCACGATATTCACGCTTTGATCCTCGGTCGGGCGCAGACGGGCATTCAAGCATTCTTTTAGGTCGGCTTTTCGGAAGGAATAGACGCTGGACTTTTTTTAAACCCTCGCGTTTCAAGTAATCGGTATTTTTATGACGAATCCAAAACCACTAGACCATCTGCGTGTACTAGACATGAGCAGGATCCTCGCAGGCCCTTGGTGTGGTCAAACCTTTGCCGACTTGGGAGCAGAGGTGATCAAGGTAGAGCGTCCGGGAAGAGGAGATGATACACGTGCATGGGGGCCGCCCTTTATGGAGGACGTTGAAGGCAATGAAACCCAGACTGCTGCCTATTTCCTGTCTGCGAATCGTGGAAAAAAATCGGTCACGATAGATATCACTAAACCAGAAGGCCAAGACCTTATTCGCAAATTAGTTTCGAAGTGCGATGTGCTACTTGAGAACTACAAGGTGGGCGGATTACAGAAATACAGCCTAGATTATCAGAGCTTGTCGAAGATCAACCCTCGACTTGTATATTGTTCGATTACTGGGTTTGGTCAGGACGGTCCCTATTGTCAGCGCGCCGGTTATGATTTTCTGATCCAAGCGATGGGCGGCCTGATGAGCGTGACCGGCGAATCGGAGGACAAACCGGGGGGTGGCCCACAGAAAATTGGGGTTGCTTTGTCAGATATAATGACAGGGCTTTACACCGTAATTGGTGCGCTTTCGGCACTTGCTTATCGCGATAAAACCGGCAGGGGCCAGCATGTTGATATGGCGCTACTAGATGTGACAGTCGCTTCCATGGCAAACCAAGCTATGAACTACCTGATCGACGGGGGGGTACCCACCACGATGGGTAATGCTCATCCAAATATCGTTCCCTATGAGGCCTATAAGAGCGCAGATCATTATATCATTATTGCCGTAGGGAATGATGAACAGTTCCGTCGATTATGTGAGGTTGCAGGATGTGTCGGTCTGGCGGACGATGAACGATTTGTGACTAATCGAGACCGGGTTAATAACCGTTCGGAACTTGGCATAATTCTAAATGAAATCATTGTTTCTAAACCACGTATTTTCTGGCTAGAAGAATTAGAAAATGTTGGGGTACCATGCGGGCCAATCAATAATCTCGAACAAGTTTTTGCTGATCCCCAAATTCAATCACGAGGTACGCAACGGCAGTTAGATCATCCGGAAGGTGGAAAGTTACCGACGGTCGCCAATCCAATTCACCTGTCGGAATCACCCATCGAATATGAGCGGCCTCCGCCGATTCTGGGGCAACACAACGGCGAAGTATTCGGGAGACTATTGCGCCTGACGCAAGATGATATCCAGCGTTTGAAAGACGATGGGGTCGTATAGCACTTGCTTGACAGGAAATTGTGCCTGCTCCATCGTTTGTGTACGAACAATTTAGGTGATTAGCGTATGTCTTTGCAAACGGGTGGAAGCGTCCGAAAGCCCGCCAGCGTGGGTAAATACAATGAACTAGGCTATGTTTTGGAGGAACAGGTCGGACACCTGTTGCGGCGTGCTCATCAGCGCCATAGTGCAATCTTCCAGTTAACGATTGGTGACGATCAGCTGACGCCATTACAATTCGCGGCCCTTATGAAATTGGCGGATGTCGGTAAAACATCGCAGAACCTGCTCGGCCGGCTAACTGCGATGGATGCCGCGACAATGCAAGGGGTGATAAAACGCCTGTCGGCACGGGGCCTGATCGAGCGCCGACCAGATGAGGTCGATCGCCGCCGTTTGATGTTGTCGTTGTCGAAGGCCGGTAGAGAACTCGCATCCGAACTTAGTGAACGCGGAAGCGATATTACTAATCTGACGTTAGATCCGCTTTCTGAATCCGAGCGTGAGACTTTTTTGAAGCTTCTGCATCGACTAAGCAGCTAAATATATCGGGTTCAGGTGCTTCGGCCTATTGCGGAAACTGGTTCTATATAAGTTGCCTGCCTAGGCTCTCTCTAAGGCTTCGATCATCTCTTGCGGGGTTACGAATTTTTTCCTGGGGGCTCCGGGCGGCGCTGCTTCGACTTCAAGACGGTCAATGATCAGCCATTCATCAAAAGATATGGTTCGCACACCACTAGTGGCGAGCAGTTCATCGATGGCGCTGCATCCATCTCTCTCAGGGCCCTCCAATCCAGCGATCAATTTGTCCACGACCTCAAGCGAGTCATTCTTATTAGTCCCAATGGTCCCTGATGCACCACGCTTTAACCAACCCACAGCATAGAGTCTATCTGCTACCTTACCGTCTTTGTTCTCGATCGTGCCCCAATCTTTGTTGAAGGGTAGATTATCAATTGGGAAGGCGCGTGAGCCGATACAGGTTACAACTAGTTGAGCGGGGATAGTAACAGTTTCGCCGATACCTTTGATTTTACCATTTTCATCTACAGAAGTGCGTTCGCATTTTACGCCCTCAACCCGATTAGAGCCGAGAATTTCGATCGGTGATAAGAAGAATCCGAAATGTACGCTTTTGGTTTTTCCTTCGCGATTTACATTGATAAAAGACTTTATTGTTTCAACATTTTTTGTACGCAGTCTTAAGTCCCTGTCCGACATATACTCGGCTGAGACCTTACTGGGCAGATCATCTGGATTAATCACCGGGAATGCATTTTCAAGCTCGCCCATTTCACGAAGTTCTACATTGGTGAAGGCGGCTTCAACGGGGCCCCGCCGACCTAGCATATGCACGCTCCTAACGGGCGATTCCTGTGTGGCGTTTGCGGCATATCTTACCAGATCGGTAACGGACATCTCCGTCTTTGATTTTACAAGGACACGTGCGACGTCCAGCGCTACGTTCCCGACGCCGATAATGACCGCCGAATCCACGTTGAGATCAGGATTTAGATCTTTGAAATCAGGATGGCCATTGTACCACCCTACGAATGCATTTGATCCAAACACGTTTTGAAGATCTTCACCTTGGATACCTAGCTGATTATCGTGGGGTGCGCCGTAGGCAAGAACGACTGCATCATATATTTCTAACAAGTCGGGCACCTTGATATCACGTCCGACCTCGACATTACCTAGATAGCGTACCCGCTCTTCCGCGAGTGTTTGCTCATACGTTTTCGAAATGCGCTTAGTTTTCTGATGATCCGGCGCTACTCCGCCGCGGATGAGGCCGAAGGGGGAGGGTAGACGCTCAATCACATCGACGCGGCAGTCAGGAAGTTTGTCTAGCAAACCTTGTACAGCATACATCCCGCCGGGTCCCGACCCGACGACCGAAATAGTGCGACTCATGACGAGTTCTATATCCCTGCTCAAACTTTTACGTGTCTTTACGACATCGAATTAGGATCATCATAACGCTTGTGGCGTGTGAGGAAAGAACAATCACAGAAACACGTATATTTGCCGTTTATTGGATTACGATAGCTACTTAATTGGGAGGTATATATTTTGGGTAATCCACGCGTGCGATCATGTCCGTACAACATGAACCTCGCCTGCCCGGAATGGTGCGTAAACATCAATAATTCTGTGCAGTTCAGGGCTTAATGTCATAGTGTATTCTCCCATCGCAACTAACGATTAAAAGATTAATCTGGCGTATGAACGGCATGCAATTATGAGCCCGTATGACCGTTCAAGGTACGCGGGGCTATGTTTTGGAATGGGTAAAAAAAAATGACTAACGATATACGACTGATTTACATAACAACTGGAAGTGCTGAAGAGGCGAGAAAAATTGGTCGCACGTTGGTCGATGAGCGGCTAGCCGCATGCGTGAACATCTTGGGTCCAGTCGGGTCAATTTTCCGCTGGGACGGTGAAATAAAAGAGGGAACCGAACTGGTTCTGATCGCCAAAACTACTCTTGATCGAGTTGATTCGCTGACAGAAACGGTAAATAAATTACATTCTTATGATTGCCCATGCGTGGCTTCGTTTCCTATCGAGGGCGGCAATTCTGCTTTCATGAAATGGGTTGAAGCAGAGATAAATGTATAAAAATGACAGATTCTCTGTCAGCTATCATCCAAGCTTCGGTTTGGTTAAATATCAACTCAAATAATATTTACAATGACGTCGAAGAGTGCCATTTCTTCGATGGCTAAATTTTCATGATAAATAGAAGTATAGGAAGACGGTTTTCCATGTCGGGCTGGTTTGTGCACGGTAGACCCAATCGATTAGTCTGGATAGCCATATGAAAGACCAGTCACCTTACTCCATACGTTGTAGTGGCCGCATAGCGCTACTATTCGCTAACGTCGCGCATTTCTATAGCCATATGATGATGTTGGTATATCCGACAGTCGTAATTGCGCTTGAGGCTGCATTTGATCGGCCGTTCGGGGAGCTGTTGTCACTATCTTTCATAGGTTTCGTTCTGTATGGCGTTGCTGCTCTACCAGCCGGTTGGCTGGGCGACCGATGGAGCGCTCCCGGCATGCTCGCGGTTTTCTTTATCGGAACCGGTGCTGCGGGTATTGCTGCTGGCTTTGCATCAGGGCCATTCGGAATTGCGGTTTCATTATCCGTAATCGGCCTTTTTTCCTCAATCTATCATCCCGTCGGAACAGCTTGGGTGGTAGCAAATGCGAAGGCACGCGGCAAAGCACTTGGGATTAATGGTGTTTTCGGAACAGCCGGAATAGCCGCTACTCCGCTTTTAGCAGGTGCGCTAACCACGGTTTTTGGTTGGCGATATGCGTTTATAGTGCCGGGATCCCTTATTCTTCTCACAGGATTGGTATTCCTTTTGATTATTAGGAATGTATCCGGAGGGGAGTCGAAAAAACAAGCATCCATCGATCCAGCGGTACCCCGTTCTACTGCGATCCGTGGACTTTTAATCCTATCGGTCACTGTATTATGTGTAGGTTTCTTGGCTCAAGCGACAACTGTAGGAATGCCGAAGATCTTCGCGGTGGGGGCGCCGGATGTGGGTGAGTGGGCGGGGTTGATTGGCGCCGGCGGACTGGCGTCGTTAGCGCTTGGGATCGGCGCTCTTGGGCAACTTGCGGGAGGTTGGCTTGCTGACCGATATCGTCTGACACTAGTTTACCCGATGGTATATGTGGTTACGATACCAGCAGCATTGTTGGCCGGCAGCGTCTCCGGGCTGCCATTGGTGGGGGCCGCAGGAGCATTAATGTTCTTAATAACGGCGTCGCTCCCGACAGAAAATAGTCTGGTGGCCCGTTACTGTCCGGCAAATTGGCGAGCTAGCGCCTACGGGGCCAAATTTGTGCTTGGTTTGGGTATAAGTTCTATAGCCATTCCGCTAACCGGCGGTATTTATGATTTAACCGGCGGTTTCTGGTGGGTATTTGCCGGGATGGCTATCATAGCAGGAGTTATAATCTCTTTTGCAGCGTTTCTACCCAAATCGGTTGAACGCGGAACTTCTCCTGCGTGAACCGAGTGACCGGTAGTCGGATTGGCAGCCTAAGGGAGAGCAAATTTACAAAGGTCGAGATCTTTCACGAACTGACAATTACCAGCGGTAATTTTGATTAATTTGGTAAATACTCTGGATAAAATTCCGTCAAACTTAACCAATATAAAAATTTTAAATAGATAGTAAGGCTTGATCGAGGTCGGCGATAATATCTTCGGCTGTCTCGATGCCGACAGAGAGCCGGACCACGTCGGGCCCGGCCCCGGCAGCGATTTGCTGTTCTTCAGTCAGTTGCCGGTGCGTGGTTGATGCTGGATGCAGTATCAAGCTGCGAGTATCCCCGACATTCGCGAGGTGGGAGATAAGGTTGCAGCCCTCAACCAGTCGAATACCAGAGTCGAATCCCCCTTTCAAACCAAACGTGAAAACAGAACCACAGCCTTTCTCAAAATATTTAATTTTGCTTTCAAATGATGGGCTGGAAGGAAGGCTCGCATAGGAGACCCAAGCGATGGCAGGATGATCATTTAGCCAGCTTGCGATAACTTCCGCATTGGCGACGTGCCTTTCCATGCGAAGCGGAAGTGTCTCGATGCCGGTAAGGGTCATAAACGCGTTTGTTGGAGATAGGGCGGGGCCGAAATCACGAAGGGCGACTGCGCGAACCCGCATAGTGAAGCCAAAATCCCCGAAAGTCTCATAGAATGAAAGTCCGTGATAAGCATTGTCGGGTTTTGTCAGTGACGGAAACTTTTCGTTTTGAGCCCAGTCGAATTTACCCGACTCCACTATTACTCCGCCCATCGAATTGCCGTGTCCGTTTAGGTACTTGGTTGTTGAATGGATTACGATATCGGCACCATGATCGATTGGATTGAAAAGATAGGGAGTCGCCATCGTGTTATCGACTATCAGCGGAATACCAGCTTCCTGAGCGATCGCTGCAATAACCTCAATATCACCTATTACGCTAGATGGATTTGAAACGGATTCTATAAATATTGCCTTTGAATTATCTCTAAGAGCGGTGCGGAAAGTTTCGGGCTCTAACGGGTCGGCGAAATCGCAATTCCAGCCGAGTTTCTTGAAAGACACACCAAATTGTGTAATTGAACCACCGTAGAGATTGCGTGACGCTATAAAGTGATCGCCCGGTTCAAGCAGGGTGAAGAATGTAAGAAACTGTGCGGCGTGGCCGGAACCAGCGGCGCAGGCGGCGCGGCCCCCCTCCAGATTAGCTACGCGCTCTTCAAGTACTGCTACCGTCGGATTCGTCAGCCGAGAATAGATGAAGCCAAACGACTGAAGGTTGAATAGTGAGGCGGCATGGTCAACATCGTCGAAAACATAGGACGTGGAATGATGGATCGGTGTATTCCTTGCACCCGTTGCGGAGTCTGGTGCCGCGCCCGCGTGAATTGCGCGCGTTTCAAAACCATATCCTACCTTGCTAGTAAAATTAGTCATGTCACGGGTCCTAACGAGTAAGACGGGGTCGTTTGGAAGAGATAATACCAGAGTTGATACCCGACCATGACAGCTCGTGGTTGAGACGACCAAATTCGATTTTAGGACACCGGTCCATAATCACAGTAAGTCCCGCCGCTCGAGCACGATCAGCGGCATCTTCGTCAACCACGCCTAGCTGCATCCAGATTACTTGAATTCCTTTTTCCTCTTTCAGGTCAATCGCTTGGTCTACAAACGCGCCCGCTTCTTCAGATCGCCGAAATATATCAACCATTTCAAAGGGTCCAGGAACGTCTATTAGTTCTGCGTAACATGTTTCGCCATGAATGTCGGTCCCAGAGGAGATGGGATTAACCGGTATCACCCGATACCCTTTTTGTTGAAGATACTTCATCGCAAAGTTGCTGGGTCGTAACCAATTACCTGAAGCGCCTACCATAGCGATGGTTGATGTTCGTTTTAGAATCTGCCGGATCAGTCCATCGGTATAATTGAAATCGTTCATCAGCAGGTGTTTCCGATAATAGGTCTGACGCGCATTTCATATTGTTTCAGAAAACCTAAATTTATCTTCCTCATCTTTAAAACCTGTAATTCCCCAACTATCGAAGTGCATATTGATTCTTTTGCCGATAAATCTCTCGGGAGGAAGAGATTTTCGATTGGCGAATGAGTATCAAATTTGGAAAAATGCAAGATCATCAAATCACTTTCCAAGCCACACGGGGGAACGTTTTTCAAGGAAGGCGTCTATGCCTTCCTCTGCGTCATTCGCCATCATATTGATGACCATGGCTTCGCTTGTATATGCGTAGGCATCTTCCAGCGGCATATCTAATTGACGATGAAAGGCTTCTTTTCCAATTCGTAAAGTAAGCGCTGACTTAGAGGAGATTTTCTTGCATAATCGGTCGACCACGTCGGTCAACTCCTCAGCTGGACAGCGGCTATTGATTAACCCAGCTGATTCTGCCATTTCCGAATCAATCATTTCGCCTGTCAAAAGCATTTCCATCATTCGTTTTCGTCCAATATTACGACTAACTGCGACCATCGGCGTCGAGCAGAACAGCCCGATGTTAACTCCCGGTGTCGCAAACTTGGCTGTATCCGCCGCGATAGCGAGGTCGCATGTCGCAACTAGTTGGCAGCCCGCCGCGGTTGCCGTGGCTTGAACCTTTGCGATTACGGGTTGTGGGATACGAGTGATTGAGAGCATAAGTTTGGAGCATTGCGCGAATAAGGCCTCATAGGTGGCGCGTCGGGGTGACACCCGTAATTCGCGGAGGTCGTGACCGGCACAAAATGCAGGGCCGACAGCTGCGATAACGACGACCCGGACATTGTCATCGGTGGAAATCTGATCCAACTCTGTTTGAAGCGCCGACATCAGATCCCTTGAAAGCGCGTTCCGTGCGTGCGGGCGGTTTAGGCTCAAGGTTGCAATGCCATCTACGTCCGAGCGAAGAAGTATATTTTCGTCTTCTTTCTTACCCATGATCGTCGTACCCCCATTAGCTCTATAACAAATTCATAGACAAATATAGAGTTGTTGTCCCACTTAGAGGCGCAAAATTACGCCAATTTTAAGTTTTCTGATATCGTTTGGTATGATCTTAAAAGTAGATAGGCGACCTAGGCACAGATTTTATTTATCCATAAATAAAATACCTAATATTCATTTCTGGGGACGTTAAGTCCATGGCATATAAAACTCTATCTGTCAGCGGTAGAAATGAGGTAGTATGATACCTCATTTCTACCGGATTGATTTACAATAATTTTTTGACTGCACAGGCATTGACACCGCCTTATTACGTGTCATATTCCGCCACCGTTGACTCGATGTTTATCGGGCGAAACTTATTTCGGATTAAATGTAATGAAAACAATTTCCGCAAAAGCTGCGGATATCGAGACCAAGTGGTATCTGATTGATGCCGAGGATCTCGTTCTTGGTCGGATGGCCTCCATTTGTGCCAAGATTCTCCGCGGGAAGCACAAGCCTATTTTTACGCCCCATGTGGATTGCGGTGATGGTGTTATTGTCATCAACGCGGAAAAGGTAGCGATGACCGGTAAAAAATTAACCGATAAAGTCTACTACCGTCATACCGGTTACCCTGGTGGTATAAAATCGGTTACTCCTGAAAAGCTGATCGCTGACGGTAAGGCTGATCGTATAGTAAGAAAGGCGGTCGAACGAATGCTGCCAAAGACGAAACTGGGTCGCTTGCAACTCACCAAACTGCGCGTTTACTCTGGAATAGAGCACGGTCACGAAGCTCAGAATCCGGAAGTTCTGGATGTTGGGTCGTTGAATTCGAAGAACAAGAGGAGCGCCTGAGTATGGCGGATCAAGAAGAAAATACCGGCGGAGCATTGGGAGAGGCTCTAAAAGAAGCGCAGGCTGAAGCAGCTGCGGCTGAACAGGTGGTGACTGAAGGGCTTGAGGGAAAGACGGCGACACCTGCAGAAGAAAAACCGCCAACGGCTCAGCCTGTCGCGTCGGAACCTTTGATTGCGCAGACAGAACCGAAACTTGACGCCCAGGGTCGCGCCTACGCGACCGGTAAGCGCAAGAACGCGGTTGCGCGTGTCTGGATCAAGCCGGGTAGTGGGCAGCTTACAGTGAATGGCAAGAACGGACCGGATTATTTCGTAAGACCGGTTTTGCAGATGATTATTGGCCAGCCGATGGCAGCAGCTAACCGCTCGACCCAATATGATGTCTGGTGTACGGTGTCCGGTGGCGGTTTGTCAGGTCAGGCTGGTGCAGTGCGCCACGGTATTTCAAGGGCGCTGACCTATTTTGAGCCGGGCCTCCGACCGACTCTTAAACAGGGCGGTTTTCTTACCCGGGATTCTCGGGCAGTCGAACGTAAGAAATACGGCAAGCGCAAGGCGCGCCGGTCCTTTCAATTCTCAAAACGCTAAGGTTGGGACAGCCAGTTTTGATTGCAAGGGGCGTCCCGAGAGGGGCGCCCTTTTTCATCGATTTACGGATTACCTTATTTTGATAAGTATTCCTATAAAGGCTGTTGTATCAATAAATTCTTATCTTAAGCCATATGACTTGAGTTCCATTACACGATTTTAAATTATTTATTAATGAATATAAGGTACTTTTTTATGGATGCTTGCCCGTATGGTTGACTTCGAATGTATTTCTGTGGAACGAATTGTATTCATTTGGCGGGTTGATGCGAAACCCCCTGAGGTTTAATCACGAACTATGACCCATAGTATTTTTATCGATGGTGCTGAAGGTACCACCGGATTAAACATTCTCGACCGGTTGGAGGGCAGACCGGAACTGGACCTGATCCGCCTTGCCAACGACAAACGAAAAGACCCAAAAGCCCGGCGAGAGGCTCTCAATGACGCTAGTGTCGCGATATTGTGTCTACCAGATGATGCGTCGCGTACCGCGGTTTCCATGATTGACAACAAAACCACCCGCGTGATCGACGCGTCGACAGCGCATCGGATATCTAAGGAATGGACCTATGGTTTCCCTGAGATGACCTCCGAACAGGCCGATAAGATTAGCGGCGCTGCACGTGTTACCAACCCCGGCTGTTATCCGACCGGTGCTATCGCGTTGGTCCGCCCAATAGTTGAAACAGGAATAGTGCCGGTTGATTTTCCGGTTACGATCAATGCCGTCTCGGGATATTCGGGCGGCGGTAAATCTCTAATCGCACGAATGGAAAACCCTGATGCGAAAAATTCGATAGATAGTGCCTGGTTCGGGTACGGTCTCGGCCTTGCCCATAAGCATACACCGGAGATTCAAAAATATTCCGCTCTTAAACATCCTCCCGTCTTCAGCCCGAGTGTAGCGCGCTTCCGTCAGGGAATGATCGTGCAGGTTCCACTACAACTCTGGAGCCTCCCGGCACTCCAATCCACAGCCGACATCACTGAAATTATGCAGGCTTGGTACCAAGGATGTTCTTTCGTATCGGTGGTGGATAAGGCCGAAACGACAGATAGAATTGCATTCTTGGATGCCGAAGAACTTAATGACACGAACGAGCTTCGCATTTTTGTTTTCAGCAACGAAGAGACAAAGCAAGTGATCCTTGCGGCGCAACTTGACAATCTAGGTAAGGGTGCATCTGGCCAGGCGGTACAGTGCCTTAATCTTATGCTCGGTCTAGAGGAAAAAGCTGGGCTCGACTGATGGCTGCAAAAAAGAGGCAAATACTAATGGCCCAAACTCAGGGTAATATATTGCCGTTTCGGGGGAAGTGGCCAAAAATTGCGGACGATGTGTTCATCGCGCCGGGAGCGAGCGTGATTGGAGATGTGGAGATCGGTGCCGGTTCATCAGTCTGGTTCAATTCTGTCATCCGTGGTGATGATAACCCTATACGCATCGGAGAACGAGTGAATATTCAGGATGGTACTGTCATCCACGTGCATTCGAAGTTTCAGGGAACATGGATCGGAAATGATATAACGATTGGTCATATGGCGTTGTTGCATGCCTGTAATATTCAGGATAAGGCTTTTATCGGTATGGGATCTATTGTCCTTGACCAATGTACGATCGAAACACACGGGATGCTGGCTGGTGGCGCGATGCTTACCCCGGGAAAGACGGTTAAGGGGGGTGAGTTATGGGCGGGACGGCCCGCTAAACTGATGCGAGAACTCTCGCGAGACGAGATCCTAGGGTTCGACTGGTCATTCGAGAGTTATTCCGAGCGTGCCCAGGAATACCGAACAGAACTTATGAAGTTGGCAAACGAATTAGGCGAGGTGTAGGAATAGCCTCCGCCCCCGAAACTAAAGTCTCCGCATGTTTTGCGCACACGAGTTTTTCGCTACGCATAAACGTCAATTTGGGAAAAGTCTATGAGCCGTGTCAGAATGCTGAACGATGAGGAACTAACGAAGTATAGCGACATTATTGCAACGTCTAAAGAACGCCTTGGCTTCGTACCAAACTCACAGAGAATTATGGCACATAAGCCTGAACTTATCGCCGCATATAATGAACTCGGCAAGGCGGTAATGCTGGAAACCAAGAAATCAATATCGAGTGATCTGAAATATATGATCGCAAACGCCTCAAGCGTGGCAGCCGGTTGTAATTATTGTCAGGCCCATACAGGGGGCGCATCAAATCTTCGCGGTGTAGATGGGGCGAAGGTCGCGGCGATTTTTGAGTTCGAGACTAGTGATCTTTTTTCCGAGGCTGAAAAATCAGCGCTACGTTTTGCTCAATCTGCTTCGGCAGTCCCCAATATGGTAACGAATGAGGATTTCGATGATCTGAGTCAGCACTTCACCGACTATCAGATTGTCGAAATCGTATCGGTGGTTTCTATGTTTGGTTTTCTAAACCGGTGGAACGATACGCTTGCGACTCCACTTGAGGCAGAGCCCATAGAATTTGGTGAAATGTATTTAGCCAGACATGGGTGGAGCATTGGCAAACACGCCCCTATTGAAGAAACGGAGTAATACCGAATGTCACGGATAAAACCTCTTACCGACGAAGAAATGGGTGATTCCATCGATTTCCTCAGACCAACAATTGAAGCGCTCGGTTTCTTGCCGAATTCGCAGCGAATTATGGCACGCAAGCCAGAACTGCTGACGGGTATAAACGAATTGTATAAAGCTATAATGCACAATACTGAGAAGTCTCTATCACCCGGGCTTTTATACCTAGTTGGGAATGCATCAAGTTTGGCAGCGGGTTGTATGTACTGCGTAGCCCACTCTGGGGGTGCTGCGAGTCATTCCGGTGAAGAAGCTGAGAAGGTCGCTGCTATCTGGGAGTTTGAGACCAGCGACCTATTCTCCGAATCGGAACGTGTTGCCCTTCGTTTCGCTCAGGCGGCTTCGTCAATCCCCAACATGGTTACTGACGAGGATTTCGAGGCGCTTAAAGAACATTATACCGACTATCAGATCGTCGAATTACTCTCGATCATCAGTCTCTATGGGTTTTTCAATCGTTGGAACGATACGCTCGCCACCCCGTTAGAAGAAGAGCCTAAAGCTTTTGCAAAAGCGACTATCGGAGCTAAAGGCTGGGCCGTCGGCAAGCATACGGAAGAATAGATTACCTAAGCCATATCTCTTTAGGGAAATTGGGAAGTGTCAGATGTTATTAACAAAAATAGCAGCACGGCCAGTAACGAGGCCCCGCTCAACCCGCTCGTGCAGGGCTTCAGCACCGGCCATGTCGGTCGTTTCAGTGACAAGTGGCCAAACATCTCCGCGGGCGCAGATTTCTAGGGACTTTACTACTTCTTGTCGGGTCGCATAGCGGCTGCCCATTAAAACTAACTCTTTTGCGAGCATGTCGGCGGCATTAGCATTGAAAGATACACCAGATCCTCCCAACGTTACCATCCTGCCCCCGCGCCCGAGACATTGAACTGCCGTTTCCAGGGTCTCCTGAGACGATACAAAATCAATTGCAACGTCTAACCCGCCCTTACTCAGATCCTTCAGTACTTCTTCAGCATATCCGCTGGCGGGGTTGACGCATATATCGGCACCAGCGCGATGACAGGCATCGAATTTATTTTCGGCGACATCTACCGCAATGACCTGTGCGTGAGCCCTTTTTGCGAGCATTAGCATATGAATGCCTAATCCGCCGCCGGCCCCAAATACCGCGACGGTTTCCCCCGCTTTAACGTTAGCGTGGCGAATAACCTTTAAAGGTGTTGCAATTGCATCCGTTATCACACCGACCTCAGCTGGATGTGCCTTCCAGTCAAGGTCATTCGGCAGTTTCAAAAAATTCCGGCCCGGCAGTTTCATATATTCCGCGTAACCTCCGTCACAGGCTCGACCGACATAGCCACTGAAATCCTCGCACAGTGTTTCGCGATTGATGCTACACCATTTACATTGACCGCAAGTCAAATAGAAATATGCGGTAACTGGATCGCCGACCTCGAGTCCGTCCACACCCTGTCCGACCTCTTCGATAAGGCCCATAATTTCGTGACCGATTATCCTCGGATAATCAACTTTAGCCCGTCCCGCTTTAACGTGTTGGATGGTGAGTCCTGATCCGCAAGTGACTACTCTGACAACCGCTTCACCTGGTCCGGCGATCGGGTCTGGGACGGTTTCAAATGAAAACGGGTGTCCGGGGCCGTTAAGAATGAGGGCTTTCATCAGCTATACGCCATTTAACCGTGGCCTATAACTGACTGGCCAGTCGCAAAGCCGCTGGCCGGTGATGCAAAGACAAACGCTCTACCAATGAGACCATCGGTTTGTTTAATTCGTTTGATCGTTTGTATTGATATCTCATCGTCAGGACTTTGAGCGGTTCCATCGATATATTCCACCTCACAGTCGCTTATCCCCGGTATGATCGTATTACTGGTGATGGCGCATTTTTCAATTTGAGAGACCTTGCAACACGTCATGCCTACCACGGAAAACTCGAATTAATTGGAATAGGAATCATGTTGCGTCTCGCACTTGGATAATAGCCGCCATCGAGCTGTCGCCCGCAGCGCAGCCATTAAAAAGGCCATAGCCACCACCGCGGATGACTAGTTCTTCAATAAGTTCGCAGATCGCCCTCAATCCTGTTGGACCTTGTGGGTGGCCCCAGATCAGTGAACAGCCGTAATTATTCATCTTGGTGATATCGTAGCCAGTCTCACGGCAAAAAACGATGTCATTCACCGCAAAGGGGTTGTGGGTTTTCACAGCGGTTATGTCGTCTAGCGAGATACCAACGTTTCGGAGGGCTTGTTGTGATGCGGGAACAGGTGCGTGCGGCATAAATGCTTTGTTGGTACGGGCTTGGCCAAAACCGGCGAGACGAATTTCAATATTATTATTTGTAGATATCGTGGATGCCATATCACGCGTCGTTATGATCATCGACGTATTGCCATCTGCCGGGTGCGTCTGACCCGCAAATGTCACACTTCCATTCTTCATAACAGGTTTCAAATCATTGAGCCCCTCGCGGGTCGTTTTAAAGATTCCTTCGTCGCCTGTCATGGTGGCTATAGTAGTTCGATAATTTTGGTCTGGCACAGAGAATGGGAGGCGCATGAATCTCTTATGAAAGGCGTTGTCATTGGCAGTAGCGTGACCGTACTGTTCATAACGCTGCGCGACGACATCATGTTGTTCCTGGGTGGAGATTTGCCACCTGCGAGCGACATTTTCTGCAGTGTCCACCATCGCGACTTTTGCGTAAGGGTCATAACCAAAACTATCAAGCACCCAGTTTTCCGAAATACCCATTCCACCGGGCCCCAGAGGGTTCGGATAATATACGTTTGGCCCATTCGAAGTTCGGTCCGCCGTAACAACGAGCACCGACTTGGCCATTTCACCGATTTCCATGGCTGAATTCTGAAGGCAACGCGCCGAAGTAGCGCAGGCCTGCGCTACGGTCGGTCCAGTTACTTTTTCAGCGCCAATCAACCCCATCATCCACGGCGTGCCATAAAAAGACTTATGCTGAGGCACGGTGTATCCTAGCACCGCCATATCGAAATCGGATGGGTCAATACAGCGATGGTCGAGTTCAATTTTTGCAACGTACGCGGCTAACTCAATACTGTTTAGATGGCTAAGGGTCCCCTGCCACTTGGCGAAAGGAGTGGACCAGTATCCGCCATAAGGAATGTAGGCCTCAGTCATCGGGATTCCTTTATTTATTTTATTTGCATGAGCTTCGCCGGACTCCGGACTTTGGTCAATATATGGCGGAACCGCGTTTATGTATGCCGTTGGCAGGATCATGCGGGGATGGCAAGATAGTACTTAGTTCGCGATAAAGTCCGCTTAGTATAGGAGGAAGTGATGGAAAAGATGCGTCTAGAAACCACGTCGCCCTTTCAGGGCCTGGCAGAACTTGTGGCTGACGACGAGGGGTTGTTCGCTGCTGAGGGCATTGAGATCGAATGGGTGAAACGGGCCAATACGGACCGGCAGGTCGATCCAAAGATTACGACTCCGGATGGACTATCCGCATTTGGAAGCCATGGGGATGCTTTCGAGAAAGGCGGTGCTGACATGTATAATGCCTGCGAATGGGGAAATTACAGGCGAGTCCAGGACACACACGCCAAGGGCCGTCAGCTCGGACGCCGATCGATCATGGTATGGGCGGGTATCGTTGTTGCGCCCGAGTCCGACGTGTACTCACCGCAGCAACTCGCTAATCACCAAGTTGCGGTGCCATATTACTTCGGCACACATTATCTTACATACCAAATGCTCGAAGGGTTCTTACCGCGCGATCTAATCAAGACCTGTCGGGCTCCCAATGGGTCTTCTGCCCGCTACGATGCGTTGTTGAAAGGTGAAGTCGATGCGACCACCCTGACTGAGCCCTACCTGACGCTCGCAGAGAAGAATGGCTGTCGGATTATTATTGAGGGCATGTATCACGGCACAGAGGTTGCGTCCGACGAGATCAACGCTGAAACCTATGCTGCGTTCAACAGAGCAGTTAAAAAGGCTGTCCGACTTATCAACGCGGACAAGCGCAAATATATGCAATATTTCATCGACCGACATAAAGGCCAGCACCCTGGTATAGAAACCTTGACGGTAGATGATTTCCGGTTATCGCGGCTGCAGATGGTCGACCCCGCGCCGATACCGGCTGAAGAGCTCCAGCGCACTTACGAATGGATGCGGAGCTGGGGAATGATCGACGAATTAGCCCCGGAAATTCTAGTTGACGTTCATCGGCAGCAGTCAGCACATGAGGCGGTGGCTGAATAAGATTTATTCTGGGGGTAGAATTTCCTGCGTACAGACTTGGTCGATGAGGTGCGCTCGACCGATATCCTCAAGGTGTGCACGTTTCTGATCCGCTGTCAGGGGCGCGCCGACACCATTTGTTAAAGCGAGGATCACGGAGGAATCGCCCATGTCTAACCAGTACATACGACGGACTAGCTTCCCGGTGTTATCGCGGGCGAAAGGGCTTTCCGGATCCGAGCCCAAGTCGGGGCTATAGAAATTAGGCATGTTGACCTCATATGTTACTGATGGCCAATATAACATCGCCAATCCAATATCCAATGCTAGACGTCATACTTGCTGAAGGAAGGCTCGCCGACATAGTCTGTTTTTCTATAGAAACTGAAAGATAGTAATGGGAGCTTTTCTCAAAAATTCCTGGTACGCAGCCGCATGGAACCATGAGGTTTCGGCAGAGAGGCCGATGGCCCGCACTATTCTCAATGAGCCAATCGTCTTTTTTCGCGATACAAAGGGGCAAGTTGTTGCGCTAGAGGATCGGTGTTGCCATCGCCATCTTCCACTTTCGGAAGGTAAAATAATCGGTGATAATTTGGAATGTGGATACCATGGTTTAACTTTCGATACCTCAGGCGCTTGCGTGAGGGTACCGGGACAGACCCGAGTGCCGCCGGAAAGCCGAGTCCGGGCCTGGCCAGTGATAGAAAAATATCAGTACGTTTGGGTCTGGATGGGTGAACCGGCTGAAGCTGATGAAAGCCAGTTACCGGATTGGCATGTCATGGATGATCCGCAGTGGGCCGTAGTTAAGGGTGATCCACCTTTTCATATTCAATGCCATTACGAATTATTCAATGATAACTTGCTCGACTTGTCACACCTCGCCTATGTGCATGTGAAGAATATTGGGACCTCGGCGGTGCCGGATTTTCCAATTGTAACCAAAAAAACTGAAGATACTGTGCAGATGATCCGCTGGATTCTGGACTCACCGCCTGCACCTCTTTACGCTCATTTTGGTGGGTTCAAAGAGAATATCGATCGCTGGCAGTATGCAGAGGCGAGGGTGCCAAGTTTAAATACGGTTCGGGTTGGGTGTCTCCCTGCGGGATGTGGTGCAAAGGCTGGAGATCATCCTGATGATTTTTCGCCGAAGTCTGCTGGTCGGAACGGCCAAGGATTCGAGTTCTATAACCTGAATGCCATCACGCCTGAGACGGAAAATTCTACATGGTATTTTTACGCACATTCTAGGAACTTTGCGCAGGAGGATCCCGATATGGACGAAGAGTTCCGACGTGAGCTGCGTGGTGCCTTTCAAGAGGACGTGGATATCCTTTCCGCGCAGCAGATGAATATGCGCCGTCATGACCACAACCCAAAAAAATGGATCGACATCAATGTTGACGGCCCGGGACTGGCCCTGCGACGGATGGTGGCAGATGCTATTGCTGCTGAAACTCGGAATTAGACGCCTGTGGCATTTATGAAATGCTCGATTAATTGGGATGGCTTCTAACTCTTGTCATTTGGATCTGGTATGAGGCCGTCCGAAAATACCTTGATCATATAATCCGCTTCTGCGCAAAATTAATAAATGGTTTGCTGAGTGATATAGAACGGGTGTGTAATCGTTTCGTGATATTTCCCTATTCGTCGAGTAAGTCGATATCAAGTGCCATTTTGATCGCGTACATTCTGAAGCCGCGTCGTTGCAGCCAAGCAACATCCCGCCTCCGCGACTTGTCGTTCTGATCAGACAATCTGAATGGCCCCCGCTGCGCACGTTTGAGTGCCAAGATAGCTTGGCTGGTAGCACTTTCCGTTTCGACCAGACCAATATTTTCCAGCTCAGGCAGTGCTTGGATTAAAGCATTGTCCAGTTCGGATTCGACTATTTCTCTCTCAACCATGGCACTGGATGCAGCGATGGCTACAGCTGTCTCTTTAGCATAACCGGACCGCAAGGCGGACCGCAGTCGAGCTGATGCCGCTTCACGGTCGTCTGCATGACCAAGGGCCACAAGATCGGTTACGATACTTGGAATGAGTTCAGAAAAGCGCGCGCGCTCCTCATCGTCACGGACATCACGGTAAAGACGTTTCTTCAGGTAATGCGCCAGCTTCTCGCTGGAGACGAGATACCGTTCGCAATACCAGATAGCAATGTTCCGAAGCCGTTTTTCAGACATATTCTTGGGTGCACGGTTTCTTCGGGGATTCATGACACCGTCGTGATCACTCCCCAAAAAACATTTGGTAAAGAACCCAGGAAAAGAATACGAATCCTAACGAAATATATAATATTTCTATCCATGGGTTTTTCTCCTTCCGCGTTGCGAGCGACAGGAAATCGATTTTTTGCTTCTCTTTCGGAAACCATTCCATGGCTTATAGTATAAGATATATCGCTCGATGGAATAAGCAGTTCATTTATTTTCATCCTACGGCAACCAAAGGGCGCGGGATGCGGTAGCTATTATTTTTTTTAACTGAATTGGCGGTCTATAGCATCTTTCTGAAATCCGAGACATTCCAAGTCGTATATATATAAGAAACCCAATCTATTCGTGATTTAGTGGTGATATCGGATGCGAAATTACACCTATGTTTTTCATCAGCGAACGGTTGAATGATACCGATGCACGAGATTTAAATTTCAAATCACTTAAAGGTGAGAATACATTTGGGAGACAATGTTTCTACCCTCGATTGTCTCTCTTAAAAGTAAGATCTCTTCTCCAACGTCAGGATACAAACGCTCCCAAAAAAATTGGACCCATTTTTCCCGAAAATCAGGCAAATCGCTAAATATCGATCTGTCTATCAAATTTGCTTCTTTCGCGGACAGATAAAATTCTACCAATTTTCGTTGGTAATTTTGATCGGACATTAGGGAGATAACTTGAATAGCACGCAAATATTTAGCTATCTCATCAACATCACTGTGTTTCTTTGTTTTATTGCTGAAAAAATCCGAATATTCGATAGCACGACTGACTATTTCGATATTTACATTTGTATTTAGCAAAGAAATACCTTGGATGAACTTAATACTTCGGAAAGACTTATACTCCCACATTGAGGAATCAGTATAATTTGCATTGACCAGAGCCGGATTGTCGTTACTCACCTTCTGTTTTTCACCATCATCTTCCTCCAGAATCCCTCTTACTATGCCAATGTTACAGAAGAGAACGGATGCCATCAAATTAAGTATTAGCGCTGGCCGGATCACACCATTTCGGCATCGCATGGCGTTGAGGATATGCAAACCAATAATTGAAGTTGAAAGCGCGTGATTTAGGGAGAAATAGAGGCTACTAGATCTTGCAAAACGCGTGAAAGAAATCAGAGCCATATTTCTAATTATATCCGATGCCGCTAATACGTCGGGGTTCTGATGTTCAATAGAATTTGCAAGCAACTTCTCAAATTCATTTTTTGCAATTAACGTAAAATTAATCATTTCCAAAGAAGCTCTTGCTTGTGTAGTTGCTAACGTGTTTCATCAACTCTAAGACTGAAGGGCTAAGCATTTCTGGCTCAGGGCTAAAAAATTCGAGTACGTATTTCACGCCCGAATGATCGCTCAAGGGGAAAGCAAATGCCCCTCTCACCCCAATATCATTGGCTAATTTTGCGCGCGGAAAGTTTGGATCGGTTGTGACGTCAAAAATTGTTTGAACCGAGCCTGTGTCATAAACCCTTCCCGGAAGTCCCTCACCGGATTTGAATATATATTCGTCACTGATTTCTCTGAACTGCTCAATTTTTTCATCTTCTATTTGTACGCACCAAATTTTCATCGAACGAAGACAGGTCTCAGTTTCTCTGTCTTCCTTGACGTAAACATGTCCCAGGGGCCATCCTTTGTATTCACAAATTTTCTCTAAGATAAGACTGATCAGCTCCTCAATAGTATAGTTATTTGAATTTATTTTTGTGATTTCACTTAAAAGTTCGATGCCGCTTTTCTCGAGTTCAGCCTTATGACTTTGTGAAAAGACGTGATAATTCAGGCTCGAAACCCAAGATTTCCCCTCATCAGTGACCTGCAGATATTTTAATGCTTCACCGATATGTGGTCTTACGAAGTTAATAAAGAATGTAGGATAACCAGTTCGGAGGTCGGCAGGGGTCTCATAACCCATTTTACCTGCCGATCCAGTCTCATTAAATTCGTAAAAAAGACGAGGAAGTTTTACATCATACATCGGATCGGCTAACTGACCTATTAAGTCAGCAGATCCGACCAGTGCTGCTAGGGAACGGAATTTTTCCTCTTCTTTTGATTTGGCTGCGCCATGGTCAGGTATCGGAAATTGTGTGTAACTGATCAGTTCGGAAAGTAAATTGTAGTCAATCTCGTCTGGCCAATTTCTCTCATTTATGAACATTTTTCCGCGTTCAACATGGTATGGTGTCAAGGAGGCATCGGTGTCGCCACTCCCCAAGGCTAGGGTTTTACCCTCAGCGTTAATTAGCTGTGACACTTCACTATCACCGCCGAGAATATTTCTCACATATCCTATGTCGTGGAATAGCAATGCGACAGTGAAGTGGAGCCAATCGAAAGAGTTAAGTTCTCCTTCTAGTGTTTTCTTTCCAGCAAAAATTTCCTGACCGCACAATGTTACCATGCACGTATGCTCAACGTCATGATATAGGGCATCAGAACGACTAATGAGATTCATAGAAGTGTGAACCGCATCAGCTATTATATTCAGATATTCTGGTGGGCTCTGCGGGAGTATCTCCTGCCGCTTTTGCTCCAGACGATAAATAAAATCATCCTTTATATTTTTTAACATATTTTTTCGCAGGCATGATGAAGTTAGAAACGAAGTCCATTGGAGTTTTTTTCATCGATCAGTTGCGACTCTTGATTAGTTAATCCCTAGC
This sequence comes from Alphaproteobacteria bacterium MarineAlpha11_Bin1, assembly GCA_002937455.1. The sequence goes on from PTJZ01000011.1 coordinate 33,534, forward strand.
ACTATAGCAGACTGAACCAAAAACATTGGCTTTTTTAGTGTGGTCACCACCAGATATATACACATTTCTGGCCCCTATAAAAAATCGTTTCATCCTTGCCCGACCCACCGCTACAGGATTTATAGAATAGCAAGAGTAAAAAAATCTTTACCTGTATAATGTATTGCTACGGAAAGCGGAGACAGAACACCATGGACTTCATTTTCACACTGATATGAATACTGGACGTGATTTTTTAGGCCGATAAAAGATCCATAAAAAGAACAACGAAAAAAATCGCGCTTGTGTGTGTAATCCGCAATGCCGAACTATTAGACGGTTTCTGACGATTGTCCCTTTAAACGTCCCTTTGTCAGATTAAGAAAACACAACGGCTAATCGTATTTTCTATAAATCATTGTTATTATATGGATAAAGGTGGTGCCGGCTAGAGGACTTGAACCTCTGACCCCCTGATTACAAATCAGGTGCTCTACCAACTGAGCTAAGCCGGCCCCATGACCGGGGGTGGTATACATTCGCTTTGCCTCGGCAACAAGGAAATAGGTAACAACGGCTTGATTATGGCTGCCCCCCATGCAAGCAATGGCGATTAAGAAAAGTTGGAGAGCCGCAATGTATTGGACACCTAGAAGGGAGAAATTCCGTAACCTGATTGAAACAGATGTTTGTTACCATCCTGGCTCCGTATTTGATCCTATTTCGGCGCGGATTGCAGAGGATATTGGGTTTGAGATCGGGATGTTTGCCGGTTCTGTCGCTTCGCTTACTGTTCTTGGAGCGCCGGACTTGGTTTTGTTGACTTTGTCGGAGTTTGCCAACCAAACCTATCGGATCAACCGCGCGGGAAATTTACCACTGTTAGTTGACGCCGATCATGGTTATGGAAACGCGCTTAATGTACGCCGGACGGTAGAGGAACTGGAGACCGCGGGCGTTGCGGGTTTGACAATCGAGGATACCGACCTGCCGCAGCCATTCGGTGCTGTTGGATCTACTCGCGTGTTGGCGATTGAAGAGGGCGTAGGTAAAATGAAAGCAGCGTTATCGGCTAGACAGGACCCCTCGCTTGTTATTGTCGGGCGGACAGCAGCCGCAAGTATTAACGGGATCGACGATGCCATTGCGCGAGGCCAAGCCTACGAGTCAGTTGGAGTAGATGCGGTATTCTATAGTGGTGTGACCGAAAGGGAGCAGGTTGAGGCGATATCGAATGCGCTCGAGATACCCGTTTTTCTCGGCGGCTCCGGCGGTGGCTGCTTGGGTGATCCCGAATTCTTGTCACGTCATGGCGTAAGAATTTGTTTGCAAGGGCATGCTCCTTTAATGGCGTCCGTCCAGGCAACCTACGAGACCCTCATGGCGTTGCGAGACGGTAAGCCACCGGTTTCTGTTGACGGGAAATTTTTGCCTGAGTTGATTAAATCAGTCACCCGCGCCGAGGATTATGAGCGGTGGATGAGAGAGTTCCTCCAGAGTTAGCGTTATTCGGCGGCGAGCATTTTGGTCTCGATTCCTTCCGCACCATCCCGTTTTATAGCTGCTATGCTCATTGCTTCGGAAATCCGAGCTATCTCAGTTTCGGTTAACTTCATAAGTGGGGCACGTACAACGGCCGGGCCTTTAAGACGACCGAGAAGAACCAGTGCCTCTTTCATCCGGTTATGCATATCCGCGAAGGGATTGCCGTAAAAGACCTGCGTTGTGTGATAAATGCGGTCGGCAAAAGATTGAGCTGCGGCCAAGTTATTTTGTTGCACTGACTGGAACAAAGCTACTTGAAGGTCGGCAATGACAGAGCCTGCACCCGAAAGCAGACCATCTGCACCCATAACTAGCGAAGGCATCAACCACGCAGAATTGGTAGATAGCACTTTGATAGGTCGAGACAGTCCGTGCAGTGTTTTAATATGCCGGTCGTGTGTCTGCGGTGGTGACCAGTCTTTAATAGCTTTTACGTTCGGGATTTCCTCGCAAATTCGGACCAAGGTATCAATTGGATAAGCTAAGTCGTTACCGTATTGGAACACAATCATTGGTAGATCAGTAGCATCTGCGATCATTTTCATGTGAGCGACGCCCATTTCTGGCCGATATTGTATACCGCCCATGCCCATTGAAGCTGGGGGAAAGCATAGGAGGGCCGATGCACCGTGGGTATCTGCCATACGTGCAATACCAGCCGCAATATTACTTCCGTCAGCATAAACGCCGCAAATCAAAGGCGTTCGATCGCCTACCTCATCTCCTGCCTCGTCCATCATCTGGGTCTGTTCGTCGAGAGTGCAGGCATGTACCTCGGACGCGTGCCCGTTGACGGTCACTGCTGTGACGCCCTGAACATCCGCCGCAAAGGCCAAGTGCCTCCGAGTCTCCTTCCAATCAAACCGGTAGTCGGTGTCAAATGCTGCGAGTGTTGCCGGGATAACACCTTGGGGCATAAAATCCTCAAAACGCGCCATGACGGGATCCTATTCTTGGCTTAAATAATGAAATTCAAGTATGCCGTTAGAAACCGAAAACGGCAAATTTATAAGTATTACTATTCGTCGTTGACTGCGGCGAGTATATCGGTGGGACTTACTGGAATATCATTGATACGGACGCGGTGAACTTTTAAAGCGTTTTCAATCGCGGAGGCAATCACCGCTGGAACCGGCACTAGGCCGCTTTCACCGACACCTTTGACCCCTAGAGGGTTCTGGGATGAGGGAACAACGATATGCTCAATTTGGATATTCGGCATTTCTGCTGATCCGGGCAGAAGGTATTCTGCAAGATTGGTCGACTGAGGTTGTGCTTGGTCGTCCCATATCATTTTTTCGTACATTGCGAAGCCAAGACCATGTGCTGCCCCCCCCGCTACCTGTCCGTCGATCACTAGTGGATTGACCATTACGCCGCAATCATGTGCAACGACATAATTGAGCACCTTAACATTACCGGTCTCGGGATCGACCTCAATTTCAGCAACATGAGCGCCATTAGAAAATGCAAGACCTTCGATCTGATCCGCGGCATGGGCTTCAAGGCCAGGTTTTTCGCCTGCGGGCAGGGCAAAGCCAGTCGCAGCACCAGCCAACTGTGTCGCGATTTCACCAAGGCTAACAGACATGCCGGGAACGCCTTTGACATTGACGCGCCCATCCGCGATCTCAAGGTCATTTTCAGAGGCTTCTAATATATGTGCTGCTACACGTAATGATTTGTCGCGCACTTCCTCCGCCGCGGTTCGGGCGGACGATCCAGCGGTGACGGTTTGGCGGCTGGAGGCTGCACCCATACCGTAAGGTATTGCTGAAGTATCACCGATTACCACGTCGATGTCTTCCAAGCCTACGCCTAAAGATTGTGCAACAATCTGCGCTAACATCGTTCGAGTTCCTTGCCCTATCGCGGATACCCCCGATGTTACGCTAATTCGGCCAGATGGCCCCACGCGTACGGTTGCAGCCTCGAATGGCCCGCGGCCCGAACCTTTTAGATAAACCGATAGCCCGATCCCTAGGAGCCTCCCCTGATCGGCCGCCCTTAACTGACGTTTGGGAAATCCCTCCCAGTCGGCACTGCTAAGAGCAGTTTCCATGCATCTAGGGAAATCAGCTTCATCAATCACCATGGAGGGGTCTGCTCGGCTCGCCAGTGGCCGAGTATATGGCATATTCTCTGGCTGAATAAGGTTTCGCCTTCGGATTTCATCGCGACCGAGCCCGAGTTTTTCGGCGGCTCGGTCGAGTAGGCGCTCCATTACGAAACTACCCTGCGGGTACCCGGCGCCACGAACCGGAGTCACGCAAGGTTTATTAGTCAAGACAAGCTTTATGTCTAAATTATAATTAGCAACCTCATAGGGCCCGGGGACGATGCTGCCGGCGTTCTGCGCTACATTGACGCCACGAGCGGTATAAGCCCCATGATCGTGGATCATGGTACCCCGTATTCCAAGTATTTTACCGCCTTCGTCGACCGCAAGTTCCATATCCCATATTTGATCGCGCTCCTGAGTAGAGCTTGTGAAGTGCTCGCGGCGGTCTTCAATCCATTTTACCGGCGCTTGAAGCATCAACGCAGCTGTCGCGACCACGATATCTTCGGGGTAGAACACCAGCTTCGGCCCGAAGCCGCCCCCAATATCCGGCGTTATAACCCTAGTGTCTGTCTCATTCCGCCCAAGAAGGTTGATGAACATACGTTGTGCCATGTGCGGCATCTGCGTTGCTAGCCAGACGACAAGGCGATCTTCCATCGGATCGTACCGTGCTACCAGACCGCGACCCTCCAAGGCCATCCCAAGCCCCTTGTGAAGAGAGAACTTCTCTTTCAGCACGATCGGTCCGCCTGAGAAAGCATTCTTGACATCACCATAACCCATAGAAAATTCTGCAAGCGTATTATGTTTAGCGTCTATATGGGCGAGGGGTGACCCTGGTTGGGCGGCCAGTTCTGGATCCGCGGAGGCTGGTAGAACTTCGTAGTCTATCTCGACAAGCGCAGCAGCATCCTCGGCAATATAACGGTCCTCGGCAATTACAACGGCGATCGCCTCACCGACATGGCAGACTTCAGAGGTTGCGAGAATAGGGCGGTCGCGGAGTTGTTGGTAGGCCTTGCTCGGCATGCCAACAGACAATCGATCAGAAGTTAGATGCGGTTTTAAATCATCCATCGTAAAGACTGCGAGCACCCCCGCGGTATTTCGCGCAGCCGATACGTCGATACTTTTGATGAGGGCGTGAGCAAATGCACTCCTAACGAAGGCTACCTGAAGCATTCCGGGAAAATGGATGTCGTCAGCATAGCGGCCGGCACCTGTCAGCAATGCAGGATCCTCGATCCTCCGTACTGGTTGACCGAAGGGGCCTGGAACGGCAGTTGCATCATTTACTGTACGGTTATTCACGGATCCTCTCTCGGCGACTGCACTATAACTCCGCTAAAGATAAATACATCCCACGGTCGAGGTTTGATTACAATAACACCTATTTTCGGCGTAGTGGGTTACGTACTTAGATAGTTTTACCTATTTTATCTGCAAAAAAGCAGGCGCTGATCTTCCATTGCCCGTCGGGATGCTTTTCCATAACGTAGACCACGGTTTTGGGCAAACCCGATGGGCCTACTACGACCAAAGGCTGTACAACTTTATCACCAAATTGTGTAGTTGGTCGAAACTCAAATGACTGAGGGCGATATAATTCCCGATATGACTTTTTGACCATTTCGAGAAAGAGTTCGGGTGTATCGAATAATCGACGAATTCCACGTGACGCGTATGAAAATGCGACGATAGCATTATCTTCGCGAAAGGCGGACAGTTGAGCCAATATGCTATTTCGCACCTCAGCCACATCCTCAATCGTGATAATTACTGGTTCCGACCCTGCCTCTTGAGCGCCTAGAGGAGTTGTATTGGTGATGATGATCGCGATTATCGCCAAAAAAACAGATTTCATTTCTCTTCAATTGATACCTTGATTCTAGTTTGGCGAGAGAATCGGCCAAAATTATTATCATCGTTTTGATTGTATCGAGTTATCAGGTGTATATACACTTAATATTTTGTCCCCTTTTGTTTGCTCCATTCATAAAGGGCAATAGCGGCGCCTGCAGATACGTTCAGGCTCTGTATATCCCCAATCATTGGGATGTGTGCTCTCAGATCGCAGGTTTCTGAGGTTAAACGTCTCAGCCCTTTGCCCTCTGCACCGACGGCAAGGATGCATTTGCCCGGCAAATCCACTTCGGAAAGAGAATTGGGGGCCTCTACGTCGAGACCCACAACCCATAGTCCTGCCGATTTTAGAGTCTCCAACGCTCTGACCAAGTTAGAAGGCCGTATTATTGGAATTTTCTCCACCGCGCCCGAGGCGGCTTTGGTCAGTGCACCAGAAATCTCAGGTGTATGCCGGTCGGGTACGAGCAACGCATCAGCACCGAGAGCTGATGCCGAACGAATGATGGCGCCGACATTTTGCGGGTCGGTGACCTGATCCAGCGCCACGACGAGGATGCGTTCATTTTTTTTAGCGCGTTCGATGATATCCGCGACCGTAACGACTGGTAGAGGGCTGGCAAGAAGGGCGACGCCTTGATGAACTGCACCCGATGGCAGTAATAACTCAATCTCAGATCTTTTGATAATTTCGACCGTGATGTCCGCATGGATATTTGCGAATGAGGCCCCGACTTCTCTAGTGGCAACTAGGCGATGAATTTTTCTTCTGGGGTTGGCGACAGCAGCCATGCAGGCATGTTGACCATATATCCATCCAAAATCGCTAGATGGCTTGGCTTGTTCTGACCGGGTCGTTTGTCGGCGTCTCGGAATGTGTTTTCCGGAAATTTGAATGCGCTTGCGTGCCACCATACCTCTTTCTATAATGACTTTGGTGGAAGCGGGCAATCCGGCCGTCTATCCGTTGCGCCGTTCGACGGTGGGCGGAAACGGCTGGCTGCGCGTTTTTTGACGTTGACAATCGGCGCTAAATCCCATAATTCCGCTCGTCCGCGACGAAGCATAGGTCTGGAAATATTGGAGGGGTGCCCGAGTGGTTAAAGGGGACGGGCTGTAAACCCGTTGGCTTAGCCTACGTTGGTTCGAATCCAACTCCCTCCACCAGAGCGTATCGAGGGCGTAAAGCGGTTAGTAAATGAGCCAAATGGCGATGAAAAGTTAGAGTTTGGAATTTAAAGGTGAATATAAGCTCTCGGTTTTGCCGAGGCATAATTGTCAAGGAATGGGCATACTAGACTAAATAACGAAAAATCTCAGAGCTTTTACTGCAAGCGGGTGTAGCTCAATGGCAGAGCAGAAGCCTTCCAAGCTTACGACGAGGGTTCGATTCCCTTCACCCGCTCCAAATCGGTGTTTGGTGGAGGCGCTGAAAGTGTCGGAAATGCTGCTGTAAGGCGGTGAAACGGAAATGCCCGCGGTAGCGGGTTCAAGCAAAGGTAGAGACGAATGGCGAAAGAGAAGTTTGAACGTACCAAGCCGCATTGTAATGTTGGTACGATTGGTCACGTTGATCATGGTAAAACGTCGCTAACGGCCGCGATTACGAAGGTCCTGGCGGAGAGTGGCGGGGCTGACTTCACTGATTACGCGGATATTGACAAGGCACCGGAAGAGCGTGAGCGTGGTATCACCATCGCGACGGCGCATGTCGAGTACGAGACTGAGAACCGTCACTACGCACATGTAGACTGCCCCGGTCATGCTGACTACGTGAAAAATATGATTACGGGTGCGGCGCAGATGGATGGTGCCATTCTAGTTGTGTCGGCGGCAGATGGGCCGATGCCGCAGACGCGCGAGCATATTCTTCTTGCACGTCAGGTTGGCGTTCCGGCGATTGTTGTATTCTTGAACAAAGTCGATCAGGTTGACGACGAAGAACTTCTTGAGCTTGTAGAGCTAGAAGTCCGTGAACTCCTCTCCTCTTATGACTTCCCGGGTGATGATATTCCGCTGATCAAGGGTTCAGCTCTTGTTGCGCTTGAGGACGGCGACGCGTCGCAGGGAAAAGATGCGATTGCGGAGTTGATGGCTGCAGTTGACGATTACATTCCTCAGCCGGAGCGCCCTAAGGATCTTCCGTTTCTGATGCCGATCGAGGATGTTTTCTCGATTTCGGGCCGTGGGACTGTTGTCACGGGCCGTATTGAACGTGGCGTCGTTAATGTTGGTGATAACATCGAGATTGTCGGTATCAAGGATACGTCGACGACAGTTGTGACAGGTGTCGAGATGTTCCGGAAGCTTTTAGATTCTGGCGAAGCTGGCGATAATGTGGGATGCCTACTGCGTGGTGTTGACCGTGAAGAGGTTGAGCGTGGACAGGTTCTTTCTGCGCCAGGTTCAATCACACCACATACGAAATTCAAGGCAGAGGCTTATATCCTTACGAAGGAAGAAGGGGGGCGTCATACGCCGTTCTTTACAAAATATCGCCCGCAATTTTATTTCCGCACAACGGATGTGACGGGCGAGGTTGAGTTGCCAGCTGGTACGGAGATGGTGATGCCTGGTGACAACATTTCGATGGATGTTGAGCTAATTGCGCCGATTGCGATGGATGAAGGTCTTCGGTTTGCAATCCGCGAGGGCGGCCGCACCGTTGGTGCCGGCGTCGTTGCAGCAATAACCGAATAACTTATAAGCCTAGGGCCTTTGAAGGGGCGAAGACATGGACAATCAGAATATTCGCATTCGGCTCAAGGCCTTCGATCACCGAGTGCTCGATACCTCGACCGGGGAGATCGTGGATACCGCCAAACGCACCGGGGCAGAAGTGCGGGGCCCGATCCCGCTTCCTACTAAGATTGAGAAGTACACGGTTCTGCGGTCGCCTCATGTTAACAAAAAATCGCGCGAGCAGTTCGAAATTCGAACTCATAAGCGGTTACTCGACATTATTGACCCCACACCGCAGACGGTTGACGCTTTGATGAAGCTTGACTTAGCGGCCGGAGTTGATGTCGAGATTAAGCTCTAGGGACAGGAATATGCGCTCAGGATTGATCGCACAGAAAATGGGTATGACCCGCATTTTCACGGATGGGGGCGTGCACGTACCGGTGACGGTTCTCAAGGTCGAAGACTGTCAGGTGGTTGACGTCCGCACATCCTCGAAGAATGGTTATACCGCCGTTCAGTTAGGCGTGGGTACCGCTAAGGCAAAGAATATTTCCAAGCCAATGCGTGGACACTATGCCCGCTCCAAGGTTGCGCCAAAGCGGAAGCTCTCAGAATTCCGAGTTTCTGAGGATGCGATGCTTAGCGTGGGAGATGAATTGACGGCCGGTCACTTCGTGCCGGGGCAGATGGTAGATGTTGCCGGAACGACCATCGGAAAGGGTTTTGCAGGTGGTATGAAGCGGCATAATTTCAAGGGGCTTGAGGCGACTCATGGCGTATCCATAAGCCACCGTAGCCATGGCTCCACCGGTAACAGCCAAGATCCGGGCAAGGTGTTTAAAGGTAAAAAGATGGCTGGGCACATGGGCGCCGAACGGGTCACTGTTCAAAACTTGGCGGTGGTACGGACCGATGTTGAACAAGGCCTTATTATGGTCAGTGGGAGTGTGCCCGGACACAAGGGCGCGTGGGTAGAGGTTTCCGATTCGATTAAGTCAATACTTCCGGAGGGTGTGCCGTTCCCGGCTGGTGTCCGGAGCGTTGTAAAGACAGCTACTGCAGAAGCGCCGGTACAAGAGGCCACCACTGAAGTTATCGATGAGTCGAAAGATAATGATGAGAAGAAGGAATAGCGCGCCATGAAATGCGACGTGCTCACTCTTGATAATAAGAAAGCGGGTTCAATTGACCTCGCCGATGGTGTATTTGGGTCCGAAGTCCGGAAAGACATCATTTCGCGAATGGTTAATTGGCAACTTGCGAAACGCCGAAGTGGTAATCACAAAACCAAGAATGTTAGCGAAATTAGGGGGACGACAGCTAAACCCTGGAACCAGAAGGGAACTGGGCGCGCGCGCGCGGGGACAGTTCGCGCTACGCAGTTCCGAGGAGGTTCGACCGTTTTTGGTCCAGTTGTAAGGGATCATGGGCATAAGCTACCTCGAAAAGTTCGTCAGATGGCGATGCGATCAGCGCTGTCTGATAAGCAGGCTGACGGTAAACTGGTCATACTTGAAGATGCAACGCTAGCCGCCCCGAAGACGAAAGATCTCGCTGCCAAGCTCTCCGCGCTTGGATGGTCAAATGTTCTGATCGTTGCTGGTGCTGAAATCGACAGCAATCTTGCCCGAGCGGCGGCTAATATCGCTAACGTCGACGTTTTGCCCCAACAGGGTGCTAATGTGTATGACATCATTCGCCGCGATACATTGGTCCTAACTAGGGGTGCTGCCGAGCATCTTCAGGAGCGACTTTCATGAGCTGGAAATATCATCGTTCCGTAACCATTTCGGCTGCTTCGGCCTGCGATGTCATTTTGGCTCCCGTCATTACCGAAAAGGCCACCATGGGCTCGGAGTATAACCAAGTAACTTTTCGGGTCCCGCTGACCGCAAATAAGCCGGCAATACGGGCGGCAGTGGAAGAGCTTTTTAAGGTGAAGGTCAAGACTGTTAACACTATCCGCCAGCAGGGCAAGGTAAAGCGGTTTCGGGGGATGATAGGTAAACGGCCGGACTACAAAAAAGCTATCGTGACTCTGGAAGACGGTCACTCAATCGATGTGACCACGGGGGTTTGATCAAATGGCGCTAAAACAATACAAGCCCAATACACCCGCCCAACGCGGTCTGGTCCTTGTTGACCGCTCTGACCTTTGGAAAGGTAAGCCGATCAAGGCACTTACCGAAGGACTTACTAAGTCAGGTGGCCGCAACAACAAGGGCCGTATTACGTCGCGTCGCCGAGGAGGTGGACACAAACGTCTTTATCGGGTCGTCGATTTTAAGCGTACAAAATTCGATGTTCCGGCAAAGGTCAAGCGGATCGAATACGATCCGAACCGGTCTGCTTTCATCGCTCTGATTAGATATGAGGATGGTGATGAAGCCTATATTTTGGCGCCACAACGTCTTCGGGACGGTGACGTTGTGGTATCTGGAAAACGGGCCGACATTAAGCCGGGTAACGCGATGCCTATGGAAAATATGCCGGTCGGTACTATCATTCATAATGTGGAGATGAAGCCCGGGAAAGGCGGCCAACTAGCCCGTGCAGCGGGTACTTACGTTCAATTGATTGGCAAGGACTCTGGCTATGCTCAGGTAAGGCTGACGTCCGGTGAACTTCGTATGGTGCCGGCAAAATGTATGGCGACGGTTGGGGCTGTTTCCAATTCTGACAACCAGAATATTAATTTGTCTAAGGCGGGTCGAAAGCGGTGGATGGGTAAGCGTCCTCAAGTTCGCGGTGTTGCGATGAATCCGGTGGATCATCCCCATGGGGGTGGTGAAGGCCGCACTTCCGGCGGCCGCCATCCCGTTTCCCCGTGGGGTAAGCCCACCAAGGGTGCGCGCACACGGCGCAAAAAGAAATCTGATGACCTAATTATGCGCCGGCGGCGCAAGAAGTAAGAAGAGAGAGGCACAATGGCCCGTTCAGTTTGGAAAGGCCCGTTCGTCGACGGCTATCTCCTGAAAAAGGCAGAGGAAACCCGTGAGTCAGGACGTAATGATGTGATTAAAATTTGGTCGCGACGTTCCACAATTTTACCGCAGTTCGTGGGGCTGACCTTTGGTGTCCATAATGGACACAAGCACATCCCGGTACTCGTTACGGAAAATATGGTTGGTCATAAATTTGGTGAATTCGCAGCTACTCGTACGTATCTTGGTCATGCTGCCGATAAGAAAGCAAAGAGGGGCTGAAATGGGCAAGCCGTCCAATCAACGCCGTCTTGGCGATAACGAGGCACAGGCCTTCGCGAAAACTATACGTGTCAGCCCTCAGAAACTTAACCTTGTTGCGCAGTCGATTCGGGGGTGCTCTGCAGAGCGTGCTTTGGCAGAACTCAGCTTCTCGCGTAAACGCATTGCTGGAACAGTAAAAAGTGTCCTGCAGGCTGCAATCGCCAATGCGGAAAACAATCATCAACTGGACGTAGATCGTTTGGTGGTGTCAGAGGCGACAGTTGGTAAAGCATTCGTGATGAAACGCTTCCGTGCCCGTGCCCGCGGTCGGGTCGGTAAGATCCAAAAGCCTTTCAGTAACCTCACCGTAGTTGTGCGCGAAGTCGAGGAGGAAACCTAAATGGGACAAAAAGTGAATCCAATCGGGCTCCGTCTCGGTATTAACCGAACATGGGACTCGCGGTGGTACTCCAACGGCGATAATTATGCCGGCCTGTTGCACGAAGATATTAAGCTACGGGATTATTTATTCGACAAGCTATCGCAGGCCGGTATAAGCCGGGTTGTTATAGAGCGTCCTGCTAAGAAAGCTCGCGTCACTATTCACTCTGCGCGACCGGGGGTGGTGATAGGGAAGAAGGGTGCCGATATAGAGCGTCTTCGCAAGGAAGTTGCTGAAATGACCGGTAGCGAAGCCCATCTGAACATCGTTGAAATTCGGAAGCCCGAAATAGATGCTAAGCTGGTTGCTGAAAATATTGCCCAACAACTGGAGCGTCGGGTAGCGTTCCGACGTGCAATGAAGCGCGCGGTTCAGTCGGCTATGCGTCTGGGTGCGGAGGGTATACGTATCAATTGCGCCGGTCGTTTGGGCGGCGCGGAAATTGCTCGGACGGAGTGGTATCGCGAGGGCCGTGTCCCGCTTCATACCCTTCGAGCTGACGTCGATTATGGGACGGCTACCGGGCGCACTACATATGGTGCCTGCGGTGTGAAAGTTTGGGTGTTCAAAGGTGAAATTCTGGCACACGACCCCATGGCTCAGGATAAACGACTGCAGGAACAGCAGGTCAGCCGCTAAGGTTGGCGTAACGGGAACGGTAAGATGCTTGCACCAAAAAGAACAAAGTTCCGGAAGGCTCACAAGGGCCGCATCAAAGGGAACGCAAAAGGCGCGACTACGCTTACTTTCGGCGCCTATGGGCTGAAAGCTCTCTCACCAGGTCGTGTCACCGCGCGCCAAATCGAGGCATCACGCCGGGCGATCACCCGGCATATGCGCCGCTCCGGACGCGTCTGGATCCGGGTATTCCCCGATGTGCCTGTAACCCAAAAGCCCGCCGAGGTTCGGCAGGGAAAGGGTAAGGGCACCGTCGAGTATTGGGCGGCCAGGGTCAAACCGGGCCGGATCATGTTCGAGGTAGATGGAGTACCAAAGGAAATAGCGACGGTAGCGCTTGAACTTGCCGCAGCAAAACTACCGGTGCAAACCAAAGTCGTCACCAGACTAGTTGGTGGGAGTGAGTGATCATGGCGAATGCTGTAGATCTACGTCAGAAAACGGACGATGAATTAAAAGATGAGCTTCAGACGCTGAAGCGAGAGCAACTAAACCTGCGATTTCAGCGTTCCTCCGGTCAACTGGAAGCGACAAATCGAGTGGGTGAGGTTCGCCGAGATATTGCGCGGATTAAAACTATTATTAGCGAACGGCGACACGAAGTCGCTGACCCATCTTAAGGAACGAGGAATAGGATATGCCCAAGCGAATCCTCCAGGGGACAGTGGTTTCAGCGAAAGCGGACAAAACCGTAACCGTCCGCGTCGAGCGTCAGGTTCAGCATCCGTTGTATAAAAAGATAATTCGTCGCTCCAAAAAGTTTGCGGCACATGATCCAGAAAACAAGTGTACGGCCGGCGAGATCGTTAGGATTCGTGAATGTAAACCGATTTCCAAGTCGAAAAGCTGGGAAGTCGTCTTCGACGACACATGAAGCGTTGAGGAATAAGGACAAGACCAATGATTATCCCTGAATCTAATCTCGAGGTAGCCGATAATTCCGGCGCACGCCGGGTGCAGTGCATCCGAATCCTCGGTGGTTCTAAACGGCGTTGGGCTACGGTTGGCGACGTAATCGTCGTGTCCGTTAAGGAGGCGATACCGCGCGGCCGGGTAAAAAAAGGTGATGTTCACCGCGCTGTCATTGTACGGACTTCTAAAGAAATACGGCGTCCGGATGGGACATCGATACGATTCGACCGAAATGCCGCGGTACTGCTGAATAATGCAGGTGAACCGATCGGCACCCGTATTTTTGGACCGGTGACCCGCGAACTGCGTGCCCGGCGATACATGAAGATTGTTTCTCTTGCCCCAGAAGTACTTTAGGGCGGTGAAACCGGAGTAAGATAATGGCTGCGCGAATAAAAAAAGGCGATGAGGTAATAGTCATCTCTGGTCGGGACAAAGGTAAAAAAGGCAACGTCCTAAAGGTTTTGACGGAGCAAAACCGTGTTTTGGTTCAGGGTGTGCATATGGTGAAGCGTCACCAGCGTCAGACCCAGACAGAACAGGGTGGTATCGTTGAGAAGGAGGCCTCGATCCACGTTTCGAACGTAGCTCTGCTCGACCCCGAAGGGGGAGAGGCCTCACGTATCGGTTTTCGAACACTCGAAGACGGCCGGAAGGTCCGCTACGCTCGGCGGTCTGGCGAAGTGATCGATTAGGGAGAGAGTTGATGGTTGCCCGTTTGCAAGAAACATACATTTCTACAATCCGACCCTCGATGCAGGAGGAATTTGGATACCCAAATTCAATGCAGATCCCTCGTTTGGAAAAAATTGTCCTTAACATGGGCGTTGGTGCTGCTGTAAATGACTCTAAGAAGGTTGATAATGCGCTACGAGATATGACTGTTATTTCGGGTCAAAAGCCTATCATTGTCCGGGCGCGGAAATCAGTCGCGACGTTTAAGTTACGGGAAGGGATGCCTATAGGGGTTAAGGTAACCCTGCGCCGAGACCGTATGTATGAATTTATTGATCGTTTGGTGAATATAGCACTTCCGCGTGTGCGCGATTTCCGAGGATTATCGACTAAAAGTTTCGATGGGCGCGGTAATTATGCAATGGGCATCCAAGAACAAATTATTTTCCCTGAGATTGACTATGACTCTGTCGATGAATTTCGGGGTATGGATATCGTGGTGTGCACCACCGCCGATAATGACGAGCAGGCTCGGTCCTTGCTCAGGAATTTCAACTTCCCGTTTATGAACTAATGGGATTGGGAGGATCGCATGGCTAAGAAAAGCGCCATTGAAAGAAACCTAAAACGCGACCGTATGGTCAAAAAATTCGAGGCTCAGCGGAAACGCTTGAAGGAAATCGCGAATAACGCCGATTTGCCAATGGATGAACGTTTCCAAGCTCGGTTGAAGTTAGCCAAGTTGCCTCGTAATTCTGCGAAGGTTCGTGTTCAGAACCGTTGCGCGGTTACAGGCCGTCCGAGGGGCGTCTACCGCAAATTCAAGATGTCACGTATAGCGCTGCGCGAGCTTGCCTCAAATGGCCAGGTTCCTGGCATGGTCAAATCGAGCTGGTGAGGAGAGAACGACGATGAGTATGACTGATCCCGTCGGTGATCTTTTGACACGTATCCGTAATGGTCAGCGGGCAAATAAGAATGCTGTTCTGTCCCCGACATCAAAATTGAGGGCCAATGTGCTCGAAGTTTTGAAGCGAGAGGGCTATATCCGCGGATACGAAACAGAAGAAATCCGAAAAGGCCTAAGCCAGCTTCGGATTGAATTAAAGTACCACGACGGCTCGCCGGTGATCCGACATATCCAACGGGTCTCGAAGCCGGGTCGGCGGGTCTATTCAAAGATTCGTGATCTGCCGGCTGTATACAACGGTCTTGGTATCTCCATCCTGTCCACCCCACAGGGTGTGATGTCGGATAACGAAGCCCGTGCTGCTAATGTCGGCGGCGAGGTTATTTGCGAAGTCTTTTAGGGACTCAGGAGCAAAATATGTCACGTATTGGGTTATTGCCTGTGGAAGTTCCGGATGGGGTCGACTTTCAGATAGAGGGCGAGACTGTCAAAGCCAAAGGTAAACTCGGTGAACTATCGCTGAATTTGAGTGATGTTGTCGAGGTTGCCCGGGAAGAAAATCTTGTATGGGTCCGTCCGGTAAATAAGTCCAAGCGGGCACGGACTATGTGGGGTACAACGCGAAGTCTTATCGATAACATCGTCAAAGGTGTTTCTGCTGGTTTCGAAAAGAAGTTGGAGATCACGGGTGTTGGTTATCGGGCACAGGTTCAGGGCAAAGATCTCGTCCTCCAGCTGGGTCATAGCCATGAAATCCGCTATCCAATACCGGAGGGAATAAAGATCGATGCGCCGACCCAAACAGAGGTAATTGTATCCGGTGTCGACAATCAGAAAGTCGGTCAAGTTGCGTCGGAAATTAGGGGTTTTCGTAAGCCAGAACCGTACAAGGGTAAGGGCGTTCGATATGCGGACGAAATTATCGTCCGCAAGGAGGGTAAGAAGAAATAGCCATGGTTGGTAATTCTAAGCTTGAACAGCGGCGGCGTGCCCGTGTACGTAGAAAAGTTCGGAAAAGTTCGAACGGTCGGCCACGTCTGTCGGTCTTTCGCTCAAACAAGTATATCTATGCTCAAGTGATTGATGACGTGAATGGCAGGACGTTAGCGGCGGCGTCTAGCCGAGAAGAAGGTGTGTCTACCGGAGCGGGCTTGGATGCTGGTACCGCTGTCGGCAAACTATTAGCTGAGCGCGCAACAGAGAAGGGGGTCACGGAGGTCGTATTCGATCGCGGCCCATATCTTTACCACGGACGAGTGAAGGCGCTCGCCGAAGCAGCCCGCGAAGCCGGGCTGGCATTCTAGGAGATCGATATATGGCACGTAATCCAAGACGCGACCGAGAAAATCGTGAAGACAGCGATATTGTTGATAAGCTTGTTAGCATCAATCGTGTTGCAAAGGTTGTTAAAGGAGGCCGACGTTTCGGCTTTGCCGCGCTGGTTGTTGTTGGTGATGAAAAGGGCCGGGTTGGATTCGGTTCCGGTAAAGCAAGAGAAGTGCCGGAAGCAATCCGGAAAGGTACGGAAAAAGCAAAACGCAATATGATCCGAGTTCCGCTCCGCGAGGGCCGGACACTACATCACGACGTCCGGGGCCGTTATGGTGCAGGGAAGGTCGTTTTGCGGGCGGCTCCGCCTGGCACTGGAATTATCGCCGGCGGTCCTATGCGGGCTATTTTCGAGACTTTGGGCGTTCAGGATGTCGTTGCGAAATCCCTCGGAACACAAAATCCCCACAATATGATCAAAGCAACGTTCGAAGCTTTAAAGAATCTGCAGTCGCCGAGGATGGTTGCGACGCGGCGTGGACGTAAGATTGGCGATATCGTTGGTCGTCGTCCTGAAGAACGGATGGATGCGTAGAATATGGTTGATGACAAAAAAACATTACGAGTTACTCAGATCGGTAGCCCGATCGGGCGTCCTAGAGATCAACGGCAAACCCTCGTCGGATTAGGCCTTAATAAAATTAACCGGACCAGCGAATTAGAGGACACCCCAGCCGTTCGCGGCATGGTTAATAAAGTAAAACACTTGGTGCGAGTGGAAGAGTAAGGACGAGCGCGAGTATATCTCCGCTCACGGGAGTAGATGATGAAACTGAATGAAATTTCGGATAATCAGGGTGCAAGGCATCGGCGGAAGCGCGTTGGCCGAGGCATCGGTTCCGGTACCGGTAAAACCTCCGCGCGGGGTCACAAGGGGCAGAAGTCTCGTAGTGGTGTATCTCTACTTGGTTTTGAGGGCGGCCAAATGCCACTATACCGCCGTCTACCAAAGGGCGGTTTTAAGAACATATTCCGGAAGGAATACCGTGTTGTTAATATTGGTCGTCTGCAGCAGGCAGCCGATGCTGGAAAGCTCGATCCGAGTAAAGTCGTTACTGAAGATGGACTCGTCGCAGCGGGAGTAATCAAATCCAAGAGGGATGGCGTCCGAATACTCGGAAAAGGTGAAATTAACATCAAGCTTCAGATTGAAGTTTCTGGTGCTTCCAAAGGTGCAGTAGACGCGGTCGAAAAGGCTGGAGGCAAACTTACCATTTTACTCTCAAAAAACGAAAAGAAAGCGCCCCCGGAGCAAAAAAATTCTGTTGGTGAAGGAACGCCAGCGGCGCGTGTGGACGACGGCGCGGAGATAGATAAGGAATAGTTTATGGCGTCTGCCGCCGAACAACTCGCCTCGCAGATTAGCTTCTCGAACTTTGCTAAGGCGACAGAACTCAAGAAACGCATCTGGTTCACACTGGGTGCTTTGATCGTCTATAGACTTGGCACGTGGATACCCCTTCCTGGTATTGACCCGTCGATCCTTCAGGACATTTTTCAGCAGCAGGCTGGTGGAATTCTGGATATGTTTAATATGTTGTCCGGTGGGGCTTTCGCTCGGATGACTATCTTCGCTCTTAATATAATGCCGTATATCTCTGCATCGATCATCATGCAGCTACTACAGGCTATCCACCCACATTTTGAGGCGCTAAAAAAAGAAGGGGAGGTAGGTCGAAAAAAATTAAATCAGTATACCCGCTACGGCACAGTCGCTCTGGCTGCATTGCAGGCCTATGGCATCGCAGTCGGTCTTGAGGGAATGACTGGTTCCCAAGGCGTAGCGGTAGCCGACCCCGGTGCTTTTTTCCGCGCTACCACCGTAATTACATTAGTTGGTGGTACGATGTTCTTGATGTGGTTGGGTGAGCAGATTACGGCTCGTGGTGTTGGAAATGGAATTTCGCTGATAATTTTCGCAGGAATAGTGGCCGAGATGCCTGCGGCACTGGTTGGTACGCTGGAGCTTGGCCGCACTGGCGCGCTGTCTGCCTTGCTCATTATCTTTTTAATCATTATGGCGGTCGGTGTGATCACGTTCATTGTATATGTTGAACGCGCACAACGAAGGGTTATCGTTCAATATCCTAAACGGCAACAGGGTAACAAGATGGTTGGCGGGGAGAATTCCCACATACCATTGAAGGTAAATACCGCGGGAGTTATTCCACCAATTTTTGCTAGTTCTCTTCTTCTGTTACCGATCACTGTTGCCAACTTCTCGGCAAATGCGGGCCCTGATTGGCTGGGTGACGTTACTGCCTATCTCGGAAGGGGGCAGCCAGCGTATCTGTTACTATACGCTGCAATGATTATCTTTTTTGCATTTTTCTACACCTCGGTCGTTTTTAATCCAACCGAAACCGCAGATAATCTAAAGAAATATGGAGGGTTCGTTCCGGGTATTCGCCCCGGTAAGAACACTGCCGAGTATCTAGATTTCATTTTGACGAGGCTTACGGTCGTCGGCGCGATCTATTTAACCGCGATTAGCATTATGCCAGAAATATTAATCTCCCAATACGGCGTGCCCTTCTACTTCGGAGGTACAAGTTTGTTAATTGTAGTGACGGTAACAATGGATACAGTTGCCCAAGTCCAGTCACACCTCATCGCCCATCAATATGAGGGGCTGGTCAAAAAATCAAGATTGAGGGGACGTAGCGGATGAGCCTGATGTTGTTGGGTCCGCCCGGCGCCGGCAAGGGTACACAGGCAAAACGGCTAGAGGAAAGCCGAGGTTTAGTTCAGTTGTCGAGCGGCGACATGTTGCGCGCCGCTGTCGCATCGGATAGCGAAATCGGCCGGCGGGCAAAAGCGATAATGGAGCGTGGTGAGTTAGTATCGGACTCTGTCATGATCGCCATGATCAAGGATCGAATCCAGCACCCGGATTGCGCCAGAGGGTTTATACTAGATGGATTTCCCCGAACCACCGCACAGGCTGAGGCGCTAGACGAGATGCTCTCCGATATGAACGTTAAGTTGGACCACGTGATTGTAATGAAGGTCGACGATACCATTCTTGTCGAGCGTATTTCTGGCCGCTATAGCTGTAGTAACTGTAGCGCTGGATACCATGACATATTTCAGAAACCTCTGACCGAAGGTGTTTGTGACAACTGTGGTAAGACCGAATTTACCCGGCGTAAAGATGATAATCCTGAAACCGTCGCTTCTCGCCTCGAATCTTATCATGCTCAAACGGCGCCATTGCTTCCTTATTATGAAAATCAAGGCACGCTGAGATGTGTCGATGGTATGGCCGAAATCGACGAAGTTACTCGCCAGATTGAAGCTGTTTTGGAGGCTCACTAATGGTTGACTTAAGGCGATTAGATCCTATAATCGCCGCGCTCCGTCCAAATGGGCTAATCGGAATATTATTTCATTTTTTCAATGACTTGAACGCTAGGGAGACAGCGTCGTGGCACGCATTTCAGGTGTAAACCTGCCAAACAAACCTGTAGCGGTAGCGCTGACCTATATATTCGGTATCGGCCGTACGTCGGCAGTTAAAATATGCAAAGCAGCAAACGTGGCCTACGAGACCCGCGCGAACAATCTTGGTGACGACGAATTAGCGCGAATCCGTGATGTTATTGATCGGGATTATACGATTGAGGGTGACCTTCGGCGCGAAACAGCGATGAATGTAAAACGTTTAATGGACCTCGGATGCTATCGGGGGCTGCGCCATCGGCGCGGACTGCCCGTTCGTGGGCAACGTACCCACACAAATGCCCGGACTCGCAAAGGTAAAGCACGCCCGGTTGCAGGCAAGAAATAGGCGGATAATAGGAACAGACAATGGCAAGACAAGCAACAGTACGACCCCGCCGCCGCGAACGTAAAAATATCACCTCCGGCGTTGCTCATGTAAACGCGACCTTTAACAACACCATGATCACAATTACTGATGCGCAAGGTAATTCTATTGCTTGGTCATCGGCGGGGTCGCAGGGATTCAAAGGTTCCCGAAAGTCGACGCCCTATGCTGCGCAGATGGCGGCTGAGGACGCGGGCCAAAAAGCGCAGGAACATGGGGTAAAAACGCTTGAAGTAGAAGTAAAGGGGCCCGGCTCCGGACGAGAATCTGCACTCCGGGCGCTGCAGGCCGTAGGATTCAATATTACGGCAATACGGGATGTAACACCGATCCCGCACAACGGCTGCCGCCCAAGAAAACGGCGCCGGGTATAAGTTAAAAATTCTCGCCGTTCCTTTGGTGCGGCACAAAAGCAAGAACCCAAGTGCGGCATCACGCCGCTGTGAGGATAACGGTATGACGGTCATTCATAAGAATTGGCAAGAACTGATTAAACCCACCAAGCTCGACATAGATTCTGGGGAAGAGGCCTCCCGCTTCGCTTCTATCACTGCAGAACCGCTGGAGCGCGGATTCGCAACTACTTTGGGCAACTCGCTTAGGCGCATTCTGTTATCGTCATTGCAAGGCGCGGCAGTCACAGCTGTCCAAATCGACGGAGTTTTGCACGAATTTTCTTCAATCCAAGGTGTCCGCGAAGACGTCACCGATGTTGTTCTCAACATCAAGTCTCTCGCGTTGCGCATGCACGGAGAAGGCCCAAAACGAATTACACTGACCGCTTCTGGGCCCGGAGAAATCACTGCTGGCATGATTGAGGCAACCCATGATATCGATATTATTGATCCTGATGTTGTCATCTGCACACTGGATGATGGTGCTAAGATTTCAATGGAAATGACCGTCGATTCTGGCAAAGGCTATGTGCCTGCTGCCGAAAATAGAGCAGAGGATTCTCCGATCGGTCTTGTTCCGGTCGACGCAGTATTCAGTCCAGTGCGTCGTGTCGCCTATCGGGTTGAAAACGCCCGGGTTGGGCAACGGACGGACTACGACAAATTGGTTATGGACGTTGAGACTGACGGTACAATTTCGCCGGAAGATTCGGTGGCTCTTGCGGCGCGGATCCTGCAGGATCAATTGCAAATGTTTATTAATTTCGAGGAGCCACGCGCGATCCAAGAGACAATTGAGGCAGCAGAACCGGCATTTAACCGCAATCTGCTACGTAAGGTTGACGAGCTAGAACTATCGGTGCGATCGGCCAACTGCCTTAAAAACGATAATATCATTTATATCGGTGACCTTGTTCAGAAGACTGAGCAGGAAATGCTTCGAACCCCTAATTTTGGCCGTAAGTCACTTAACGAAATCAAAGAAGTCCTCTCAACGATGGGTTTACATCTCGGCATGGAGATTACGGAATGGCCACCTGAAAATATTGAGGATATGGCAAAACGTTTGGACGAGCCTTACTGAGTCGGCGGAAATAATAAGAGGATCTTACAATGCGCCATCGTATGAGTGGCCGAAAGCTCAATCGCACGAGCTCACACAGAAAAGCCTTGTTCGGTAATATGGCCGCAGCGCTTCTAAAGCATGAGCAGATCAAGACTACCCTGCCCAAGGCTAAAGAACTCCGCTCTGTAGTTGACCGGTTAATTACACTCGGTAAGCGGGGTGACCTCCATGCCCGGCGTATAGCGATCTCGCGGCTGCACGGAGATAAGATTATTGCCGATAAACTTTTTACCACGCTGGCCGACCGTTACCGAGATCGACCCGGGGGATATACCCGCGTAATCAAGGCGGGATTCCGTTACGGCGATTCAGCTCCGATGGCAGTCATCGAATTAGTAGAACGAGATGCTGACGCGAAGGGCCAAGACTCCGGTCCTGTTCTTTTGGATGAAGAGCGGGAGCAAGAAGCCGTTGCTTAGGATCGATTTGCAAACGGCGAAATAGAAAGGGCGGTTCTTTGGACCGCCCTTCTGCGTTGAGGAAAGAGGTATGGAAACTACTAAAATAGTATCATGATAAAAGGCTTTGTGAGAAAAATTGGTTTTACTTTAGCGGTTGCCGCAAGCATTCTGATTTTTGTAGAATCTAGTTTGTCGAAGCAGAAGAAGATTTTACCATCTTCACGCGCCCAAACGCAGCTATCTTTTGCACCACTCGTTAAATCTGCGGCACCTGCAGTGGTCAATATCTATACTCGACGGGTCATACAAACCCGGGCTCAAACGCCGTTGTTTAATGACCCATTTTTCAGACAATTTTTTGGCGAGAAATTCGAATTCGGTGGAAGAACCCGTAAACGTGTTCAGAATTCCCTTGGGTCCGGCGTTATCGTCAGCAATGACGGCTTGGTTGTTACGAATTTCCATGTCATCGACAAAGCAGATGAAATAACAATTGTTTTGGCGGATCGCCGAGAATTCGAGGCCGATGTTGTAACACGGGATAAAAAGACCGACCTCGCCATCCTGCGGATCAAGGGTCGAACTGAGAAGTTACCTTACCTCAGTCTTAGAGACTCCGACACCCTCGAGGTTGGTGATTTTGTTCTGGCCATTGGGAACCCTTTTGGCGTCGGGCAGACGGTAACAAGCGGCATCGTTTCAGCGTTAGCGCGCACGGCACGTGGAGTAAGTGATTTTGATTTTTTTATCCAAACGGATGCGGCCATTAACCCCGGTAATTCAGGCGGAGCGTTAATTTCTCTGGATGGTGGACTTATCGGGATTAATACGGCGATTTATTCGCGCGGTGGTGGTTCTAACGGCATAGGCTTTGCCATACCGTCGAATATGGTTGCCACCGTTATTGATAGTGCGGTCAAAGGTGGAGTGGTCATTAGACCTTGGGTCGGCGCAAGTGGTCAGACCGTGGATGCTGATATTGCGCGTTCTCTAAAGCTACCCACGCCATCCGGCGTATTGTTGAATTCCGTCCATCCCGGGGGTCCTGCAGCTGTCGCGGGACTGAAGGTCGGGGATGTAATTGTATCTATCGATGGTAAAGATGTACCCGATGCGAATTCCCTAAAATTTCGAATAGCAACACTACTGGTTGGTGGCCAAACGCTTATCAGGGCTATTCGCAGCGGGCGACCGTTTGAAAGGCGAGTTAATCTCATCGCTGCTCCCGAGGAGCCGCCACGTGATTTGTGGTTAATTACTGGATCCAATCCGTACGCAGGTGCGGAGATCGCTAACTTGTCCCCGGCTTTAGTTGAAGAACTGGCACTTAAGAATGGATCGACAGGTGTTATTGTCTTGCGCCTCAAGAGGGGGTCGCCTGCTGATCGAATAGGCCTAAAGCCGGGAGATATACTTATTCGGTTAAACCACGCAAAAATATCCTCGGTTGCTCGTCTTAAGAAATTATTGAGGACGGACTACAAGGCGTGGCGAATCGAGATCAGACGATCTGGACGCCTGCTCCAGCTCCTTATCAGGGGTTGAAGAATGGGTAATGGGAGTGGGGGCCTTTTTGAGGCTCAAGTACCAAAACCGCTCGCGGACCGTTTGCGACCGAGTAGGTTAGAAAATGTCCTCGGCCAAGATCACTTGTTGGGCCCGACCGCCCCGCTGGGGCGTATGGTTCAAGAAGGCAGAGTTACGTCCATGATCCTGTGGGGACCGCCTGGGACAGGAAAGACTACTCTCGCACGGCTTCTGGCGGACACGACAAATTTTTACTTCGAGGCCATATCTGCCATATTCTCAGGTATAGCAGATCTACGCCGGATTTTCGATGCTGCCGTGGAACGTCGGGCCCTTGGGAAGGGGACGTTGTTGTTCGTCGATGAAATTCACCGCTTTAACCGCACACAACAGGATGGATTCCTCCCATATTTAGAGGACGGTACTATTATCTTGGTCGGTGCAACGACAGAGAACCCGTCTTTCGAGCTCAACAGCGCTTTATTGTCTCGATGCCACGTCTTGGTACTTAATAGACTTGACCAAGTTGCGCTGGAGAACATTTTGACGCGGGCTGAGGCAGAATTTGGTCAGCCTTTACCGTTAACAAACGATGCTAGGCGATCAATCTGCGACATGGCAGACGGGGATGGCCGGTATTTGCTTAATCTCGTTGAGGAAATCCGGGCAATCCCCGCGTCGGCTCCTCTTGATGTTGCTGAGCTAACCGAGCGTATTCAGAAACGTGCGCCACTATATGATAAGACCCAAGAAGCGCATTACAATTTGATCAGCGCACTTCATAAATCTTTGCGCGGATCCGATGTAGATGCTTCGCTTTACTGGTTTGCGCGCATGTTAGATGGAGGAGAAGACCCACGCTATATTCTGCGGCGCCTGACACGCTTCGCGGTAGAAGATATTGGCTTAGCGGATCCCAATGCGCTAAGCCAATCGATTGCCGCGTGGGAGGCATATGAACGGATTGGGTCACCCGAAGGAGATCTCGTGGTTGCTCAGTGCGTGATCTATCTTGCGACTGCGCCAAAGTCTAATGCGGTTTATTCGGCTTTTAAGTCGTCTGCCAGATCAGCCAAGTCGAGCGGGTCTTTGTCGCCGCCGAAGCATATTCTTAATGCGCCAAACACTCTGATGAGAGACCTTGGATACGGACACGATTATCATTACGACCATAATTCGGAAGAGGGATTTTCCGGCAAGAACTATTTTCCAGAGGAGATTTCGAGAGAGAAGTTTTACCATCCGTTTGATCGTGGTTTCGAACGCGATATTTCGGAACGTTTGGAATACTGGGAAAAACTACGTACCTCGATACAGAGTGAAGACGGTTAGAACGCTATGAAAATGTCTTTTTTGGTAGTACCCGGTGGCGAAGTAGGCGCGTCTTTGCGATATGCGATAAGAATTGCAACGGTTCAGATAATAGGCGGACGATTTCCATGGGGCACGGTAGTTGTCAAGTTTGGTGGTTCCCTATGTTTCGGTGTCATAATAGAGATTTTGGCGGAGTGCTGGGCTCTGTCAGCGGAATTCAGGTTATTCCTAGTCGTCGGCGTTCTGGGCGGTTTCATAACCTTTTCAGCATTTTCGATGGATATTTTGATTTTGACGAAACGCAACCGGCCCCATCTCGCAGTATTTTATGTGATTGGTACCCTTATACTATCTTTGGGAGGGCTTTTTGCAGGATTGGGTCTGGCGCGAGTAATTCTCTTATGAGGCGAGTTCAAACTCGTGAAGTGGCGACTGAGGAAACCAACATCCGCGTCGATCGGTGGTTTAGACGGCATTTTCCCGAGTTGAAACACGGTAGGCTCGAAAAGCTTCTAAGAAAGGGGCAGATACGTGTGGACGGCGGGCGTGTAAAATCGTCATCCCGGCTGGAAGCTGGTCAGAAAGTTCGTATACCCCCGCTCGAATTAGTGACAGAGTCGGAGCGGTCGGCTATCGATCAAGAAGTCAGTCCGATTGATTGTTCCTGGATCAATTCCTTGGTCCTGTATTCAGATGCTGATGTGATTGCACTGAACAAACCTGCAGGGATAGCCGTGCAGGGCGGAAGCGGTGTTGGACGGCATATTGACGGACTTCTGGCAGGATTGGTTAATCCCGGCGAAGACCGACCAAAGCTGGTGCACCGACTAGACCTCGATACTAGTGGCGTTTTGCTGGTCGCTCGTAGCGCTTCCGTCGCGGCAAAACTTGGAGAATCGTTTAGAGGACGAGCTGCTGAAAAATCCTATTGGGCGCTTGTGTCTGGAGTTCCGTCGCCACGCCAAGGGACGATAAGTCACCCTCTTATTAAATCGACAGGCCGGGATGGATACGAGAAGGTAATAGCCGATGCTGCGATGGGTAAGATTGCAATAACGGACTACCGGGTGGTCGATGCAGCTGGCCGGAAGGTATCCTGGCTGCTCTTAAAACCTCAGACCGGCAGGAAACACCAACTTCGAGTTCATTGTGCGGGCATGAACACCCCAATCGCAGGCGATCGGAAATATGGGGGAAAAGCGGCAATTCTCGATGGGACACCGTATCCGGAGACACTACATCTTCATGCTCGGTCAATTAAACTACCGCACCCATCCGGTGGAGAATTGCGTGTAACGGCGCCATTACCTGCAAAACTAATCCAATCGTGGCAGTTTTTCGGTTTCGACATGGGGCGGGGGTAGAAGGCGGAATGAGCTCTAAGGTACGATTGGCGGCATTTGATCTGGACGGGACACTGTTGAACAGCATTCCGTCGATCGTTATCGGTGTCCGGGCCTGCTGGAATGCATTAGGATTTCCCGAGGTGTCTGATGACCAGATTCGGAATATCATCGGCTTGCCTTGGGAAAAGAGTGTCGAAACCCTCGTTCCTGGAGCTGGTGCGCGAGAAGTGTCTATGATCCACGAGTACCATGCAGAAATCGCTCGCGGTGATCGCTCCCCGCCCGATCGACCGGTAGAAGAGATTTTTATTGGTGCCTCTGAAATGCTTGATCGTTTTGAAGAGGATGACTACGTGCTGGCGATCGTAACAAGCCGGTCAAACCGACGTTTTTATGATTTGCTTGATCAAGCGGGGCTGTCCGACCGTTTTTCGACAGTTAAAACGGCTGATCTAGGACCCGGAAAGCCTGATCCATATCTTCTGAACGAAGCAATGGCCGATGTCGGCGCGGCACCCGAAGACACGGTAATGATTGGGGACACGACGTACGATATTTTAACCGGGCGGAATGCCGGGACGGGAGCGATCGGGGTAACATGGGGGGTTCATCCCAAACAGAAGTTGAGGGATGCCGGCGCACACCATGTCGTAGATGAATTCGATCAGCTTCATGAGTATTCGGCTTTGCTGATCAGTGGAACTTTGGGGC
This sequence comes from Alphaproteobacteria bacterium MarineAlpha11_Bin1, assembly GCA_002937455.1. The sequence continues at coordinate 60,454 of PTJZ01000011.1, forward strand.
CGTGAAAAAATTATATAAAAATGTTAGCGTCCGCGAGAGAGACGATGGGTATTCGATTTATCTGGACGAACGGCCCATAAAGACACCTGCTAAAAATGACCTTTCACTGCCATCTGAATCACTCGCGGTCGCCGTGGCAGACGAATGGCGGACTGATGAAGACGAGATTGATCCGAGTTGTATGAAACTCACACGATTGGCGAATACCGCTGTCGACCGTGTTTCGGCGCATTGCGAGGTTGTCATCGAGGAGATTGTTACGTTCGCAGAAACCGATTTGGTATGTTATCGAACGATTGAACCGCCTGAGCTTAATGAAAAGCAGAATCGGCACTGGGAACCATTGCTTTGCTGGCTGCGTGATGAGAAGGGGATAGAACTCAAGTCAACTGCCTCAGTCTTGCCCCTGAAACAGAGCCAGCGGGATTTGAATGCCATTCGTGATTTAGTGGCTTCTTTTGACGTTTTTGGTTTGTCAGCGCTTCATATGGCCACATCGGCGTGTGGATCAGTGGTACTAGGATTGGCCATGGCATTTGGGGAAATCGATGCGATAACTGCCTGGGAATATTCTCTCCTAGAAGAGACCGATCAGATTAATAAATGGGGAGAAGACCCGGAGGTGATGAAACGCAGGGAGAGTCTTCGGGCGGATGTAATTATGGCCGCAAGATTTTTGGACCTGCTTTGCGACACAACATGACGTCTGTTTATGTGCCGATAACCGCTTGCATTCTGGATGGATTCTTAACTTTTTAGGCAGCGCAGCAGGCAAAAATATTGAATGGTAGAAACATTGTACGTTTGAGCCTTTTCTTCCGTGAGGAATCCGATATTTCATCCATGCAAAAAACCAACTAGCTCAGGTCTAAGATTGGACAAGTAAAACTAGCAAAGAACCTTCATCCAAATTTTACAAATTATGGAGTGTCCGACCTTGTAACGGTTTGCCTACCAAACACGGTTTCAAATGATGCCCTCAACGTGTCATCGAGTTCCGCCATTGATATTGATAGCCCCAGCTGCTTAAGCGATGTCACGCCAAATTCAGAAATCCCGCAGGGAACGATTCCTTCATAGTGGCTTAGGTTCGGCTCTAGATTGATCGATACTCCATGGAAACTGATCCAACGGCGGACCCGGACCCCGATAGCTGCCACCTTTTCTTCCCGAATGACTGTACCGTTTTCTGAACGGTGTTCTACCCAAATACCAACCCGACCATCTCGTCGCTCACCCATGATTCCTAAATCTCGTAGTGTTATTATCACCCAGTCTTCTAAATCACGAACATAGCGGCGGATATCTCGTCCACGCTGATCTAGATCAAGCATCGCATAGCACACCCGTTGCCCCGGCCCATGGTAGGTGTATTCACCGCCGCGCCCCGCTGTATACACGGGAAAACGGTCGCAATCGATCAGGTCGTCGGGGCGGGAACTCGTACCAGCCGTATAGAGGGGGGGATGTTCGACTAGCCATATTGCTTCATTCCCACCTGCGGAGATACTAGCTACTCGTCTTTCCATAGTCTTTATTGCGGTCGGGTATTCTATTAAGCCCCGGGAAATGTGCCATTCAATGGGAGGCGAGAAATTCATGAAAGCTCGGCTCTTGCGATCGAAACATCAATTTGGTATGTCACAACGCCCTAAAAAATCAAGGAAAACGGAGATTTTTATCGACGTGCGGTCGTGGCGGAATTGGTAGACGCGCAGCGTTGAGGTCGCTGTGGGAGAGATCCCGTGGAAGTTCGAGTCTTCTCGACCGCACCAGATTAAACCAGGCCTGCCAATTTTGAGCGGGCCTGGTCTTTTTTATACATATCGGTGAAGTCGGGCAGCCGAATACCGGAAGTGATCCGAATGGTTATAGGTTCTGCAGATACAGAAGTTACAGAAGGCATATCACCAGTTCAGGCGGCGGATTTGCTTGGCCTTAACCCGGACGTGGTTCAGAACGTGATCGTTGCTTTGAATTCCAATGACGACGTTGCAATCGGGCAAATCGTATCGCGGCTTCATGCCGCCGAGGTCGCCGATTTGATCGAAATGTTACGGGGCCCAATGCGGGCTAAGCTTGTTGACCTTATACGGCAAAATTTTAAGCCCGCAATCTTGACGGAGTTGGATGAAAAGATTCGCGACGAAATTGTCGAACAACTGGGTACTGATAAGATCGCCGAGGTGATTTCAGATCTGGAATCTGACGATGCCTTGAGCCTGATATCCACGCTTCAAGAAACTAAGCAAAGGCGGGTCCTTCATGGAATACCTCATTCGCTACGAATGATGTTGGAAGAGGGGCTGACGTTTCCCGAAGAGAGCGCCGGTCGCCTTATGCAGCGCGAATTTGTTGCGGTGCCGTCTTTTTGGAACGTTGGCGAGGTGATTGATTTTCTGCGCGAAAACGCCGAATTGCCAAATGATTTTTACGATGTTTTCGTGGTCGATCCGCGGCACCGCTTGATAGGCTACGTTGCGCTAAGCCATATTCTACGGACCAAAAGGCCGGTCGCTATTCGAGACATCATGTTGAGTGAATTCGTTTCGGTTCCGGTCAATATGGACCAGGAAGAGGTTGCATATGTTTTTGCCCAGCAGGATTTGATCTCGGCACCCGTTGTCGACGATTCGGACAGGCTGATCGGCGTGATAACAATTGATGATATCGTCGACGTTATATATCAGGAAGCCGAGGAGGATATAATGCGGCTTGGTGGTGTTCAGGAAGATGATCTTTATGCAGCCGTTCTAGATACTGGGAAGTCACGTTTTTCCTGGCTGTTTCTCAATTTATTAACTGCGATTATGGCGTCAATTGTTATTGGGCTTTTTCAAGGGACTATTGAGCAGGTTGTAATGCTGGCGGTTCTGATGCCAATCGCTGCTTCCATGGGTGGAAATGCAGGTACCCAGACACTCACCGTTGCTGTGCGTGCTATCGCGATGAAGCAGCTAATCCCAGCGAACGCTTTGCGTGTTTTGTCTAAGGAAATCTTGGTTGGTTCCTTTAACGGGGTGTTATTTGCGGTAATTATCGGTCTTATCGCATGGATTTGGTCCGGGAACTTCGGAATTGCCATCGTAATGGCGGTGGCAATGGTTATAACGATGGTTATTGCCGGTTTGGCGGGGGCTGCGATCCCGCTAGGTCTGTCTCGAACACGTTTCGATCCTGCAATCGCCTCCGGTGTGTTCCTCACGACCGTTACCGATGTCGTAGCGTTTATGGCGTTTCTCGGTCTCGGTGCTTGGTTCCTAGTCTAACACTTCTTAAGGTCGGACAATATTCCGCTTAGCGGGTTTAGTTTAACCCGAGTTAATTATTTTGAGATCGAAATTACAAATGTTACCCCAGCATCTTATAGGGTGAACTAGATGGCCGACGTGGTTGAAAACTTCTTCGGTGATTATTTCAGATTTACTTGCTATAATGAAGATTGGAAAAGGCGGAAACAAATTGCCTAGGGGTGAAATCGATACTGATTTCGACCATTTAGTTCAGAAAACCTATAAACGACTTTTCCACAACTTTCCGCTACAGCACCGATGAACGTGATAAATTTGCGGTTTATTATCGTGCCATGGTTGTTCATTTGATTAAACTCGCTGTTGGCGTCGAAAGCTACGCACAACTAGTCGAGAGGCAGGCTCATAGATTGGTGGGGGGTGCTAAATCGGACGAGCCCCGAGTCCGCCATCTTACGAAATCTACTCCACGCCGTGTTGACCAAATTTTAGGAGGCGGGTCAATATATTGGGTAATCAAGGGTGCCATCCGTGCCCGTCAGCGCATTATCGGTATCGACAAGACAGTTAATAAACGCGGCTTACCGCGTTGTGCTTTAATCCTTGACCCAGAATTGGTCTCGGTACAGGCACGTCCCTGCCGACCCTTTCAGGGCTGGAGATATTTGGAACAAAGAGACGCACCGGCAGACGCGCTTGAAATTTGCGACGATTCCGGTGAATTGCCAGCCGCGATGGCGGAAGAGCTCCGTGAGCTAGGTTTGCTATAGGCTAACTGTTTAGCCTTTGAGGAGTTTCTGAAGTTTAATATCGGGATCGGCAAGATCCGATGCGCTGAATATTCTATCCGACATCATCATACGTCGGGTAAAGCGCAAGTCGCGGGGGTTATTGATCGCCGCCGCGCCCTCCAGTTTCCCGTCCTTGAGATAGAATTCTACGAATTCTCCCTTTTCGCGATTGCCACGAACTGCGGTCTCGTTCCATTCTTTTGGCAGGCCCATCATTTGTATGTTCGCACCGTACTGGTCGGACCAGAACCACGGAATTTCGGCATAGGTCTCTTCACCACCCAACATCGCCTTGGCCGCGCAGATAGCCTGATTTTGGGCATTCTCCCAAGACTCTAGACGTATATGTCGGCCGAGAAAAGGGTTCGGATGGCGAGCGTTATCACCGGCGGCATAAATGTCCGGGTGGGAGGTTCGGCATTGTTCATCGACGACGATACCGTTGTCCGTTTCTAGACCGGCCGCCGATGCAAGTTCAGTGTTCGGGGTTAGCCCGATACCAACGACGGCAATGTCGCATTCAATAATGGAACCGTCCGACAGGACAGCGTGCTTGAGGCCGCCATTGCCTTTGAAATGACTGAAGGAGACACCGCATCGGATATCAACTCCGTTACGGACGTGAAGATCGTGGATCCACTGTGACATATCGGGAGTGAGTGCGCGGGCACAGACTCGGTCAGCTAGTTCTATTATGATGGTTGGCGCACCTTGTTTGCGGGCTGCTGCAGCGACTTCCAAGCCAATCCAGCCAGCGCCGATAACCAGAACTGTTGCGTCGCCCGTAATCCTCGAGTGAATAGTTTCAGCGTCATCGATGGTCCGCAGCGTGAATACCCCATCGAGATCGGCGCCCTCGACTGGCAGCGTCGTTGCTCGCCCGCCTGTTGCAATCATCAGCTTGTCCCAATGAACGGTTTCACCACTCTGGAGAGTGAGTTCATGGATATCCGGAATTATTTTTGTAACGCGGACCCCGAGACGCATTTCAATCTCGGCCTCATCGAGCGTTTCCGATGGCCACAAAAGGCACAAGTCTCGCGCGGGTTCCCCAAGCAGAACCTCTTTTGACAAAGGGGGACGTTCGTGCGGTGGAAAATTCTCGTCCCCTATGAGTATGATACGACCGTCAAACCCTTCGTCGCGAAGCGTCTTGGCTGTCCATCCGCCGGCTTGTCCGGCCCCAATAACGACAAAAGTTTGGTCTACGGTCATAGGTGAGTCCGTTCCTTATACATTTGGGAGGCCGACAAAAATGTCGTCGCCTTCGATCTTAATTTCGTATGTTTCAAGGTCTACCGTTGCAGGTGGGGTTTCTGCCTTACCAGTCTTTACGTTAAACTGTGCCCCATGCAGGGGACATTCCAGGCATTCTCCCTCAAGGTATCCGTCGGCCATCGAGGCATATGCATGACTACAGATATCGTCCATCGCGAAGAATTCACCACCGAGGTTGATGATCGCGACTTCTTTTCCTTCAATTATCACCTGGATAGCTTCGTCTTCGTCCAGTTGATCCTTTTTGAGGGCGTTGTGAAACGTTACGTCACTCATAATAAAATCCGTTCATTTGTTCTGCGTTAATGCCAATCGGAGACGCGGTCGGAGTTTACAAAACGGCTCGCACCGCCTCAACAGGTAAGCGTGGGAAATACGTTCTAAGCCGTTTCGGCCTCTATCTGGTTTAAGAGGATCCTGACACCGGCAATTCAGCCTTCGACCATGTCTCCTTTGCGAGGCCACTTCGGTTGATCTAGTCGGGCCTCGGATGCGGTCGTTTTGCCTGTTGACATGGTATCGCCCGGCTCCAGTGCATTCCGTGTGGAAGTACCGGTGCTAAAACAAGTGAATTCATACCGGATATTGGTGGTGGTGTCATCTTGGTGATTTTCACTATTGACCTGTGCCGTCATCCGTATATCGCCGTGCCTATCGCTTAATTCGTCAGCCTTAACCGGCTAAGGCCCGAGGCGCCATATCGGAAAAAATTCTTCTCCCTGAGTGAAATTGAATTTTCTGTGACGCATGGAGTCGCAAATACACCGGTCATTTAGGTAGATGACTCCGCGAATATGTTCCAGTACCACCTAACGTGGGATAAAGGGGCTCGTATTTCTCACGATCAAGGTGATTTCGCCTTGGTAGTCAAGTTGATCGGATCTAGTAGGGCGATTAGTCCGTTTACTTTTGAGAGTCGAGGACCACAGATATGAATACAGGGATACCATCTACCATTACGAACGATGGGATCCCATCGATAACGAATGTAGAGAGTTTCATCGAAGGGCTGGTTCCACCGCTTTCACCTACACATCTCTATTGCTGCTTGGTTAAAATAAATCCAAGTACTAAACTTTTGTAAACAACTGGTGCAGATGGGTCAGATGTTCAGACATTTCGTCTGCCGCTCCCGCGGCATCCCGAGAACGAAGTCGTGCTAAAAACCTACGCCTAGAATCGACAACACCAGCTGTGTCGTTTGCCGAAATCGGAAAGTGTACTTGGCGTAATAAATCCATTAGGACGCGCATCAGAAGAATGAGAACCGGATTACCGGTACATTCAGCCAATAAAATATGGAAACCAATATTAAGCTCTGTCTTGGCCTCCATTTCGCCGTTGCGAGTCAGTTCTTCCACCATATCGATATTTTTTTGCATCCGGTCGAGGTCGGCTTCTGTTGCGCGTGCGACCGCCGCCTCTACTATGGAGGTTTCGATCAGAAGACGCGCATCGGTTATATCCCTCAGTTCAACGCCACTTAAATGCAATAGATCTTCAATCGACTGGGCGACTGCCTCGGGATTACCATCCGTAATGAAAGCGCCCCCGTGCGCCCCTTTCTGTAACGATATGAGCCCGGCGTGCTCCAGCGCACGCAACGCCTCCCGGACGGCGTTGCGGCTTGTACCGAACTGTTCCGCGAGCGTCCGTTCGGGTGGCAGCTTATCACCGGACTTTATGGCGCCGCTACGAACCTGTTCACGGATCTGGTCGCCGATTACCTCGAATGTCCGGCGGGTACGTGCAGGGGAGAAGTCGTCCATTGGGCGGGAATTTCTACCGGGTTGACTCAATTGGTTTAATGGTAGTACCAATCAGCAGGTTAAGCAAATCAATTACCGTTGAATGTCGAGTGCCAGCGGTTAGTGAAGAGAGTCTATACGGGGAAATAATGGATCAGGGTCAAACCCCAAAAATCGAATGGCCGGACGACGGCGTCAGCCGGATTCCATATCAGATCTATACCGACCCGGATACCTATGGAAACGAACAGAAACGTATTTTCCGTGGAGCGATCTGGAGCTTTGTCTGTACAGAGCAGGAAATTGAAAACCCCGGTGATTACCAGACAACTTATATTGGCGATACACCGGTTATAGTGCTGCGCGACATGGAAGCAGAGGTTCAGGTCATCGTAAATCGATGCGCCCACCGCGGAAATCTCGTTTGTATAAATAGGGAGGGCAACACCAAGGATCTTACATGTGTTTATCATAATTGGCGCTATGACCTGCAAGGTAACTTGAAAAGTGTAGCGTTCGGGAAAGGCATAGGGAAATCTGGAGGAATGCCGGACGATTTCGATCGCGCCGACCATGGTTTACACCGTTTAAAATGTGAAGTGTACAAGGGACTGATATTTGCGACGTTTTCTGATGAGGTGGCACCACTAACTGATTGGCTGGGTCCAGAAATGGTCGAAAACATCGACCGCGTTGTCGGACGGGGTATGGTCCTATTGGGGACATACAGCCAGTACATGCCTAACAACTGGAAACTTTATATGGAGAACGTTCGTGATTCATATCACGCGAGTATACTCCACATGTTTCAGGCGACATTTCGCCTCAACCGACTATCCATGAAGGGTGGCATTAAGCTGTCGGAAAACGGTTGGCACCACATTAGTTATTCCATTGCAGAAACCGACCGCGACGAGGACCAGTACGACGCTAAGAAGCTTCGCGCCGTCATGGACGGCTATGAGCTTGCTGATCCTACCCTAGTCAAAGGGTGGCGAGAATTCGAATGCGGTACCACCCTTGCGATCCAGTCGACGTATCCTAATTTCGTAATCCAGCAAATTTCTAATTCGCTGGCATTGCGTTTGTGTCTGCCCAAAGGGCCGGAAGAGTGCGAACTTTTGTGGTGGGTGTTCGGAACCCCGCAAGATACTGAGGAGCAACAAGAGGTCCGAATCAAGCAGTCTAACATGATTGGTCCGGGTGGTGTGATCTCGATGGAAGACGGCGTGGTTGGTGGATGGATACAGCGCGGTACCAAGCGTGACCAGGAGAAGACAACCATCGTCCAGATGGGTGGTCGTGGCGTCGCTCCAAGCCAAGAAGGCAGGGCAACAGAAGTTTCTATCCGTGGCTTTTGGCAGGGGTACCGAGACTGTATGGGGCTTTGACGATGGATGGGGCGGTAAGTATAGGTACTGATGTCCAGTTTCAAATTGAACGTATGATTACAGATTATGCGCATGCCATTGATGACGACAGGCTGGAAATGTGGCCAGAATTCTTCACCGATGACTGTTCTTATCGTATAATCAATCGAGAGAACTATGCTAAGGGTCGGCGTGTTGGCATCATGGACTGCTCCAGTAAGGGCATGTTACGTGACCGTATACTGGCGCTCCGAGAGGCGAATGTTTACGAACCGCATTGTTATCGGCACCTACAATCGGGTATTCGTATTGTGGGTGACAAAGATGGTGCTTATCAGGTTGAAACGTCTTTCATGATCGTTCGCACGATGCAGGAAGGGGATATGTCGCTCTTCTGTGCGGGAAAATTCATCGATGAGATTGTTTTCGAAGGCAGTCTCCCGCGTTTTCGAAAAAGAATAGTTGTCACTGACTCCAATCGTATTCATACCCTGATCGTCATTCCGATTTGAGGATTTATGCCCGTGATATCCAAGCCCCGCATTGGCATCGCAATCGGCGACCCGGCAGGGATCGGCCCCGAGATTGCGATAAAGGCGTCATCTAATCGTGACGTCCGTGATATATGCGAACCTGTGATCGTTGGGGATTACGAAGTCCTTTCGCGTTATGCGCATACGATCCGAAAATCGCCCCCTGAAAACGTTATTGATGTTGGCGCGATCAACGTAAACTTCCTGACGCCGGGCGAAAGCGACGCCGCTTGCGGTCGCGCAATTCTCGAGTATGCGGGTAAGGCGGTCGACTTAGCGATGGCTGGAGATTTTGACGCTGTGGTGGCTTGCCCGCAGACCCAATCATCGATCAAATCGGCAGGAATTGATTTCAATGGCTATCCGTCTTGGGTTGCTCGTCGTACGAAGACTGATCCGGATAGTGTGTTTATGATGCTGGTTTCCGATCGGTTACGTATAGCCCACGTCACACTTCATCTCGGTATCCGCGAGGCGCTAAATCTAATAGACAGTCCGCGTATCGTACGTACGCTTGCTGCAGTAAAGACCGCGTTGGAGCGAATCGGTCTCGTAGAACCCAAGATCGCTGTATCAGGTATTAATCCTCACGCCGGCGAGGGTGGCTTGTTTGGCTCGGAGGAAATTGAGATTATTTGTCCGGCACTTGAAGAGGCTCGTGAGGCAGGCATTGACGCCTGCGGCCCATTCGGCGCCGATACTATGTATTTAGATAAAGGTTTTGATGCCTATGTCGTAATGTATCATGATCAGGGCCATATTCCGGCTAAGCTATTAGGCTTTGACGGAACGGCTGCCTTGACGATTGGAGCGCCTGTGTTGTTTTCGTCAGTTGCGCATGGTAGTGCTCTAGATATAGCTGGGCGTGGAAAAGCCAGTTCCGGTGCGCTTGTCTGGGCAATAAAACAAGTCGCCGGAGCAAGCACCGTTTAACGTTTTATTCGACTACGTTAAACGCGACCGCTCCTAGGCCCTCGACTGTATTACGAACGTTAATACCGGGCCGCAGAGGCTCGGCGGCCGTAGCACCACCTGCCATTACAACCCAACCAGCTTCAATCCGTTCACCGGCTTCGGATGTTAACCGGGCGGCTGAAACCAGAGAACGGACAGGATGACCGAGGATGGCACTGGAGGAACCAATTTGTACCGGGCGGCCGTTGAACTCCATCACCATGCCTAGGTTATCGAGATTGGAATCTGGCCGACACCAAGGACCCACAACAAAGCCCGATGACGATGCATTGTCTGCGACAACGTCTTCCAGCGAAAACTTAAAGTTCTTGTAGCGAGAATCAATAATTTCCATAGCTGCTGCGACACCATCCACTGCGGACAGAGCTTCCGCTGAAGTGCAGGGATATCCCAGTGGACGTTTGAGTAGGAAAGCAATTTCCGGTTCCACGCGAGGGTGAACGTATTTTTTGATCGAAATGGTATCGCCGTCTTCGACCATCATTTTATCGGTCAGTCGGCCCCAAATCATATCGTTCAGGCCCATTTGCAGCATCTTGGCGCGGCTGGTGAAGCCCATTTTCATCCCGTTTCGTCTCTCCCCCCTGTCAAGACGCCGCTGAATTGATGCTGCCTGAATGTCATAAGCCTCATTAAGAGAATATTTCGTGTTCGCAGATAGCTGACGGGTCGCGTGCGCTTTGTGGGCGGCATTATCAAGCTTCCGCGCCAGTTTTGTGATTTCCACCATGCTTATTCTCCCTTATCGGAGACGTTTCCGCCTTCACGTTCCTTAATCATGTCTAGGGCAACATCGACGATCATGTCTTCCTGACCACCGACCATACGTCTATTTCCGAGTTCTATTAAGATGTCTCGCGTATCAACGCCATAGTTTTCCGACGCAGTTTCCGCATGTCGAAGAAAACTTGAATATACGCCGGCATAGCCCAACGATAACGTTTCCCGGTCGACCCTAACGGGACGATCTTGCAGCGGACGCACAAGTTCTTCTGCCGCATCCATTAGACCAAATAGATCGCAGCCGTGGTTGAGTCCCATCCGGTCGGCAACAGCGATAAAGATTTCTAGTGGCGCGTTTCCGGCGCCTGCTCCCATACCTGCCAACGAGGCGTCTACCCGGGTACACCCGTGCTCCAGAGCAATTATAGAATTCGAAATTCCGAAAGATAAATTATGATGTGCGTGAATACCCGTTTCGGTGTCGGGTTTAAGAACGTCGTTGAATGCTTTGAACCGATCTGCCACATCTTCCATCAGCAAAGCTCCGCCAGAGTCGGTTACGTAAATGCAATGTGCGCCGTATTCCTCCATCAGGAGGGCCTGCTCCGCCAGTTTGTCGGGTGGACTCATATGAGCCATCATTAGAAATCCGGCGACATCCATACCGAGGTTTCGCGCATATTCAATATGCTGCTTGGAGACATCTGCTTCCGTGCAGTGAGTCGCAACCCGAACCGATCGAGCTCCTGCTTCATAGGCTTCGCGGAGATCCTCAACTGTACCGATACCCGGAAGCAACAAAGTTGCTAGCTTTGCATGCCCCAGTACGCTGGCAGCTGCTTCGATATAATCTAGGTCGGTTTCCTTAGCGAATCCGTAGTTAAAGGACATGCCGGCTAAGCCATCACCATGGGCAACTTCGATAGCATCTACCTTGGCATTGTCTAATGCCTGGCAGATTGCCTTTATGTGTTCGAGTCCGTACTGATGGCGAATAGCATGCATTCCGTCACGGAGTGTGACGTCCTGAACGTATATTTTGTTGTCTTTGTCGATGGCCATGTCCGTGCCTCTAAACTATGGCCATTCGGCGTTCGAGTACCCGCTCAGCAGTGCGGAGCGCGGCCGAAGTCATGATGTCAAGGTTGCCGGCGTATTTTGGCAGGTAATGCCCCGCACCTTCAACTTCGAGAAAGATTGAAGATTTAATTCCCTGGAAATCTCCACGGCCAGGAATATGTAGTGGGTTGTTAGAGCCAAAACGTTCGAACTGGACCTCCTGTTTTAGCCGGTAGCCCGGGACATAACTTTGTACCTCAGAAACCATAGCCTTTACGGATTCGGATAATTTTTCCTGATCAGTATCGTCCGACAGCGTGTAGACAGTATCCCGCATAACCAAGGGGGGCTCAGCTGGGTTTAGGACGATGATTGCTTTGCCTTGCTCGGCGCCACCTACAATTTCAAGGCCCTTGGATGTAGTCTCTGTAAATTCGTCGATATTGGCTCGAGTGCCGGGCCCCGCGGACCTCGACGAAATAGACGCCACGATTTCTGCATATTGGACCTTGGCGATCCGGTTAACGGCGTGGACCATTGGAATCGTCGCTTGGCCGCCACAGGTGACCATATTGATATTGTTGGCATCGAGATGTTGATTGGCATTCACGACCGGCACGACGTAGGGTCCAATTGCTGCGGGCGTTAGATCGATAATGATCTTTTTATCTTTTGCGCAAATTGCAGCGTTATGTTCGTGTGACGCGGCCGACGTAGCGTCGAATACCAGCGCGATTTCGTTCCATTCCGGCAACTTGGTGAGACCTTCGAGACCTTCATGGGTTGTTGTAACGCCCACCTTCTTTGCGTTGGCGAGCCCGTCCGAGCTGGGATCAATACCGACCATGGCGCCTATATCGAGTATATCCGATGTCCGTAGGATTTTGATCATTAGGTCGGTACCAATATTACCTGAACCGACGATTGCGACTTTTGGTTTGTTTGGCATTTGAGTGCTCCCAAAGGGATTAGTCGGAAAAGGCAGCCCGGACGCTGCCGAGACCTGAAATGCGGGCCTCAATCACCTCGCCGCGACCGATGGGCGCCATCGGACCGAGGGCTCCGGTCATGACGACGTCGCCCGCTGAGAGTGGCATTCCCACGTCGACCATTTTTCGGGCTAACCAGACCGCGGCGTTAAGTGGATTTCCTAGGCAAGCGACACCTGCCCCAACTGAAACTTGTTCCCCTTTGTTCTCCATGACCATTCCGCACATTCGAAGATCAATATCATCGAGAAGAACCGGGCGGGTACCGAGTACGATCATACCGGAAGATGCGTTGTCTGCAATAGTGTCGAGAATGTTGATGTCCCACTTGGCGATACGGCTGCCTACGACTTCAATGGCGGGTAACGCGTAAGCCGTCGCATCAATGAGATCCAGCAGCGTGATCTGTTCACCATTCAAATCTTCGGCAAGGACCAGTGCCACTTCCGCTTCTGCTTTGGGCTGCGAAACTGCGTTGAAATCGATTTCATCACCATCCACGAACGCCATATCAGCATAGATTATGCCGTAATCGGGCTGATCGACACCCAACTGTGTCTGAACCGCCTTGGCAGTTAAACCGATTTTGCGTCCAATGACTCGGCGGCCTTGCTTGATCCATATATCGGTGTTCGCTTGTTGAACTGCATATGCGGATTCTAAATCTCCCGCCGGCAGGGAATCACGAACCGGTTTTATCGTCTTGCCATTTTTCCATGCGTTTCGGATCTTGCGCGCTGCTTCGACGATCGCTTTTTCATTTTTTATTACCATCATTAGCCCTCTTAAAGCTTGATGCAGATGTTTTTCTGTTCCGAATAAAAATTCAGGGCGTGTTGACCACCCTCTCGTCCAAATCCTGACAAACCCATCCCGCCAAAGGGGGTGCGAAGGTCACGGAGGAACCAGCAATTGACCCAGTTGATCCCGGCTTCCATTTGCTGAGCTACGCGATGAGCTCTTGCCAGATTTGTAGTCCAGACGGTGGAGGCCAGGCCGTATTCGGTATCGTTTGCCATATCGACGGCTTCCTCTTCCGTATCGAATGGGGTGATGTGGCAGACGGGGCCAAATATCTCCTCTTTTTGGATCCGCGTGTCCTCTGTCAGCCCTGTAAAAATCGTTGGTTGAATAAATGCGCCATTGTCACGCTCGTCGCCGAATTCTGGAATACCGCCACCGGTAACCACTTCCGCGCCGAGTGTTTTTGCCAGATCGTAATAACCTCTCACCTTTTCCCGGTGTTCGTGGCTAATCAACGGGCCCATCTGGGTCTCCGCATCCTCCGGTCGACCCAGTTTCATGGTCTCGGCCTTTTCCTTAAGGGTCGCGACAAACTTTTCAAAAATTGATCTTTCTACGTAGACACGTTCCGAAGATAGACACACCTGCCCACAATTCGCGAAGACCGACTTGACGGTACCTTCAATCGCAGCATCAAAATCGGCGTCGGCAAATACGATCGATGGGTTCTTTCCACCTAGTTCGAATGAGAGGGCTTTTATGTTTTCGGAAGCGGCCCGCATGATAGCGCTACCGGTGGTCGTTTCCCCGGTAAAGGTGATAGCGTCGATGCCCTTATGTGTAGTCATAAACTCACCCGCGGAGTTGGGACCAAAACCGTGTACCACGTTGAATGCGCCATCCGGTATGCCGGATTCTTTCATAACTTCAGCCAGCATTGTGGCTGTTGTTGGTGTCTCCTCAGATGGTTTCAGAATTACCGCGTTTCCCGATGCCATTGCTGGCGCCAGCTTCCAGGTTGACAGCAGTAATGGAAGATTCCAAGGGCTGATAACGCCAACCACACCGTGGGGCTGACGGATTGAATAGTTTATCGCGCCAGCGCCATCGGGCGTATCCTGCTGATAGGCTTCTGTGCCAACCGATTTGATGAGATCAGCGAACACACGGAAATTCGCCGCCCCCCGAGGGATATCAATATGACTAGCGAGCGAGCGCGGTTTACCCGTATCAAGCGTTTCCGCTTCGATAAATTCTTTGGCCCGTGCATCGATACCGTCAGCTACTGCGTAAAGGATCTTGCAGCGTTCCTCGACCGGCATATTTCCCCAGACTTCTCTATACGATGTTCGGGCAGCCGTAACCGCCTCATCTACCATATCAGGTGTTGCTTCATGTACGTGGCTAAGTAAGGTACCATCGACCGGGGTAGTATTTTCGAACGTCTTATCGCTACCGATGAATTTTCCTGCGATAAAATTTTTCAGTTCGCGGACGTTGCCTGAACCTTCTGGCACCATATCAATCTCCCTTATAAGCCGGTTAAGTTTGGATGCATCTTATCGGTGACCGTACATCAGGTTTTGGGGCAGGGCCCGTAGTGAGTCAAGACAGTCATATCTGTACAAATTGTTATGAAAACCTTTTTCCGTTTGGCGTTTTCCGAGAGCCCGTGCGAAATAGGTTTTACTTTTATCCTATCTAATTCGACAGGTTACTCTGAATTGTTTTTTAATCTGAGGGCGCGGTGGCCGAGATACATGGGCTGGCCTCATTACGGATCAAGCCTATGCATGCGTTCTTAAGCGAGTTCGAAAATTGCTTCGATCTCCATGCAGAAATTCCGCGGAAGCTCGAACATACCAACTGCGGATCGCGCGTGCTGGCCGGCCTGGGGACCAAATAATTCTAAAAAAAGGTCGGACGCCCCATCAACTACGGCGAATTGACGGTTGAACCCCGGGGCTGAGTTCACCATTCCGGTAACTTTTACTACCTGCGTTATCCTGTCTAAGGAGCCCAACTCCCCTTCTACGGATGCCAGAATATTCAAGGCGGTGGCCCTCGCTGCGGCTCGTGCTTCATCTTCGGAGATGTCGGCACCGACCTTACCCATCACTTTGACGCCATAATGCTCCGGCGGGGGATGACCAGAGGTATAGAGGAGGTGGTTGGTGATCACGCAGCCGGTACGATTCTTACTAGGATAGATAAAACGCTTTGGAAGCTGTAGTCCAAGTTTTTTAAGCCGAGCGCTTACGCTCATGATTGCTCTTCCATAGGAATTTCACTTTCTGGGATGGCGGTTACGCGACAACGCAAACCGCGGGTATCGGCGGATCCTGTCACGGGGTCCCATGGTCCATCATAGGAGAGGGCCACATTCACGTTTACGTCCAGAGCTCCTTTTTCCGGACCAGCTGCCTCCGGCAACCACCATCCCATACCAGTACGAACGGTTCCTGAGTCAGTTTCGCGGGTGATTGAAACTTTTAATTTACAAGTGCCCTTAAAATTGGCGGTCTCAACTGCAACCCAATCGCCGTCCACGAAGTTAAAACCCTTTGCGTCACTTGGATGGACCTGTAGTAGGGGAAAAGGGGATATTTTTCGGGCCCATGCCTGATCCCGATAGCGTGAGTGATGGTATGTTTTCTCCCTCGCGCCCGTAATAAGGATAAGTGGAAAGTCTCTCTTGTCTTGATAGGTAGATCGTTCGGCTCGAGGTATCTCATAGCTCGGTAAGGGGTCTACGCCAATTTCATTCAGGGTCTTCGACCATAACTCAATTTTACCGGACGGCGTTTTGAAACCCACTTCTTCGAAATTTCCAATTTGGTATTTAAATGGGGCCCAGCCCTGTTTCTTTAGGAGTTCCTGATCGATTTCGTCCCCGATAAGGTATTCATTAAATTCTTGCTTCGTTTCCCAAGGGAAAAACTTCCGCGTATTAACGCCAAGGGCTTCGATGCGCCGCGCTAAATCAGTGGTGAATTCGAAATCAGATCGAGCGTCTCCCTCTGGCTCTTTTACTGGCTTCGTATAGCAGATGATCTGCGCTGACGGCTCAAGTGATACCTCCTCTTCCTCCAAGCCGGTTGTTTTGGGAAGTACGATATCGGCAATTTCCGATGTTGGAGTCATCATATGAGACGCGACGGCCAGGAAATCGAGCGATTTCAAAGCGGTCATGACCTTACGGGTATCCGGATAAGTCACTGCGATATTCACACCCGATACATACATAGCACGTACAGGGTAGGGCTTTCCGGTGAGAATGGCATCAATGGCGGTCGGATTATGGACTGAGGTTTGCCAACCTTTGGGACCTGCCCAAAGCGGAAACTGATCCGCTCCTAAGGTCTTTGCTGCGGTCGACGGCGGAAGGGCGAAGTCGCGGTCGTGTAAAATATCTATATAATTACGAAATCCCTCGGGTCGTTTGACTCGAATGTTACCCCCCTTCCGATCTACGTTTCCGGTGATTGCGACCAGGCAGTGAAAAGCCCTAAACGTCTGAACGCCGTTTGAGAAAGCGTCGATACCATGCCCCGAAACGAAGCAGGAAGGACCATCGGCGTATAGGCGGGCTGCCTTGGTAATGTCGTCCTCAGAAACGCCTGATAGAGCCGCTGCGCGGGCTGGCGGGAATTCAGATGCCCGCTGTCTCAGCTTATCAAAGCCGACGGTCCAATTTGTGATGAATTCCCGATCATATAAACCCTCTTCGATAATTACATGGGTCATTGAGAGCGCGATAGCCGCATCACTGCCCGGCGTGGGGCGAAGCCAAATTTCTGCAGCGTTGGCTGCGGGTGTCTCCGCTGGATCGATGACGACTAATTTAGCTCCATTTTTCTTTGCTCTCTTTAGCGCCATCCACTGGACGGGATCGGCCGCCGATGGATTTCGACCCACAATTAAAGCGCAGCGGGTATTGTCGACGTCCTCCCCGCCAACAATGCCGAGACCTGTTACCTTGTCAGATAAGGCACGGCAGCCTCCGCATAAATCCTGATTCATCATCCAGTTGGGTGAGCCAAGCGACCGCATTAGTAACGCGACCATTGCTCCCCGGCTAAAGAATGCACTAGAAACAGCCCCGATCAGGGACTCGGGGCCATATTTGGCTCGGACCGCCAAAAGGCGATCGGCTATTTCGTTCAGCGCTTCATCCCATGAAATTTGATCCCATTGCCCGGATCCGCGCGATCCGGACCTCCGCATGGGGCGCGCGATCCGATTTGGGCTATATGTAAGCTCCGGGAGTGCGCGTATACCCTTTACACAAAATGCTCCCTTCGATCCCGGGTGATCGACGTTGGGGCCCACCTTGGTGACCCGCCTGTTTTTTACAGTCACCAAAGAACCGCATCTAGTGCTGCATTCCCAGCAGGTGCTGGGAAAGATACCATCAGGAAACTTCATAAAAAAATTCTATCTGAATGGGCGTAAACCTCAAATCCTAAATATATCCTTCCAAAAAACCTGCATCTACGGCTGCTCCAACCAAAAGGCGAAACGCTAGAAAGGTCAGTAAAACCTTAAAAATGCGCCGAAATAGTTTCTCCGGTATACGAGCTAATGTCCGTTGCCCGATCCAGTTACCCGCTACGGTACCCAAAATCATCAGGACTATCAGAGGTAAATAAGCCCCGATTGCTATCCCTAAGAAACCGAAAGCGATAATTTTTGAGATATGTGAAATAGCCATTAGTGTCGCCATTGTAGAGACATGAACATGACGGTCGCGAGTGGCATGAGCGATGAACGGCGATAAAAATGTTCCAGTTGCACTGACGAATATTCCTAGAAATGTGGCAGCGGCGCCGAGAATGCAAAAGCGTATGCGTTCCGGACCGCCCGCGCCAAGCTTCGGCGTATACAAGACGATAAGAATAAAGGCACCGAGGATACCCTGTAGGAGCTCAGAAGGTAGTGTCGTGAATATTTGTGCGCCGGTGAAGGCGCCTATTATCGAGCCAATGGCAAAGGGCAGGATGAGATTTTTTTTCACGTACCGCCACATCATAAACATACGGCTTGTACCTGCGCCGAGCTGAATCAGCGTATGCATGGGTATGAGAACGGGAAGCGGGAAGAAGAACGTCATACCGGCGAGGAGAAGTAGTCCGCCTGCAGTGCCAGTGACCGTTCCGAAAAACGTAGTAATTGCCGCTGCTAGAACAAGTGCTACCATTAACCAGAAACCAACATCTGGAATGCCAAAAAAATTGTCCATCAGATATAGCCTGCCCGGTTGGCAGAGGCCCATAAAAGGCGGACTGAGAGGATAATAAGCATGACTTTAAAAACGCGTTTGAATAGTTCTTCGTCCATCAAGTTAAGAAGCTTGAAGCCGATCCAATTTCCCAGGTAGCCTGCCGAAACCATGGCTATCATGAGCGGTAGATAAGTGAAAAACTCAAACCCAAGAAACGCGAAGACAACGACCTTAAGCCCATGAATGAAGGTCATGATAGCCGCCAGGGTGGCGACGAAGATGCGACGATCCTTGCTTACCCCACGTACCCATGGCGCGAGTATTGTCCCGGTAGCGCCGATAAACATAGAAATAAACGCCCCTACAGTGCCAAGAATAAAAAATCTTTTACCAGTAGGAACCCCTGCTGTGACGCTTGGAGCGAAACATACATACAGCATGAATACACCAAGGATTGCTTGAAGCAGAGCGACAGGGATAGATACCACGATTTTACCGCCAATCGCGGATCCGATGAGCGCGCCGATCGCAAAGGGTAACACGGCCTGTCTTATGACTAGCTTATGGGCAATTATAGTACGGGTCACGTTTGACCCTGCTTGGACTACTCCGTGTACCGGAATTAACGCCACAGGCGGGAACACAGTCGCCATACAGCCGATGAGAATGATCCCACCGCCGAGGCCGGCAACGACGCCGAATGTCGCAGTAAAAAACGCCAGCAGAGTGAATATTATAAACATCCATCCATCTATTTCCGGAGTGAGGGATAAAAATTCGATCACGCGGTGAGCTCCTGGGCTGCTTCGACGAGCAGATGGATAGCAAGGGCAGTTAGCAACAAATTGAAGCCCCAACGAAATACATCTTCTGCCATCCAGCTAAGAATGAACTTCCCAGACCACGTTCCGATGAGCCCGAAAACGATCATAAGCAGCATCAAGGGGAGATAGGGGAGGAATGCAAAGCCAAGAAAACCGAACGTTAGGATTTTGACGCCGTGTTGCCAAGACATAAAGGCAGCGTGAGTTGCGACTGTCATCATTCGGTGTTTTGTTGAAGCTTTAATGAACGGCGCAATTAGTGGCCCGGTCGCCCCCGCGAACATTGTTGCGAACGAGGCCATCGCCCCGACCATTCCGAGCCTTAGTCCCGTCGGCTCGAAAGCCCTCATTTTGGGCGCCCAAACAGCGTAAAGTACAAAGAACCCAATGATCGCCTGAAGAATATATTTGGGAAGCGAAAACACGACCTGGCCGCCCAGAAATGCGCCGATCAAGGTGCCTAATACAAACGACGGCATCCACGTGAAGAGAATGTGACGCCACATTATTATAGCGCGAAAGAAATTGGATCCCACTTGAACGACGGCATGTATAGGGATGATTGATATTGATGGCATAACGGATGCCATGACAGCTACTAGTGCGGCTCCACCCCCCAATCCAAAAGCTGCTGATACAGCTGAGGTCAGGAAACTAATAAGGCACAGCGTGACGAAGGACCAATCGGAAACCCCCGGCGCACTCGCCAGAATTTCATATATTAAGAACATGGATTAACTACAGTATACACTTACAGTTGGTGTAAGAGGAATCAGTTAAGAAGTAGGCAAAACCCGAGCATCGACTTCCCCATAACGGCGCGATCGCGTACACCTCCTGTGAAAACCTGGAGATCGATATGTCTAAGTCAATTGGCCCGCTTTCGGGCGTCACCGTCGTTGATTTAACCCGTGTTCTGGCGGGCCCAACTTGTACACAAATGCTTGGGGACCTAGGCGCTGACGTAATAAAAATTGAACGGCTTGGAGCCGGAGATGATACCCGAAAATTTGCTCCGCCCTTTGTAAAGGATGGAGATGGCAAAGACACTTCTGAAAGTTCTTATTTCATGGGCGCGAATAGGAACAAAAGGTCAGTTGCGATAGACATTGCAAAGCCTGAGGGTGCTAAACTTGTCCAACGCATGGTGGAAGACGCCGATGTGCTAGTCGAGAATTTCAAAACAGGTAATCTCGCAAAGTATAGCCTTGGCTATGATGACCTGAAAGATCTTAACCCAAAACTGATTTACTGTTCTGTTACCGGGTTTGGTCAGACAGGACCCTATGCGCTACGACCAGGGTATGACTTTCTTATACAGGGGATGGGTGGTTTAATGTCAATTACCGGCACGCCTGATGGAGAACCAGAAAAAGTCGGGGTACCAATCGCCGATATCATGGCTGGAATGTATGCCAGTGTTGCTATTAATGCGGGTCTGCGCCATGCCGCTATTACGGGAAAAGGTCAGTACATAGACATTGGCATGTTGGATACGACTGTTGCGATGTTAGCCAACGCCGGCATGAACTACATTCACGCGGGTATGTTGGGTCGTCTTGGGAACGCACACCCCAACATAGTTCCCTATCAGCCGTTCAAGACAGCTGATGGATTTATTATTGTCGCAATTGGTAATGATTCGCAATTCCAGCGGTTCTGCGAGCTCGCCAAATGCACTGAACTTTGCGAAGATATTAATTTCGCGACAAATGATGCGAGAGTTCGCAATCGTAGCGCTCTGCTGCCGAAGCTAAACGAAATATTCGAGAGTCGAACGTCGGGCCAATGGCTTACAGATCTTGAGGAAAAAAAGATTGGCTGCGGACCAATTAATAATTTACAGCAGGTCTTTGATGATCCCCACGTTAAAGCCCGTGGGATGGTGGTAAATTTGGATCACCCACTTGCTGGAGAGGGAGGTGCTGCGGTTATCGGTAGCCCGATGCGTTTTACGGAAACGCCTATTACCTATAGACATCCACCACCTTTGGTGGGGCAGCATACAAGAGAAGTGTTACGCGAGAAACTTGGGCTGACCGACGATGACCTCTCGATTCTGGAGGGTAAAGAGGTTATCTGAAGTACTGCACAGGTTTTATTATGGAACGGTCTAGTTGGATAGCACTGCTTCTTCTTTTCTTTTGTGGATTGGGTTGGGGCGTGGCAGTGGCAATCGCAAAGATTGCCACTACAGGTGGTGTGCATCCGCTAGGTTACGTATTTTGGGTCGCTTTCATTGCGGGTGTTATTCTGACTATCATTTGCGCCATTCGCCGCAGCTGGCCGGCGATGAGTGGTGCGCACATTCGATACTACATAATTATCGGCGGACTAAGGATCGTTAGCGCTAATGTAATTTGGTATACGACCGTAAAATATATCCCTGCCGGCGCGTTGGCAGTAGTGCTAGGACTGACGCCTATTTTTACCTACGGCATCAGTTTGGCGATGCGGCTAGAAAACTTTGTGGCGCTTCGTACCGCTGGTCTCAGTGCCGGTTTCATCGGCGTTGTGATGTTCGTTGTTCCAAGCAATAGCCTGCCTGATCCATCGATGATTCCTTGGTTATTGTTTGGGCTTGGTGCTCCATTAACATATGCGCTCGCAAATATATTAATTGATAGCCTGAGGCCTGAGGCTGGGAATTCATTATCTCATACTACTGGCATGGTCTGGTTCGGCGCGATTTCGATGCTCCCAATATGTCTTTTCGCTAAGGCTATGCACATTCCCAGCTTCCCACCCTCAGTGCCCGATATGGCAGTATTCGGGCATGCTATCATTTCTGGCTTCGCTTTCTTTGCTTTATTCGAGATGATCCGCCTTTCCGGGCCGACATTTGCTTCACAACTGAATTATATTGTCACACTTACCGGGGTGCTCTCAGGTATTTTCGTCTTTGACGAGACCCCGACTTGGTGGGTATGGGCCGGAACGGCCTTCGTTCTCGGCGGCGTTGCCCTTGTAAACAGAGGTCGATAAGAAATGGTTAACCCACCGCCTACCGAGTTGTTCAAGCCAATAAGCGAAGAACGTCGAAGTCAAATTCTCGATGAAACGCTCGCTAGACGACCTGAGGAAGGTCCACTCCGCGTGTTCGGATATGGTTCACTAATGTGGAGTCCGTGCTTCAATTTTACCCATAGTCAACTCTGTAAGCTTTGTAATTATCGTAGAAGTTTTTCTATTTGGTCGGTCTTTGCTCGTGGTACGCCTGAAAAACCGGGCTTAGGATTTGCACTGGAGAGTGAACCGGGGGGCTTTTGCGAAGGCGTTGTATTTACGCTGCCGCTTGATACCAAGCGGGAGGACTTGATCCCGCTTTGGGAGCGGGAGATGTGGACCGAAACCTATGATCCGGTTTGGGTTACGGTGGAGGTGGACAATGAACGTCTGACCGCGCTTACTTTTGTTGTCTCAACGGAGCACCCTCAATACGCCGGCGATCTACCTACAATAGAGAAAGCAGATTATATCGCAAAAGCGTCCGGAAAGTACGGAACTTGCTATGATTATCTTTTCCAAACCGTTTCTGAGTTACGACGTTTGAACGTCCAAGACACCGCTATGGAAGAGCTTTTGTCGGCTGTAGATCGATTGATGGGGTAACGAGTCTTGCACTCAGTCTCCTCGCGTGCACAACTTAAACCGCTAAATGGAGGTACCTAGCATGTCAGACGCCGAAATCGGATATATTGATTATACCACTCTAAATGTCGATAAGAACGCGACTTATGATAGTCTTCGCGATCGTGTAATACTGATCACGGGAGCTGGGCAGGCGATCGGTCGAGGATACGCGCACTACTTCTCTGCACAGGGCGCGATCCCGATCATTGCCGACATTAATGGTGAAAACGCGGAGACGGTTAAACAAGAAATCGAGGATAAACAGGGTAAAGCAATGGCCATTCAGGTTGACGTTGCCGATGAGCAATCGAATTTAGATATGGTCGATAAAATCATTACGAAATTTGGTCGGCTCGACGTCCTGATTAACAACGCTGCGATCTTCTCGCAGATCACAATGGCGCCATTCTGGGAGTTGCCAGTCGAGGAATGGAAACGCGCCGTGGATGTTAATATTAATGGGGCATTCCTATGTTCCCGCGCCGTCGTACATCCGATGATGGAGGCTAAATGGGGCCGTATCATCAATGTTTCTTCGGGTACCATGATGATGGGGCGGCCCAACTATTTGCACTACATCACCACCAAGGCGGCAATGATAGGTATGTCTCGATCGATGGCGCGTGAACTTGGGCCTTACGGGATAACCGTCAACACCTTCTGGCCTGGGGTTATGCAGACGGAAGTGGAGAGACCGTCGGTGCCGCGCGAGATGTTCAAGACAATGACTGAGATGCAGGCTCTGCCTCGGCAGGGTACTATTCATGATTTGGCAAAGTCGATGATGTTCCTGTGTTCAGATGAAGCCGCATATATTACCGGTCAAGGATTAATCGTTGATGGCGGACAAAACTTTATCTGAACCGGGCCTGAACAACGCTTGGGCTGCTTATTATGAACAAACAGGTCAGCGACCTCCACGTCCGACCCTGATAAGAGCATTGGACGCATTTGACCTTGAGGGGCTTCCTATTAGTGCGATGGCCGCAGATCTGGGCTGTGGATCTGGTCGAGATTTGATAGAGATGCATCGGCGCGGCTGGGCTATTCAAGCTGTTGATGCGTCGCCAGATGCGGTCAATGCTATACAGAACCGGATAGAACTACTGACTCAATCAGAAATATACCTACAGCTTGCCCGCTATGAGGAGATGGAACTGCAACCATGTGATCTGGTCAACGCGTCGTTCTCGTTACCTCTTTGCTCCCAGGAAGATTTTATCCACGTTTGGCAGAAAGTTAGAGGCGCACTGAAGTCTGGTGGTAGATTTTCCGGACAACTTTATGGCGACCGAGATGGCTGGTTTGGCCGAAAGGGAATGAACTTCCACACGAGCAGAGAGGTTTCCCGCCTCTTGGAAGGACTAGAAGTTGAGTTTTTTGAAGAGGAAGAAGAGGACTCAATAACCCCGCGCGGCACCTCTAAACATTGGCATATCTTTCATATTGTTGCCAAGAAACTATGAAAGAGAAGAATTCGGCAGTTGAAACCCTGCGCATCCAGATAGCCGCCTGCACTCGAATAATGAATATGGAAGGGTTGATTGATTATTCCGGCCATATTAGCGCCCGATTGCCTGATGGTGAGGGTGTTTTAATCCAATCATTCGATGATCCTCGTTCTACTCTCTCGCCCCATCGCATATTGATTTGTGATACTGAAGGTAACTTGATCAACGGTCCGAGAGGTGCATTTCCACCCCGCGAAGTTTACATCCACACTGAGATCTTAAAGGCTCGTCCCGATGTGAATGCGGTTGGCCACTTTCACCCGGAAACAGCTACCATGTTCACTTTAATTGAGAATTGTCCGCTAGTGCCGGTTAAAAATCATGCTGCTCGTTGGGTCAACGGTATACCCAGTCATCCCGATTCAGCACATATAAACTCTCCGGAAACGGGTAGAGAGTTGGCGGAAACACTCGGAGAGTGTCAGGCGGTACTGATCCGCGCTCATGGAGTGGTGCTGACGGCGGAATCCGTTCCCGCTTTGTTGGTTGACAGTGTCCATTTCGAGGAAAATGCAGCAGCTCTTTTCCGTGCATCGTCGTTGGGTTCGGTGACAGGACTGTCGGAGGAGGAAATGCAGACCTTTCTCTCTCGTTTCAACCGCGCTGCTCATGTGGGTAAACTGATGAAATATTATGCGGTGCGCGCTTCCGACGCTGGTCTGGTTCCACGGGAGTGGCTTGAGGAATTGATTTAATACTGACCGCTTAATGGAGCGGGTGAAGGGAATCGAACCCTCGTCTTAAGCTTGGGAAGCTTCTGCTCTACCATTGAGCTACACCCGCAACTCATTGTTTTTATAAGAAATTAATCGATATTCGTGGGATGAAAGCCGTATCCATTAGCATTGGTTTGTGTGATAGGGCGGAATTATTGTTCCTTGGTTTTAGGGTAGGAAGCGGAATAACCTGAGACGTAAACGAAAGCTGAGCGTTATATTTCGAACTTTTCCATCTTAAGTAGAGTGTTTTCCAACGTACCTACCAAAAGAATTAGTAGTCTTGCATAATGCGAGAAGCTCTAAAGCGACAGGTTAAATCCGGTCTATAGGGCTTGGGTGAACTGACTAAGCTGGTACCCTTCCGCGTGCTTAATCACTGTTTAGGTTATCCAATTGATATGAAATTGAAAAATTAGAAACCATAGCTATTCATTATCTCTTTAAACTTCCCACTTTTATGCAATAAAAATAATCCCTCATTATAGTGTTGTAATCTTATCAGGTTTTCCGGGTCTTTTTTAGAAAAGGCCATATGGACATAAGCTCTTTTGAGTGGTTTCCCAACGGTGTGAATATCATTTTCAATTCCGATTTTTTGGGCTTCAAATAACGCAACTGATCTCGCGCTAACAAAAAAGTCTATCCGTTTTTTGGATAATAATTTTAGCCCATTTTCATAACCGTTGGTTTCTTTCTTTGTTAAATATTCAGCAGTATCAAATTCCTTTGTAAATTTACCGCCTCTGTTGAAGCCAATTGTATACTTCGATAATTCTTTTAAATTTTTAAATTCTTTAACTGGATGCGATTTTAACGCAAACAAGTATACTTCATGAGCGGAATATGGTGCGCCAAACCAATAAGATTCTAGTCGTTTATTATTGAAATAAATTTCTGTAATTGCGTTGCAAACCTTACCTTCGGTTGCATATTTTTGAGCGCGTTTCCACGGGTAGAAATCCTTTTTAATCTTATACCCCTGCGGTTCAAAAATTTGTTTTATGATTTCTGCTGTATAACCTTCGTTTTTAAGAGTTTTTCCGTGGTGAGGTGGCCATTCATAGCTGCATAAAGATACATGTTTACTTTCAGCGAAAGATAAACTTGGCACAAATATCAACGAAAAAATGAAATATATTGCGGAATATTTATACTTTATCATAACAGCCCCCGGAATCAGGAAAAAACAAGAAATTATTTGTTATATTAAATACTTAGACCCCATTTTTCTCGGATAACCTTAAAATTTAATAGATTATGATGTCAAATCATAATTTTTTTGGCCGCATTGACAACTGGAATAAACCAAATATCTGCCAATATCGCCGTTCAGTCATTGCATCCAGGTTCCGGCGGACGGGAAAAAATATCATTTTGGAGGTAATTGTAGCGGTTGAGGTTCTGACCCAAGCATTTGTTGCGCAGCTGTATTTTCAGCTGAGTCGTTCTCATTAAACCGAAAATAGTTAATGGCCTGTTGAAGGTTTATTGCTTGTTGTTCAAGACTTTCAGACATTTGGGACATTTGTAACGCGGCAGAAGCGCTATTTTGAACTGATTTATCCAAATGCTGCATAGAATGATTAATTTGCGAAGCACCCGTATTCTGTTCCTCTGTTGTGGCGGAGATACTTACAACCAAATCTTTAGTCGTCTCGATTTCAGGCAGTAGGTTTGCAAGCATTGCACTGGTCGCCTCCGCTAATTCTCTACTCTCGCTGGCAGCCCTAAGAATTTCGGAGGAGGATTGTTTGCTCATATCCGCCAATTTGCTTACTTCAGATGCTACCACTGCGAACCCCTTACCGTGCTCACCCGCTCGAGCGGCCTCTACGGATGCATTCAAGGCAAGTAAGTCAATTTTCTTGGTAATTTCCTCGACAATAGTAATTCTTTCTGAAATGTCTTTCATAGAATCCGTTGTACGTTGAACTGCTTCTAAGCACTTCTTAGACTCATCCGCTACTAGCTCGGCTTTAGCTTCTGTCTCTTTCGCCCTTTGTGAATTATCATTAATTGCATCGGCCATATCGGCAATTGCGGTTGACGTCTCTTCGACCGAACTAGCCTGAGTGCTTCCGCCCTCTGAAACTAAACTTGACGTCGAGCGTAATTCGACGCTGCCCGTGGCAACATTTGTCGATACATCTGAAATTGTTTTTATAATTCCTGATAACTGCTGGGTCATCAGATTAAAAGAATTAGATAAGTGTCCAAATTCGTCTTTTGAATCATGATTCACTTTTGTAGCTAAATTACCTAGACTCAAATCGTTTACGGATACCATCAACACCTTCAATGGTCTAAGAAGCCGTAGACAAAGAACCAGCAAAACCAGAATAAGGACAACTATCTCAATTACTTTATTTAAAATAATATGTGAAAATCCGCCAATTAATTGTTCCCATATGATTTCATCAGAGGTGTATACGTCTAATCTACCGACCGTCTTGTCATCTTTTATAAGTTGAAAGGTAAAGCGGATCGGATTTTTCAGGCTAAAGGGGTTGCCCTTTGATGATGAACTAACATCCTCTGTCTTTTTGCTTGCGTTATCGCTAGCATGCCGACTGCTCTCTTCTGAATCAGAATTAAACGCTACCGCGCCTGATACAGACGGGTTTTTGACCAAACCTCCTACAATTCGATTAATAACTTCCTCATCAAGGTTCCACATCGCCTCTATTAGTGGAGACCTGATTGAATCGCTTGCAATTTTCACTTCATTGAAGACACGACTTTTCGTGTTGGTGTATTCGTTAGACATCTGAAACGCCGTGATCACTAACGTGACCAAAAAATAAACAAAAACTGTAGTTCCCACAATTTTAAAAACCAGGGAGTGTCTCCAGGGCATAAGATTTTCTTGTGTCATATCAACACCTTGCTAAATCATTTAATGAGAAATTCCCAAACTCCGTTCCACTGCTTTGGCTTTTCATCTATGAGGCGCTCACAACGATTTAGGAATACTTGTGACGGGTTGAGGTTAGCATAGACCCCGGATTCCTCAAACTCGGAAGACCGTTGAAAGCCGTTTACCGCTGCATCGAAATCACCGCTAAAATAAGCCTGTAAAGCGTGGTCAAAAGTTTCCTGTAGATTTTTCTGGGGTAACGAAGACTGACCCTTTTCACTCAACAATTGGTAGCAATTAACTGGTTGATTTTTACCTTTAACAATTACCCGATCTATTAAACGATATTCAAAATAGTCTTCAGTTCGGTTTACAGTACCTTCACTTATAAGGTGATCCAGCCCATACACCTTCGCGGCACTTTCCATTCTAGAGGCCACATTCACCGCGTCACCGATGATAGTCAAATCGACTCGATTGCTTGATGCGCCAATATCACAAAGTATCACATTCCCCGTATTCAAACCAATCCTCATCTGAATCGGATCACGGGTTAGGTCAGGCAGAGAACTATTAAAGAGTTCTAAATTTTTTTTCATTGCTAGTACTGCGCGAACAGCGTTGACTACCGAAACATCATGATCATCATCAAGCCAGAACGCCATACAGGCGTCGCCGATAAATTTATCGATATCACCGTCATGTTCTATTATTACGCCCGTTATTGATTCAAAAAGTCCATTAATCTGTGCCACAATCTCTTCAGCAGAATACCTTTCGCATCTATTCGTAAAGCCTACGATATCGCTAAAAAAAATCGTAGCCTGCTTATTCTGAGCAAAGGTTTGAGACGAATGGTCTAAAAGAATTGATTTTTCCACAGCAATCCGCCGTGAAGCTTTAGAGAGGTACTTTTGTATTTGTAAATTTTCTATTCTCAAATTTCGTTCAGCTAATGTCTTCTCGACAGTGGCCAGTAAGCCATCATTGGAGAATGGTTTGCTAATTACGGCTGACGCACCAGTATTCATAACCATTTTTGAATCAGAGGGGCTATCTCTGTCAGTTATGATGATCAATTCAATTTTTTTATCAGCCTCATCAAACTTTAGATGTTTTACTAAATCGGGAACAGTTCCGTCTAAAGGATCAATCTCCGACAGAACAAGAACAGCATTAAACGAATTAAGCCGGTGAACAGTCTCGCGGATCGTTTGACATGTTTTTACCGTAAAACCCTGTTTCCGAAGACTTTTTGCGTTTGTTTGGGCCATTGATTCATCATGGCTTAATAAGATTAGATTTTCCCGCCCAGCAGGTGATGAAAATAAAACCTTTTTTAGGCGATCTAAGAGTTCGTCTATATCTAAAGGCTTGGTAACATATTCATCTACCCCAGATTCGAAACCCATGCTTTGATCTGCAGCAGAGGTCAGAGTGCTCGACATCATTACATAAATATCTTGGGTTAATTCGGACCGCCTAATTTCCTGGCACACTTCGAAGCCATTCATTTTCGGCATTTCGACGTCAAGGATAATTAAATCGGGTAGAATTTTTTGGGCCTTTTCGAGACCTTCTAAACCATCAAAGGCTTGAAATACCTCATAACCATTGTCTAATAGGGGGGGGAGTATGTGTTTATGAATTAGTTTCGAATCGTCGATAAGTAAAATTTTCTTCGAAGCATTCAACACTTTTGTTATTGAGCTTATTATTTGATCAAAATCGGCTGGAAAATGGATAAAGTCATCAAACTTAAATTCCACTTCAGTAGCGATACGATAATCTGTCGACAGTAAAATAGATTTTACATCAGCACCGAACAATAGCTTCAATTTAGCGGAAAGGTCGATGACCTTCTGTTCCTGTGTTTCTGATTGCAAAACAATAACAGCATTGGGGTTTGCTGAGACAGTACCTGGCAGATCAATCAGGTTAACATTATGATAAGTTATGTGTTGTGCATCACAACGTTGGACTAAATAATTACGGTAGAATTCGTTTTCGATACAGAAATAAAGGGTTCTATCCTTTGTAAGGGTATCAAGAGGGCGAAAATCTTGGAGATCGGCGGACATATTTTTTCTAACCGTATACCTACTTATTTTTTCTTTGAGTTAACTATTTCCCACGAATTAAGGATAAGAATTAGTTGATTATCGCTCAAGATAGTACAGCCCATCACAGAGGGCGCATGTTTGATGAAATCTCCCAAACTCTTAATTATAACATCTTGACGGCCCAGTACGTTATCAACCTTTACACATTTCTTTTTACCATCATCAGAGAGTATTACGATCGTAACTAAGTCTTCGTCAAAAGTACTGCCATCAAAGTTTAAGAGATTAGATAAAGTAGTGACGGATAGAGCCTCTCCTCTATAATTGTAAATCTCGGTTTGACTAACCAACTCGATCTGATCTTGTGTAATTGTTAATATATCCTCCACATGAAGAACCGGAAATGCAAATTTATATTTGTCTTCGGTTACCAAAAGGACGCCTGCTACTGCTAAAGACAGTGGAAGTCTTATTTTGAATGTAGAACCCTTACCTGGAACTGAATCGACTGTAACCGTCCCGTGAACCTGAGAAATCGCCCGACGGACCGCATCCATTCCAACGCCTCGCCCGGATAAATTAGTCACCTCATTTGAGGTAGAAAAACCCGGCTCAAAAATTAAGTTCAGGATCTCTTCTTTTGAGAGGTGCTCGTGACTTTCAGCGTCTATTAACCCAAGTGACTCTGCTTTCTGATACACGATATTAGTATCAATACCCGCGCCATCATCAGAAATCTCAATAACCGCTTCCGATCCCTGATAGTATGCAGAAATCGTAATTAGTGCTGTCTCGGTTTTTCCGGATTGTGTCCGCACTTCAGGAGTTTCGATACCATGATCCACTGCATTTCGGAGAATGTGAAGCATCGGCTCAATAAGTTGATTTATCAGTAATTTATCTAATTCAGTATCTGCACCAGATACGGTTAGTTTTACTTTTTTATTTAATTCCCTAGCGGTTTCTCGCACTTGTACAGGAAACCGATCGAAAGCGTATCGTACCGGAACCATCCGAATATTCATTGCACTGGATTGAAGCCTACTGCTTAATTCCTCCAGATCGCTTATGCTCTTTTCCAATTTCTTCTTATTGGTATCCACGTCAACAAACCGTTCAAGCGCGCTTTGTTGTATTCTTTTATCCTCTGTTCCGGAACGTTTTTGGTCAACGAGAGGTGGAACGAAAGTTTTGGTTTCAATTTGCCGGTCATTATTTTCTTGGTTTGCTAATTTGATATTTTCCAAAAAATCTTTCACAGATAACTGGTCCAACCCCTGATCAACTAGGTTTGCTTTCAGGAGTCCCATAGAGTTATTAAGTGTTGAGATATCATTTTGGAGCCGAATGCGAGTAATAAAGACCTCAGAGGCAACGTTTAGAACATCGTCCAATTTATCCGTAGTAATACGAATTGTGTCATTAATCGGTGAGACATTTGATTGTAAATATGGGTCACCGGAATCATCGAGTAGATCGTCGGTGAGTGTCGTTTCCGGCAGAGACGCCGGATTCTTATTTTCTTTGGTCCAACTTGGATCCCCGTCATTTTTCGGTTTGTTTCTGACATTGCCGTCAATACGGCTAATCATGGCGTTAATAGGCGTTTTTATAGGCTGTCGGGAAGCAACCTCAGAGATCATGCGTTCCAATAAGTTCTTACAGTCTAATAAGACATCAATTAATTCCGATGTAATAAAAACTTCTTTTTTCCTTAACCGATCTAGCAGGGCCTCCGCTGAATGCGATAACCGCTCTATTTTCGCAATGTTTAATAATTTAGCACTACCCTTTAAAGTATGTATTCCTCTGAAAATCTCATTAACAACTTGGCTGGGACTATCTTCTGTTTCAAGTTGAACGAGTTGCAGGCCGATATTCGCAAGTATTTCTCGGGACTCCTCGCAATAATCACTGATAAAACCTAATTTATCATCCGGAATTGATAAAGCCTCTTCTTCTTCTATTTCTCCGATTTCGAAATCGTCAGTTTGTCCGTTTTGTTTAATTGTTTCATTCTCTATATTTGATGTTTCTTCTTTTACAAATAATAGACAACGTTGAATTATGTCATTAAGTGGTAAAGTTATTGGTCGCCGTGACGCAATATCATTAATCATTTTTTCAAATGTTTTTTTGCTACCTAATAGTATATCAATTATTTCGGTATTAATTAGTAATTTACTATCTCGAATATCTTGTATTAATAACAGGTTAGCGTGAGCCAAGGTTTCGATTTTAACGATATTTAGAGAGTCTGCGCTATCCTTCAAATTTGTTAAACTTTTATAAATTTTATTCACTATCGGAAGCGGGTCTTCGTTCGCCTCTAAATCGATAAGATGTAATTCTATATTGCCGAGTATCTCCCTTGCTTCTTCACAGTAATCGCTAATAAAACCAATCTTTTCGTGAGGTATAGAAATTATTTCCTCTTCATCCAATAATTTATTGAGAGTGAGTTTTTCAGTTGATAAAATAGTTTGATTATTTTGCTGTTCTGTTTTGGTATATCCAGATGTCTCGGTTTTTGTATTTTCATCTTCAATTAAATTAATAGTGTCTTGCAAGTAATTCTGACATTCATCCAATATGTCCGAAAATACAATTGTAGAAGCGCGCCCATCAATTTTTTCGTCTATCATTACAATGGCGGAATTGGTTATAAGGTTAATTATATACCTTATTTCATGTGGTATTCTTTTCACGGATTTTTTTTGCATACTATGTCGAAGAAAATCTGTACAAAATACTAAGAACTCCAACATGTAGTGTAGATCAAGAAAATCATTTATGCGGAATAAACCGCTTATTAATCGGCTCCGACGATATATTGAATCGAATATATCTTCGTCATCTTGTTGAAAGGTTTCCAAATTCTTTACGATATAATCGATTTCGTCTCTGGCGAAATACATCATCTTTTCATCCGAGGAATCGACGTTAAGGGCGAGTGAAGAAGAGACCTTACTCTGATCGAAGTCAAACAGTGAATAAGATTTCATGGCAGTATGACCCTCACTGGGAGATTTTAGTCATATCGGTATACTCCAACAAATGTTCGGTCTCAAAGATGTCGGAAACTGATAGTAGTAGTAATGTTTTATCGACGTCCTCATATAATCCCTGAACGAATGTCTGCTGTCGATCGTCTAATACAGAATCGGGCTTTTGTATATTATGTAGGTATAAATCCCTCATGCCGTGAACCACATCCGCGCATAAAGCGATAGTACTTTCCTTATAACTGATGATAAGGTATTTCGTTTCTATCGTAAGGGGTTTTTGGTCTAACCCGATTTCGTTGGAGATATCGAGGCATGCAATCACGGTTCCACGTAAATTTATTAATCCACGTAATAAAGCCGGAACATTAAAAATTGGTGTAACTTCGTATTCCTCTATAATCTCCCGAACCTGTCCAATTGGGATTGCTAGGTTTATGTTGTCGATCGAAAAACAGAGGAATTGAGTAAAAGGTTTTCTATATATATCCGGATCAATAATATTTCCGGCTATTTCCTCATTTTCTGAAAATAATTTTTGTTCGTCGATATTTTCATCGACCGTTTCGGAAATGTATTCCGGAGAGAAAATTGTTAAAGTAGAATTTTTATATCCAACGACTGCGGATACAAATTTATTTTTTTTCTCATGAACTCTTATTTCATTTGATTTTGTGCGCGTAGTTAGTTTGTCTACACCGACAAAATTGTCCATGGTTAATCCAAACGTTATATCACCGCTTAGTACAATAATTACAGTGGAAATACTTTGATCATTGAAAACTTGTTTAAGACCTAATGCAATCGAATCAAATACAGGGACTAATTTTTCGCGATTTACTACCCCGCCAACACAACCATATAAGTCTAAACCGAGATCTTCAATTTGATCGGTTTCCACGATTTCAAGGACACTTGTGACCGGTAACGCGAAGTTTTT
Organism: Alphaproteobacteria bacterium MarineAlpha11_Bin1; assembly: GCA_002937455.1. Next base: position 94,691 of record PTJZ01000011.1, read on the forward strand.
ATTCTCTTTTTCGTAGATAAAGTATTCAGTCATAACGACTTTTTTTCCCCGTTCTTCTTCGCTCGCGAAACACAGCAACACTTCCCCGATTAAAATAATTATTAATTCCTTATGAAAGAAAGGAAGAACACTACGCGATTTGGCCGTTAATACCAATCTCAAAAGGGTTAAATTGCGATATTTTCGTAGTGCAGAATTTGTCGGATGATGCAATATCAAGGTTGTCGGATCTCTCAATGAAAATGGGACTAGACCGTTTCTTTTCGTAATGCCAAAACATTCCGAACTAAATAAAGCTGGGAGTGAAAGAAATGAAAATCTGTCGATATAACGACGACCGCCTAGGGATCGTCGATGGTGATGAAGTTGTCGACGTAACAGCCGCCTTGGATGTAATTCCCGCATACCGTTGGCCGGTGCCCGAGGGTGACGCGCTAATCGCCAATCTCGACCTTATTTGTGAGAAAGCATCGGGGTTGATGAAGTCGGGTGAACGGCATGCACTGTCGGCCGTTAGGTTGAAAAGCCCAGTTGCAAATCCGACTAAGGTAATCGGTGCACCAGTGAACTATTACGCCCACATGGATGAAGCTAACGAGGACAAGGGCGTGAGCTTCGGTCAAGATATCAAATCCATTGACCATTACGGGCTTTTCCTGAAAAACCCGGTTCTTGTGGGCGCCGGAGAAGGGGTTGAACTCCATTTCACTGATCGTCGCAACGATCACGAAGTTGAAGTTGCTATGATCATCGGAAAAACTGCGAAGAACATCTCCTATGATAACGCGCTGGACTATGTTTCTGCATACGCGATTGGGCTGGATATGACTGTTCGCGGCACTGAGGAACGCAGCCTTCGCAAAGCTATCGACAGCTATTCGGTTCTCGGGCCTTGGTTGGTAACGGCGGACGAGATTGTCGATCCCGACAAACTCGACTTTTCGATTCACGTTGGCGACGACGAACGCCAGAGCTCTAACACCGATAAGCTCATCTTCGATTGTCGGAGGCTGATCGAATACGGGTCGAGCTTTTATACCTTGTATCCGGGTGACGTAATTATGACTGGCACGCCGGAAGGTGTAGGGCCGGTGGTAGCCGGTGACACTATGTACTGTTACTGCGAGGGGATCGGCGAAATGAGTGTTGAAGTCCGCGCCGCCGGATGAAGGGGGAAAAACTGGTCGGTCGGCTGGCTACCGGCATCGGGCTTGGAAAGACATTTACCCGGCTAGACTGGTCCAGACGGCAGTTCATCGGTCGCGTTGGGATTGACCCTTATCCCGGTACGATCAACGTCATTGTCGATGATCCAGAATCTATGCAGGTCTGGGTGAGGCTTAAGCAAACCGATGGTATCTATATGGATAATCCCAATAATGGCCCCCTCGAATGCGATGCCAGATGTTGGCTTGTAACCATCAAAGCCCGAACGGCCGATCCAATTAAAGGTGCGATCGTCTTTCCGCTGGTAGATGGATATCCGCCCGCGCAGGTGGAGGTTATTGCCTCGATCAGCGTCCGTAACGCGGTAGGAATAGAAGACGGTGATAGTGTGACCCTTGTTCTAGAGGACTAACAGATGATGACAGAAATTACACACGCGACGGCCGAACTTTGGGTATTTCCCCTTCACGGGCCTACGGGCGGTTCAGGGATCACGGCGGTAGATGTCATCGTGGTGGATCTAGAAGCTTCAGACGGAACGACCGGGACGGGATTTTCTTATGTGCTCGGAGGAGGTGGGCGGATCGTGCAGGCGGCGACCCAAGATATGCTCGACCGGTTCGTCTTAGGGGAGAGGATTTTGCCGCCCCAGGCACTTTGGCGTCGGCTTGCCGTCTCGTTAAACCGGCTGGGAAGGGGTGTTAACTATCTCGCTATTTCCGCGATCGATGTTGCCATGTGGGATTTGCATGCCAAGCGGCTTGATATGCCTCTCTACGCCGCGCTGGGCGGCGTGCCTCGAAAGTTACCTGTATACGGCTCGGGCGGTTTCGGCCCGGAGCAGGAAACGGGGGCAGCGGTCGATCGGGCTCTTGAATATGCAGAGATGGGTTGTACGGCAATTAAGCTAAGGGTTGCAGGCGCACCCGCAGACTTAGCCCGTATTCAGGCGGTGGCGGACGCTGTGCCTGACGGCGTAGGTATCATGGCAGATGCCAATGAAAAATGTGATTTAGTCCGAGCTCAATGGCTGGTTAATCTGCTCGCCGATGTCAACGCATTGTGGATAGAGGAGCCTCTACCAGCCAACGATACTAACGGATTTGCGATATTAGCTGCCAATAGCCCAATACCGATTGCTACTGGAGAACACCATCAGGGGGTGGGTGAGATGAGCCCATTGATAGCGGCCCGGGCAGCTTCAATCCTGCAGCCGGACCTCGCGATGATGGGAGGCATAACGGAAAGCCTGCGTTTGGCGCAGATAGCGGAGCATTTTAACCTAGTGGTATCTCCTCATTTCTTGCCGTCGTTATTCATTCATGTCGCCGGTGCTGCACCGTCAATAAAGTGGATGGAAGACTTTCCGCTGCTCGAGCCGTTGTTCGACAATCCGGTAGAGATGGATGCGGAAGGCAATATCGCACCACCCGACACGCCCGGTCATGGCATCTCGTGGGTAGATGGTGCACGGGATGAATTTCGGAGTAATACGTGAGGATCTGTCGCTACAACGAGGGTAAGGTGGGATTAGTGAAGGGCGATCAATTGATTGATGTCACAGTGGCGCTTGGTCAAATTCCTCAGGCTCGGGGGCCGAAAATGCCCGGTGACTCCATGATCGCGAATTTAGATACCATCAAGCCCGAGATCGAAGCCAACCGGAAGATGGGCTATGTGCAGGGTGTAAAAAATGTGAAATTGAAAAGTCCTGTAAGAAGTCCATCTAAAATTGTCGCCGCGCAGGCTAATTTCACGGATCGGTTATCCGAAGCAGGCGATCGTGAGAAAATTAGTCTCGGCCGAAACGTTGAGACTTTCGAGAGCCATGGATTCTTTCTCAGAGAGAACTCAGTTCTTGCCGGTGTAGGAGACGGCATCAATCTTGGCCGAACCGACGGCCGTGCCAATTATGTAACCAATCTGGCGATAATTCTTGGCCGCAGGGCAAAAAACGTCAACGAAGTTAATGCGCTCAATTATGTCGCGGGATATTCGATTGGGGTCGATATCAAGGTGCATGGCGTCGAGGATAGAACCTCAACAAAATCGTTCCGTTCCGATTCTGTCTTGGGTCCGTGGTTGACTACCGCTGATGAAATCACCGATCCGGATGATCTCGACCTTAGCCTATGGATAAACGGGAAACTGCGTCAGCAATCGAACACTAAGCATCTCTTTTTGGGTTGCAGGCAACTGATAGCGTATGCTTCTAAATTATTTACTCTGTATCCGGGTGATATTCTGATGACTGAGATGCCAAGGGATGTCAGTTTATTGAAGGTAGGCGATAGGTTGAAATGTCGGTTCGATATTATCGGGCAGATGGAACTCGGGGTTCGCTAGAAAGGAAATGAAAAAGACGAGTAAAACCACACCTAATTCCTATTAATTTCATACCCTCTACCGATCAAAGTTGAACACTCGTTTTGCGTTGAGGCCTAGAATATTGCGCTTGGCTTTTTCGTCTATAAATGGAAGATCCCAAATCACACTGGGAGCGTCAAAGTCATAGTGCGGCCAATCCGAGGCATATAAAAGCTGTTCCTTTGCGTTAATCATTTCGAAGGTAAGCTCAACAGCCTTGAGATGGTCCGTTTCCATTGGCTGACAAGTATAAAACATTTCCCGCATATATTCGCTGGGTAGCTTTTTTAGCAGCGGTGCCTCTGACGAACGCATCAAATAGGTATGGTCGAGACGCTGCATAAGCCAGGAGACCCAAGCAATACCAGATTCGATCCAGACAACGTTAAGGTTAGGGAACCTCTCGGGTAAGCCGTTCATAATCCAGTTTGTCATGTGCACGACATTACACCATACGAATGATAGTGCGTGCATAGAACCAAACCGATTAATCTGCATCATAAACGGATCTTGCCAGTAGTATCCGGCATGGAAACCTATTGGCAGACCTCGCTCTTCGAGGGCTCGATAAACCTTCATGTAGTGATTATGGTGGACCGCCTTATACCGGACAGATGTCACCATGAAACCAACACAACCAGGTGCATCTCCAAATTCTTCGATAGTTTCAAGTGCTGATTCCGGATCGTTAAACGGCAGGAACATCATGGTCTTAAGTTTACGGTCTTTCTTCAGAATATTTTCGACCTGCCAGCGATTGTAGGCCTTGCCTAAAATGGCCTCCATATCGAATTGAGGATGCATCCCGAGGAATAACATTGGTGTTGGAAATACGACTTGTACGTCGATCCCCATCGCTTCATAGGCACGTTTCGCCAGAATCAAGTCGCGATGACCGGCCTCCTTTAATTCGGATTCCTCTATTTTCTCGCTCCGGGCTGCCTGGTGAGGAATCCGCCCACCTACGTCTTGATAACGGAGTGCCAAATCACCGTTTAAACCGTAAGGCGGCGTGCCAGATCGATGTAATACCATCTCCTCAGCCTGAGACCGTACAACTTGGTCATCTATATAACTGATAATTTCTCGCCATGACTCCGTTTCGGTATGATGGGCGTCTATATCGGCGATAAATACGTCGTCAAAATTGCGCTCTTCCGCCTGTTTCCGAGCCTTAGCTAAAATGTCGCGTGAATCCGTGTAAGTGGTAATTTCTTTTACCGGAATTTCTTTTACCGGCTCTATCCCTGAGTCCATGGTTTTACTCCTGAATGCTCGAATTACTTTAGGTTGTTATCTTAATCTTCAGTCGTCCGGGGCCGTTGGAACCACATGGCAAGATCAAAGGTGGAGAGGTTTACAGCCCGCAGCATATCAGAGCAGGTCATGACCACATCCGTAGCCGTAACATCCCCCGGCGCGGTGTAAGGTGAGAAGTATCTGTCCTCCATTTCCACCTTATTGGCGAATAGCTTGGTACCAGCGGTTAGAAGTCTCTGTACTGTTTCGTCCGGGATATTTTCTGTTTTGCCTTCCAAAAGGGCACGCTCGATTATTTCAAGTGCCCGCGATGCAGCGTGGTCAAGTTCCGATACAGGGCCCTTAGATGGAGACATATACCTCTCCGTCTTTCACATCGACTTTGAACGGGCGAAGTCTGATATTTTTACTACCGGGGTGGCGGCCGTCCCTGACGTTATATTCGTATCCATGCCATGGACACACAATATGAACTTCGGTTTCTGAAAACTTCAGGCCGTGGGCTGTCTTTTCAGTCTCATGAATGACTTCTTCAACTTTGTTGATGATTTTTCCTTGGCAGGCGGGCCCACCCTGATGGACACAGTTATTCTCATAAGCAAAGAATTCACCGTCGACGTGGAAAACGCCAATTTCCAAATCCCCCTGCGCAATAATTTTACGATCTCTTTCGTCAAATTCTTCTGTCCGACCGACGTATATATTCGCCACTATATATCCCCCAAAATGGCCTATTAATTTTTTATTTAGCACCCCTAATTTTTCAGTCTAGTTGATTTATTGCTGCAGACCAACTCAAACCAGTTAAATGCCCATCGCCTACGAAGTATTATATATTATGTTAAAAACCCATCTTTAAGTTAAACGTAGAACAGGAGCTTATTTTGCTCATCCAAAGGGTAAAATACGATGTTAACTGGGCTCCAACCGTCTGAGCTTGTGTGGTTTTAGTTTGAGATTAGTTCAGCGAACAATTCTCGGTCTATATTTCCCCCAGAAAGAATTACACAAATGGTCTCGGCAGGGCTGGTAAGCCTTCCGGAGAGCGTTGCGGCGAGGCCGACCACACCACCGGGTTCAACAACAATATTGGCATACAAGAACGCGGCTCGAACTGCTGCACGTATCTCTGTTTCCGATACGACTTCGCCGCCCGAGACCATTCTACGCATCACCTCAAAGGTCATGCGGCCGGGGGTGCAAACGAGCAGCGCATCGCACACCGAAGAATAGCCGTGTTTGTTAGCGACGCGCCTTCCGGCTTGAAGTGACCGCTTGGTGTCGTCAAAATGCTCAGGCTCGGCGGCGAGAATCCGCGTGCACGGAAAAGCAGCCTTCACTGCGATCGCACAACCTGCGATTAGGCCACCACCGGAGCAAGGTACAATGACAACATCTGGCGTAACACCTGCGTCACGTAACTGTTCCACCGCTTCAAGGCCCACGGTACCCTGTCCCGCTATGACGTCCGGGTGATCGTAAGGCGGGATAATGACAGCACCAGTCCGTCCGGCAAGTTTTTTAGCTATTAGTTCCCTATCTTCTTTTGTGCGATCATATAGTACCAGTTTGGCGCCTAAAGCCTTTGTGTTATTCACTTTCACAGTAGGTGCATCTAACGGCATGATGATCGTTGCCTTCACACCTCGTCGGAGCGCTGACCAAGCAACAGCCTGCGCATGATTTCCAGATGAATATGCAATTACACCGTTTTTGATGCGGCTATCTGCTAAACGGGAAATCATATTCCAAGCGCCACGTAATTTGAAAGAACCCACGGGTTGGAACATTTCACATTTAAGAAACACCCGAGCGCCAGCGTGATCATTGAGGCGCTCGGACTCAAGCAGTGGGGTGCGGTCAACGATACCTTTTATTCGTTCGGCAGCAGAGCGGATATCATGGATTCCAGGAGTTTTGTTAATGTCGACCAAGAAAGTTGTCCATGGCGGTGCAGGATTCTGGTTCCGAGAGTGTCGGGACGTGTCCGGCGCGCGGTATTTCAACTGCGATAAGATCGCGCTTTACTCTTTGCATTTCTTCAAAACAGGCCCTTGAGAGGATGTCAGATTTCTCCCCGCGTATTACCATAGTTGGAATGTTGGCCAAGGCCTTAAACAGCGACCACATTTCGGGAATTTGGTAGTCTGATTTCAACATAGGTTTCACGATATTCACATCCCAGTCAAAGCGTAGCTTGCCGTCATCGCAAACTTGAAATGTGTTTTTCGCCATCTTTTGCCAGATAGCCTCATCTTGAAAAGATAGATTTGGCAGCATTCTTTTGATTGTATTAACGGCAGAATGCCAATCGTCGTGCGAACGATCCTCTTTGATATAATCGATGATTATGTCGAGACCTTCAGTCTCAACTATCGGCCCAACATCATTCATAACAAGCGCGGACAACGCATTTGGCATCGCGGTAGCCATTCCCATTCCTAGGATTCCGCCGAGGGAATTGCCAATCACAACCACACGGTGGACATTCAATGCGGCGAGTATGTCTTGAACGTCTCGAATATATATACGGGGATCGTAGTTCGACCAGTTGTGATCATATTGGGATTTGCCACGCCCACGGTAATCCGCGCAGATTACGCGACGACCATCTTTGCTATACCGCTCTGCAAAGCCCTCGAAATCCTTGGAGTTCCGGGTCAAACCTCCTAGGCAAAAAAGGGGGGGTCTTGCATCCAACTGATTGCCGTAGTCACGCAAATACAAGGACAGATTGTCAAACGTCGTTAATCTACGCTCACGATAATGCATCGCTCAGTCTTTAAATTTTTAGGAGCGGAAGAAGATCCGAAAGCGTCTTGATTTCCGCGTGCGGTTTGGAGGGTAGGTTTTCATGGGGTTGCTCAAATCTGTTAACCCAAGTGACCATGAAGCCGACAGCTGCGGCGCCATGTGCATCCCAACAGTTAGATGACTGGAAACAAATGTGGTTGGCAGGAAACTTAAGTTCATCAACTGCAATCTGATATGTCGATGGGTGAGGTTTGAATATACCGACCTTCTCGACCGACAGAACCTTATCTAAAAGAGAATAAATATTTGCGTTCTTTGCGGCTGCAACAAGCATTGATGGTTCTCCATTTGACAGAATTGCCGTTTTCTTGCCACCGTCTTTTAGCCTAGTCAGAACATCGACCACCTCAGGATAGGCGTCGAGCTGCAGATAGAGTTCCATAAGCTTTGCCCGTAGTGAGTCATCTGACATGTCAAGCGCGCGCATTGAATAGTCGAGTGCATCACCGGTGACCTGCCAAAAGTCCTCATGCTGACCCATTAGACTGCGAAGCCATGTGTACTGCAGCTGCTTGAACCGCCACATTTCTGACAATTTATCGACATTTTCGCCAAGTTCGTCCTTCATTCGATTAGCGGCTGAATGAACGTCAAAAAGTGTACCAAAAGCGTCAAAAACACAGGCTTTAACTTCGCTAAAACTTGGATCAGACATAATACCCTCCTATCCTCGGTAAACTATCCGTCCCAAGCGGGTGGGGCAATGGGGCTAACCCCGGCCTGCGGTAATGTCCCTAGCCAATCAGATCCAACCCTTTGGGCAACGACATAGACTTTCCCAATGGCTATTAGGTAACGCTCTATCTACTATTTGACAGAAATCCCATATTTCCACATCCCAGAATGTTGGATGAGCTAGACCAGCTGATTAAGTCAACTTCCAAAACGTTTCGTTTCTGATGACTGCTGCTTGCCGCTACGGTAACGTAATAGTAGGGTGGCACAAATTTTGATCATTACTCTTGGGGACACCGCCATGTTCAGCGGATCCATATGCGCGCTTATTACGCCATTTCGCGACGGTGATGTCGACGAAACGGCTTTTAGAGAGCTAGTCAACTGGCAAATTGAACAAGGAACTCACGGCCTTGTGCCCGTTGGCACGACCGGTGAGTCTCCAACGCTCAGCCATGACGAACATAAACGGGTTGTTGAAATCTGTATCGACGCTGCTGATAAGCGCGTACCGGTGATTGCAGGCGCCGGGTCTAACTCAACTGCCGAAGCTTTCGAGTTGGCCGAGCATGCGAAACGTGCTGGAGCTGATGCAGCACTGGTTGTCACGCCATATTACAACAAACCGACACAGGAAGGCTTGTTTAGTCATTTCCAAGCGATCGACAAGGCGGGTATCCCCATCATAATATACAATATTCCCGGCCGGTCTGTTGTTGACATGAATACGGATACTATGGCGCGCTGTGCAGGTCTGGACAATATTGTAGGTGTTAAAGATGCGACAGCGGCCGTTGGTCGAGCGACCGAGCAGCGCCTCGCATGCGGAGATGAATTTTGCCAACTGTCAGGCGAGGACGTCACACAGATTGGTTTTCTTGCGCAGGGTGGCATTGGTTGTATTTCGGTAACGGCAAATGTGGCCCCCAAACTTATGTCCGAAATGCACAATGCTTGGCAGGCAGGTGAGGTAGCCGAGGCGCAAGACATCAATGCACGTCTCACACCATTACATAAGGATCTTTTCTGCGAAGCAAACCCTGGTCCAGCCAAGTATGCCGTTAGCCTTTTGGGGAAATGTTCTGAAGAATTGCGCCTTCCTCTGGTTCCTATCACAGAGAAATCGCGTGGAAAGGTTGAGCGGGCCATGCGTCAAGCTGGACTCCTGAATTAACGGTCAGTGTAGAATGGCGAACTCTAATCTCGCCGCCTACCGGATTGCGGCACAAAACCGTAAGGCTCGCCATTCTTACGAGATTGAAGAAACGATTGAAGCCGGAATTGTCTTGTTGGGTAGCGAGGTAAAAGCCCTTCGAGAGGGACGAGCCAATATTGCAGAATCCTACGCAAAAGCTGATGGCAATGAAGTCTGGCTGGTGAATGCTCATATCCCGGAATATAAGCAGGCCGGGCAGTTTAATCATCAGCCGCGACGGCCTCGCAAATTACTAGTGAAAAAGCGCGAGGCGGCGAAACTTATCGGTGCTTCGGAGCGAAATGGAATGACCTTGGTACCTCTGAAACTGTATTTCAATAAACGAGGTATTGCTAAGTTGGAACTCGGTCTCGGTAAGGGGAAAAAAGATTACGACAAGCGGGAAACTCAAAAAACACGGGATTGGAATAGACAAAAAGCCCGTCTATTACGAGAAAAGGGATGAAGGAAATTTCATAGAGCAGAAAGCTACAATCTAGCGGTTCTAAGAGAAAAAAGAACCGAGTATTTTCTCGAAAACATCCTCGAACATCGCCTCTGTGAGACGACCTGTGTTCGTATTATAGCGAGAACAGTGGTAGCTGTCGGCGAGTGTTATGCCATTACGTAATGAGTGGAATGCGCTATGAGAAAATCTGAATGCCGCCCGGCGTTCGCCCAGCGTCGATAGAAGGGTGTTGTGAGCAATTCCCCCGAGCGCAAGGATAACCTTCAGATTCTTCATATTCTGAATCTCAGATACTAGGAACGGTCGGCAATTATTAACCTCTGAGCCGATCGGTTTGTTCTCAGGTGGCAAACAGCGTACCCCATTGGCGATCCGACAGTCCTTTAATTGCAAACCGTCATCAGGGCGTTTGTCATATTTTCCCGCAGCGAAACCAAATTTCTTTAAAGTTTGAAATAGTAAGTCACCCGCATAGTCGCCGGTGAACGGCCGGCCTGTACGGTTTGCACCCTTTAGTCCGGGGGCCAGACCGACGATAAGCAAGCGAGCATTGAGTGACCCGAACGAAGGGACTGGACGATTATGCCACTCTGGCCATATGATTTGGTTCTTGCGCCGGAACTCTACCAGCCGCGGGCACAAGTTACAGTCGGGTGGAGGGGAATCTGCCGAGTCAGTATAAGCACGAGTTTTAGGCATCTTCGTATATATCGTTGTCGAAATTTGGTCTACGGTTGTCAGGTGTCGTGACGTAACCAACGACCTTTCTCACGAACGATGGAATCTCCCTCTCGTTATGATCGTGTCTCTCTTCACTACTAATATCGTTGATCAAACCCTGGAATTCAACGAAGGAGTCGGCCTGACTTCTATGCTCGTCGGAAATCACTGGCGATTAACCACGGAGCGTGCTTACAAGAATGACGTGGATCCGTTGTCGCAGAACTGCTCCCAGTAATTGGTGGACACCTCCGTCGCCGGACAATAGAAAAGTTCGTTCAAGATTGGGAGCCATCTCCATCAGTTGACAACAAGCTCTACCGATATGTTCGCCTCATAACGTCGGCGATCACCTGCATCAACACACGTCCAAGCCGATTTTATTCCCGTAGTGCTGCCGTTATAAACCGAACAATCTATCAAGGGCGCTATCTGAGGATATTCCTGATTTCCTGTCAGGGTGTTATAGTAGTAGGCTCGAACTGATCTGCGGTATATCTGGAGCAGAGTTTCGTAATCGAACTCGAAGTCATGTGATTTAGAGCATGCATAAGGATTTGGGCTGTCTATAAACAACGCAATATTGTCGTCGAAACTTACCTGCATGAAGTAACATTACCCTCCAAAAAAACAGCTCGTATATAACAAAATCAAAAATCATCCATACGACTAAATTGGCAAATAATGGCCCAACTATAGTAATAACGACGGCGTTTTACTTTATTAAATTATGTCGGTCACTATTATGATTTTTATCGCGCTTGGCTCAAACCTGCCGCATCCAGATTACGGCAAACCGATCGACGTTTGTAGAGAGGCTGTTATTCGTTTATCGCAAAGGGGAATCCGGGTCGTAGCATCCTCTCGCTGGTATCGAAGCTCTCCAGTTCCTGACTTAGACCAACCGGATTTCGTAAACGGGATGGTATCAGTCGAAACCGATCTTTCGCCAGCCGGTCTGTTAGTGGAGTTACAGGGGATTGAGAGAGAATTCGGGCGAGTTCGTACGGCACCCAATGCTGCTCGAATTCTCGACCTCGATCTAATTTCTTACAACGATATTGTCGCAAATTCAGAACAGCTACTGATCCTTCCGCACCCCCGGTTATCAGAACGGGCATTTGTTCTATTACCGTTGAAGGAGATTGCACCGAATTGGATCCACCCAATATCGGGTCTATCGATATCACGACTAGCCGATGAGGTGCCAAAGAGTCAAAAATGCTACCGGATTTAACATTAAACCAAAGGGAAAGCTGCCTGAATTACTTGCTTTCTCCGGTCTGAACTCTTAATAATCAATTGATTGTTTAGGTGGAGACTTCTAACTATGGCACGCGTTACAGTTGAGGACTGTGTTCTTAAAGTTCCGAATCGTTTTAAGCTCGTGATGATGGCTGCTCAGCGGTCGCGGGAGTTGTCTGTTGGTGGTGAGTTAACCGTAGATCGAGATAATGACAAAAATCCGGTAGTTGCACTGCGTGAGATTGCTGACGAGACCATACCCCTGATCGAGTTGGAGGATGCAGTGGTCGAGGGCCTTCAGCGCAATATAGATGTAGATGAAATTGTTGAGGAAGAGGAGGAACTCCTTCAAGTTACTGAAGCCCTAAACGAGCTTGGGGGGCTTGTTGACACCAATGGGGTGCCCACAGACGGTGCGCTGGCCGCCGAGGAGCCTGCGGCAGGGGTAAATGATCCGATGGCGGCATTAGCAGCCGGTTTTGAAGACGTCACTATCGAGGACGTCAAGAAAGAAGGCTGACGTTGGGGATCGCGGAATGAATACGCGGTCCATTCCCGGTCTCCTTACCCTCAGAAAGCGATGCTGGTAAGGATTTTCCTTCGATGATGCTCCAATACGAATTGGTAGAACGGGTTCGTGGTTACGATCCTACTGTTGATGAGGACGCGCTAAACCGAGCTTATGTTTTTTCTATGAAAGCTCATGGATCCCAGATGCGCGCCTCGGGAGACCCCTATTTTTCGCATCCGTTGGAGGTTGCTGGTATCCTTACAGAGTATCGGTTGGACACAGCCTCGATTGTTACAGGGCTTCTTCATGACACGGTCGAGGATACCGTTGCAACCATTGAAGAAATAGAGCATCTCTTCGGTGAAGAGGTAGCGAGGTTAGTCGACGGCGTTACCAAACTTTCCCAACTGGAACTACAATCACCTAGCACGCGCCACGCCGAAAATTTTCGCAAACTTCTGCTCGCGATTTCGGAAGATATTAGGGTTCTATTAGTCAAGCTTGCGGATCGGATCCATAACATGCGGACGCTTCACCATATATCCGACCATGAAAAACGAGCATGGATCGCCCGCGAGACTATGGATATTTACGTGCCACTTGCTGAACGAATAGGTATTCAAGAGATCAAAGAAGAGCTAGAGGAAATGGCGTTCAGGGTATTATATCCGGATGTCGCGGAATCGATTGAGAATCGCCTAGAATTCCTGAAAGAGCAGGGTGAAGACGTCGTCAAGGATATATCGGAAGAAGTCACAAGAGTTTTGGCTGACGCAGATATCGATTGTTGGATATCCGGTCGCACAAAACGCCCAGTATCGATCTGGCGTAAAATGCAGCGCAAGAACGTCGAATACGAACAGCTCACCGACATTATCGCATTTCGGGTGATAGTCGCTTCCGTTGAGGATTGCTATCGTGCGCTAGGGGTCATACATACACAATACCGAACGATTCCTGGTGAATTTGACGACTATATTTCTGTTCCTAAGTTGAATGGGTATCAATCACTACATACAGCATTGATTGGGCCCAAGATGCACCGAATCGAAATTCAAATTCGGACAACCCAAATGCATGAGGTGGCTGAGCTCGGCGTTGCGGCACATTGGCAATATAAGCAGGGTGCCGCATTGACGGAGGGAAAGAACTACCATTGGGTCCGTCAGCTGCTGGATATTCTCGAAAATTCGAATAATCCGAATGAGTTTCTTGAACATACTAAGCTTGAAATGTTTGCGGACGAGGTTTTCTGTTTCACCCCAAAGGGCGAAATTATCAATCTACCTCAGGGTGCGACCGTTATTGACTTTGCTTATGCAGTCCATTCTGAGGTTGGAGATCGTTGTATAGGAGCGCGTATAAACGGAAAGATGGCACCGCTCCGAACTGAAATTCGGAATGGTGACCAGGTTGAAATCCTAACTTCCGCGGATGGAACGCCTTCGCCCACATGGGAGCAACTTGTTGTTACTGGCAAGGCGCGCGCCCGGATTCGCCGGTATATACGGGGTGAGCGTCGCGAAGAATTTACAAAACTTGGACGAGCAATGCTCGAGCGTGCTTTTCGTAATGTAGGGTATTCTGACGATCATGAACCATCGCCGTCGTTGTTGGAACGCTTTGACGTAGAGACAATGGATGAGATCGTAGCGATGGTCGGAAGTGGTGAAGTTACTGTGTCCGATGTGATCATGGCTTTAGTACCAGCGGAAGTACTTCAGCAAGAGGCTGACGAATTCGGGGAGGAATCGCCCGCGTGGCCTAATTGGCGGTCCTCGGAAATTCCGATTCGAGGATTGACAGACGGTATGGCCGTCCACCACGCCAAATGTTGTCATCCTTTGCCGGGCGATAAAATTGTTGGGATTTTGATGCCGGGCGAGGGAGTCGCAATCCATACTAAGGACTGCGAAACCCTCGAGAGTTTGGCCAACACGCCTGAAAGATGGATAGATGTTGGCTGGGATATTGGGCCTGCTATGTTATTTAGCCGTATCAAGCTGGTTGTTGCCAATAAAAAAGGAGCCCTCGGTTCTTTGACGACTGTCATAGGCCAGAACCAAGCAAATATAAATAATCTGAAGATCACCAGTCGGTCGGAGGATTTTTTTGAAATGTTGATCGACATTGAAGTCCACGATGCGGATCATCGGAATGAAGTCATCGCTGCTTTGAGGGCGACGACTGGTGTGGCTTCCGTCTACCTCGACGAGTAATCAATGTGCTAAATAGCACGCCGGCGCCCTTTCGGGAGAAAACTAGTTGAACACAAGATACCTCAGACTTGGTGTGAATATCGACCATGTGGCGACTATCCGGAACGCACGTGGCGGAGAACACCCGGACCCAGTGCGCGCAGCATTGGTTGCGGCATCGGCGGGTGCGGACGGTATCACAGCACACCTTCGCGAAGATCGGAGGCATATGACGGATCGAGATATTATACGGCTAACTAAGGATATTGATCTGCCACTTAACCTCGAAATGGCGGCTACAGATGAAATGTTGGACATCGCATTACGTCACGAGCCGCATGCTGTTTGTATTGTACCCGAAAAACGTCGTGAACGTACCACCGAGGGTGGGCTGGAGGTCGTTAGCGCATACAACCACCTAGAACCGTTTGTGCGTCAGCTTTCGCGTGCGGGCATAAAAGTTTCCTTATTTATTGAGCCTACTGTAGAGCAGGTGGATGCTTCCGTCTCTCTTGGTGCTCAGGTTGTAGAACTTCACACGGGTGCATATTGTGACGCGGAGCATGAAAGGGAGAGGGCAGAATTTGAGCGAATCGTGCTAGCTGCCGCGCATGCGGAGGCAGCGGGTATCGAATGTCACGCTGGACACGGCCTGAATTTCGATACAGTGGTACCAGTTGCCGCTATTCCAACTATTCAAGAGTTGAACATCGGACATTTTCTTATAGGCGAGGCGATCTTCAACGGACTGGAAAGGACCATAAAAAGGATGAGGACTTTGATGGACAAGGCGCGTGCCGCGTCAGTTGGATAACTTAGTGCCTCACAGAATCTATAGGTTTTCTGGATGATTATCGGTATTGGAAGCGATTTGATCGATATCCGGCGGATCGAAAAGACGCTAGAGAGATTTGGTGATCGGTTTATTGATCGCTGCTACACGGATGTTGAACGCCGCAAGAGCGATAAACGTCTCTTGCGCGCCGAAAGCTATGCAAAGCGTTATGCCGCTAAAGAGGCCTGCTCAAAGGCATTGGGAACGGGTTTTCGAAATGGCGTGTTCTGGCGGGACATCGGAGTTATTAATCTCCCGGGGGGCAAACCGGCAATTAAGCTCACAGGCGGCGCGTTGTCACGAATGAAGGAGATCGTCCCTGACGGGATGGAGGGAAAAATTGATTTGACCGTAACTGATGAGCCGCCGATCGCTGAGGCGTTAGTTATCATTTCAGCGGTCCCAGAGACCACCACTTGACACTTTACCGCGCACACCACTAAACCCCGCAGTATAGGCTACATCGGACTTTGCTTTCGGTGGTTAACGTAACGCGATATGTAAAGAAAAAAATCAATGGCGAAGAAAAAAATCGGCGGGATTTGGGATACAATTAAGACGCTTATTTACGCCGTTCTCATCGCGTTGTTCATTCGCACATTTGCATTTGAACCCTTCAACATCCCGTCGGGATCGATGATCCCTACCCTTCTTGTCGGTGATTATTTATTCGTTTCGAAATATTCTTATGGATATAGCCAACATTCGCTGCCGCTGAGCCTCCCCTTAATTCCCGGTAGGGTATTTAGCTCTGTACCCGAGCGGGGAGACGTCGCAGTTTTCAAATTACCGAAAGACAATACCACAGATTATATTAAGCGGATTGTTGGGTTGCCGGGTGACGAAATTCAGGTTCGTAATGGCCGTTTGTTTGTTAATGGCCAAATTGTAGTTAGGAAACATATGGGACAGTTTGCCGTCCGGGGTCCGCTGGGGTCTACAATTGGAATTCCTCAATACAAGGAAACACTGCAGAGTGGTACGTCGTACAGTATTCTTGAACGGGGCGATAACTTTCAGTTAGATAATACTCCCGTCTATACGGTGCCGCCCGGATATGTATTCGGTATGGGAGATAACCGGGATGATTCTCAGGACAGTCGGGTCCTTCGAGAGGTTGGTTATATTCCCCTGAAAAATCTCGTCGGTCGGGCGGAGTTCATATTTTTTTCTTACGATACCAACGGCAACAGTTGGCCGTTTACTGTTCGTTGGTCTAGGCTGTTTAAAGTTATTCGGTGAGGCTATTGGATAGCGTGATGACACCTTCCGGCAGCAACCCAGATGATTTAGAAAAAACCCTTGGCTACCGGTTTAGAGACAATGAACTCCTCCTCCGGGCTTTAACTCATAGTAGCTTAAAAAAAACAAACAAAGATCCAAGCTACGAACGCCTTGAATTCTTGGGAGATCGGGTTCTGGGTCTAATTATTGCGGAACTTTTAATTGAAAAATTTCCTGAATCAGCGGAAGGCGAGTTGGCCCCACGTCTGGCGGTCCTTGTAAGTGGACGTACGATTGCCGGTGTGGCGCGGTCACTGGACCTAGGCTCATTCATCAGAATGACTAATGGCGAAGTGGCGGCTGGCACAAACGGTAGAAGTTCTGTACTCGCGGATTGCTGCGAAGCGGTTATTGGCGCGGTTTTCCGTGATGGGGGACTAAAACCCTCGACCGCGTTGGTTCGTCGCTTTTGGGAGCCGTTGCTGGAAAATGTCGAGCTACGCGCAGCGAAAACGGAACTACAGGAATGGGCTCAGGGTTTGGGGCTGCCCTTGCCTCGATATACTGTTGTCGGCCGGCAAGGACCCGCACACGCGCCGGAGTTTACTATAAAACTCGAAATTTCAGCGCTGGACCCCGTCCTTGGTAAAGGCTCTTCCAAACAGGCAGCGGAGCAAGCCGCAGCTTCTGAAATGCTAGCGTTAGTTCAGGAAAAATCTTGACTGCTGGAGAGCAGAGGTGCGGTTTTATTGTACTACTCGGGGCACCGAATGTTGGAAAATCGACACTCCTTAACGCTATGGTTGGCGCAAAGGTGTCCATAGTTACTCCGAAGGTACAAACTACGCGGACACGAATTCTTGGTGTTTCAATCGTGAAGAATGCGCAAATGGTATTTGTGGACACACCGGGAATTTTTGAACCTAAAAAAAGACTGGAGCGATCAATGGTTTCTGCCGCGTGGGACGGTGCGTCGAATTCCGATATCGTTCTCTTTCTTGTCGATGCCAGAACTGGTATTGACCGGAATGCAAGACGCATAATCAACGGGTTGAAAAAAGGGCATCGCAAAGCCGTCTGTGTCTTGAATAAGATCGATTCTGTTAAGCGAACTTCACTTCTAGGGATTGCGGATCAAATGGCCGCTGAGGCATTATTTTCAGATGTTTTTATGATTTCGGCCCTTAAGGGAGATGGTATTGAAGATCTGAAAATAGCAATAGCAGAACGTATACCAGACGAGCCTTGGCATTTTCCTGAAGACCAGCTGTCCGACATGAACGACCGATTGTTCGCCGCGGAAATTACGCGTGAGAAACTTTACCTGAATTTGTATCAGGAATTACCATATGCCCTGACGGTCGAGACCGAGACATGGGAACCTTTCGAGAATGGCGCCGTGAAGGTTAAACAGGTGATATTTGTTGAACGAGCGAGCCAAAAAAGTATCGTTCTCGGTAAGGGCGGTGAGAAGATAAAGCGCATCCGAACATTGGCCCAGGATGAACTAAGGAATATCTGGGGCCGCGATGTACATTTGTTTCTCTTCGTTAAAGTCCGCGAAAACTGGAGCGATGATCCCGACCGGTACCGTGACTGGGGACTTGACTTCAGCGCATAATATTAGGCCACACCTATCTTGTTTAGCCCTGGTGACTATTTGAATTATTATTCTTTATGAACTGGACGGATGAAGGAATCGTTCTTTCCGCTCGCAAACATGGGGAGAGTGGGGCGATCGTCACGCTAATGACGAGAGAGAATGGACGCCATGCCGGTTTGGTCCGTGGTGGTTCCGGCTCTCGCGCTCGCGGAATTTATCAAACGGGCAATCTAGTCTCCGTTGGCTGGCGTGCTCGCCTTAGTGAACATCTTGGTGCCTATACCTGTGAGTTGTTGCAGGCCAATGCCGCACTCATTATGCCAAAGCGACTGGAACTTCTCGCTCTCTCGGCGTCCGCAGCACTCGTCGAGCGCTTGTTGCCGGAGCGCGAACCGCAGCCAGATACGTTTGGTGCGCTTGCCGCTCTTATTCAGACACTTACCGCGGAAGAAAATTGGTTGCGGCGCTATGTAGAGTGGGAATTGGGTTTGCTCAATCAGTTAGGGTATGGACTCGATCTTACCAAATGTGCTGCGACAGGATCTACAGAAGACCTTGTGTTCGTCTCGCCTCGAACAGGTTGTGCCGTGTCATACGGACCAGGGAAACCCTACCGAGAAAAGCTTTTCGATCTGCCATCGTTCTTCAAAACAGATGTTCGCACGCCAAGCCTACACGATATTGTTGCAGGATTACGTATTACTGGCCATTTCCTTGCCCGTTGCGCAAAAGATGCCGATGCGGGAGTACTGCCGAAATCCCGGGCGCGATTTGTCGACCAAGTGGTACGGAACAGAGGCGACTCGTCTCTTTCCTAGTCTGAGGCCGTACGAATCAGGAGGTTCTGGTATAATGGATCTATGAAATTTCGCCCATCATTCGGGTCGGATTCAATTTAGAAAGATAATTTCTATGGCCGATCAAACTATCGCTTCTAAAGTAGAAGAAGTCGCCTTTGGCGAAGCGCTCGGGGAACGTTATCTCGCCTATGCGCTTTCGACCATAACCTCACGTTCGCTTCCAGATGTCCGCGACGGGATGAAGCCGGTACACCGGCGCCTAATGTTTGCGATGCGACAACTTCGGCTAGAACCGGAAGCGGGTTTCAAGAAATGCGCCCGCGTTGTTGGCGATGTGATCGGCAAATACCACCCGCATGGCGATATAGCAGTTTATGATACGCTGGTCCGCCTCGCTCAAGACTTTGCGGTCCGCTACCCGCTGGTAGAGGGACAAGGGAATTTCGGTAACATTGATGGTGATAATGCGGCGGCTATGCGGTACACCGAGTCGCGTCTGACTGAATATGCGATAGCCATGCTAGAGGGTATTGACGACGACGCCGTCGATTTCCGCGAGAATTATGATGGCTCCGAACAAGAGCCCATGCTTTTACCGGCGAGTGTTCCTAATCTTTTATGCAATGGCGCGGCAGGTATCGCCGTTGGAATGGCGACTAGCATTCCGCCGCATAATTTGGATGAGGTCTGTGCGGCACTGCTTCATCTTTTGAAATTTCCCAACGCCAGTATCGCGAAACTTGTTGAACTGATTCCTGGGCCTGATTTCCCGACTGGCGGCGTGTTGGTAGAGGCAAGGGATTCGGTTGCGGAGACCTATAAAACCGGCCGCGGTTCGTTTCGACTAAGAGCTAGATGGGGGGTTGAAAAGCTCAGCCGTGGGCAATATCAGATTGTAATCTCTGAAATTCCTTACCAGGTACAGAAAGGACGTATTGTTGAGAAGATTGCTGAATTTTTGAATGCTAAAAAGTTACCCTTGCTGGGCGATATTCGTGACGAAAGTGCTGAGGATATTCGTCTGATTCTGGAGCCGCGTAATCGTTCAATTGAGCCCAATTTGTTGATGGATCAAATGTTTCGCCATACTGACTTGGAAACACGCATCGGGCTAAATATGAACGTATTGGATTCGCAGACATTCCCTAGCGTGATGAATTTGCGCGGTGTTCTCCAGTCATTCTTGGAACATAGGGAAACAGTACTGGTCCGACGCACCAAACACCGGCTCTCTAAAATCAAACATCGAATGGAAGTGCTGGAAGGATATTTAGTCGCCTACCTTAACATCGATGAAGTAATTCGGATTATTCGCGAGGAAGACGAGCCAAAAGTAGCGATGATGAAGAAATGGGGTGTGTCAGACGTTCAGGCAGAAGCGATACTTAACATGAGGCTTCGGACATTGCGACGGCTTGAAGAAATTTCTATCAACCAAGAGCACAAAACGCTCTCAGTTGAGAAGGAAGAACTCAATGATCTACTGAAGAGCAAGAAGAAACGTGAAGCCGAAATCTCCGGACAGATAAAGGAAATCAGGACAAAGTTTGGCAGAAAGACAGATCTTGGTGTAAGGCGGACAGAAATCGGGGAAGCACCTAAAGAAATGGTTGTCCCGCTTGATATTCTTATAGAGCGAGAACCGATCACAGTTATTTGCTCCCAGAAAGGCTGGATTAGGGGTGCTAAGGGGCATCTGACCGAAACTGCGGATCTAAAATATAAGGATGGCGACGGTCAACGATTTGTTTTTCACGCGCAGACGACAGATAAAATCTTAATGTTTGCTACGAATGGTCGGTTCTACACTCTGTTTGGGGACAAGTTGCCGGGTGGCCGAGGGCACGGTGATCCAGTCCGTTTGATGGTAGACCTTCCGAATGATCAAGATATCCTCGCATTGTTTGTTCATAGCCCGGGCCAAAAAATTGTTGTCGCGTCATCCGACGGACGTGGATTTATTGCTCGGGAAGAGGAACTAATTGCTCAGACTAAGAATGGTAAGCAGGTTCTTAACATCGAGACCGGAAAAGAGGCGCAGGCATGTGCACCTGTCACTGGTGATATGATTGCGGTGGTAGGTGAGAATCGCAAGATCGTGATTTTTCCGCTTGAGGAACTGCCGGAAATGACAAGGGGCCGAGGAGTAAAACTTCAGAGCTATAAATCGGGGGGGTTGGCCGACCTAACCACATTCTACCTAAAAGATGGTCTCCCGTGGAGAACCAAGGCTGGTATCCGCATCGAGACAGACATCAAACCATATATCGGTAAACGCGCGCAAGCGGGGCGAATGGCTATGCGTGGTTTTCCCCGGAATAACCGATTTGGAAATTATGGCTAACGCGTCGGTGTTATTGTAATTCAAAAAATTACTTCACCGAAACCGATAGGTAATTTTACAATTTACGTGTTTGATTAGTACCTTTTTAAGAAGCTCGTTGAGCCTCATTTTTTTGTCTTCAAAGTCGATCAGATAAAATAACCGAAACCGTCTAGCCGGCAGGCAAAAACACTCCTCCTATATAACCGTCCAGCCGTTGCTCCCTAACTTCTCCAGCGGTTTGAAACGTGCCTTGTAAGCCATTTTTTCTGATCCTAAGATCCAGTATCCAAGATAGACGTGTGACATACCGAGGGTAACCGCACACTTGACTAACCATAAAATCATATAAGTACCGAGACTGCGGCCAGATAAATTAGTATCAAAAAAACTGTAAACGGCCGATAAAGAATCCTCCATTCGATCCATCAGCATCATAGCAACTAAACGTCCCTCGACGTCCCGGAATTCTATGGTTCTGGATGAGACAGGGGTGTCCTCGATCATTGATTTATAGTGATCGAATTCCATACCGGACATTTCACCACCCTCATGACGCTGATGCTGATAGGTTGAAAAAAGCCGATATTGTTCGACTGTGGCAGTAGCCTCAACATCTTCGGCCGTGAGGTCATCGTTGGAATTGGCCACTCGACGAAAAGACTTAGTCCATTTGAATCTCTGTGCGTCGATCCGCACCGGAATGCAGGCAGTGCAACCGGGACATGCTGGCCGATACGCGAGTTTGTGACTGCGACGAAAGCCAGCATGTGACAATCGTTCGTAAAGTTCACCGGCATTTTGGCCAGAAAGGTGAGTGACCACCTTCCGTTCCACCTTCCCTTCAAGATAGGGGCATGGCAGGGAACGGGTTCCGAAGAAAAAACTGTCGGGACGAATAAGTTGTTGCTTCATGGTCAAAACGATCTTGGAACAATTATGCGCACCTTGGAACAATTATGCGCACACGGAATATAGGGAATCTGATCCTTTGAGCAAAGTTTAAAGAAGGTACTGTTATATGTTCTCGCGTTAGCACGCTCTCCAGCGCATAAAGAACCGGTGAGTCACTACCTTGGGGGCGACGTGTGCTATCAAATCCGGTATTGATTGTTTTTTTGTGATCGACAGACCAAGAGGAACCAATGCCGGAAAATACTGTTACCGTTGAGGCGCTACAGGAGCGAATGAGTGCAAATGCTTTCAATAACTGGATGGGTTTAGAAATCGACGAATTGACGGAAGAAGAGCTAGTTGTTTCCATAAAATGGCGCGAGGAAATGATGTCTAATCCCAAAGCGAAGGTCACCCATGGAGGGATATTGGGCGCGGCTATAGATGCTGTTGCCGATTTTATGATTGCAGCCAAGGTGGGTATGCCTGTTCCGACGGTTGATCTGAGGATCGACTATCACCGAGCAGCGACACCTGGTGATCTGAAATGTATTGGTCGTATTGTTCGCCTCGGTGGTACCAATTCGGTCGCAGAAGCCTATGTCTATGACGATAATGGCAAACTCATAGCGAGCGGACGGGGCACCTACTTTACGGCCGCCGCGAAGCCGAAGGAATAAATGGGATGCCCCGGGTGCCAATTACGATCTGCACTGGTGACTATGATCGCGTAAGCGCGTTGGTGAACGGCGAGATCAGGGTAGATGGTTGCGATGTCAACTATCTAACTATGAATCCGGAGCAAGCTTTTTATCGGGCCTGGAATAATCTCGAATTCGATGTAACGGAACTGTCAGGATCCAGTTATATATTAGCGAGGTCGGCCGGTTGGGATGATTACATCGCGGTGCCAGTTTTTCCGTCCCGTCAATTCAGGCATTCCAGTATATACATTCGTGCCGATGCGGGAATCGAAAAGCCTGAAGATTTAGAGGGTCGCGAGGTCGGGGTGCCGGTATACGCGATGACCGCGGCACTGTGGATCCGGGGCATACTACAGAATAATTATGGTGTATCACCGGCCGATATCCATTGGCGGACGGGTGGTTTGGAAGAGGGCGGCCGGAAGCCGAAATTTCAGCCGAACCTGCCGGAATCAATAAAGGTGACACCAATTTTGGGTGACCAAACATTGTCTAACATGTTGGAGACAGGAGAAATAACGGCGTTAATCTCAGCTAGGGAACCATCTTGCTTTGGGCGAGACAATCCCAACGTTGTGCGTTTGTTTTCCGATTTCCGAGCAGCTGAAAAGGCATGGTACTCGAAGACCGGGCTGTTTCCGATAATGCATGTTCTCGCGATAAGAAAGGAATTGGCGGAGCGTGAACCCTGGATTGCGACTAGCATTCTGAATGCGTTTACCGAGGCAAAGGATCGGTGCTTAGAAAAAATGTCAGATGTTACCGCTTTAACGGTTTCGATTCCCTGGGTAGCCGCTGAATTACGGGAGACCCAGAAACTTATGGGAGATGATTTGTGGCCTTATGGGTTTAAGGAGAATCTTGAGGAACTGAAATTAATGTGTCGCTGGTCTTTAGCGCAGGGGATTGCGGCACGCGAGATGGAACCCGAAGAATTGTTTCATCCGGCTACTATGGACCGGGCCCGTATCTAAGAGGGGAGTATGATAAAAGATTTAATGCTTGTAGGCAGCATTCCTCTTGATACAGCGGAAGATGTCTTTAAGACATTCGGGGCTGATTTGGGTGAATACCTTTCGGCTGTTCCGGATGGTGAAATTGGGTTGCGTAGGCACTGGATCAGTAAAGTTCATTTCCAAGTCATGGCGGCGCACCCCGATTTTGAAGTGCTTCGACATCCCGCTCACGAACATGGTGTCGAACGTCAGAATCCACGTAATGCGGGGGATAGCTGGTTGTTCCAGGTAAAAGACGGAATAGATCAGGTGCGTTTCGGGGATCGGGGATGGCGGCTTGGATATGCCCGGGATGCGATAAATTCGTATTTTGTATTTAAGACATTAAGGGATAAGAGCGTACTTCATCCCGATATTCGTTTTCAGGTCTCCATCCCGTCGGTAAATAGTGTAATTACGCCGCGGGTATTTCCTAGACCCGGTGACCTCGAAAAAATCCGACCTGGTTACGAAGATGCTGTTTTGGGTGAAGTTGAGGTCATCCTCGAAAAAATCCCTGGCAAAGATCTCATTATCCAGTGGGACTGCGCGACGGAACTACAGGAGGCCTATGGAGGAATAGATGGATTCGATCCAGACATAGTAATCGAGCGCAACGTTGCTCAATTTCGGCGCCTATGTCCGTCAATCCCAGCCGATGTTGGGCTGGGATTCCATTTTTGCTTCGGGACATTGGGGGGGTGGCCCCGGTTTGCACCGGATGATCTGAGCGGCGCGGTATTAATGGCCAACGCAATAATCCAGAACGCTGGACGCCACGTGGATTGGATCCATCTGCCAATCCTCGATACGTCGGAAGACAAGTTTTTTGCTCCACTTCAGGGATTAAGGATGGAGGGAACGAAAGTCTATTTGGGTATGATCCATAATATGAGCCGTTTTGTTGAGAGACTAGAGGTAGCCCGCACATATCTTCCCGAGTTCGGTTTGGGGGCTTTTTGTGGTTTTGGACGCGAGTCTCCCTCAAAGTTACCAGGCATTCTTGCTGACCATCTAAAAGCGGCAGAGCTTGCAGGATTCTGAGCCTCCGGTTCAGTGACCGACTAGAGGACATTCCCCGCTGCGTTTCAATCGACTAAGATTGTCTGGTCGCCTCTCCACGCGGCAATGTAAGCATATCACAGGAAGTTTCATGACTATAGATCAGAGAGAATACCGGAACGCGGTAGGATGTTTTGCAACCGGCATCACCATTGTCACCACAATCGATAAGGCAGGGGAGCGGATTGGAATTACGGCTAATTCCTTTTCGTCACTCTCGCTCGACCCTCCTCTTATCCTGTTTTGTGTCGACGCCAAGATTAACAGCTTCCAAGCTTTCGAGAGTTGTCAGCACTTTAACGTCAATGTGCTTTCCGAAGATCAGATGGAGTTGTCGAATAACTTCGCCCGATCAAACGATGATAAATGGAACGATATCGAACATGGTTATGGCAATAACGGATGTCCATTATTCGAGAATTCCATCGCTGTAATCGAATGTGACAATCACGCAATATATGAGGGTGGCGACCATGTGATTCTTGTTGGTCAAGTAACTAAAATCACATATGACGAGAATGATTCTAAACCACTTCTATACTTTAAGGGGGGCTACGCGAACATTTCGTAGCAGGATTTGCATATGCGGTGATTTCAATAGTCAAGGCAGAGAAAAGCAGGTGACAAGAATAACAGCACCATTTTCGTATCTATAATATTTTATTTTTTTCCTCCGGACAGCGATACCCGGATACTGGCGCCTGTAATTTACATGGAAGAACTTTTCTCTAACCAATGTTTTTATCCCTTGGCCAAGCGGAATTTTCCTGAAGGCTCCAACTTGAATGATTAACATTTTTCAATCGCGACACGAATTGATTTCCGACTTGGCGTCGAATGCCATTCCTATCCACCGGATTTTAGACGTTTCGCAACTTCAATGGCTGCGTATGTAATTACGCCGTCGGCGCCGGCACGCTTAAAAGCCAAAAGGCTCTCGAGGATAACTTGATCCCAGTCAAGCCAACCATTAAGCGCGGCACTACGCATCATAGCAAACTCACCGGATACCTGATACGCGTACGTTGGCATACCAAACTCTTCTTTAACTCTCCGCACTATATCAAGATAAAATAAACCCGGCTTTATCATCACCATGTCGGCGCCTTCGGATATATCCATGGCAACCTCGCGTAATGCTTCATCGGAATTAGCTGGGTCCATCTGATAAGTTTTCTTGTCGCCGCCTTCGAGGTTTGGGGCTGACCCAACCGCATCCCGGAAGGGGCTGTAAAGCGCCGATGCATATTTCGCGCTATAGGATAGAATACGAACTCCGTCATGCCCCGCATTATCTAGAGCCGCCCGGATCTTACCGACACGGCCATCCATCATGTCAGACGGCGCGATAACGTCGCACCCCGCATCGGCTTGAACAACCGCTTGGCGAGTAAGTACATCCAGAGTCTCGTCGTTTGCAACATAGCCGTCTCTCAGGAGGCCGTCGTGACCGTGATCCGTATAAGGATCCAGAGCCACATCGCACATAATACCGAGGTCGGGATGTGCCATCTTGATCTCCCTTACCGAGCGGCAGACGAGATTGTCTGGATTAAGGGACTCTGTCCCCTCCGCGTTCTTTAGGTCGGGATGGGTCGCGGGAAAGACTGCGATAACTGGTATACCGAGATCTTTAGCTTCTCCTGCACGATCGATTAGTGCGGAAATTGAATGTCGCTTAATTCCGGGCAAAGATGGGATATCTGCCTCGGCTTCCTCTGATTCATGGACAAACACCGGAAGTATGAAGTCACTAGATGCTAAAGAACACTCCGCGACCAGACGACGATTCCAATTATCGCGGCGATTTCGCCGCATCCGCGTACTTGGAAAGTGGCCTCCACCGAAAACGCTTACTACCATCTCCCCCGTCCTTACGCCGCTTCCAACGCTTGGTCGAGATCAGCGATTATGTCATCTATATGTTCAATACCTATCGAAAGGCGAACGTAAGAGTCGTTGACGCCAGTCTGCTCCTGTTCCTCGGGCGACAACTGAGAATGCGTGGTTGTTGCGGGATGAATTGCTAGGCTGCGAGAGTCGCCGATATTCGCAACGTGGTAGAACATCTCTAGGTTATCTATAAATTTTTGGCCAGCTTCCCTCCCGCCGCCGGCCAATTCAAAACCAACCAGGCCACCATAACCACCCGACATAACAGCATCTGCCCGTTCTCGAGCTTCGCCTTCCATAACGCTAGGATGTATTACCTCGCTGACCTTATCATGTTCGGACAGGTATTTAGCGACGGCGGCGGCGTTGTCGCTGTGAGCACGCATCCGAAGTGGCAGCGTTTCTAGGCCCTGAATAAATTGGAAGCCGTTGAAAGGGCTCATGGCTGATCCCAGATCACGCAGCAACGTTACTCGCGCTTTGATAATATAGGCGATAGGTCCCATTGGCTTGACGGCTTCTGTCCAGACAGTTCCGTGATAACTGGGGTCCGGTTCGTTAAGCATAGGGAAGCGGTTCTTATACGCCTCCCAGTCAAAATTACCTCCATCAACGATTATACCCCCGATGGATGTGCCATGCCCACCAATGTACTTGGTGGTAGAATGCATAACGATCGCCGCCCCATGTTCGAGCGGCCGGCACAGCACCGGTGCCGCAGTATTATCAACAATTAAGGGTACACCTATTTCCCTACCAATATCCGCCACTTCTTTGATAGGAAATACCTTTAGTTTTGGATTTGGGAGTGTTTCAGCGTAGTAGCACCGGGTCCTGTCGTCGGTTGCCCTAGCGAATGCTTCTGGATCGGTGGGATCAACAAAACGGCATTCAATACCCATATCCCTCATCGTATTGGCAAAGAGGTTCCAAGTGCCGCCATAAAGATCCGTCGATGCGACAAAGTTGTCACCTGCACGCGTAATATTTTGTACCGCGAAGGCTGACGCTGCCTGCCCAGAGGAAACAGCAAGCGCGGCAACACCGCCTTCAAGCGCGGCGATGCGTTGCTCTAGAACATCGTTCGTCGGATTCATGATGCGGGTGTAGATATTTCCCAACTCAGATAGACTAAATAAGTTTGCTGCGTGTTCGGTGCTATTAAATTGATAGGAGGTGGTTTGGTAGATTGGCACCGCAACTGAAGTGGTTGCTTCATCCCTGCGCCATCCAGCGTGTAGCGCTATAGTTTCAGGGTGTTTGGTGTCTATCGTCATTATGGTCCTCCCATTCTGCTGTTTTTTATACAGCAAGCAAAAAAAATATTGGCACAATAACATTGCTAGCCGAAGAAATCGCCTCCTTCGACTTTTCGAGAAGTAAGTTCAGGAACGTGTTGTAAACACATACAACTCCGTCAGAAATCATTTATTTTCGTTGGTGACTGGAAGGGAGTATTTAAAAGGGGGTCAAAAAAAACCTACAAATCAACACGGAACGTTTATGGCGGTTAAAATGCCCCCAACACAACCTCCCTTGAACCGGAACGGGTTGGAGTTCTGACCTAAAACATCGACAAGAACACTGCAATAAAAGACAGTGTGCACTGTGTTGACGGCGACCGGTGAGTGTAAAGATCAAAAGGTCCCCTAATTCAGGAGCCCACCCTGTATCCCTCGTTCAACTAAAGCCAATTTTAACTTGGATAGAGCTTTCCCCTCGATTTGGCGAATACGTTCCTTAGTAACGCCAAAACTTTCGCCTATTTCGGCTAACGTAGTCTTGTTCTCTTCTAGAAATCTGCGGGTAATTACCTCTTGCTCTCGGGAGGTCAGATGCTTCATCGCCTCCGAGATCCATTGAGATCGTGTTTCGCTATCAATAAGATCTCCGACAGTCTCTTCCGGTGATGGAGAGTCGTCCGGAAGAAGATTTACGTAAGTTTCCGAGTTTTCATTTTCTCCAACAGTAGCATTGAGCGATTGATCTGGCCTAGAAAAATGCGTTTCCATACGCTCAACAGCCGCGAGGGGCACGCGTAAATTAGACGCAATCATTTGTCGCTCATCATCAGTCATACGGGTGCGAGAATTGTCAGCGATTTTAGCTCGAAGTTTTCGAAGGTTGAAAAATAAACTTTTCTGAGCGGGCGTAGTGCCTATACGAACGATTGATGAATTACGCACGATATATTCCTGCATTGCTGCCATGATCCACCAAGTCGCGTAGGTCGAGAAGCGAACATTTCGTTCAGGATCAAATCTATTAGCCGCTTCAAGGAGGCCAGTGTTACCCTCCTGGATTAGATCACTGATGGGAAGCCCATAGCCCTTATATTTTACCGCGACGCGAACTACTAAACGTATGTGTGATTCGACTAGCTGGTGGAGTGAAGCGGTATCACCTAGCGTCCGCCATTGGCGTCCAAGGTTTGCCTCATAATCTCGTTCAAGCATCGGCGCCTCCATAGCGGCCGAAATGTATTTTCGATCATTTTTATCAGGGAAATTCCCCTTTCCAGCGGCCATACAGCACCTCTTTCTACCGATATCAAAACAAGTGAGGGGATTACGATCCTACAGCTCCTCTTTTGATACTGCTCGAACAGCTTTTTGATAAACATAAAAAATTTATAGGTGTAATACGATGGTTGACTAACCTTGGATTTTGGCGTGTTAGATGGTGTCAACAATCAAATCTTGAAATTAAAAAACTGTGCTATGCGGATCGTTTGGAAAACCGCAAAAAGACAGCCATTAATTAATAGCTAAGTTAAATTTTCAGACTGACCTAGACCGATTATCAGTCAAAATCTTTCAGTCTAATATTGGCGCCTAACCCTTAATCCAGAAGTGGTAAATATCGTTAGTCTGCCTTTTGGGCGAAGACCCCACACCGAGCCATATACTCGTTCATTAGTTTCCTGAAGTCGGCTGGCAATTCGATCGTACTCATTGATTTTTTTGATGCGACGCAAGTAACAAAGCTTCCACGGAGGATTTCGAGGTCTCCATCATGGCCAATAATGTCATAGCAAATTGATGAGCGACCAAGTCTAGTTAGTAAAAAACTTAGATCTATCTTTTGTCCCATGCGGCGAGGCTCTTTAAAGTCGACATCCACGTGAACTAATGGAAACATTCTTTGCTTACTAGTGAATTGCTCAGCGAAATCGATTCCTAAGCATTTCGTAAGCCAGTCCTCGAAAAGGTCGTTGAACATACGGAAAAATTCGGCATAAAAAACGATACCTGCAGGGTCTGAGTCCGAGAACCTAATATCCCGTGAAACCGTGAAGGCGTTATTAGAAATATTTGAAGGCGGCATGATTTTAATCCCGAGAACCGAGAATTAAAGAGCTTCTATCCGTCTTAGTTCGAAATAACAAGGCACTAAGCCACTTGCGAGATTTATCCGGTTTTATCTTATTTACGATGACATGGTAATCGCCGACAATATTAATTGGATCGGCGACCGTCCGTGGTGGTGGGCAGGCCGGCATCGGGGCGTGCGACAATGTATGCGGGCGGGATCCCGACGGCCAACTGCCGGTTATCGATACACGCGCTATATAAGATAGAATTATATAGTCGGACTTTTATAGATAAAATTTAATACTTGGCTTTATTACAATTGGTTTGTGCAGCTACTCAGTTTTTTTACGACTTCTGACTTCCGTCCCCCTTTTTTCTTCCCAATCCGATTTGCTTAGCAAAATTGGATCTTTGTTTTGCATAGTTTGGCGCAACCATCGGATAGTCTGTGGCAAGCCCCCATTTCTCTCGGTATTCTTCAGGGGATAAATCGTAGACAGTACGCAGGTGACGTTTCAGCATCTTAAGTTTTTTTCCGTCTTCTAGGCAGACTAGGTGATCTGGTGTTATTGATCGGCGAACCGCTACGGCGGGTTTCAGCTTATTTTGGTGCCCATTTTTGGAATCCTCACTGATGGATATAAGTGACCGGTATACAACATTGACTAATTCGGGCACTTCATTTGTGGGTAGCGGGTTATTTCCAGCGTACGCGGCGACGATCTCGACCGCCATGCGCAGGATACTGGTATTTCTCTGCTTATCATCGTCAGCTAACATCCGTGAAGAGACATCCAACATCACTCCAAAAATCGATATGGTGATCACACGTATTTTATTATCTGTCAAACATAGAAAATAGGCTGAATACAGTGAAAACTGTTTAGGTAGGAAAGATTATTGTACCTCAACAAATTAAGTGTGGAGTTTCTATTACTCGGTGTTTTCGTAAATTATCTGAGCAGATAGAGTTGTTCCGAACCACTTAAGATTTATGTTTAGATATAAAAACACTTTCTTCCTGCGACTAAGATATAGTCAATGGCCTCGAATGTCCCAAACCTAGTGTCAAGCTAGTCTGTCGCCGCGAGATATGGTATTTTTACTGTATATGAATTCAAATTTATTGCCGGATGTCTGAAGAAACGATTGGGATCGCTGCCGACCATGGTGGCTTTGCGCTTAAACAAGTGATCAAAGATAGGATTGAAGCGGCGGGATATCGCGTGCTCGACCTCGGAACTGACAGCGAAGACGCTGTTGACTACCCCGACTTTGCGGAAAAACTTGTCCAAGCGATTACTTCTGGACAGATTAAAAGAGGTATACTTTTTTGCGGTACGGGGATCGGTGTTTCTATCGCGGCAAACCGACATAAAGGGATACGGGCCGCGTTATGTTACGATGAGGAGACGATCATTCTTTCGCGCCAGCATAACGATGCAAATATTCTTTGTCTTGGTGGGCGTAAAACGGGGGAGGTGCTCGCTGCGAGATTGGTCGCACTGTTTCTAGAAACTGATTTTGAAGGCGGCCGCCATACCGGGCGTGTTAAGAAATTGGGTTAATCTTTTACAAAAATTAATTGATCAGGAGAATCACGACCAAATGTCCACCTCTGTCGCGGCAATTAGCACGCACGCTGGGTTTTTCAGCTCTTCTATTGGAGAATCAGACCCAGATCTGAACCGAGCGATTTCGGGAGAACTGTTACGGCAACAAAGCCAGGTCGAACTAATAGCATCGGAGAATATTGTGTCTCGTGCTGTGTTGGAGGCAGCCGGTTCGGTGCTTACAAATAAATATGCAGAAGGTTATCCTGGGCGCCGCTACTACGGTGGATGTGATTGTGTCGATCTCGCAGAGCAGATTGCCATCGAGCGTGCCAAGAAACTTTTTGACTGCGGGTTTGCAAATGTTCAGCCGCACTCTGGTGCGCAAGCAAATAGCGCCGTTTATTTTGCGCTGCTTAAACCGGGAGATACAATTCTAGGCATGTCTCTGGCTGCCGGTGGACACCTTTCTCACGGAGCTGCGCCCAATCTCTCCGGAAAATGGCTCAAAGCCGTCCAGTATGGCGTCAGAGAGGAGAATGCACTTATAGATTTTGATGAAGTTGAGCGGCTTGCGGTGGAACATCGTCCCAAGGTCATTGTAGCTGGAGGATCGGCCTATCCGCGCCAAATTGAATTTGCGAAATTCAGAGAGATTGCTGATTCGATAAATGCAATTTTAATGGTCGACATGGCGCATTTTTCTGGTTTAGTGGCCGGAGGGGCGCACCCAAGTCCATTTCCGCACGCGCACGTGGTTACCACCACGACGCATAAAACGCTGAGGGGGCCTCGCGGCGGTATGATCCTTACAAATGATGAAGAGATCGCAAAGAAGGTGAATTCCGCAATATTCCCCGGCACCCAGGGTGGGCCACTGATGCACGTTATCGCGGCAAAGGCGACCGCGTTTGGTGAGTCACTGCGGCCGGAGTTTCGCGAATATTCGAATGCCGTAGTAAAGAACGCTCAGACGCTTTCCCAAGTCCTTTTGGAGGGCGGGCTAGATATCGTCTCGGGTGGAACGGATACACATCTGGTACTTGTGGACCTTCGGCCGAAAGGTCTGACAGGTAAGGTCGTTGAGGAGAGCTTGGAGGCAGCCGGTATTACTTGTAATAAAAATAGCATTCCACTAGATCCAGAGAAGCCAACCATCACATCGGGAATTCGGCTTGGAACACCTGCAGCAACTACCCGCGGTTTTGGGCAGACAGAGTTTAGACAGGTTGGTGAGATGATTGTGGAAATATTGGATGGATTGGCCTCTAACGGTAATGACAATACCGCGATCGAAAAAAGCGTTCGGGAAAGAGTCAGCAAAATGTGTGCGTGCTTCCCGATTTATCCCGATCAGTGAGCACCCGACAAGGGGGAGAGTAGATGAAGTGTCCATTTTGCGGATCCGATGACACTCAGGTCAAGGATTCTAGGCCGACAGAAGACAGCACCGCAATTCGCCGCCGCCGATCCTGTGGCGCTTGCGGAGCAAGGTTTACAACATTTGAGCGTGTGCAATTGCGCGAACTGACGGTGTTAAAGGCAGGAGGCCGTCGGGAATCTCTAGATCGTGACAAGCTCTCACGGTCGATGAGTATCGCTCTCCGAAAGCGTGCTGTTGAACCTGAGAGAATAGAGAGAGCTATTACAGGGATTGTCCGGCGCATCGAAAGCTCGGGACAGACGGAAGTAACGTCTCAGCAAGTCGGAGAGTTGGTGATGGATGCTCTGTCTCAGCTGGATCAGGTTGCTTATATCCGCTACGCCTCGGTTTACCGGAATTTCCGAGAGGCTCGCGATTTTGAGGATTTCGTCGAGGGTCTAAACGAGCCGAATGAGGAAGCAATTGAATGATAATCGTTTCATGCGGATGGCTGTCGCGCTTGCCAGACGTGGATATGGAAATGTTGCGCCAAATCCATCGGTCGGCTGTGTAATCGTCCGCAGTGGGCGCGTCGTGGGACGCGGCTGGACACGACCGGGTGGGAGACCTCATGCCGAGACAGAGGCACTGTCTCAGGCTGGTAAAAAGGCTTCGGGGGCGGAAGTATACGTGACTTTGGAACCGTGTGCGCATCATGGCAAAACGGCACCCTGTGCAGAGGCTTTGATCGGTGCGCGAGTATCTCGCGTAATCGTTGGAGTCCGCGACCCGGATCCGCGAGTCAATGGTGAAGGGATTGCTCTTCTCAAAAATGCGGGCATCCAGGTGCTCGAGGGAGTCTGCGAAAATGAGGCCCGAGAGGTGACTGCAGGTTTTTTGCAGCGCGTTTCTGAGGGGCGGCCTTATATTACTGTGAAGGTCGCGACCACTCTTGACGGGCGTATCGCCACATCAACCGGCGCGAGCACTTGGATTACTGGGGAGTTGTCGCGTGCAATTGGCCATGGGATGCGAGCGCGGCACGATGCGATCATGATAGGTGGTGCTACGGCGATTTCCGACAATCCTTCTCTGACTTGCCGCTTGCCCGGCCTTGAAAGTTCTTCTCCCGCACGGTTTGTGATCTGTGGACGGTCTTCAATACCTGTCTCGCATGAATTAGTTGTTTCCGCGAAGCGCGTTTCTACAACGTTCCTTGTTGTCGGAACCGAAGAGGAGGCGAAGTGGGACAAGTTCAAAGTAGCGGGGGTTTCGATTGTTGAAACGGGTGGAGATTCAGAAGGTAATGTTGATATCGCTTCGGCACTCCATTTGATAAGTGAACAGGGGGTAACGCGGTTGATGGTAGAGGGCGGAGGACGCCTGATATCAACGCTCTTGAAGTCTGACTTGGTAGACCGTCTAGTTTGGTTCCGAGCGCCGAAGCTGATCGGCGGAGATGGCATACCGGTTGCGGACACATTCGGGGTCGGTGCGCTTGACGGGGCAGCGAACTTCGTCAAAGTATCCGCTCGTCCCGCTGGGGACGATCTTGTCGAGACTTATATTCGCAAACATTAGAGGAAACGGATGTTTACAGGTATTGTAACCGATGTTGGTATGGTACGTTCAATTGAACGGAGAGGCGATACTAGGATAGAGATCCAGACAGTCTACGACACCAATGATGTGGATATTGGTGCATCGATAGCGTGCTCCGGCCCCTGCCTTACGGTAATTGAAAAAGGTCAAGGTTGGTTTGCGGTTGAAGCTTCTGCTGAAACACTCGATAAAACATCTCTGGGTGACTGGGCTGTCGGGACGAAAGTAAATCTGGAACGAGCAATGCGAATCGGTGATGAGCTTGGCGGCCATATCGTCTCCGGCCACGTTGATGCGGTAGTCGTGTTGGTCGATATGCTGCCTGAGGGAGATAGTGTTCGTTTTACTTTTGAGGCGCCCGCCGACTTCGCCAAATACCTTGCGCCTAAGGGTTCAGTGTGTCTCGACGGGGTTTCTTTGACTGTGAACGAAGTCCAGGGCAATCGGTTTGGCGTAAACGTTATTAGTCACACACAATCCGCTACGTCTTTTAGCGAGAGGGTAATTGGAGATCGGGTCAATATGGAAATTGATACGATAGCGCGGTACGTTGCTCGCCTTATTGGAAAGGACTGAGATAGTGGTAGATAACAGACTTACTGTTGTGGGCGAGGAAAAAGCGGCCGATTCCTCTTCAGTAGAGCGGTTAAACGATTTTCTATCGCCTATACAAGACGTCATCGAGGATATCAGAAATGGGCGTATGGTGGTCGTGGTCGACGACGAGGATCGGGAAAATGAGGGCGATCTAATCGTTTCAGCACAGATGGCGACGCCCGAATCAATTAATTTTATGGCCAAATATGGTCGCGGCCTGATCTGTCTCGCTATGACCGGTCAGCGTATTGATCAGTTGGGTCTATCTTTAATGTCGAGCGATAATAGATCTCAGTTCGAAACAGCATTTACGACCTCAATTGAGGCGCGCGAGGGTGTTACGACCGGCATTTCCGCTTCTGACCGTGCACGTACAATTGCCGTTGCCATCGATCCGTCAAAGGACCGGGACGATATCGTCACTCCTGGACACGTCTTTCCCCTCCGTGCTCAAGATGGCGGTACACTAGTTCGGACCGGCCACACCGAGGCGGCGGTTGACCTATCTCGCCTTGCGGGGCTCAACCCATCAGGTGTGATTTGTGAGATCATGAACGAAGATGGCACAATGGCGCGTCTGCCGGACTTGGTAAAGTTTGCCCAATTCCATGGCCTGAAGGTAGCTACGATTGCGGACTTGATAGCCTACCGACTTAATAACGACTCGATCGTTGAACGCTCAATTACAACGCGTATCAACCGCAAATATGGTGGTGATTTCAAATTGATCGTTTATCGAAACCGGGTGTCTGGCGCCGAACATCTCGCGCTGGTTAAGGGTGAGATCGGGTTGGATAAACCCGTTTTGGTACGAATGCATGCCGTCAATATACTCGATGACATGATTCATGATACGACGAACCAAAGGGATAACGAACTAGAGGGAGCAATTCGCAAAATTGGTGAGGAAGGGGCTGGCGTCATCGTGATAATTCGCGAACCTTGGGCCGAGAAGCTATCTAACCAAGTTCGTGCTCGGCACCGTGTCCCGTCTGACCCGATAGTTGCCTCCGCTGAAGTATCGGTTACGAGTGAGGAAGATCGAGAAACAGCGCCACCAGCGCTGCGAGATTTTGGAGTTGGCGCGCAAATACTCGTAGATCTTGGCGTAAGGGAAATGGTTCTGTTAACTAATCGTACCAGAGCAATAAAAGGGTTAGACGGCTTTGGGCTGTCTGTGGTTGATCGCCGCCCCATCGATAACGTAATGGAGTAACTAGCTGTGAACGATCTTCCACATATCATGATCGTCGAATCTCCCTACTACGAAGAAATCAATAATAATATGGTTGAAAGTGTTCTGATTGAGCTTAGTCAAAAACGAGCCACCTACGATCGTTTCGAAGTACCGGGTAGTTTTGAGCTTCCTGGCGCTATAAGGATGGCAATTGAGGCGGACACCTCGCGATCCGACAAAAATCGATATGACGGGTATATCGCGCTTGGCTGTGTAATACGGGGGGAGACCTCTCATTATGACTACGTGTGCGGCGAAAGCGCTCGAGGGTTAAACGATCTAGTGCTGAAATATGGGATTGCACTTGGTTATGGGGTGTTAACGACCGAAAATCGCGATCAGGCACTAGTACGCTCAAGAAGGGATCAGCATGACCGTGGAGGTGCCGCTGCTCGCGCCTGTCTTTCTATGATTGAAATAAAACGCAAACTCAACATTTATTCCAGATGATGGCAGCAGTTGAGCGGGGGCAGGGGAATTCTCGGGGTAGTGCGAAAAAAAGCGCCGCACGGCTCGCGGCTGTACAGGCCCTTTACCAAATTGAACAATCTTCGGCGTCGCCAGATCTGGTGCTGGAAGAATTTCTGCATTTTCGGCTGGGTGAAAGTTTCGATACCGCGAACGACATTGCACCACATAAGGCTTTGTTCAGTGAGATCGTTCTCGGTGTCACTGAGAGCGGCGGCCAAATAGATAAAATGGCTAATGCTGCCCTATCCAAAAAATGGGTACTAAATCGATTAGAAATAATTCTTCGAGCTATTTTGAGGGCGGGTATATATGAGTTGGAAACTCGGTTGGATACCCCTAGTCGGGTGATAATCACCGAATATGTTGACGTTGCGCACGCATTTTACGACGGCCAAGAGCCGGGTATGATAAACGGAATGCTCGATCGAGTTGCGAGGTCGATCCGTCCGAAAGAATTTGGGGACAGGAGCTGTGACAGGTGAGGGCAGCAGGCCGAGCGAATTTAAGCTGATCGCATCCGTTTTTGCTCCATTAACTGATGGTGATCATCGAGCGCTTGGTTTATCGGATGACGCTGCCGTTTTAAAGCAACGGGGCGGTTTTGATACTGTTATCACGACTGACACGATGATTGGGGGGGTCCATTTTTTAGAGACCGAGTCTCCGTCTTTGATTGCGCGCCGATTATTGCGGGTAAATTTGTCGGACCTAGCATCGATGGGGGCTATTCCGATTGGATATTTTCTCAATTTGACATTGAACAATCTTGCTGACGGACAGTGGTTGAACCGTTTCGCGGACGGCTTGAGATTAGATCAGGACGAATTCGACTTTTGTCTTTTGGGGGGAGATACAACACAGGCTCGGAAAGACCTCACGCTAACGGCGACCTTCGTAGGGGAGGTCAAAACCGGCTGCGCGATCACCCGTAATGGGGCCAAAATAGGGGATGACGTGTATGTGTCTGGCACCATTGGTGATGCTGCAGCTGGCCTTAAGCATCTTCTGGCCGGTGACACTGGGCCAGCAGCAATCATTAGACGTTTTCAACTGCCAGATCCGCGCATTTCTCTGGGTCTTCGTTTGAGCGGTCTCGTCACGGCGGCAGCTGATGTATCCGACGGGTTGCACGCTGATCTCGGGCACATATGCAAAGCCTCCAGAGTTTCAGCTACGATTATGGGTAACCAAGTACCGGTTTCTTCTGAGCTGGGCAAACGTCTAGCAAGCGGCGATTTGAATTTTGGGGAAGTAGTTTCTGGCGGAGATGATTACGAGTTGGTGTTTACAGCATCACCCAACGCCGCAGAGGGTATTGGTAAGGCTGCAGAGCTCGCCGGCGTCAAAGTGACGAAAATTGGGAGTGTTTTTAGTGGCCCGCCGATCGTTAGGATACTCGATCCCAGCGGGCGCGAAATTTCTCTGGAAACCCATGGGTATTGCCATTTCTAAGGCTAGTTAATTCATTCGCTTTTACAGATTTAATTGAACTGCGCCATGGGCTTAGATCTGATTTTCATCAAACACGGTTTAGAGATCTTACCCGTCATTAGCCATACCCTTTATGTTTGAAACTGAAGATTTATGACCGCTGCCCGGCGCCGAGGTTCGCAGAGATAACGTGCAGAAGTGGGAAGAAAAATTTTCAAGCCGGAGATACGGGCAAGACTGGGAACGCTCAATCGATTTATCATGAGTGTATGCCGAAAGATTCGAATTGCACACATTGCCCGGTAGCGTAAGTTCTTTCCCATGATTACTTCATCTGTACGCCGTAATGTCTTTCTACTCGCCTGCTGTCAGGCTCTTTTCATGACGTCGACTTCGGCGATCCTTTCAACTGCACCAATTGTCGGCGGAATTTTGCTGGTCGAGAATAAGTCTATGGCAACATTGCCCCTCGCACTTCAATTTGTTGCGATGGCGCTTACCACCATACCTGCGTCCATTTATATGGGAAGGGTTGGGCGAAGAATTGGATTTATTACCGGTGCTGTTATCGGCGCTTCAGGCGGAATTTTGGGTGCCTATTCGATCGCTTCTGGTAATTTTCTACTATTTTGCGTCGCCTCTCTGCTTACGGGCTGCTTTAATGGTTTTTGTCATTATTTCCGCTTCGCTGCCTCCGATGTGGCCACGAAGGAGTTCCGCAGCAAAGCAATTTCGTACGTCTTGGCCGGCAGCGTAGTGGCGGCATTCCTCGGTCCCACCCTCGCCCGTAATACGGCAGATGTCTTGCCGGCTCAGTTCGCCGGCGTCTATCTGTCTTTGGTTGCGGTATATGTTTCGGTTGCCGTTGTTGTAAGCTTTATCAGGATACCGCGACCCTTGGCGGAACAGCGCAGGTCTAGTGGCCGAAATCTCTCCCAAATTGCCAGACAGCCAAAGTTCATAATCGCTGTATGTGCAGCTACGTTTGGTTATTTGGTTATGTCATTCTTGATGACGGTGACCCCCATTGCTATGGGGAATTGCGGTTTTACTTTTTCACATTCGTCATACGTTATTCAGGCACATGTCCTCGGGATGTACGTCCCAGCATTCATTACCGGTCATCTGATTATGCGGTTTGGCGTAAACAATATCCTAATCGTCGGCGCATTGCTGTGCGGCGCTAGTATTCTGATTCACCTCTCCGGAATTTCCTTCCTGAACTTCTTGTCTGGTCTAGTTCTCGTGGGGGTTGGCTGGAATTTCTTGTTTACCGGGGGTACGACTTTGCTAACAGAAACATATACCGCCGCTGAAAAGGCAAAGGTTCAGGGTTTAAATGATTTTTTTATTTGGGGAACAATCTCGGTCGGTGCTTTCATGTCGGGAGCGGT
Source organism: Alphaproteobacteria bacterium MarineAlpha11_Bin1 (assembly GCA_002937455.1). The sequence continues at coordinate 134,607 of PTJZ01000011.1, forward strand.
TCAACAGTCCATCGGTTGGAATGCCGTCAATCTTGTAATGGCTCCCCTTGTAATTATTGTTTTAGTGGGGACGGTCTGGCTTCGCTTCAACGCTCGTAAATCGACAAGAAAGCCATCTTCCGTATAGTCCGGGTCGCCGATCCCGAGACGGCTGAACAATTGGTCAGCGGTGTTGCCTTGAATCCCTTCTTCTGGCATGGTCCGCCCGGTTTTATGGGTCCCGAGGGGTGATGGTGAACCCATCATAATTGTTGGGGCGTAAGTCCCTTACACAACAAGGAATTTAAAGATGTTTGAAGCGTATGTGGTTGTGCTCGCATGTGGCATTCTTGCAATCCTCTACGGTGTTTTTGCTAGTCGCTCTGTGCTCTCGACGTCGGGCGGTAACGAGAAAATGCAGGAAATCGCCGGCGCTATTCAGGAAGGTGCACAGGCATACCTTAACCGACAGTATATGACTATCGGAATAGTGGGGGTCATAATAGGTGTGGTTCTTGGCCTTTTGCTTGGAATTTATCCCGCAATAGGGTTTTTCCTAGGTGCCATTCTGTCAGGTGCCGCGGGATATATCGGTATGTACATTTCCGTGCGAGCTAATGTTCGGACGGCTGATGCGGCACGAACAGGCGGTTTGCAGCCCGCCCTGACCGTCGCATTTAAATCAGGTGCTGTAACAGGGATGCTGGTCGTTGGGCTCGGCCTGTTGGGGGTTGCCGGCTATTACATAATCTTACGGGATGTCTACAATCCGTCAGAGGCCAACGGCCTTCGCCATATTCTCGAAGCACTTGTTGCGCTTGGCTTCGGCGCTTCTCTGATTTCTATTTTTGCGCGCCTCGGTGGAGGTATCTTCACCAAGGGCGCGGACGTTGGTGCGGACGTCGTTGGTAAAATAGAGGCTGGTATTCCAGAAGACGACCCTAGGAACGCTGCAGTGATTGCTGACAATGTGGGTGACAATGTTGGTGACTGCGCAGGGATGGCGGCCGACCTATTCGAGACCTATGCGGTGACGATAGTAGCGACGATGTTGGTTGGTGCGGTATTTTTCAGTGGGCCTAGCCAAGAGACTATGCTCCTTTTACCGCTATTGATCGGCGGTGTCTGTATCATTGGTTCCGTATTTGGTACATTTTTTGTCCGACTTAGCAGCAGTAACAATGTTATGGGTGCGCTGTACAAAGGCTTTATAGCATCAGCAATAGCCTCAGCGATCCTGATCGCACTAACTATTTATATTGTGTTTGGCAGCTTTTCGGCAATGATCCCGACGGAGGGTGGATCAATTCAAGCTCAAAACTTGATGTATTGCGGCGTTGTCGGACTAGTCGTCACCGGATTGATCATTTGGATCACAGAGTACTACACCGGTACCCAGTTTCGACCGGTCAGAAGTGTTTCTAAGGCCTCAGAAACCGGTCACGCGACCAACGTGATTCAAGGGTTAGCTGTTTCTATGGAAGCCACCGCGCTTCCCGTAATCGTAATTGCGGCGGGCATCCTTATTGCCTTTTTCTCGGCAGGCCTCTACGGGATAGCTATCGCGGCGACTACAATGTTGGCATTGGCTGGCATGGTGGTAGCCTTAGATGCGTATGGACCCGTCACTGACAACGCTGGCGGTATCGCCGAAATGTCGGAGTTGCCAGAAGAAGTCCGTAATTATACGGATGCCCTAGATGCAGTGGGCAACACTACCAAGGCGGTTACCAAAGGTTATGCTATTGGATCCGCCGCCCTGGCTGCACTAGTCCTGTTCGCTGCGTATACCGAGGATATGAAGTACTATGTTCCAGAGATTGCGGCACAAGTGAAGTTTAGTCTTCAAGACCCATACGTGGTTATCGGCTTATTTATTGGCGGTATGCTTCCATATCTATTCGGTTCACTTTCTATGATGGCGGTCGGCCGTTCGGCAGCTGCGGTCGTGGTTGAAGTGAGGAGGCAGTTCAAAGAAATACCCGGGATTATGGAGGGTACAGCCCGGCCCGAGTACGGACGTGCTGTCGATCTGTTAACCAAGGCGGCGATCAAAGAAATGATCATTCCATCGTTGCTGCCGGTACTTGCGCCAATAGCTGTATATCTAGTGATAAAATGGATTGGGGGGCCAGCCGCGGCATTTACCACGCTGGGTGCGCTAATGCTTGGGACAATTGTTACTGGTCTTTTCGTTGCGTTATCGATGACGGCTGGGGGCGGTGCTTGGGACAACGCGAAGAAATATATTGAAGATGGCAACCATGGTGGTAAAGGATCCGAAGCCCATGCAGCTTCCGTGACTGGAGACACGGTAGGTGACCCGTATAAAGATACGGCGGGTCCCGCAGTGAACCCAATGATAAAGATCATCAACATTGTCGCTATTCTGCTTTTAGCAGTGGTAGCGTCTAATTGATTGATCACAAAAGAGATGCCCAAAAGCCCCAATTGTTTGGGGTTTTTGGGGCGCGGTTCTTTTTATCCTAAAAATCTTATTTTCATTTTTCCCCGTCACCAGCCGCGCTGAAACGGCCTATATTTCCCAGAAGTTGCTGGATAACATTGAGTTCTTTGCCTTGGGTCGGTGTTTTCCGACCGACAATCTGAATTTCGCGGCCATCTTTTTTGGTAAGCCTTTCGACCTGTTCAACAATCCCCTGCTTGTTGAATCTGATTACCAAGACTTTCCTCTCCAAAACCTCCTTTTTTAGAAAGGCAAATTTACTAGTTCGCGTGCCAACGTAGTACCAAGCTTCTTGGTCGAAAGTAGCTTTGGCGGAAGGCGTCCCGAGGATTGCTGATACTTGGGGTCGACTATTTTTTCCGATCCGAATACTTTCGATTAGTTCATGATTTGGAAAGTTACCGTGACTTTCGATGCGCGCGGAGCAAGCGGAGAGTAATGCAGCAACCAAGGCAACACTAAAGATTAGATAGGTGAAACAGAGCGTATTTCCTCTGCATTCTTTATTTTTGCTCAAGGTCATTTGACCATCATAATGTTTGAGATTACGTAAGACTTCTATTTTATCGAAGTATAATTTATCTCTCACGGGCGTGAAACAGTATTAAATTTAGGCGTTAGGCAAGATGAATATGAACAGAGAATTTCTTTGCTCTCTTTCTTAAAAGATGACCGGCTTCCCAGCGTAGCTGAGACGATATATCGGAAAATTGTAGAACAGGCGAGGAATCCCCGCTTTTACGATGAACTGGGCGTACCTGATACCGTCGACGGGCGATTTGAACTGGTGACCCTTCACACGTTCCTCGTACTTCGGCGTTTGAAACCTGGGCCGCCTTCCACAAGCCGCATCGGTCAAGCACTGTTCGACGTAATGTTCGAGGATATGGATCTTAGTCTTCGGGAAATGGGTGCAGGCGATATGGGGGTAGGAAAACGGATAAAAAGTATGGTTCAGGCGTTCTATGGACGCATTGCATCCTACGATGCGGGTTTGTCGTCGGCCGGATCCGAACTTGAGGAAGCTTTATCTCGAAATGTATACGGGACGTCAAAACCAGAGCCAGAGAAGGTATTAGAGCTTGCGGAGTATATTAGATCTCAGGCAATTTTACTCAGTGATCTTAATATCGATGATGTGCAATCCGGCTCCTTTGTGTTTGCTGCGGTGTGATGGAAGGAAATTATAATATCGGCCCTGAATTTAGCAGGGTATTTGAGCTTGGGGATCTGAGTGAAAAACCCCAAAGCTTCCGATTTACGGCAGAAAAGGAAGAGTGTGAGTCACTAGCAGCGAGATTTGAACAGCAATCAATCGGGGGGTTAACGGCTAGTTTAGTCTTGGAGTGGCTGGAGTTTGGTAGGGTCTTGTCAGTATCTGGGAATTTCCAGGCAAACGTAGTTCAGACATGCGTCATTTCTCTTGAGCCCGTTGCCGCTAAATTGAATGAGGAAATAAAACTCGTCTTTACGCACGGTTTAGAGCCAACAGCGGACATGCCGGTTTTGGAAGAGGCGGAACCCCTAGATGGTGAGATTATAGACCTTGGTGAATTGGTAGCGGAGGAACTATCCTTGGCATTGGATCCATATCCAAGAAGCAAAGAAATTACGTCAGCCGATATAAATCTTGGGCCAGGGGTGTCGTTTCTCGGTGAAGACGAGGTCGCTAACGCCACTGAAAAACCCAACCCATTCGAGGTTTTGAGCGATCTGAAGCCAAAATCCTAGTTTTTGCGTAAACTTCAGGTTGCCCCAAGCGTCAGGATCGCATATCTATCGCCCCCCTGTTTTTTTTTCTAATTATTGATATTGCAAGGTCATGGCTGTTCCAAAGAATAAAGTGTCGAAATCGAAGCGTAATATGCGCCGCGCACACGACTCGTTGTCTGCAAACCCAAATACCGAGTGCCCTAACTGCGGAGAACAAAAGCGTTCTCATCACGTCTGTGGATCTTGTGGCTTCTATGATGGCCGTGAAGTTGTGGAGACATCCGGCGCCTGAGCCCGGTTAATCAAAACAATAGGATTGATAAGTGAGCCCTTCACTCACAATCGCACTTGATGCTATGGGGGGGGATGACGCCCCCACGATCGTGGTAAAGGGCGCAGATTTTGCTCGTCGACGCTTTCCCGGGCTGCGCTTTCAGATGTTTGGTGATGAGAGCCAACTTCTTCCGCTAATTAAGAGAAGAAAACGTCTTCGTGAGATAACCGAAATCACTCATACGGGTGAAAGCATCAGCAACGAGATGAAAGTTTCTGATGCATTGCGAAAAGGTCGACAGTCCAGCATGCAGCTGGCCATAAATTCTGTAAAAGAAGGAAACGCCGCAGGTGTGGTCTCAGCCGGCAATACGGGCGCTTTAATGGCAATGGCGAAACTGGCACTGCGCACTCTCCCTGGAATTGACCGTCCAGCTATCGCAGCTATTTTTCCAACTATTCGTGGAGAGAGCGTGATGCTCGACCTTGGCGCAAATGTTGAATGCGATGCTAATAACCTAGTTCAGTTCGCCATAATGGGAGATGTATTTGCGAGGACAGTGCTCGGAACGGTCGAACCGTCCTGCGGATTATTAAATGTGGGTTCCGAGGAAATGAAGGGTCATGCTGAAATCCAGCAGGCTTACGCCTATCTCCGCAAGATATCTGGAGAAATTAACTTTAGCGGATTTGTCGAAGGAGATGATATTGCTGCCGGAAAGACTGATATTATCGTATCTGATGGGTTTACCGGTAACATTGCGCTCAAGGCGACGGAAGGTACTGCTCGGTTGATCACAGAATTCTTAGGAGATGCTTTCCGCAGTTCGCTCTCGTCCCGTTTAGGTTTCGTCTTGGCGCGCCGCGGTCTACGAAAGATGCGGATTCGAATCGATCCCCGCCGTTACAATGGGGCCGTGTTTCTTGGGTTGACGGGCATAGCTGTGAAAAGTCATGGTGGTACAGACGCGTTTGGGTTTGCGAACGCTATAGGCGTTGCCGTCGATCTGGCAGCTAAGGACTTCAATGAAAAGATTACCCGGGGCCTTCAGAATTTCAGTAAAATGGAACTGGAGATCACGGAAGTGGCAGTTTCTTAATGGTTCGGCGTTCGGTTATTGCAGGTTGTGGTGGATATTTGCCTAACCGTGTAGTTACAAATGAAGAACTGGCGGATCGCATTGACACTTCGAATGAGTGGATTGTACAGAGGACGGGTATAAAATCTCGCCATATTGCCGAAGAAGACCAAAATACCTCGGATCTGGCGCTTGCTGCGGCGAAACAAGCACTCAATCATGCGAGTATAGAGGCGTCGGAAGTGGATTTGATCGTACTTGCGACGGCAACACCAAATAATACGTTTCCGTCTACTGCGACCATGGTTCAGGCCGCGCTGGGAATGACCCGGGGATCTGCATTCGACGTTCAGGCGGTTTGTTCGGGATTCGTCTTCGCAATGAATGTTGCAGATAATTTTATCCGCCTCGGCCAGGCAGAAACGGTGTTGGTGGTTGGGGCTGAGACCTTTTCACGCATTTTGGACTGGAAGGACAGAACAACCTGCGTTTTGTTTGGTGATGGGGCAGGCGCCGTTGTTCTTCGGGCGGAGGAAGGTACAGGTGAGAGCAGTGATCGAGGCATTCTTGCTAATTGTATACATTCTGATGGTCGTCACTATGGCCTTTTGTATGTCGATGGGGGGGCTTCAACGACCCAGACGGTAGGCCACCTGAGAATGGATGGACCTGAAGTTTTCAAGCATGCGGTTAAGAATTTGTCGAGCGTCATCGGAGAAGTACTGGAACTTGCTGGGCTTCAGTCCAAAGATGTTGACTGGCTTGTCCCGCACCAGGCGAACCAGAGAATTATCACCTCGACGGCACGGAAATTGAGGGTTGATGAGAAAAAAATCGTCATGACGGTTGATCGCCATGCCAACACCTCTGCCGCATCTATCCCACTTGCACTGAATACTGCTGTGCAAGATGGCAGGATCACTGCGGGGGACGTTGTAGTTCTCGAAGCGATGGGCGGTGGTTTTACCTGGGGAGCAAGCGTGATCCGGTGGTAAGGTGGGGCGGTTAAATTATCTTTGGATCGCCGCTATCCCTTTGATATTGACTGCCTTCTTCGCAAGAGCTACCGTCTGAAAAAGGGACATAGGGGGGGCATGCCATGGTCGAAAATACGGTCACTAGAGCGGATCTAAGCGAGGCTGTTTACCAAGAGGTTGGACTGTCACGAAATGAGTCCGCGGATCTCGTTGAATCAGTTTTGTCAGAGATAGCTGCGACGCTTACCAATGGCGAAACGGTCAAAATCTCCTCGTTTGGCAGTTTCTCGGTTCGACAAAAAGGCCAGCGGGTTGGTCGAAATCCTAAGACTGGTGAGGAAGTGCCGATCCTGCCGCGTAAGGTTCTTATCTTTCGGGCATCAAACGTTTTAAAAAATATGATTAACAACGACAGCCTCGGTCAAACATATAAAACTCCCAACATGACTGCTGACAGCGGGGTGCTCTCACCCCAGCAACAGCTATCTTCGGAACCTTCCGCATCGCCATCGGGAGGGTCTCCACCGTTTAATAGGACTGGAAGCTGATCTGTATGCCTGCGGGTGATGGTCATCGACGGTCGGGGAAGTCCGAGGCTGCTTTCCGAACAATTAGCGAAGTAGCCAAAGAACTCGATATACCGGCACATGTTCTTAGGTTTTGGGAGAGTAAGTTCGTTCAAGTGAAGCCACTGAAACGCGGCGGCGGTAGGCGATATTATCGACCCGAGGATATTGAGTTGTTGCGTGGAATACGAGAACTTCTTTATACGGACGGATATACTATCAAGGGCGTGCAGAAATTGCTTCGCCAAGGAGGAGCGAGGGAGTTCATCTCGGTCTCTATAGATCAGATTGCAACTGGATCAGCGGAGAAGGCTACGCCCGAGCACGGAACGGTTCAGGAGGTTACAGGATGCGCGATGTCGCTAAACGATAAAAAGCGTGCCGAGATGATTTCTATAATTAGCGAGTTGGAAGATCTCCGGGACATGCTCAAAGAATCCCGCCCGCTGAAGTAATATACACTTGAGTTATGGAGCATGGCGACTTAGGTTGCTGCCAACCGCGAAAATCGGAGCGTGGCGCAGTTTGGTAGCGCACTTGACTGGGGGTCAAGGGGTCGCTGGTTCGAATCCAGTCGCTCCGACCA
>PTJZ01000012.1 GCA_002937455.1 Alphaproteobacteria bacterium MarineAlpha11_Bin1
AAAAACAGTTCGTGGAAAACCACATACTAAACCGTATGTTATTGAAATCAGTCAACTGGCGTAAAAAATCGAGCCGCATATTACCGGATCCTCGGATAGATATTCGTCTCCGATAAGGAACTGGTATACTTCTAGTTCACAGACCGGATGGGGTTTTATATCGAAAATGTAATCCCGACACGCCAACGCGGTGTGCATTCAAAATCACGCATCGGTTTTCAATAATGGGTTATAATAAAACATTTAATCGTGGGCCATTTGAGCTCGGGTCAACTTCCTATCCGCGATCATTCGGGCGGTATCCTCTCGATAGGAGACCATATAAGCGGTTTGCATATGATGCTTTACCGCCGCCTCATCTGCGTAGACTTCATACAATCGGATAAGATTTGGATTTTCTTCCGCAATAGAGATTTCAAACCGCTGCCAGGCCGGCTCGTTTGTGCGAACGTTATCCCGATGCTGTAACGCACGAGCAAGATAAGCGTCCCTATGCCCTGGATTAAGGGTTAATTCTACGTGGAGAACAATGGCATTCATGTGCAAGGAGTCCTAAGTACGAGTCGGTTTCCCGGAAAATAAAGGAAACTTTATATATAAGAAAAATATATTTTACCCTCAGGAGAAAGAGACCTTTGAAATTAAATTTTTTTATCGGGATAATTTTTGTCCTCGTCGCTACATCCAATATGGCAATATCCGCCGTTACAGTAATGACAAAAACCGGCACGATAACTGTGGAAACAGTAGCAGAGGGTCTTAAATCTCCATGGGCTATCGATTTTCTGCCTGACGGACGAATGATATTTACTGAAAAGATGGGGAACCTACGGATCGTCAACAAGGTCGGTAAAATATCTCCGGCAATTATGGGGACCCCCAAGGTTGCAAATGTCGGCCAAGGTGGACTTTTGGATGTAATGTTACACCCCGAATTTAGAAAAAACCGTTTATTATTCTTAACTTACAGTGAGAGATCATCCGAAGGACGGATCTATACAGCTATGTTGCGGGGCAAGCTCCGTCTGGACGATTCCCAATTGGATGATGTTAGAGTTCTCTTTCGTCAGTCGCCCGAAGTAGGTAGTGGACGACATCTTGGCTCCCGCGTTCTTATCGCGCCGGATGGTAATTTATTCGTCACAACCGGAGATTTAGGTGATCGAAATCTGGCGCAAGATTTGGGTGGCCACGTAGGTAAAGTTATCCGGCTGACCGTCGACGGAGGTGTTCCTGAGGACAATCCCTTTATTAAAAAACCAAAGACGCGCCCTGAAATCTGGTCATACGGCCACCGAAACATTCAAGGCGCCGATATTCATCCGGAGACCGGAAAGCTATGGGCAATAGAACATGGTCCCAGGGGAGGAGACGAACTAAACATCATCACCGCCGGCGGAAATTATGGCTGGCCGCTCGTTTCCCACGGCAACGAATATTCCGGAGAGCCAATAGGCGCCGGAAAGAAATTTATGAAGGGTATCGAACCACCAATAAACACTTGGACACCTGTTATCGCACCAGGTGGTATGACGTTTTATAATTCTGATCTTTTTCCCGCCTGGAAGGGTAACCTGCTGATCGCAGGATTGCGAGCAGGCGCTGTCGTACGAGTAGAACTCGACGGCGATAAAATCGTAAGTGAAGAACGCCTGCTCAATCAAATAGGCAACCGAATTCGCGACGTAGAAGTAGGTCCAGACGGTGCCGTATACGCAGTAGATGAGAGCGAAGGTAGGATCCTACGGATGACCCCGGCGTTGGCAAATTAGTCACATAGACCACTTACGTTCAATTAAACTGACGATTTTCAACGCCTTTAAGAATGGCGATAAACTAATTTTATACCGGCGTATCGCACACTATAATTCTATTCCATCGTGGGCATTGTAAACTCGGCTCCAGACCGGATTCCAGTGGGCCACCGGGATGTGACCGCCTTCTGCCGGGTATAGAACCGTACCCCCTCGGGCCCGTGCATATGAATGTCGCCAAATAGAGAACTTTTCCACCCACCGAAGGAATGGAAAGCCATCGGCACGGGTATTGGAACGTTAACCCCAACCATCCCCACCTCTATTCTTTGGGTGAATTCTCGAGCGGCATCGCCGTCACGAGTAAAAATTGATACGCCGTTACCGAATTCATGTTCATTAATAATTTGAACGGCATTGTCGAATTCAGACGAACGTACAACAGATAGGACTGGACCAAAAATCTCTTCCCGGTATATGCGCATATCTGTTGTGACGTTGTCGAAAAGACAGCCACCAATGAAAAAACCTTCTTCATAGCCTGGCAATGAATAATCACGACCATCAACAACGAGATCCGCCCCTTCCTTAACTCCTAGGCCAACATATTGTGTAACTTTTTCCAAGTGATCGCCGGTAATCAATGGCCCCATATCCATGTCGTTGTCGGAACCGGGTCCGATTTTCAGAGCCTCAACCCTCGGCGTAAGCAAATCCATCAGCTTGTCACCGGCATCGCCAATCGCGACTGCAACCGAAATGGCCATGCAGCGCTCGCCTGCTGAACCGTACGCTGCACCCATAAGCGCATCCGCCGCCTGATCAAGGTCCGCATCAGGCATAATTACCATATGATTCTTTGCACCACCTAGTGCCTGTACGCGTTTACCGTTAGCGGCTCCCGTCGAATATATATACTTTGCAATCGGCGTGGAGCCGACGAAGCTGATCGCGGAAATTTCGGGATGAGCCAGAATCGCATCGACGGCTTCCTTATCGCCATTAACAACGTTCAAGACTCCATCCGGAAGCCCAGCTTCTGAGGCGAGCTCAGCCAAGCGAAGTGCGCAGGAAGGATCCTTCTCAGATGGCTTCAAGATGAACGTATTACCGCAAGCGATCGCCATTGGGAACATCCACATCGGCACCATCGCAGGGAAATTGAACGGTGTTATGCCAGCGCACACCCCTAGTGGCTGACGAATGGTCCAAGCATCGATACCCCTCCCTACCTGCTCGGTGAACTCGCCCTTCAATAATTGTGGAATCCCGCATGCGAATTCAACGATCTCTAGTCCTCGTGTCAGCGATCCATGAGCGTCCGACAGAACTTTGCCATGTTCAGAGGTGATAATAGATGCCAGTTCGTCAGCGTTTTCCTCTATCAAGGTTTTGTACTTAAACATAATCCTGGCGCGAGTAAGTGCCGGTGTCGACGCCCAGTCAGGCAATGCTTTCTTAGCAGCGTGCACGGCACCGGCGATTTCACTCTCTGAGGCGAGGGGGACTTGAGACTCAACTTGCCCGGTTGCTGGGTCATAGACATCACCGAATCTGGTAGACTTACCTTCGATATTCTTGCCATTAATCCAGTGTGTGAGCTTTTTTACCATTACGGCCTCCCCTTCTGCATCACGCCCTAAAAACAGGTGTACGACACCCAAGTTAATGATACTAGACGCTACCGCACATTATCGTTCGACGTACCAGCCGATCGGGCTCCCGGTGTCAAAGGGTTGGATCTCCTCACCAGCAACCTCAAATCGAGCAACCGCTGGTCGGGCGCCGCGTCGTAGAGTTATCGTATCTCTATTTGTGGCTAAATCATAGAAAGCCGGCCCGTTGAGAGAGGCGAAAGCTTCAAAGTGATCGAGGGCATATTCCTCGTCGAAAACCTGGGCATATATTTCCAATGCTGTTGGCGCATTGAAGATACCGGCACAACCACAGGCCGCCTCCTTTTCTGAGACCGGATGCGGCGCAGAATCGGTCCCGAGAAAAAATGATGTATTACCTGATGTTGCTGCCGCCCGGAGAGCGAGCCTGTGTCTTTCGCGCTTTGCAATCGGGAGGCAGTACATGTGAGGTCGCATTCCACCGGAAAACATCGCGTTACGATTGATCACGAGATGGTGGGGAGTGATAGTCGCTCCCACATTCGAGCCAGCCTGACGAACGAATGAAACCGCCTCTTCGGTGGTAATATGCTCAAAAACGACCTTCAGTTCTGGAAACCGTTCGAGAGTAGGCTTTAGAACCTGATCAATGAATACCTTCTCCCGATCGAAAATGTCGATCTCAGGATCCGTAACTTCTCCATGTACCAAAAGTGGCATCCCAATCCGTTGCATGCGCTCAAGCACGTCTGAAATCTTCTCGATATTCGTAACGCCATTATCGGAGTTAGTAGTCGCACCTGCCGGATAAAGCTTAGCAGCGGTAAACACGCGCTCCCGGAATCCATGAACGATTTCATCCGGCTCGGTGCTGTCAGTTAAATATGCGGTCATCAAGGGTTCAAAATCAGAGTGACTCTCCAGCGCAGAGATAATCCTTTTACGGTAAGCAATAGCATCCGCCGAAGTGAGTACCGCCGGCGTCAGGTTTGGCATAACAACTGCCCGACCGAAAACTTTTGTTGTGTAGGGCAGCACTGCGCAGAGGATCGCACCATCCCGGAGATGAAGATGCCAGTCGTCCGGGCGACATATTGTTAAGGTGTCAGACATATTTTTGCGACGTTTGGTTAAAAAATCATCGGTAAATTTAACGGAAACCGGCATTTCCTATAACAAATCCCGTTCGAGATAGCGTCAAGATAAATATCTTTAGAGGGGGCTTTGAGAGCGCTGATTCTTGCAAAATTGGGTCTCCCATTCCGGAAGTAAATAACCTTAAAATTTACCGCATAGAATCGGCCAGACCATTTGCAGGTGATACCCGACTAACAAAACAAGAGCCGCACTAAGCAACACCTAAATATAATATTTACATAAACGGACGCCTCCCCCGAGGTGAAAGTACCGGACCAGTTAATTAGCTAAGAACCATCAGGTAGTACGTCTCCGAATTTTGCTCTAACTCGATCGTCTAGCTCCTTTGATGCCCTAGCTACGGCCGGGAAAGTCTCCTTTTCGCGGAAGGGTATACACGCGTCGACCACGACCCTAGAATTACGCCGGTCCTCGTGGCTATAGCTCATTGGATCGAGATGCGTACTCCAGCAACCATTCAGAACATCAAGTCCATCCTTCGGATCACAACGCGTACACATGGCCCATATCACGTCATTCATATTTGACGGATCGATATCCTCGTCAACCACCACCACCCAGCGGTTTGCGTAAGCGCCGGCGTGGCACTGTGACGCGATCAGTCCTGCCTGTTTAGAATGTCCGCCGTATTGGGTAGCGATCGACACGGTCAACCACATCCTGCTTCCACCGGCTTCATGAGCCCACACACCTTTTACTTCTGGTATTCCCGCCGCCTCAAGCTGGTTCCACACCGCGCCGCATCGATAGGTGCCACGGTAGAACGTATCGTCATTTGGTGGCACCGCTGGAATAGCGCCTAAAAGAACCGGATTATCGCGATGCATAAATGTTTCGATGCGGATCGCAGGCTCCGGATGCATATCGCCAGCATAATAACCGGGCCACTCGCCAAACGGGCCTTCGTCGACTAGGTCTTCGGAATGGATAAAGCCCTCGAATGCTATTTCCGCGTTGGCCGGGACCGGGAGACCTGTTTTCGGCATATTGATGACTTCTACACTTTCGCCAATTATACCCCCGGCGCAATCGTATTCGTTCTTGCCGTACGGCATTTCAAGGCCGGCTACCATAAATAAAGCCGGATGCATACCGGCGACCACAGCGATCGGGCATGGCTCGCCGCGATCAAAATATTTACGCATCAAAATATCACCGTGCTTACCCTTAGAGACCATGACAGAGGCGGTCTTGGAATCGTGTGCCTGCACACGGTAAGCGCCATAATTAATCCAGCCGGAGTCCGGGTCTTTCATCACGACCATGCAGGCTGTGCCGATAAAATACCCCCCGTCCAACTCATGCCATTTAGGCGCAGGAATGGTGGTGATATCGATAGCGTCACCTTCAAATACATTTTCAATCAATGGTCCACCATTTACTTCAATGGGCGCATGGGTCGGTTGATCCTGCATATATTTTCGCCAGTAATTCACTAATTCGATTTCGGAAGTATCCACCGGTTTTCCGAGCGCAAGGTTAATGCGAGGGACGGAAGTCAGGATATTGGCAAGCACACGGTTACCGGTTGGGAAACCTGGTATATTATCAAACATTACTGCAGGGTTCGTCATTTTATGCATGTGAATATCAACGATCGCCCCGATTTCCTCGTGATGATCCGCGCCACTCACATGCTGGAGTTGGTCATTAGCTTCAAGTTCATCGATCCAATTCCGTAAATCCTTATTAGCCACTTTTATGCCTCCATTGTCCCTTAGTTAGTTAGATGGATAGAATAGTAAAAAACTAAGACCGATGGAAATCTCATGCCGCTGAAAATTAAAACTACTTGCAATGGCTTCGTAGCAGAGGTGTCAGGCCTCGACCTCCTAGAGGCAATCAATCCCGAATTTTGTATGGAAATAGAGACGGCGATCGAAGACCCTGACAAAAAGTGAATATATTTCTCAGCCTTCTCGTCGGTGCGCTTTGGCTTCTCGCGGCAGGGCATATTTTGATCCACTTACCATATCTTGACGAAGCGATGATGGCCACGTTGGTAGTGTTTTTAATAGCATGCCTGCCACGCCTACCTCGTCATACAATGATCCTTTGCGGCCTTCTTTTGGGTGCGATGCTGATACTAGCACAGAGCCACGACCAGTGGGCTGCTATCTCGGCAGGTATCTCCAAGGCTTCTATATTTCCGGCTTTCCTCGCAACAATTGTTTTATTACGCGCGGCGGCTGATCAGCGCCCTGAAATTACAAACGCCAGGGCGTTGTTTGGCGCTTTACCACCACGAGAACGCGATAGCGGCATCGTGATCGGCACCCATTTAATGGGTACGGTTTTACAGGTTGGCGTGTTCGCAGTGCTAGCGCCAATAATGGGTAAAGACGCACCAGCCGCTGAGCGGCGAGATATTTTTACTGTCGCTATTCGAGGTATGATGACGGTACCTTTCTGGTCACCATTTATTGTCGGCATGGCGGTAGCAAGTCAGTACCTGCCTCTCGTGCCGCTGTGGCAAGTTATGACTCTCGGCCTAGCGCTGACCGTTATCGCGATCTTGGTATCGATACTATTTTTCGATCGTAATCGGGGTATAAATACACTCAAGCGATCGCTCAGCTCACTTGCGCCGGTATCGATGCCTGTATTCTGCGCCGCGCTGCTCGTTGTAGGTGCGACGGGCACCACCAACCTTTCTACGCTGGAAGCGCTCATCCTTGTACTTCCCATCCCCTGTATAGTTGCGGTGTTAAGCACGAAATCGGGTAATGTTAAAATAGCTATACGGAGAACCGGATCGGGCATCGGCCGGATAGGGCCGGAAACATCCATTTTGGTATCATCTACTACACTCGGAGCGGTATTCGAAGCAGCGTTACCGCATATGGGGCTTCTCGATTGGCTCAATACCGTAGTCCTACCCGCATGGGCAGTAATACTTATTATCATCATGACAATGAATGTCGCCGGGTTATTCGGAATTCACGCTATTGTTACCGGTACATTTCTCCTAGTCATCTTCACAAGTGTCCCGACGGGCCTAACCGATCTGGTCTTGATGCAAGCCTTACTAGTCGGATGGGGTCTGTGCAGCGGCATTTCTATCGGCAGCCTCACCGTCGCAACGGGCGCTGCTATGTTTGGCATACCACCGGTCGATCTTATTACACGAGCCAATATCTTGTATGTCTTTTTAACCTCGACCTTAATCGCAGGGATATTATGGGGGGTTAACACTGCGATGACATGATCGGTATTATTGCGGCCTTAAGCGACCCGGCCTTAACCCGATTCTGCCCTACAAATTTCTTAGAAGGTTTAAAACAAGTTCCGTTAAGCCGCGTTTTTTACGCCTCGCTTCACCAAAGGGCCAAACTTTTTACTGACGCTGCCCAGGCCCTTAATGTGGGGCATCACTTTTTGGGCGAATAACGTCATGTTTTTAGCTGTGATGTCGAAATCCATGTCTCCAGCATGCATCATAGCGATAAGGTGTCCAAAACCACCGGTCTTTCTGTGGAGAGACTTTATCTGGCTAACCACATTTTCTGGCGTTCCATAGATCGCGACATGATTTTTCCGGAAAAATTCCATGCCCTGCCTCCGAATTGCGTCTGTTCGCCCGCCTGTAAACCTGCCAGACAAGAAGTCAGCATATAGATTGGTCTCGACATAGCCAGGTGGAGCCCGGTGCTGCGGTTCTGCTTTGTTGTTAACAACATACCAGAATACCCGCTCGATGAGATCTTGCGCTTCCTTTTCGGTCTCTCCCACCGCGACAAGGGGCATAAAGGCGAATTTGTCATCTGCCGGACGCTGCAAACCTTGGTCTCGGCACCAGTTTCGAACACCCCTAAACATTGCTGATAACTTTTCAACGGGTGTCAGGAACATCGCAAATGTAAAGCCGCGTGCCACCGTCCGGCAGGCGTGAGAGAGATCGCTGCCGCCGGTCGTCCAAATAGGCGGGTGGGGCTCCTGATAAGGGCGAGGCCAAACATTTACCTGACGTTTATGCATCCATTTGCCTTCATAGTTGAATGGACCATGGTGAGTAGTCCAAGCTTTCTGTATGAGCTCAATGGATTCCCATAAACGCTGGCTCGTCTCGGTCGGATTACCGTTGGAAGCAAAAAGCTCATAAGGTACACCACGAACGAAACCACACTCGAGACGCCCATAGGAAATGTTATCGATCATTGCCATTTCCTCAGCACACCGAATTGGATCAGCAAGGTTGGCCGCAGGATTGCCGAGGATCAAGATCCGAGCATTCTTTGTCTGTCGAGCCAAGATAGATAGAGGCACTACGCCTGACGAATTTAAACAGGTCGCCGTCTGGTGGTGCTCATTGACCATACAATTCAGGCCTAGTTCATCAGCAAGCACATACTGATCGAGACACATGTTATATAGATCGGCGCCCAACTGCGGGTCGTATACGCTACTGGGCAAGTTAAGTCTTGCTGAGGTAAACTCTTCTTCCGGCGGTAGATGAGGCCAGGCAAATTCCGTAAAGTGATAGAATTCCATTAGGGACTTCCCTTCGTATCGGCAAAGAAATCATTAAGCACATTGGTAAATCGATCAGGTTGTTCAATATGCGGGAAATGCCCGGCACCTCGGATTAAAGAAAAACAGGAATTTGGTAATGCCCTCGATATCGCGCGGCCATACTTGGGCAACGTCATCCGGTCGTTTGCACCCCATACAACTTGCACTGGCATATCTATTCGATGTAGCCGGTTTAGTAATGAGGGCGTATGAAAATACGGCTCCCAACAAAGTTTCGCGATGGCTTCTCGAGACTTAGCCAATTCTAATGCCTGTTTCTTATTCAGGTTCGACAAATCACGATGAGGATCATTTTCCTCAATGTGAAATCTTAGTTTTCGTACAGTCTCCGTTGTATAGAAATAGATGTCTTCAATATCTCTATCATAAGCATCACCAAATTTTATACCGACGGAACCTGTGAGAACCATCCGCCCAATCCGGGAAGCGTTTTTTGTTGCCATTTCCATTGCCAGCCAACCACCAACCGAAAACCCTAGCAACGTGACTGCCGTCAATTCTAAGCGTTCGAGTAGATCAAGCCAGACATACGAAACGTCGTCTATACCCCGGATAAACGTGGGTAAGGTGGATTTTCGGAAGCCCGGCATATGGGGTATGAAAACCTCAAAATATTGGGCGAGATCGTCTACAAGGGGCAAAGTGCCCTCAAAACCATCTTCTCCATGTAAAATCATAAGTGGTCGACCCTTCCCACGACGTTCCACATCAACCTCAGTGCCTGCGATCTTGAGAGTTTCAGATTGAGATACCATTTGTTTTCTCGTGTTTTACGAAATATAGATTCAAGAGGCTTGGTCGTCGACAGTCGCGCCTCGGTGGGGAATAATCGGGAAGTCACTAGCAAACAAGAATTTTAAAATGCTGAAAATATTGGGGCGCGCCACTTCTTCAAATGTCATGAAGGTTCTATGGGCCTGCGCTGAGCTAGGTTTGGAGTTTGAACGAGAAGACATCGGTGGAAAATACGGCCGAAACGAAACCCCAGAATTCATGGCGATGAACCCCAATGGTCTGGTCCCTGTGATTATTGACAACGGATTCGTGAACTGGGAGTCGAATGCTTGCGTTAGATACCTCGCTGCCAAACACGATACTCACGGTCTATACCCTAAAGACATCCAAATCCGTGCGATTGCTGATCGTTGGATGGACTGGCAGGTTACCTCCGTTAGCCCAGCAATGATCCCGGTGTTTCGGGGTATGGTTCGTACTATTCCAAAGGATCGTGATATGGCGGCCATTGAGGATGGAAGGGTAATACTATCCGCGAAGATGTCGATTATAAACAAGACACTTTCAGATCAGCGTTTTATGGCTGGCAAGAACTTCACTATGGGAGATATTCCTCTAGGTATCGCGGCATGGCGTTGGTTTAATATGCCGATCAAACGAGAGGAGTATCCACATCTCGAACGCTGGGTCGATGCACTATCGCAGCGCCCGGGATACCAGCAGCACATTATGAAACCATTAATTTAGAGAGATAGTCGATGCCTGGAATACAGATGCATTCCCCATTACTTATATATTCAGATCAACTTGGCTAGCTGGCTCTACGACCCTTTTCTGCCGCTTTACACTAAGGAGGTCATTGCAAATAGCCGAGGGGCTTTAAGTAAAAATCTCCGAAATATCGGGGACTAAATATAAAATGTAATCGAACATCTCTTCGCGCCTAGTATAGGACACTTCCCCTAACCCAGCATTGGGTTAAGAATAATCTTGCCAACGCCGCTGCCGGCCGGGCTCTCAAGAAGAGCGTGCATCGCTGGAGCTTCGGAGAGCGGAACCACACGATCTATAACTACGTTAAGCTTGCCGTCCGCAGCAGCATCGAAGCATGGCAAAGCATCCTGAGCGTTACTTCGTGGATTTCCCATTATAGTTAATCGTTTGTAATAGACTGTAGCCATGTTAACTGGAATGATCGGCCCACCATGCGCGCCTGCCGTCACCATGCGTCCCTCATCTCTAAGACTCTCGATACCAAGCGGACAAACCTCTGGATTAGCGATATTATCATAGAACAGGTCTACCCCTTCTCCGTTCGTCAACTCGCTAACTACTTCGACCAAATCTACAGCGCCGTAATTTATGGCATGATCGGCGCCCAGCCGAGTCCCAACCGCCGCCCGTTCCGCGCTTCCCGCAGCTGCGATAACAGTCGCGCCTGCCGCCTTAGCCAACTGGATCCCTATTGAACCCAGATTGCCCGATGCCCCGAATATCAAAACAGTTTGCCCCGGCTTTAGATTACCCATGTTGAACAGAAGGTTGTAGGCGACTGGCCCGTGACGGGAGATAACAGTAGCCTCTGCAAAACCGACTTCATCGCGGATTAGCACGCACGATTCTGCCGGCGCGACAGTTAGCGTCGCAGCGCCACCATTACATTCAATGCCAAAACGGCCACCATCCGGCATACCTAATGTAATCGAAACACGATCTCCCACAGCGAAATCTGTAACGTTCGAACCGGTTTCCACAACAATCCCAGATGGGTCAACGCCGGGAATATGGGGCGGAGTAACACCGTAAAGCGGGGCCCGACCTGAACGAATTTCGACGTCCAAGACGCGATTTACAGAGACGGCATGTACCTCCACGACAAGATCATTTTCGCCAGGCACTGGATCTGGGAGATCCTCGTAATGCAGAACCTCAGGTGGACCAAAAGAGTTAAATATCATCGCCTTCATGGCAACGTCTCCAGAGCATCAGAATAAATTGAGTATACCACCTGCGTGGGCGAATAAATCCGCATCGGCGTTTGTATGTCCAATGATCTGAAGTCCGAGGGGTAAACCCTCATCTTGAAGTAATGGCAGAGTGACCGTTGGCATACCGACCAAGGAAGTTGGTACCGTAAATAAAGGATCGCCAGTCCATTCCAGCCCCCGAGGCGCCGCCCCCGGGGCTGACAAGGTAACACAGACATCGAATTGTCCATTCAGCGCCGCGTATACATTACGGACACGGTCCCTTTCCACGAGCAATTCTGAAAACTGATCTTGGGTCATTGATAGTGCTTGCTTAAGGCGATTGTGCGCACTCTCGCTGAGTTTCGAACTATCCATGTCTCGCTCATAGGTATCTAGCGGAAACCGTCCCTCCCAAGCGTTAATATTCATGGATAGTTCCATCGCGTTGAATATAGCCTGTTCGACGGCCTCAACCTCAGCATTATTACTACGATCCTGAACAGCTATCCCCGACGCTTCAAAAGTATCTCGCGCACGCTGCCATTCAGCTTTTGCGCAGTCCGTGGCATTGCCCCATCCTGCCGTATAAAGCATCGCGATTTTCTTTGGTTTCTTCGCCGCCGGTAATTCCATTGGACCAATGACGCCTGTGTAGCCAGCGTCACCTCCAGTCCTCGACGTAATCTCTCGGGTCATTAACCAGCACTCTGCTAGGCTCGCAGCAATCATTCCGGTACAGCTCTGGCTGAAGCCATCAAAACTGCCACCGCGATTGATACCGCCAACGCTGGGTTTATAACCAAATGCACCGCAATACCCGGAAGGACGGATTATGGAGCCAATAACCTGAGATCCGGTTCCTCCTGACAGCATGCCGGATCCCACAGCCGCCGCTGAACCACTGCTAGATCCTCCCGGAGTTCGCTCAAGGTCCCAAGGATTCCGAGTAACTCCGGGATGGGTTGCTGCAAACTCAGTAGTGACGGTTTTTCCCACCATAATTGCTCCTGCTTCACGCAGGGCGACAACTGCGGCACAGTCGCGCCCAGTCTCCATCCCGACAAACAGAGGTGATCCTTGGCTCGTGGGCATGTCCGCAGTTTCCATTACGTCCTTAACTCCAACGGGCATTCCGTCAATCAGAGAGAATTGCTTTCCAGTCTGCCATCGTTTTGTTGACGCTTCAGCTACAGCGCGGGCCGCATTTAAATTTCTGCAAACAAATGCCTTCACGTCATCTTCGCGGGCCTCCATTTCGGCAATGCAGCGCTCTAGAAACGCGCTGGGACTATCAGAACCATCGGCAAAGCCACCGGTAGCGGCAAAATATGAACGCAGTTTCGGTATTTGGGGTCCCATCATCTTCTCCTTTTCTCTCTTAATTCATGCTCGACTGGCCAGTTCCAGTCCCTTTTCTAGGTCTTTATAGTGACGGCCCGGCGCCGACATCAAGAAACGATACCCTTGCTCCATGAGGTCCTGCATATTACCGGCATTAGCATGTGGGTGGCCGACTATCACATCATGCCGTTTACAAATATCTAACACTTCGCTCATGGCGTTAAGTAATTCTGGGTGGTCATATTGGCGAGGAAAGCCAAGTTCCTGGCCTAGATCCCCTTCACCAATCAGTATTGCCCCGATGCCGGGTACGCTTTTCAACATGTCGGGGAGGTTGGCGATTCCCTTAGTGTCCTCAATCTGTAAGATTACAAATATTTCTCCGTAGGGCGAAAGTGGCCAGACATCGGCCCTCTTATAGTATTCTTGCTGGGTCAAACCCCAGTAACGCGCGGCCCGGACTGGGCCGTCGCCGCGAATTCCCTGCGGTTCGTAGAGTGGCTTATCCGTCAGTCGTGGATATCGGCAGGCAGCAACCGCATTATAGGCCTCTTCGACCGTGCTGATATGCGGCCAAACAATACCGTAGACACCGGTATCTAGCGCCTGCTTTGCATGCCATTGACCCATTTCAACACCATTGACTGGCACACGGGCCATCGGCGTGACGGCGGGTGCAATGGAACCGCTACTGGCAATCACGCGACGATCAAGCATAAACTGCATCGAATCCCGTAGGGCCATTATATCCCAGGGAAGGTGCTCGCCTTCGAACACAATCCCATTGTATTTGGTTGCCGCCATGTGGATAGCGGTTTGGATATCCATAGGTACAAATGCGGAAAATGCGGGCCTACCACTCTCTAGCACCCCTATGATTCCGTTTAGTCTTCCCGATGTGTCCATAAGATCCCTGTTCACATTGTTTACATTGGTATTCAATATGCCGGATGCAGTAAAGCAAACCAATCCACCGTAATTGAGTTTTTCACCAGAAGTTCTCATTTATTGGATGCGAGACTACAACGGTATAGAAATTCGGATGTCAGGAGACAAATATGTCCGCAGCAATTCCGCAACCAGACACGCCTCTCGTCGACATAGAACTTCGAGATAACATAGCGATCCTCTCCCTAAACCGAGCGGATAAGCGCAACGCAGTCAATGACGATATGCGAACAGACATTATCCGCGCCCTCGACTGGGCAGACCGTTCTCCCGGTGTTGCCGCTCTCGTCTTGACTGGACGCGGTAAGGGATTTTGTGCGGGTGGTGACATCTCCTCTATGCACGACCGGCTGTCCGCGCCTGTGGAACAGGTTGGTATAAACGGTTGGCAGCGCCAACGCCGAACACACCAATTATTGACCAAGCTTCATAGCCTGCCCAAACCAACAATTGCGGCGGTAAACGGCGTTGCGGCCGGGCTTGGCGCCGACCTCGCCCTGTGCTGCGATTTCGTTATAGGCGCAACAGACACAACTTTCGTAATGAGTTACGTCCTTAGAGGGCTGATCCCCGATGGCGGCGGAATGTATTTTTTACCCCGCAGAGTCGGACTAGCGCGGGCGAAAGAACTGATCTTTTCCGGCCGAATGATAGGAGCCGAAGAAGCCAAAAACATCAACCTCATCGAGCAATTATCCGATCCCGATTCTCTGATCGACGATGCAGTTGATATGGGGAAAAAAATGACGGTTGGATCAGCCGATGCCCGAGCTCTTGCAAAGTCCATTATGAACGGAAGTTACGAATCCACGATAGAGGAAGTTTTTGCTCTCGGTAGCCAAGCTCAGGGTATCTGCTACACCACCGATTATCACCGTGAGGCGGTCGCAACATTTCTCGATAAGCGGGAACAAACTTGACAGATCTCGACAGAATTTTTCGTCCGCGCAGCGTCGCGATCATTGGTGCGTCTACAGATCCTCGGAAAGTGGGTGGGCGGCCCCTGCACTTTCTAAAAAAACACGGTTTCAACGGCGATATCTGGCCGGTTAATCCGCGAAAAGACCAAATCGAAGGATTTCAATGTTTTCCAAATATCGAGAGCCTGCCTGGGGTACCCGACGTGGCCGTGATCTTGTTGGGCCCATCACTTGTTATACCGGCGGTGAAGGAACTAAGCGAGATGGGTTGTGGCGGTGCCATTATTCTAACTGGTGGCTTCGCCGAAGCAGGAGAAAACGGAAAAGAACGACAGAAATCCCTCAAAACTGCGGCCGCCAGCATGCGACTGCTTGGACCGAATACAATTGGGTTGTTAAACCTTAGAAACGGTGTGATCCTCTCTGCGTCCGGGGCCCTCGATGAAAAGAGCCTCCAAAGCGGTAGTGTCGCTGTCGTATCACAAAGTGGCGGCATCCTCGGATCATTATTCTCTCGAGCTACAGCGCGCGGTATCGGCCTGTCTTATCTCGCCGCTACAGGTAACGAAGTAGATATCGAAGTCAGTGACGTTATGGCTTTTCTCTCCGATGATGAGGAAACGAAGGCCGTTGCGGTTTATCTCGAAACGTTACGCAATCCCGAAGCATTCCGTGAAGCCGCATCGCTGCTCTCGACCGCTGGCAAAAAGCTAATTGTATACAAGGTTGGCCGTTCGGAAACCGGCGCTCAGGCCGCTGCATCGCACACCGGTGCTTTGGTCGGAGAGGATGGTTTGTTTGATGCTTTTTTTCGACAGGTAGGTGCCATAAGAGTTAAACGCTATTCCGATCTAATTGATCTTGCGTCAGGTTTGTCACTTACGCCGATAGTTAAGGGTAATCGGCTAGCCATATTAACCCATACGGGGGGAGCGGCTGGTCTAGTTGCAGACCTCTGCGGAATAGTTGGGTTCGAAACACCGGCCCCATCTCTTGAGACGGCGGGAAAATTGAGGCGTTTATTGGAGGACGAGGGGTTCGCTCCCGACCGCAACCCGGTGGACCTCACCCTCTCTGGACTAGATCCCGAAATTGTTTATCGAGCGATTATCACACTTTCAACGAGCAATGAATACGATTCCATCGTGGCTGTTGTGGGCTCATCCTCGGTCGGTCGACCTTATATGGTTGCGGATCCGGTAATCCGGGCAGCGGCCACGGAAGATCTTCCGATCGTCGTCTACACGAGTGCCCACACCCCGGCAATTGTCACCAAGCTCAACGGCAAGGGAGTAGCAGTCTTCGATGCACCTGAAGCTTGCGCCTCACTTTTGGCGGCATCCTTGCAACCCGATGGTGAAAATAACGAGCGAGCGCCGGCGCTCGTAGAACCAATAAATTTGCCAACGGTTTCGGGACAATTGAATGAGCTAGAATGTCGAGAGATTTTTGCCAGCTTCGGAATTCCCGCTGTCAAAGCAATAGGAATAAAAAACAGCGCGGAAGGCCCCGATGCCGCCTCGACACTGGGGGACAGCGTCGTAATCAAAATTCTGTCCCGCGAGATTTTACACAAAACCGAGATTGGAGGCGTCAAAATCGGTGTCTCTAGCCGAAATTGCGAAAAAGCGTGCGATGATATTGCCTCGGCGGTAAATCGTCATGGGATTTCGACCAACGAGGGTTTCATTATCCAGGAAAACCTATCCGGCGCCACTGAAATGATCATCGGTTTTTACAACGATCCTGTACTTGGTCCAGCTATCATGATCGGGGCAGGAGGCACGCGAGCGGAACTGTTAAACGACACTGCATCATGCGTTCTTCCCGTCTCGGTAGCAGATATCCGTACAATGTTAGCGTCATTGAGGATGTTCCCCTTGCTCAAGGGGTACCGAGGCTCCACGGCTGCCAACATTGACGGTTTAGTTGAGATTATAGCCCGTTTCGCGCATATGTGCGGATGTCTGGGCAGTCGACTAGTCGAAGCCGAGATCAACCCACTTTTCGTCGACGATAAAGAAATTTTACCACGAGCCGGTGACGGTATTCTCATATTTTCTAATTGAGTGCAATTTGCCAGTTCCAAACTGGAAGTAATCGACTAAAACACATCACATGATCGCTTTATCAGCCATATTGGGATGACGAGTCCTCCACCGGACATATCTGTAATTGTACCGGCTTTCCGGGCAGAGAAAACAATTAGGCGCGCGCTTCAGAGCGTTGCTGCCCAGACCGCGTCGCCGAGAGAAGTCATCGTAATCGATGACGGTTCACCGGACGGAACAGCCGACGAGGCGGAAGCATGTCGCCCCATTTTAGATGGTATAGAATTGTTAATAGAACGCCATCAGAATATGGGTGCGGGTGCCGCGCGTAATCGTGCAATCAAACTGGCGTCGTCACCCTACTTAGCATTTCTGGACGCAGATGACGAATGGATGCCTGAAAAACTTGCACGTAGCGTCGATGTACTTCAGACAGAGAATTATGACCTTGTTGCGCACGATTATTTGGCGGTTTCACCCAACGGGGAAACATCGGAAGTCGATTGCACCTCACGCTTCCACGAACATTCGGATCCTTATGTAAATTTATACCGCAAGGGATATCTCGCCACGTCGACGATCCTAATTCGTCGGGATCTGGTAATGGCGGCAGGGGGGTTTGACACCACCTTGAGAAATGCACAAGATTTTGATCTCTGGCTCTATATCCTCCAAGACCGCACTCTCACCTTCAAGGTTTTCGGCGAAGTACTTACCAAATATTACCTTACTGAAGGCAGTATCACCTCCAACACCGAAGAGCGAATCCGATGTGGGATAGAAATTGCGCTACGGTTCGCACCTGATTTATCTTCCAGAATGTATATTAATCTATGGATACGCACACTTGCGATATACATCGAGGCAATGCGGGCATACCTGAAGCGCGGCAAGAGAATGAAATCCATAATCGCCGTTCTTCGAGCCACTCCAGCATTGGTAAGTGTTACTTTTAAGTTGATTCGGTCAACACCAACCCCTCGCCAAACTAATCTCTGAAAACTAGCCCAGGTTCCCCTAAATTTTTTGAATCATTCAAGTGCCGCGGATTTGAGATACGTCATCAATCCTGAGAAAAACATTTCATTATCGGAGAATAACCTCGAACGCTCCATCGGCAAGGGCAGTGGCGATATGGACGTCCCGGCCGCCGTAGCCGTCGGCGACCAGAAGGCCGGTTGGTAAACCAGCGGCCTTTCCCGCCGCAAGATCCGACACGCTGTCACCCATTATCCGACTTGTAGAGAGATCTAAATTAAGATCCTGTGCAGCTCGGATCAACATCCCGGGTGCCGGCTTACGAAATCTCGAATTTCGAGGGCCGCCGACGTTTGATGGCGGATGGGGACAGGCATACGTCGCATCAACCGTTGCGCCGGCTTGCAAAAGCAGTTCGTAGATACGTGCCTGCACCTCGTGGAACGCGTCCCAACCGTAATGGCCCCGTCCGATCCCAGACTGGTTTGTAACAATCACGACAGCCTCGCCTGCTTCATTCGCTTTCCGCACCTCGGAAAGGGTTTCGGGAATCAATATCACGCCAGACGGATCGCTGAGATAATCAACAAGTTCGATCAGCGTCCCATCTCGATCAAGAAAAACCGCAGATCGACCTTGATTCACAGCCGGTGTGCGGATATCGGCCCACAGATCTCCCTCTTCAATGAGTGTCATTTTATCAGCCTGCTCTGGTTCCAACAAAAAAAAGGGGGGCCTGCCCTTGAGCCAAATACGACTTCCTGATCGGTCAAATACGCGAGGTCATATTTAGTATGGCGTCTTCTCGGGCAACTTTTAGATATCGTTTTAAAACCTACTCCGTCGGGCCGACGTAGCCAAGCGCGCAAAATATCACGATTTTCGCCGTATCCTTCGTGTATCATCATAGATAATCTGGGGAGAAAAAGATGCAGCTGGAAGGTTCCTGCCACTGTGGTAGTGTACGGTTCTCTGTCCAATCGGACACCCGTTACCCCTATAATCGGTGCTACTGCTCAATTTGCCGAAAAACTGCCGGCGGGGGTGGATATGCCATTAATATTATGGGTCGTGCGGATACGCTTCAGATTGTCGGAGAACAAAACTTGTCAAAATACCGGTCAGAAAAAAACGACCGGGACAATTATGAGGTAGATGGTTTTTCCAAGGCACGTAGGTATTTCTGCTCTAAGTGTGGATCTGCCCTTTGGATTAACTCTATGGATTACCCGGATTTCGTCTACCCCTTCGCATCCGCTATCGATACCCCACTACCCGAGCCGCCGGAAATGACGCATCTGATGCTCGAGCACAAGGCTTCTTGGGTTCCTCTTCAAGTGCAGGAATACGATACCGTGTTCGAAAAGTACCCAAATATAGGCATTGAGGATTGGCATCGAAAAAGGGGCCTATTTGGAAATATTTAGATCGATTACCCGACTACCAGCGCATTCCGACTCTAATGGTTCACAATTTGCAATTTTTTGATTGATAGCAATCTGCAAGTTAGCATTCGCCGTGGCCCCAACAAGTCTCCTATTACACATCCCCCTAATCCGTGTAGGTGGAGTATCCGTAATGGATAGGTATAATGTATTAAGAGGAGATTCATAAATGGATGCAATTGTCGACCGACAATCACGAACAGTGATGCCATCCCGCGCGGAGGCGGAGGCTGCGGTCAGAACTCTAATCCGCTGGGCAGGAGACAATCCCGACCGGGAGGGCTTGCTGGAAACCCCGAACCGAGTCGTACGTTCTTACGCCGAATTTTTTTCCGGCTACGATCTTGATCCCGAAGAGGTTTTGATGAAAACCTTCGAAGAGGTCGGCGGCTATGATGAAATGGTGCTGATCAGGGATATTGAGCTAGAGTCTCACTGTGAACACCACATGGTCCCTATAATTGGAAAGGCTCATGTCGCCTACATTCCAAATAAACGCGTCGTGGGAATTAGCAAGCTAGCGCGGGTCGTCGAGATCTTTGCAAAACGGCTGCAGATTCAGGAAAAGATGACCGTAGATATTGCTCAAACTATAGACAATGTGCTGAAGCCGCAGGGTGTGGCCGTTGTGATTGAGGCCAGTCACCAATGCATGACAACGCGGGGCGTACATAAGCCCGGCGCCGATACCGTTACCAGTCAGATGTTAGGGGTGTTTCGGGACGATGCATCAACCCGCCGCGAGTTCCTGTCCATGATTAGAAAAGATTGACAATGTCAGACCGGACATCGGTCCCTAATTTATCTATTGACCTAACCACGGAAGAAATGGAGGAAGGGAATGTTTTTGCACCAAGATTCGATGTTAACGGTCTGATCCCGACGATCACCACTCATGCTGAAACTAGCGAAGTATTGATGTTTGCTTGGATGAATTCTGAGGCGCTGGAAAATACCCTAAAATCTGGCGAGGCTTGGTATTGGAGCCGAAGCCGTGGGGAATTATGGCACAAGGGTGCGACAAGTGGCCAAATTCAGAAGGTGACTGAGGTGCGTACTGACTGTGATCAAGATGTTCTTCTTTTGAAGGTATTACCTCAACGATCCGGAGCCTGCCATGTCGGATACAATTCGTGTTTCTATCGTTCCGTTCATATTTCTGAGGATGGTACGACTAGTCTCTGTTTCGAGGAGACAGAAAAGGTGGCGGAATGAGAAACGAAATCCTTCCCACGACCGTGGTTGGAAGTTACGTGCAGCCAGAATGGCTGGTGGACCGAGAAAATCTTAAAAGCAGATTACCCCCGCGAATACGCGCTTTGGAAATGTGGCGCATAGAACCCAAGTTTCTAGAAGACGCGCAAAATGACGCTACTCGTGTAGCTATTAGGGATATGGAACTCGCTGGAATAGATATTGTCACTGACGGCGAAGTTCGACGGGAAAGTTACTCTAACCGAGTTGCTACCGCTTTAGGAGGGATTGATATTGATAACCCGGGCACAGCAATTGATCGCACCGGCCACTCCAACCCCGTTCCACGGATTTCCGGACCAATACATCGAGAACGCCCGATCGAGGTCGAGGATGTGAAATTCTTACGTGCTTCGACGGACCGGAAAATTAAGATCACCTTGCCAGGCCCATTCACTATGACACAACAGGCGCAGAATGATCATTACGACACCGACGAGGCTGCCGCGATGGACTACGCCGCCGCGATAAATGAAGAAATCCGCGACTTGTTTACCGCTGGCGCCGATGTAGTTCAGTTGGATGAACCGTATATGCAGGCGCGACCAGAAGTCGCCAAGAAATATGCCGTAAAATCCATAAACCGCGCACTGGATGGTATTGAAGGGGAGACGGCTGTCCATATTTGTTTCGGCTACGCACACGTCGTGCACGAAAGGCCAGAGGGATACTCCTTTCTTCCAGAGCTTAACGATTGCTCGGTCGATCAGATATCGATAGAATCTGCTCAATCAAGTTTAAATCTACAGGTTCTCAAAACCCTGCCGACCAAAAAGATTATGCTTGGAGTTCTTGATCTCAGTACCGATGAAATCGAAACTGCAGATACAGTCGCCGAACGGATCCGTAAAGCCTTTGACCACGCTGCCCCTGAGCGCATAATAGTAGCACCCGACTGCGGCATGAAATATATGCGTCGCGACGTGGCCTTTGGGAAGCTTAAGGCTATGTGTGACGGTGCAAAGATCGTGAGGGAAGAACTTTAGTCTAATCAGACCCCGGCGAGCGGTGTTTGTTGCAGATATGGAGACCGATCATTTCTGACGGTATGACACCACCTGAGCGTGAGCGTTTTCATAACCTTTTGCTGATGGCAAAGGAAAGCCCGTTTGAGGGTGAACGCAGTAATGCTCTTGAAGCTGCGGAACGTATGGCTAAGCGCCACGGATTGACGCTTGAAGAGGCAGCGCGCTCAGGTGGAGAAGTGATGCAGAAGGCATCACCCGTACGGCAACGGGAGCGATCAACTTTTGAACAAGCCGAAGCCGAATCGGCAGCTCGGGAAGAAGCATTTTCCGAAATGACCCAGTTCATGCGCGATGCTGAAACACATGCGCGGAGTGAGAAATTACGCCACGATGAAGCTCTCAAAGCAGCCTACGAACGCGGTCTCGATGCGCAAGAACGACGGAGGGAAGAACAAAAAGCGACCCGAGATCTTCATATCCGTAAAAATAGTCGGCGGCGTGATCCGCTGATCCATGCCCGGGTACTACTTCGCGAGACCCGTCTCCCTTTGACGGAAATAGCATCAATTTGCGGGCTTGATGTCTGGACGGTGACCAGTATCAAATTGAAAATGCGTGAGGAGGCATAGGATTCAGTTATGACTCTGGGATCCCAAATGTTTTAAGTTCCCGTAATCACAAATTCGAATCTCATCGACAAAATTAAGATTATTTGTGCAGAGCAGCGTAAAGCTGTCTAATAAACAAGAAGGAATATTGAATGCTCAACGAAAAAGTTGTCATTGTCACCGGCGCTGGCCGAGGCCTTGGGCAAGCATATGCGATAGAGGCTGCGCGACATGGAGCCAAGATCGTAGCCGCTGATGTGTTAGACTGCGCCGATACCGTTCAACAAATCCAAGCTGCGGGAGGTGTAGCAATCGCGGTCGAGGCTGACGTCACAAAAATGGATACAATCTCGAATATGGCCCAAAGCGCGATTGACAGTTTTGGCGATATACACGTTCTTGTTAATAATGCGGCACTATACGGTGCGCTTACCGGCGGTCGTTTCAACCAGCTGGACGAGGAAGAGTGGGACCGCTGCATGGTCGTAAACGTTAAAGGTGTCTGGAACTGCTGCAAGGCAGTGGTCCCCCACATGAAAAATACTGATGGAGGATCGATTATTAATGTTGCCTCACTGGCTGCTACCTACGGCCTGCCTTTCGTCCTTCATTATACCACCTCGAAAGCCGCTGTAATCGGTCTTACCCGTGGTCTCGCACGCGAACTAGGCCGCGATAATATCCGCGTAAATGCCATTGCACCGACTGCGGTCGTCACAGAAGGCACAGCGGAATTTTTTGGTGAAAAGATGGAAGGTGCTATGGATGTCATTAAAAACGACCAGAGTATGAAACGAAATCCACACCCTTCGGACATGGTTGGAACTGTCATGTGGCTGGCTTCAGATGCCAGTGAATTCGTTACCGGCCAAACTATCTCGATCGATGGCGGCACAGTAATGCTATAGTAATAACCAATTTGATTTTATTGGCTAGCGGACGATAAGATCTCGAAGAATTAAGCAGGGAGACATCGCAATGTTTCTTCAAAATGCTTGGTATATCGCTGCGTGGGATACAGAGATCGGCGACACACCATTTAGTCGCACCATACTGAATGAACCGGTGGTTATGTTCCGCACCCCTGACGGCATTGTCGCACTAGAAGACCGGTGTTGTCACCGTGCGCTGCCACTTTCTATGGGAAAAGTCATCGAGAACCGTATCCAGTGCGGATATCACGGACTTGAATTCGACGCGACAGGTGCCTGTGTAACAGTACCTGGTCAATCGAAAATCCCACCTGGGGCAACCGTGCGATCTTATCCGGTTATTGAGCGCTGGGGAATGATATGGATATGGACGGGGGATGTTAGGAAAGCAGATTCTTCGTTACTTCCCGACTGGTGGTGGCTTGAAAGCCCAGAGTGGAAGATGATCCCAGGCCGAGGCGGCACCCCGATGCCGGTGGATGCCAATTACCTGCTAATTTCAGATAACCTGTTCGATATTACTCATCTTTCATACGTCCATGTAACATCTATAGGTAATGATGCAATCCTAGACTTCCCCCCTAGGACAGAACGCTTTGACCGTAGCGTCAGGATGACTCGCATGGTAACCGACCGACCCCCGGCGCCCTTCTATAAGAAGGCTGGTGGATTCGAATGTAATGTTGACCGCTTCTTAGTCACCACATCCGTTATGCCCGGTTACATCGTGAATCATGCCGGGAGCTTCCGCGTCGGTCTGAAAGCCCAACCGGGTGAAGTAACTGAGGACATAGGTGTCGAAATGAAAGTTATGAACCTACCGACACCGGAAACCGCGTCATCGACGCACTATTTCTACGCGCACTCGCGCCATTTTAAGGTAGATGATCCCGATTGGGACGAGATCTATCGCACCCAGTTTACTAAGGTTTTCGAGGAGGATCAGGTTATTCTAAACCAGCAACAGAAGCGTATCTCTGACATGCCAAAGTCGCCAGAAATCGATATTAATGGGGATGCACCGAATATCCAGGTTCGCCGTCTAATGGATGAACTCATTGCAGCTGAACAGGCCGAGTTAGTAGGCTCATAGTGTTTTTATCCGAGCGTAGGATTTATGACTAGTAGGATCAAGATCAGGCCACTTAGTGGGGTAATGGGCGCCGAGATTACCGGTATAGACCTTAACTTACTCGACGATAGGATCTTTGGCCTGATCAACAATGCCTACTTGAAACACCAGGTGCTTTGCTTCCGAGGGCAGAAATTAGAACCCGGCGCAATGGTGGAGTTTTCAGAACGCTTCGGAAAAGTTTTACCCCACGACAATCTGAAGTTTACACTAAAGTCCCATCCCAAGATCTTGGTGCTTAGTAACGATATTGACCGCGCGGGGAACCAAATAGGCGTGATTGATGCCGGTGACGCTTGGCACTCTGATCACCAGTTCAAGGCCCATCCGGCTAATTGCACAATCCTCTACTCTCTCAAAAATCCGTCACAGGGAGGGCAAACTGACTTCGCTAACATGTACGCGGCATATGAGGCGTTGCCCAGAAAGACCAAAGAAAAAATATCCGGGCTGCGCGGGTGTCACTCGATCAGCAAACTGAAAAACAAGCGAGTAAAGATTTCCGGGGCTCGAGAAGGCGCTGTCGAGTTTTACAAACGTCAAGAAATGGAGATTCCAGATGTCGAACACCCGCTTGTCAGAACGCATCCAGTAACCGGCCGCAAGAGCCTCTATTGCTCGCCGCGCTTTACGATTGGAATAAAAGGTGATGGCGTTAGTGAGAAAGATGCCGCAAGCTTACTCGATGCGTTAATTGCTCAATCGATAAAAAAACAATTTATTTATCGCCACAGCTGGCGCGACGGTGACGTTGTCATGTGGGACAATCGATGTACAAATCATAGAGCGACAGGCGGCTACCAATACCCAGATATTCGACACATCTATCGGACCACGGTGGAGGGAGAGGTAACTCATTGATCTCGCCCGATTGGGATACACCGCTCATATAAAGAGGCAAGAAAATTTTAGACAGCGAAGCGGGCGCGGCCAGCCTGATCATCCGGCCTGTCCCGAATATTCCACAGATCGGTACAGGGCATTCGAAAAAACGTCGTGGTCGCTAGATGCATACCAATAGGTTCCCCTAACTTGCAGCACGCAAAGCCGCCCAAATGCGTTCGGGAGATGCTGGCATGTCAATTTTTTCGACGCCGGCGCTCCGTAGCGCGTGCTCGATCGCATTCATTACCGCGGGTAACGCGCCAACCGTGCCAGCCTCGCCTGCACCTTTGACACCAAGTGGGTTTTGTTTGGTAGGCACAGGGTTCGATTTCACCTCAAATAGGGTAAAATCCTGCGCGCGCGGCATAGCATAATCCATAAAAGAGCCTGTCACATTTTGGCCATTACCGTCGAACACAGCCCGTTCCATCACCGCTTGTCCAACCCCTTGTGCTACCCCACCATGTATCTGGCCTTTCAGTAACAGCGGATTCAACACCGTACCTACATCATCGACAATGACGTAGGCCTGAATATCAACCACTCCTGTGTCGGGGTCAATTTCTACCTCGCAAGCATGGGCACCATTAGGATAATTTGCAGTTTTTGGAGAAAAGGTAGAGCGTTCATCAATACCGGCGTCTACCCCCTCAGGCTGCTTACCTGGCACGTAGGATAACTTAGCTACCTCGGCCAGTGTAATCGACCGGTCGGTCCCGGCAATGGTGAAGCTGCTATTAGCATACTCTAAATCTTCTACGCTGGCCTCGAGTTCATGGGCGGCTAGCTTTTTAGCCTTATCGATCGCAGCCAAAGCAGCTTGGTAAACTGCCGAACCGCCGCAAGTCGCGGAGCGAGATCCACCTGTGCCACCGCCGATCCCCTGCATATCGGTATCGCCTTCACGTACTCGGATGCGATCAACCCCCACGCCGAGCTTTTCAGCGACGATTTGTTTGTAAACTGTATCGTGCCCCTGTCCTTGGCTGATGGTCCCCGCCATCACCATTATATTACCGGTTTTGTCGATACGTACGGTCGCTTCTTCCATAGACGGACCTCCGGCACGTTCAATTGTGTTGGAAATCCCCAGCCCGCGTAACTTGCCGATAGCTTGGGATTTCGCTCGACGGGCGTCAAACTCATTATAGTTGATCATAGTCAGTGCATCGGTCAGGTTCTTCTCAAACTCACCGCAGTCATAGGTAAATACTAGTCCAGTCTTGAACGGCATAGCATCCGCGGGAATCGTATTTTGACGTCGCAGTTCCGCAGGGTCACGCTTCAACTCCTGCGCCGCAGCCTCGACAAGGGTCTCGATAATGTATGCCGCTTCTGGTCGTCCAGCGCCACGATAAGGGCAGGTAGGTGTTGTATTAGTGAACACACCGGAAACCTCTACATGGATCGCAGGAGTTCTGTAAGTACCTGCTAAGGTACCTAGATTATTGATCGGCGGACCGTTGCCACCGGTCGTAACGAACGCACCCAGAGCAGCCAACGTGCGCACATGCATGCCAAGGAAATTGCCTTCCTTATCCATTGCCAGCCTCGCAACAGAGTAGTTATCACGACCTTGATAGTCGCAGAGATGAGACTCCGAACGTTCCGCAGTCCATTTGATTGGTTTACCTAAACGTTGCGAACCCCACATCACCAATACCTGCTCAGGATAGACGCTACCGCGAAGACCAAAGCTGCCGCCGACGTCACCAGCGATTACCCTTACGTCCTGCTCAGCCACATGAAAGACCTCCAATGCCATCTGTTCGCGAATTTTATGAGGATAGTGGCAGCCTGTATAAAGGGTGTATCGATGGTCCATCGAGTTATACTCACCGAGATATGAACGCGGTTCGATCGTATTAGTGATAGTCCGTGTGATCGGAAACTTCCTCTCGACCACGATATCGGCTTTTTCAAAAGCGGTGCGCGTCTCCTCAGGATAGCCGCGTTGTTCATGAAAACATTCGTTGTTCGGTCGGTCATCCCAGACCGCTGGCGTGTCATCGTTCATTGCAATAGCGGTGTCGGTATTGGAAGGTAGCTCAGCGTAATCAATGATTATTGCCTCCGCTGCGTCCTTGGCTTGGTCCACCGTATCAGCAATCACAAATACCACCGCCTCCCCGACGTGACGGACGCGAGCCAGTGCCAAAGGGGGGTTCGGGGGTTGGTACTGATTCTCATTCCAGCTAGAACCACATTTTAGATCACCGTGGCCGTCGGAACGATAATCATCTGCAGTCAGGATGGCATGGACACCGGCCATATGGGATGCTGCCACAAGGTCAATTGAGAGGATATCGGCATGGGCATATGGCGAACGCAAAACATAACCGCGCAGTTGATGTGGCAGATTGTAGTCATCTGAATACCTCCCGCCACCGGTTAGCAGACGCGGGTCCTCGGTGCGCGGAATCGGTTGCCCGACGTCGAATTCACCCATCCTTGATTTTCCTTCGAAATCTAAGTTTATTACCTTCTTATAGATCAATCCCCATAGGGGGAAAATAGGGAGGAACGGGATGAAACTGGCAGGCAAGGTAGCCATCGTGACGGGTGCAGGCCGTAATATTGGTGAGGAAATCGCCGTTCTTTTTGCGGCGGAGGGCGCGAAGGTCGCCGTCGTCGATTTGGACGAGGGCCGCGCAAACGCAGTTGCCGACCGCATCAACGGTGAGGGAGGCAACGCCCGCGCTGTTGTATGCGACGTTTCAGATACTGACGACATCGGTAGAATGGTCGCAACGACTGTTGAAGCGTTCGACGTGATCGATATCTTAGTAAACAACGTTGCGATTTCTGACAATAAGGACATTTTCGACATCTCGGAAGAAGAATGGCGAAGGACCATAGATATAACTCTTTCCACACCCTTCTACGTCACCAAACAGGTCGCCAAATGGATGGTCGACCATGACCGGGGAGGTAGGGTAATCAATATCGGCTCGACCTCTGGTTTCAAAGGTCGTCCAACCGCTCTAGCCTATACCGCGGCAAAGGGTGGTGTTTTCAACCTGACCCAGTCCATGGCCGTACAACTCGCCCCATACGGTATAATCGTTAATCAGGTTTCACCTAATATGACTGGCTCCCCTGTTGGACAGGAGGTTTTCGACCGTAACAGAAAAGTAAATAATCTAGTAAGACGCCCGGGCGAACCTGAGGAACAGGCAAAAGCCGTTCTATTTCTTGCATCAGACGACGCGTCTTTTATTGCTGGCACAAACTTGTTCGTGGATGGGGGCACTATGGCTATGGCCTCATTTGCCAGCCCAGCCAAACGCAAGGATAGTAAGTGAGCGGTCCCTACCGACTTGGTGTCGATGTCGGCGGCACTCATACCGACTTAGTTCTCCTTAATATTGCCGACGGCTCCATCGAGATTGAAAAGGTCTCGTCTACACCGGTAAACCCGGCTATGGGAGTACTTGACGGTCTCAAACGGTTCATTGCCCAAGGAAAAGAGCCGTCGGCGATAGAGTTCTTCGGACACGGGACGACTATCACGACAAATGCATTGCTGGAAGGCCGCGGCGCAGATGTGGGGATGATGATCACCAAGGGTTACCGCGCAATACAGGAAATTCAGCAGCAGGCACGGGACGGAAACCCGTTCGATTATTTCTTTCAGCGTCCACCTCAATTAGCGCCACAGAGCCTGACGTTTGAGGCCGCAGGTCGGTTTGACTATGAAGGTAACGAATTGGAGCCACTGGACGAGGAAGCAGTACGTTTAGGCGCACGAGCACTGAAAGATAGAGGTGTCGCGTCTATCGCTGTAGTATATCTGTTTTCCTACATGAATCCGGCTCATGAGCAACGCACTCGTGAAATCATCCTCGAGGAGTGGCCCAACGCACATGTTTCACTGTCATCCGACGTCCTACCGCGCATTCGCGAATGGCCAAGGATGTCGACCACCCTGCTCAATGCCTATCTCGAGCCGGTATTGGTGAACTACATTGGAGATCTTTCGGAAGGGCTTGACCAAGTTGGCGTCGCGACCCAACAGCGTTTCCTAATGCAGTCGAATGGCGGCGTGATGCCTTTCCAAGCCGCCGTCTCCGGTGCAAAGACCGTACATACTCTTTTTTCTGGTCCTGCAGCCGGCGCACAAGCTGCCGCATACTTGGCAGCAGAGGATGCGAAGAAGGGACTTGTCACGCTCGATATGGGCGGGACCTCCTGCGACATTGCCTTTATCGAAGGCGGTACCCCCTTAGAAGTGACAGAAGGCGAAGTTGCGAGGCGCCGGCTCGATGTACCCGCTCTAGATCTCACAACGATCTCGGCCGGTGGTGGATCGATCGCTTGGGTAGACGGCGGTGGCCTTCTGGCCGTCGGTCCACAGAGCGCGGGCGCAGACCCCGGTCCAGCCTGTTACGGCAAAAACGGTGAAAACCCGACTGTTACAGACGCCGATATCGTCTGTGGTTTCCTAAACCCACAATACTTCCTTGGCGGGGCTCAATCACTCGACGTTGATGCGTCTCTCAAAGCACTTGAGGAAAAGGTCGGCAAGCTGCTCGGCATGACCGCACTAGAAACGGCTGCCGGTATCCGACGGATCGTCGATATGCGTATGGCTGATGAGGTCCGGATTTTTGGCGCAAAGCGCGGCGTCGATCAGCAGAAATTTACTCTGCTTCCGTTCGGTGGCGCCGGTGCGGTGCATGCCGCGGCAGTGGCCGAGGAGCTTGCAATGGAGAGGATTCTGGTGCCGCCGCGTCCCGGTGCGTTTTCCGCCCTCGGTCTTCTATGTACCGATGTTGTGCACGACTACATCCGCTCTGATCTGCGTCCACTTAACCAAGTGCCACCCGCTCACGCGGAGGCGATTATGCAAGAACTGGAAGAGCGCGGCCGCACCGAGTTGAAAAACGAAGGTATGAATCCAGCTGCCGCGATCTTCGCCCGAGAAATCGATATGCGATATACCGGCCAAGGATACGAGCTTCGGGTAACGCTTGACGGTATTGGCGGCGCAGACGGATTAGACGATTTGGCACTCTCCGAAATACGTGACCGTTTTGACCGTATCCACGAGCGAATTCATGGCCATGCAGCCAAAGAAAAAACGGTTGAGGTCGTCAGCTATCGTGTTCGTGCCCGGGTCGTCGTACCAAAATACAAACCGGTCGTTAAGGAGAATTCCTTAAAAAAACCAGCCCCGGACGAAGCACGAAAAGGCTTTCGGCAGGTCTGGTTTACATCAGACGCGTCGACAGAAACCATCATATGGGATAGGGAGGCCCTACCCGCCGGATCGGTTCTATCTGGTCCCGGGATCGTCGAGCAGCTTGACAGTACCATTGTCGTGCCATCCGGATGGTTCGGTCAGGTAGATGGGTATTTGAATTTTATTCTGACGCGTTAGGTGCAAGTATGACACTCGATCCTGTTACTGTTCAGATCCTAAAGAACAAGGTCGCCAGCCTTGTCGACGAAATGCACTATCATTTCTATCGGTCCGGTTATTCAACTATCATCCGCGAGAGTCGGGACTTCTCCTGTGTCATACTGGAAAAAAGCGGTAGATTGATCGTACCGCCACCAATGTTCTTTCACGCACCTTTCTACAAACATTTTGTCGATCGCACACTCGAAATATACGGGGAAAACGGTCTAGAGAATGGTGACGTAGTGGTGTCTAATCACCCATATGAAGCCGGCGTCCCGCATGTCTCAGACATGGCCTTAATTGCGCCGATCTTCGTGGATGGCAAGTTGATCGGCTTTTCCGGCAGTTGCGCACACAAAGCCGATATCGGTGGCATGAACCCCGGCTCCACGTCAGCCAATTCCACGGAAATATACCACGAAGGCTTAGTGCTGCCACCGGTAAAAATATCGTCGAAAGGTAAATACGACGAAGACCTCGAACGCCTGATCCTGTCCAACAGCCGACAACCCGAGTTGGTGCGCGGCGACGTACGCGCGCAAATCGCGGCCACGGAGATGGGTGTAACCCGGATGCAGGACCACTGTGAACGCTTCGGGACCGATACGGTTATGAGCTCTTTTGTCGCCATACTTAAAAGTGCCGCCGACGAAATGCAGGGAGCAATTTCCGCACTGCCCGATGGTAAAGCCTCGGCAGACGGCTATATGGACGATGACGGCGTCGAGATGGATAAGGGTGTCTATTTCGCCGTCACTATCACCAAAAAAGGTGACGATATAACTTTCGATTTTTCAAACTCCCAACCCCAAGCGAAGGGGCCCATTAACCTGAGACCGTCGATGGTAGAAGCCTGTGTCTTTTATTCGCTAATTGGGTGCCTTGGGCATAACATGCAATTCAACGACGGTATGCGCGACGTTGTTAATTTCGTTTATGCTCCGCGCACGATAACTAATGCAGAGTCCCCTGCCCCCGTTTCGTCGTACCAAAAAGCAAATCTCCGCCTAACGGACGTGATCCTCGAAGCGCTAGCGACGTTTAACCCCGCCCGGGCTATTGCGGGCTCAGGCTCTTCCGGGTCTCTTTCAATCAACTGGCACCAGGGTGGCAAACCTGGGCATAATTCGCTGCAATATGAAATACTTGGCTCGGCCTACGGCGGTGGCAACGGCAATGACGGCTGCAATGCCACCGCAACACATCTGTCGAACCTCCATGTTACGCCGGTAGAAATCATCGAAAGCGAATATCCCTGCCGGATAATCGAATTGGATTTAGTCGCCGATTCGGGTGGCGCCGGCGAATACCGAGGCGGTGTTGCCTTTCGGCGCAAATACGAGGTCTTACAGGACTGCACTGTTGTACGACGCTATGACCGCTATAAATATCCACCGCCGGGTGCCGAGGGCGGAGATCCGGGCGGCGCCAGCAAGTTCGTTATAAAGGCCGGTACGCCAAGCGAACAACTCACGCCCGCCGCTGGTAAGTTCGAGCTTGATGCCGGAGATGTCTTTTACCTAGAAAGTGCCGGTGGTGGCGGATACGGAGATCCAGAGATCCGCGATCCGGCCCGGCTGCAAAATGATATCAATCAAGGATACGTTACCGCGCAAGCGGCAAAGGAGAAATACAACTTATAAATACCGCAACACAGGAGGAATCCATGGCAGAGGATCGCGTTGGTATTATCGGCCCCGGCCGCATGGGGCTTGCCATGCTCAAACACCTTAAAAAAAATGGGTTCGATGTCTCCGTATTTGACATCAATGATGAACAGCTTGCAAAAGCGGTTGAGGCCGGCGGATCTCCCGCTAAGAGTCCAAAAGATGTCGGCAAAACCAGCGATTATATAATCATCGGCGTCGGCTTCGAACCTGAGGTTTATGCTTGCCTGACAGGCGACGAAGGTGCACTAGCGGGACTGGCGCGCGGTGGTGCGATCGCAGTTTGTTCAACCGCCTCCGTCAGCGGCGTCCAAGATCTTGCTCGGTTGTGCGAAGAACGAGGCATCGATTTCCTAGATGCACCCATCGCCCGGGGCCGCTGGGCGGCTGACGAAGGAACTCTCCTTGCGCTGGTCGGCGGTAAAGCGGAGGTCGTCGAACGATTCCGCCCGGTGTTTGAGAGCTTCTGCTCTGATATCGAACATATGGGGGAGGTCGGCCATGGGCAGGTCGCAAAAATGATGAATAACTATCTCCTATGGGTGAACGGCTGCGCGTTGATTGAAGCCGGGCGTCTGGCTGAATCCACCGGAATCGACCTGCCGAAACTGCGTAAGGCTTTGATGATGAGCTCCGGTGACAGTGCCGCTTTGCGAGACTGGGACCGCATGACCTTTACTTGGGCACTAAAGGATATGCAAATGATGGAGAAATTGATGGACGGTGAGAATAAAGCCTTCCCGCTGGCTGGTCTGGTAAAGGAATTGGTCAAAGACGGTCGCTCTATCAAAGCGACTAATCCCCCGGACTGGTCCGGCGAAGGGGGTATCTCTAAACGGCCATGAAAAGCATTAAACTTAACGAAATATAAGAAGTCATCGTTGTTGGATACGGCTTTGTGGGGGAATCGTCGGGGCAATAGTCTTACGCTCGGGACGACTGGCTAGAACCCGGCATGCATGTTAGTTCTATTAAATCCCCAGAAATCAGCAGCAAAGTGATCAATAAGTGTAACATCGTTGTCTGTCACGTGCGGCATGGACGACCGAAACTGGAATTTGGCGCCGCCGCATCCCTCCCCAATACCAGTGGCCTCGACGTCGATGATCTCGCGAACGAGATCGGTCTTAGAGACCTTCCGACCCTTCCGGATATCCTAAGCGGCATGACGCCGGGACGATCCTCCAACGAGCAAATTACTTGTTTTCTGAATATCCTCGGCCTTGGATACCAATTTGCTGCCGTCGGCTCGGTTATTCACTGGAAAGCCAAGGAATACGGTATTGGAGAAGATATTCCGACAGACTGGCTGACCCAGCTCGAGGTGCCCTCGCTGAAAGATGGTTCATGAATTCCGACAAACGGTGTCCGCAAGCTCTTCGTGGGTCGTTATCCAGACGTTGTCCCGCTTCTTAACCGCTTCGATAGACTTTCTTAACTCAATCGCGCCGAATGGACGCCCGAACAC
Source organism: Alphaproteobacteria bacterium MarineAlpha11_Bin1 (assembly GCA_002937455.1). The sequence continues at coordinate 33,771 of PTJZ01000012.1, forward strand.
ATGTGCATGCAAGGTTAGGTCTAAGATCGCGCGAGATGTATGCGTATCACCGAAACCATCCATGATGCGTTCCAGAACGCGAGTAAATGCCTCAGGCTCGTTGCCGTAGCGGACGTATAACGGCATGTCGTTCACTTCCATGGTAAACGGCACCGCAACTAGATCACCAAAATCGTTTTCGATAAAATAGGGAGTATCTTTGTCGAAATGATCCGAATGCCATTTGAACCCATGCTTGATCAGTAGCTCGACCGTATTGAGGCTAGGAGTGCCACGAGGGCTAATGAATCCTCTGGGTGCCTTTCCGTGGGTGGCCTTAAAACCCTCAATACCGCGGATTAGATCGGCTTCCTCGTCGGCACGGTCCTGATAAACCGGCAAGATGTTTTGGGCCCACGAATGGGCACCAATAAAATGCCCATCGGCCTCGATGCGTTCCAGAAGTTCAGGATGCTTTTCCGTTATGATGCCGCTGGCATAGGTCCCACAAGGGATATCCATATCGGCGACAATATCAAGGAGCCTGTATGCCCCCGTGGTCATACCATATTCTGCCCAAGACCGGGCTTGGGTGTCGATGTAACCTCTAGCCAGTGGATTTCCCATTGGACCGACACCAGGAGCAGCATCATCTGTCCACATTTCACACATAATATTGACGCAAATAGCGAGCGGTTTGTCTTCTGGCCAGTTTGTCATATTTATTTCTCCACCAGTAAACCGGTTAGTGGCCGGGCTTAATCTTTATACGCGGAACCTTGTTGCTATAGAATAGCAGGCGATTTTGACCTCCAAACTGGGTGATTCTATGGTTGGCTCTAAATAACTTAGAGAGACATCACGTATGGCTGAGACCCCAGATAATACCGGCCCGGTTGAGGCCATAATCGCCGGCCCTGGCCACAACCAACCTAAAGAGGTTGTCTGGGAGCGCTGGCAGAAAAAGCGTACCTTCGTCCGCGCCCTTGAAGGCACATATGGTGAGTTACAGCAGGGGCTGATGGATCAGCCTCGGGTATATAAATCTCGAGATTGGCAGTGGAAAGGTGGACCACAGCTGTTCGACAAGCCAATAATCAATCCCCAGCGTACCGATATCGCACAGTCTATCGAAACCCATATTTCTGTCATTTCGCCAGGCGGTACCGGGCAACGCCACGGTCATATGAACTCCGCACTATTCTATATCCTCTCTGGAAAGGGATACGATATTCACGACGGTAAGCGTATCGACTACGAGGCCGGTGATGTGATCATTGTCGAGAATGGCTGCGTTCATCAGCACTTTAACGCCTCGGATGAAGAGGACCTCGTTTCTCTGGTAATGAAGGCCAAACCGCTCTTTCTGTTCATGCACATGCTGTTCCAGAAAGTTGCTGAGTATCCGCCAAAAGAACCCGTGCCGGGCTGGGAACATTGGGAACCACCGACAGACCTCTGATTAATCCGAGCCAAATTCAAATAAAATTTTGGAAACAAAAATGACGACACATGAGAGAGACCGCGCCCATAGCGGCGCCGACCAGAATAGCAACTGGTATAGAGAGGAACTTGAAAACTCCGCAGAATTCCGGAAGACCTATCGTAACCGGCTGTCAGTGGTCAAAACAAAGGATATGCCTTTCGAAGATTCACCAGACGGACTGATCAAACACTTGGTTCACGAAAAGCAGGACACGACCGAGAATTGCGTCGAGGCCTATATGCAATTCATCAAGCCTGGCAGCCATACAGGGAAGCGCCGTATTCTGGCAGAGCAGATCCTCTTTGTGGCAGAGGGTACTGGGTACGACCTCCACTGGGATGTAGAATTTGAAGTCGATACGGAATTCCACTGGTCATGGAAGGAAGAACCCCGCAAATTCGAATGGGAGCGTGGTGATTTCATATTTGTACCAGCCTATTGTATCCAACAACACTTCAATTCCGACCCCGATAAAGAGGCACGTCTGATCGTGATTACTAACCGTATATTCAAAGCAATGGGATTGAACTGGCTTGAGCAGATCGAGAATTCGCCGGATTACGATGGTGATTTGGAGCCGATGCTAGCGGGACCCGGCTGGTACCCCGACACCCGCGATGACGTCTAGTAAATCTAGATACCGAGCCAGCGGTGTCGGGTATTGCTCTCTCTGCAACAGCCCTCTGGAATGTAGTCTCTTATCCGCCGGTCAAACCGTTGCGCACTGTTTTCCGATCGTGCACGTCGACACCTTCGTTCTTGATATCTCGGTCTGGCAGAAGGACGCAACCGTCTTGGACGTCTGTTAGCCTTCGGGGTTTCTAGTAACTAATTTTCTGTGGTACACGGGGTTTCGCATGCCTTAGTCGAGCCGGTTTTCGCTGCGGATTTTGAAGAGTTTCACTAATGTCCATCCTTCTTCGAGAAGGACCACACAACTTTACCTTTTAAAAGTCGGCAGTGCGCTGCAAAAGTAATTTATAAAGGGATAGATAAGAAAAACTATATGTCCCTTGTCCAGATCTAACCTCATTGTATTGTTCAGATATCATGAACAGGGAGAGATTCAATGCCTGGCTACATCATCACAAATGCCGAAGTATTTGATAAAAATGCATATGGGGAATATGGGAAACTAGCGCCTGATGCGATAGCAAGTTATGGCGGTGAGTTCCTCACCCGCGGAGGCTCAGCGGAAATCCTAGAGGGAAATTGGGAGCCGCATAGGATAGTCGTTGTTAAATTCGACAGCGTCGAACAGGCGAAGGCGATGTATAATTCTCCTGAATATCAGGCAGCGCGAGAAAAGCGTATTGGTGCTGCAGATTTCAATATGATTGTCGTTGAAGGTAACTAACACTCAGCATTTCAATTATCCTGTTGAAATTATGACCTCAACAATTGTTTCCGCAGCAGATGCCGGGTACTTCGCATTACTCAAGGGTCTGATCTTGTCTATCCGCGAAAAGCCCGACGGCGCAGAGATTTCTCTGTCTATACTGGATGTCGGTCTCGACGAACAGCAACGCCGTTGGTTGAAAGACCAAGGAGCGGAAATAGCCATACCAGAGTGGGATTTTGCCGTTCCCAGTTCCCTGAATGCACCGTCGCATTTTCGCGCCTTGCTCTCCCGCCCATTTTTACCCGAGTATTTTCCGGGACACGATACCTATCTACACATTGACGCCGACGCTTGGGTGCAAGACTGGAGCGCGGTAGATATTTACCTCGCCTCCGCGGCAAAAGGCCAGCTCGCCATCACTCCTCAGGTCGACCGGTCATATAACACTATCTATAAGCGTCCCCGACCATACCGTCGAACCCAGAACTATAGGAGTTTCAAGTGGTCTTACGGCGTTCGTATTGCCGACCGAATAGCGCGCAACCCTATCCTCAATTGCGGCGTTTTTGCGCTACCTTCTGAGGCACCGCATTGGAACCTCTGGGCCGCAGCTATCCGGCGGGCCCTCGAACGCCGTACATTTCCGCCAAGAGGGGGTTGGCCGGATTTATATTTCAAACTTATAGAGCAGACAGCAATGAATTATGTTGTTTTCGCTGAAGGGGTTGCTACGACACTTCTACCCGCAACTTGCAACTGGTTCTGTGCCCACGCTGCTCCGAAATTTGATTCCTCTTCAAAAATGCTCGTTGAACCTAACGCGCCATATCAGCCCATCGGGATCATCCACCTTGCGGGCGAGGGTTTTCAGGACCAAGCATTCGACTTAGAAACGCTGGACCGAAATACCATCAATACGCGTCTAAGGTACGAAGATGTGCGATCGCTTAATTTTTAAGATACTATTAGTTGGACGCCATCATATACATAGATAATGCGGCCAAAACCAACCCGGCGTTCAGCGGCCAGAAGCCTTTTTTGCGTTGATCCTCGTCTTGGCTTTTATTGGTCAATTTCCGGAATCCAATTGCGACTAGCAGGGCCCCGGCACCCAAAAGGATTCCTAGTAACGTGGGTAAGGGCTGCATCTCTATATTTTACCCTAGTCGTCCACGTGAGACTGAGATTGGGCGGTAGCAAGATCTTCCTCCACCGGATTGCCACCGATATCGCGCAGCGATTTTATTAGGTCTCGAATGACTTGATCGAGCTGTTCGGAGTCCGTACCACGCGCAACTACTGAAACACGAAAACCCGCTTCTCTCATCTGCGGGTACGACCCGATATCAATACCATCAAAACGACTCTGAATCATCGACAAAGGTTCGGCTATTGTGCCTTCCGGCAGATCGACAACCAGACCACGGGCCTGAACTTTCTTACCTCCATCCAAGTGTACCTTCGCATCCTCGAACATAGCCTGCATGATCCTAGGCACACCGGCCATAACGAAAACGTTCCCCATCTTGTATCCGGGGGCGGCGCTTACCTCATTTTTTATCAGAACGGCGCCTTCGGGAAATGTTGCCATACGCATTCGCGCTTCGTTCATTTCTGATCGTCCACGACCTTTCATATAAGAATTCAGTAGATCGACTATCGACTGATCCCGATACATTCCCACTCCAAATGCTTCGGCGACACATTCCGACGTTATGTCATCATGCGTTGGTCCTATGCCTCCAGTCGTAAACACATAATCAAATTCTGCACGGCACTCGTTGATCGTATCGACTATCTTCTCTCGGATATCCGGGATTACGCGGGCCTCGAGCATCTGAATACCAATCTCGTTTAGGCCGGTGGCAAGGAAGCTCAGGTTCTTGTCCTTCGTCCGACCAGACAGAATTTCGTTCCCGATTAGGATCAAACAGGCAGTAACTTTTTCTTTTTCAGCCATATAATATTCCGCTGTTTCATCGATTATATACCCGAGACGCTGCGTCGTTGAAAGCGGCCGATACGCCAGTTAGTTTAACATATGGATTTCTCTAAACCCCTTCTGCAAGGTACGCTGGTCAAGCGTTATAAACGCTTTTTGGCGGATGTCGTCTTAAAGGATGGCAGTATGGTTACTGCCCACTGCGCGAATACCGGTGCTATGATTGGGGTGCAGACTCCTGGCTCCGAGGTCTGGCTCTCACCAGCAACAAACCCCGGTCGAAAGCTAAAATTTACTTGGGAATTGATTCGCATTGAAGGCAGATTGGTCGGTATCAATACTGGCCATCCGAACATGATTGTTGCCGAAGCAATAAAGGCAGGAAAAATCCCGGAATTGTCAGGCTACGATGATCTGCGCCGTGAGGTAAAATATGGCAAAAATTCTCGAATAGATATCCTCCTATCCGGTCAGGCGCGACCTGACTGTTATGTTGAGATAAAAAATGTACACCTTATGCGGGATTCCCGGATCGCGGAATTCCCTGATTCAGTTTCCACTCGAGCTACGAAGCATCAGTTTGAACTGGGCAATATGGTGGAACAGGGCGCCCGTGCCGTAACGGTATATTTATGTCAGCGAGAGGACTGCGATGCCTTCAGACTTGCGGACGACATCGACCCAGCATACGTGGACGCATCCGAGATTGCGAAGCTGAGAGGTGTTGAGGCCGTGTGCTATTCCTGCGCGATAACGACCGACTCGATCTTGGTCAATCGACAGTTAGAAATTGTTTCCTGAAGAGAGGTGCCCGATGCTTCATTTGTACCACGCGGATCATTCCACATGTAGCCAGAAGGTCAGGTTTTGCATGGCGGAAAAAGGATTAGAATTTTCGGAAAATAAAATCGATCTGGCACTGAAGGAACAGCTTGAACCGGCTTATCTTAAAATTAATCCCAACGGCGTTATTCCGACCTTGATACACGACGGAAACATCATAATCGATTCAAGTGTGATATGCGAATACCTTGAAGAGGTATTCCCGGAAATCCCACTTTCACCATCGACCGCTCTTGGGCGCGCTCAGATGCGGAAATGGATGAGATATATCGAAGAGGTGCCGACTTCCGCTGTCCGCTTTCCATCTTTTAATATGGCTTTTTTGCCCCGCTTCGATGGTCTGACCGACCAGCAGTTTATCGAGCAACAGGCCGATGTTCGCCCGCTTCGCAACGGGTTCTTTCGTCGTATGGGCCGAAATGGCTTTGTTGATGAAGATATCGAAGCGTCTTTCGAACAGATAACCAAAACAACATCCCGAATGGAACAAGCGCTGGCCGATGGGCCTTGGTTACTTGGGGAAATATACACTCTGGCTGATATCATTATTGCGCCACTGATCGACCGGATGGCGGACCTTGGTCTCTCATATCTCTGGAACGACGACTGCCCTCGGGTCAATGACTGGTTTATCCGCATCCAGGCCCGTCCAGCCTTCGATAAGGCTTTTTATATAGGAAGCCGACTAACTGAATTCATAGAAATTCGGCCTTGGTCGAGACATGAACACGAATAGAATATTTTCAGCACTTCCATTAATTTTTGTTGCTCTGGACCCTCACCATCTACTAGCCGTATAAACAGTCTGAAAACGCTATGGGGTCGCATGACTAAGACGTTTACAGATTATAAAGAACCTGATGAGATTACGCCTGCTGGTATTGTTCTGCACGGACCTGACGAGTTTGACGGGATGCGTAAAGCTGGACGTCTCGCATCAGAATGTCTTGATATGATTACACAACATGTTATCCCGGGCGTAACCACCGACCACCTTAATAAGATCTGTCACGAATTTACTCTTGATCACGGAGCGAGGCCTGCTCCCCTTGGATATCGTGGCTTCCCAAAATCTATCTGCACCTCGGTTAACCATGTCGTCTGTCATGGTATTCCCGGTGACAAGATTTTGCGTGAAGGAGATGTAGTCAACATCGACGTTACCCCGATCCTCGATGGCTGGCACGGTGACTCTTCACGTATGTATCCAGTCGGAAGGATCGGTGTGAAAGCACAGCGCCTAATCGACGTAACATACAATTCTCTGATGATGGCCATTGAAATCGTTAAACCAGGCGTCAGTCTCGGTGATATTGGCCATATCATACAGTCATACGTCGAAGGCGAACGTTTCTCGGTGGTGCGCGATTTTTGTGGCCACGGCTTGGGACGTGTTTTCCACACCCCACCAAGCGTGCTTCATTACGGTAATCCCGGCGAAGGTATGGCTCTACATCAAGGCATGTTTTTCACCATTGAACCTATGGTCAATGCTGGTAGGCCGGAAACCAAAATCTTGTCCGATGGATGGACGGCAGTAACGAAAGATAAATCTCTGAGTGCACAGTTCGAACATACCCTCGGGGTCACCGCCGATGGTGTGGAAATCTTCACTCTTTCGCAGAACGGACTCGAAAAACCAAACTCTGCCGGCTGACGCGCCCTAACATCACGCTGAGATTAGCCACATTAACAGCAGAAGGGCGGTTCAAAGAACCGCCCTAATTACTGATTTATTTCTGCTTATCGACCGGTACGAGCGAGACTGTTGACCCAGCCTTTCATACGGTTCTTACCGTTAGCGATCTGATCATCCGTAAACCAATCGGAAAGATTGACCTTCTCCACCGCATATACAGGGCGTAGGAAGTCGCTCTCGTAACCAAACGGCACCGTACAGTCGATACCCATACCACCTTCAAAGCGGGTATTTGAAGCCGTCCATTCCTTGTCACCAGCGGTCATCCTTTCCGCCGGCATGAAGGTCTGGCCACGACCACCAGGGATTGGGTTCAGTATATCAGTATGCGGATTCACACGAGTGGTGATATTCCACATGACATCGTCCATATCATATGGGTCCGCGTCTTCTGATACCGCTATGCATATCCTGGCCCCTTGGGATGTGGAGAGAATTGCCGACATAAAGTTACGCTGCCAACCTTCGTCGATCTGGTTACGCTTCTTAACCTGGATCATGGCCCCGCCCCAGTCGGTCATGCAGTAGGGAATAACAACATCCTGCACAATACCGGGCTGCATCCGTTCACACAGTGCGAACATTGCCGCTTCCCGAACCGTCGTATCAATATTGTGCTCATCGAGCGTGTGAACCGCCAGAGGGAAAATGATTGGCCTTGTCTCTGGGTTCCGCATTGTCACACCGGTAACATGGAAAGTCGGTGCCTTATACGACTTGCCCATATATCCAGCCCATTCCGGATGGAAATGGAAACGTCCCTGGACGCCCGCTTCCTCCGCCTCGGCCGTTTCATAACGACGATCACGAGGATTGACGTAACCTTCGAGCACAACTTCACAGTCGGCAACGGCATAGGCATCAACAGTACGGGCTTTAACAAGCCGCACCGGCGTGCCCTGTACGGCGCCGGCAATACCAATTTCATCGCAGCCCTGAGGTAGGATCACATAGTCAAAACCGGCACCCGCCATCAGCGTACATGACGGCGGAAGACCGAAGCACATGGTGATCGGAACTGGCTCATCGTCCTTGTAATGTTTGGAAACAACCTGCCACATATGGGAACCAGGGGAGATCTGGAACGTTCCCACATTACCCCAACGGAAGTTCATACGGTTGTAGCCAAGGTCGGTACCGCCGTCGAAATACTTGCCGGCCACCACCCGGTTACCAGAGCCGACTGTCAGTTCCGGTTCATATTCCGTATGGCGGATGGGAACCATATATTCATTCACATCAACCGGGTTTTCGATCACGTGTTCCTGACAAGGCGCTTCCTCCTGGCCGATCTCGACAGGCGCCAGCGGGTGCTCCAGCGCATAGGCCAGCTTTCGCGTTCGATCGATATCATCCTTCCATCCGAACATCTTGTTAATAACATTCATGTCACCAAACAGATTAGTTACTGCCCGATGATTAGGCTTGCCTTTGACATTGTTGAAGAGGATCGGACAACCACCATCCATATTTTTCTGGATCGCCGTAAGTTCAATATCCGGATCAACCGGATGATCAGTCTCCATTAAATCACCCTCAGCTTTAAGCCATTCGAGGGTGCCACGAAGATCCATGATTAAATCCGACGCCATACCCGGCATCTTCATTTCTGCTGCACACATATTTAATTCTCCATTAACAGCAGAAGGGCGGTTCAAAGAACCGCCCTAATTACTGATTTATTTCTGCTTATCGACCGGTACGAGCGAGACTGTTGACCCAGCCTTTCATACGGTTCTTACCGTTAGCGATCTGATCATCCGTAAACCAATCGGAAAGATTGACCTTCTCCACCGCATATACAGGGCGTAGGAAGTCGCTCTCGTAACCAAACGGCACCGTACAGTCGATACCCATACCACCTTCAAAGCGGGTATTTGAAGCCGTCCATTCCTTGTCACCAGCGGTCATCCTTTCCGCCGGCATGAAGGTCTGGCCACGACCACCAGGGATTGGGTTCAGTATATCAGTATGCGGATTCACACGAGTGGTGATATTCCACATGACATCGTCCATATCATATGGGTCCGCGTCTTCTGATACCGCTATGCATATCCTGGCCCCTTGGGATGTGGAGAGAATTGCCGACATAAAGTTACGCTGCCAACCTTCGTCGATCTGGTTACGCTTCTTAACCTGGATCATGGCCCCGCCCCAGTCGGTCATGCAGTAGGGAATAACAACATCCTGCACAATACCGGGCTGCATCCGTTCACACAGTGCGAACATTGCCGCTTCCCGAACCGTCGTATCAATATTGTGCTCATCGAGCGTGTGAACCGCCAGAGGGAAAATGATTGGCCTTGTCTCTGGGTTCCGCATTGTCACACCGGTAACATGGAAAGTCGGTGCCTTATACGACTTGCCCATATATCCAGCCCATTCCGGATGGAAATGGAAACGTCCCTGGACGCCCGCTTCCTCCGCCTCGGCCGTTTCATAACGACGATCACGAGGATTGACGTAACCTTCGAGCACAACTTCACAGTCGGCAACGGCATAGGCATCAACAGTACGGGCTTTAACAAGCCGCACCGGCGTGCCCTGTACGGCGCCGGCAATACCAATTTCATCGCAGCCCTGAGGTAGGATCACATAGTCAAAACCGGCACCCGCCATCAGCGTACATGACGGCGGAAGACCGAAGCACATGGTGATCGGAACTGGCTCATCGTCCTTGTAATGTTTGGAAACAACCTGCCACATATGGGAACCAGGGGAGATCTGGAACGTTCCCACATTACCCCAACGGAAGTTCATACGGTTGTAGCCAAGGTCGGTACCGCCGTCGAAATACTTGCCGGCCACCACCCGGTTACCAGAGCCGACTGTCAGTTCCGGTTCATATTCCGTATGGCGGATGGGAACCATATATTCATTCACATCAACCGGGTTTTCGATCACGTGTTCCTGACAAGGCGCTTCCTCCTGGCCGATCTCGACAGGCGCCAGCGGGTGCTCCAGCGCATAGGCCAGCTTTCGCGTTCGATCGATATCATCCTTCCATCCGAACATCTTGTTAATAACATTCATGTCACCAAACAGATTAGTTACTGCCCGATGATTAGGCTTGCCTTTGACATTGTTGAAGAGGATCGGACAACCACCATCCATATTTTTCTGGATCGCCGTAAGTTCAATATCCGGATCAACCGGATGATCAGTCTCCATTAAATCACCCTCAGCTTTAAGCCATTCGAGGGTGCCACGAAGATCCATGATTAAATCCGACGCCATACCCGGCATCTTCATTTCTGCTGCACACATGTCGTTTCTCCTTTTTCCCGTTTTAGCCCCCGCGTTTGTCGGCGGGAGAACGGTATAAAAAGCCGCGTTAGTCGGCGGCAGGACATAGCTAGCCAGATGTGCTGCCCGGCAAGCTGCTCAAGTGCTTGGTTTTGGATGAAGTTTTACAGACATCCTGCGACGCGCTTTAAGTCGCAATTTCTGGGTCAAGCCACCACGTATCGGGGAATTTATCATCCCCTTCACGCTCCAGAGTTAGGTAATTGTGTAGCCTGAAAATACTTAGATATGCAAGTGATAGACCTTCAAAGTGACTATTCTATCCCACAGGCCGCCCCGCCATCATTCGAACAGCACGATATTCGATGACTTTGGCGCCGTCCTGGTTAATAACGTTGTTCATTGTGGTAACAATTCCCCTGCCACCCTTGCTAGTTGGCCGCACGGTGAGGACTTCAACTTCTGCATGGATCGTATCCCCGGCGAAAACCGGGCCCAGCACTCTCTTTTCGATTTCCAGCAAAGCAAGGCCGGTTGTCTGCATTGTCGATTGGACTAGAAGCCCCTCTATAAGGGTATAGACTAAAGCTGCCGGTGCTACGCGACCGCCCATAGGACCACCCCCATGATCTCCAAATGTCAGATCCGTAAACAGGGTTTCTACCATACCAGTAACGCCGATAAAATTTACTATATCCGGTTCTGTGACGGTACGGTTCAGTGTTTTAAATTGTTCACCAACTTCAAGATTATCCCAGTAAAGCCCAAGACCGAGGGTTTTCATGCGCCATTCTCCCTAATCTAATTTATCGCACCGCTAGCCCGCAGACTGTCGATCTCCACAAAATCGTATCCCGCCTCAAGTAAAATCTCGTTGGTGTGTTCGCCAAGCTTCGGTTGTAACCTATTAATTGCTCCCGGCGTTCGGTCAAACTGAATAGGAATATCCGGTATCGTGATCGCCCCCTCTGTCGGGTGATGCTCAGTCCGGAAAAAATTGATTGCCTGCAAGTGTGGGTCATCCGGCAAGCTCTCAAGTTCTATTATTTCACCGCAGGGTATTTCTAACCGTGATAACACTTCTAACCATTCGGCGGTCGTGCGAGTAGAAATGAACTTTGCGGAAAGGCTGTAAACGACTTCGATGTTATCAGCCCGACTTGAGAGGTTATTAAAACGAGGATCATCCTTGAGGTTTGGCTCTCCAACTTCGGCCCAGAACCTCTCCCACTGTGAATCGGTGTAAGCAAGGAGACAAATATAACCGTCCCTTGTTTTATAGGGTCGGCGGGAAGGCGCCAGAACCCGGGAATATCCCATTGGGCCCTCTGGAGGTTGAAAGGCGTGTCCAAAAATATGATCGGCCATATTGAAGGCAACCATGGTTTCGAGCATCGGGATTTCAGCGAATTGACCCTTTCCTGATCGCTCCCGCTCATATAACGCGGCAAGGATTGCGTTCACAGTTACAAGGCCACAGGTCTTGTCGGCCATGATGGTCGGCATGTAGCGCGGTTCACCAACCAAACGTGCCATTAGATCCGCGCTGCCGCTCAAGCCCTGAATAACATCGTCATAAGCGGGACGGCCTGAATAGGGCCCGTCTATTCGGAACCCGTGTACGCCGGCATAGATAATTCTTACGTTTCGATCTAATACGGTAGAATAACCAAACCCAAGTCTCTCGATCGCCTGTGGTCGAATAGAATGCAGGAATACATCGGCTTCATCGATCAATCGCCAAAGTATCTCTTTTGCCTCCTCCTTCTTCAGATCAAGAACGATTGACCGTTTATTACGGTTCAAACCCATGAACAACGCCGACATATCCTCAGACCTCGAAGGACCGGTGTACCGCGTGGTATCCCCGGCGGGCCCTTCAATTTTTATAATATTCGCACCCATATCACCGAGCGTCTGAGTTGCCAGGGGACCCAAAACTACCGACGTCAGGTCGAGAACGCGAACACCATCGAGTGGACCCGCCATTCAGATATCCCGCACCGCGGGCAGGATCTTATCGCCAAAAACGTGTAATGATTTCATGATTTCATCCTGCGAAAGGGAACCGAAATCGAGAAGAAAAGAAACCTGAGTGATACCTATACGTCTTAATTCTTCGATCCGCTCTATTACTTGGTCTGGGCCACCCATCACGACGCGGCCGGGAAAATACCGATCAAAAGTTAGCTGTTCCGTCCCCTTGTCTCTTTGATCGTAACCCTTGTAGGCTTCTGGGTCCGGCGGCTTGCTGGCCGCCTCCTTACCGGCAAGACCATATTCACCCATCGGTCCATCCACTATCTCTCTTAACCTGTCGTCATCTTGCTTTTCCATGAAATGCGCATGATAGACACAGCAAACCTCGTGGTGTTCAACATCCCGACCGTATTTAGGCAGTGCATCTCGGTACCAGGCGATACGTTCAGTCGCAAGTTCGTGATCAACATGATAGGCTACGTAAAGGAGGTTTAAGCCCTGCTCTGCTGTCCACTCAAAACTCTCTGGAGACATTAGGCAGGCATTCCAGATTTTGGGTTCTTTCTGCAATGTAGGCGGCAGAACGGGCAGGCCCGACATATCCGGCCGAAACTTACTTTCGAACTCTAAAGGCATACCGGACCAGGCCTTTTTCACAAGGTCGAGCCCCTCTTTGACGCGATCGCGGCTTTCTTTCATAGGCACACCGAAGGAATCAAACTCGTCTCTAATGAAACCCCGCCCGACACCGAGATCAAACCGACCATTGGAAAGTTGATCAAGGGTTGCTGCTTGTTCGGCAACCCTGACCGGGTCATTCAAAGCCATCACTGTAGCCCCGGTAGCGAGACGTATATTCTGCGTCCTACCCGCCAGGTAACTTAGGAACGCGTAGTTGGCTGACAAAAACCCGCCGTGGCGAACAAAATGATGTTCCACCATCCAAACGTAATCGATCCCGATATTGTCGGCATACTCGACCTGCTGGACAATATTGTGCATATGCATATTGACGTCGCGTTGATCCGGAAGGTAGGTGGGAAGGTAAAATAGACCGAACTTCATATTCGATACCTCTACTCATAATATTCCAGACTTTTCTAGTGCACTTCTAACTAATACAATTCTCTCGTCAGGTAACCAACACTAGAAATTAAAAACAGGAAAAAGCTGTGTCAGAGCACGAAAATATCCTTCGCGAAAAATTGAGCATAGCTTGGCGGTTTTTTTACGGTCGCGGTTTTGTTGATGGTTTTGGGCATATTAGTGCCCGCACTGATGACCCAAACATCGTCCTGATGACGCCGCACGATCTCGGAAAGGTCTCTCATCCGGAGGACTTTCTTCTCTGTGATCTCGATGGCAACCTGATCGGAAAAAAAGGCAAACTGCCTGGCGAATTACCGATCCATTTAGAGGTCTTCAAAGCGCGAGCGGACGTCAATTCGGTGGCGCATTTCCATACTCACAATGCTACCAGCTTTTCGATGTCTGAACACAATCTGAAACCCACTTATTTCATGGCATCTATTTTCAACAAGGGTATTCCAGTACATCCCGACTCGAGACTAATCATGACTGAGGAGCGCGGCCGGGCCATGGCAGAGACCCTAGGTGATTGCCGCGCAATGCTCCTGCGTGCTCACGGCATCGTAGTCACTGGCCCGGACGTCGAGGAGATGACCACTGGGGTCTACTTCATGGAAGACAATGCAAAACGCACCGCCATAGCCGCATCTATGGGCGATTACGAAACTCTGGGCGAAGCAGAAATGGATGAAATCTCTGGCGAAATGCTGAAAACACGAGGGCCAATCGGCCGTGTTTGGGCTCTCGCGGAAATAGAGGCGAAAGAGGCCGACTGACCGCTGCTGACTTGGAAAGTTAGAGCAGAATGCCCAAAAATACTCCTACAGTCAGGCAGCTCGAGCTCTCATAACCTCCTGATGTGCGTTTTCAAACAGGTAGGTCCCCTGCAGATATTCTCGCATGGCTGCCTTATCACCGTCGGAAACAGGTTTAAAGGGTGGGTAAGGATCCCCCAATGGCATGCCAACTACTTCCATCGCTGCTTTAAGTGCTGGTGCTAAACCGTACGACATCCAGCGCGCGGGCCAAAGTGCGAATTGTCTCTGCAAACGGGCCGCTTCGGTATGATCGCCGGCATTAAATGCATTTATGATCGCATTAGCGATATATGCGCCGGGTGGTGGCATTGTCGCACCGGATCCCCCTAGCTGGATCGACGCTAGTAGCATTTGCATGGTGGTGAAATATTGCGCATGCCCTCCGTGATCGATCTCTTCGATAAGGCGGGATACACGTGCCAGATCCCGGGAACTCTCTTTTACGTATTTGACGCGATCCAACTTCGCGAGCTCTAACGCCCAGAATGGATTGACTTCTGCACCCGGCCCCGGATTGAGATATAGCATGATTGGCAGGTCGGTCTCATCCGAGATCGCCTCATAATAAGATATCAGGTCATCAAGCGTCGGTGCTCCCCCGAAGGGCCGCAAAGGAGCAAGGATCTGCAGGGCGTGAGCTTCTAGATCCTGGGCCATTTGAGACAACTCGATCGCTGTCTTGACGTTCGCATGGGATACTCCGACGACAGCGGGCACCCGCCCGTCGACGAATTCAACCGTCCGACGAATTAGTTCGCAGCGATCTTCGAAAGATAGAAAATGGTATTCAGTAGTTTCGACACCAGCGGCTGATACCATCATCGCGCCACAGTCCTCGATTATGTAATCCACTTCATGCTCAAGAACGTCAAAATCAACATTGAGATCTTTGTTGAAAGGGGTAAGTGGGGGAACAACTAACCCTGGGGTCTTCATTGGACAGCTCTCCAAAAAATGATTTCCAGAAAAATCTGAATACTCTGCTCGGAGCATCCTACCATCCTGTATTACAATTCCAAATATACCCGTCTGGACAGCCCCCAAGGTATTTCAGTGAATGGTTTGTCCCCCATCAACAACGATCGAGGCACCGTGCACATAGGACGCTGCATCAGACGCCAGAAAAGCTATGACATTGGCGATCTCGTCGCACTCGGCTAACCGGTTTAGCAGTGCGAGCTCCTCAACGATTTTTCCATCCACCATACCAGAGTCGATATATTGTTTTACCCTTGGCGATAGCGTTGCTCCGGGACAGACCCCGTTTACCCTTATATTCTCATGCCCATAATCCACAGCTAGTTGCCGGGTCAGAGACAAAACACCCCCTTTAGCCGCGCAGTAGACCGGCATTTCGGGATGCCCGATAATGCCGAAAGTCGACGCAACATTAATTATCGACCCCCCTCCCCGCGCCTTACGCAGCATAGGGAGAAATGCTTTACACATATAGAAAACACTCGACAGGTCGATACCGATTATTCGGTGCCAGTCATCTTCTTCCAGTTCTTCGAGCTTTTTGACAAAATTAGTGCCCGCATTGTTAACAATCGATTTAACATGGCCGTGATGTTTCTTTACTGAGGCTGCTAGTGCGTCGACCTCCGCTTTTATCGATACGTCTACGACATGTCCTTCACAGGCAGCACCAGCATCGGCTAACAGTTTTTCAGTCTGATGAACATTTTCTTCGGTCTTGCTGACAATAATTACCAGCGCCCCAAGTTCCGCCAGGACCTCGCAGGTGGATCGACCAATACCCTGCCCGCCTCCAGTAACAAGGACTGGCGCGCCGTCGAACTGGAGGCTTTCCAACATTTTCATCTACTCCGCTGCTATCGCGGGCTCGAACCCCGCATAGTTATTTTCATCTAGTGTCTGTAATTCAGGAACTACCTCGGTAGCAAGTAGACGTATGTTCTTTTCTGTGAGGTTCGCCGGCAATGTTCCAAACTGAGGCATGACCAAAACATGCCCAAACCCTGCCTGCCGATGCCGCTCTATGAGCATTCTGCGGACGGTGTCAGGGCTTCCGACCACTATA
The DNA here is from genome assembly GCA_002937455.1 of Alphaproteobacteria bacterium MarineAlpha11_Bin1. The sequence goes on from PTJZ01000012.1 coordinate 50,239, forward strand.
ACGCCACGTTCCATCAAATCGCTGACCTTCTGTCCGCCGCGAAGGGCTGCTTTGTGGGCAAATATTTTTTTCATTGAAGATGTGGTCATGTAACCCGGCGGCACAAACATAGACTGAGATATTTTCGGTAAAAACGTATTAAACAGCGATTCAATATGGGGGCGAACCTCCTCAACCGCTCTCTCGTCAGTCTCGGCACAGTATACCGGAACGCTCCACGCTATCTGGCTGGAAGAGGCTGTATAACCATATTTCTCCTCAGCGACGGATCGATACAGATTTAAATATCTCAGAACACTATCAAAGGCCGAATAGGCTTGTAAGTAGGTGTATTTTCGATCGGGATGCGCCGCCCATACTATAGTCTCTGTAGACCCCTGAGACGGACACCAAATTGGCGGATGGGGAGCCTGATAAGGACGTGGCCACATGTTCACGTATTCCAAGTGATAGTGCTTTCCCTCAAATGCAAAAGGCCCGGTTTCAGTCCAAGCTCGGATTACGAGATCATGAGCCTCCATGTGGCGTTCCAACGAAAATGCTGGATTCACGCCCATCGAAAAATATTCGCAGCCGACACCTCGGACCATACCAGTGATAAGCCGACCGCCGGTTATATTGTCTATCATCGCATGCTCTTCCGCGAGAGTGAGGGGGTGCTCCCGGAGCGCAAACGCGTTACCGAGAATAGCGATCTTACAGTTTCCCGTTTTTCGAGCTAGCGCGGCGGCCATCACTACGGGCGATGGCATCAATCCATAGGCATTTTGATGGTGCTCATTAACACTCACTCCATCGAAACCCAGTTCCGCGGCTAATTCCAATTCGTCTAGATAACGGTTGTACAAGTCATGGCCGACCTTTGGATCAAAATAGCTATTCGGTAGCTTGAGCCATACGGAGCTGTATTCCTCGGCATAGGACATGTCGAGGGCGCCATATGGCATCAAGTGAAATGCAAATACCTTCATGCAACAGATTCCTATGAAAGAGGTGCGTCACCAACAGCGATTATGTACTCATCCAGAATTATGCGGCACAAATGCCCAAATCTATTCGGCGGCCACCTGTGTCGGTTCAAAACCTCGATATTCCTTTTCTCCAAGCGGTTGAATCGCCGGAAGCACTTCTTCCGAGAATAGCCGGATGTTCCGTTCAGTCTTATCAGCGGGCAAGGTCCCAAAGTGAAGCAGTGCAACGAAGGTGCCAAAACCCAGAACTTTATGGCATTCGATTATCTTTTTACGCACAGTTTCCGGGCTGCCGACAAGGATTACGCCATTTTCAATCAGGGTTTCCATTTTCGCGCCGCCAGTGATGTTGCGCTTGTGAGCCGCGACCCGCTTATAGGACTCAACCGACATATATCCCGGCGGGAAAAGCTGCTCGAACGGCAGGTACAAGAATTTGTTGAATAGAGCTTCCATGTGTTCTGTCGCTTCTTCCACAGCCTGTTCGTCGGTGTCGGCAATATAGACAGGGGCAGTCCACCCGATTTGGTCAGAGGAAGCCTCGTATCCGTATTGCGAAGCCGCCACCTGGCGATACTGATCCAGGAATTTGCAAACATTGGAAAACGGGCTGTAATTCTGGGTGTAGACATATTTGCGTTCGGGATGCGCAGCCCATTCGATTGTTTCGGTCGAGCCAAGCGACGGGCACCATATCGGCGGGTGTGGCTCCTGGTAGGGACGTGGCCACATATTCACATACTCAAAGTGGTAGTGCTTGCCCTCAAAAGCGAAGGGTCCGGTTTCTGTCCAGGCGCGAATGACGAGATCATGCGCCTCCATGTGTCGCTCGTGACTGAAAGTTGGGTTCGCCGCTAGCGAATAGAATTCCGCGCCGATGCCGCGCACAAAACCGGTAATCAGTCTCCCACCGGTGATACAGTCAATCATTGCATGCTCTTCCGCGAGCGTCAGCGGATGTTCCCGCAGCGCAAAGGCATTGCCCAGAATGGCGAGTTTACAGTTTTCGGTTCTCCGGGCAAGCGATGACGCCATTACAACGGGAGACGGCATCAGACCATAGGCGTTCTGGTGGTGTTCGTTAACCGCTACGCCATCGAAGCCAACCTCCGCAGCGAACTCCAACTCGTCCAGATAACGATTGTACAGCTCGTGACCCACCTTGGGGTCGTACAATGAATTTGGCAGCGTGATCCACGCTGACGGGTGCTTGTCACGTTCAACCATATCGAGCGATGCGTAGGGCATCAAATGGAACATAAATGCCTTCATCGTTTTCCCCCCGTCAAAGGGTGGTCTCTATTGATCAAGCCGCATTCGCTTGTAGGAAACCTGAAACGGCATCAACAAAGGGTCCAGACTGCTCTACGTGCGGCAAGTGACCGGCCTCTTCGATCATGGTCACCTTTGATCCTGCAATAATCTTGCCGAACTCATCGGCATAGACCGGGTCGACGATCTTGTCGGTATCACCCCAAATAACATGGGTCGGCAACGTGATACGGTGCAACCACTTGCGTAAATTCGGGTTGAAAAGGCGCGGTTGCCAGCCTAGCCGGGCGGTAGCCACCCGGTTGCGGATTTGGATGTCAACCTGCTCCTCGGTCAGCTCCATATTCAGGATGTTGTCCGCGAAGGATTGGTCGACGAAGATTGCCCGCACCAAATCGTCGGGGTCCATCATAAAGATATCGGCTATGGGTTTGCCCGCGATCCGAATGCCGGCGGAACCAACTAAGGTCAGGCTTTTTAGCCGTGTGCAGTTGCGCACCGCTATTTCCATTGCCAGCCAGCCTCCCAGGGAGTTACCAACCAAGTGGACCCCGTCTAGGTCCATATGATCCAAGAAATCTAGATAGAACATCGCAAGATCATCCATGTTATCCAGCCACTCGGGTTCATCCGACAGGCCGTAGGTCGGATGGTCCGGCACCATTAAATCATGAGATTCAGAGAGGGATTGAAAAGTCGGGATCCAACCCGCAACACCACTGGCACCGTGCAGGAAAAGCATCGGTTCGCCCGATCCGCCTTGGCGCAGATGAACTTCGGTTCCCCTAATATCGATTTTACTTTCGGTGCAGTCTGCCATCCGGTTTTCTCCGTTATTCCGATGCGTTTTCATGCCCGCCAAGGCCAGGCTTGTATTTCTTGTCGAGGAAATCGCCGATCCCCTCTTCGCGGAAAGCATTTGCTTGCCTTGCCGTATGCTGCGATTGCAATGTTGATGCGTAGTCCATGGCAACATCCCACTCCATATCCATAGAATTACGATAGATCTCGAGGGTTCCCTGGAGTGCAGAAAGATCCTTGTTAGCAATTTCTCGACCGAGTGCCATCACGTCATCGCGCAGGTGCTCTCCGGGGACCGCATAATTCACTAACCCGATTTCGGCAGCTGTCTGGCCGCTCATCGGCCTACCGGTCAGTGCATACAACATATAGTCCCGAGGACGGAGAAGGTTTCCCATGGATTTTCCGACGCTGCCTCCGGGAAACATTTTAAAATTGATCTCGCTAAGCCCCATTTTTGCATCTTTGGCAGCCACCGCTAGATCACATCCTTCGACGATAGTGAAAGCGCCGCCGAAGCAGTGTCCATTGACCATTGCTATAGTGGGCTTGGGAAAGCGACGTAGGGTGCGACCACGCCACTCAACAGCCACGCGGTGTGCTCGGTCATATTCTGCCGGCTTATCCTGCAGCTCGATAAAGAATTCTTTCAGGTCCATGCCAGCGGAGAAAGACTTTCCAGCGCCAGTGATAACTAGCACGCGACAGCGGGTGTCGTTGCGAAGGCGTTCCAAGGCGTCGGTAATTTCCTCACCTAAAGTTGGGTTCATCGCGTTGCGCTTATTAGGACGATTGAGGGTCAATAAACACACACCGTCCTCGAATGCGACCAGCAACGTTTCGTATTCATATCGAAAATCTTCGCCCGCCACTCCTAAATCCTTTGACCATTTTTTATCTATTAGTTTGCTAACGAAGTGTCCCGCCACGCTATACATCTGTCAAGCCGATGGTGCTTGCCCTTCAACCGGTTGGCGGGTAAATCCGGCTTATGATGCCCGACGATTATTTTGATCCAAAAAATACGGTGGGCTTCCTTATATGGGATGCAAACCGAGCCATGAACCGAGAGTTTTCGGACAGAATCCGTCGACACGGTGTTTCTCTGGGGTTATGAACGTTTCGTCGAGCCTTGTGGGAACTAGACAGACTGACACAAAAGGAATTATTCGAGAGGGTCCGTATGAAGGGGCCTACAACGATCGCCTCCCTCAATAAGCTGGAAGCGCGCGGCCGTGACCGCCGCGACGAAAACAAGAAGGATGCGTGCAAGATCAACGTATATCTGACCCGTGAAGGCCAAAAATTTTATCGCAAGGTTATTCCAACCGAGAACGGGCATTGTATGAGTACGTTGACCGGCGACGAGCAGGAAAATTTCCGGGATGTGATTAAGCGTATCCGCAACACAATTGCGGGTACTTAGCTTTGGGCGGAAAGCCTTATACTGAGAATCGTCTTTCTAACCAGCAGCAGCAAAGTTTAATATCATGAGCCGCAGCCGCTACGCGCTACTTGCGGCACTTTTGAGCCTGCTACCCATGCTATTACCGCTATCGGTGGACGCGTCGGTTCCCCTCGTCCCCGCCGTGGCTAAGCACTTTTCCGCCGACACGGCTTTGGCACAGTTCAGTTTGAGCGCGTTGGTAGCGGGGATCGCGTTCGGACAACTTATCTACGGGCCACTATCTGATTATTTTGGCCGTAAACCAGTAATACTTGCCGGGATCGCGGCCTACGCAGCGGTTACCTTTACTTGTGCAAACGCACCAGAGATCGAGATCCTGATAGTCCTGCGGTTCCTCCAAGGATTTTTCGCTTGCTCAGGTGTAATCGTTGCCCGCGCCGTAATACGGGATCTATTTGACCGGGAGGCTGGAGCGCGGTTGTTCGCCCTTATGATGGGCATTCACGGGCTTATGCCCACAATAGCGCCCGCCGTCAGCGGCTACCTGAATCATACACTCGGTTGGCAATCAGTCTTCTTAGCAATGACCGGTTTCGCAGTGCTCGCGGGCTTAGCTGTTTTCTTCGGCCTTGCAGAAACCAACACTCACTCCAAACGCCGATCAATTCGTCCCGGAGCGATACTCCTGAATTATCGCTATGTCATCGGCGAGAAATCGTTCTTTCGTTATGCCATATGTGGCAGCTTCATGTATGCTGCCTTGATGGCATATTTCGCTGGCGCGCCGATTGGACTGATTCAATATCTTGGCCTCTCACCTGTAGAGTTCGGAGTTGCAATGGCCATTCCAATGATTAGCTATACAGCCGCTCAGATAGCGGTTGCTCGGATTGCTTCTCTAGTGGGCATAGATATTTTAATCCGTCTAGGGTCGGCGCTTGCGGCGATTTCCGGCATCGGAATGCTTATGTTCGTTTTATCAGGCAACATTACACTTTATACTTTGATGGGTCCGATAGTTTTGCTGCTCGTATCGCTATCTTTCATCGTTCCGGGCACAACCGCGGGGGCAATGTCGCCTTTTGCTCACATTGCCGGGGCAGCATCGTCCCTGCTCGGATTTGTGCAATTTCTGATCGCAGCGGCGGCAACAGCTGTAATTGGACTTCTCAACGACGGCTCGCCCCTCCCAATGGCGGCAATTATCTGCACTTTCACGGTATCGACCCTGATCGCCTATCGTGTCTTAGTATATCCAATTCGGGATTTCAAAAGTACGCCGGATTGATCACCCCAAAATGAAAACCTTTGATAATGCGGGCTTCGCCGCCCTCCTCGCCCTAACTACCGTGATGAGTGCGGCTGGAATTGACGGGATACTGCCACTGATGCCAATGATTGGCAGCGCCTTAAATGGCGACCGGGAGTCAGTCCAGCTTACACTGACAATGTTTATGCTTGGCATCGCCGTCGGCCAACTGATACACGGGCCGATCTCAGACCGCTTCGGCCGAAAGCCGGCTATCGTGGGTGGACTTATAATTACATCGGCCGCCACCGCCGGATGTGCATTATCGAGTTCAATCGAAATGTTGATAGCATTTCGGTTTGTACATGGTCTGGCTGCTTCCAGTGGATGGCTGGTCGCGCGAGCTATAATCCGTGATCGACATGAATATCAGGACGCAGCCCGAGTTATGTCGCTAATGATGGTATTTCACAGCACGGCGCCAATGCTTGCTCCAATCATTGGCGCGGCGCTGACGGTTTATATCGGTTGGGAAGCTATGTTTATCTTTCTGTCGGTTTATTCCCTTTCCGTCGCCATTTTTTTTTCGGTCTTTTTTAAAGAGACAATCGCGGCCAAAGCTGTGGATGCCCTTAACCCAGGACCAATCTTTCGAAACTTTTGGAAAATTGCTAATACAGGGTCCTTCTGGGCCTACACAGGTTGTGCGACTGCCGCATATGGAATGCTTTTCGCGTTCCTAAGTGCGTCGGCAGATGTAATTATCTCACACCTTGGACAATCTGAACTCCATTACAGCTATATGTTCGCTGGCGTGATGGTTGGTTCGGTATGTGGTATGCTTATGGGTGCGCGTCTGGTCGCGAAATATGGTGGCGACCGTTTACTGTACTGTGGCGTTCTCTTAGCCGCTACTTTTAGCCTCGTTCTAGCCGGCCTTGCTTGGGCTCGGGTGGATCACTGGTTTTCTGTAATGGGTCCGATGGCGTTCTGCATGGTGGCATTTGCTCTGATTTTTCCACAATCAATCGCCGGCGTACTTCAACCTTTTTCAGATATCGCCGGCGCTGCATCGTCTTTGGTTGGTTTTATCCAGCAGCTCATGGGTGCTCTGACGGGCGTCTTGGTCGCAGTGCTCTCCGACGGAACACAAGTATCTATGGCAATTGGGGTGTTATTTTGGGCGATTTTTGGTTTTTTGACCTATTTTGCCGCCGTCCGAAACTATCGGATTATCTAGTATACTGATGAGCGCTTATTTGTCCTGTGGGTGATCCACTCCCTTTCTGTAGGGCCGTGATTCTGATAAACCCGGGTCATGGCTATTTCAAGATACTCTCGAGCCGGGATGAGCGCTATTTGGGAACCCGAAAATAAGTTTCGGATATGGTTTGAAATCGAGGCGCATGCTTGCGACGCTCAGGCTAAATTGGGTGTCATTCCCGAGGGGGCGGCAAAGGCCGTTTGGGATCGCGGCGCGTTCGAGGTCGAAAGAATCGACGAGATCGAGCGCGAAACTAAACATGACGTAATTGCTTTTCTAACCAACCTTGCCGAACATGTTGGAGACGACGCGCGTTTTGTCCACCAAGGCATGACATCTTCTGATGTTCTCGATACCTGTCTCGCGGTTCAATTGGCACAAGCGACCGATATCCTCCTGGACGACATCGAAAAGCTGTTAGTAGCATTAAAAACCCGCGCTATAGAACACAAACTTACTCCCACGATCGGGCGTAGTCATGGCATACATGCGGAACCAACTACGTTCGGCGTCAAATTGGCGGGCCACTATGCGGAGTTCTCCCGAAATCGCGAACGCCTTAAAGCTGCACGCAATGAAATCGCAACCTGTGGAATCTCAGGTGCCGTTGGAACCTTCGCCAACATTGATCCGGCTGTTGAGGAACATGTTGCTAAGAAAATGGGCCTCGTTCCGGAAACCGTCTCTACGCAGGTGATCCCTCGAGACCGACATGCAATATTTTTCTCTGTTCTGGCGGTGATTGCGTCGTCTGCAGAGCGGCTAGCTGTGGAAATACGACACCTGCAACGCACAGAACTCCGAGAAGCAGAGGAATTTTTTTCTCCGGGTCAAAAAGGCTCATCCGCCATGCCGCATAAACGCAACCCTGTACTGACTGAGAATATCTCCGGATTGGCGAGGCTAGTGCGATCTAATTGCATTCCGGCGATGGAAAATGTTGCGTTATGGCATGAACGCGATATCTCGCACTCCTCGGTCGAGCGCATGATCGCCCCAGATACGACGATTACGCTCGATTTTCTGCTTGCCCGTCTGACCACGGTAATTGAAAATCTCATTGTCTATCCGGAGCAGATGCAGGCAAACTTGGAGGCCCTCGGAGGTCTTGTCTTTTCACAGCGTGTTCTGTTGGCCCTTACTCAAGCCGGCATGAGCCGCGAAGATGCCTATGTTGCAGTACAACGGAATGCAATGGATTCCTGGTCTAATGGAACCTCTTTCCTCGACCTACTCAAGTCAGACAGCGAAGTGTCCTGTCTGGTGGACAACGCGGCACTGGAAGAGATGTTTGACCTTGGCTACCACACTAAAAATATCGATACTATTTTCGGACGCGTCTTCGAATAGAATTCGAGATTAGCAGATCTAGCTATTTTCTGCATTAATCTGTCGAGTGGCTTCATCCATCAGACGAACCATTTCATTCCGCAGGGTCTGCTCGTCCATCTCGATCCCCTTGCTAAGGAAATCCGCCAACACCTTACGAAACACATCCTCGTCACCAGGTTCCTCAAAGTCAGCCAATACTACTTCTTTCGCATAATCTAGAGCTTGATTATCCGGCATACCAAACTGTTCCGCCGCCCAAAGACCAAGGAGTCGGTTACGGCGAGATGTTACACGGAACAGGTTTTCCTGATCGCGCTTGTACTGCGTTTCGAAACTTTTTTCGCGTTCTTCAAATCCAGACATTTCTGCCTACCAAGTCTTGAAAAATAATTTTGTATAGATTGACGCACAGCCGCACCATGTCAAGTTACTCATTCCGAGTATAGCCCTTACTTCCTTAACCTGTTATCGAGACGGAATGTGCACTGTTATTATCTTAAGGCGTCCGGACCACGATTGGCCTGTTCTGATAGCGGCAAATCGCGATGAAATGGAGAAACGTCCATGGGACCCACCTGCACGCCACTGGCCGGACCGAGAAAACGTCGTTGCCGGGATTGATCGTTTAGCAGGTGGCACCTGGATGGGGGTTAACGAACAGGGAATAGTCGCGTGTATTTTGAACCGCCATGATTCACTGGGGCCCAGTCCAACTCACCGATCTAGAGGAGAAATCGTTCTTGAGGCCCTAGATCATGCCGACGCAGCGGATGCCGCTAAGGCCCTTGTCGGTCTCGACGGTCGCAGCTATCGCTCGTTCAATTTGGTTATAGCGGATAATCGAGATGCATATTGGCTGCAGGGGCTTGGCGCTGCCGAAAGCGGTCATATAAAGATCACCGAGCTTTCAGAGGGACTTTCAATGCTTACGGCGTTCGATCTGAATGACAATGCATCAGGTCGAGTTAGACACTTTATGCCCTTATTCCAAGCCGCAGCTGAACCTGATGTTGACGGAGGTGACTGGTCCGAATGGCTGAACCTACTCGCCTCAACCGACCACGGCTCGGATACAGATTCTCGGGATGCAATGCGGATTGAGACCGATACGGGATTTCGAACGTTATCGAGCAGCCTTATGGCGCTGCCTTCTGTTGAATTTCAAGACCGGAAGCCGGTCTGGCTTTTTGCAGATGGTGCGCCGGGTGACGTATCCTTCAATCCAGTTGAGCTATGATACTCGACGAAACACGTCCGCCGCTAATTTTACTCAAAGCGGTGAAATCGTCCTACCCTCGCCATTGACCACCCCCGCGGATCCGCTATATCTGAACGTTGAGAGTACTTAGTTTCGTGCCCGAATTTATGGAGAACCGAGGCAGAAAATGGCTCGCCGCCGACGCATATACGAGGGCAAGGCAAAGATCCTTTTCGAAGGGCCGGAGCCTGGTACTCTGGTCCAGTATTTCAAGGACGACGCTACCGCCTTCAACAATAAGAAGCAGGGAATTATCACAGGCAAGGGCGTACTGAACAATCGGATCTCGGAACACCTCATGATCAAATTAAGTGAGATCGGTATTCCAACGCATTTCGTGCGCCGGCTTAACATGCGCGAACAGCTGGTTCGTGAGGTGGAGATTATTCCTGTGGAAGTAGTGATTCGGAACATCGCCGCTGGATCTTTGACAAAGCGCTTTGGTATGGAGCAAGGATCACCCCTGCCTCGGTCGATCGTAGAATACTACTACAAGTCAGACGAGCTAGACGACCCAATGATTTCTGAGGAGCACATCACGGCTTTCGGGTGGGCAACAGCCCAAGAAATGGATGAAATCATGCATATGTCGTTACGGGTCAATGACTTCTTAAATGGTCTCTTCTTGGCAATCGGTATTCGGTTGGTTGACTTCAAATTAGAATTTGGTCGCTGGTGGAACAATGATGAAGTACGCATCGTTCTGGCCGACGAAATAAGCCCTGACAACTGCCGCCTTTGGGACGTCTCTACCAACGAGATCATGGACAAAGATCGGTTCCGGCGAGATCTCGGAAAAGTGGAGGAAGCATATCAAGAGGTTGCCCGGCGCCTCGGAATCCTTCCTGAAAGCGGAACAGTCGGGGATCTAGATGGTCCATCGGCAATGCAATAAAATTCGTAATAATTCCATTGCCTAGTCCCAAAACCTTTAATACCGGACCCGTCTTTCTGATAGTCTTGGCTGCTATCACCACACTGATGCCGTTATCTCTACATCTTTTTTTTCCGGCTGTACCGTCGGTTAAGGACGATTTCAAAACTACCGAAAGCATAGCCAATCTAACAGTTAGCTTACCGCTGTTTGTGATGGCATTTGCATCTTTAGTGTATGGCTCACTTTCCGATCGATTGGGTCGCCGAACCGTTTTATTGGGCGCCATTGCATTGTTTGTTTCAGGTTCTATCGTTTCTGCGCTGGCCGATCAGATCTGGATTCTGATCGCGGGTCGCATTCTCCAAGCGGCCGGTGGTGGTGGCGGGCTTGGGCTGGCGAGAACTATAGCCCGAGATGTGTTTGGAGCCGACAAATTAATGAAGGTTTTATCATATCTGACGATGGCTTACGCGATGGGACCAATGATAGCCGCACCGATTGGCGGTTTTTTAGTAGATCAATGGGGCTGGCGCAGTTGCCTAATCTTGGCTGGCGCTTTTGGCGTCCTGATCGCAATCTTATGCTGGTTACGGATGTTCGAAACTCAGGAGAATACCGTCTCCTCTGGCGCTAGAATGAGCATTTTTCGAAGTTATATTAAGCTGTTAGGAAATTTTAGGTTCACTTCGTTCGTTCTACAATCTGGTTTTACCTCATCAGTATTCTTCACAATGGCGGCAGCCAGTTCATTTCTGATGATCGACTACCTCGGGCGACCAGCATCAGAATACGGAATGTGGTTCATTTGCTTCCCAGCAGGTTTTCTAACGGGATCACTGATATCCAGCCAGATGTCCGGCCGGGTCCGTATAGAAACGATGGTTCTAATTGGCAGTATAATAATGACCTTAGGAGCATTGACTCAAGTTGGGTTTATTCTGGTTGGTGTAATCACGCCATTGACGATCTTTTTACCAGGATACTTCGCGATTATGTCGCAGGGAATTGCGCTCCCCAGCGCACAGGCTGGCGCAATAAACACCGCGGGAACGCTTGCCGGTACAGCGGCCGGCATAGGAGTTTTTATCCAGCTTTTCGCTGCAGGTATCTCGACGCAGATATATGGACTTATCGCAAACGGAACGCCCTATCCGATGGCTTTGGTCGTTTCAGTCTTGACGATATGTACATTAATTGTCGGAGTTATTCCATTTATGACAAGAGATAGAGGATCTTCAACGTGACATAATTTCAGAAGTTTAGGCCCATCTGCCAAAATGCTTTTTCAAGCCGCGTCGCCTGGATGAAGTTCGCAGCTAAGTCATTGAACCTAGCATCCGCTCCCTTGGACTTTCCAAGACGATCCAGCTGCGTAACGGCGCCGCTGGCTACCCCCTGGTACTCATCGCCCGCATACATTTCAATCCATGAACGATACGGATTTCCCTCCATAACCGTAGATCGGTCGGAAGCCAACGCCGTACCAATTTCACCATACCCGACAATACATGGGGCGAGTGCTACATGCAGATCCAGCAAGTCTCCCGCCATACCACGCTCGAACACGTACCGGGTATAGGCTGTCGTTTCGATCGCTTCTGGCGCGGATTCCATTTCTGCCTCCGTTAACCCCCAGTCTTTGCAGTACCTAACGTGTAGGTCCATTTCAACATCGACAATCCCTGATAGGGACGTCGTTGCGCTACGGATTTCGACAAGGTTATCGGCCTTAAACGCGGCCAGCGCCCAGGCTCGAGAAAATTGAATTAGAAACAGATAATCTTGGATGAGGTAGTGACGAAAAGAGTTTTCCGGCAGTGAACCGTCTGCAAGCTGACGCACAAAATCGTGTCCGACATACTGTTGCCAGTCGTCACTGCAAACAATTTTTAGGCGATGAAACAGAGAATTATCTTGGACGGTCATAGAAAAAATTTTCGCCTCACATCTGGTTATTGGTCGATCTCGGCAAAATAAGTTCCATCCCGTCAAGTTCGTCCGTTACAACGATCTGACACCCCAACCGGGATGTAGGACGTACACCCGAGGTGAGGTCTAGAAGATCCTCTTCCTCAACCGAGGGATCTTGGAGCTTATCGAAATTCGCCTGCCCAACGATGACGTGGCAAGTAGAACAGGCCATCACACCCTCGCAAGCGCCTTCGATATCAATCTTATTATCCCAAGCCGCCTGTAGCACACTAGTGCCCGACTCAACATCAACGGGCATCTCGATTCCAGCGGCAGTCTTAAAAACAATCCGCGGCATATTCCTACCCCAAGGGGTGCGATGAACTCGCACGTTCGAAAATCCGTCCCCATTCAGCCACGAAGCGATCGATGTCCGCCTCGCTTGTATCCCACCCAAGACTTACGCGCAGAGCACATAACGCGTCGTCGTCCGGAACACCCATGGCGGTGAGTACGTAAGGCGGCTCTATTCTTCCGGCCGAACAGGCAGATCCCGCGCTGACCTCTATGCCAGCCAAATCGAAAGATATCACCTGTGTATCAGAGGACACCCCAGGCATCATAAGTTTAGAGGTATTGGGTAATCGGTGAGCCCGGCCACCAAAAATCCGTGTCCCCGGGGTGGTTTTAATAATTCGCCTTTCCATCTGATCGCGTAGATCTGCGATGTTGGAATATCCCTCCATGCGTTCTAGGGCAATTTCCGCAGCGCGACCAAGCGCAATTATGTGTGCAACGCTCTCTGTACCACCGCGTAGACCACGTTCCTGTCCGCCGCCCCGTATCAGGCAGTCGGCACTTTCCGGCGTCCGAAGGACAAGTGCGCCAATCCCCTGGGGACCGCCAAATTTATGGCCGGTCATAGCCATTGTGTCTGCTCCAAGTGCACCGAAATTTACGGGGACTTTCCCGACGGCTTGCACGGCATCACAATGAAGAAGAGCACCATATCGGTGAGCAATCTCGGCTGCCTCAGCAACAGGCTGTAGTACGCCGGTTTCGTTGTTTGCCAGCATCAGCGCAACCATCTGCGGCATCTCTGCCATCGCTAGCATCGATTCTAGCTTTGACAGATCCACCACACCATCACTATCTACCGGAACCTTTTGGGCACCCGGGCAGGCATCCAACACAGCCGGATGTTCCACGGCGCTGACAAAGGTCCGCAATGGGTCACACGGCTGCATAACCTGGTTATCCGCCTCCGTTCCCCCGCTGGTGAACACCACTTGACTGGAATCCGCACCGATAAGCGTCGCCAGCTGCCTACGCGCCTTTTCGACCAAATTTCTCGCATTGCGGCCGGCGCCATGAACTGATGAGGCATTTCCCACTGACACCATCGCATCAGCTAGTGCCTTGATCACCTCGGGCCTAATTTTGGCCGTTGCGTTATGGTCAAGATAGATACGGTCGCTCATAAATGCCTCAAATCCGCGAGCCTCTGAAGCGTAGCGGTAGAAAAGTTCTTCCTCAGTCCTCGTAAAGCTTGAAAACGCTACCCGCGATCGTGCTATATTCCGCCGGCTAAACATCCGACCTGTATGAATTTACCTACTGTATTAGTGCCAAGGCCTCTAATGCTTAGGAATTTACGTCCCGGGACGGGTTAGTCAACCAGCACCGGAAACGCCCCGAAGGGACGACAAACCGGTTTTAATCTTAACTGATAGGAAAATCTCGATGCCGGAAATCATTTTTAACGGACCCGAAGGCCGGCTTGAGGGCCGCTATCATCACAGCAAGCAAGAAAACCCTTCGATTGCCCTGATGCTTCATCCTCATCCAGAATACGGTGGATCGATGAATAATCGTGTCATTTATCAAATGTACCACTGTTTTGTCCGCCGCGGGTTCTCCGTGCTTCGATTTAATTTCCGGGGGATCGGACGTTCTCAAGGTGTATACGACGAAGGTATTGGAGAACTCTCGGATGCAGCCGCAGCGCTCGACTGGCTACAATCTGCCAATCCAGACGCACCACAATGTTGGATAGGAGGATTTTCTTTCGGCGCTTGGATCGGGATGCAACTCCTGATGCGCCGCCCCGAGATTACGGGCTATATTTCTGTCGCTCCGCCGGCCAACCTATACGATTTTTCATTCCTCGCCCCCTGCCCGTCCTCCGGTTTATTTCTACATGGGGACGAGGACAAAGTGGTCCCGATGGAATCTGTTGGCGCCCTAGCCGAAAAACTCTCCCACCAGCGGGAAATCACTATCGATTATAGAATCATCGAGGGTGCTGACCATTTCTTCAACACGAGGGTCAACGAGATGACGGAACAAATCGAAGATTATCTCGATCAGGTAATCATCGGCGTCAATCCAGTTCAGGCAGATATTCCGGCGGAAGAAGAGCTACAATAGCGCAGGCATTTATTCAGCGGCTAAAACTTGATAAAGTTGACCCCGGGTTCGGGCCGCTCTTATAAAGATTGAATGACTGGTTTTACGCTACGAAAGCTGCATGATTCTCTTGGCGCTGAGGTACTTGGGCTTGATCTTTCAAAGCCCCTTACTAACAACACGCGTCAAGCATTGGTGCAGGCATGGCTTGATCATCTAATCCTATTGTTTCGCGGCCAAGAGTTGACAGCTGAAGCACAGCGTGAATTCTGCGCCCAGTTCGGAAAACTTGGGGGACGACTTAGAAAGGCGGAAGATCGACCAGAAGGCCACGATGCCGATAACATTATGCTAGTCACAAATATCCGAAAGAACGGAGTGCCAATCGGATCTCTGCCCGATGGCGAGATGTTTTTTCATCACGATAAGTGTTATTCGGCAGAGCCGGACTGGGGCACCATACTTTATGCAATGGAGGTTACACGGTTCGGCGGACACACTCTATTCGCTAACATGTACGATGCATGGGACACGCTACCGAACGACCTTAAGGGGAAAATAGACGGTCGGCAGATTCTGCACATATATAAATACCTACCGACGGAACCAGTCGATCTAACCGATGGGATTGAAAAATTCGATCATCACTGGCAACCCATTGTGGTTACCCACCCGAAGTCCGGTCGCCGCGCACTCTATGTAAATGAATTGATGTCGGCGCTTATTGATGGATACAGTGAGGAAGAGAGCCGGGAGATCATCGACCGGCTTAACGATCACGTGAAGGCGGCTAACGTGATATACGACCATAAGTGGCGACGGGGCGATCTTATGATGTGGGATAATTGGTGCACTATGCATGCCCGCACCGACTTCCCTCGCGACCAGACCCGCATGCTAAGACGCTACACGATATCGGGTCAGAAACTGGAAGCCTGACGATTAGAAAACAAGCTAGCGGCGGAGGGCTAGGCTAAACGCCCTCTGAATAAACACCGGAGAGGTTCTCGGCTATGGACGACCAAGCGGGCTTTTAATCATTTCTCTTCTATGTGGCTGAGCCTTTCGCCGCATCAGTATGCTGGAAAGCACCGAAATCGACCAACTACCATCGCGGCATTTTATACGCACACATAATCCCCAGATGTTATGATTTTTTTATGTCTATACAAATGTTACGCTGGCAAGAAATATTCTATGATCAAATAAGTTTATCTTTTTTATAAAAAATCATGGCAAAGTGACACTATCTATCGCTCATCTCGGATACCTGCCGGGTCCGGTCCGAGGCGTGCTCTGGATGCTCTTGTCCAATCTATTTTACGCACTGATTTACGTAGTTGTCCGAGGCTTATCAGACAATTTTGAGGTTAATCAGATTGTCTTTTTCCGTGCGGTTCTGGGATCAGCTTTTATGCTACCCTGGTTATTCACAGTTGGGCTAGGCGCGCTTTATACACGTCGAATGCCGACCTATCTTTGGCGTATGATTTTCAGCTACGCAGGCGCAGTTGCCTGGATGTATGGAATCTCTGGTATGCCACTAGCTGATGCCAACGCTCTAATGTTTACAATGCCCTTGTTCACAGTGGTCCTTGCTAAGATTTGGCTATCTGAGCGCCCAGGTGGCCGACGGCTCTGCGCGACGATTTTTGGCTTCGCCGGTGCGCTAATAATTTTACGGCCAGGTATGATTGAAGTATCGCCAGCCGCTCTAGCAACGCTTTTTGCAGCGGCAATGTTTTCTGGCGCGCTAATCGGTAGCAAAATGTTAACCTCGACCGAAAATCCGAATGCGATGGTTTTTTATCTTTACACGCTCATGATCCCGCCTGCGGCTATCGGGGCGATATTTGGCTGGACGAATCCGGAGCTAAACGACATTCCTTTACTACTGGCCCTCGGCGTATGCACCGTCGGCGCACAACAATGCCAGACAAGAGCATTCCGGGCAGCGCCAGCAAGTTTAGTCGTAATTATCAACTACGTGCAGCTACCGCTTATAGCACTTTTTGGCTGGCTGATTTTCGCACAGTCTACGGACATTTGGACCTGGGTCGGCGCGGCTGTAATTTGCACCAGTACATATTACGTGAGTTATCGTGAAGGAAAAAGCATCCGCCGGGGAACGGATTAATAAATTGCGACCCGGAGTAGCTCAGGAAAGTTTGTGCCGGAAACGGGGACAGAACGCGCCAATCACAGCCTTCGACCGCGACCCAGATGGCTAGATGATCAAACTTGGTGAAGGAACGAGATAAATAACTTAGCAGATCCCAGTTACAGACTACTTTCTCTATGGACCAGCAGGCTGCGAAGCTCTTAATTTTCGTCTTTTATATCCATGTTGTCTCGGCCGCAGTGACTATACCGAGGTAGAAGAACCGACTAAAGACGTATTCTCAACTCCCTTTTCTGTGAAATAATGGCTGAAATATAAACCCTACTCGTGGCCAATACGGCAACTTTGAATTTATATCGGTACTAAAAGGAGGATTCGATGGGCAGGGGGCATAAGGATAAAGTTGCTTTTATAACTGGGGCTGCGACCGGAATCGGTCAACGTTATGCAAAGCGTCTAGCCGAAGAGGGTGTCGATATCGCCGTTATCGATATTTCCGACACCGAGGAAACAGTCGACCTAATCATGCGATCCGGTCGCTTGGGTCGAGGTTATATCTGCGATGTTAGTTCGCATAAGGATATAGCCGCAATGGCGGAAACTGCCCTATCCGACTTCGGGAGGTGCGATATTTTAATAAACAATGCCGGGATTTATCCGAACGTAGATTTCGATGATATTTCGTTCGATGACTGGCGGCGGGTGATGGCACTCAATCTCGACGCACTGTTCCTTACCGCAAAAAAATTTGTACCGGGTATGAAAGAACGGGGCTGGGGCCGGATCGTAAATGTGTCTTCGAGCACACTGGCGACGCCAGTGACCGGATACGTTCATTATATCGCGAGCAAAGGAGGTGTTGTCGGATTCACACGCGCACTGGCGAGTGACTTGGCAGCCTACGGCATTACAGTCAACGCCGTATCGCCGAGCCTCGTACCAACTACTGGTACGCAGATCACCGAACCGCGGTCCGAGGAACGTTTCAGGATGGTTGCCAATATGCAGGCGATAAAAAAAATACAGGAGGCTGACGACGTTGTAGGCACAATGGCGTTTCTGACTAGCGACGATTCTTCATTCGTTACCGGCCAAACAATCTATGTAGATGGTGGCTGGGTGCGCGCCTAGCGCTAATTGAGCGGAATACGCTTACCGGCGTAAAACGAGTTTTACTGTTTTCTGGAATGGCAAACTAACTTTCCGGCTGGCCGGTTCGTAATTATTACTCGACTTCTCGCATATCGTCTTGTAAGCGCTCATATTTTTTTATACATCCCACTATGGGAAATAGGGAGCCACCGATGGCATACGAATCCTTGCGGCCCTGGCTGCAGGTGCTAGAGCAACAGGGCATGTTTAAATGGGTCGACAAGGAAGTCGACAAGGACTGGGAAATAGGTGCAGTTCTACGAATGATTTTTCGCGCCATGGACGAGGACAAGCGTTATGGCATCGGCTTCCGCAATGTAAAGGGCTATGAGGGCGGGCGAGTAGTTGGCGGTGTTGTGGCATCTTCCCGTAAGATGATTGCCGCAGCGCTCAACTGTGAACCCAACTTGGAAGATATCCATAAACGAGTGACCAGCGGTATGAATTCACCCATTGAGCCTGTGCTAATCGACATTGGACCCTGCCAAGATATCGTCATCGAAGGCGATGACGTCGACCTAACAAAGTTACCCGTACCAACCTGGACACCCGAGAAAGACGCCGGTCCCTATTTAACCCCGCTCTGGGTAACGAAGGACCCTGATACCGGCCGCCGCAATATCGGCATCCGCCGCTGCCAGATAAAAAGTAAAAACACCACGGGTATCCTGTTTGGTGCGCCCGATCGCGGCGGCGCTATCCACCACGAGAAATATAAACAGCGGGGAGAACACATGCCGGCAGCGATCGTCATCGGCGGTGATCCAATCCAGTATTTAGTGGCACCAGCTCGATACGGAGCAGATGAACTAGCCGTAGCTGGCGGAATCCGTGGAGAAGCCATCAAGATGGTGAAATGCAAAACCGTTGATCTTGAGGTTCCCGCTCACGCGGAAATTATTATCGAAGGCGAAGTGTTGGCGGATCATACCGAGCCCGAGGGCCCATTCGGAGAGTTCACAGGTTATATGGCCGGTGGCAGGGAGGGACCCGTCTTCCGAGTTAAATGTATCACCCATAGGAAGGATCCGATTGTTATGGGCGTCATTAGCCAGTTCCCGCCATCGGAGTCCTCAATGATTAAGAGAGCCCTCTTGGAAGCTGGGCTTAAGAAACACTTGACCGAGGAACTTAACATACCCGGCATCCACGACGTACACGCCCTGGAGGCGGGTGGCGGCACAGCGACGCTCTGGATCAGTATGAAGACGATGTATTCTGGTCATGTCGATCAGACAGCGTTCGGTACCATGGGGCATTTCGGCATGAGCTATTTTAAATGGATCATAATCTGTGACGACGATATCGATATTAACGACCCATTTATGCGCGACTGGGTAATGGCCTGGCGTGTCCGTCCTGACCGGGATATCAAGACCATCCCGGACACGGCATCTGTCGAACTCGACCCATCGTCATTCGAACCCGGTAAAACCCAAGCTGATATCGGCGGCACTAAAATGGTTATCGACGCCACGAAAAAATGGGACTACCCCGCAGTCTCACTGCCGCCACTAGAAAAGATGCGGGAAGTCGCCGAAAACTGGGACGCATATGACTTACCCGAACTAGACGAACTAAAGCTCCCGCGGGAAGGATAACACCAGTTTTCTCGGCCGTTTCTTTTCTTAAACCGGTTATCACCTGCGGGAAAATGACAAAACATAATCAGGGCACTGATTGCAAAAATGCTGTGACCGTCTTGATAAATGCCTCAGACTGGTCCGCATGAACCCAATGGGAAGCATCCCTGATCGTGACTGTAAAAGCCTCTGGAAACAGCTCGCGAATGCGACTTCGATGATTCACCCTGATATATACGGAGTGCTCCCCGGCTATGAACGCCGTCGGCCCGCCATACCAGGTGCAATCTGGCACTGGGAACTCCGAGATACTGCTCATCTCGGCAGATATCGCCGGTAAATTTATCCGCCAATGGAACTCGCCGTTAACGCGCTCCAAGTTGGTCATCAAAAACGCCGCAATATCAGCATCCCCGATCTCTTCACGCAGCTTGTCTTCCAACTCCGCCCTATTCTGTTTACCCGACAGATCGAGTACCTGCATTGCGACGATGTAGTCCATCATGTCGTGGCGGTACGTCACTGGCGCGATGTCAACAACGATCAGGCCTCTGAGTAAATCGGTCTGGTCCAGCGCTAGCCGCATTGCGACCTTGCCTCCCATCGAATGACCCATAACGATCGGATCGACGATACCGTGGGCGGCAATGAACCTCCCCACATCTTGAGCCATTTCGTCATAGGCCATGGTGGGAGCATGCGGTGATGCACCATGATTGCGGAGATCAAGAACATAAACACGTCGGGTTTCCGAAAGTGAGCGCGCGATGCCGGCCCAGTTGCGGGCGCAACCGAACAGCCCATGTAGCACTATTAATGGTGGACCATCTTTCCCGTATTCATTGAAAGCTAGATCTAGCATTGGGTCGACGTATCACAGTTAATGCCACTCGTCATAGCCCAACCCTCTGCTAATTCATGACCTCACCTCCGTCGATTGTCATAATGTGTCCGGTAATGTAACTCGCACCGGGGGATAGCAAAAAAACAATTCCTGCAGCAATCTCGTTCGCGGTGCCCAAGCGGGACAAAGGAATGACGGTAGAACGCTGAGACATCTTTTCGACTATCTCGTCTTCGGCTAAGTCACCCCGCCACAATGGTGTATCGATAGGTCCCGGCGCCACAGCATTCACCCGGATGCCAAGCGGTGATTTTTCGCGCGCTAGGGATTTTGTATAAGCGAGTATGGCACCCTTAGCTGCGGAATAATGTGCGGTCAGCGACTGGCCACGTACCGCATGGATAGATGTTACGTTGACGATCGCACCTGCCTTGCGCTTCTGCATTCCTGGCAAAACCATTCGGGTGACCGAGTGCATACCGAACACGTGCACACGGAACATAGTCTCAAAGTCCGTGTCCGAAATATCTTCCGCGTTCGCCCACTGAAAGATGCCAGCCGTATTGACAAGATATCGGATTGGTCCAAGGACCTCCTCTGCCGCCTCAACGCATGATATAACTTGGTGCGGGTCGGTGACGTCTAGGGTTAGTGGTTCCGCAGTCCCTCCGGCGGAAATGATCTTTTCAGCAACCGCCTCCGAGAGGCTCGAATCGCAATCCGCCACCGCAACCTTCACGCCGTTTGCGGCCAGATGCACAGCGGTTGCTCCGCCGATCCCGCCGCCACCAGTAATAAAAGCGACACCGTCCGTCGGGTGATTGCCGACAATCTCACTCATCTCACACCGCCCCATACGATGTTTTTGCCATTTCTTGAGGCTTTTGATCGACGAAGGTACAATTTGAAGGAAATATTGTCAGGCGCTGGTTTTCTATAGATTTGGTCAATTTAACGATATCCCCGTATTTCTCCATCTTCGCAGCCGCGCGAAGCCGCATCGATATTTGGCATATTTTCCCCCTTCTCCCTTGGATTAATCCGACTTCTTTACACTAACGCTACGAATGCACCTAACCTTCGTCAATCCCTATAGTAAGATAAAAAGCTGGCCGGGCTCTCGGAATCCGGCCGTTTCGTCAATCTATATCCTGATTAAAGCGAATGGAGGTTAACATGACGACATATCTTCTGGTGCACGGAGCATGGCATGGGGGTTGGTGCTGGAAACGGGTCACAAAACTTTTGCGCGACGCAGGCCATAATGTTTTTACCCCTACGCTTACCGGGCTCGGTGAACGTGCACACCTTGCCACTCCCGATATTGATATTGAATGCCATATCAACGACGTACTCGGTGTTATTGAAGCAGAAGAACTCGATAGTATCGTCCTTTGTGGCCACTCCTACGGTGGTCAAGTAATTAGCGCTGTCCTAGACCGACAAGTGGGTAAATTCTCCGCTGCTATATGGCTTGATGCGTTCGTACCTCAAGATGGTGATTGCCTAATGGACGGCTGGCCGCCAGAGCGTATTCAACTTACTCGTGAGCAAGTGTCTAAAACCGGAGAAGGTTGGAAGGTTAATCCTATGTCGCCCGCTTATTTTGGCGTGATGGATCCACAAGATGCCGACTGGGTACAACGACGTTGCGTTCCACAGCCCATCAAAACTTTTTCTCAACCGATCCGTCTAACGGGTGATTGGAAATATGTGCCTAAGAAACTGTACCTACTCGCTGCATACCACCCAAATAGCAACTTTGATCGGTTCGCGACGCCACTGAGCCACGAGCCCGACTGGGACGTCCGACCAATCCCATCGGGCCATGACGTGATGATTGATAGGCCGGATTTGCTGGCAGAGATTTTGCTAGAATTCGGCTAAACGGGAATACAATAGTAGTTTATTGGGAAACCCGCTTCTGCCCTTGCGGCGTAATTGAACGGCGGTTTGACTGATCCACGAAAATGTTTTTTCACTAACCGTCTCCATGTGACTTCCGGCTCGTCTTCGCAGAAATATTCAAACCATTTGCAACCTATCGCGACGTGGCCAATCTCTTCGCGGTAAATCACCTCTAGTACGCTAACCGAATCCGTGTCGCCCGCTTTAGAAAGGCTAGCGATAATTTGCGGGGTGACATCGAGACCGCGCGCCTCCAGCACCAGCGGCACTATGGCGAGGCGCGCCAGCGGGTTCTTTGCCGTATCCTGTGCCACCTGCCAGAGACCATCATGGGCAGGAAGATCACCATAGGCCACACCCAAATCGGCAAGGCGTTTAGACAACAGTAAGAAATGCTTCGCCTCATCGTCAAGCACGCTGAGCCAGTCGTTATAAAAGTTGAGCGGCGCGTTCAGGTCCGGAAATCGCACCAGAATATCGGCGGCGAGATCAACAGCGTTGAGTTCGATATGGGCGATAGCATGCAGCAGCGCGATACGGCCCGCTTCGGTCTGCGCCTTACCGCGCCTCGGCATATCGCGCGGCATCAAAAGATCCGGCTTCATAGGCCTTTGTGGTCGATCGCGGGGTACAGCGCGTCCTATCTCAGGGATAACCCCAGACCGCCAATCGGAGGCTACGGCCCGCGCAGCCATCGCCTTAGCCGCCGCATCCCCAGTACCAAGGACGCCGACAACGCGGTCCGATAGGGTCTGTGTCATCGAGGTACCGTCACTAGGCCCGGGCTGCGTCTAGCACCATTTCGACGTGACCTTTTACGCGCAGATTCGACCATATTTCGACAATCTTTCCTTTTTCATCAATTAGGAAGGTGGACCGGACGATCCCCATATATTCGCGGCCATAGTTCATTTTCTTCTGCCAGACGCCGTATGCCGAGCAGATTTTACCGTCCTCGTCGCTGATAAGCATAAATGGTAGATCGTACTTAGCCTTGAAGTTTTCATGACGCTTGATGCTATCTTTCGACACACCTAGGATTACGGTGTTCGCTTTTTCAAACTCCTTGCTCGCGTCGCGAAACCCCTCGGCCTCAGCCGTGCAACCGGGAGTCATATCCCTCGGATAAAAATAGAGAACAACCTTTTTACCCTTCAGTTCCCTCAATTCGATCTTATTGCCGCCGTCCGTCATGCCGTCGAACGCCGGTGCCGTGTCTCCTTTTCTCAGGATCCTCATTTCATCTTCATGAATGTCTCAAGAACCGCCTGCCGTGACGTTGCTGCCACAGCGGCATGGTAACCATCCTTGTAGGGCATAGAAAAATTATGACCGCAGCCGTTATGGGAGACGATCTCGGCATCCGGATGATCTGCGTAGGCGGCAGAGATTTGGTCGACAACCTCCGGCGGAACGACCGGATCTTCAGCGCCAAAATGAAAACTGACCGGACAGTCCAACGGCGGCATCAGACTGAGTTCTTGATCTATAAGCGTACCGTGAAACGCCCCCGCCGCATCCGCGCCAAGGCGTGAGACCGCGTGTTGGGCATATCGCCCGCCGAAACAAAAACCCAACACGCCAACCTTACCGTTGCAGCGCGGGTGGGCCCGCAGGGCATTCAACAAATCCTCGACATCTTTATATCCCTGTTCGGAATCGAACACCTTGTAGCGGTTGAAGGCCTTTTCCATGTCAGCCGTCGGACCCGGCATGACGCGCCAAAAAATATCCGGCACCGACACGATAAAGCCGTCCGCCGCCCAGGCGTCGCTCAGCTCTTTCATCTCGTCATCGATGCCGAAAATCGCGGTGATCAGCAGGATTCCGGGAATCTTGCCATCATAACTCGGCTCCGCCATATAGCCTGATAATATCTCGTTATTCCGCGTCGTATAGGTGATGTCCTTGGAAGGCATTCTGGGCTCCCTTACCGGTTATAGTCAGTCGTTCTCAATCGTTTCGAAAAACGTTTCGAAATGCGCGGCGCTTTTGGCCGCGGTAGATATCATTGTTTCCGTAAGAGCCCTGAAGTTAGCCGCCCCGCAGGCCCGCGTGACGACGCGCTTTAGCGCTACCGCAGCACCGTCTTCCGTGAATTCTCCATCAACGGTCAGCCGAAGAATACCCTGAAAGTTGCGCCACAGGATGGTCGCGGCTACTAGGTCCGTGGCGATATCGTTGGAGATGAAACCCTTCTTACCCGCAACGGTGATCGCCGAGGCCGTATCTCCGGCCAGTATTTCCGGCACCTCCGCTGCATGCCGCAATTGCAGGTACTGCGCGATGAATTCAATATCCACCATCCCGCCGGGTATATGTTTTACTGACCAGATATCCTCAGTACCATGCTCATTCCGTATACGATCCCTCATTCTACGGACCTGACCGGCAAGATTAACATGGTCCCGTTCTGCCGTAAGCACGGATTTTACCACGTCATTCAACCTTTCCCTCAAGCCGCCTTCAGCGCTGATGACACGCGCCCGCGTCAATGCCTGATGTTCCCAAGTCCAAGCATCTGTCTCCTGATACTTAGTGAACGCTTCGAGCGACGAAGCGATCGGTCCCGCATTTCCAGCAGGACGCAGGCGCATATCTACTTCATACAACCGCCCCTCCCCCGTGGGGGCGGAGACCGCCCCGATGAAACGCTGGCACAAACGGCTATAATACTGACCTGGCGCCAGCGGGTGTTTGCCGTCCGACTGCTCAATTTCGGCGGGACAGTCGTACACGAAAAGCAGGTCAAGGTCGGAGCCCGGCGTCATTTCGCGGCTGCCGAGCTTGCCAAAAGCGATCACCGCAATCTTCCCGCCCGGCACCTTACCGTGCATCTCGGCAAAATTCTTCTCGATCTCCGGCAACAGGGATGTCAGACACGTATCTGCGATATCCGACAACGGAATGGAGGCATCCACCGGAGCTAGCCGACCGCGCAGCATATGGGCGCCGATCTGGAATATGCCGTCATTGGCCCACCGTCTCTGGATATCCAAAAGATCTTGAAAATCCCGAGCCTTAGAGGTTGCTTCGGCCAGCCCCGTCATCATCTCCTCGCGTCGCGGCACGAAGTCGAAGAAATCACGGGTCAAAACGCCGTCGAGCAGAATCGGATATCGGCTGAGCCATCTGGCTAGCCGCGGCGCGGCGCCCATAATCTCGGCGACGAGATCGAAAAGGCCTGGATGCGCGCTGAATAGCGAGAAAAGCTGTACGCCGGCGGGAAGGCCTTCGAGAAATTCGGTGAATCTTCGGAGGGCGAGATCGGGGTTTGGAGAAGAAGAGAAAGCTTCCAGAATTGTCGGCACGAGCTCTGTTAGCAACTCACGGGCGCGAGCGCTGCGCACCGCGCGATAACGTCCAGCATGCCAAGTGCGTACGGTATTTAACACGGTCGCTGGTTCTGAAAACCCCATCTCCGACAGCGTTTTTAACGTGTCGGGATCGTCGTCCGCCCCTGTGAAAACCAGATTCCCGGGCCCACCAAGATCCGTTTCTCCCTCGAACAATGCCGCATAGTGTTGCTCGACGCATTTTAGATGCCGCAACAGATCGTCGACAAATCCCGTAAGGCCATCATACCCTAGAAATACCGCTAACGCCTTGAGCCCGTGCTCACTTTCAGGAAGTTCATGAGTCTGCCGGTCTTCAATCATCTGCAGACGGTGTTCGACGCGCCGGTGGAACCTATAGGCGTCTTTAAGGTCCGCATAGGCATCTTTAGTAACGTGCCCTGCAACAACCAGCCGTTCGATTGCCTCCAAGGTCGCACGCACCCGTAGATCGGGATCCCTACCGCCCCAAATAAGCTGTTGTGTCTGCGCGTAGAATTCGATTTCGCGTATTCCACCCCGGCCAAGCTTGATATTATGTCCAGCCACAGCGATTTTTGCACCACCCCGATGAGCGTTGATCTGCCGCTTAATCGACTGGATATCCTGTATCGCCGCAAAATCCAGAGACCGGCGCCACATGAAAGGTTGCAGAATTTCAAGAAACGCGAAGCCGGCTTTTTTATCACCGGCTACCGGGCGTGCCTTAACCATAGCAGCTCGTTCCCAATTCTGCCCTGTGTTTTCGTAGTACATCTCGGCAGCTAGCACCGACATCGCGGGTGGGGTGGCTCCAGGGTCGGGCCGTAAACGCAGATCAGTGCGGAATACATAACCATCCCGAGTCCGCTCCTCCATCAAAGTGACAAGGTCCCGCGAGAGTCGCGTGAATACATATTGTAGAGCATGTTGCCCGGTATACGGTACTACGTCCTGGTCATAGAGAATGATAAGATCAATGTCGCTTGAATAATTCAGTTCGCGCGCACCGAGCTTGCCCATACCTAGAACAATCAATCCGCTATCTTTCTCAGGATCTTCAGGGTCGGGTAGAGCGAGGTCACCCTTATCGTGCATCTGTCGTAGCAGTAATTTGCAGCTTGCACCAAGTGCGGCCGCCGCAAAGTCCGAAAGCGCAATTGTAATTGCGTCCAGCGACCAAATGTTTGCTATGTCAGCCACACCTATCGATAGCGCTGCCCGTCGCTTCGCGATCCGCAAGCGGGCTTTCACCGCGTCAATTGTCTCGTCTCCGAGTTTTGAACAATCTCTAGCTGCCGTTAGCGCGGCGGCAAATGCTACATCCGGCCCATCGATCAATAAAACACGCGCAAATTGTTGATCGGATATAAGACACTGACTAAGAAACGGGCTGTTACCGAAGATAGACGAGAGTAGTTTGTAAGTAGCCCCGTCTTCCAAAGCAGCGGCTGAAAATGCTGCAACAGCGGCGTCGTCAGCACGCTTCGTTGACTCATTCCAGCGCTCTAAATGGACGGAGAAATGATCCTCACTTGCAGCTATCGGAAGGGATTCGGCGATGAGACCCCATTTTTCGAAAAATTCTGTCAATTACCCCGTTCCAAAGAGGATTGGATTATCGCACACTGCGGGTTGGACGTTTATAGGTCAAGATTAGTCTGAATTCAGCTATTCTCCATGCATGCTTCGTAAGATATCCATCATTTTCCTAGAAGTATCTCTAGGACTCGCAGTAGTACTCGGGATTCTCGGGGCGGTTTCTGCGTGGCGTTTATCACAGGGGCCGGTCTCGATAAAGTTTTTGCTTCCCTACGTAGGGGATATATTGTACCGCACCGAAAGCCCTGTCGGGGTAGACCTCGATGACTTAATAGTTACCTGGGCCGGCTGGGACCGGGCATTGGATCTCCGGGCGCTGAGAGTAAAGGTCAATTCAAAAAACACCGGACAGCGTTTGACCTACATTCGAGAGGTATCCGTCACTCTGAGCGCACATGCGCTGATTCGAGGGAAAATAGCCCCTACTAATCTTGAGATTATTCGTCCGTTTATCCGACTTTCTCGGGAGAAGGACGGGAACCTGCGTTTTGGTATGGGAGAGCTCACTAGCACATCGGAGGATGTAAATGGGGGGCTATTGGCTGAGTTATTGGACCAACTGTCCGAACCATACCATAACAAAGATAGTATCGAATATCTCAAACGGATCAGCGTAATTGGCGCCGCCCTTAGCGTCGAAGACCGGAAAATGGACATTAACTGGGGCGCCGAACACGCCGATATCTCCTTAGAACTAGTACCTTCCGGAATTCGCGCATCCTTCGATCTGGCCACCGATTTCAGGACATTTAAACCTGAACTTATTGGTGAAGCACATTACGACCGCATCAAACAGACGATTGATATCTCGACGCGCTTTAAAAATTTAATAACTCATAAGCTCGCAGATCGCTTCGAGGTTTTCGATGTGCTCCAGCCATTGGACGCCATATTTTCCGGCGAAATCAGGGCCCGCGTGGGGCTTGAAGGTAGAGTCGAGCGTGCAGAATTTGAACTCAAATCGGCCAGCGGCTCCATCAGGATTCCCGGCATCGACGCTCCACCTATCACATTTAGGAAAATTACGGCAGAAGGCCACCTCGGTAGAACTCCTGATCAACTTCACATCACAAATCTAAGTGCGGAGTTCGCCGATGCAACTGCCGAACTTAAGGGCCTTATCACGCGGATGGACGAGATCGCCACGGTAGATGCTTTTATACAGATACCAACCTTTCCAATTAATGCGTTAGAGAAATTCTGGCTTCCCGGCATTAGCGTAAACGCCCGCAACTGGGTGACTAAGAATGTGCGAAACGGGTTGATCAAAGGAGCTTCGACCAGCCTTTCGGCACAGATCGACCTTGCTGGCGAGGATATTGGGGATGTCGATTTGAAATCGATTAATGGTCAGCTTACGATCGAAGATGCGACCATCGATTACCTTTCCCCAATGCCGCCGATAACCAATGCCGCAGCCTCCGCCACTTTCAACAATAAACGATTAAATTTTAAAATACATCGCGGACACAGCGGTGAACTCACTATCGAGGACGGTACTGTAGATATAAGCGATATCGGCACCCAATCCGTGGCGACGGATATATCCGGTCTTGTGCGTGGGCCTGTCAAATCAGCACTCGACATGATCGCGCATCCACGGCTCAGCTTGCTCCAAAGTTTAGGGCTCACGATGGATGGGGTAGAAGGAAGACAGGCAACTCGACTAAAAATAGCGTTCCCCCTTCTAAAAGATCTGAAAGCCGAGGACGTTTTGCTCTCAGCAACATCGGATATCAGAGACCTGTCGGTCAAAAGTGCGTTCAGGGGTATGCCGATTGATAACGGTCGCATAGCACTAACGGTTAACAATGAATCTTTGAGCGCGTCGGGAGAGGCTGTTTACGCCAATACAGCCACCAGCTTTAAATGGACTGAGGACTTCTCTGGCCGCAGGCCTATAAAGCGACGTCTTGACACTCGATTTATCGCGGGAACCCAGCAAGCGAAGCTTTTCGATATACACTTCCCGGAGATTTTCGACGGTTCAGCACCTATACAATTAGTTTACGAGGAACGGCGGGATAATACAGCCGTGCTTTCTGCCGGCCTTGACCTCCAAGACGTCAAAATTTCATTGCCCGGTCTCGACTGGGTAAAGCTTCCGGGGCTCCCGGGAACTGCGCAAGTTTCCGCATCTCTCCGGGATGGTGCAATCATTACCGTTGATCATTTCCAGCTCGACTCCGGCATTTTCTCGATGATAGGAGAAATCACGTTCGCGACGCGTGAAGAGAGAAAGGGTCAGGAAATCGCTACATTACGACTCAAAAAGTTTAAGCTCGGATTGACCGAATTTTCAGCAAACATCCAGAAGGAGGACCCCGAAGGTTACTCAATCGCAGTTAACGGTCGCGGTTTGGATGCATCACCCTTCCTTCGCAGATCCCTCAAAGACTTTCACGCTCCGAACCTGCCAAGGTTTCGACTAACCGGCAAATTTGACAAATTCTGGATTGGCTCGGATCTGCCGGCAAATAATGTTGAATTGAAGATTCGATACGATGGAAAACACTGGCAGAATATTAACCTTAGGGGAGCACTGCCTCGCGGAGGGAAGACCCTCGAATTTCGTATGCTCCCAGATGAAAGTGGACATGTGATGGCACTCTACTCCGCCGATGCAGGTCTCTTTTTAAAAGCCATGAACATTACCGATACGATCTCCGGTGGATCAATAGAGATAGCTGGTATTCGAAAAGATGGATCCGACTCTCCCTGGACTGGAACGGCAGAAATGAAACGGTTTCGCATTGCCAACGCACCCGGTATAGCCCGACTTTTCAGTATCGCGTCATTTACAGGACTCGGTAATCTAGTGGCTGGACGAGGGATCGAATTTAAACGCTTCCGATTGCCATTCGTATTCGAAAATGATGTCGCGATCATAAAGGGGGCGCAGGGATTTGGTTCTGAGCTGGGGGTCACTGGATCTGGTAAGATCGATTTCGGGAAATATGAGATCGATTTAAACGGGACCATGGTCCCAGCGTACACAATTAACAGCTTATTGGGAAAAATTCCAGTCATCGGCAATATTTTGAGCGGTGAAAAAGGAGGCGGCATCTTCGCCGCCTCATATAAGGTGTCGGGATCGATTGAAAATCCTACCATGTCAGTCAACCCGCTTTCTGCTCTAGCTCCGGGGTTCCTGCGTAAGCTTTTGGAAGGTAGAGAGGGGCTCAATGAGGGCAAAACGCCTAGCCAGGAAGAAAACCTAGAAAAATAAATTTCCAAATGGATACCAAGTCCGTTATCAATCTCGCGCTAGATAGTTATCCGGGTTAACTACTCTTCTTCGATTCCACAGTACCATTACGTCTGCTGCTCTCTAACCAAAAATTCTTGCAGGTTGGCGAGCGTGGTATGCTGTGGAACGGCGCGTATCGTCACGAGCATTTGCTACTAGATGAAGCATTCAGTGTAGCGGAACCCACGTTAGCCTTATTAGAAAAAATACTTCGGTGGAAGACGCTTTTATTGACTCACCGATTTTACGTGTTCTCGGGCGGCAACGACTTTATCACCGCGGGAAGATCTTCCATCCGCTGGAACCAACCACGAAGATTAGGGTGCTCCGTCCTCCAGCTGAAATGCGGTATCCGGCGTTCTAAATCTAACGCGCAGAAAAGAAGAATCTGAGGCTTAGTCAAACCAATTTGAAAAACCTTATCGTAAATCGCTCCTTCAAAGTAATCGGCGAGCCTAATTGCGCGGCGTCTTTCATGATCAAGTACCTCGGAGGATTGTTTCTCCGGTGGACGTTTTATCTCACGCGCCCAGACCGAAGTGCCATCGAGCATGCTCCGGGCAGTCGCTTCGAAGCGCCGAAATGGCCAATGTTCGTCGCCTTCTGGGACGCTATAGTTGCGTGGCATCACCAGTGCATCGAAATAGTCTACAATAAGGTCTGTTTCTTCCATTCCAGTACCATCGGCTAACATAAGAAACGGGACCCTTCCTGACGGGTTAACCGACAGGAGCGGATCTTCGGGCTGTCGGGTACGTGTCCAAACCAGATCGACCTGGTCCGATAGGCCCTTATCATGCATTACAATCATAGCTAAACGAGCATAAGGGGACGTGGTTGTGACATAGAGTTTCATGCGGCTATCCCCGGTGAATCAGGTCTGTCTGATCAGCACATGTCGCTTCTTGCCGGCTGATAGTTTTATTACGCCATCACCATCCGCATCGGCGGCCGAAACTATCGAGTTTTCATCAACGATTTTTACATCGTTTAACCGCGCGCCACCCCCGCGGATCAGTCGGCGGGCTTCACCGTTAGTTTTAACAAGTCCAGCTCGAGCGAACATGGAAAATGCAGCGATCCCATCTGCAAGCTCAATGGCCGAGATATTGACCGTCGGTAGTCCCTTTGCAGTTTGTCCATGTTCAAATGTCTCTGCCGCCGTAAAAGCAACTTTCTCGGCGGCAGAACGTCCGTGACACATCGCGGTGGTCTCCGTCGCTAAGATCTTTTTGGCCTCGTTGATTTCCATATCCCGCAGGGTCTCCAGTTTTTGGATTTCATCCAACGGCAAATCGGTAAATAGGCGCAAGAAATTCCCAACATCCGCATCAGCGGTGTTGCGCCAGAACTGCCAGTATTCGTAAGGGCTCACCCGGTCAGAATTAAGCCAAACAGCACCATCGACCGTCTTGCCCATTTTTGTACCGGAGTCGTTGGTAATTAGTGGCGAGGTAAGACCAAACGTCTGAGCTTTATCGACACGGCGAGCAAGTTCTACCCCATTCACGATGTTGCCCCATTGATCTGACCCTCCCATCTGTAGGATGCAGCCGTAGCGTCGATTAAGCTCCATGAAATCGTATGCTTGGAGGATCATGTAGTTAAATTCTAGGAATGACATGGGCTGTTTGCGCGATAGGCGTAGTTTTACCGATTCAAAACTAAGCATTCGATTAACGGAAAAATGCTGTCCATAATCTCGGAGGAATGGGATGTAGGCCAGCCTGTCTAGCCAGTCCGCATTATCGACAATGATTGCGTCAGTCGAATCTTCACCAAACTTAAGAAATTTTTCAAATATGCCCTGAATGCTTCTTTTGTTAGAAGCGATGGCTTCGTCGGTAATCAATTGACGTGCCTCGTCCTTCCCGGAGGGATCACCAACCTTTGTAGTACCGCCACCCATCAATACGATTGGCTTATGTCCGGATTTCTGGAACCACCGAAGCAACATAATTGGCAGTAGTGAGCCCACATGCAAGGAATCAGCCGTGCAGTCGAAGCCGATATAACAAGTCTTTGGCTGCCCTTCATCAAGTGTTTCATCCAGAGCCACAATATCGGTGCACTGATGCACGAAGCCCCGCTCTGTTACGTTTCTCAAAAAGTCGGATTTTGGGTCGGTCATAGTCAGGGTCCGTATTTCGATAAGCGCTGTTTCCTATCACAGGGGTCCCGCGAAATCCACGCCGGGCCTATACTATTGGAACCGTCGTTATTAGACTCTCTTGGGTCAGCCGTAAAATTAATTGCAGACTTCAACTCCTAACGCCAGACTGAATAATGAATGAAGGGTAGAGATTGATGGAACCTGGTAGATACGGACCTTTCTCCTATAAACCAATCAACCGGCGGCCTAAAGTTGTCTGGCCAGATGGTAACCACATCGCTCTCTGGATAGTGCCCAATATAGAAACATTTCCGTTGAACGAACCGATACCAGGGGGAACGGGTATTACGCCAGACGTGATCAACTGGGCATCACGGGATTATGGCGCCCGGGTAGGTATTTTTCGAATTATGGAAGTGATGGATAGACATGGCATTCGGGGGACGGTCGCGCTTAACAGCGAAGTCTGCGACGACTATCCAGAGATAATTGATGACGCCATGGATCGCAACTGGGAGTTTATGGGGCATAACCAATCGAATAGTCGTTATATCCATACGATGGAGGATCAACTAGGCCGTCAACTGGTTTCGGAAACCCTTGATCGGATTGAACAATCGACCGGTATCCGGCCCAAAGGATGGCTGTCGAGTGGACTTCAGCAAAACTGGACCACACTGGACGCGCTGATTGACTGCGGCGTCAAATACGTCGCAGATTTCATCAACGATGATCAACCCTATTTGATGAATGTGAACAGCCGCCAAATCTGTTCAATCCCGTATTCAACAGAAATTAACGATCTTCCGCAGTTTTTGAGGATGAATCGGACGAGCGAGGAGTTCACTCAGATGATACGTCATCAGTTCGATACCCTTTATCGCGAAAGCTTAGAAAGCGGTTCAGGACGGGTGATGGCTATCTGTTTGCACCCGTTCGTTATTGGAGTTCCCCATCGCATTCAGGCTCTGGAAGATGCCCTGTCTTACATCAGTAGACATGACGGAGTTTGGAAAACAACCGGTACCGAGATCATAGAGCACTACCTGATGGGCGAGACCTTTTAAGGGTGACAGAATTCCGGCCTATATGGGCACTAGGTCTTATGAGCGGCACGTCTATAGATGGTATAGACGCTGCCCTAGTCCAGACAGATGGCGAAAAGATCTTCAATTTCGGGCCGGCGTGCACCGTGCCCTATTCCTTCGCCCTTGAGCAGTCGATTAGATCAGCTCTCGGAAAGCAGAGTGAAAACGGGGAATTAGTCCGCAATCTTACGGATGCTCATGCGTCCGCCGTAGAAAACATCCTTTCAAAACACCCAACATATAAGGAAAAAATCCAGCTAATAGGCCTACACGGCCATACCCTATTTCACTCACCAGACGAAGGTGTCACCATCCAGGCCGGTGATGGAGAGAGACTCGCAAAAAAAACTGGTTACGACGTTGTATACGACTTCCGCTTTGCTGACGTAGCGTCAGGCGGTCAAGGTGCTCCGTTAGTTCCGCTTTTCCACGAAGCCCTTGGCCGGGATTTAGACGGACCGATAGAAGTCGTCAATATTGGTGGAATATCGAACATCACTTGGATTGATCCAGCGGGAGACATGCCGCCGATAGCGTTCGACACCGGCCCCGGCAATGCCCTGCTGGATGACTGGGTCAGGAGTACTAGCAATTTGATGTACGATCGAGACGGGGTGTTAAGTTCCTGTGGCACACCTCACAGAGATACCCTTTTAAAGCTAATGAACAACCCGTATTTTGATAGACCGCCCCCCAAGTCACTCGACCGGCTATCTTTGAATACAGAGCTCGTAAATGGCCTCTCTCCTGCGGATGGCGCGGCAACATTGGTACATTTTACCTGCGAAACCATCGCAGGTAATTTCGCGCACGTGCCATCTAAACCGAAAAGGCTATTAATTACTGGTGGCGGTCGACACAACCCAAACATAATGCGAACTTTAGCTGAAATAGCTGGGCTTCCAGTTTCCCCAGTAGAAGCGGTCAACTGGGATGGCGACGCTATTGAAGCACAGGCTTTCGCCTTCTTAGCTGTCCGCTCACTACGTGGTTTACCTTTAAGCCTCCCATCGACCACGGGGGTACCTGAACCGACTACAGGAGGCAGGCTGGCACGGACTAGCTAAGAATATTCTGACAAGTTTTTAAAAGTTGCTACGGTCGATCTAAAAACGCCCCGCCCCCCGTATGATCACGAATTCTTCCACTTTATAATTCCACAGAAGCAGATATTTCAAAAGGATCCGGGTTTCCGGTACGCACTTTCGCGCTATCATTTGGTCAGTCTATCGGCCGTTAGTTTCAGTATATCTGATATTAGGTTGAATTACCCGTGTCTTCTTCAACGCCATCTCCGGCCACCCGCTGGGCTAGGGCGGCTGCCATAAAGTCATCGAGATCTCCGTCGAGAACGTTTTGAGTATTCGAGGTTTCAACCTCGGTTCGGAGATCTTTTACCATTTGATAAGGATGTAACACATATGACCTGATCTGATGTCCCCAGCCGATCTCTGTCTTAGCATCCTGCTCCGCCTGCGCCGCCTCTTCGCGGCGCTGTAGTTCCGCTTCGTACAGGCGTGCTCGCAGCATCCGCATCGCCTCAGCCCGGTTACGGTGCTGAGACCGGTCGTTCTGGCATGCGACGACGATGCCAGAGGGAATATGCGTGATACGGATCGCGCTATCCGTAGTATTGACGTGCTGTCCACCAGCTCCCTGAGATCGATAGGTATCGATGCGTAGGTCTTTCTCATCAACCGCTATCTCGATGTCGTCATCAATCTCCGGATAAGCCCAAACCGAAGCGAAGCTAGTGTGACGCCGAGCGCTGGAGTCATAAGGTGATATTCGCACTAAACGATGGACGCCACTTTCTGTTTTTAGCCAGCCATATGCATTA
Organism: Alphaproteobacteria bacterium MarineAlpha11_Bin1; assembly: GCA_002937455.1. The sequence goes on from PTJZ01000012.1 coordinate 85,807, forward strand.
TGGCCCTGAATCCGGATGGTAGCCGATTTCAATCCGGCTTCTTCCCCTGGACTTTCCTCCATCACTTCAACCTCACACCCATGGGATTCCGACCATCTGATGTACATCCGAATCAGCATCTGAGCCCAGTCTTGGCTTTCTGTGCCTCCAGCGCCGGCATGCACCTCGAGGAAACAATCATTGGAGTCGGCTTCTCCGGACAGAAGGGTCTGAAGTTCCTGTTTAGCCGCTGATTTCTGGAGCTCGTGGAGCGTCTCTTCAGCCTCATTAATAATTTCTCTGTCGCCTTCAACTTCAGCTATTTCTATTAACTCAACTGTGTCGTTTAGATCCTGCACTAGGGACCAGTATTCCTGAAGCGACCTCTCAACCTGATTACGCTCGCGCATAATTTTCTGCGCGCGCTCTCGGTTTGTCCAGAGTTCTGGGTCTTCGGCCTGAGAATTGAGCTCGTCTAGTCGTTTAGCTGCATGGTCCGGGTCAAAGGTGCCTCCTCAGCAGTTCTAGTGACTGCTCGATTTTATCGGCCAGAGCTTGCGTTTCAGCGCGCATCTTTCTTTGTTTTCCCCATTCGAATTGAAGTCATATACACAAGGCAGGCAGTATCCCACTTATGTGTATATATTAGTATAGACCGCGAAGCTTCCTCGTGGGAGTCACACCCCTATTTCCATTCTGAAACTCCCCGCCGCTGCCGTCGAGCACTTTTCCGGTTCCGGTCGGTATAGTGCCCGGGAGAAAGGCCTCAAGAATCACCCCTCGACGGCCGGACCGCACTGGTTTTCCTGTGCGATAATCGACGCGAACGAGTTCAAGACCGGGTGGTATACGAAAAGGGATAGCGGGTTTGTTCGAAAGCGCCGCCTCCATAAAAGATTTAAAAATAGGTGCTGCAACAGATGATCCTGTTTCCCGCTTACCAAGGGGCTTAGGTGTATCAAACCCTACGTAGACCCCAACCGCTAAATCAGGGGAGAAACCGACGAACCAAGTGTCTCGGCTCTCATTTGTGGTACCTGTTTTCCCAGCAAGTGGTTTTCCGATAATATTTATTCGCCTACCAGTACCGCGTTTGACTACTCCCTCTAGCATCGAGACCAACTGGTAAGCTGTTCTTGGGTCTGCTATCTGTTCTCGGTTGTCTGGCAATTGCGGTAGATCTTCGTCCTCCCAAGCGATTTCGTCGCAGCCTACACAGCGGCGATCATCGTGCCGGAAGATAGTTTTCCCTGTTCGATTTTGGATCTTATCAATCAACGTGGGCTGTATACGCTTGCCGCCATTGACCAGCATCGCATAGGCCGTCGTCATGCGCATCAGAGTAGTTTCGCTAGCCCCCAAGGACATCGAAAGCATAGGCTTAAGATCATCGATAACATTGAAGCGTTTTGCATAGTCTACGACAGTCTCCATTCCAATATTTTGGGCTAGGCGAACGGTCATGAGGTTACGCGATTTCTCTATACCTATACGAAGTGGGCTGGCACCATAGAATTTCTTTGTGTAGTTGCCCGGCCTCCAGCGTCCGAGGCCGGGCCCCTGATCTATGACAAACGGCGCATCCAGGATCTGGCTAGATGGGGTGAAGCCCTTATCCAGAGCGGCCAGATAGACAAAGGGCTTAAACGCCGAGCCTGGCTGACGAAAGGCCTGAGTCACCCGGTTGAATTGACTCAGTTCGGCAGAAAAGCCTCCTGACATCGCAAGTACGCGCCCGGTATGCGGATCCAGCACCACAATCGCGCCGCTAATTTGTGGGATTTGCCTGAGTGCGTATATGTCGAGGTTTGAGGGATCCTTATTATTTTCTTTCGCGACCGATTCAACCGCGATGACATCTCCCAAACTCAATACATCTCGGGGTAATTTAGGGGCTGGACCGGGCTGATCTTTTTCGTCAAAACGTCGTGCCCAGTTCATTCCCTTCAATGGCAAAATACCCGAGGATTTGTCAGAGAAACCAATTTTTGCGCTTGTGTTAGATAACGATAGTACAACAGCGGTCTTCCATTGTTCCACGTCTTCCGGGAGGGCATGCCTAGAAAGCTCACTATGCCAGCCCGGGCGTATATCGATCTGGCCGAGCGGACCGCGCCAACCATGCCGCCTGTCGTAGGCGGACAGTCCCAAGCGTAAAGACGTGTCAGCGATTTTTTGCAACCGTGAATCTAATGTCGTCCTCACCGAAAGACCGCCACCATACAGTCCGCGGTCTCCATATGCATCCTGCAGTTCTCGGCGTACCTCTTCAACGAAGTAATCGGCTCTCGCTGCATCCGCTCCACCCGGTGGACGCACATCTACAGAATCCGCCATTTCAGCAGAAACAGCTTTTATTGAGATATAACCATTTTCTGCCATTCGGTTTAACACGTAGTTACGACGCGCCCTTGCCGCAGCAGGTTTGCGGATTGGATGATAGTTGTTTGGGGCTTTGGGCAAACCCGCAAGGAACGCAGCTTCTGCTAAAGTGAGATCATCTAACGATTTATCAAAATAATTCAGCGCCGCCGCCGCGACCCCATAAGATCCAAAGCCTAGATAAATTTCGTTAAGATAAAGTTCCAATATTTTTTCTTTGGAGAACGCTCGCTCTATCCTAAGCGCGAGGATAACCTCTTTAACCTTTCTGGCAATGGACACCTCGTTCGTCAGTAGAAAGTTTTTCGCAACCTGTTGCGTAATAGTCGAAGCCCCAATGGGGCGCCGATCAGTATTTATACGGCGAAGGTTTGTCAGCGTCGCTCGGAGAATACCCGGAAGGTCGATTCCCCAATGGGTATAGAAAGTTTTGTCCTCCGACGATAGGAATGCCTCAATTACCCTCTTCGGCATCGCCGAAATCGGTACGAAGACGCGTTTCTCGCGCGCGAATTCTGCCATCAGTCGGCCGTCACCTGCATGGATACGGGTCACCGTCGGCGGGTTGTAGTCAGCGAGTTTTTGGTATTCCGGAAGATCCTTTCCAAAATAATAAAAGCCATAAAGCAGGCCACCCACGCCGGCGAATGTCAGTACTACGATCATCAGAAATGCCGCAGCCAAAATTCTCATATTTCACCTCCAAGCGGCACCGCGGTCCGCCCCCTCGATACTGAGCGCTAAGAATATGGCTATATTAAGGCTGATTAAGAGCTTCCTGACGGTCAAAATATCGGCGTATTGCCCGAGTCATCGCTGTCGCCATCCTCCGGCGTTGGCCAGGATCCCGCAGCAACCGCTCGTCCGAACGATTAGATAAATATCCAAGTTCGACCAATACGGAGGGAATATCCGGCGCCTTAAGCACCGCAAAACCGGCAAACCTGTGAGTATTACGCAGCATTTTTCTGACTTTGGATAACTCTGTCACTAATTGGCGGGCGAAAACCGTGGATTCATTCATTGTTTCCCGCTGAGCGAGGTCGATAAGGATATTAACAACCTCGTTTGACTGCTCGTTCAAGTCCAAACCAGCAATCATGTCAGATTTATTTTCCTTCCTTGCAAGAGCAGCTGCTTCTTTATCAGACGCCCTTTCGGAGAGAGTATAAACTGACATGCCCCGCACTCGAGGATTGCGGATCGAATCTGCATGGATCGACAAAAAAAGGTCTGCGCCTGCGGCACGCGCACGGGCAATGCGCTCACGCAGTCGAATAAACACGTCTCGACCCCGCGTCAAACGAACCTCAAACTTGCCTGTCGCCCTTAATTGTCGTCGCAATTCCTTAGAAAAGGATAAGACTATATGTTTCTCCCAAACCCCGGACCGACTTATCGCCCCCGGGTCAACTCCTCCGTGTCCAGGGTCGATCATAATCACTATCTTCTCACCTGACTTTGACTTCGGCTTAAGCACCGGCGGGCGCAGCCGAGGGGTAGCGTCGGGCCCTGGCTTTGACCGTTTTCCAATTCGCGAGTAAGCAGCCATGAATGCGTTTTCTGTTACCCTCTTGATATCCAGAACAATACGATGCGGGCGTCCCGCGGCATTCGGCGGAATCATGAATGCTTTGGTGATTCGAACTGGTCCTTTGGAGTCCAGAACAACACGGGACAAACCCGGCTTGAATAGCCCGAACCGCATCCCAGTAATTAGTCCACCGCTAGGCGGGGCCCGAAGTTTCGGTGACCACGTCACCTCGGGCATATCAACGACCACACGATAAGGTCTAGGCAGCGTAAATGTACGGAAATCAAGCGCCCTCGAAACTTCCATAACGACCCGTGTTTTACTCGCGTAAACACCGACTCTAACGTCGGAAACCTGCGGAGCCGCAACCGCAGCCTGCACTAGGAACATAGTTGCTCCCACGATTGCGAAACGGTCGAAAGTAACTCGTATCTTGCACATATTGCGGACCGTCAGAATTTAGACACAACATATATCCGTAAGCGCTGGATTTATACAGTGAAATCCCTTCAGATATTTGTTGATTATAAGTTGTACCAACAGGGTGTGCAGTCTATCCTAATCAGGCGAACATCCGCGGATGAGACGGAGAAGCCCTCCGACGCTGACGCGGCCTCCATGCAATCAGCGCCCCTCGACTCGATACTATAAAATTGTCGACCGGCAGCTAGAAACGGCAGAAGGCGGCGCGGTTCAGTCGCGGTACATAGAACCTAAGGCCGAGCCCGATAATATATTGGGTTCCGCGACCAATTTGCGTCCTTGCCCTGGTGGCGCCCCTTTAGGGAGGCCCCATTTGGCAGGTTGACGGTGGCGCGGATGGTCTTGCAGGCTCGGCACAAACCCAATCGGTCGTTCGCACCTTGGGGGAGCTGTCGGCATGGAGAATTAAATATGTCTAAGCGCATGCTTGTCGATGGTGCGCACCCTGAAGAGATTCGGGTTGTGGTTACAACAGGCAAACGTCTCGACGAATATGACATCGAGACCAGTTTCAAGAAACAGGTCAAAGGTAATATCTACCTCGCGAAGGTGACTCGGGTAGAACCGTCTTTGCAAGCTGCATTCGTTGATTTCGGCGGTAACCGTCATGGATTCCTCGCCTTCAGCGAGATTCATCCTGACTACTACCAAATTCCCATGGAGGATAGGCAAGCCCTCATTGAGGAGCAGGAGGAACTCGAACGTGAAGCCCGTGCCGCCCGAGAACATCTGGAAGACATTGACGGCGACGTCGGAGAGGACGCCGATGACGTTGATGTGGACGAAGCAGGTGATTCTTCAGAAATAGAAATTGACGGCGAAGAACCGAAATATGACGGCAATTTAGAGGTTGAGTCCTACCCAGAGGAGATTAAAGAGTCCGATGGCACATCCCATGATGAAACTCTCGCAGAAAATACCGAAGTAGACCCTTCAGAAGCCACGAGGTCTCGCGACTCGGGAGGTGAAAGCTCCGACGCCGACAATGTCTCAGAGGCCTCGATACGCCGGAACACCCGAGGCGTACGACGCTATAAAATCCAAGAAGTAATTAAACGCCGGCAGATCCTTCTGGTTCAGGTGGTAAAGGAGGAGCGAGGCAACAAAGGGGCAGCGCTGACCACATACATCTCCCTCGCCGGTCGCTATTGCGTTCTAATGCCGAACTCCTCGCGCGGGGGAGGAATATCACGAAAGATCACCGGGCCTAAGGAACGCCGTAAGCTCCGCGACACACTCAACTCACTCGATATGCCAGACGGGATGGGCGTTATTATCCGGACAGCTGGTCTCGAACGCAGCAAAATGGAGATCAAACGCGATTTCGAATACCTTATCCGCGCATGGGACCAAGTCAGGGAGACAACGTTAGAGTCTACCGCACCTAATATGGTTTACGAGGAAGGAGACATCATTAAGCGCGCGATACGCGACGTTTACAGTAAAGATATCGAAGAAATACAGGTTGAGGGCACGGAGACATACCAGACCGCTAAGCGATTTATGCGATTAATGATGCCGAGTCATGCCAAACGGGTGCAACAGTACCGCGACGGCACAATTCCGTTGTTCCAGAGATACCAGATTGAGCAGCAGTTAGATGCAATGCACAACCCGGAAGTTCAATTGAAATCGGGTGGTTACATTGTGATTAACCCCACAGAGGCCCTTGTTGCTATTGATGTGAACTCCGGAAAATCCACCCGAGAACGCAACATTGAAGAAACAGCGGTTAAGACAAATATCGAAGCGGCAGAGGAAGTTGCACGCCAACTACGCCTCCGTGATTTAGCTGGCCTCATTGTCATAGACTTCATCGATATGGAAGACGGCCGAAATGTCCGTAAGGTTGAAAGGCGTCTTAAAGATGCAATGAAAACAGATCGGGCCCGATTGCAGATAGGGCGTATCAGTAATTTTGGTTTATTAGAACTATCACGCCAGCGTCTTCGCCCAAGCCTGCTAGAAACAAGTACTCAGATTTGCCCAAATTGTCGGGGTACGGGATATGTTCTGTCGACGGAATCAATGGCAATGCGCGTCCTGCGCACAATAGAGGAAGAAGGCATTCGGATGCGGACGAGCGAGATCACCGTCCGTATCCCGACAGAAGTGGCGTTGTACATCCTAAATCAGAAGCGTTCTACGTTGGTGAATATGGAAGAAAGGTACGGCTTTCAGGTAATCCTAGAAGGTGACGATACGATCGTACCGCCTGATATTGATATCGAACGTATAAAAGGACGGCCGGAACCGGTAGCCAGAGGCAAGGATACCGCGCAACATATTACGGGTACCGATACCAAAGAACCTGAGAACTCGGTTGACAATGCTTCTATAGAAAATGCGGGAAAAGAAGAGAAATCTGATAGACCTAAACGCAGTCGCCGGCGCCGAAGTCGCCGACGCCCCGATAATGGCGATGCCCCCACCGAAGCAGAATCTAAGAAAAATGGAGCAGATGAAAGTCCGGACGCACTTAAAGCTGACCAAGAAGACAACGCAGATGAAAAATCAGGATCTCAGCGTCGCCGTCGAGGCCGCCGAGGAGGAAGACGTCGGAATCGTAATGCCAATTCCGAAACCCAAGATAGCATAATAACAGGAAAGCAAAATGCACGAACCGGAAACGATCAAGCGTTGGACGAAGAGACGCCATCTTCCGGAACCGTTTCAGTCGGGACACAAAAACAAGTCAACCTCTCCAAAAACCAATCGGGAGAGATCGCAGAATCTACTTTAATTGATACCTTCGACAGTGGAAAAGAGCTCTCAGATAATAACGAAACTACGGCAACAGGCGATGACAAACCCAGACGCCGGGGCTGGTGGCAGAAAATAATTGACTAGAACTAATATAAGATCGGAACCAAGCATAACCCATCACCTGTCGATCCATCTGTTCAATCGCTGTGCCGCCTCGTCTATTGTGGGAGTATCTCCAGCAAATGAAATCCGGATTGTAGAACCTCCGCGATAGCGGTCAAAGTCAGTGCCGGGAGCTACTGCGATGCCGGATTCATTTAGCATACGGCGGCAAAATTCTTCGCTATTATTGGTAAGATGCGAAATATCAGCATAGATGTAAAATGCACCGTCGGCCGGCGCCAGTTTAGTTAGGCCTAATTTGGGCAACTCGCCTAATAACAGTTCCCGGTTCGCAGCATAACGCGCAACGTTTTGATCCAGCTCCTCTTTGCAGTCAAAGGCCACACTTGCCGCGTGCTGGGATAAAGCAGGTACGGAAATAAAAATATTCTGAGCCAAACACTCAATTGATCGGTCAAGCTGTTCCGGAATAACCATCCAGCCCACACGCCATCCAGTCATAGAGTAGAACTTGGAAAAACTGTTAATCACAACGGCGTTCTGGGTATAGGCCAATGCTGTGACGCCGGGCATTTCGTATGTAATACCATGATAGATCTCATCGGAGATGAGCCGGATACCTCGATCATCGCAATACATTGTGAGCGCGGCCATCTCGTTCGCAGAGATCATAGTACCAGTCGGATTAGCCGGGCTAGCCACAACGAGACCATCAATATCACCGTCGATCCCATCCAGCAGTTCGGGAGTGATCTGATAACGATATTCTGCGGTTACAGGAATTCCGACCGATTCTATTCCGAGTGCCGCCAGAATATTACGGTAAGCGGGATAGCCTGGATCCGCGAGTATTACTCGGTCACCGGAATCGAATGCCGCCAAAAACGCCAGCATAAAACCACCAGACGACCCGGTAGTAACTACGACACGTTCTTTGGCAAGGTCGATATCATAGGTCTCACGATAATGTTGCGTGATCCTTTTACGAAGTTTATCAATTCCAAGTGCTTCGGTGTATCCGAGTTTGTCAGTAGCCAGTGCACGCTGTGCAGCTGCGATCACGCCAGAGGGCGCTCCGGTCGAGGGTTGTCCTACTTCCAGATGAAGGATATTGCGGCCGATACTTTCAAGGCGGTTAGCCTCACGCATAACGTCCATGACAATGAAGGGTGCTACTTGACCCCGCGAGGATTTCTTAAGAGCCATAATCTAGAGCGTTGCGCTTACAGCCAAGCCGTGACCTGCAGGATCTGCGCTGAATATGCAGGAATCGGTGTTCTCACGAGCGCCCTCTGGGCAATAAATTACATTAGCCCGACCATTAGTGTCTTTAATCGGGCCGAAAAGCGTCTTGGGAAGAACCCTGGCGTCAAAAATCCGTCGCGCGGTACTCATTGCTCTTTCCGCACCGTCTCGGCCACCCGAACCACTGATAGCCCCCCGGGTATCCTTGAGTGCCCTGTTTAGAAAAAGCATCGGCACTCCAGAGAAAGAGCCGCTCGCCAGAGGTGCTGCCATTAGTATTCCGCTTGGCCCGATCATGCTCCCTGCACCAAATATTCCGTTGGTTGAAACGACGCAAGCTGTTCCGCCGCCCTCGCGATCGACAGTTATAAATCCGGCACTCTCCTGGTCAGCTTGATAATCGCGGTCTATCATAGATCCGGATCCGCGCCAGATCGCGGCCGCCAGATCACCCCACCTGTTCGCCGGTAGGTGTAGTTCATCTCTACCCAAATTAAATTTTTGCGTTTTGAGCCATCTGGGACGATATTCGCGTAGCACCGACAATGGTATGTCCGTCCCCGCAGCGGCTCCGAGGCCTTGGGCCAGCTGTTTTGCAAATTCTCCACTGTAAAAATCACCTGGACCCCTTAAACGTATGCGGGAGAGGGATGAGGACAGTTCGAACTGTTTGAGGTTGTAGCCCTCCCCAACTATCTTGCCGGATGAAACAAACAAACGTCGAATAGCGGGGTCCGTCAATAACCTGAGTGGTACGGCAACTAATCGGCGTGCAAATGCCCGCGAGATCGGATTTCCAAATCGGGCTAACTGTTCCGCCGGCAATATAAGCGATTCCCATTTTAACTTTCCGTAACGGGCGTGTAGCGCAAACATACCTCTTACAGCGCCGGGTACCATGATGGTTTTACCATCCTTTTCGAATAGCTGCGCTCTGAAATCGATCGCCTCAACAACATCTTGGCGCCCGCCGAAAATCATACACATGCCACCCCCGCCAAGGCTCGCAGCCCCCGGATAGGTTACCGATAAGGCGAAGTAGGTAGCAACTGCGGCATCAACTGCGTTCCCTCCCGAAGAGAGAATATCTCGTCCGATCAACGCCGACTTCGGCTCATCAGATACAACACCTCCGAAACCCGAGGTCACGAACCCGACCTGTCCTGCAGGCGGCCCGCCGCCGCCGCAAGCTCCGGATATCAGAGAGACTGCTAATACTACGATTGATTGACGGACCCGGGAGCAAACCTTACTTATAAGGTTACGATAGAAAGTTCCGCCCGTGCGCAATGCAAAGTCCTCCTTGCTAGTTATCTCTGCTTTTGTCGCGTTTCTATCTCTAAAATGGGCCCTGGCACCCACTCCGGCTGAGGCCTCCAGCATCCGCGACGCAGAGATAGAACATACCATTCGCGTTTATGCTTCGCCACTTCTGAAATCTGCTGGTTTAGAGCCATCGGACGTCAGTCTACATATATTAAACGATAAGGCCGTTAATGCGTTCGTCGCTGGCGGTCAGCGCATATTCTTAACTAGCGGGCTGCTAATGTCAGCTGACCGGCCAGAGCAGGTAGTCGGCGTGCTCGCGCATGAAATTGGCCACATAATCGGCGGACACCTTGCGCGAATGAACGGCGCAGTAGCTGATGCACGGAATAAGGCACTCATCGGACAACTTGTGGGTTTTGCGCTGGGGGTCCTCTCAAAGGATAGTAGTGTGCTGGCTGCAACAAGTTTAAAAGGTTCAGATATTGCCCTACAGGGTTTGCTCAAATTTTCTCGAACACAGGAGAGGTCTGCCGACCAAGTTGCAGCCGATCTCCTTGAAAATACAGGCACCTCCGCTTCGGGCCTCCTAGAATTTTTTGAGATTCTAAAGGACCAAGAATTACTAGTACGGGCGCGGCAGGATAATTATGCTGTAACTCATCCTCTAACTCAGGATAGGATCGCATTCATACGGGAACACATAGATAACTCACGTTTTTCTGCTAATCGTCTTCCGGATCGAATTCAGGTCATGCATGACCGGATGGTTGCAAAGCTAAGAGCTTTCATAAATCCGCCACGCCAAACGTTATTAGAGTATTCTGAGGATGACCCGGCTATCAGTTCTCGCTACGCACGTGCAATAGCACTCTATCGAGACGCCCGAGTAGACAAAGCGCTGGAGCTGGTAGACGAATTAATAGAAATAGCGCCAGATGATCCCTATTTTCACGAGTTGTTAGGGCAGATATTGTTCGAAAATGCTCGACTGAAGGGGGCATTGCCTGCCTACGAGCGGGCAGTCGAATTTCGACCGCGAGAACCATTGCTGCGTGTTGGTCTCGCGCATGTACAGATTGAGCTAAACAGTCCTGACTTGATTAAGTCGGCTATCAACAACTTAGAACAGGCGCAGCGTTATGACAGACTGATGCCCTTTTCATGGCAGTTAGCCGCAACTGCGTATGGTAGGAACGGTCAACTCGGAGTATCATCCTTGGCATTAGCCGAATACAACTTGCTTTTAGGTAAGTTTTTGGATGCCCAAGGACAAGCGCGCAAGGCTGCCCGTTTGCTCCCAACGAATTCACCCGGATGGCTGCGCGCACAGGACATCAAAGCTACCGCAAGGCGTGCCCGCGAGCGCCAAAGTACCAGATAATAAACAAATTCTAACGCCGAAATTCGAAAGATCGTGGCCACGCTACTAGGCAGTAGCCAAAAACCGTAAAAAAATAGAGTAAAATTGTCACGAAGGTACTTAATTCCAAGAATTAACATTGACTCTTAATATGGCTCTTTGGACGGTTGAGCACTATCAAAAGCGGTAAGCTTCATACACTCCGCAAAAATTCCCATTAGCCTCGGATAGGAAGATAGCTCGCATTCGTAGCGCTGAGCGTTAAATACTTGGGGTACAATGCAAATATCGACGAGCCCAGGCGTATCGCCGTGAGCAAAAACACCCATGCCCCCGTCTGTTGCTAGGTGCGACTCCAGCGCGTTGAACCCTTCATAAATCCAATGCCGGTACCAGGTGACCTCTACGGCATCTCGTGCGGCTCCCATTTGGCTGCCAAGAAACTTCAAAATCGCCAGATTGTTCAACGGATGTATATCGCAGGCGATGATATCGGCTAGACCTCGGACACGAGCGCGTCCTAGTGGATCATCGGGCAGAAATGCAGGATCTGGATTTGTCTCATCCAGATACTCAATTATGGCCATTGACTGATAAAGAATTTTATCTCCATCAACCAACGTTGGTACGCGCCCCTGCGGGTTGATCTCTTTATAACTCTCATCGAACTGGTCGCCGTTTGGCAAACTAATATTGAAATGTTGCCACGCAATTTTTTTAAGGTTAAGCGCGATGCGCACCCGAAAGGCAGCAGACGAGCGGGAAAAGCCATAAAGTTTCATGGGTCTCTCCAAATGATTGTTGTTAGAGTTTACGGGTGACGCCGTTTGCAATCCATACACCGCGACCAATAATTTGCCACGACGTTAGATATAATATTCAGTAAGCGGTGGGAAGCCGTTGAAACCAATAGAGGAATATGTTGCGGTATAAGCACCGGTACTAAGGATCTCGATCCGATCGCCAGCCGAAAGATCAAGCGGAAGCGAGTACCCAGCAGCATCATATAGGACATCCACCTCATCGCAGGTGGGGCCAGCGAGAACTACGGGGCCCGTCGGGCCGCCGTCATACAGCGTAGTTATACGATACTGGATCGCCTCTTCAAAGGTCTCTGGAAGACCCCCGAATTTCCCAATATCGAGAAAAATCCACCGACGATCGGGTTCCCGCGACTTTTCTGCGATGAGAATGATCTCTGTCTGAATGATTCCCGCGTCCCCAACGATATAACGTCCTGGCTCCGCGATCACGCGTGGCGGCTTATCCCCGAAACAACGCTCCAGTGCATCCTTTATTTGGTTGGCATAGACATTCAAAGGTTCTACGGACTGACTGTAATTAGCGGGGAAGCCACCTCCAATATTCAGCATTGTCAAGTGAATGCCAAGCCGCGAAAGTTCTTCGAAGATCATTGCGCATCGTTTAATTGCCCGATGCCACTGCAGAGGATCTCGCTGTTGGGACCCGACGTGAAATGAAAGGCCTGCTGGCACCATTCCTCTCTCGCCAGCTTCTCTCAGCATCCATACTGCCTGATCGGCTTCGCATCCAAACTTGCGGGAGAGGGGCCAGTCTGATCCCGTACCATCCACATAAACCCTGCAATAGACCCGAGCGCCCGGCGCCACCTCCGAAAGTTTCACTAATTCGGCAAGGCTGTCGAAGGCAAAAAGTCTAACTCCATAATCATAAGCTTGCGCAATATCTCGCTTTTTTTTTATCGTATTACCGTATCCAATCCGATCAACTCCAATACTCCGATCAAGACAGGATTCGATCTCATAGATGCTTGCCGTATCGAAGTATGACCCAAGTGAATTTAGAAGACTAAGGACCTCACCGGCGGGATTTGCCTTCATCGCATAGTAGATATCTGACCCGGGTAACGCACGTGTCAGATCTTTATAATTGGCCTCAACCATATCAAGGTCGACAACAAGACATGGCGTATCCGGCCTACTCTCTTTGAGAAAATTTCGAATCTTTTTCGTCATTGCCGATGCGTTTTAGCTTGCCGCCTCAGCTGCGGAAAGAAAATTCCGCCAAGTTTTCGTCTTTTGGACGATAGAAGATAAATATCTTCACAGTATTCTGTGCCTAATTCCATTGATTGGTATATTGTATGGATTAAGCATAATTTACTTTTCCATGATTACTACATTTAAACAATCTGAGTGGATTCATTTTAAAGTCCGAACAAATCGGTTTTATGGTATGGAATAACAGTGCGTAGTTAAAGCGTAGGGAAACACAAATGTGCCGAATCAATTTCGGCAAACCTCGGATCTCCGAGGGATAAACGGCATTGCTCTTATGAGACATCCTGCGGTAAGGCTTGTCGTATAAATTTGGAAACTTAACTTAGGATGATTTAATATTTCTCGCTTTCTAATCATTAACGGCCCAAACCTTAACATGTTAGGCAATCGAGAGCCGGCGATCTACGGGAATACCAGCCTCGATGAAATCCGCGCCGACTGCGAAACCCATGCTTCAGGAATAGGCGCGGCTGTCGATTTCCGACAGTCAAACAACGAGGCGGAGATGATCGATTGGATCCAAGCGGCGCCTGAAAGTGCCGACGGCATAATCATCAATCCAGCAGCTTTTACTCACACGTCTATAGCCATTCTTGATGCGCTCGTCCTGACGGAGATACCGGTCATCGAGATACATATCTCTAATATCTTTCGCCGGGAGAGCTTCCGACAGCACTCCTATGTTTCGATGGGTGCGACAGGCATTATCTCAGGATTTGGCGCTAGTGGTTATATTATGGCCATCGATGCATTGGTAAATTTATTAGCGGCCAAAAAGGAATTCTAATGGCGAATAAATTCGACATAGACCCTGACCTCATTAAGAAGCTTGCAGGTCTCCTTGAAGAGACCGGGTTGAGTGAAATCGAATTCGAAAGTACGGGGAAACGTATCCGCGTCGCCCGATCCGTGATGGACACATCTCCAGCGGTAACGGTTGCCGCGTCGCCGTCCACTACCCAGACGACCGCGAGCGCCGAACTATCGATAGAACAACGCCAAGGCACATCGATCACTGCCCCAATGGTCGGAACCATATTCTTATCGCCGGAGCCAGGGGCAGAGCAGTTTATTCAAGTGGGCGATACTATTTCAGAAGGTCAGACTGTAATGCTGATAGAAGCGATGAAAACCTACAACCCCGTCCGGGCAACGAAAAGCGGTAAAGTGACACAAATACTCGTTGCGGATTCGACACCTGTCGAATTCGGCGAGGAATTGTTGTTGATCGAGTAATACTAAGCTTCAATCGGGTCTGACAAAGCGATGTTCGAGAAAATCCTTATTGCTAATCGTGGGGAGATTGCACTGCGAATTCATCGTGCCTGCAAGGAAATGGGTATATCGACCGTCGCCGTGCATTCAACGGCCGACGCAGATGCAATGCATGTTCGGCTTGCGGATGAGAGTGTCTGCCTCGGGCCAGCCCCAGCTAAAGATAGTTATCTGAATATTCCTGCAATCGTTTCCGCTGCTACCATTACAGGTGCCGATGCTGTTCACCCCGGCTATGGATTCTTATCTGAGGAGGCAAGTTTTGCCTCTATACTAAAGGAACATGGCTTCACTTTTATAGGGCCCTCTGCCGAACACATTACCCTGATGGGCGATAAGGTGGCGGCAAAGGTCGCAGTGGAGGAAAATGGCGTGCCAATTGTCCCCGGATCCAGAGGCGCCCTTAAAACCGCGGCGGACGCCTGCAAAGCAGCGGATGAGATCGGCTATCCGGTTTTGATAAAGGCTGCTGGTGGTGGGGGGGGCCGCGGAATGCAAATTGTCCGGCGTTCCGAGGATGTAGAAGATGCATACCGGATGGCACGGACCGAAGCCAAGGCCAGCTTCCGAAATGACACTGTCTATATGGAGAAATTTCTGGAAAAACCGCGTCATATCGAAGTTCAGGTTTTCTCCGATGGTCAAGGAGGTGCCGTGCATTTAGGAGAAAGGGACTGCTCCCTTCAACGGCGTCATCAGAAAGTTTTGGAGGAGGCGCGCTCTCCCGCTTTAGATGACCCGGCACGAGAAAAAATTGGTAAGATTGCTGCAGACGCGGTGCGCCGAATTGGATACCGCAACGCAGGCACCATTGAGTTCCTTTACGAGGACGGTGAGTTCTATTTTATAGAGATGAATACGCGGTTGCAGGTCGAACATCCTGTCACCGAAATGATAACCGGCATTGACATGGTGAGGGAACAAATTCGCGTAGCAGCCGGTTTACCCCTTTCGTTTGAACAGTCAGAGATTAACTTTGAAGGGCACGCTATCGAATGCCGTATCACGGCAGAGAACCCGGATACCTTCGTTCCGTCACCTGGCCGCATTACCGACTATCATCCTCCAGGCGGCATGTCGGTGCGGGTGGACTCTGGCCTGTACGCCGGATACGAGATTCCACCTCAATATGATAGTCTAGTTGCCAAGTTAGTAGTCCACGGCGGCAACCGGAATGAATGTCTAATGCGTCTTAGACGTTCGCTCGAAGAATTTGTGATAGGCGGTATAGAGACTACAATTCCACTGCATGCAAAAATTATCGAAAATTCGGACTTTGTCGATGGCAATTATGATATCCATTGGCTAGAGCGCTTTGTTGCAGGGGGGATAGCGGATAGCTAGAAAAACACCCGCGCCAGCCGCTTATGACTAAACTAACACCTGAAATCATACTTCGAGCCTACGCCGTGGGGCTTTTTCCAATGGCGGAAAACCGTCAAGACACCACCTTGTATTGGATTGATCCCGAAAAGCGCGGTGTATTGCCATTGAACGACTTCCATATACCTCGGCGCCTACGCCGTACGGTTCGAGCCGGCACATTTGAGGTATACTGCAACACTGCCTTCACTGACGTAATCCGCGGCTGTGCCGCCCCTGGGGCGGGTCGCGACGAAAGCTGGATTAATGAGGAGATAATCTCCCTCTACACGATGCTTAATAAGATGGGTCGAGCCTATTCGGTCGAGGCCTGGCATAATGGTAAACTAGTCGGGGGATTGTACGGCGTTGCCCTCGGAGCAGTATTCTTCGGCGAGAGTATGTTCAGCACTGTTCGGGACGCCAGTAAAGTCGCCTTGGTCCATCTGGTTGCTAGGCTAAAAAAAGGGAAATTCACGCTTCTCGATACCCAGTTCGTGAATAGACATTTAGCCCAGTTCGGCGTCGTCGAAATGCCGCGGTCTGGTTTTCGCCAGAAACTTTCGTCGGCACTAGACCGCTCGGCTATATTCCCTACCGAATTGCGTCAGTCAGAACTAGAAGATTTTCTGCAGTCTACCACCCACACATCGTAGACCGGATGCTCCATAGATGATGCGGCAGGGCTGGAGGCAAACATCCAGCCAGCAAACAAATTAATAGCACTTTCACCAAGGCGGCGTTCGCGTATCTCAAGGTAAGCTGTCGTTTCTGGGGTTTCCGTCGGGGGCCGTTTGTGACATTTGCGCACGGTTATTTCGAGGGTTCCGAACCGTACATCCTCACCAATCGGCGCCTCTATAGTTGAAATCCTTGCTGTGATCTTATCCAAACCCTGAAGGACCGTAACGACTGATTTTTGCGGTTGCGCAATCGCAGGCTGCAAATAGAGGGCGGCCGAAAGGATCAGGATATGGACTCCCAAACGTATCATGTGTATTACGCCACTCGGATTTGAGGCCAACAAACCGGTACGTTTAGTTAGCCTTCTCGCCATCCTTATTGGTCTGGCTAAAAATCATCTGTCCAACAAGTCCCATAAGATCGATTGACCCTTGGGTAGTGGTGATCTCCTCACCCGCCTGAAGCATTTCGTCTGACCCACCCGGTGAAAGCGCCAGAAATTTATCACCCAGTAACCCATCGGAAGAAACCGAGATTGAGGTGTCTTCCGGGATCTTGATATCAGAACTAATATTCATGGACACCTTTGCAAAGTAGGTTTTGGGATCCAGAAAAGATGCTGTAACTGTCCCAATCTTGATACCACTCATCCTGACGTCCGATCCAGAGAGAATACCGTCAATCCGATCGAAGCTCGCTGTTATCTCGTACCCTTGAACTTTGCCAACCTCAGCCTTGTTATACGCAAAAAAGATGAACAATGCCGCCACCAAGAGCACCACCGCACCCATCACAGTCTCAATTAGGTTTTTCCGCATTCCCGCTAGGTCTCCTTCCTATCGGCTAACCATATACTCTAAGAAGGCTGCCAAGGTTCATAATCACCCGTCGCCTCATCCCTCTGACCACCATTCAGGATGTGACCGGGGGGACGGTAGGCATTCTCTGTCCCTGTCATGTTTGGCTGATGCTCTTTTTGCCATTCCCAGCGGCGCCCCACATCATCTTCCGGAATATCATCCGTAGTGTGGTGCAGCCATGAATGCCACGCTGGCGGCACGCGAGACGCCTCAGGATTTCCTTTATAAATCACCCACCGTTTCTCGCGAACCGAACGCGTTCCGCGCTTAGTCCGATAATACGCATTGCCTTGGGTATCTGTGCCCACCTGCTGACCGTTAAATATCGTAAATAATCTGGTTCCAATGGTCATACGTACCTCTAACAAAGGTTGATTCCGAGTAATTCTTCGGTCAACGGCCGACTAAACTGTATCTTATAATCGTCGATTTCGTCCAGTCTTACACTTCTTTATCACTTGTATCTTTGTCACATGCTAAAAGTCATCTACCTGATATCATTTCGTGATTTTGGACACTAGATCGTCTTGCTACATATCGCTACGTTCGACCTATATAATGGAGAATCGTAATGAGCACACGAATCGTTCAACGCCTTGCGGAGTTAGGGTTCACCCTACCATCCGCACCTGTCCCATCCGCAAATTATGTTCCCTTTCGGCGGTCTGGAAGTCACATCTTTATTGCGGGGCAAATTTCAATTACCGACGACAAAAGCGTAAGAGGTAAGGTCGGTCACGATTTATCTATCGAGGAAGGCTACGCCGCAGCGCGTCTTTGCGGGCTGAATATCCTTGCTCAATTGAAGGCTTGCGTCGGAGCAGATATTGATCGCGCCAAGGCGATTAAGTTGGGAGGTTTTGTGAATGCTCTGCCCGATTTCATTCAGCCACCCGCCGTAATCAATGGTGTGTCGGACCTTCTAATCGATGTGATGGGCGAAGATGCTGGAAAGCATGCGCGTTTCGCCGTCGTCGTTGCCTCTCTCCCAGGTGGTGCGGCTGTCGAGGTAGACGCAATTTTTGAGATCGAGTAGATGGTGGATGCGTGCGAGACCGTTACCGTAAAGATTCTTTCTTCTCTGAGTGAGGTGTCGGCCGAAGATTGGGATGGCTGTGCCGGTCCTGATAACCCGTTTATCTCTCATATGTTTCTAAAGACCCTAGAGGACTCGAGCGCGGCGTGCAACGAAACCGGATGGCTCCCGCAACACGTTGTGATTGAGGACCCAGCCGGAGGGTTGATAGGTGCTGCCCCCTGTTACCTTAAATATCACTCCCATGGGGAATATGTTTTCGACTGGGGTTGGGCGGATGCATATACTCGCGCAGGTGGGAAATATTATCCCAAACTGCAGGTCTCAGTCCCTTTCTCCCCGGTTACCGGGCCCCGCCTTCTAGTTCGGGATGGAGAGGATAAAATCCATACCCGGAAGATGCTTGCAACTGGCCTCGTAGAATTGGCTAAGCAGCACAATTCCTCGTCGCTACACATCACATTCACTCAAGAAGAAGAATGCCAAGATTTAAAGGAAATGAGTTTCCTAATCCGCCAAGGGCAACAATTCCATTGGCACAATCAAGGTTTCAAGAACTTTGAAGACTTTTTAGAATCACTCAATTCACGCAAACGAAAAATGATCCGCAAGGAACGTGATGCCGCTAATGCCGCCGTCAATATCGAAGTTCTAACTGGCGATGACCTAACCGAGCACCACATGCAGTCGTTTTATCATTTTTACCGCAACACTGTAGATCGCAAGTGGGCCCATGCCTATCTGACCTACGAGTTCTTCCAACTGCTACGCGAGCGCATGTCTAAGAATGTGGTTTTGATGATGGCTAGCTGTAACGGGGATTATGTAGCTGGAGCGCTTAACATGAGAGGGCCGGATACTCTATGGGGTCGCAATTGGGGCTGTTCTGAACACTTCAAGATGCTCTATTTCGAGACCTGTTTCTACCGCGGCATAGAATTCGCGATTGAAAATGGGCTCTCTAAAGTCGAGGCTGGCGCTCAAGGACCGCATAAGATCAGTCGCGGCTACCTGCCTTCCGCTACCTATAGCTTGCATTGGATACGTGACGATGCTTTCCGACGTGCGGTCGCCGACTTCGTCGATCGAGAACGTTGCGGAGTTGAACACGAGATGGATTTGCTATCAGCACTTTCCCCATTCAAGATCTCAAATGCACCACCGTGACCAATTACGAAGACATTTCCTATCTAACCGTCGACGGCAACTTGCTGCGCGGTTGGCTAAATCGGCCGATCGCCTGAAGATTGCTTTCATACACGATGATCTCGAGGCCAACAGAATAGGTGTCTTTGCGGTGAGATTTTGAATTTCTGGCATCGCAAAATACCCACTACCAGTATAGGACGTTTCTTGGGGCTTGAGGCGGTTCAAGGAAATCTCGGTTACCTCGACATAACAGGCTAAATCATCGAAGAATTTGCATCTGCCCGCGGTGCCAAGCGGTAAGGCTTAGTCGTGGCTTGTCCGAGAGGCCGAGACTGGGCGTTAAAGTCACCTGTAATTAAAAACGCTGATAACAGTCAGTTTTTATAATCGATGCGCGGCAAATATTTGATCATTTGCGGCGTTATTACTTGGTTCGAATAACCAAAACGAGTGTGTGATCGTGGTCGGCTACCCCTTTTCGAGATGGGATAAAGATAGAGATGGGCAACCTTCACAGCCTCTTGGCGTCGGATTTGGAAAGTCATCTGCTGCCGATACTTATTTTTCAGGCTACCAACCACCAAAATGTCGAACTAACCTAGCGAGACGAATTGTTGACCTCTACCGATCAAAAGACTGAAAGGTGGAAGTTCCAAATTTCGCTGATGAGCTGAACAGACTTATTCCTGCTAATTCGGGTTCAAAAGTCGCCAACGTGGTTTTAGTGTCTATCAGGGAGTTACTCTTTGGCGTCTGAATGAACCCGGTTGGAATTGGTGTAGCAAACCAACCTTTTAGCGGTCACCTTATTAGATCCTTAGGCTCACATTTAATAAAAGTGTAATTAGTTCTGAATTAGTGACAAGAATTGGCGAGCTACTGCACTAGTTCCGTCTCAAGGCCGTCTCCATCATCAGCCCCATCGTCCGGATCACTATCGGGGTCCTTACCTTTCTGCCCCTTCGGAGGAGCAGACTGAATAACAAAGGTAAGCCTGTCTTCCTCTTTCTTGACATCAACCTGAACCACCCCGCCTTTGGCCAACTTGCCGAACAAAATTTCGTCGGCCAACGGTTTCTTTATGTGCTCTTGAATAACTCTGGAAAGCGGGCGCGCACCATAGGCTTCGTCATAACCCTTACGGCCCAGCCAGTATCGCGCAGCAGCGTTGAGCTCAAACGTGACGTTGCGGTCTTCGAGTTGGGCTTCAAGTTGCATGATGAATTTATCAACCACCAACATAACCACATCCCTCGGAAGGCTCGAAAACGGGATTATCGCATCGAGACGATTTCGGAATTCCGGGGTAAACATGCGTTTAATAGCTTCTTCATCCTCTCCTATGCGGGCCGAACGTTCGAAACCAATAGCGGGCCTAGCCATATCGGCCGCACCGGCATTGGTAGTCATGATCAGGATAACGTTCCTAAAATCTACGCTTTTTCCGTTATGATCAGTTAACCTTCCGTGGTCCATGATTTGAAGCAGAATGTTGAATACATCCGGATGTGCTTTTTCTATCTCATCAAGTAACAAGACCGAATGCGGATTTTGGTCGACGGCATCGGTAAGCAGTCCACCTTGATCGAATCCAACATAGCCGGGTGGTGCACCGATCAGGCGCGATACCGAATGACGCTCCATATATTCGGACATGTCGAAACGTGTTAGCTCAATTCCCATTGTATGGGAAAGCTGTCGAGCTACCTCGGTCTTACCTACACCGGTCGGACCGGAAAATAGGTAGGATCCGATCGGCTTGTTAGGCTCCCTAAGCCCCGCGCGCGCAAGTTTAATTGCAGAAGCTAGAGCGTCGATCGCAGTGTCCTGGCCAAAAACTACACGCTTAAGATCAGCGTCGAGAGACTTCATCGATTCCTTGTCAGACCGTGATACACTTTTTGGAGGTATGCGCGCGATACTTGCGACCACTGCCTCTACATCCTTTACAGTGATCAGTTTCTTGCGTCGGCTTTCCGGCACCAGCATTTGTGCAGCACCAACTTCATCAATCACGTCGATCGCTTTATCTGGAAGCTTACGATCGTTGATATATTTGGCTGCAAGTTCCACAGATGTTCTCAAAGCAGCAGCGGTGTACCGCACACGGTGGTGTTTCTCGTAATATGGTTTTAGACCACGGAGTATCTTTACAGCATCCTCGATGCTCGGTTCCGGAACATCGATTTTTTGGAATCGGCGCACCAAGGCCCGGTCCTTCTCAAAATACGAGCGAAATTCCTTATAGGTGGTAGAGCCAATGCATTTTAAGGTGCCGCCCTGTAGGGCCGGTTTCAGTAGGTTGGACGCGTCCATCGACCCGCCGCTAGTAGCCCCAGCGCCAATGACAGTATGAATTTCGTCAATAAATAATACTGCGTTCTCTTGCTGCTCCAATTCGGTGACTACTCCTTTCAAGCGTTCCTCGAAATCACCCCGATATCTAGTACCTGCCAGTAGCGCGCCCATATCCAGCGAGAAAATAGTGGATTCTCTCAGCACATCCGGTACATCGCCATCATAAATTCGCTTCGCCAGCCCTTCGGCAATTGCCGTTTTACCTACCCCAGAGTCACCGACATACAGCGGATTATTCTTGGTACGACGGCATAGCACCTGAATTGTTCGGTCAATTTCGGACTCTCGACCTATCAGGGGGTCGATTTTACCATCGGCTGCCTTCTGATTGAGATTGACACAATAGTTGTCAAGCGCCTCTCCAGCGCCTTTGTTTGCCGCTTCGGCCTCAGCGCTATCGTCGTCCGACCCATGTACAGATCTAGCCTCTGATCTGCCGGGTACCTTAGCTATTCCGTGGCTTATATAATTCACAGCATCGAATCGAGACATATCTTGTTCTTGCAGATAAAAGACTGCATGACTCTCACGTTCAGAGAACATAGCAACTAACACATTAGCTCCGGTGACTTCTTGGCGACCGGAGGATTGAACGTGAATAGCGGCGCGTTGTACAACTCTCTGAAAGCTAGCAGTCGGCTTGGGATCGTCATGATCTTCTGAAGCAAGATTAGATAACTCTTCGTCAAGATAAGTCTTAAGGTCTTGAGTGAGCTTATCGATATCAACGCCACAGGCCTTTAAAACGGCAATGGCATCCTGGTCCTCCGTCAGCGCCATCAGAAGATGCTCGAGCGTTGCGTATTCATGGTTGCGTTCGTTAGCCTGCGCCAATGCGCGATGAAGACTTTTTTCTAGATTACGAGAGAGCATTATTTCAGGCCTTTTCCAAAGTACATTGCAGAGGATGCTGATGTTGCCGTGCGAGATCCATCACTTGCTGCACCTTGGTTTCGGCAACCTCGTAAGTGTAGACACCGCAGATGCCGACACCTTTCTGATGGACATGCATCATAATACGTGTCGCTTCTTCACTATTTTTTCCAAAGAAACGCTCAAGAACTAAAATTACAAATTCCATCGGCGTGTAATCATCATTCAGCATGATGACCTTATACATAGCCGGCTTTTTGGTTTTAGGTTTTGCACGGACAGCAAGTCCAGTATTCGATCCACCGTCGCCGTCTCCGCCGACAGCATCATCGCCGCCAACCGAACGTGCCGGGATCACTGTGTGATTTAGAGCAAAATTAACCATCGCTGTTGATCATATGAGATCTGCGTTCACTGATCAAAGTAACTTCGCTGATATCAAAAGTTGAGTTAACGACTATTCCGATTAGCTCAGGTAAAGTGAGAACACGCTGCATAATGCGGCCCGAAGGCTGATTTATTTCCGTTCTGGCCATCAAAAGGGTTCTCTCTCTAAACCGTTAAAACGAAATGATAGATCTGCGTAGTTTTTTAGCAGGTCGTAACTGTTTGAGTCGCTCACTTATGATATGGTTTAATAAAATACAGCAGTCAATCCGTTGTCATCCATCAGGTAATGAGCACTCTGGGCAACGGAAATTTCTGTATCAGACGTTCGGTTAGTGTTAACGAGAAATCAAACGGACACGGACAAGGTGCGGGAATTTAACTTGTTTCGTCTGCTATTAGTTCTGATCTCGATGTCTACTATCTTTGTGGCGGGGTCGCTGGTGTTCCCCGGTGCCAGCTGCGCAAAATATGCTCATATTGTCGTTGACGCGAAAACCGGCCGTGTTCTGAACTCTCTGAATGCGCGGACAAAAAATTATCCCGCCTCATTAACGAAAATAATGACACTATTCATGACTTTCGAGGCACTTAAGAAACGTACAATATTTATCGACCAAAATCTTCCCGTTTCCCGAGTAGCACAAGGGCGCTCCCCTTCAAGACTTGGCCTGCGCCGAGGCGAGAGGATTACGGTGAACAACTCAATCAAGGCATTAGTCACAAAATCTGCAAACGACGTCGCCACCGTCCTCGCCGAAGCGATAGGCGGTACCGAGCGAAAATTTGCGGTTATGATGACTCGCCGCGCACGCGCGCTCGGAATGAAAAACACTACATTTAAGAATGCCTCCGGGCTACCCAATCGAGCGCAACTTAGCACTGCCGAAGACATGTCTATTCTTGCACGAGCGATGCTGACTCAGCATCCAGAAATGTATCACCATTTCGCGCGACAAAAGTTTACTTACAAACGGCGGACCTATTATTCGCACAACCGCCTACTTAGAAACTACAAGGGTATGGACGGCATTAAGACCGGCTATATTCGGGCATCAGGATTTAACCTAGTCGCCTCCGCAACACGCGGTGGGAAAAGAGTTATTGCAGTCGTCTTTGGTGGCAAGACTTCAAAAACTCGTGATCGCCAAGTCGCGCGTCTTCTTGACCGCGGGTTCAAAAGACTTGACCGGGCAGGCGCCACCTCGGAAAAATGGAAAGTTGCCACTATTCGAACTAGTAAGCGGAAAATATCGGGTGCATCTTCCCCTAGGCTCAAGAAACTTGTAACAGGCAATCCTAATAAAATCTCTTCGGGAAAATTTGTCACGCCTTTACGAGCTCAAACAGGTCGAGTTCGGAGTTGGGCTATCCAGGTCGGCGCCTATAATCGTTACGGCCCGGCCCATCTCGCAGTAAATCGAGCCGCGCGTGCAGTTCCCAGCCTCCTCGGGAATAAATTCCAAATCCTGCACCAGAAGAGCAAAGCTCGGCGAGGCTTAAAGATTTACAAAGCCCGGCTGCTGGTATCCTCTGAATCCAATGCTCGAAATTCTTGCAGGGCACTCAAACGCCGCAAAATTGATTGTATGGTTGTATGGATGGGACCGAAATCCTAATAACAAATCGAGGTTTGTTTCTGGGAGAGTAATATCAATCCTGACATTTTTTAATCGGCCGGCCGGTTGCCGCTTAATATCCTGTTAGGACTTCTCTTGGTTTGAGCCGGAGCGCGATCCGGCCGATATCCTTTTTTACGAGAAGACGTGAGGCCCTAGCCATGAGTACTGCCCCACTGAAGCAGGGGTTAATTAGGATAGATTAGAAAAAACAGACTAATTTTCCCGCGCGGCTTGTGACCAAATATCAGAAATCAGGCGGTTCTATCCCGCTGGACCGGATCTGCTGGACAAGCGCATTTTTTACACGTTCTAGCCCTTTAAGCGTTCCGGCCTCGCACCGGGCGACGAGTGCATCTTGCGTATTCGATGACCGAAGAAGCCACCAACCGTCTTCTGATATTACGCGGACACCGTCAATATCCACGAAATTTGCGCCTAATTTAGACAGCCGGTCACGGACCTCCTCAACTACCGCCAACTTGCGGTCCTCTGCGCATGGAAAGCGTAGCTCCGGCGTATTTAACATTTTCGGCAAAGACCTCCGGATATCAGCAAGTGTTTCTTCACGATTTGCCAAACAGCCAAGCAGTCGCACGGCAGCGTAGAGTGCATCATCATATCCGAAATATCGATCGGCAAAAAAGATGTGACCGCTCATTTCACCCGACAGCAGCGCCCCAGTCTCTGCCATCTTAGCTTTTATCAAAGAATGCCCCGTGCGCCACATCATTGGCCTGCCGCCCATCTCTGCCACCCGGTCGAACAAAACTTGGCTGGCTTTGACATCCGCTATAATTGTTGCCCCAGGATTATATGTCAGAACATCTTCCGCCCAGATGGTCATCAATTGATCGCCCCACAAGATTTCTCCCTCGCTGTCGATAACCCCAATTCTGTCACCGTCGCCATCAAAGGCTATTCCAAGATCACAGTTTTGCACCAAGACGACGTCACGTAACTGCCGCATATTTTCTACCACTGTGGGATCTGGATGATGCGCCGGAAAGCTGCCGTCGATCTTTTCATTTAAAAGGAAATGCTCGCCGGGCAACTGCGCGGTCACCTGAACCATCGCCTCCCCTGCGGCACCATTTCCGGCGTCCCACGCCACCCTTAGATCGCGGCCATCTCGATAGTCTTGTAGAATGCGTTCAACATAGTGGCCAAGCATCGGGTTTTTTCGAACCGTGCCCTCGCCGGATGCATATCTACCCGCCGAAGCGATACGATCGAGGTTAGTGATATCGGCGCCGTAGAAGGGCTTAGCACCCCGCATCATCTTAAAACCGTTATACTCTGGGGGATTATGTGATCCGGATATCATGATTCCCCCGGCCGCATTCAACCTGTTAACCGAAAAGTATAGCATTGGTGTGGGACCCAGACCTACACGGACTACCTCAAGCCCACACGCCGTTAGTCCATCGACTGTAGCGCACTCCATTTCCGGCGAACTCAGGCGCCCATCGTATCCCACGCATACTACACCTGCACCAGCGGAAGAAATTTCTGTACCGAATGCGCGCCCAATCACATAGGCATCTTCCGCGGTCAGTGTATCTCCTACGATTCCTCGTATATCGTACTCGCGAAGGATCGTCGAATTGAGGTTATGGGGCGTTCTCTGGCCTGCAAAACCCGTCATGGCCGGGCGATCACTGGATCACGGCCAACGCTATAATAATCAAACCCCGCTTTGATTATTTCATCCGATTTGTAAATATTTCGGAGATCGACCAGCAGCGGCGTTTCCATTAGTTTTTTTACACGCCCCAAGTCAAGTAAACGAAATTCGTTCCACTCCGTAATAATCACGAGTGCGTCCGCACCATCCATTGTCTGATAGGCATTTTCACAGAAAATCGTTTCCGGAAGCATTTCCCTCGCTTCTTCCATCCCCTGCGGGTCAAATGCCCTCACCATCGCCCCAGCTTTATGGAGGGAAGGCAGAATCACGAGGCTAGGGCTGTCACGCATATCATTGGTATTTGGTTTAAATGTCAGCCCTAAAACCGCGATCGTTTTACCTTTCACTGATCCGCCACAAGCAGAAACAATCTTATCTACCATCTGGTGCTTTCGTTCATCGTTCACCTGAACGACTGCCTCCACAATTCGCAGAGGCGCATCGAAATCCCGAGCCGTTTTTACAAGTGCTAGCGTATCCTTTGGAAAGCAGGATCCACCATATCCAGGTCCGGCATGCAGGAATTTACTACCGATGCGCCCATCTAGTCCTATCCCTCGTGCAACCTCTTGTACATTGGCGCCAACTTTCTCACAAAGATCGGCAATCTCATTAATGAAGGTAATCTTCGCGGCTAGAAAAGTATTCGCGGCATACTTGATAAGTTCGGCGGTTTCGATCTTGGTGTAGAGGATCGGCGTTTCCATCAAATATAGAGGCCGATAGAGTTGCCGCAGAACATCTGAAGCTCTTTCGGCATCAGTACCTATCACGACGCGGTCCGGACGCATAAAATCTTCAATAGCGGATCCCTCGCGCAGAAATTCTGGGTTTGAGGCAACGTCAAATTTGTCGGCAGAACGAATTTCTCTAATGATGCGGTAGACCTCGTCGCCGGTCCCGACCGGGACTGTCGATTTGGTTACTATGACAGTATAGTCGTCTATCGCATTCCCAATCTCGGCAGCGGCCGCGTAGACGTAAGAAAGATCGGCATGCCCATCGTCTTCTTTTGTCGGCGTGCCAACGGCTATGAATACAGCGTCCGCACCTTTAACCGCGACATCCAAATCTGTGGTGAAACCCAACCTACCAGCCTCAACATTTTTGGTGACAAGAGCATCAAGGCCAGGTTCATAAATAGGCATGACACCAGCCTTCAGGCGGTTAATTTTTTCGGCATCCTTATCAACACATACTACTTCTGTACCAAATTCAGAAAAACATGCGCCTGACACAAGTCCCACATAGCCCGTTCCAATCATCGCAATTCGCATAGTTCACTCCATCTCAGATCAACGCTCTGAATGTGCCGCGTATCTGTCTATCACTTCCTGAACCTGATCTCGGAGTTCCGTTCGCTCTAGAGCGAACGCAACATTGGCTTCAAAAAAACCGGTCTTGTCCCCGCAATCGAAACGAATACCATCGAAGCGGAGCCCGTGAAACGGCGAATCACCAATCATCCGGGCCATAGAGTCTGTCAGTTGGATCTCGCCACCGGCGCCTTTTTTCCGCTGGCTCAAGTACTCGAATACCTCCGGTAGCAAAATATAGCGACCAATGATGCTGATGGCGGACGGAGCATCGTTAGGTTCCGGTTTTTCTACCATGCCGGCAACCTCAACTAAAACGCCATCATCGGAACCGACCTCCAAGATACCGTAGCGTCTAGTTTGTTCCCTCGGCACTTCCATGACAGCGACCACATTCCCACCGGTTTGGTCGTACACATCGATCAACTGTTTAATACAAGGGGTTTCCGACATTACTAAATCGTCAGCTAGCAGCACGGCAAACGGTTCATCCCCAACCAGTTCGCGTGCACACCAGATCGCATGTCCCAAACCCATAGGCTCCTGCTGACGAGTGTAGGCAACTCGGCCAGGCTCAAGTACTGGAATATCTATTGCATGTAGCTCCGCTTCTTTACCCCGCTCTCCCAGAACCTGGCGGAGTTCAAAACTGTAGTCGAAGAAATCTTCGATAGCAGCCTTACCACGACCCGTGACGAAAATTATTTCCTCGATCCCGGCAGCTAAAGCTTCTTCGACCGCATACTGTATAAGCGGCTTGTCGACTACTGGGAGCATTTCCTTAGGCATGGCTTTGGTCGCAGGCAAAAACCTGGTGCCAAGCCCGCCGACGGGAAATACCGCCTTTCTTAATCTTTTAACCACTGGCTATTCCCCATCGAATGCGGGCACTGATCTTGAGTTTTTGAAGCACATGAATTCGACCGAGTTTGTGCCACGGGCCATTCGGGTATGCAAGCAACGCCAAGGCGATTAAAGAAAGTACCGTGGTTTAACCAACAAGTACCGATAGCTAGCCGGAGGGAAGGAGTGTATCTTTGGCCCGGTTGATCTGCGCAGCGAGCCAAGTTGATCCACCGCGATCAGGGTGGTTAGATTTGAGCAACATCCGATGGGCTTCTCTTATCTGATGGTCTGTTGCCCCGGGTTGCAAGCCGAGAATTTCATACGCCTGACCCGGAGTCATAGAGCTATCTCTGGCCGCCGACCTGTCATTACTACGAGCCTCACCGGATCCCTCACGCCACTTTGTACCGTGAACGCGATCAAGATAGGTTTCTAGGACATCTGCCGACCGAGGATCCTGCACCCGGCATTCATGAAGCAAATCTACAATGTCATCGACCAGCATTTCCTCCAAAAGGTGTCCTTCGAAGGTGCCCCTCAGAACTGTCCCTCTTAAAATTCCAGTATCGTGCTCCAGGATCATGCGGAGATAGGCGGTCTCAATATCAGATTGTCTTCCCGGTGTAGGGCCTCGCATATTACTAAGAATTTGCATGATGGAGCGCCATCGCCATATCATCGGTAGTAGAAACAACAACCAAGCAAGCGGACCAAACCGCCCACTAATCACGAGGAATGCAATCACTGCCGCGGCAGATATACCAACGAGGGCCACCAGCACACGTTGCATATTTATAGATCGCGTTTTCCGCAAGCCGCGTATGACTAGAAAGATACCAAGGACAATCGCAAGCCCGAGAATAAAATACGACATAGCGACGGCTTAGCGAACTTGGTTTGTAATCATTTTTGCCGCGCCGCCCTTTTTATCTGAATATTTTTCAAGAGCTTTTCGACCGCCAGCAGCGAAAACCGCAACTGCCGATAGTAGTTCTTTGAGTTGCTTCGCCGACGACAGATCAAAATTGCAGTACGCCCCGCCGGTTACTCTGGCAATCTGGCGGAATGCTCTCTCTGCGATAATGTCATTACCTTCCTGAAAGAGAAAAGCGGGGACTCCGGCTACGCCAAGTTCGCCGGCTACGTCGCAGACTTCGTCTATTCCTTCTTCAAAACTATCACCAACAAACACAAGGGCGTTGACGCGTTTTGCTTTATTTTCGCGGATTGTATGTAGCAATATTTTTTTTATCTGAGTGCGTCCTCCAAGGCACCTAACGCCAGTCATTCGTCTTACAAGCTCGACTGATGAAGAAAGCCATGGACTGGATTTGCACTCACCAAACCCTCTAAAAAAAACAAGTTGAACGTCTAATCCACCCAAGCTACCTGCCGCATTGAACATTTCAGCCTGTACGTGGCATGCCTGATCCCAAGAAGATTCTCGGCTGGCTGTAGCATCCATCGCAAATAGCAGACGACCGCGACCACGACCTGAATGGACCTTTGGAGTGGCCGCAACTTTTGCTAGAAAACTCGATACTTGGTCTGTATTTGCCGAATTCGGCAGGTTGATTTTCATCTTATCGCCGGACATTCTATCACCTACACCGCCTGACAGGTCTGAAATAATACCATTATGCGAGTAATTCCAGTCTAGCGATAATGCCAGCCGAAAATAACCAATGGAAAGCCAATATGCCGAAAACACCGGGTTTCTTCCATAACCGCACCATTTTGGTCACCGGCGGCGCTAGCGGGATCGGCCGCGCGACAGCAGAAATTTTCGCGCGCGAAGGCTCAAACGTGATCGTTGCTGATATCGACGGATACGGCGCCAAGATCGTTGCCGAGAGTATTCGCTCGTCGAATGTTAGTTCCGAAGCAGTAGCGGTCGATGTCACCGATCGACGCTCCGTAGACAACATGATCGCCGCCGGGGTGGCATCTTTCGATCGGATTGACTACCTCTTTAATAGCGCTGGTTCGGCCGGCCGACGATCGTCATTTCTCGATATTGACGCCGATCTGTGGCGGCAAACATATAGTCTAAACGTAGATGGTGTTTTTAACACTATGCAATCGATCCTTCCGCACATGTTGGACAACGGATACGGCGTAATTGTTAATATCGCTAGTATGGCTCACCGCCGAGGCGGTCCCGGCCACTCGACACATTATGCGTCCGCTAAAGGCGCCGTGGTGACGTTGACTATGGGGGTTGCCCGGGAGTTTGTAGAAAAGGGTATTCGCGCAGTATCTATCTCCCCGGGGCCAATAGATACTGCTTTTCAGTCGATTTCCTCTCCGGATCTCAAGCAAAGGATGACTGATGATGTGCCGATGAAAAGAATGGGAAAACCGGAAGAAATAGGCGAAATGGCGCTATTCATCTGCTCTGACGCGTGCGAATTTATGACAGCAGATACGATATATATAAATGGTGGCGGCGGGTTCCGCTAGAAGGAGCTCAAATATGAATGGATCGAAACATCAAGAATCGAGATTTGACGCGCTCGAAGAGCATATCGCTCACCAAGACCAAATAATAGATGAACTTAGTGAGATGGCCGCGAAACAATGGACAGAGATTATCGACCTAAAACAGCATCTCAAGGTGCTCATTGATAAATTGCAGGAAATAGAGGCAGAGCCCTCTGACAACCACACTGACCGACCTCCTCCACCGCATTATTGAGACGGCTACAACGCATCCCAGACTTCAACCAAGAAGTGGTTAATATCTCGAATTAGGTAGCATTGGCTTTGATATTTACTCTCAATCTACCAGGTATAAGGGACATTAAACTCACGCCATATCACGTCCTTAGAAGAAATTTTTACAAAAAGGTAAATTCTTCTCAGAACACTAAAATCGGGCGGTCTAAACCTTTCCGGAGTTTCAAGCGGGATTCCGCGTGAGATTCGCCGCCGTCTGCGCTAAGCAGGTAGTGATGAAAGTGCGAGTCCATATCACCCTCAAAATTGGTGTGCTCGACCCTCAAGGAAAGGCTATCGAACACGCCCTCGGCCGGCTTGGGTTCTCCGGTATTAACGAGGTTCGTCAGGGGAAGTATATCGAACTCGAACTTGCTGAAAATGACGCCGCGGCGGCACGAACCTTAGTGCAGGAGATGTGTGAAAAACTTCTTGCCAACACCGTCATCGAAAATTACGAGATTGATGTTGAAGGATGAAGGCAGCCGTAATTGTCTCCCCAGGTTCCAACTGCGACCGCGATATTCAGGTGGCATTGCGACAGAGCGCGGGCGTCGAGCCAATCATGCATTGGCACAAAGATCCTGATCTACCGGTTGTAGATATGATTGTGATACCTGGTGGATTCTCCTTCGGCGATTACCTTCGCGCCGGAGCGATGGCCGCTCACTCGTCAGTAATTCGCGAGGTCATAGTCCGTGCCAAAAGCGGTGTTCCAATCCTAGGAATTTGTAATGGGTTTCAGATTCTTACCGAATGTGGCTTACTTCCCGGTGTCCTGATGCGCAACGCCCAACTAAAATTTATCTGTCGCGACGTCGACCTGCGTGTCGAGGCCGCAGACACCGTGTTTACGCGTTCTTATCTCGATGGACAGGTCATTCGGATTCCAGTTGCTCATAACGAGGGAAACTATTTTGCCGACGACGATACGCTTAATCGGCTGGACGGGGAAAACCGAGTAGCATTCCGCTACTGCACACCGAATGGTAATATAATCGACGGTGCCAACCCAAATGGCGCCGCCCGAAATATTGCTGGAATTCTGAACGAAAATCGCAACGTCCTCGGCATGATGCCACATCCGGAACGGCTCGCTGATACCGCGTTGGGCGGAACTGATGGTCGGCCGATGTTTGACAGTCTCGTCGAAGTACTGTCGGGGATCTCATGATCGAGATATCCTCTCAAATCATTGCCGATCATGGCCTTACGCCTACGGAATACGATCGCGTTCTCGAAATTATGGGCCGCGCACCAAATCATACCGAACTGGGTGTTTTCTCGGTTATGTGGTCTGAGCATTGTTCATATAAGTCTTCAAAATTCTGGCTGAAAAAGCTGCCGACGGAAGCACCCTGGGTAATCTGTGGACCGGGAGAGAACGCTGGCGTAATCGATATCGGGGACGGTAAGGCCTGTATTTTTAAGATGGAAAGCCACAATCATCCGTCATTTATCGAACCATACCAAGGGGCAGCAACCGGGGTTGGTGGCATCCTACGCGACGTTTTTACAATGGGAGCGCGGCCGATTGCTAATATGAACGCACTACGTTTCGGCGAACCAAGTCATCCAAAAACCCGCCACTTGGTTAACGGTGTGGTTTCTGGAATCGGTAGCTACGGTAACTGTATCGGCGTTCCAACCGTTGGCGGAGAGATAAATTTCGACTCGAGCTACAATGGCAATATCATTGTAAATGCCATGACGGTCGGGATTGCCGATACCGATAAGATTTTCTACTCCGCCGCGGCGGGGGTCGGTAATGCAGTCGTATATGTCGGCTCCAAGACCGGCCGTGACGGTATCCATGGTGCCACCATGGCTTCAGCCGAGTTCGATGAAGATTCAGACGGGAAGCGGCCCACGGTGCAGGTGGGGGATCCTTTTACCGAGAAGCTCTTATTAGAGGCCTGCCTTGAGTTGATGTCGACTGACGCGATTATCGCTATCCAGGACATGGGCGCGGCGGGACTAACCTCTTCGTCGGTAGAGATGTCGGATAAAGGTGGCGTTGGTATTGAATTTGACCTTGACCTAGTACCCGTTCGTGAAGAGGCCATGACACCGTATGAGATAATGCTCTCGGAAAGCCAAGAACGTATGTTAATGGTTCTCAAGCCCGGCCGAGAGGAAATGGCGCAGAAAATCTTCGAAAAATGGGAACTCGATTTTGCTGTTATAGGTCGGGTGACGGATACCAACCGACTTGTCCTGAAATTCGCTGGCGAGGTTGTATGCGATATTCCGGTCCCACCGCTAGTCGCTGGAGCGCCTGAATATGAACGCCCGTGGGTGCGTACCCCGCCATCTCCGGGTTTAACAGCGGAAGAGGCTTTGCACGGATTCGACCTAACCCCGGAGGAAGCATTGATCGAGATGATGGCATCTCCTGACCTCTGTTCTCGCCGCTGGGTATGGGAGCAATACGACCACATGGTGATGGGCGATACGGTGCAGAGACCGGGCGGAGATGCAGCAGTAGTACGCGTTCACGGCACAGATCGCGGTCTTGCTATCACCACAGACTGTACACCTCGATACTGCGTCGCCGACCCTGTCGGGGGTGGGCGCCAAGCAGTTTCCGAGGCATGGCGTAACTTAATAGCATGCGGTGCAAAACCACTAGCTATTACGGACAACATGAATTTCGGGAACCCCGAACGTCCGGAGATCATGGGTCAGTTTGTCGGATGCATCGAAGGCATGAGAGAGGCGTGTATCGCGCTGGATTTCCCGGTCGTCTCAGGAAATGTCTCCCTCTACAATGAGACCAACGGTTCTGGAATCCTTCCTACTCCAGCTATTGGTGGTGTCGGGCTAATCGAGGATATCACAACAAAGATGGTGTCGCCTGCCTTCGCAGCAGAGGGCGAAGACATAGTGTTGATCGGCGAAACCGTGGGCCATCTCGGCCGATCCCTCTTCCTACGCCACTATAAAGAACAAAGTATCGGCGCGCCTCCCCCGGTCGATCTTTTTACGGAACGTCGAAATGGTGATTTCGTTCACGAACATACTGAGATCAATGCATTAACGGCCTGTCACGATTTGTCGGACGGAGGTTTGTTGGTCGCGATTGCTGAGATGGCGCTCGCCGGAAACATAGGTGCGCACCTCTTCTCCGCGCCCAACAATATACCTCCACTCGCCTGGTGGTTTGGAGAGGATCAGTCACGGTATCTTATTACCCTCGAAAATTCGAAGAACTTACTAACCGCGGCCAATACTCGCGGCGTCGCGGCCCGATTGATAGGACGTACTGGGAGCTCGGAGTTGACCCTAGCTAATGGCAACTCTATACCCCTCTCACATATACGGAATGCTCATGAAAACTGGCTTCCCCGCTATATGACGGCCAACTAAAGGCTGAGGAAACAAACACGAACGAATTAGAGAGATAGATAAGGGAAACAAGCTATGCCGATGGATGCAGGTATGATTGAAGGCCTGATCAAGGAGAGCATTCCTGATGCGGAGGTCACCATTCAGGACCTCGCGGGGGACGGCGATCATTACGCTGCCTTGGTCGTTTCCAGTACATTCAACGGCAAAACCCGAGTGCAACAGCATCAAATGGTCTATCAGGCACTAGAGGGACGTATGGGCGGCGAGCTCCATGCGCTGGCTCTCCAGACTAGTACCCCTAAGGATACTTAATCCGGAACCCAATTTAGAGGAATAACTGCAATGAGCGAACACCCTGTATTCGAACGTATAAAAGACGAAGTCGAAAAAAATGAAGTCGTTCTTTTTATGAAGGGTACACCCGTCTTTCCGCAATGCGGATTCTCTTCGGTTTGTGTCCAGATTCTAGGTAACCTTGGTATTCCCTTCACGAGCGTCAACGTGCTTGAAGACCAAGAAGTCCGAGAGGGCATTAAGGCCTATTCGGACTGGCCCACCATTCCGCAACTCTACGTGAAAGGAGAATTTGTGGGGGGCTGCGATATTATTCGCGAGATGTACGAATCCGGTGAACTTTTGGAATACTTCAATACCAATGGAATTAACGTCCAGCTTGCCAATCCAGAGTGACTAGCCGGGTATGAACCGAGTCGATTTTCACCGATGCGCCGGATGCGAAAAAAGTCCTTAATTCTCCATGCACAGCTACCGCTGATCATACTGGCTCTGACAGGCTGTAGCGGTGCCAAAGACCTCGCGAAAGTTTCCCCAAAGTTGCATTTAGCTTGCCAAACAATCTTATGCGAGTGCCGCACAAAACCCAGAAACGTTTTTGCCACCCCGAAAACTACAGATATTATCTGGCACCTAAATGGAAACGCCAGTTGCCCCGCCAACTATGTGTTGGAACGAGTCAAATTAGATTTCCTGGGGCGTAGAAATTAGGATTCCGGCCACGGCAGTAGAAAAACCTCTACAGACAAGCTTGCGCAGTTTTTCACTGATATCCCTAATCAAATTAACGTGAGTAGAATTCTATGACGAGGTTGGGTTCCATTTGGACCGGATAGGGCACCTCAGCAAATCCTGGTACGCGTAGAAACTTGCCCTGCATTTTGCCATGATCAACTTCCATGTATTCCGGTACATCCCGCTCCGGCAGCTGGCCGGCTTCAAGCACCATGGGAATGGTGCGAGACTTCTCTCGGACTTCAATCACGTCACCTTCCTTTACTCGATAAGAGGGGATAGTAACGCGGGCGCCATTTACGCGAACGTGGCCATGATTGATAAATTGACGAGACGCGAAAACTGTCGGCACAAACTTCATGCGGTAGACTACAGCGTCTAGTCTCTGTTCGAGCAAACCGATAAGCGCCTCAACGGTATCGCCGCGACGCTTGACCGCTTCGCCGTAGATGCGGCGAAACTGTTTCTCGGTAATATTGCCGTAATAGCCTTTAAGTTTCTGCTTCGCCTGCAACTGCAATCCGAAATCAGACATCTTACTACGCCGCCGCTGACCGTGCTGTCCCGGGCCATATTCTCGGCTATTCCAAGGACTTTTTGGGCGACCCCATAGGTTGCAGCCTAAGCGCCGGTTAATCTTATATTTCGAGCGCACGCGTTTTGACATGGCCCTATCTCCTTTGTTCTCTCTATTTGTCCCGGTAGTCCGGTTCCAGACCTTGCTGGCGGCGGGAAACTGCCTTTTTCAGGCAACATCCTCATTCCCGGGAGTGGCGGCGGAGTATATGCATCGCACCCGCCGTGTCAACGAATTGCGTAAAGAGGCTGCTTCGACCAAAAAATTTGCGAATATGAAATGAATTCAGTCAAAAATGCTGATCTTATTTGATGGCGCTACTGATTGGTTAGGTATTTTTGGCGGTATCATCGATACTATTGTTTACCTCCCCGAGGTTTCCTGCTGTACTATCTTTGGCACCATTCGACTGTATACGTGGATTGTTTTATTCCCCTCCACGGATTTTTCGTGGCCGTTCGTCATTATTGACGCCATCTGGCCACGGAAGTTTTCGGGCTCTTTATCTCGAACGATCGCGTGGGCGTGAAAGGCCACCAACGATGCCGCGAAGAGTTTTGACTTCTCGATCACTGAGCCTCGAACGGGTAAAAATATTACGGATATTTCGAACCATACGTGGTCGTTTTTCTGGCGGGAATAGAAAGCCGCAGGCATCCAGTTCTGCCTCCAAGTGCTCGAAAAAATTTACTAACTCATCTTTAGATGCTACCCTCCCGCCCTTGCGGGTCACAC
Source organism: Alphaproteobacteria bacterium MarineAlpha11_Bin1 (assembly GCA_002937455.1). The sequence goes on from PTJZ01000012.1 coordinate 122,795, forward strand.
CATCCAATTTTTTTGGTTGGGTCGCCTGAAACCATTCGTAACCGATCAACAAAACCGCTTGCGCGAGATTTAGAGAGCGGTGTTCTGAATCTACGGGAACCATGATGATGGCATCGGAGATCGCTACATCGTCGTTATTTAGTCCCTTAGATTCGCGACCGAAAAGAATACCTGATCTTTCGCCCTTTTCGTTGTTTGCATGAAGAGATTTCGCCAAATCACGCGGCGTCAGTACCGGCTTTTCCATATCTCGTACACGGGCCGTCGTCGCGTAAAGCCGATTTAGATCGGAAACAGCATCTTGAGTATTATCATAGATCGTGGCCTGCTCTAGAACGCGCTCTGCACCGGATGCAGTGTTGATGGCTTTCTGGTTCGGCCAATCACCCTTAGGTTCGACCAGACGCATCTCAGACAGCCCGAAATTCATCATCGCTCGCGCCGACGCTCCAATGTTTTCACCCAACGTGGGACGCACCATTATGATAGCTGGGGGCGGTTTTACGTTGGTCACAGGGTCAAGGGATTCCGTCACGCCGCTTTGGCGCAATCACGATACAGTTTATACGATATCGAATCCTGCAGCGCGTTATAGGAAGCGTCGATGATGTTGGTCGATAGTCCTACACACGACCAGCGTCGATCTTGGCCGTCCGCACTTTCGATCATGACTCTTGTTACGGCACCCGTGCCATCGCCAGGTGTTAGGATTCGGACCTTGTAATCGACCAATCGCATATCCTCGAGCTCTGGATAGCTCTCTAGCAAAACCTTACCAAGAGCATTATCGAGCGCGTTGACCGGCCCATTACCCTCGGCCACTGCCATATGGTTTCGGTTTCCTACATCGACCTTCACCGTCGCCTCTGACACGGTCACCAATTCTCCACGAGCGTTCCAACGGCGCTCGTCAAGTACTCGGAAAGAATGCAACGTATAATATTCAGGTACTTGTTGCAGGATCCGGCGCGCCAAAAGCTCAAAACTGGCTTCGGCCCCGTCATAGGCGTAACCCTCAAATTCCCGTTCCTTTACCAATTTCAGGAGACGGGGCACTCTTGGGTGATTTGAGTCAATCTCAAGTCCGATTTCTCGAAACCGCGCTAGAATGTTGGATCTACCCGACTGGTCTGATACGACGATATGACGAGCGTTCCCCACCAGAGTAGGATCGATATGTTCATAGGTTCTCGGATCCTTCTCGACAGCTGAGACATGCAATCCACCCTTATGCGCAAATGCCGAATCACCGACATACGCGGCATTACGGACTGGCGAGCGGTTGAGACGTTCGTCTAAAACACGTGATATGTGGGTAAGCTGTCTCAAGTCATTATCACCTAGACCAGTATGGAAACCCATTTTGAGCATTAGGTTGGGGATGATTGCAGTCAGATTAGCATTACCGCAACGCTCGCCGAGACCGTTAAGGGTTCCCTGGACCTGCCGTGCACCAGCGTTGACTGCGGCGAGGGAATTTGCAACGGCATTCTCAGTATCATTATGACAATGAATCCCGAGGTGTGTACCGGGAACATAGTCGGATACTTCGCGGATTATGCGATCAATTTCATGTGGTAAAGTTCCACCGTTGGTATCGCAAAGAACGATCCACCGAGCGCCAGCCTCATAGGCTGCTTTTACGCAGGAAAGCGCATATTCAGAATTTTCTTTGTAGCCATCGAAGAAATGCTCGGCATCAAACAAAACTTCGCTAACTCGATTTTTGCCATAAGCAATGGAGTCCCCAATGATCTCTATATTTTCTTCCCTCGGAATTTCCAAAGCTACATCGACGTGATAGTCCCAAGTCTTTCCCACCATGCAAACAGCCGCGGGCTTAACGTCGAACAAGGCGGCAAGACCCGGATCATTTTCAACCGAGCGACCGGGACGGCGAGTCATACCAAAAGCAGCGATCTTGGACCGTTTCAAGATCGGCGGCTTTAGGAAAAATGCGTCGTCTGTCGGATTGGCGCCTGGCCAGCCGCCTTCGATATAGTCAATACCGAGATTATCTAGCGCGCTCGCCATCGCAATCTTGTCGGCAACAGAAAAATCTACGCCCTGCGTCTGCGCCCCGTCACGCAACGTCGAGTCAAATAGATAAATGCGGTTATCGTTCGCCATCTTCCTGCGGGTCCCGCTCAATTTAATCATAAGGGCGCGAACTCCTACCAAAGTCCGCTCAATACGTAAACGATTAAGCTCTACCCCGAAACGCGTTTACGATTGGATAACGACGGTCACGTCCGAACGATCTGCCAGTAATTTTGACACCGGGTGGGGCTTGACGCCGTTTGTATTCAGCGCCGAGGAGCATACGCCAGACACTTAACACCAATGCTCGGTCGTGCCCCTCTTTTTCCAAGTCGTCTACGCCTAGGTCCCCCTCGTTTAATTCTTTGAGGATAGCGTCCAATTGCTCGTATGGCGGCAGGTTATCTGCGTCTTTCTGATCAGGTTTAAGTTCGGCTGTCGGAGGCTTCACTATAATGTTTTCCGGAACCACCCGACCGCCGGGGCCTAGAAATCTTGTTGAGAGGTTGGCATTACGCCAATGGCAAAGTTGGAATACTTTCGTCTTATAAACATCCTTCAATACGGAATATCCTCCACACATATCGCCATAGAGCGTGGCGTAACCAACCGACATCTCAGACTTGTTACCCGTCGATACCACCATTGCACCCGTTTTGTTGGACAGTGCCATTAGCGTGAGACCACGAGACCGTGCCTGAACATTCTCTTCGGCGGTCCCGGCCTCTGTCCCTGCGAAGGTTTCCGATAACATCTCTTCGAATGCCTTCATGGCCGGTTCAATAGAGATCGAATCTAACGGCACGCCGAGTAGTCGGCACGCCTCCGCAGCATCTTCAAGGCTTTCTTGTGAAGTGAAGGGGGAAGGCATCATAACGCAGTGAACCTGATTGGGTCCGAGGGCATCGACCGCCACCGCCGCTGTCAACGCAGAATCTACTCCACCGGACATACCAATCAATACGCCTGGAAAACCACTTTTAGTGACATAATCTCTAAGTCCAAGTACCATTGCTGAGTAGATCGCCATGTCACCGTCAGGTGGTGAGCTTTTCTCCCCTTCATCGCAAACCCAAGTATTGCCATTACGGGACCAAATGGTTTTTATTAGGCTTTCATCCCAAGCTGGTGCTTGCACCCGCAATGACGCGTCAGCGCCGAGCACGAAAGACGCACCATCGAATACTAACTCATCCTGACCGCCCACCTGATTAACGTAGATCAGAGGCATCCGGCACTCGATGGCACGTGCGGCGGCAAGATTGATGCGAGTATCCCACTTGTCCTGTTGGTAGGGTGAGCCGTTAAGCACCACGAGGATCTCTGCACCAGATTCATCTAAACATTCGGCAACCTCGTCGGTCCACATATCCTCGCAAATCATCACCCCCAGCCTAACGCCGCGGAAGCTGATTGGCCCGGGCAGAGGGCCCGACCTGAATATACGTTTTTCGTCGAACACACCATAATTTGGCAGATCGTGTTTAAACCGTACTGCCGAGATCTGCCCTCGATCAAGCAGCAAGACGGCATTATAGAGATCCTCATTATCGCGCCATGGCGATCCCACTAGCATGGCCGGGCCACCGTCCACCGTCTCGCGGGCAAGCGCCTCGATTTCGCGTTGGATAGTATCGTTGACAATGGGCCGAAATACCAAGTCCTCCGGCGGGTACCCACAAACGACCAGTTCACTCGTTACGACGAGATCAGCGCCACATTTTGCCGCATCAAGACGGGCCTGGCGGAGTCGTTCGACGTTACCGACAATGTCACCGACAACAGGATTGATTTGAGCCAGAGAAATATTGAGCGTATCGGTCATTAAGATCTCCCCGCTTATTCGGCCGCCTCATATTTGGGTGGATCATTCCGTTCGCTATCACGCTTTGCCTTAAGGTGCTCGCCGACAAGAAACGCTAGTTCTAGGGACTGCGACGCGTTTAGACGAGGATCGCAATGCGTATGATAACGAGCTGACAAACCTTCATCGGTGATCTCCTGAGCACCACCGGTGCATTCAGTCACATTCTGCCCGGTAAGCTCGATATGAACCCCACCGGCGTGGGTACCCTCGGCCTCGTGCACCGCAAAGAAGCCACGTACTTCCTGCAAGATTTGGTCAAAGGGGCGCGTCTTAAAGCCGCTTTTGGCCTTGATTGTGTTACCGTGCATCGGGTCGCAGGTCCAAACAACCTTCTTACCTTCATTAGCAACAGCTCTGACGAGGTTAGGCAAGGTCTGCTCTACCTTTTCGTGCCCCATTCGGCTGATTAGAACTAGACGACCCGGATCATTATCTGGGTTGAGCGCATCGATGACTTTCAGCAATTCATCGGGCGTTTGCGTTGGTCCAGTTTTGAGGCCGATGGGATTTGCGATTCCCCGCAAGAATTCGACATGACCGCCATCAAGCTGACGGGTCCGGTCACCAATCCACAACATATGTGCCGACGTGTCATACCAATCGCCAGAGGTAGAATCTACACGCGTCATAGCCTGTTCATACCCCAGTAACAAAGCCTCATGGCTCGTATAAAAATCGGTCTCACGTAATTGTGGCGCGGCGTTGGGCGTCAGCCCGCAGGCCGCCATAAATGTCATAGCTTCATCAATGCGGTCTGCTAATTCAGCATATTTCCGGGCCTGTTCTCCCGAAGAAACAAATTCGAGATTCCAACGGTGCACTTCTTCTAGATTTGCATAACCACCCTGTGCGAAGGCTCGTAGAAGATTCAGGGTCGCCGCGGATTGGTTGTATACTTGGACCATACGTTCTGGATCAGGCGTACGCGCCTCCCCAGTGAACTCCATGTCGTTTACCATATCGCCTCGATAGCTGGGCAGAGTAATGCCGTCCTGCTCCTCAACGTCGGAAGACCTCGGTTTTGCAAATTGCCCCGCCAGACGTCCAATTTTTACAACGGGTTTGCCAGATGCGAAGGTTAGAACCACAGCCATTTGCAGCAGAACACGAAATGTATCGCGGATATAGTTGGGATGGAATTCGGCGAAACTCTCGGCGCAATCACCCCCCTGCAATAGGAAGGCCCTACCCTCCGCGACATCAGAAAGCTGAGCATGGAGCTTACGCGCCTCGCCCGCAAACACTAATGGTGGATATCTACTGAGCTTGCTTTCCGCCGCTTCCACGGCGATTGAATCCGGGTATTCCGGAACCTGAATCACAGGTTTGTCTCGCCAGCTTTCGGGCGACCAGTTCCCCGACATGGCCAACCTCTCTATCTTAATCTCTTTGGGAGGATCGCGTATACGCCGTTTATCCGGCTTTTTCCAGCAAAACTGCGCAATGCGGCCAAACACCCAAGATAACCAGCTACTGTCCTAAGATGTGGGCGCAATCCTTGGTTATTGAGTGCCCTCATCTGACTCCTTTTCCGGCACAGGCTCGCGCATCGTAACAAACTCTTCCGCAGCCGTAGGGTGAATACCGACAGTAGCGTCGAACTGTGCCTTGGTCGCTCCGCATTTTAGTGCAACACCTAGGCCCTGTATGATTTCGCTCGCGTCCGGTCCTACCATATGACAGCCCACAACTCGGTCGGACGTTTTGTCGACCACAAGCTTCATCATCGTTTGCCCAGATGAACCGGTCAAAGTATCTTTTAAAGCTCGGAACGTAGAACGATATATTTCGATATCCTTGTATTGAGCGCGCGCATCCTCTTCGGTTAATCCGACGGTTCCGATGGGGGGATCGGAAAACACTGCAGTTGGTATATCAGCATAATCCATCTTATCGTTGGTACCCTTGAATAGGTTTGAGGCCAGTTTCATTGCTTCGCCTATCGCCACCGGTGTCAGCTGATATCGGTCGATGAGATCGCCAAGTGCGTAAATATTTTCGACGCTGGTCCGGAAATAGTCATCAACCTTGATAGCGCCGTTGGCGCTCACCTCTACGCCCACGTTTTCCAACCCCATGTTAGCTGAATTGGCTACCCGCCCAATGGCGTACAATACCTGATCGTACTGAGAAAGTGATCCGTCACTAAACGTGACGTCGAGCCCAAGATTTACTTTGTCGATACGCTGTATAGCACTATTCCAGATGAATTTAATTCCATTCTTTTCCATCTCTGCGGCCAAGTGGCGGCGTACATCCAAGTCAAAACCACGTAATATCATATCGCGTCGATAAACCAATGAGGTTGCCGCCCCGTACCCGTTGAGGATTCCAGCGAATTCGACCGCGATGTACCCACCGCCGACAACAAGAACGCGTTTGGGTAATTCTTTAAGGTAGAAAGCGTCGTCAGATACGAGGGCATTTTCTTCTCCGGGCACCTCATCACGCGACGGCTTTCCCCCGGTGGCGACGAGAATTTTCTCGGCCGTCACTTTTTCGCCTCCTACGTCAAGCGTGTGGGTGTCAATCAAGACTGCACGTGCCTCGAAAAGCGCCACACCGGCATTTTTCAACAAATTCCGGTAGATTTCGTTGAGACGCTTTATTTCTCTATTTTTATTTTCAATAAGTCGAGACCAATTAAGGGTCGGCTCTGCAAAGTCCCACCCGTACGCGCGGGCCTCTTGACCATAATGCAAATAATGTGAGCCGTAAGAGAACAGCTTCTTCGGAATACAGCCGACATTAACACACGTGCCGCCAAGAAACCTCTCCTCGGCGACAGCAACCCTCGCGCCATAGGAAGCAGACATTCGTGCGGCCCTTACGCCGCCAGATCCTGCGCCGATAACAAATAGATCATAATCATAATTGGACATGGCGAGCGCCCTTCTGCAGTTCTCATGTAATGCTTTGGGTGGTCTGCAGCCTAGCCGCCGATCCCTCCAATCAGGCCATATTTAATCTCGAGGTAGTCCTCAATCCCGTATTTGGACCCCTCACGGCCGGTGCCAGATTCTTTCATACCCCCAAAAGGTGCTACCTCTGTGGAAATGATACCTTCGTTGACCCCAACAATACCGTATTCCAAACCTTCCATAACCCGCCATATACGGCCGATGTCGCGACTATAGAAATAGGCCGCAAGGCCGAATTCTGTGTCATTTGCCATCTCAAGCGCCTCTTCCTCGGTCTCGAAACGATAGAGTGGCGCAACTGGACCAAATGTTTCCTCTCGAGTAACTTTCATATCGGTGTTTACCTCCGAAAGTACGGTCGGTTGAAAAAAGGTCCCGCCGAGATCGTGCCGGCCACCGCCAGAAATCACCTTTGCCCCCTTAGCAAGTGCATCTTCTATATGTTCTTCTACCTTTTCCACCGCGGCCATATCGATCAATGGGCCCTGCTCAGTTTCACCCTTCAATCCATCACCAATCCGCATTTTTTCGACCGCGGCCGAGAGTTTCTCAGAAAATTCATCATACACACCGTTCTGCACCAACAAACGATTAGCGCAGACGCAAGTCTGGCCAGTATTCCGGAATTTGGACGCCATAGCTCCTTCGATAGCCTCGTCGAGGTCAGCATCATCAAATACGATGAATGGTGCGTTTCCGCCTAACTCCATCGATGTCTTTTTAACTGTTGCCGCGCACTGTTCCATCAAAAGCTTCCCGATTTCCGTCGAACCGGTAAAGGTTAGCTTACGGACGATGGGATTCGACGTCATCTCACTGCCAATGGCACCTGACGAGCCGGTTACCACACTGAACACCCCGTTGGGGATGCCGGCTCGCTGGCCAAGCTCGGCTAGTGCAAGCGCGGAATACGGTGTCGCAGTTGCCGGTTTTACAACCATAGTACAGCCCGCGGCCAGAGCGGGGCCGCATTTGCGGGTGATCATCGCAGCAGGAAAGTTCCATGGCGTAATCGCGGCGCAGACGCCAATAGGCTCCTTCGTGACTACGATACGCTTACCGGGCGCATGTTGTGGGATGGTGTCGCCATAGATTCGTTTACCCTCCTCGGCAAACCACTCGATGAAGGAAGCGGCGTAAATAATTTCACCCATGGATTCTTTCAGCGGCTTACCTTGTTCCGCAGTCATCATCTTAGCCAGATCGTCCTGATGCTCTATTATCAGGTCGAACCAGATGCGCAATATTGTAGCGCGTTCCTTCGCCGTTTTCGCTCTCCATTCCGGATAAGCCGTGTTTGCCGCCTCTATTGCCTCGCGAGTTTCATTAGCACCCATTTTAGGTACTGTCCCAATCGTCTCGCCTGATGCCGGGTTAACAACATCAATGGTTTCATTAGAACCGGCGCCAACCCATTCGCCGTTGATGTAACAGGCTTCTCGAAAAAGGCTTGGGTCTTTGAGGTCTAGCGATGTCATCTGGCTATCTCCCATTGTGGCCAACTTAAGGCTTAATAATAAGGTTTAAAAAGATGTCTCCGAGACAGAGTATACAACGCCAGTCATCGGGAGTCAGGAGGACACGCCCAGATGTCGAAAGATTCAACCCGTAATAGGGAGACAAGCAAAATCATACAAATTCTCCGCATTTATTTGCATCGGATATGATCATAGCGAAAATGAAAAGAAACTGGCCCTATTCTGACTTTGCCCCCAGATGCACGAGATATCCAAGAATTAGAAAGAGAACCAATAACCCGACGCACGCAAATATAAGCGTGAAAAGAATTTTAAATCCAAGGGACATTTTACGAAGGGGGTATCTCAAGATCAGGTAAATAATAAGGCCAAGGATCAGAACTCCAATCAGACCTTCCATGTCATACCTCTTTGATCACTGGCTCTCTATGGATCTCTGAGTATTCTCCGATACGCTTGAGGTCCCGTTCTTTTTACTCCCCGACCCAACTCTCTTAAGCGTTTCAACTGCCGGGAATTTCGACAAGGAACATTTTGTCAGGAGCCACTCTGGGTGCGTATCACGCAGGCGGGGCTAGCGGAGAGATCGAGAAGGGAATGTGCTCGACAACATAATCCTCAGTCAGCTTCTGAAAATCAGGATCTTCCATCATTGCGCCCATCGCAGCCATATCTACGTCGAAGAGGGTCACCATTGCCGTGGTGTCGTTTGCTTGACCAACCAAAGTTTTGTTTTCGTCGCATATCCGTGATCGGTTCTCTGCATCATTCACAAACAGCTCATGCCACGCCTCGTATGAGGATTTGAGATTAACGATAATATGAATGTCCATTGTAAATTCCATAAAAGGTTTCTGACTCCGCGAGTTTGAACTCAAATGGTTACAAAAAAAAGCAAAGAGTAGGAGTCTCTATTATTTTTTTAAATTTCCCCCTCGGCATCACACTCTAAGTACGCGCCCACTATCTCCGCCTAAATCTGATAAGCATAGGTGATCTAGGAAAATTGCAGCCGCGTAAGAGTAGAGGTCGGTTGTAGCAGAAGGGATAACATGAAGAAGTTGATTTGCGAGGCTCTCGTAGCCTACTGTGTTTTGTTTTTTTTCTTAGCGGTGACGCTATTTCTTACTTATTTAAATATCAATAATCGTTGGGAGCCGTTCCTTCTTAAGCACCTTATTCACCAAAATCTAATCACCACACCTTAATCATCTTATAGAAGTGAGAGTTTTATTTTATCAAAATCAACGATAGATTGGTTAGTCCCACTAGCACTACCGGGTCTATAAATTCCAAACTTAAAGTGGGGAATACCGCATTTTGGAATAGTAAAACGAATTTTGTCAAAGATAGTTTTCTGGTTGAGTTCTAGAGAAATTTTTGGGAACGCATTGGTGCTAAATTTTAGAACTATGTCACTCCATTTACCCAGTAGGTCCGTGATTTTAACACTAGAAATGTGATTAGAACTCCTCTCCCCACTTGGTTTGATGGCAGATAGCATTAACACCCCATCATTAAATTTTATGATAATCGGAGGGCGGCAGCACGAACGACTACTGCAAGAGTGTATTTGCCAGAAAGCCTCTCGGTTCCCGTCATAACCCTCCATAAACCGAGCGTGGAACTCTAACTTATAGCCTACACCCCTTTTTAGAGAATCGACTTGTTTCAGTTCTGCACGTTCCCAATATGGGGCTTTATTTCTGGCGTTCCTATCACTAGAGCACCTACCATAGTGTTTAGTATCCAAACGGAAGCGGATGAACTTATTTTCATCTTCTTTGATCCACTGAACTGATCGATTTGTGGGCAGACCGCAGTTGTCATAGAATTCTAAGTTCCAGTCATGGTCAGTGTATTTTCTCCCCTTATCAGTTGGTTCGAAAACGTTCTCGCCTGACCCGTGGCACCCCGAAAGTATCAAGGCCACTAATAATAGGGCTGGTAGCAGTCTTTTCATGTCCGCGTAACAATCCGACTCGGATCAGGAAGTCCGCAATAAATCGCCTGAGATTTGACTCGCCAAATCTCTCACTCGATACCGAAAAATATTACGGGGGCTGTGTGGTCATAAACACCACCCTTCATCTTTAAAGAAACCCTTTTTGCAACTTCACCCTCATAGATGGAATGATGTCGACCTTGGATTTCGACAGATCCAGTAAATACGCGAAACATTGATTGATCCTTGTTCCGAATTTTCATCAGTAACGGTTGATAAGGGTCCGGCGATAGCATGATGTTCAGTTTACTGAACTCACTTTTAAAGGAAGGAAAGTAATCAGTCGTCTTCAGAGACATTCGGTAAGGGTAGCGTTTTTTGAGTGTGCGGTTGGCGGTCTTCTTTATGTGGATTGCCCAGGGATGCTTTCCATCCAACCTCAGATCATTCCCCGACAGGAGAGGTATATTTCCCAAAACTTTAATCTGCATCCCCATCATAGATTTTGAAATTTCAAAATCTTCCACATCGACATAATTTTCAATTATCCGTTCATATCTTTTTACTTGAGCGCGGGTACTCGCGTCGTCACCGATCACTTGGATGACTGCTGAAAATGGAACAGTGATTAACTTTCCCGACATACTTTTTTTTATGTCTGACGTTGTCAATCTAGTCTCTAGAATATCCGCCTTACATCCAAACAGAACGGCACAGGAAAAAAATAAAATTAACCGGTTTATGATCTTTAACATCAAGCTTTCATTCAAAATTATTTTAGAGCGTTTGCCAGTTCCTATTATGGAAATGATTACGTTTTACAGAGCTTTTATCCACTCAATTATGATATCTCTTCCGTTATCACGCACGTCATTATGACCTCCCTCAACAAGGACAAATTTGGATTTTGGGTTTGTAGGTACAGAGTCAAAAATACGTTTACCATCGCCATTTGAAATAAAGTCGGCCTTACCAGCTATCCACAGAAATGGTATATTACCTTTTATTTTTGGTGCATTTAGCTCCATTACCGCTTTCCCCTTGGGTTCAAACCAACTCAAAAAATTGGCTGCGGAAATTTCCAACATTTTTGTCTCGCCCTGATTAAAGTCCTCATACTTAAACTTCTCTTTTCCTTTCCCTGAGTTGACCTTTTCTCGAGCATGGCTAACGTCAGCTGCGTATTTTTGTTGCATATTTTCTATTTCTGGACGATGACCGGGTGCCATAGCAACGATGGCGTCTATTCCCTCAATAATAACGCCCGCTCTTATAGCTGCATTGGCACCTAAAGATTTACCGAGCACTACTACTTTTTCAGCACCCAAACTCTTTAGCCTTTCTATTCGAGAGGCGACACATTTTTTTAATGCTTTATCAACTGGTAAAGAATATTTCTTAAATTTAGACCATGCGCATTGTGGGCTCGTAACTAAAAATCCTTTTGTAGAAATATCGATTGTTAAGACCGCTGAATCGTTCCTTTTGTTCGCTACTATTGTTTTATCATCAGAGCAAATCCAAGTATCTTTTCTACACCACCCCTGAAACTTTCTAAACTTCTCTTCCAGGCCGTACCACTTGAAATCACTGAGAATTTTGGCGGGCATTCCCCATTTCGGATGAAGAACGATTACCCCAATTTTTTCTGTTGGTGTTTCTGCTAACACCGCACTTGGATTCGTGGATGTCATACAAAAACAAAACACAGTTAATAAAACTGCCTTTAATGAAGTTTTCCTCATAAATTTTTCCTCCCGAGAAATGCCTTTGCAAACTAATATTTCTTCTCTCGAAATATTTCTCCGATTTGAAATTTTATATAGTGAATTTCATTCCACTGTGATGGACTGGTTTTGACTGGTGAAATGGCGTAATCCCACTATCACCCCCTATTTCCTCAGTTTTTTTTTACGAGGGGATACAAAACGAACCATGGGGGATTTGTCTATCGTCTTCCCGTCAGTCGTATTTCCCCTCCACGGTGAGGTCGTTTTATCTGTCCATTGGAACCCGTCATCCACGATTTTCAGACGGTAATGGAAATCTAGGGAATGTCCTCTCTGAACTTCCTTCGTCTTGTCCCTTCCGTATCCGTATTCACTCTTCACCACAACTTTACCTAGTACACCCTGTAGGAACTCTCTCTGTTTAGTTTCACTGGATGTGTATTTTTCTTGGAAGAACGCAAGACGATTGGTTCTTTCCGAAACTGTGAAACAAAGGTAGTGGGAATATCTTGGTGTTATTTCACCAGTAGAGGAAACTGGACTTGTTATTTCACCAGTTGGAACTACTCCACTGTATCACAACGCATGTGTGGGTATGCGTTAAAAAATGCAGATGTTTTCTTCTGTTTTACCGCCACCTACCGATGTCCTTCCCTTAATGCACCAAACTATTCAGACTACCAATACTTCTTATACAAAACCATATCAGAACTCCGTGAAAAAGGAATGACCTTTAATCAGGTTGCAGACCATTTAAATAAGAAAGGTATTCTTAGTGTGAGAGGAAAGAAGTTAAGAGGTGCTCATGTTCACTCAATAATAAAGAAAAGAAGAATAAGGGATGAGAAGTTAGAAAAAGAATATCCAGAGGTAAGGTCGGATTTTAGGTTGGAGACTTTTGATAAGAGACTCATTAATCAAGTTTAATTTTTATTTTTTGAGAAAAATTCCGCAACTGCGTCTCGTGCAATTTGATTAGAAGATGTCTCGTGTGTACTCCCCTCTAGTTCAACTACTCGCGCATTATTCCTAGTTTTCACAAAATCCTTACAATTATCATAGTTAAACCATGGATCGTTTTTGTAGTATACAAAAA
>PTJZ01000013.1 GCA_002937455.1 Alphaproteobacteria bacterium MarineAlpha11_Bin1
TTACGATTTTTCCCGCGCCCGGCCAACCGATACAGAAAATACTGCCGCTACTTCGCAAAGATGGGTGATCCAGCGCGAATTATATAAATACCTGACAGCGCGTACTTAAACCGTTCGCATGTAGGTGATCTCGAAGGCCTTTGCGCTGCGGAACTCTTGCAGTCTGTTCGCCAGGTCGATGGATTTTTGCCACCTCAACACTTTCGTTGATGAACAGGCCCCCCGTTGAAAAGATGGGGGAGACTGGAAACAACTGTTCTCAATGGAGACTTATGGAACATCGATCCTGCTAATGAGAGAGAGATACTAGTCGACCTCCGTGAGCGGGGTCTTAAAGTTGAGAAACGGGAAGATCTTTGTTTCTATTAGGGTGTGCATAGATGCGATAGATTCTAGCCGAGCCCGGCCGGTAGTGCCGGGCGCGTGCGTGCGATCCACGCATCAAGGCGCGGGTCTTCGGCAAAGGAAGTGTCTATAAGATAAAGACCGGCGGTCGGGCAGATCGCGCCGAGTTCGACGAGGACGGGTTTAAACAGGAGATCCGGCGCTAACAGGTGCGCCGGACCGGCACCGAGCATCACTGGCAGGGCGGTGACGCCTGCCAGCCCGTCCTGCGGAATCTGATCGAGAAACAGTTTCATCAGCCCCGTATAGGTTGCCTTGTATGTCGGGCTCGCGAAGATGACCACCTCCAGCGCCTGCACGGTCTCGACCGCAGCCCCAACATCGGGATTACCCCATTCCAGCAATCCGGCGCCGAGGTCCGCGATGTCGAGCACGTAATCGGGCGCCGCGCCGGTCAGCTTTTCCGCCACCAGATTAGCGGCTTCGAAAGTACGCGATTTTGGTTTCGGGTTTCCGACGACGACTCCAGTTTTCATTATGCGGCCTCCTGGTCCCGGTCTCCAATGATCGCAATCGCTCTGTTAAGTACGATTTGATCGTAGATGAAATTTGAAATTAGAACGACAAGTACAAGTATACCGGCAATTGTAATCATACCCGCCAAAGCCGGGCCGACAGAGTCTTCACGCATCCAATTAGGAAGAAGAGTTATAAGATCTTTAAAATATGGCCCTAGATATTCCATAGTGATCACTCTATTGAATTTTTTCTGATCTCTAAGGTTATTCTAACTAACCAACGCCATTTTAGAAATAACGAGAGAAATAAGTTTGTTAGAAATCAATAATGGATCGACGAGACCCAAATCCTTTTAGCGACCTCTCCACTATCATTAATTAATAGGCGCCTGGTGGAAAAGGACATTTTGCGTGATCAAGTAGGATTTACGACCAAGAGAATATTCTCTCTCGAAAATTGATAACAAACCTATAAAAAAATCATAATATTTCATAAATCCCCACATTGCTCATCCTTTTCCTATATAAGCTAGCCTATTCGATATTATAAGCCCTGCTTGTCCCTCGACCTGCCACCCTATGGTACGCCATATTCTCCAAATTCGACCCCATCTCTGGAGGGAACCTTTCGGCAGCTACACATTCTGCATCTGCTCGTGATCCTGTTGGATAGCCGCAAAAATGCCCCATTCCGGCCACTCCTTGACCTCATTCGAGTGTTTTCTTCGGGGGACTCGGATAGAGAGGAACACCAAAGGAGAAGTATCATGATGCCGTTAGGATTTGTCGCTGCAATCGGCGTAATTGCAATTACTTCAGTTGAAATCGACGGGATTGGGGTTAGCTCGCTACCCTCTATTGCACCCACGGCCTTTGATACACCATCGAGCGGGGTAACAAAGATAGAAACAAGTGCCTACGACGAAATAAATCTAATGGTCAGAGGCCCACTTGAGAAAAAAGCAGTATACTCACTGCCCAAGATAACAGAAAAGGCCAGCCCCAAGGTTGTTCTGTCAGAGATGGCCAGGGAGGCAAACCTTGATCGCCGGTCCCAGATAAAATTTGAATCCAATGAAGAAAATTCAACCAGTTGGGTGAAGTAAGGCAGAGAGGTACTGCTTTGAATTTCGGAAGATATTTGTGCCTACTTTGCTTGCCCGAGACCGTCTTCTGACACGTAATTATTGGAAAAAATCATGCCTGTTCAGAGATCGCTATTTTTCTGGGTATAGCTGAGATCAACGCACCTACTAGGTGGCCAAATGGATTAAATGCACCGACAAGGCCCGCCTCCATCGACCAGAGCCGGTACCGACGGGGGGTATACGCAAACCGTCCCAGCCCCATACCGATCAGCAGTGTCGCTGCGCTGCCAATCGAAATTCGTATCCAGCTGGATAACGGCAGACTGCATCCCATGGTTTCTGTTGGATAATTGAGGTTTACAAGTAAATAACACTATGCGATGCGGGCGCCTAAACATCTTCCAAGGTGACGCTACGTAAAAGTTTCAGATAGGCGTCGAATTCTTCGCGCAGGCTCTCCGGGCTCTCAATTCTTACTTGGCCCAGCCAGTCGGGATGGCATAGCTCATGAATAAGCTCTCTATGTCCCTGGCAGCGTAAATTAACGATTAGTTCGCCCTGAGAGTGTTGCATATTTTGGCTGGGATGAAATCGTACTTTCTCGGCCCGTTTTGCCGCTTCCCCCTTGAACCGCAGCTGGATGTCCAGAATCACATCGCCGTGATATATGCCGAAACTATCGGCAGACCACCTTTTCATGTTCCAGTCCGCGTACTCCTTGAAGATCCGGCCGGTAGGTAAAACGTCTTCGATTAGGTCTAGGCGGTAGGTCGCCGGGCGGCCGTCTCGCCCTGCAACTAGATAGCCAAATCGTCCGAATAGGAGACCTAGAGGATCGACCGATCGCCAGCTAGGACTGCGCCTTCCCTGCGTTCGATAATGGATTTCGAGACGCTCAAATCCCTGGATTGCGCGCTCAAATATTACCATGTGAGACTCGTTTGCCTGTGTGCGGGGCCCTGTCCGTCCGATGTGGGCGGTGCGTGCAATCAGTTCTTCTTCGTCGATTGCAAGATGATTCGAAAGTGGCTTCTGGCTGGTCAGTAATTTTGATAATGCGCGCGATGCCGTAGTGTCGGTCAGGGTCTGCAAGTGGCGTTCAAGGGCACTGCGTTCCTGCGGTTCTAGGCTAATTAATGTGCTTGGGAGATCGCTGTTTAGCCGCCAACGCTTGGTTAGGTGATGGTCGCTATCTAGTCGGCTGGGTTCCACCTCCAAACCCATGTCCGCGAGTCCTTTAAGCATTCTTTCAACAGTTTTACGGCTGCGACCGGTTCTTTCCATTAATTGTTCTATTGTTAAACCCAGTGAACTGACCTGCAACTCTAAGGCCATCCCTAGCATGTCACGCATCTTTGCGTAGGCCATGAATCTTTCCCTCCTAAAGTTCTTATAACCCGAAAATTGACGCATAAGAACTCTATAATTTGATAACTGGAAGAACTCGACGACACGATCAGCAAAAGGAATACATCATGCATACAGATTTTTTGCCGACCCGAAAGATTGCTATCAGCCAGCTATATGGTTGGAATAGCCAGCGCGCAGTTCCGCTAGATATAAATTTAAGCCATCGCGGTTGCGTGATCCGGGAAAGGTTCAGCGGCACCGCATTTTTAGTATCGTTGGACGATCAGGGCTACATCCGCGGGGCGACCCTTTTTGCTGATTCTCGTGATCATCTGGCACACGGCATTTTATCGGAAATGACGGGCTGCGAATGGGTTAATGAGTATTCTGACCAGTGGTCCCTCTATAGGTGTTGGACTGAGTCGGAACGTGATGCACACGCCCGCGAGGTTGCGGAGGATCTAGCTGAGGATCGTGCCGAGGCCGATATGATTTCGATCGACGAGGCTTTTGAAATTGAATACAGGACAGTTTATATGATGCATCCAATCATCATAGCCGACTGTCAGGTTGCGGCGTAATTCCCCAATGTCCTAATATGCCCTCGAGAAAAATACGGGATCGAATTTAATTAGTAAGCTATCGGAAATTGAATGAGTTTGATCTAAAGCGACCAAGTATCACTATGTTTTCAATAGACTCCAAAATGCCGGGGCAACGATAGAATTTTTGCGCTGACATTGAAATCGATGATAGTGGATATTTGATATGTATAAATTAATTTTCATTTAACTAAACTTTGTCCACCGAACCGTTCGAGGAAATTTGGGATCGCCATCTCATTGACTACATGATGGGGGACCTCCCCGCGCATCGCTGTCAGGGCAGCGTTAATCGCCCAAGGTACTGCCGGTTCTAGGCTGGCGCCTTTGTTGGCACTTACCATGTGGGGTGACAGGAGCACCTTGTCGCCGAGGCCGCGCAAAGGAGATTGAAGATCTAGCGGTTCGTTCTCAAACACATCAAGACCCGCACCGGCTATTCTATCGCAGTCGAGTGCCAAGAAGAGCGCGTTTTCGTCGATGATCGGTCCACGGGCGGCGTTTAGAAGGATTGCGGTTGGTTTCATTTGGTCGAGTTGAGATCCGGAAATCAGATGTTCTGTCTCCGCGGTTAAGTTAGAGTGGATGGTGATTACGTCCGACGTGCGGAGGAGCGTCTCTAAGTTAACGGCCTTCGCGTTGTGAAGGGCAAACTTCGATTCATCAACATATGGGTCGTACGCAATTAGGTTCACCCGCCAAGGGGCGAGTAGATCGCAAAGTCGCGATCCGATCCTACCGAGTCCTATCACACCGACTGTGATTCCTTCATAACCGTCTTGTCGTGCGCCCAGAAATGTCCCGGCAAGTGCATCATCTCGCCAGCCACCGTCGCGTACGTGGCGGTCTTTCTCTCTTACCCGTTTCAGCAGAGTTAGCATCATCGTCATGGTGCCTTCCGCGACACCACCCCAATTAGCTTCGGTTGGCGAGTGCGTCACTAGAATGCCCAGATCGGTAGCTGCGTCTATATCGACATCGTCATAGCCGATAGTCAATTTGGAGATGATCCGAGTATTTGTTAGTCGGCTCAGAAAATCGTGGTCGAATGTGAAACCGCGCATCACGGCTCCAATGATGGCGTCGCGGCCGTGAGCGATGGGGAATACATTCACTTCCGATGCCCCGAAGGCATGTCTCCATTCTGCATTCCCGAAAGTGAGTTCGCAGCCGGCGTCCTCTAGCTTACTGTACTCTGTGTCGGCATCGCCCATGGGCGTATAGATTAAGACTTTCGGATCCAACACTTGACTGCGCCCCGTCAGCTCCATGAAAACTCGGTCAGGATATCCAACCGATATTGTATTGGAACCCTTAACGAGCCTTGTTTCAAGACAAGCATTTTAAGCCTATGGTTTAAAGACGCTTGGGTGTTTGGCGTGCCGTGTGGTGCCCGCACAGATATGTTATCCCTATCCTCCGTCTCGCTCTGACTTCAAACACGGAAAAATACTTCACATAGAGTTGGCATATCACGTGAAAACGGGATATTTACCTCACTCTCAACATTAGCTTACCACGCAAGTGCCTACTTTCGCTTATTTTTTGGGCTTCAAACGCATCTTTTAGATCGAAAACCTGAATCTCCGGCACGCTTACGACACCCCGTTGGAGGAGGTCGGCAACTCTCTCCATGTAGTGCCGGTCGCGTCCGACGTTGGGCCGGAGCGACTCGACATCGTTACGCGCCGGTTTCGGCGATTGCGTGCCGGAGGCGATAAATGCGGCGCGACCTCCAGGCTTTAGTACATCAAACGACTTGATGCCCGTTTCTCCGCCAACCGTCTCGAATACCGCATCGCAATCCGAAACAGCCTCTACGAAATCTACCAAATTATAATCTATGATTTCGTCGGCGCCGAGGCTGCGAACATATTCGTGATTGTACGTACTAGCTGTAGTTACGACGTGAGCACCGATATGCTTTGCAAGCTGGATGGCGAAGCCCGCAACGCCTCCGGCACCCCCTTGGATCAGGATCTTTTCCCCAGCTTGTAATTTGAGCGTCTCTTCAATCGAAATAACTGCAGTTAGTCCAATTAGAGATAGAGCATCAATTTCCATGTGGTCTATACCAGCTGGTTTCTTTGCCAGCACTGATGCATTAGTGACCACTTTCTCGCAATAGGTACCTTCCTGGCCTACCGGTAAGACGCCGAATACCTCATCGCCAACCTCCAAATCAGCACCAGGTCCCACATCAGTAACGATACCGGAAAAGTCCCGGCCGCAGATATAGGGAAAATAGGCAACTTGAGCATAAGAACCGGTGCGAACTTTCCAGTCCGCACCATTTACGCTGGCGACATAAATATCAGCAACGATTTCCCCTTCGCCCGCCGTGGGATCGGGGAGATCGCCGTATTTCAATACTTCTGGTCCACCGTGTTTTTCAAAATAAACTGCCTTCATTTTGGTCCGATTCCAATATGTGATTGATGTTTGACATAGTGTAGTGAGGAATCAATGCGTTGTCAGATATACAAAAATCTCGCAGAATTGGATGAGATACCTTTAAGAGTACCGTTCGATGACCATTGACATTCATGCCCACTGGAGTCCGCCAGAGCTGATCGAAATCTATCGGGTATGCAAGGAACTGCCAATGATTGTTCGCCTTGCGCCGCTTATTAACCTGTCTCAGGCTACGGAGTAGTAGGCGTCAAATGCCAGATAACGGTGGAACGGGTATAATCACCGACATGTCGATGCACGAGCTCATCCGAGCCCAGGTCCTACAGGTTTTGGAGAGCTCGGACATGACGGAAACCCAGAAACAGCAAATTCTGGTAGCACTGAGTTGTCCGTGCTGCGGTGGTAGCGGCATGTCTCTGTCTATCCCGCTAGATAATTCTAAGCCCGTTTTTTGAAATCATGAGGTGCTAAATCGGCACGTCGCCCTCGATCCCGACCCTACGTAATAGCCGTCTTTCATGCGCGGGAAAATTGGTTCGTGCGTGCTGGGTGCAGCGGTTGTCCCACAACACGAGATCGTTCTTCCGCCAGATGTGTTCGTATACGTGATGGCGGTTCTCCGCGTGAGCAAACAATATTTGCAGAAGCTCGTCGCTTTCAACCGGTGGAAGTCCGAGAATTTCCTCGGTCATGAGACGGTTGACATATAGGGCTCGCCGCCCAGTTTCAGGATGGGTCCTCACCACCGGGTGGGTTGCGTGTCGGGCGGTTAAACGTTTGTAGGGTCCAGTCTTAACCTGTGTTTCATAGTCGAATACGTTGACCGCGCGTAGCCCGTCGATCCGAGTTTTTAGTTCTTCGCTGAGTGATTGATAGGCAGAGTACATGCTGGCAAACAACGTGTTGCCGCCCTTCGACGGTAACTCCTCCGCATAAAGCATTGCGCCCATCAGGGGCCTTTCAAGGAAGACCGAGTCTGAATGAAACATTAGTTCGCCGTCCGGCAATGCGCCAATCGGTTTACCGTTCTCGCGAACGTTACTGATGACCATAAGTCGACGGTCACCCCCATCGGCCCGAAGTTTAGAACGCGCGCCCACCGTGGAACCGAAACATCCCGCAAACTGGATTTGGGAATCCTCTGAAATTTCTCCACAACGGAATACTAGGACAAGATGCTCAAGCCAGGCAGACTTGATATCCGCCAGCGTCGAATTGTCTAATGGCTGCATAAAATCGATACCGCGAATTTCTGCGCCCAGAGCGGGCGATAACGTGGTTATATCCAACCCAGCCATGCCTTCAGCTATTCATCGCAGCGTTTCAGCCGCTGAGATAAGGAAAAAGTTTTAGTGCGTGGTCTCGTTCTATTCCTCTCAGTACTTCGGGATCCAGCCCCATCTCTTTGAGTTGCTTGACTGAGCTCACCATGGTCTGTTCTGGGGCAAACGGATAGTCGCTGCCAAATAGAACGTGATCAGGATCAACTAGTTCGAAAAGGCTGCGGAATGCCAGCCAGTTGGTTGACAGAGCGGTATCGTAGTAAAGCCTCTCGAGTTCGTGAATGACGCCGTTTGGTATGTGCTCCTTAAATCCCGGGCGGCCCTGCAGGCGGCCAATACGTTCGGCTAGGAACGGGATGGTTCCACCCGCATGGCTGAAGATGAAGTTTATGTTCTGGCACCGCGAAAATGTGCCGTTGAACAGTAGGCTTACCACTGCCCTCGTGGTATCGAACGGGAAGTCTAGTGTTGCGGCAGGGATTTCCGGTTGGCACTGGTTGCAGGGCGCATTGGTGGGGTGAAAGTAGACAGTCGCTCCGCGCCGGTTCAGCTCGTTGAATACAGGCACGAACTC
This sequence comes from Alphaproteobacteria bacterium MarineAlpha11_Bin1, assembly GCA_002937455.1. The sequence goes on from PTJZ01000013.1 coordinate 8,176, forward strand.
CGGATCGCCAGGATATCGGTCTCCGTATGATGTAAGAAGGCCAATACCATCGGCGTTTAATTCATCCAGTGCATAGGCGATTTCCTTAAGGCTGGCATCCACATCCGGAAGCGGCAGGCTGGCGAACACGCCAAAACGGCCGGCATGATCGCGGCTGATATCGGCGGCATATTCGTTACAGTGTCGACACAAATCGACAGTTTCCTGCGTGTCGCCAAACCACAGGCCGGGAGCGGAAATCGAGGTCAATGCAGTCTGAATCCCGTTCCGGTCCATGGCCTCGATCGACATTTGCGGTGTCCATTCCGGCGTCTTACCAGCTAAGATTAGAGGCCCAATCCGGTCATCGCCGACAATATCGACGTAATTAGGCGGCAGTATGTGATGATGAACGTCGATGCGATGACATTCGGCCATAGAGCTAGGTTCCTTAAAGTTTTTCGTATCCTGGGATGAAGTCGGACAGGTCGATATCTTCATTACCCGGAACGTATATTTCGTCGGGATAGTTGTCCTTTCGGGTAGCGTCGATGCCCATTTTGGTTACAAGGTGCGAGCCGGCTTTTGGATCGTATGATGAGGGATCGAGCGGCGAGCCCTTGGCATATGGTACCATAAAGATATCGCGATCGGCGCGGACGCGGGTCGCAATAGCGTGCATCACCTCGGTATCGCTGGTGATGTCGACATCGTGATCAACAACGATTGCAAATTTAAGGAACGGATCGGTGACAAAGGCTGCCATCGCTGCCGCCTTTGCTTCGCCTTCGATCTTGCGGTCTATGGCGATATAGCAGCTAAACCGAAATCGCCCGGACCGTGGCATGTGGACGCCGGTTACCGTTCCACAAGCAATTTTTACCGTTTCTTCAATGGCGGTCGATCGGATTACGCCCGACAAGAGCAGGTTATCGGCATGTCCGACGAACGCATTCTGATATAATGGGTTCCTGCGATGGGTAATCGCTTTGATATCGAGCACAGGGTTCATTCTCTCAGGTCCGTAAGTGCCGGGGAATTCGCCGAATGGCGCCTCGGCGCGCCGTTCTTTTGGGCGGATTACGCATTCAATGACAATTTCTGCGTCCGCGGGTACGTTCAGAGGGATAGTTTTACACGGTACTAGCGGTACAGGGCGTTGCAAAATGCCGCCGGCGACGTGGAGTTCGTTAGAGTCGATCGGGGTGTAGCTCAGAGAGCCGAGGAAGAAAGCCGGATGATGACCGATCACGAGGGCCATCGGCGTAGGCTCATCGCGTTCTTCATATTTTTTCCATATCACGTTACCATCCGCGGTTTCCGAAAGCTGAACGCCGAGTTCGTTCTTGCTGTGCACCTGGTGGCGGTAAATGCCTATATTGTCGATCCCCGTATCGGGATCTCGCATGAGACCCAGCGCGGCGGTTATGAACTTGCCGGAATCCCTCTCGTGATACGTAAGGATCGGTAGCTCCTCAACGTCGACCTCGTCTTCCGTTTTCACAACCTCTTGCACAGGAGCCTCGTCTATTATGACCGGTTCGATTGGGTTGGCTTCAAGGGCACCATAGGCGCGGAGAAATTCTTTTTCGGTACCTTCTTCCATCCCAATAGCGTATTTCAGGCGGTTGAAGCTGCCATGCATATTGGCGACTAACGGAATGTCTGAACCCTTAACATTTTCGAAAATGACAGCCTTGAAGTGGCCCTCTTTTTCCATGCGGTGAAGAATGCCGGTGACCCCGAATTTAGGATCAACCTCCTTGGTGACGCGGAGGATTTCATCCGGATGCTCCTTTTCGAGATATTCGATAAATCCGCGAAGATCGGGGGTGAAAGGCTGGTTAGAAAGACCGTCCATGATTGGTAATTCCTTACTTAATGTCTTTTGGTGGGTCGATAGGGCCACCGGCCCTAATCCAGGCGTCTATACCGCCTTCAAGATGCGCAACCGGAGACAATCCCATATCCTGCGCAGTTTTCGCAGCTAAAGCAGATCGCCATGCACCAGCACAGTAAAAAATGAATTTCTTGTCTTCTGCAAAAAACTCTCTGTGATAGGGTGTTTCGGGATCTATCCACATTTCCAGCATACCGCGCGGCACGTGCCGAGCACCCACTACTCGGCCGGTCTTAGCGACTTCTCGGATGTCACGGATATCAATAAAGAGCACGTTTGAGTGACCGAGAAGGCCGCGTGCAGCGTCAATACTAATCTCTTCAACTTCTTCGTTTGCTTCAGCAACCATCTGTTTGACGGTGCGGGTAATGTTGATGGCCATGATTATGAATGTCCCGAGCAATTGTGGTAAGGGTGACGGTCAGGATATTCCGACCAATACCATTTCGCCATCTCGCCGAAGATTTTCATTGTAGAAGGCGGTTTTTTTTCGTGAGAAAATTCACGGTAAAGGCTGTTGACGTTGATAAAGATACGCTCTCGATCAATCCAGTGATTGAAAAAATCAACAACGATTTCCTCAGATGCTGTCACCCAGTCGAGCCCAGCATCGTATCGTTTGTGTGCTTCGTTGTGCAACTCAACCAGATAAGATCGTAACGCTCGGACTTCGTCTTTTCCGCTTATTGGTCCATGCCCGGGCACCACTGTTTCAACGTCGAGACCCAGAATATGATCACAAGCAGAAATCCAGTTACCGACGGGGCCTGCCCACATTACGGGATGCCCGCCGACAAAGATGATATCGCCAGTGAACACGGTCTTATCTTCTGGAACATGTACCAGCACGTCACCACGGGTATGGGCAGGGCCGACATTGGTCAGTTCGACTCTTTTGTTGCCTACTTCAAGCGTCAATTCGCGGTCAAAGGTCCGGGTTGGCAGGCAGTTTTTGATACCATTGAAATCGAACTTCCGGCCCATCAACTCCCAGATGATGGCACCCGCATCTCCCATATCTCGCCATGCTTGGACTCGGCTGATGAAGGCTTCAGGCGGCCGTATTTCCATTTCAGCAGCACAATCTGCAGAAGCAATGATATCGGCTCCATCGACTAGCTGGTTTCCGTATGTGTGGTCTCCATTGGCATGGGTGTTCACCAGCATGTCGATCACTTTAGCGTCGGGAACCGCGTTGCGCATGGCTGCCAACATATCGGCGGTTAGCGGCAGGTCGAACAAGGTATCAACTAGGAGTGTTTCACCGCTATCGGCGATCAACCCGGCATTGCTCCAACCCCAGCCGCCATCGGGCAGTAGATAGGCCCAACTCCCGTTACCGAGATCTTGCAAGCCTTTCGTATATTTCCAATTCAACATACAGATCGTTGACCCCCCCTCCATAAACCTTGTACCTCTTCAGGGATGTTACGAAAAGTAGGAGGCCGGAAACGATCTCATGGCCATTCGGTTTGACGATATCGGGAACCGCCTGAAGGCATTTCGCATTGCCTCTGGCCTTAGTGCCGACGAAGTGGCGGCTAGACTGGATATTTCGCGTACGGCTCTTTACCGTTTCGAAAAAGGCGACGTCGCTAAGATCGAAACCCTCGAGAAGCTGTCGGGTTTGCTCGATGTCTCGGTGCCAACGCTCATGGGAGTGGGGGTTGAGTATATCTCCTCAGCGTTAGCGTTCTTTGAACGGTTGCGCCAGATCGAGGAATTATCGGAACACATTATCGTGTTAGCCGGTCCGGTTTCGTTTCTCCTTGCATCGGATGCCTTTAGCGAGACTCTCGAGGAAGTATTGGCGGAAAGCATTCCGGAAGGACTGGCGGAGCGGGAAAAGGCACAGGATGTAATTCGCGAATTGTTACCGATTCTCCATCAGCGGAAGGAAAATTGGCGAGCGCGCAAGCCCGGTATTCTGAATTTGATCTCCGGGGCTGAGATCGACCGATTTCTTCGTAACGGACTTGTCGGTCGCCTTGATCTGCCTGACGATGTACTTGCGGAGCGTCGTCTGCGAGCGCGAGCGGAAGCTGATCATCTTATCCGCCTGATGGAAGAGGAACCGATTGGCATTCAGATTGGAGTTGTGCCGGGAGCGCTTCCACATAATAGTTTCCAGATTTTTCGTCAGGCAGATCGTAGGATCCTGACTCTGAGCCCATTCCGGTTAGGTGAACAGCCAAATATATATGGCGGTATTGCGATGATTACTTCGGCGCCGGAGGCCCTTGAACTGCATGAGCGCACAGTCGAGAATTTGTGGCGCCGTGCCCGCAAAGGCCGAGATGCGGCAAAATTTATGCGTAACCTGATCGACAAACTACCTGCCTAAGATGGCCCAGGAATTGATTGAAGACCGGATCGGCCGGGCGATAGCTGCGCAGGAGGCGCGCGACGATGCGGCGGCGGAAATTGCTTACCGAGAAGTGCTCGAAGAAATTCCCACGCATACCTTGGCTCGGAATAATCTCGCGGCACTACTCGCCCGGCGAGGAAACACAGCCGAAGCACTGGAAGTGCTTGATGCGTTGATTGTTGAAGAACCGGGATATACGCCGGCATATTTCAACCGGGGTAACGTTTTGCTTGCTTTGGGTCGGACACTCGATGCTGTCGAGATGTTTCGTGTCGTCATAGATCTCGATCCCGATAACATAGGAGCCCATCGCGCACTGGGATTTCAGTGGTTAGCAGTTGGTCACCGAGGACGATCGCTCGATCACTTTGCGCGAACGTATGATTTGCGCAGAGGAGAAAGCAGAACTGGTATTGCTGAGAAATCTCTCCGAACGGCGTCGGCTGAAAAGTTAAAACATGACTCCGATCTGTTCCGAAATCTCCCTCTGCGTAGCCGCGACGGACAGCGTTTTGAAACACTGGCTCGATTATACGATCAGGTTGCGGCTAGCCTCGACGATGGGGTTGTCGAACTTACCGACGAACAGCTCGAGATTTTAGGGACGGATTACAACACCCTTATCCATTCAGTAGAAGCGCCGGAGATATTGAGCGGTGCGGTCAGCCCCAGCCTCGACGCCGAGATCATAGAAGCATCATGGATTAATAACACAAACGGGATCGTTACCATCGACGACCTTTTGACTGATGATGCCTTGAGACTATTACGGAGGTTTCTTCAGCAAAGTACGATCTGGCATGACTTTACGCATATCGGTGGGTTCGTTGCCACTTACCTTGAGGATGGTCTGGCCTGCCCGCTAGTCATACAGATTGCTGATGAAATTAGGACTGCTTTGCCGCAACTTCTTGGGCAATATCCGCTTACACAGGCGTGGGCCTTTAAGGCGCTGAATGGCGATTCTCCAATAGACCTTCATGCGGATGATGCTGTGATCAGTCTTAATTTTTGGATTACGCCGGATAGCGCAAACCGTAATCCCGAGACGGGTGGATTGGTCGTCTATAATTCGCTACCGCCACCTGAATGGCCGATCGTCGATTACGACGCTGACAGATCACGAATTCAGAGATTTTTAGCCCAAAATGGAGACAACAAAATCAATGTGCCGTACCGTGAGAACCGAGGGGTCATATTTGACTCTCGCTTGTTCCACGGTACCGACCGGCCAGAGTTTTCGCATGGCTATGAAAGTCATCGTATTAACGTCACAATGCTATTTGGTATTAATAGTTTAATGTAATAAAAATAGGAATTGTATTTATTTTGTTACACCCGTAGGGTATGACTTCAGGAAGTCTGTCAGATAAAAAGCGCTGAAACCATGAACAATCTTGCTCAAAACGAGAAATATACCGATTCAGCAATTCGACCGGACGATCCCGACCCATATCCTGACAAGCGCGTTGGCGAATACCTTACCGACGTTGTGTCCAATGATTGGGTAAACGCCGAGTACAAACTCATGGTACTCAAAACCCATGAGAAAGCGCTGTCTGCCTACGCCGGCCAGTTTTTTCATCTACTTTGCCCCACGCCCGATGGGGCGGAGGTTTGGATGCGTCGTCCGATGAGTGTCTATAAGGTTGACAAGGCGGCAGGCCAGCTTGAATTTTTATATAAATGTGAAGGACGGGGCACAAAGGGTATGGCGACGTTAACGGCGGGAGATACATTCAATGTCTCCGGTCCGCTCGGAGTCGGATTTCATTTGGATCCGACTTGGAAAAACATTGTCGTCCTAGGGCGCGGGGTCGGCCTAGCGACGCTCGCGCCGCTGTCCCAGCTAGCTTCCGAAAATGGAGTGGGTATTACGGCCATACTCAGTGCACGTAAAGCCGATCTGGTGATGTCTGAGGATTTGTTCCAGGAACTAGGTGCCAGAACTGTTACGGTAGTCGATACAGATGGCAGCAGCGATGTTGGCAACGTCTCAGAAATATTAGAAGAATTGGTAGGTGACGGAAAGGCGGATGCCTTCTTTACCTGCGGTTCAAGCCGTCTCCTGAAGCTCATGCAAAATGTTGGTAAGAAGTACAGCGTTCCTGGCCAGGTGGCGATGGAGCAGATTATGGTGTGCGGTGTTGGGGCCTGTTACGTCTGCATGCGTACCTTTGAAATCAATGGGGAAAGGACCTTAAAACGAGTGTGCCGTGAGGGTCCGGTATTCAATATTCAGGAGGCTGTGGGATGGTAGACCTTTCGGTACAAATCGGCGATCTTACCTTTCAGAATCCGATACAGCCGGCGTCAGGTGCATTCTCTTGGGAATATGATGAGGTAATAGATCTCAACAGACTCGGCGCTCTTGTAGCTAAGACGATCTGCCGTGAGCCTCGCCTTGGCAATCCAACGCCTCGTATGGCTGAAACTGAGGCGGGAATCATCCAGTCGATTGGCCTACCTGGAAAAGGTATCGATTATTTCCTTGAGAATGTCGTACCGGAATACTCAAAATTTGAACCACCGCTCGTCGTGAGTGTTTCGTCGGAGTCGATCGATGATTTTGCAGCTTTGGCGCGCGAGTTGTCTGTTCCAGATGTCGACGTGATTGAATGCAATATTTCCTGCCCAACCCGGAACACGACAGGCGGAAACTTCGCTCTACAAGAAGAGCATACCAAAGAAGTGATGAGCGCAATACGCGAGGCGACAGATAAGCCAGTCTGGGCCAAGCTGTCACCGAATGCTGGAGACCTTACGTCAATAGCGTTGGCTGCGGAGGCGGCGGGGGCTGACGCCCTGGTCATCGCGAATACGTTCCTGTCGTTGAAAATTCGAACAGATAATTTCCGGCCTGCACTCGGCAACAAGTTCGGCGGTATGGTCTCACCGGCACTTAAACCCATCGTTCTGCGCATGGTCTATCAGGTGGCGAAAGAGGTAAACATTCCAGTCATCGGCGTCGGCGGGGTGACCAAGGCAGAGGATGTTGTCGAATATATGCTGGCCGGAGCGCATGCGGTCGGGATTGGTTATGCCGGATTTCGTAATCCTACGGCGCTGACGACCATCATTGACGACTTGGAAGCCTGGTGCGATGAACGCGGCATCGGAAAGGTCACTGATCTTATCGGTGCGGTAAAGGATGACGATATGGAAATGGATCCATTGGTCGCGGCGTCACACGGCGTCTGATGTAAACATGCCTGCTACCATAACCTCTCCGCTGAGTGCGGCGGTGGTGGGGGAGTATCATGCGACTGATGTATGGCGCGATCAGACAATTTATGAGATCGTTTCCGCCCATGCAACTGATCGGCCAAACGCGACAGCGCTCCGTAGTAGTTATCGCAACTTTACTTGGTTTGAACTAATCTCATGGGTCGACGCCCTCGCCGCTGATCTCGCCAGTCGTGGATTGAAGCAAGGAGAGACGGTCTTCGTCGGGTCCCCAAATCGGATGGAAACCGTAGTCGCACTTCTGTCTGCATCGCGGGATGGTTATGTTTGTTGTCCGTCACCTCATAGGAATCATACTGTTTCCGAAATCGCCAACATGTGTGAACGTGCTGCCTGCGCGGCTTACCTTCACGAACCGGGTCATGGAGCGGATGCTAAAGGCGATGAGATTCTGACGGCAATCGGCAAGCTTAAATCGCTCCGTCATATCTACCGACTGGGCTCCGCAGATGACGGGGTGCCGTTCGCTGGTCTTCTTCGTCCCAATATAGAGGGCGGCTCAGAACCTAAAGGGAATCCAGACTTTGTGACGTACCTTGCCTTCACATCCGGGTCGACGGGGCAGCCAAAGGGAGTTATGCACAGTGACAATTCGCAGCTCGTGGCCGCACGGGGAATCACGGAGGCATGGTCCCTTGGTCCCGACACAGTTACTTGCTCACTAAGTCCGTTGAGTCATAATCTTGGCTGCGGAACTTTGTGGACGTCGCTGGTCTGCGGTGGAGAATTCCTTCTCCATGACTGGCCGCGCGGTGAATCGTTGGTGGACCATCTCGAAGCTGCTAACGTAACTTACTTGGTCGGTGTACCTACCCATGCGATGGATTTCCTGGCCGATTTAGAAAGTCGGGGTATTGAAAGATACGACCGGCTCGAAAGTTTCCGCGTCTCTGGGGCAGCTTGCCCTGAGCATGTTTCTTGTGCTCTTTACGATCTCGGCATCCCGGTGCAGAAGGGTTACGGAATGACTGAAACCAATGGTCATCAGCATGGGCGGATGGGTGACTCGCGAGATATTGTAGCCGCTACCTCCGGCGTCTGTTGTGATGGGTATGAGCTCGGTGTTTTCGATCCGAACGATCCTGACCGGGAAGTGCCAATTGGTACGCCCGGGCTGATCGCCGGTAAGGGTGGATCCCTGATGCTCGGGTATTTCAATGACCCGGATGCGACGGCATTGTCGATGAACGCCGGTGGCTGGTTTCTGACCGGTGACCTCGGAAAGCTTGACGAAGAAGGATATTTGACTCTCACTGGCCGACGTAAAGAATTGATCCTACGTGGTGGCCATAATATCAATCCCAATTTAATCGAGAGCCTAGCCCTAAGCCATGAGGCGGTCTACCTTGCAGCGGCAATTCCCGTGCCCGACAGCCGACTCGGAGAACGAGTTTGCCTTGCTGTCATGTTCGAAGATGGACATAGTGCCACTATTGCCGACATACTCGACCATCTCGCCGATGAGGGTTTGTCGCGATACGACATGCCGGAATTTTGGCTACCTGTCTCCGATATTCCGCTGATGCCAAATGGCAAACTCGATAAACTCGAGATCCAGCGCCGGATCCGAACAGGAGATCTGGTGCCCCAAGCCTTGACTTAAGGGAACCGTATGCGCGCTGTCGTCTTAAACGAGTATGGATCTACAGGAAATCTTACAATGACGGAATTTCCGGCTCCCGTTCCGGGGCCCGAAGAGGTAATCGTCGATGTCCACGCGACGGCAGTCAACTACGTCGACCTGGTTATGATTTGTGGCGCCTACCAGTTCAGGCCAGACGTACCTTTTGTGCCCGGCAAGGGACCGGCGGGAGTCGTAAAAGAGGTCGGCGAAAACGTAACTGACTTCGCGCCCGGTGACCGTGTACTGGCGATGGCAGAGAAAGGGGGGTATGCTGAACTAGCGCTCATCCACCGGAACAACTGTTATCGCTTACCCGATATGATGTCGTTCGTCGACGCTGCTTCGATGGCGCTGGTTTATGATACGGCTTGGTTTTCATTGATCGAGCGCGGCCGTTTTCAGGTGGGTGAGACGGTGCTGGTCCTAGGCGCCTCCGGCGGGGTCGGGCTTGCTGCGATTCAGCTAGTAAAGGCATTCGGTGGTACCGCTCTTGCCGGGATCGCAAATTCAGAGAAGGCCGAACTTGTGCGAGACGCAGGAGCGGATCATACTATCGATCTGGCCGCCAGAGATTTGCGAAATAGCCTGCGGGATCAAGTATTTGCTGTTACCAACGGCCGTGGCGCCGACGTCGTAATCGATCCATTGGGAGACGAAATCTTCCATGCGGCTGTCCGCGCAGTCGCCTGGCGCGGTAGGATGGTGGTGATTGGCTTTGCCGCTGGGCAAGTTCCAACGCTTAAAGCCAACTACCTACTGGTAAAGAATATTGATATTGGCGGCCTACAAATCAGCGATTACCGGCGTCGACGTCCAGATCTGACGGCAAAGTGTTTCTCGCAGATATTTGAATTCTATGAGTCCGCTAAGATCAGCGCCCTACCAACGGAGAGAATGCCGCTGGAAGATTTTGCAACTGGATTGAGGAAGGTACAGGAACGTACCGTGCGTGGGCGGATCGTTCTGACACAAAACTAATAAACCGGTTCTAAATTTTTGTCATGTTTAAACGTATAGTAAAAAATTAGATCTCGGCAGAACTCCAGTTCATTGCGCAACGCCTGCCGCTTGTCCATTATTCTGCCCAAACCACCGATGACGGGGAACACAACGATGACCGATACCAAATCCACATCCACGTCCCAAAATGAGCCAATCCAGGACTTGCGGCAGTGGCTCGAAGCTGTGGACGATATTGGCGAACTAGTGAAAGTATCGGAGCCGGTCAACCGAGATCAGGAAATGAGCGCGATTGGTTATCTGTTGGCTAAGCAGCAGCCGTCCCCCACGGTGATGTTCGAAAAGGCGGAAGGATTCGATGATGGTGGGATCGGAGCGCGGCTTCTGTGGAACCTTGCGGGACCCAGCCTGAGGAGAATTTCTATAACGCTGGGGGAAGATCCGGAGACGTTAGCTATTGAACTGATCCAGAAGGTAAAATCTAAACTCATGCAGCGGATCCCGCCGCGTGAAATTACGGCTGAGGAAGCACCCGTATTTCAGAACACTTTGACGGGTGAAGATATCGATCTCGACAAATTACCTGTCCCGATGCATTGGCCGCTCGATGGTGGGCGATATCCGGGAACTGCAGACTGCGTTATCACTCGCGATCCCGATACCGGATATCTGAATGTCGGTACCTACCGCATGATGCAGCAAGGTAAGCGACATTCTGGGCTATATCTGTCACCGGGAAAGGATGCGCGGTTACATATTGAGCGCGCTTGGGAGCGGGGCGAATCTATAGAGGTCGCTGCAGCCTGGGGGGTGGATCCGATTTTCATGCTAGTCGGCTCGCAGGGTTTTCCGAAAAATATCTCGGAGTACGAATTCATCGGCGGTATCCGGGGTCAGGCGGTGTCGGTAGTGAGGGGAAAGAAGACCGATTTGCTGATTCCGGCAAACGCGGAGTTGGTGATTGAGGGTGTTCTCAAACCGGGTTCCATGAAAGGTGAAGGTCCATTCGGTGAATTCACCGGGTACTACGGCCGGCCAGAGGGAGAGGCTCCGCTGATTGAGATTACAGCACTACACCATCGTAATCAGCCGATAATGACCAATGCTTTGATGGCGGATTATCCGTCCTGCGAGCAGTCAGGATTTTTCGCTATAATCCGCTCAGCGCGGGTCTGGAACGATTTCGATAAACTCGGTATTGCCGGAATTAAGGGCGTGTATTGCCATCCCGCAGCGGCCGGCGGCTGGGGTATGACTTGCGTCAGTATTGAGCAGCGCTATGCCGGACATGCAGCGCAGGTACTCGCCCTCGCCGCCCAGGTGCCCGGCGGAGCTTATTATACTAAATGGATCATCGTGGTGGATGAGGACATCGATCCCTGTGACATGGATCAGGTTCTGTGGGCGATGGCGAGCCGCAGCAATCCGGTTGATGATGTCGAAATTTTGAAAAATACTTGGAGCACCCAGCTTGATCCTAGCCAGTATCCCCCAGAAAATCGGCCTTACGGATCGAAATGCTTGATCAACGCTTGCAAGGATCACAAGCATATCAAGGAATATTCGAAACGCACCATGCTGGATGAAAAAGTCTACAACAAGGTCGTAGCAGACTGGGAAAGACTGGGTCTTCCGGGAACCCCACCCGCGGTTCAGCATTTCGAAAAGGACGTGTGATCGCTTAAGCCCGGGTAAATGAGGGCTTAGAGAAATGTCTCTCCGTACGGTTAGCGAATGCGACAAGTGATAGCATGACCGGCACTTCGACCAGTACGCCGACGACTGTTGCCAGTGCCGCGCCGGAATTTAGGCCGAAAACACTGATGGCAACGGCGACCGCCAGTTCAAAAAAGTTTGAGGTCCCGATCAGCGCGCAGGGTGCGGCCACGTTGTAGGGAACCCGCCATGCCCATGCGGCGGCGTACGCAATGAAAAAGATGCCGTAGGATTGGAGAAGAAGTGGTATGGCAATCAGCCCGATCACAATCGGCTGGTTAATGATTACCTCACCTTGAAAACCGAATAGTAGTATGACCGTCGAGAGTAGAGCGAAAATAGAATACGGTTTGATCCGGCTGACGAAGCGATCAACCACTTGATCTCGGGTCTTGCCCCGAGAGGCGTGACGCATCAGCTGGAGGCGAGTTAGATAGCCGGCGAAGAGAGGAGTGACTACATATAGCCCCACCGATAGCAGCAAAGTTCGCCACGGTACCGTGATATCGGTTACCCCCAACAGTAACGCCACGATGGGTGCAAACGCGAAGATCATGATCACATCGTTGACTGAGACCTGTACCAGCGTATAAGTCGCGTCACCTCGGGTAAGCTGCGACCAGACGAATACCATTGCTGTACAGGGAGCCGCGCCCAGTAGGATCAGCCCGCCGATATACTGGACGGCATCTTCCGGGGCGATTAGGTCGGCAAAGACTACCTCAAAAAATAGTACGCCGAGAGACGCCATGCTGAATGGTTTTATCAGCCAGTTGGCAACGAGCGTGATAATCAGCCCCTTGGGACGATCTCCGATATGACGGATCGATGCGAAATCGACATTCACCATCATTGGGTAAACCATTCCCCAGATCAGGAACGCGACCACGAAATTTACTGATGCGTATTCGAGCTTGGCGAGAAATTCGAATAGGCTGGGGGATATATTCCCGAGCATCAACCCCCCTATAATGCAAAGCGCTACCCAGATCGATAGCCACTTTTCAAAGAAACCAATTCTAGCGTTCTCGGCTGAGAGTTTTTGAATGCGGTGTGGTGGCAAAGTGTTGGTCATGATCCGGTGGAGAGTTGCTAGAAGGGCATAGGCGTTTAGACGTCGTTTCCGGCAATACGACGCGGACGTAGATTAAATGAGCTATATAAACATCATAGGATCGTCTCAATTTTATTCCACTCTTTCTGGACCGTTGACACTTACTAGTTGGATATCAAGATCTCTTCATTGGACTAATCGGCGCCGCGATTTGTGGTTTCTCGTTGCTAATTTTCCCATAAGTCGGGGGGGAAGCCGGAACGAATTTGCTACATCATCGAATATATAATACGCAACAAAGGGTTCGGCATATGATGGTAACCATGGCGATAGTATGTGGAATTCAGTGAGCTGGCGCTTCATAGCTAGGATTAGAATATCTATTAAATAAGGGGGATCCATATTGTAGGCCTACGCCTATCTGCAGAGCCTGCCGCAATATAATATGCGAATACATAAAGAATTACCCGACAAGGCAATCAATATTCCAATAATCATCGATATTTCGACCTTCGAAAGTGTTGTCCACAAAAATAACTGGAGCGTATTACCTTGAACCGCATGCCAAAGATATCTGTCATCGGAGGGGGGCTGGGCGGACTCGCAACGGCTCTAGCTTTATACCGGCGTGGCATTGACGTAGCGGTCTACGAAAAAGCAACGGAGTTGGGAGAGATCGGTGCCGGCGTGGTGCTTAGCCCCAATGCGTTAAAGGCAATGCGCTATCTAGGTATCGAAGATCGGGTCATTGATATCGGCGTAGAAACGCGTGAACAGTCGATCCGAAGTTTCCGTAGCGGTCGCGTAATCGTGAAACCGAGACCCGGAGAAGATATTAAGGCGCGCTACGGTGCAACCTCTCTGACCATCCATCGGGCTGATCTTCATGATATCTTGGTCCAAGCAGTACCAGAGAAAATCGTTAACTTGGCGAAGACTTGTATCGGCGTTGACATGAGGGACGGCAGCGCGGTGGCGATTTTTTCCGATGGGACCGAAGTCGATGCCGATATCGTCGTTGGCAGCGATGGCATTCACTCCACAGTCCGAGATAGCCTTCTCGGGCCGATTGAGCCGACCTTCACCGGTTGTATTTGTTGGCGTGGGCTAGTACCGAGTTCAAAGCTCGGCAATCTGCAGCTTGCCCGGCAATTCACTATTTGGTGGGGACCTCACGGTCATATCGTGCATTATCCCGTCCGGCGCGGAGAATTGGTCAATTTCGTCGCTCATTTCGAGAGTGACGCATGGACTGGGGAATCCTGGGTCGAAGAATGCCCTCGTGAGCAAGTCATGGAAACCTATGCCGATTGGAATCCTGACTTGTTGGAACTCATCGGTTCAAGCGAGCGATACTACAAATGGGCACTTTACGATCGTCCACCCTTGGAAAATTGGATCAAAGGTCGGGCGGCGCTGCTTGGCGATGCAGCGCATCCGATGCTGCCATATCTTGGGCAGGGTGCCTGCATGGCGATAGAGGATGGATGTGTGCTCGCTGAGGCCATCTACAAGACGCCGGACGATCTCGATACAGCGCTATCGGACTATGAACGTGTGCGCAAACCGCGGGCGATCCGCGCGCAACTGGGATCACGTTTTCGGGCAAAGGAAAACCATATAGCCTCGCCGATTGGGCGTTTCGCCCGAGATGTAAAAATGGCTTGGAGAAGTCGTTTCGGGAGCGATGGTTCACCCACCCAAGCCGCGGAATTTTACGATTATGATGTCGCCTCGAGCAATATTTTGGACTCGGATAACGGGTAGATTATTTTTTGATCCATTCACTTCTCGGTGGGTATTGAAATCTTTCTTCCCCGCTCAATCGAGAGGCCTTCGATAGGTATTTACCCGATCGACTACCTCGCCTCCAGACTTTCTGGGTTCATAGATTGACGAATTTTGGGAAAAGTGCCGCGGCGTTATCCCGATTTATAGCGCCCTTCTCAGCTTCGCTGATCCCGTCCCACGCGTCCAACCCGCTGCTTTCTATCGTCACCTTTTCGGCAGAGATATAGGGATAATCCGTTCCAAACAGGATCCGAGATTTATCTGCAATGCCTATCAGGCCAGTTAAAGGTATCGCATTTCCCGAAAGGGCTGTATCGAACCAGAATTTTCGAAAATATGACATTGCTCCCTCCGGATAATTTTCACGAAACGGCATGTCCTTATCAAAGATTGCAATCCTGTGTGCTAGAAAGGGCAACGTACCGCCGGAGTGGGAAAGTATAAATTTGATATGAGGATAGCGCTGAACGACGCCCTTTAGAATTAGGTTCACTGCGACGCGGGTCGTTTCGAATGGGTAGTCAATGAGCATGCGCGGAATGTCCCAGCCACTAGCCTCGGTTCCCGGCGGATAGCAGGGATGGATGAATACTACTGCTTTGCGCCGATTGAGTTCTTCGTAAAGAGGCTCGAAATCGGGGTGGCCTATATATTTATCGTCGATACTAGTCAGCAATGTGATTCCGTCGAGAGCGAGGTCGTCAAGCGCGCGTCCGCATTCCGAGATGGCGGAATCGATGTCTGGTAGCGGCAGAAAGCCAAATCCGCCGAACCGCCCCGGGTGATGCTGTGCCAGCGCTCCTAGATAGTCATTGCAGCGTTGCGCTAGAGATTTAGTCTGCTCGATGTCGCCAAACCATATGCCAGGCGATGTAAAGGACAGGATAGACGTGGAAATCGCCTCATTGTCCATCACGTCCAAGCTGTGCTGGGGGGTCCACTCGGGAAATCCTCTATAGGCCGTGCTGGTGATGCCGGCGCTTTTCTGTGCCTCAATATAAAATTCGGGCAAGACGTGATGGTGTACATCAATTCTTCCGTCGGCGGCCATGGCACCTGCTCCCTTAATTGTAGATGAACTTTAACGGCGCGGCGACTATTTCGTCGAGGGGGTTTACTGATACGTTCTGTGTGAACGAGAGGCAATCCTATCGATATTTAATCGGATCTAGGCTACTGCGTTGCAAAGTCACTAATGTGACAAATCAATTACCTGCTAATTAACTGAGCGCCGCGCGGGGGTTACTATAGTTTTAAATGATCTGTTTATCAGAATTCTGCCAAGCTTTTCTTGGAGAGTCCAAGACATGCTTGCAAACCGGAGGGAATTGGCATGACGGTTGCTACTAAAAGCTATGCGAGCGGCACCTCTGATGTGCCGTTAATAGGATCAACTATCGGGGCACAATTCGATTCGGCGGTTAATAAATGGGGCCCTCGCGATGCGCTGATCGTTCGTGAACAGGATATTCGATGGTCGTGGTCTGACCTGAAACAACGGGTAGATGATTTCGCATCTGGACTGATTGATCTGGGCCTACGACCAGGTGACCGGATCGGCATCTGGTCTCCCAATAATTCAGAATGGACCATTACTCAGTTCGCGACCGCCAAGGCGGGGTTAATCCTAGTCAATATCAATCCTGCTTACCGGTTAGCGGAGTTAGAATATGCCTTGAATAGGGTCGGGTGTGTAGCGTTAGTGTCGTCAGTGGCGTTCAAGACCAGCGACTATCTCGGTATGCTCCGCGAGCTGGCTCCGGAATTAGACGCCGCCGCGCCGGGAGAATTGAAATCCGCTAAATTACCAACTCTACGTCACTTGATCATGGTCAATGGAGATGGAATCCGAGGTAGCTATGCTTTCGGCGATATTCTTGAACGTGGAAAGGCAGCTGGACAAACCCGCGTGAAAGATTTGGCGACGAGCTTACAGTTCGATGACCCGATCAATATTCAATTTACGTCTGGTACTACTGGCGCCCCCAAAGGCGCGACGTTGACCCACCATAATATTCTCAACAACGGTTTCTTTGTTGGCCGGGCACAGGCGTTAGGCGAAGACGATCGTATCTGTATACCCGTGCCGCTGTATCACTGTTTCGGTATGGTTATGGGTAATCTAGCCTCCGTTACCCACGGGGCGGCAATGGTCTACCCAGGCGAGGGTTTTGACCCAATGGCAACATTGGAAACAGTCTCGATGGAGAAATGCACAGCGCTCTATGGGGTGCCGACGATGTTTATCGCCCAGATACAGCATTCGGACTTTGATCGTTTCGATTTATCGAGTCTCCGCACCGGCATAATGGCGGGGTCTCCCTGCCCGGTAGAGGTTATGAAACAGGTCATTGAAAAGATGCACATGGAAGACGTAACAATCGCTTACGGTATGACCGAGACTAGCCCGGTCTCGACCCAGACGTCGGTTGATGATCCGATCGAACGCCGGGTGTCAACTATCGGTCGTATTCAGCCCCACCTGGAGATTAAGGTTATAGATGACGACGGGCGTATCGTCCCGCCGGGCGTAACCGGAGAACTATGTACCCGCGGCTATTCAGTCATGCGTGGCTACTGGGATGATGACGAACGCACTGCAGACGCCATCGATACAGCAGGCTGGATGCACACCGGTGACCTCGCCACGATGGATGAGGGTGGCTATTTCAATATTGTTGGGCGAATCAAGGACATGGTTATCCGGGGCGGGGAGAACCTCTATCCGCGTGAGATCGAGGAATTCCTTTTTCGTCACCCAAAAATATCCGACGTTCAGGTGTTCGGTGTCCCGGACGACAGATACGGCGAAGTACTGTGCGCTTGGATCAAATTGGCGGAGGGCGAAGAGGCGGAAGAGTTGGATATTATGTCATTCTGCGACGGCCAGATAGCTCACCAGAAAGTACCGCGTTACATTCGCTTTGTCGACGAATTCCCAATGACGGTGACCGGTAAAATACAGAAATTCATTATGCGCGACCAGATGATTGAATCGCTAAAGTTGTCCGAGGCGAAGACAGCCTAGAAGTATTTCGTTTGCTCCGAACCTTTATGGCCGCGTTCCGCGTGTCGGCCTAGGCTATTTACCTCAAAGGGTTAGGCCATCGTAGATTGGTTATCGGTGCGGATGTTTAACGTGCGGTATATTACTACGCTATTACGCAGGCCGTTGTAATTGTGTGCGGACCGTGGCACACCGCGCGCCATGTTACAGATCGAAAATCTCACCTACCGTATTGGGCCGCGAGTTTTGCTTGACGGGGCATCGGCTTCGGTTCCAGCTGGGCACTGCGTCGGGTTGGTGGGGCGCAACGGGACTGGGAAGACGACGCTATTAAAATTGATTATGAGCGAATTAGAGGCCGATGGCGGGTCGGTTTCAGTCCCTCCGCTATGGCGGATCGGCGTTACCCGACAGGAAGCACCAGACGGCGCTGGCACTCTGGTCGATGCAGTGTTGGCGGCCGATACAGAACTACAGGAACTAAACGAGGAAGCAGAGACTGCATCCAATCCGGATCGTATCGCCAGCATTCACGAACGGCTTGCCGAAAAAGACGCCCATAGTGCTCGGTCGCGGGCAGCGAGGATCCTCGCGGGGTTGGGTTTTGACGATACAGAACAGAAACGGCCTTTATATGAATTTTCGGGTGGCTGGCGTATGCGCGTGATGTTGGCATCGCTGCTTTTTGTTGGGCCAGATCTGTTGCTGCTTGACGAGCCGACGAACCATCTCGACCTCGAGGCGACGCTGTGGCTGGAGGAATATCTCCGCCGATACGAAGGCACCATCGTCATTGTCAGCCATGACCGGGGTTTACTCAACCGGGTCGTACAGGAGGTCATACATCTCGAAAACTCGAAGCTCACGATGTACCAGGGTGGTTACGATAGGTTTGAAGCGACGCGGCGGATGCGGTTGGAACAGAATGAGAGAGCACGCAGCAAGCAGGAAGCGCAGCGCGCTCATATACAAAAATTTGTCGACCGTTTTCGATACAAGGCGACTAAGGCAAAACAGGCGCAGTCGAGGATCAAGATGCTGGAACGGATGGAGCCGATTCCAGAGTTTTCCGACGGACCGCGGGTGACGTTTAATTTTCCTGATCCCGAACCGCCGCTATCACCACCACTGTTCAGCGTGCTTAACGCTATGGTTGGATACGAAGACAAAGTAGTCCTAAATAATCTCTCCCTTCGGCTCGATGAGGATGACCGGATCGCGCTAATCGGCGCAAATGGTAACGGCAAGTCGACGCTGATCCGCTTACTAGCCGGTCGGCTGCAGGCGATGTCCGGCACGGTAACTGCCGCGCCCAAGTTGCGGGTTGGGTATTTTGCCCAGCACCAGACAGACGAGCTGGATATGGAGGCGACGCCAGTGATTGAACTGGCCCGAAAACGACCGAAAGACCGGGATGAGCAGCTGCGAAGCCAGCTTGGCCGCTTCGGGTTTAGCCAGGAGAAGGCCGATACCCAAGTTGCTAGCCTATCGGGTGGTGAGAAAGCACGGTTGCTCTTTGCGCTTATGACCTGCGACGCTCCGCATATTCTGTTGCTTGATGAACCGACCAACCATCTCGATGTAGATTCTCGCCAGGCGTTAATCCAAGCGATCAATGGTTTCACCGGTGCTGTGGTTATCGTCAGCCACGATCCGCATGTGTTGCAACTGACCGCCGATCGATTCTGGTTGGTCGGCGATGGCGGCGTGAAGACTTATGACGGCGATTTGGAAGAATATAAGGAATTTCTTTTGGGTCGTAAGAAGAAGGAGCGAGGCAAGGATAAGTCTTTGGCCCCCCCGAAGACTGATCTACCTCCCGTCGACAGGCGAGGGCAGCGCCGCGCGGCGGCGGAGCAGCGACAGGTGCTCGCGCCTCTCCGAAAACAGGTTGCTCGTATTGAGAAGAATATGGAGAAACTTGAGGCGGAGAAGAATGAAATTGAGGGGAAGATGGCTGACCCAGAATTGTACGGAGGGGCCTCAGAGACGCTCGTAAGCCTTCAGAAGGATCTAGGATGGATTTTGCAAAAGCTTGCCGAGGCCGAGGAAGCATGGCTAGTCATGCAACAGGAGCTAGAAAAGTCTGACGAGACCGGGGGTACAGGATGAGGAATGAGGCTTGGATTCCCTGCGAGGTCGATACTCGTGTGCCGCCATCTAAAAGACAACATGGATTGTTACTTAGGTGTTTCCCTAGAACTCGCCCACCTAATTCAAAAATGCTATTTAGTTCGATAAAGAGCGATAGAACGGGATGAAAATATGATCGACCTATACGCGGCGCCAACATCCAATGGCCTTCGAGCTAAGATCATGCTGGATGAAACGGGACTGGATTATGCGCTACATCCAGTTGATCTGGCGGGCGGGGCCAATAAATCGGAGTCGTACTTGTCGATCAATCCGATGGGCCTGATTCCTACGATTGTCGACCCGCACGGTCCCGAGGGCAAGCCACTCACACTATCTCAGTCAATGACGATTTTGACCTACCTAGCAACTAAATCCGGCAAGTTTATGCCTGATCATCTGGCGGGGGATACGTTTTTCTGGCGCAATACTATGTCTATCGCGACGGATATGACCGGCGTCCTGATGGCAATAATGACTATCGGCCGTATGGAAGACCCGCACCAGCCGACTATGGATGACTTCGGCGCTCGGTTTAATCGCTACCTGAAATATTGGGATGGGCTGATGGCGGGGCAAAAATATGCCGGGGCGGATGAGATCTCTATCGCCGATTTCGCCTTTTACCCTGTGGTCTATCGCGCAAGGGCTGTGGTGCCACAATACTCGGATGGGTGTCCCAATATCGACCGATGGTACAATGAAATTGGCTCCCGTTCGGGTGTTCAAAAAGGCTTAGATTTTGGCTAGGGCTAATCATTTTATTTTGTTTGGAGTATGTTGATAGGTTCTAAAATGTTCCTTCGTTCGGTCGCAATTGAGGATCATTTACCCAGGGAAGCCCGCGCACGCTCGCACTTTTTCTGAAGTACGCATAAAAGAATAAGGATATAGAAATATGAAAATCGCCGTTCCTGATCTTATCTCAAACTCTTACCTTCCGGCGCCGGCAGCAGTTGAACTCGGCTTTTTTGAAAATGAAGGCCTTGATATAACCTACGAGCTGATCTTTCCAGTCGACGACGCTAACAAGGCGTTACGAGATGGCAAGGTCGATTTCGTCGGAGGTTCTGCGCATTCGACGCTAGCCGGGTTTCCAGAATGGGAGGGGGCAAAAATAGTCTGTGCACTTTCGCAGGGGATGTATTGGTTTTTAGTAGCCCGAGCGAATCTGAATATTGAACTGGGTGACACGCAGAAATTGAAAGGTCTAAATATCGGTGCTGCACCCTGGGTTGATCTGGGCCTGCGTGCACTGCTGAAGGAAGAAGGTATTGATCCCGATGTTGACGTGAATATCGCCCCCATACCAGGGACGGTTGTGCCCGGGGTTTCTTTCGGGGTGACGGCGGCCGCTGCGTTAGAAGATGGAAAAATTGACGCTTTCTGGGCCAACGGAATGGGGGCGGAGGTTGCCGTAACTAAGGGTGTCGGGACCATCGTACTCGACCCCCGCCGAGGCATAGGCCCTGCAGCTTCATTCAACTTCACTCAGCCGGTTTTCGCGACAACCCAGAAGATGATAGATGAAGAGCCCGATACCGTTTCCGCCGCAGTGCGAGCTATCGTCAATGTTCAGAAGGCGATGAAGGAAGATGTTAGTTTGGCAACTGAGGTTGGGCGGAAAAGTTTCCCCGAGGCGGAAACCGCATTGATCGCCCAAGTTGTAGAGCGAGATCTGCCATTCTATGACGCTGCTATCACGCCGGAATTCGTCACCGGTATGAACGCGTTCTGCCGTGACATGGGTTTAATGGATGGCGATCCAACATTTGAGAGTGTCGTTGCGACCCAGTTCAGTAACCTTTGGTGAGCTTGACTCTTAAATGGACTCTGGGGTTGGGGAATATCTGAAAAGGATTTTAGTAACTATTACCACTCATATCTGAAAGGCCACTGAAAAATTTGGTTTTTTAGAATATAAGTCTTCAGTTTTTAATTTCTTTGCCAGGTCAATCATCTTTCAATAGATTCTGTTTTGTGTGAGTGGTCAAATATACCCGCTATCGAAAAAAGGGCGGGGTGTTAGCCGTATTCCAGCGGCAGACGACAAAGGTAGAAATTTCTCTCACCGCAATCTGTTCCCAGGGTGTTCCGCTAAAAGGCTCGTTTATTATTCGCAGCTAACTATAGCGCCGCACCAGTCATTCGTTATATTTGATTCTGAGATAAGGGAGCGCGATGTGACGGCTAGTTTTAAAACCAAATCAGACTCAAAAACGATTCCTGTGACGCCGGTTGAAGCTGAGGTCTTTGATGCGTGGTTGGCGGGGGAGACTGCTGAGGTTAAGAATTGGGTTAAATCATCGGGTTTCAAAGCGAGGCCTGGACAGATCAGCCTGGTTTCCGGCTCGAATGGATCACTGGTTCGCGTTCTGCTGGGGGTCCAAAACTATGAAGGCATGTGGGACTATGCGGTTCTACCGGCGAACCTTCCCGGCGGTAGTTATAAGCTAGACGTGCGTATGGCACCTGCCGCGGCGACCGCGGTGGCGATAGGCTGGGCACTCGGTGGATATAGTTTTGATGCCTACAAATCCATAAAATCAAAGAAGCCACCGGTCTTGGTTTGGCCTGCTCGAGCAGACAAGGCTAGGGTCAAAGCGATGGTGGATGCGATTTTCCTAGTGCGTGATCTGATAAACACTCCGGCTGAGGACATGGGCCCATCGCAAATTGCCGCAGAGTCGCGGAAACTCGGGAAGCGGTTCAAGGCTGACGTCAATGTTATTGTTGGTGACGCATTACTGAAAAAGAATTTTCCTACAATACACGCTGTTGGACGTGCCAGTGACGATCCGCCTAGGTTAATCGATCTTAAATGGGGCCCGAAAAACGCCCCGAAGGTATCGATTGTCGGTAAGGGCGTGTGCTTCGATACAGGCGGGCTCGATCTAAAGCCCGCCGCTGGCATGCTAAGGATGAAAAAGGATATGGGAGGTGGTGCCCATGCGTTGGGCCTTGCGAGCCTGATTATGGCATTGAAAATACCTATACGGCTTCGAATGTTAGTTCCGGCTGTAGAAAATAACGTGGCCGGCAATTCTATCCGTCCACTCGACGTTATCAAAACCAGGAAAGGCATCACGGTCGAGATAGGTAACACGGATGCCGAGGGACGGCTCGTGATGTGCGATGCGCTTGCCGTGGCGGACGCCGAAAACCCGGACATGATTATAGACTTTGCCACGTTGACGGGAGCTGCGCGTGTAGCGGTGGGGAGCGAGCTCGCGGCGATGTTCTGCAACGATGACAGTCTTGCCACGGATCTCGAAAACGCTGCCAAGAATGTAGACGACCCAATGTGGCGGCTTCCATTGTGGCGGCCTTATCGCCGCATGCTCGACAGCAAGGTTGCCGACATCAACAACGTGTCGGAAGGGGGTTTTGGTGGCGCAATTACGGCGGCGCTGTATCTGCAGGAATTCGTCAGCAAAGATACGCCCTGGGCGCATTTTGACATTATGGCGTGGAACACGTCACCGCGCCCCGGTCGGCCTGTCGGTGGTGATGCACAGTCTCTTCGTGCGGTCTTCGAGATGATCGAAAAGCGATACCGTTAGATTGTCGTCACCGGATTTCAGAAAACCCCTCAATAGTATTATTGAATCGTGGGGTTCATACCTGCGGTTGTTTATTCGATGAGGTGGTTTGTCTTAATCGCGTCTAGCAAGCCGATCGATGCCGCCTCGATCATATCGTAGACGCGACTAAAGCCGTTTCCTGATCCGTAATAAGGGTCGGGTACGTCGCTGATCCCTGTTTCCTGCGCATAGTACATGAACATTCGGATCCGCGATTGCAATCTCGGCGGGCAAAGTTGGTACATTGCATCGTGATGGCTGTAATCCATTGCGAGAAGAAGGTCGAATTCTTCAAAGTCGTCGAGAAGCAATTTTCGGGCTCGTTGATCGCTGATATCTACCCCGCGGGTCATTGCCTCGTCTATAGATCTCGAGTCTGGTGGATCACCGATATGCCAGGCACCAATCCCCGCAGAATCCGCCGTAACTCGGTTGCTGAGCCCCTGCACTTTGACTAAGTCACGGAACACTCCTTCCGCAGTTGGGGACCGGCAGATGTTACCGGTACAGACGAACAAAACTCTATACACGCATGGTCTCCAAATCCGAAATCTGCGTATAATAGAATAAAAAACCTCCAAAATCCTAATGACTTGCTATCTCGAAACGCATTACCGCGATATCCAAACCTGCAACCGTTTCGGGGCTCGACCCATTGATGTGAGGTCGATCGTGCGCAGCACGCGCAATACCTGGATCCAAATTATCGACCATGCATTGCGGGTCTGCATATTCAAAGGCAACGTCCGATCGCATGACTTGATCCACGGGCGACGGCTTAGTTGGCTTGAGGTCGATGATGTACTTCTTATGTCTCTACCTCGTCGCATACTTGGACTGATCTGATGAGAATATCCGCCACCTATTGGGCATTACCTGAGCAAACTCGCGCAATCTTATTAATGACGATTTCGGCTGTCGCCTACGCGCTAACTTTCGTTACAGTGCGCGAGCTCTCGGAATCGTTTTCCGTTTATATGTTGGTCATGCTGCGGGCGGCCATCGGCACGGCTTTTTTATTGCCGTGGCTATACCGGTCTGGCGTCGGTGTGCTGCGCACGTCACAGACTAGGCTTTACGGGTTCCGGGTTGTACTTGTCTACACAGGAAATCTGTGCTGGTTTTACGCGCTTGCCAAAATGGCATTGGCCGACGCTACTGTGCTGTCATTTCTGATTCCAGTATTCACCGCCATAATTCTCGCCATCTGGATGCGCGAACATTTAACTTTGCCGCGCGTCTTCGCGCTGACGATGGGTCTCGCTGGCGCGTTCATCGTAATCCGCCCAGGTTTTGCCGAAATCAGCTTAGCGACTATCGGTATGCTGTACACCACAGTTGCCTATGGCGCCGCCACCGCCGCGACGCGGGTGCTAACCTATAAGGACGATCCTAGCGTAGTGGTCTTCTTCATGTTCGCGTTAAACCTCCCGCTAGCTATCGGCCCTGGGATATATCATTGGACTACACCGTCCTTCGACGATTGGGCCCTGATAGGCGCTTTCGGGTTGCTCAGCCTGTATTCGCAAATTTACATGACGCGAGCATTGGCACTGGCCGAGGCGGTCGTCGTAATGCCGACATTCTACCTTCAACTTCCGCTTGCGGCGATGTTTGGATTTCTGCTCTTTGGCCAGATACCAGAAATCTGGCTGATCCCTGGGGCCGGGCTGATAATTGGCGGCAGTTACTATTCTCTTTGGAGCGAGGCACGCAAACGACGGATCGCGAAAGAACAGGCTGGTTCGCCGTGACCCGACTGACTTTTGCACCTGCCGTCACTGGCTTGCTGTGGATGAGCGCAACCGCCGCTTGCTATGCGGCTAGCTATGTTGCAATGCGGTTACTATCGGATGATATCAGCATTTACGAGATCACGTTTTTGCGGTCGGTTATTGCATGCCTTATTCTCGGCCCATGGATTTTGGCGATCCGGCCCGCTGCCATCCGAGTTACTCGCTGGAGAGTATACTGCATTCGATCAGTTGCAACTTATGGTGCGATGATGTGTACGGTCTACGGAATCGCGTATGCTGCGATTGCCGATGTGACGGCTTTGTTACTAGCCTCGCCGCTATTCACAGTTCTATTTGCGGCCCTTTTTCTGAAGGAGCGTGTAGGAATTCATAGGTGGATTGCGCTGATGGCAGGTATTGCAGGCGCACTGCTGATTATTCGCCCCGGCTTTGCAACGATCACTTTTGCCAGCTTTGCGGGTTTGCTAGCGGCATTTGGCTACGGAATTGCCAACGCTGGCACCAAGGCGCTGACAGCAACCGACCATCCCGATGCAGTAGCCTTCTGGATGTATGCGTTGATCGTTCCCATCTCTGCCGGGCCGGCAGTATGGTACTGGACGACGCCGGGCTGGGGCCATGTACCTCTAATTGTGCTGCTTGGTGTTTTGACGATGTTATCGCAATACTGCATGGCTCGCGCTTTTCGCGCCGCCGATACCAGCGTTGTGCTGCCGGCACATTATCTTCAGATGCCGTTCGCGGCCGGGTTGGCATTCCTCGTATTGACGCAGGTGCCCTCGGCCTGGGTCTGGCCAGGCGCGGCGATTATCGCGGCTAGCGCTTATTACACCGCTATAAGGGAACGAAAGCACCGGTGATGACGTTGATATCATCTAGCCGCGGAGACGACTAAAGATTGGATCAGGTGGGTATCACTATACCCTTCGCCATCCCTTGATTGTATGGCAGATAAACTTCAAGCTAAATATTACCCGGGAGGAGAACTTGATGGTTGATAAACTCAGAGGAAAGGTCCGGCAGAAGGCGCTAGGCTCTCTTAAGCACTGGAAAAAAGTCGAAGGACGCGATGCTATTTCAAAAGCCTTCCGGTTCGGGGATTTTAACGAGACATTTGGTTTCATGTCGCGTGTTGCGATTATGGCCGAGCAGATGGACCATCACCCCGAGTGGTTTAATGTCTATAATCAGGTTGTTGTGACATTGACCACGCACGATGCCGGCGGGGTTTCAGAAAGGGACATAAAACTAGCAAAATTTATTGATCGCATTGCGGGCAGAAAGGCTATCGCTGAACTGTCAAAAGCCGAAAAGATAAAAAAGGCGAAATTGAAGCGTCAAAACTAGCGCTCTGTCCTTATTCGAGGATATTTTTTTTACTAGAGTTATTGTCCTCGCTGCGCCTTGGCGTGGATTTTTTCCCCCCTTCGTACCGTGTGATATAGAGCGTCGCGCTGACGATGATTATTGCACCGACACCCGTCCACAAATCGGGCATCTCGGCAAATAATAGGTATCCAGCGATAACGGCGAATACGAGACGGATATATTCCATTGTCCCCATCAAGCTGGATTCTCCCACCGAAAAACCGCGCACAAAAAAATTCATGCCAATGGCAGTGAAGGTGGCGATCAGACAGAGTAAAAACCATTCCAGTGGCGTCGGGTGAACCCAGACATAGGCAGCTGGACCAGCGAAGATCAGTGTGCCGAAAATATGGTACCAGAATAGGATCGTTCCGGGTGGATCGTCGCGTGCCAGCACGCGGATAATGATCATTCCAGATGCAAATAAGAACGCAGTGAAGAGTGCCACGAACCAAGCTATATCTATCTCGCCGCCAAAGGGCCGTATCATCACAATCACGCCCGCAAAGCCGGCGATAGTTGCGCCCCAACGGTGCAGTCCGACGATTTCTTTCAGGACGAAGATAGCCAGGAAGGTAAGAAACAGTGGCCGAGTGAAAGTCATCGCGGTTGCGTCGGCAAGATGCAGATTAATGACCGCATAAAAAATGCCCGCTTGGCCCAGTGATGCGATGATGGCGCGAGAGAAATGTAGTTTTAGGCGGTTAGATTTTAGTTTTTCTGACCCCGTCTGGATGAACAACGGCACCAGCAGAATAAACCCGATGCCGTATCTAAAGATTGCCATCTGAGCCGGATGTATGCGATCCCCTGCGAATTTGACGGCGATGTCAGTCAGGACGAAAAAAGCGGTACCCAGAACTACGAAAACCGCACCCCGCATATTGGGCGGCAGTTCCTGAAACCATCGTCTTAGCGCTTTGATTTTCCCGCCCTTCCAAGCTGTGTGAGCCAGACCGAAGCCGCAAAAATAATTGTGCCTCCAATCCAGGTCGATATGTCAGGTAACTCGGCAAAAACTATCCAGCCCAGGATCGCGGCCCAAATCAAACGGGTAAAATTGAACGGCATAGCGATGGACATATCTGCCGCTTGGACACCCCGATTATATGTTCGCTGAAGGATAACACTCATGAAGCCGATGACCGAAAATAGTCCCCATTGTTGAAGCGTCGGATTGTTCCAAACGATGATTGTCGGGATAAGGAGGATTAGCGTCTGGGTCACGAATAGCCATGCAGCAATTGTGTCTGGAGGGTCGGTACGGACAAGTGTCTTGATCATGATAGATACTAGCGCTCCGGCTAGTGCCGAACCTAATGCATAAGCGATGCCGAGGTTAAATTCTGTGAATCCCGGGCGAATGACGATCAAAGCGCCAACGAACCCCGCCGCAATGGCAAACCAACGATGCCGGTTGACGACTTCTCCCAGCACGAAGCCGGCGATGGCGGCTGCAATTACTGGCTGAAGGAAGCCGATCGCGGACATATCCGCAATCGGGATCAGCGCCACGGCAGCGAATAAAAGCGTTACGTTAGTCGATGACATGAACCCTCGGATGATATGACGTCCTAGCTTGTTCGTTCGCATCGCGCCTAGGCCCACATTTATCAACCAGGGCATCATGAAGAGCACAGAGAAGGCGTTGCGGAGGAAGGCTATTTGGAAGACTTCGATTTCGGGCGCCATGTAGCGACCGATGGCGATCGAAATGACATAGGTCACAGCCGAAATGGACATCCAAACCCCGGATCGAATAGGTCCAGGTAAGGCCTGAAATCGTCTAGAAATTCGCGATTCGGTCACTCTATTCTCGTGTAGTCTATAGGGATGCGTTATCCTTGGAATTTCTTGCTTCGCGTCTAGCAATATAGACCGTCGAGAAAAAAATCAGCAGTCCACCTAGCGCAGTGTAAATTGACGGTATCTCAGAGAAAAGAATGAAACCGAAAAGGGCGGCTACAATCAGGCGAGTGTAGTCCATCGGTAGCATGATCGACGCGTCAGCAGCCGCGAACCCGCGGCTCATTGCTCGCTGCCCCAGAGTACCGACTAGTCCCATGAAAAGTAGCCAACCTAGTTGCTCCCAAGTTGGTGTCTGCCAGACGAACAATGCGAGAAGAAGCATTATTGGAGTCGTAAAGATTACATAGTAAATCGTAATGGTATCGGGTGACTCAGTGCGAGACAAAAACCTAATGAATACAGCAGATCCAGCACCGGCAATTGACGCGATAAAGACGGATGCAAGGCCAACATTCAGAACCTCAAAGCCTGGTCTAACCATAATCAAAACGCCTAGGAAACCTATAAGCAACGCCGTCCATCGACGCAGTCCGACTAATTCGCCCAGGAAGACGATGGCAAAAATAGTTCCGTAGAGCGGACGGCTGAACATGATTGCCACCGCATCGGCTAAAGGTATTTTCGATAGCGCGTAGAAATATCCGAGTGTCCCGATCGCTACAAAAAATGTGCGGCCTACGAAATAAGGTATTTTGTCAGTCTTAAGACCCTGTCCGCGAGTGCGCATAAGCCACGGCGCCATAAAGATGAACCCAAGACCTGTTCGGAAAAACGCGATAATAAAGGTATGAACGTCTGTCGAAATATGGCGGATCGTAGCCGCCATCGCGGTTAAGCAGAACGCGCTGGCGATTAGCCAAATTGCCCCCCGGATGGGCCCTGGCAGGCTGTCGAACCAGTGACGTGCCGCCGATGGGATCAACTTACTTTTCCGCTACTTCTACGGGACTCCGTCTGGCCCGCGAAAACCGACGCGCAGAAAATGACCGTCCCGCCTACAATAGTCCAAACATCTGGTAGTTCTGAGAAAACCACAAACCCAATGGCAATCACGAAAGGGAGGCGTGTGAAATCGAAGGGGACGATAGATCCAACATCACCCGTTGTGAACGCACGGGAGTAAAGTCGTTGGGCTGTTGTAGATAGACCGCCAAGAAGGAAACCCCAAAACCATTGCTCCCAGGTTGGCCACTGCCAAACAAATAATACAGCTATCAGCGCAAATGGTAGCATATAGATTACTTGGTAAATCGCGGCCGTATCCGGTTGGTCTGTGCGTAGGGTGGTTTTTAGGATCATTGCCGACCCAGCAATGCAGATGCCGGCGCCGATTACCATGAAGGCGCCAATGTTTATCTCCTGAAAGCCCGGACGGATTACAATCAGCGTTCCAGCGAACCCGGCGGCCAGAGCGATCCACCGTGTCAGAGGTGCTGGCTCCTTCAAAAATATGACTCCCGAAAGTGCTATAAAAAGGGGAAATGTAAATGATATTGCCGTCGCGTCCGCTAGGGGTATCAATGTTAACCCTCCGAACCAACCATACATCGCCACCGTACCCAGAAATCCTCTCCAGATGTATAGTTTGGTGTGTGGTGTCTTTAGCGCTGGCGCGCCGATCCGAATTAACCAAGGTAGCATTACGACGATTCCGAAAACCGCTCGAAAAAACGAAATCTCGATAAAATGTATGTCCCGTGCCAGGTAGCGGACGATACCTGCCTGCGCTGCAAAGAATATCGCGCTAAGTGTCATCCAGATCGCACCTCGTACTGAAGGCGGTAGATGGGTGAAAGTTTTTTTGACGTAAGTAATCATGGATAGGCCTATTAAGGGAGTACCGCTGCAAGGGGGGGATGTCGATGCGTTTTCGCGACTCGGTGGTAAGGATTACCAGAGCGTCCTCCGGTGTGGGAGCTGAGATGGCCATACCGATCGCTGCTGAGGATGCACATTTGGTTGTATCTTCACGAGACCAAGATGGTCTGATGCGGATCGGCGCAAAGTTTAACGGGGCCGGTGAAACAATGGTTCTGCCGTTAGATATAACCGATGAAGAAATCTTGTTTGCCGCGGTGCAGAGGGTGTTAAGCCGCTTTAACCGGGTCGATATACTGATCAATAAAGCGGGTCTGGCGCAAAGGACTCCTATTTCCGAGACACCCCTCAACGTTTACCGACAAATAATGGACGTTATCTTTTTCGGTCCAATTATGTTGACCAAGACGCTACTTCGCAAAATATCAGATCGAGCGGCGGGCCAGATTGTTTGTGTCACTAGTGTTGCCGGAAAATAAAGGTCGCCTATGAGTTCTGGATACAATGCGGTGAAGCATGCCGCGCAAGGTTTTTTTTGATTCTCTTTGAGAGGAGGTTTCGGCATTCGGGATTGACGTAACGCTGATTGTACCGGGCCCAGTTAAAACTGATATATCATTGAACGCCGTCAGACGTGATGGATCGCGCTATAATAGGTTGGATCCCTTTCTTGCAATGGAAATAGAACCATCAGATTGTGCTCGGCGCATCATAAATGCGGTACACGGTCGCAAACGCGAAGTTATGATAGCTATAGGCGCTGCCCGGCGTAATGTCTGGTTAAAACGCTTTTCGCCTGAACTATTGTCATGGGTTAAACCGGCTTTTCCCCAAGAAAGCAAAGTTTCATAGTTGTCCACCACAAAAACGAGGACAAACCATGAAAGGGAGCTCATCAAAAAAACGATAGCAATTAATATAAATTTGCAGCGGAAACCGTGAAGAATGCACCTTGAGACTGCAAGCTGATCGGAGGACCACGGGGAAATACGATCCCCTGGTGTTCGAAGCCCGTTGCTAGCTATTCGTCCGGTAGCCAAAGAATTTTTCTAATCTAAAAAACCCTTTGACCCGTAGTGACTACAAGATCATTTTGCTTCAGGCCGGATTTACTTTGTAACGGGATAGTCGGTCTGGGAGGCCTTTGGGAGGCGTATAAAGCAAATGTTTGAACGTGAATTTGGCGTTATGATGAAAGTAGGCGTTCTTCTTGCCTCTATTGGGATATTTTCCGTCGAAACATCTTTCCCGGTTGCGGCTCAAGGACTCTCTGATCGTGGCAAAGCAGCTGATAAGAATAAGAATGGCGTAATTGATCGTGATGAGGCTGGTGGGCCCCTGAAAGCCAATTTTGACGAGATGGATTGCGATAAATCCGGTACGTTAGACGGCGGAGAAATACGGGGATTTTTTACGGGCGAGGAGTGCCCCCCGCAGGTGGCAGCTGCACCGGAAGTATCCAAAAAGTCAAAAGGCATCTTAAAGGGCGGAAGTAAAGTTCGATCCGCTCGCCGAGGGCGCGCTGTGCGGGTCGACACGGTCAGGATTGAGCCACTTTCCCAAACGAGTCCGGTGCTTGGAAGACTTGTCGCTCGAAAGAGCGGAAACGTTGCCTCTCGCATTAATGGTGCCGTGATCTCCATGACCACGTCAATTGGCGACCACGTTAAAAAGGGTGATATAATTGCCGGCCTGGCAAGAGAGCGCCTCACTGCTAAAAGGAATAAATTTGCTGCGGCCCTTGCCACTCGCCGCGCGATGGTTCGCTCAGCGCAGGTTGAGTACTCCAAGAAAAATCAAGAGCTGCGTCGGATGGCCAACCTGAAGAAATCATCCGCCTTCTCGCGCGCCCGATATGAGGATTTGGAGCGGGATGTTGAAGCTCGTCAAGCCTCCATCTCAGAGCGCCAGTCTCAGCTTAAAGAGGCACAGGCGGAACTAGATCAAGCGTCCATTGATCTCTTTAATGGCATCATTAGAGCGCCCTATGACGGAGTGGTCAGTGAAAAGCATACTGAAATCGGCGCCTATGTAAATATTGGGTCCCCTGTGGTGACGTTGATCAGCGATACAGAAGTCGAAGTTGAGGCGGAGGTTCCATCAAACCGCATTACCGGCTTGGCTAAGGGTTCTATAGTTCGTTTCACTTTGGATGATGGTACCTGGCACCGAGCGGAGGTAAGGTCCATCATTCCGCGTGAAAACGCGCGCACACGAACCCGCCCGGTTCGGTTTCTTCCGAAGTTCGGTATGAAAAAGAAGCCGTTTGCTGTCAATCAATCAGTGACTGTGCTTGTACCCATCGGGGCTGTTCGCGAAGTATCGACCGTTCATAAGGATGCAATAGTTTATCGTGGTAATGACCGGGTTGTAAGTATTGTGCGTAGGGGTAAAGCTTTCCCACGGAAGGTAATACTCGGACCAGCAGTCGGTAATCGTTTTGTCGTGGTAAAAGGTTTGAAACCGGGCGATACGGTCGTGACCCACGGCAATGAGACAATGCCTCCAGGTACGCCCGTCCGGGTACTAACTACCGCATCACCAAGCGCCTCAATCAGGCGCAATGCAAACAAATAAGCCCGTATATTTTCCGATGAACGGAGCACGGCGATGAGCTTGATCAAATTATCCATTGAAAGGCCTATCGCTATAGTCGCGATGGTGCTGATGGTGCTGTTATTTGGTTACGTCGCGCTGCAACGTATACCGGTCCAGATGGCTCCCGATGTGCGTCAGCCGATAATAATAGTCAAAACGAGCTGGCCGGGAGCAGCTCCACAGGAGGTAGAACGAGAAATCGTCAATCCTCAGGAGGAGGTGCTAAAAGGGCTAGAGGGTGTAAAAAAAATGACATCCCGCGCGTTACGTAATCGCGGTGAGATAACCCTAGAATTTGGTTCAGGGGTAAATTTTGACCGCGCACTATTGCTGGTCGCTAATCGGCTAGACCGGGTATCCGATAATCCCGAAGAAGCTGATGAGCCAGTTCTTTCAACCTCTGGGACAGAAGACAACGCGATTGCGTGGTTTGTTATTACGAAGGAGGAGGGAAATCCAAGGACCATGACGTCCTATGGAGAATTTTTGGTCGACGTGGTTAAGGAGCGCATTGAGCGGGTAAAAGGTGTTGCGGGGGTCAACATCTTCGGAGAGACCAAACGCGAGATGTCGATCAATATTAAGCCGGAAAGTCTGGCACGTTACGGAATGACTATTACCGAGGTGCTAAGACGCTTAAGAGCGGCAAATGCATCGATTACCGGCGGAGATGTAGAAGAGGGAAAACGGCGCTACGTTGTTCGAACAGAAGGAGACTTGAACACTACCCGCCTTGTAGAAGAGGTCGTACTAAGAAGCGATAGAGATGGTGACGGTCGCGGTGTTGGGCGAGTTGTTCTCCGAGATATCGCGCAGGTCTCGATTGGTTACAAGAAGGCCCAAGCGAGGCTGCGGTTGCTGAACGAGCCCGCGCTTGCCTTCAATATAACCCGAGAACAGGGTGCTAATGTCATTAAAACGATGGCTGAAGTCCGCCGAGTGATAAAACAGCTGACTGCAGGCCCCGTCAAGCGGCAGGGCCTTAGTCTCGAACAAGTTTATGACGAAACGGACTATATCAACGCATCCATAAATCTGGTCCAGACAAATATTATCTATGGCGGAGTTCTTGCGGTCATCATCCTGATGATCTTTCTGAGATCCTGGCGTCCAACGGCGGTAGTGGCAATGTCTATTCCGGTATCCGTTGTCGGGTCTTTCGTCGCGATGGCGATATTGGGTCGGTCGCTCAATGTAATCAGCCTCGCTGGTATCGCATTTGCGGTAGGCATGGTCGTAGATGCTGCCATTGTTGTCCTAGAAAATATCTTTCGCTTGCGTCAGGAAGGAAAATCGAGGGCAGAGGCAGCCTATTATGGTGCTCAGCAAGTCTGGCCGGCAGTTCTGGTGTCGGCATTGACGACGGTGATGGTCTTTATACCGATCTTGATCATGGACCTCGAGGTTGGTCAGCTTTTCCGGGATATTGCTGTAGCAATTTCGGTCTCCGTCATGCTCTCTTTACTGGTTGCGGTGACACTGATCCCGGCACTATCCAACGGACTACTGGCAGGAGTGAAATCAGAGAACACCGCTTTGCGGATCGCTCCGTTGGACGCATTTGCGAGCTGGTTTACTCGCTTCTGGTCCAGATATGCGCAGTTCGTCGCCCACCGAAAATTCTTTGCCGTGGTCCTAGTGATGATGATTGTGATAGTAGCAGGAGCGATTTCGATACTAATTATGCCGAAGCTGGATTATCTGCCAAAAGGAAATCGTAATCTCGTTTTTGGTATCGTAATGCCGCCTGCGGGCTATAACCTCGATACCAATGAAGGCATAGCCCGAAACGTTGCCAACGCGACGAAGAAACATTGGACTCGCGGGAAGTACGCGGAAATAAATAAACCAGAAGACAAGAAGATCGATCGTTTTTTCTATGTTGCACGGTTGGGCCAGATGTTCATGGCGGCAACGCATGTCGATCCGCGCAGAGCAGGGGAACTAGAGGCTATTATTGAGGGGCCTGCTAGGGCCGAACCCGGGGTCTTCGCGTTTATGTTTCAGCCGTCCTTATTCGGGAGGTCCATCGGATCGGGCAGAGCCATAGATATTGAAATCGCTGGGCCCAACCTTGAGACTATATACAACGTCGGTCGAGAGGTGTTTTTCGCAGCGCGCATGGTTCTGCCACCCAATCAAGGCAATCGGGTGCGGCCAAAACCCGCGCTAACGTTAGGTGAACCGGAAGTTAGGATCACTCCAGACCGTGTGCGTCTATCCGATAATGGACTGACGGCACGAGAACTTGGGGAATCCATCGATGCCTTCAATGATGGTGTTAGAGTTTCCCAAGTCACCGTTGACGGCAAACGTATAGACCTGATGATTAAAGGAACGAACCTCGAACAGCAATCTACACAGGGCATACGATCCCTGCCCGTGGTTACTTCGGATGGACGGATTGTGCCAGTCGGTAATTTAGCGAAGGTGCAGGAAACAACGGGGCCGACAGAAATCCAGCGTATTGACAGGTCGAGGACGATGACTGTCAGCGTAGTACCGAATACATCCATCCCACTGGAAGCTGCGGCGGAGCTACTCGAAGAAAAAGTCCTCGGGCCGATGAGAGAGAAAGGCCTGCCCGAAGGAGTGCGGTTCCGTATCGGCGGAAGCGCGGACAAGCTGCAAGCGACTTGGAACCATATGCAGCTCGATCTATTGTTAGCGCTAATCATCGTGTTTTTGGTTATGGCAGTGCTATTTGAGAGTTTCCTTTATCCATGGGTAGTCATGCTCACCGTGCCGGTCGCGGCGGCTGGTGGTCTTGGGGGTCTTGCTCTCCTGAATACCTATGTGCCGCAATCTCTGGATATGCTGACTATGCTGGGGTTCGTAATTCTGATTGGGATAGTGGTCAACAATGCAATTCTTCTAGTCCACCAGACGTTGTTCCACATACGCGGTGACGGAATGGAGGTAAATCTTGCGATTGAAACCGCTACGAGAAATCGCATCCGGCCGATATTCATGTCCACCCTAACATCTGTGTTCGGTATGCTGCCACTTGTAGCATTTCCTGGTGCAGGCTCTGAACTATATCGTGGTCTAGGATCTGTAGTGCTCGGCGGTCTGTCGTTGTCTGCCGTTCTCACCATGGCGATTGTGCCGCCGATGATGTCGATCACAGTCGGTGTGGTCGAGCGGCGAAAACAACGTAAGGCGCGGGGTGCGGTGCAGGTCGCCCGCTGAATAAACAGCGCATATGAACGAAGAAATATTAAAACTGGCCCAGTTGATTGATGCTTCGGCCCGTATAGTCGTGTTTACAGGCGCGGGTATTTCTACTGAATCGGGAATTCCGGATTTCCGGAGCCCTAATGGTATTTGGTCGCAGACAACGCCGATCTATTTCGAAGAATATATTGCGTCTGAAAGTGCTCGGACTGAAGCATGGCGACGCAAATTCGAGATCGACAGGGATATGATCGGGGCAGAGCCAAACCGGGGTCACAGGGCTGTGGCAAAGTTGGTTGATCTAGGCAAGGTTAGCGCAGTAATCACTCAGAATATTGATGGCCTGCACCAGGAATCTGGTGTGTCGGATCGTCAGATGATCGAACTCCATGGTAACGGCACTTATGCAACTTGCTTGTCCTGCGCGAAACGCCACGAGCTTGAGTCCATCAAGGAGAACTTTCAAGCCGATAGCACTTTACCGATCTGCGATCATTGCGGTGGGATCGTCAAAACCGCCACCATCTCCTTCGGCCAGGCCATGCCCGAAGGGCCTATGAGGCGGGCACGAGAGGAAACGCTTGCCTGCGACCTGTTTCTCGCCGTTGGATCATCTCTGGTGGTTTATCCTGCGGCGGGATTTCCCGCAATGGCGAAGGAGAATGGTGCCAATTTAGTCATTATTAATCGAGAGCCGACTGATTTAGACTGTATCGCCGATATTGTTCTAAATTGGGAAATCGGACCAACCTTAGGTGAAGCAGTTAACGTGGATTAGACTCAACCTGCCGCGGAACCCCTTGGGAACATTCGGGCCTACCGCAGAGAGAACTAAGGAGCCGACTAAACTGCTGTTTACAGTATCTGGCAGCGTGCAAGCTATTTTATGATGTGTTGTATACGGGAGACTTGCGAGATTCTTTGACCACTGTAGAATCCGGAAACATGCGTGGTTATTTCGGCATCGGCATAGAGGGCGTTAGCAAGGCCATAAATGTTGGTAATCTTGTCAGATCGGCTCATGCGTTTGGAGCTAGCTTTATATTCACCGTAAATGCGAACTACGATGTTGCTGGGAGTGCCTCTGATACATCTGATACAGCGGGCCAAGTACCGATCTACCAGTTCGATGCCATCGCATCACTGCGAATACCGGAGGGTTGTTCTATGATCGGTATAGAAATTGATGACCGGGCAATCGACCTTCCAAGCTTTAGACACCCGCGCCGCGCCGCTTATGTGCTCGGGATGGAAAGGATCGGCCTTAGCCAGGAAATGATCGAATGTTGCGATCATATGATTAGAATTCCGACAAAGTTTTCTCTCAACCTAGCGACCACTGGTGGCATCGTAATGTATGATCGTATGTTATCGATGGGGCGGTTTGCTGACCGACCGGTGATGGCGGGGGCGGCCCCGGAACCACTGTCGGAGCCTGTATTCGGTGCTCCGGTAATACGTCGAGGCGCCTCCAAATTAAAAGGATAGAGATGAGGTTTTTCTTACTCACTTTGGTGGGTGGCATTTTATTGTTGGTGACACCGCTTTCGGCCCAGAAATTAGGCAGCTTCCAGCATTGGTCAGCTAGTGTGGAGGGGAAAGGGAAGTCTCGAACGTGCTGGATATATAGTAAACCAGTCAAGCACGAGGGAAAGTACAAAAGGCGCGGCCGAATTTATGCGCTAGTTACTCACGTACCTGGAAATAGGGTTATAAACCAGGTCCAATTGACCGCAGGCTACACCTTTAAGAAGGATAGCGTTGTTCAGGTAGCGATCGGAAAGCATAAATTCCAGCTATTCACCGATGCGGACACTGCTTGGGCCCAGAATAAGAAAGAGGATGCTGCACTCGTTCGGGCGATGCGCTCAGGATCTCGTATGATCGTCACGGGTGTATCGTCGCGTGGTACGAAGACGCGGGATACCTACTCCCTATCGGGGATTTCGGCTGCGCATGGAGCTATCGGTAAGGCGTGTAAAGTTAAATAGGTACGGCTGGTGCCGCTGCCGAGTGACGGGTAGACTGCGGTAATGAACCCTGCTGCGATCCCCCACATGAAACGGAATGTTGCGCTATTATCGCTATGCCAAGGCTATGCGCAAACTAGTGTGACTGTAGTGATTAGCGTCTCTGCTCTTGCTTCACTTCTGATCCTGCAAGATAAGTCTCTGGCTACACTACCGCATGCCTTCATGTGGGTAGCAACCGCAATAGTCGCGACACCGGCGTCGCTACTAATGAAGAAATACGGACGCCGAGGCGGGTTTGCGATTGGGTCGATTTTCGGATTGCTGGGTTGTGCGTTTTGCACGCTCGGTCTACATCTTGGCGATTTCTGGGTATTTATTGCGGGCACATCGTCTTTCGGAGCTTTTAACGCATTTAACCAATATTTACGGTTCGCGGCCTCTGAAACGGCCGATGACAATTTTCGACCTAAGGCAATTTCATGGGTCATTGGAGGTGGCTTAATAGCAGCCTTTGTCGGCGGTACTCTAGCGGGAAACACGGCTAATCTGTGGGTGCCGCAATATACGGCCACCTATGTGATTCTCGCCGTCGCACCAATCATGTTTGCAATCACCATTCAGTTCGTGCGGATGCCAGAGCCAGACCAGTCTGGCGTGTTAGCGCTGGAAAAAAAATCTTCGGGGCGTCCTTTGAAACAAATTATGAAACAGCCTGCTTTTGTCGTTGCGGCCATCGGCACGTCGGTATCATGGGCCGGGATGATCTTGATGATGGCGGCGACCCCGCTATCCATGAAGTTGTGCGGCTTGGAAGAGGATGTACCGTTCGTCATCCAATGGCACATGTTCGCTATGTTTGCGCCGTCGTTCTTCGCTGGCCAGCTAATCAGTCGGTTCGGCAACCTAAATGTTGTCATGATGGGATTTGTACTTTTCTTTTGCGGAATCATTTCTGGGCTGACAGGGATTACGCTGACAAACTTCTTCCTAACCAACATGCTAATCGGTGCGGGTTGGAACCTCATGTTAATCGGTTCTACCTCTTTGCTGGTCACCTGCCACACGGAGGAGGAAAAGGGGAAGGTACAGGGTGCGAATGACACCATCGCTTATATTCTGGCAGCGATCTCTTCGTTCTTTGCTGGCTATTTGCAGATCGAAATAGGCTGGAACGCCGTAATGATCGCTATCGTGCCCCAGATAGTGATTGTCGCCGGGGCAGTCTTTTGGATGCGTTCGGTCAACGCCCGGGCAGTGACAACCCATTAATTTGTTGCCTTTGTGACAGTCGAGTGCAGCTAGACACTTCCCCATATTTCATCGGCTAACTCGACAATCAGGTTGAGCTTTCTTTTCGTATCATCCATGCCTAGAACTTGACCGTCACCGCTTCCCGATGAAAACCCACACTGAGCGCTTAGCGCTAACTGCTCCATCGGGATGATAGCTGCCGCGTCGTCGATTCGAGATCTTACTTCCTCTTTTTCCTCAAGAATTGGCGATTTTGCACTGATTAATCCAAGAACGATGAGTTTGCCCTTCGGTACATGCCGGAGTGGTCTGAAATCACCGGCTCGTTTGGAATCGTACTCCATGAATATAGTATCGACATCCAGCTGATTAAACAGTTTCTCCGCGATCGGTTCGTAGCCGCCTTCACCCATCCACATACCCTTTAAATTTCCACGGCACATATGTAGACCAATGGTCATATTATCAGGGCGCTCCGAAATAGAATCGTTAATAACCTGAATATATGCATCAGTCAGGGTGTCCGGATCTTCGCCACGGTCCTGTATGGCTTTCCGGGCAGTGATATCGCAATTACAGGGGAGAGCGGTGTCGTCAAGCTGCACAAAGGTACATCCTGCTATAGCTAAATCCGCGATCTCAGCACGGTAGATACTGGCAAGATCGGCGAAATATCCTTCCTTATCTGGATAAGCATTTCTGTCGAAGCTTTGATCTCCAAGAAAAAAATGCAGCACTGGTGGTGACGCCATAGTGACCTTCGGAAGACCCCTAGGTTTCAGTGAATTCAGGTAGTTGTAGTCATCGACAACAATTGGGCCGCTGCGTTTGACTTTGGTCTCCGCGAAGGGCGAGGGGGGTACGAATACGTCGCCTTCCTTATTCTTGAAGGCTAGTGTTCCCGCGTCGCGTACAATAATTCCCTCAATCGCATCGATGACGCCAGAAGACCAAGCGGCCCGTCGGTACTCTCCGTCAGTGACGCTCGGTAGACCGATAGAATCCTGAAAGGTGACAACCTCGGCGATCGCTTGATCTTGGGATTCGCGAAATTCCTTACCGGAGAGCGCTCCGGTACGGTAGGAACGAGCCGCCTCTATCAGGCTCTTCGGACGCAGAAAACTTCCGATGTGATCGGCGCGGAATATATGCTTCCCGTTTGGCATCTTGTCTCGGAACTCCTACTTTACCCACGATTTACCCACCTTATTATCCTAAAAACTGGGCACAGACCTGTATAACTGTATTTACCCTCAAAGGGGAGGAAATGAGATGTGGAAAACACCCGAGACGATTTTTCCGGCTGAAAGCGTCTCAGAGATCGAACGTATTCAGAGTGCCCGAAAGAGAATCGCAGTCGAGAACGCCAAATCATCCGCATTCTTTTCTGGAAAACTCGATCATATTGATTTGGAACGGCTGGACGATCCGGAGGAGTGGCAGAAAATTCCTATTCTTACTAAGGATCAACTGCGCGAAGTGTCGCCGGAACATTTTTTTGATGCGTTCTGTATCGGCGATCGAACCGATGCGGTTGAGTACTGGCGTTCCGGCGGAGTAACCGGCCGGCCTCTATTCTATCCGCGATCTGCCGAAGACATGCGATTCGGGCTTGAAGCATTTCGCCGTTTGTGGGTGACGGCTAATATAGGCCCTGACGACTTAGCCCATATCTCTTTTCCGTTGGGGCTCCATCCAGTGGGAAGTCTTTACGCACGTTCGGCGGAGGAACTAGGTATTGGCACCGTTTGGTGCGGTGCTGGCAATTCGACGTCGTCGGAGCTGCAAATAGAACTTATACAGACGCTGAAGCCCACTGTTTTCGCCGGTATGGCCAGCTACGGCCTGCAGCTAGCGCAAGTGGCGGAGCGGATGGGAATTGATCTTTCTCAGAGTTCTGTGAATAAGTTTCTCACCGCTGCCGAACCTCTCTCACCGGGCAAAAGGCTGAGGATTGAAGAGATGTGGGGGGCAGAGGTATTCGACCAGTTCGGATCGACTGAAGGCTCGGCGCTCGCAAGCGAGACAAGCCTGCACGACGGAATGATATTCTGGTCGGATCTTTTCCACTTCGAAGTTCTTGATGAAGCGACACTTGATCCTGTTGCTGAGGATGAAAAGGGGATACTGATCATCACACCTTTATGGAACAATAATGTGACGCCATTTCTGCGATGGAACATGGGTGATTATGTAAGCTGGCAACGTTCCAAGCCGACTGCCAGTGATCCATTATCAATCTATCCTTTGATTCAACATGCCGCACGAACATCAGGATTCTTCAAGGTTCGCGGTATCAACATCAATCATGCCGATTTTGATGATTATATGATGCTGCAGATGGATGTCGCGGACTATAAGGTTGAGGTCCATGAATCCAAAACGCTTGATGTTTTGCGTGTTTATATTGAAATATCTGACACTGCCAATTATCTCGAGATTTCTGAGCGTATCGCAGGGGAAATCAAGAAACGGTTTGAAGTATCGCCTGAAGTTTTATCATTAGAGTCGGGTACCTTAGAGGCGGAATTCAAAGGTCAAATCAAACAGAACCGATATATAGACGCGCGGGGATAAGCCACGGTACTCACGCTACTCTTTCAAAAGGTATCTTGAAAAAGCTGAAATCGGTGACCTAGTAATGGGCTGTTGATCGGGCGATCCCAGCCCCTATATTGCGGCCATGTCAACGAAAACTAATATCTCTAAAGTAGATAGTGTTTCTGAAGCCAATGACGCCCAGATTGAT
Organism: Alphaproteobacteria bacterium MarineAlpha11_Bin1; assembly: GCA_002937455.1. The sequence continues at coordinate 50,038 of PTJZ01000013.1, forward strand.
CTAGTGGGACTGACGCGTGAGCAAATGGAGACCACTCTTACAGAGATGGATCTTCCAAGGTTCCGGGCGAAGCAGTTATGGCATTGGATATACCATCACGGTGTGCGTGATTTTTCAGATATGACGACCATATCGAAAAATCTCCAGCCTCAATTCGCAGAGAAATTCATGATCTCCCGCCCGGATATTGCCACCGAACAAACGTCGAATGACGGCACGCGAAAATGGCTGATGGGATTTACTGACGGGAACCTCGCGGAGGCTGTACACATTCCAGAAGAAGACCGGGGTGCTGTATGCATCTCTTCCCAGGTAGGCTGCACGTTGAACTGCAGATTTTGCCATACCGGCACTCAGCGGCTTGTTCGAAATTTGACCCCAAGCGAAATCGTTGGCCAGTTCATGCTAGCCAGAGACTCCTACAATGAATGGCCGTCTTCCAAGGAACCCCGCCGTCTAACTAATATAGTAATGATGGGTATGGGCGAACCCCTTTATAACTATGACAACATCGTTAAGGCTCTGCACATAATCATGGACGAGGAGGGTATCAACATATCCCGACGCCGGATCACCTTGTCCACCGCGGGCGTAGTGCCAATGATACCAAAGATTGGGGCAGATCTTGGTATCCAGCTCGCAATATCGCTCCACGCTGTGACTGACGACCTGCGTAACGAGATCGTACCGATAAATAAAAAGTATCCAATTGCGGAATTGCTTGATGCGTGTCGCGCCTACCCTACGGCGAAGAACTCGCGTCGGATTACGTTCGAGTATGTCATGCTAAAGGGTATCAATGACTCGCCTGCAGATGCTCGAGAGCTTGTTCGCCTTATTAGTGGTATCCCCGCTAAAGTAAATCTCATCCCATTTAATCCGTGGCCCGGGTCGCCTTATGAATGTTCTAGCGACGGGGATATTGCGGCATTTGCCGACATTGTTAACATGGCCGGATATTCATCGCCTGTTCGTACCCCACGAGGACGTGATATACTCGCCGCATGTGGTCAGCTGAAGACGCTCAGCGAGCGGACACGTAAGAACGCCTGAATAATAATTTACTTAGCCACGAATGGCCTGGATGGAAGTGCACTTGCCGGCCCCTTTGGAAAATTATAAAAAAATTTGGTTGATTCCGAAGAGTTAAATTCTTCTCTGTGTCTTCGCATTAGCCAAACTTACCTTTTAGTCGGCCGGCGGAAAAATAAATCTATTCGACAGAAATATTTTCCTGCTAAGTCAGTATTCATGTAAAATCCGAAGTCCGATAATGTATCTATTGATTTTATGATCCTCACGTTTGCGGCGATGTATTTAATCGGGTGATCGAGGAACCGAATCCTCTTGCTTGCCGCGCCCCGAGGAATGCCTATACTCCGCGCGATTCCGCACCGCGGGGTATGTATTACGAACCGAGAGGCATTCCATGGCCACATCAAAACCCGGAGAGGTCAAAAAAGTCGTGCTCGCCTATTCGGGTGGGCTGGATACATCCGTGATCCTGAAATGGCTGCAGCAGACCTATGAATGCGAGGTCGTTACTTTTACAGCTGATCTGGGGCAGGGTGAAGAGCTTGACCCGGCGCGCGAAAAGGCTGTCGCGGCAGGTGTAGAAGAAATCTATATTGACGATCTGCGCGAGGAATTTGTCCGGGATTTCGTATTCCCTATGTTCCGCGCCAATGCACTCTACGAAGGTATCTACCTGCTGGGTACGTCGATCGCGAGACCACTGATTGCCAAACGCCAGATCGAAATCGCTCGAGAAACCGGGGCAGATGCTGTCAGTCATGGCGCCACCGGCAAAGGAAATGACCAGGTTCGGTTTGAGCTTGGCTATTATTCGCTGGAGCCGGATATCAAGGTCATAGCACCGTGGCGGGAGTGGGATCTCGATTCACGCACCAAGCTGATGGAATTTGCGCGCTCTAACCAAATCCCGATATCGCGTGATAAGATAGACGAACCACCCTATTCAACAGATGCTAATCTTCTGCACATTTCCTATGAGGGTAAGGCCTTGGAAGACCCTTGGATTGAGGCAGATGATGCCATGTATACGCGCTCAGTCTCCCCTGAAGATTCTCCCGATACGCCAACCTACATTGAAGTCGAATTTCAGGCTGGAGACGCTGTGGCAATAGATGGTCAAAAAATGTCTCCAGCAGTATTATTGACTAAGCTGAATCAGCTTGGTGGCGCCAACGGTATTGGTCGCATCGACATTGTTGAGAATCGTTATGTAGGCATGAAATCGCGCGGTATATATGAAACGCCGGGCGGTACAATCCTCGCGGTGGCCCACCGCGGAATTGAGTCCATCACGCTGGATAGGGGCGCTGCCCATCTAAAAGATGAGCTTATGCCGCGCTACGCAGAGCTGGTCTATAACGGGTTCTGGTTTTCGCCTGAACGGGAGATGATCCAGTCTGCAGTTGACGAGAGCCAGAAGTATGTTTCCGGCACGGTAAGGCTGAAACTATTCAAGGGAGTGGCGAGCGTCGTTGGGCGCAAATCCCCTGTAAGTCTATACTCCGAGCAGCATGTCACTTTCGAGGCCGATAAAGTCTATGATCAACGAGATGCAGAGGGTTTTATAAAGCTGAATGCCCTGCGTTTGCGGCTAATGAACGCCCGAAAAGGATGATGGATGGTGCTGGGATCACGAGACCCCGATTTCTGATTTCTGCCTTCTGGGCAATTCTAGCCGCCGCCAGCTTTGCCGTTATGATAGCTAGCGTTCGTTATATGGACGGTAAGTTTGACGCGTTTGAGATTGTTTTCTTTCGCGCCCTGATCGGCGTATTTATCGTCATACCGCTTGTTTCGAGATCGGGTTTTTCTGCGCTGCGGACTAACCGGCTTCCGATGCACTTGGTACGCACGGTTTTTGCGCTTTTCGCCATGGCTACCCTTTATTATGCGCTGCCCTTTATTCCTGTAGCTCAGGCCGTAGCACTCACATTCTTGATACCCCTATTCACAACTGTAGCGGCAGGCACAGTGCTGGGCGAAACGGTGAGTATACATCGTTGGGGGGCGACTCTGGTTGGTTTCGGGGGTGCACTAATTATTATACGTCCTGGGTTCGTCGATATCAGTTTACCGATTCTGCTCGTAGTTCTTTCTTCGGCGCTCTACGCCGGAGCATGGTCGAGTGTTAAGATTCTGACTAAGACGGAATCAGCCGCTGCGACGGTATTTTGGATGAACCTGCTGATGGTTCCTCTGACCGCGATCCCGCTAATTTTTGTCTGGGAGAATCCCGGATCGGAAGATGTCGTGCCAATCGCCTTCATGGCGTTGTCGGGGTGGGCGGCACATTTCTGCCAAGCTCGGGCGTTTGCAACTGCAGATGCCAGTTCCGTTATGCCATTCGACTTCCTTCGCTTGCCATTGGGCGCGTTATTTGGATATCTACTTTTCAGCGAACTGATAGACGGGTGGACATGGGCGGGGGCGGTGGTGATTTTTCTTGCCGGATACTACATTTCGCGTCGCGAGGCTCGCAAAAACAGAAACTAACTCCCAAACAAATGGGAATCGCTTCTTAAAGGTTAGAGTCTCAGAGAAAGCCATTATATTCTCTATAAATTTGACGAGCACGGTCTTGCCAAATCAACCACTCTTAATTAATCGCAAGCGCCTCTGCCCATAACTCGAAAGAGATATTATGTCCCGTCTTGGGTGGGGTCTTGCGGCAATATAGGTTGACGGCATTTTATGCTACGAAATATCGCGTTTTCACTGTAGCAAAACCCATAAAAATTCCAACGATGTTACCTTAGCCACATCCATTCCTGCCAAGGTAAGCGGTATTGATCCGGATGCATCGCAGAGCTATTTAATATTCGGACGTAGACATTCGATCATCGAATACTGAGAAATAAGTAAAAAACGCTTTTTCAGATTTTAGGCACTTCGATTTGGTACTGCCGGCAGGTGGCGATCAACGTGTTGCGCAGTAGGCACGCAATAGTAATGGGACCGACCCCGCCAGGTACTGGCGTGATAGCCCTGGCGTTTTGGACCGCTTCATCAAACGCAACGTCTCCGACAAGGCGCGTTTTATCTTTCGTTTTGTTCGGCACCCTATTGATGCCAACGTCGATAACCGTTGCTCCTGGCTTGATCCAGTCTCCTTTTATCATTTCCGGGCATCCGACTGCCGCGATCAAGATGTCTGCTTCGCGACAGATAGCAGAAAGATTGGCAGTTCGGGAATGGGCTATGGTAACCGTGCAGTTAGCGTCTAGTAGGAGTTGTGCCATAGGTTTGCCCACGATATTAGATCGCCCCACTACAACGGCATTTAAGCCGGATAGATCGCCCAGAATATGTTCTAACAGCATGCGACAGCCCAGCGGTGTGCAGGGCACCATGCCCCAACGACCGGTCGCCAGTGCACCTACATTGCGGGGGTGAAACCCGTCAACATCTTTCCCTGGGTCAATGGCATCAATTATAGAGTCGGGACGGATGTGATCAGGTAGGGGTAATTGAATCAAAATACCATTAACCGCAGGGTCGTTGTTCAGTTTATCTATTATAGCTATCAGCTCTTCCTCTTGGGTGTTTTGGGACAGGGTTTCACCCAGCGAGAGCATCCCGATCTCTTGCGTTTTTTCATTCTTATTTCTTATATATATCTGGCTTGCTGGATCCTCACCGACTATTACGGTGGCCAATCTAGGGACTAGAGAATGGTTCTCGATGAGTTTGGCCGTTTCGGCTTTGACTCTATCGATAAGGTTTGCCGCGAATCCTTTGCAGTCAATTATAATGCCATCTGTCATCGTGGAATATTAGGAAACAATCCAGATATAAATTTGTTGAAGAATTCCATCTTTTAGGAAAAGCAGAAGCAGTATTGCAATAAGAGGGGAGAAGTCGATACCGCCGAAATTCGGGAGTAGGTTGCGGATTGGCTGAAGCATCGGCTCAGTCAACCGGTAAAGTGTATTGCCAGCGACATAGATAAACCGATTGCTGGTATTGACGACCTTAAAAGCAATTAGCCAACTCATGATAGCGGAGATAATGAAACACCATATGTAAAGGTTGACTACGACGTCGAGAAGATTGAACAGGGTGGCGACTAGCTGCATGTAAGAAGGGTGCCTGTGAGTAGTGAAATTACAGGGTAACGGCGGCCTGTTCTAGGTGCAAGCGGTTCGCTTGAAGCGGCCGGAGGAGAGATCTAATATTAACTCAGATGAATTCGTTTTAGCTTGCTTGACAGATATCGGCTTCGTCCACATTATCCGCCCGCTTGATCCTCAGGGATTGGCACCGTGGGGCCGTAGCTCAGCTGGGAGAGCGCTGCGTTCGCAATGCAGAGGTCGGGAGTTCGATCCTCCTCGGCTCCACCATCCTTCTCCCAGCTACCTTAAGCTACGGACCGGTCTCTATGTTGCCGAGTTCCCAAATAAAATTACTATGAGAAATCTTTCGAAGTCCGAGGAAACTAACTGCCTATTTTTCGCGGGCGGCTAGTACACGCAGGAAGGGCGGCTATTGACGCCGCCCTTGTCATTCTCTCTCTTTTTACCTTCAGGACATATTGTCCAGATTGCTTATAACCTGTTCGGGATGGTCCGCCGGTGTCACCTCTTCATATGTGACGGCGACATGTCCGTCCGGCCCGATCAATACTGATTTGCGTGGTGATCGGGCATTATCAATTTCAGAAACGCCGAATGCGATGGATGCAGCGCCATCTTCATCACTCAACAAGTCGTAGGGAAAAGAGAATTTATCGCGAAACGCACCGTTAACCGACGGGCTATCATATGAAATACCGACTATCGAGGCGTTACGGTCTTCGAAGTCTTGGATTCTATCACGGAACCCGTTGCCCTCTATGGTTCAGCCAGGTGTATCGGCTTTGGGGTACCACCAGAGCAAGACATAGCGACCGGCGAAATCGTCTTTTTTCACCGTCTTTCCGTCCTGGTTCGGGAGGCTGAAATCCGGCGCGTTGAGCCCGGCGGCTATTAATGCCATTCAGATTTTCTCCATTATAGGTATCGTAGATACCAAGTTTAGCACTTGACCATGAGACTCTACATAGTCTTGAGAAAAAATATTCAAAACGCCAAGTATTTGGCAAACCGATCCGGTCATTTAAACGAAATCGGGTTCGCTGCGTTTCCGGCAACGCAGACACAGGCGGTTGTGCCAACCTTCGCTAGCAAATTTTTCGCCGCAAGACATACAGTTGCGGTCTGTAGGTACATCACTTACAGCACGATGATCCATTACTAGTTCTTCGGCTTCCAGCGAGCTTGTGTTCGATTCGCTCATCAAATGGCTCCCTTTTACTACTCGATTACGATGTAATCGTCGGTTGTCCCAACCACCCTCTCGGTGGCACTATATCTTTACGCACATAGGCGAATTACCTGGCGTAATTCCGCGTTATTTCAACACCCTTACATTGAGTATCCGGCTTCGGAAACTTCAGTGTCAGCGGTTTTTACTTTGGGATTTTTATCCCATATTTGCCCACACAAGCGGCAAATAGACCTTCCATTCGGTTAGGTATGTGGCGAGTGTTGATCCCCGCTATCATCAATTCCCTAACACACGCACCTTTTAGCATAAAATCGCCCAAAAAGGGTAGAAAATCCTTATACCCACATGGCATCGGCTGATAAATTCATAGAGCTGGGAGAATCGCCGTAAATTGCAGCTGTTCGGGCGACTAAAGCGTTTCTAAAAGGACATACTCGACGGGATTGCTGCGATAGCGGCGGCCGCCACCTCGCGATCCTGCTCCCCTGTGCCTGATCCTACGCCAACACCGCCGATACAGTGACCGTCGACAATAATCGGCAGGCCGCCAGGTAGGTTAATCCGTTGGCCGTCGGTGCCAATCGCCAGTTTTATGTCGACACCTTCCATCAGGCCACCCGAAGGATCGCCATAACAGGCGGCTGTGCGGGCCTTACGTATAGATGTCTCCATAGACATATGAAAAGCACCGTTCATACGAATGAATGCTAGCAGGTTGCCACCATTATCCACGATTGAAATACACTGAGGCTGGTTCATCTCTGCCGCCTTCGTTATACCTGCGTTCAGTGCAGTTAGAGCACCTTCATGTGTGAGTTTCAGAAACTGTTCTGTTTCGGCCATAATGTCATCCTCCATTACAAATGATTGTCAGTTGTCCACCAGCTTCAGCGCTGTGCGACCATAGGATCTTTTTCACGGTGAGTTAACAGTGAGTGGTGATTTTTAGACCTAATACAGCCTAATCAAAGAGATGCAAGGCGCGACACTGAGAGCCTTATAAATAACACAGTTCACTCAAAAGTCTGTGTCTACTTCCATCCAAATTCTACCCTGCACCGACAAACCGTGGATTTTCAATTGGCCGGTCGTCAATACACCAGTGAATAAGCGCGGCCCCAGCCGACAGCCCGATCGCTAGCCACCACGCTGCATCGTAAGTTCCAAAGACGTCGTAAAATAACCCGCCCAGGTAAACGCCAGCGAAAGCACCCAACTGATGGCTCAGAAAGACAATAGCGAACAAGGTTGATATGTACCTCGGACCAAAAATCTGTGCGACGATCCCGCTGGTTAAGGGCACGGTTGATAGCCATAAAAGTCCCAGAATTGCGCTAAACCCAAGGACCGTTATCTCGTTAACCGGCAAGTAGATAAAAACTAAAAACAGTAAACCACGCGCCAAGTACAACTGGCCCAAGAGGTTTCTTTTTCGCCATTTTCCTCCGGCCCAGCCCGCGATAATAGTACCGAAAAGATTGAATAGCCCGATTACGCTTATAGCAGCCGTCGCGAGCCATGCGCCAGCTCCTGTATCCGTAAGATACTTGGGTAAATGTGTGCCGACGAATTGGACTTGGAAGCCGCAGACGAAAAATCCCATGACCAACAGCCAGTATCCATGGTGACTGCTCGCCTTCTTCAGGGCTCCCCCGAGGCTTTCCTTATCAGGCTCGGAGAACGCGATATCACCTGCCCGTCTCATAGAATAAGCCAGCGGAACAGAGACGAACGCGATAATAGCTAGTCCTAAAATTCCACCCGACCAGCCAAACCCCTCGATGAGCCCCATGCTGGTCAGAGCAAAAGTGAATTGTCCGGCAGATCCGCCTGCGGTAACTATTCCTATCCAAAGCGTTCGTGAGTTTTCAGGGGCAATTCGGCCGACTATACCCAGTGGCAGGGTCAGCCCAACCCCTGATGCACCGATACCGACTATAAGACCCGCGGAAAGGAACATTGTTTCTGGAGTCACTGAAACCGAAATCAGTGCGAGCCCCGCGGCGTATAGAGCTGCGGCCAGAGTAATCACTGTCGTTGGCCGCATCCAGCGGTCGGCTAATGCACCGGTAAAAGGCGCCGCAAACCCCATCACGAGATTTTGTGCCGCAATAGCTATGGCGAACTCGGTGACACCCCAATTAAGATCTTTGCTAATTGGTTCCAGAAAAAGCCCAAAACTTTGTCGAGACCCATTTGCAATAAGCACAACTGCCGTAGCAGCGAAAAGTATATATACCTGGGAACGATAGAAATCTTTCATTTAAACCGATTCTGGATCGTGAGGCCGCATCAATGTCAATTTAGTTAGCTATATCGCAATTAGCCATTGCCCTGTTCAAGCCGATGAATTTCTGCTCCCGCTGTGATTTTATCCCCTTCTTTGAGCTCACCAAGTTCAATCAACTCGATCTTCTCTCCCCTACTCTTAACCTTATTGGTCGAAGTGCGGATCTTGCTGATATCCTCCTGCGCTTGACGGAAATGAACCTGTAATTTGTCGACCCGGTCATCAATACGGGCTACGTCAACTAATAACTTGCGTACTTGCGACTGGATGACGCCCGCTTGTTCCTGCATAGAAGCATCCTTTAACACTGCACGAACGGTATTTAGTGTTGCCATCAGAGTTGTTGGTGACACGATCCAGACCCGAGCGCGGTAAGATTTTTCGACGGTTTCTGGATGGTTGGCATACAACTCTGCATAAACCGCTTCTGACGGTAGAAACATCAATGCTGACTCCGCCGTTTGACCCGGGATGATATATCGGTCCGCTATATCGTGGACATGTTTGAGCACATCCGTGGCGAACGCCCGTGACGACTTTATGCGTCCGGCCTCATCTTTAGCAGCGCGTAACGCATGATAGCTCTCAAGCGGGAATTTTGCATCGATCGCGATGGCGCCCGGCGGGTTAGGTAGGTTTAGAACACAGTCGGCGCGTTTATTATTGCTGAGGGTTTTCTGAAATTCGTATGCTGACGGCGGTAAAGCTGCTCTGACCAAGTCTTGTAGTTGTATTTCTCCAAATGCACCGCGTGCCTGCCGATTGGTCAAAACGTCCTGAAGCTGAACCATCTGTGCCGACAGGTCGGTGATGTTTTTCTGCGCCGCATCTATCACTGCGAGTCTTTCTTGGAGTTTCGCCATTGTCTCTGAAGATTTCGTATTAGTCTTCTGAAGCGTGTCTCCAACCCGTTTGGTGACGTCTGCAAGACGTTCTTCTAGCGTCTTCGTGATCGCTATTTCCTGGTTCTGTAGTCGTTCTGACAGTGCTTTCTGGCTGGCTGCGTCCGCTTCAGCGATCTGTGACAATCTGCCGGCAAGTTCTATCTGTTGGGTGGTGAGTCGTTCTGCTGTTCGTGTAATCTCTTCGGAAATATTTCGCGAGTTGCCCCGCAGTAGAACCAATGCGACAAACGCCAAAGATCCAATGGCAACGACCACCGCAATAAATGTCACTGACTCCATAGGAAAGAACGTATCACGAACTTCTCCGAATCGGCTGATCGTCGACACTTTTAAGTCACGCTTGACCCTGTGGAACCGAAAGCATACCTAATTCCAACTGAAAACTAAGGATTTCGATACTATGGCATTAATGCCTATTATCACCGCCCCTGATCCGAGACTGAAAAAAGTCTCTCATCCGGTCGAATATGTTGATGATGGCGTACGCCGTCTGATGGACGATATGCTTCAGACAATGTATGCGGCACCCGGTGTGGGGCTGGCGGCACCCCAAGTCGGTGTTCTAAAACGGGTCATCGTAGTCGATGTAGCCCGCGCGGATGGGAAGCCGCAGCCGATACGCCTCGCAAATCCCCAGATAGTTGACGCCTCCGATGAATTATCTGCGTTCGAGGAAGGTTGTTTGTCATTACCCGAGCACTTTGCGGAGGTTAAGCGACCCGACATGGTGCGAATAAGTTACCTCGACTACGAAAACAAGATTTGCGAGAGGGATATGGATGGGTTTCTCGCAAAGTGTATTCAGCACGAGATTGATCATCTCGATGGTGTGCTTTTCGTTGATCATATCTCAGGCCTCAAGCGCAGCATGATAATGCGAAAACTAACCAAGCTGAAAAAAATACGCGCCGATTCGAGAGCCAAAGCGGGCGTCTGAGGGTACCCGCCGTGCGAGTTATATTCATGGGAACTCCCGACTTTGCAGTCCCCGCGTTGTCGGAGATTCTCGCCGCTGGTCATAACGTAGTCTGCGTCTATTCTCAGCCACCCCGTCCCGCTGGACGGGGCTATAATGAGCGGCCATCGCCTATTCAGGCATTAGCAGAATCTCTGGGTCTCAAAGTCCGATGTCCAACAAACCTAAAAAATACGGCCGCGTTGGACGAGTTCACTCAGATGAATGCTGACGTAGCCGTCGTTGCCGCCTATGGTCTTATTCTTCCCCAGCCATTCCTCCGCGCCCCTAGGCTCGGTTGTCTAAACATACATGCCTCGTTACTACCGAGATGGCGCGGCGCAGCACCCATCCAGCGCGCAATTCTTGCTGGAGATACAGAGACTGGCATCACGATCATGCAGATGGATGAAGGCCTCGATACCGGGCACATGCTGGCGACCCAGTCCTTGCCGATAAGTTCAACCACCACAACATCCGATCTTCATGACGTACTATCGGAAATCGGTGGCCGCCTGATTGTCGATACTCTATCGGGGAACCACCCGACCCCGGTACCACAACCGAAAATTGGCGTCACTTATGCCCCGAAACTTGATCGCAGTGAGGGTCGTATTGACTGGACGAAGGATGCAGCTGATCTTGACAGGTGGGTGCGTGCACTAAACCCTTGGCCCGGTGTCTGGTGTGAACACAACGGCCAACGCTTACGCATCCTGGCAGCTGTCCCGGAAACTGGGGGGACCGCTCCCCCTGGGACAGTTGTAGCGGAACCCCTGACTATAGCTTGCGGTAAGGGTGCGCTGGCCATAACTTCGGTCCAACGCTCGGGAAAATTGGCAATGTCTGCGGAAGATTACCTCAGGGGCAACCCTGCACCGTTCGGGGTTGTTTTCACATGATCCGCTGGAAGCTGACTGTTGAATATGATGGAGGGTCTTATGTCGGTTGGCAACGGCAAGAGAACGGTCGGTCGATACAGCAATCTATGGAAGAGGCTGTTTTTCATTTCTGCGGAGAGGAGACGCGGGTGCATGGAGCCGGGCGGACTGATGCCGGTGTGCATGCGATGGGCCAAGTAGCGCATGTCGACATAAAAAAACAGGCCAGTGCGCACACCATTCGAGAAGCACTGAACGCTCATATGAGGAACGAGCAAATCGTCGTTACCGACGCGGTCCAGGTAATGCCTAATTTTCATGCCCGGATTTCCGCAGTGAGAAGAACATACCTTTACCGCATTTTGAACAGGCGCCCGCGCCCGACATTGGAGGCCGGCCGAGTTTGGCATGTACCGTTACCGCTGGACACGAAGGCTATGCACGCTGCGGCACAGGCTCTAGTCGGCCGCCACAACTTCACGAGCTTTCGAGCTGCGATGTGTCAGGCCAAATCACCGGTTCGGACAATTGAAGAATTGAGCGTAATCCGGAAGGGTGATGAAATTCAGATACACGTGCGGGCACAATCATTTCTGCATCATCAGATCCGAAACTTTGCGGGCTCTTTGGAGTTAGTCGGGTCTCGTAAATGGACAGCTGCTGATTTGTTAGCAGCTTTGGCAGCTGAAGACCGATCAGCTGCCGGGCCCACTGCACCGCCGGACGGCCTTTATCTTGTTGAGGTTGAATACCCCAATATGGATAGTAGTCAGGCGCCGGAATAATCGGTGTAGAAAGACTGTATTAAAATCTTGAGGCATAGAGCCAATACGAAATCTATGGAAACCACTATGAGAGCAGCGCTCGCCCGTATTTCTAGAGTCATGGTTGCAATGTAACCCTGATAAAATAGGATCGTGATTATTGCTATCAGACTCACGAATCCGGCAAGCTGTGCAGGTACAATCCCAGTCGTAATCAGGGTGGTTACGGATAGAAAAAGTAGCACCTGCAGTATGATTGACCAGTTCCAAGCCGCGACAAACCGATAGTACCGATCGAACCGGTTCAGAGTGTCTGTAAATGATATCATGATCAGAGGAAAGATTACCCAACCGATCACATATGCAGTCGACTCCACTATCACAATTCTTGCACCCGAGACGTTAACGGGCCGTTCCACGAAATTTTGTGACACCAGTAGAATGTATGCGGGTAGAGCGATCAGTGCCGAATAAAATGATCGCCAGAATGCTTTCGGAGTATTTTCGAAATAGTCCACCGCGTTGCGCTTGAACTTCGCAAATTGATAGGCCCCGTATATTGAAAGAAAGACCTCACGGCTGGAAATCATGATTCAGTCGGAGCTAAGTTCGCAAAATATTTCGATAATATCGCCGTATAAATATCTGTCAGGTCGCGGATATCCGCGACGGCGATGCGTTCATCTACCTTGTGCATAGTATGGCTTACTAAACCAAATTCAGCCACGGGGCAGAAATCCTTTATAAATCTCGCATCCGACGTTCCACCCGACGTGCTGAGTGCCGGAGAATTACCAGTGGTTTCTTCTACGGATTTTGCGATCAACGAGCTAAATTCCCCAGGCGGTGTCAAAAAGGCCTCGCCTGACACGGTAATATCCAGCTCGTATTTCCCTCCCTCGGCGTCACACTGTTCTCTTAGCCATCGAGTCAGGCTTTCACCGGTGTGGAGGTCGTTGAAACGAATATTGAAACCGGCCGACACGGACGCGGGGATGACGTTCGACGCTGGATTCCCTGTGTCGATCGTCGTTAGCTGGAGGTTTGATGGCTGGAAATAATCAGTGCCCTTGTCAAGTTCGTATGAGGAAATTGCATCAAGCATCTTTATCAGTCGTGGCAGAGGATTTTCCGCCAGGTGCGGATAGGCAGTGTGTCCTTGCACACCCATGACCGTTAGTTGCCCAGTAAGGCTCCCACGACGGCCAATTTTGACCATATCACCCAACTTATCAGGATTGGTAGGCTCTCCCACTAGGCAGACGTCGATAGCCTCGCCCTGCTTTGCCATCCAATGCAGAATTTTTTTGGTACCGTTGATGGCGGGCCCTTCCTCGTCGCCGGTTATTAGGAGGCTGATTGAACCCTGCACATCGCTATCCGCGAGCAACCGGCTGACTGCTTCGACAAATGCGGCGATAGACCCTTTCATATCGGTCGCACCTCGTCCGAAGAGAAAACCGTCGATGATCTCTGCACCGAATGGATCCACTGACCAAGCTTCGAGATTACCCAATGGCACGACATCGGTATGGCCGGCGAAACAAAAGTTGGGGGAAGAATCCCCGAGTCGGGCGTAAAGATTGTCAACTTCCGGAGATTCCGTGTCCGAGAAAAGCAGTCGATGACAGGTAAAGCCCATCTCCTCCAACGCCGTTTGCAATACGCCCAGCGCGCCTGCATCCTTCGGCGTTACGCTTGGGCAGCGGATCAAATTTCGGGCAAGTTCAACTGCGTCAACGATGATCTTCAGTCCCTCAATAGATCGTTAATAGAGGTCTTTGAACGTGTCTGCTCGTCAACTTGTTTAACGATGACCGCACAGTAAAGGCTCGGCCCATCGCTACCATCGGGTAGATTTTTTCCCGGCATTGAACCTGGGACGACGACCGAGTAAGCGGGAACGCGGCCAGAGATAATTTCGCCGGTTTCGCGATTCACAATTTTAGTCGATTGACCGAGAAAAACACCCATCGAAAGAACGGCGCCTTCCTCTATGATCACGCCTTCAGCAACTTCCGAACGGGCACCGATAAAGCAGTTGTCCTCGACTATGACGGGGTCAGCCTGTAGCGGTTCTAGGACGCCGCCAATCCCGACACCGCCAGAGATATGACAATCCTTACCGATCTGCGCGCACGAGCCTATCGTTGCCCATGTATCGACCATTGTGCCCGAGTCTACATAAGCACCTAAATTTACAAAACTCGGCATCAGGACCACGCCAGGTGCCAAATATACCGAGCGGCGGACTGTGCAGTTGGGCACAGCGCGGAAGCCGGCGTCGCGGAATTTTGCTTCATCCCAACCAGCAAATTTTGATGGAACTTTGTCGAACCAAGAGCTGTCCCCGATACCGGGAAAAGAAGGGCCGCCTGCTAACGGCGCCATATCAAAAATACGGAAGGATAGAAGTACGGATTTCTTTAGCCATTGATTGACGGTCCAGCCGCCGTTGCTTTTCTCCGCGACACGTAGTGTCCCGGAGTCCAAGCCTTCGAGTGCTGCGTCGATTGCGTCTCGACTTTCGCCCTTTGTATCTGGCGTGATGTTGTCCCGGTCTTCCCAAGCCCGGTCTATTGCTTCTTCAAGTGTGCTGTTACTCATGTCCCGATCACTTTTCCCCATTAAAATTCGGCGCGAATATATAGGAATTTCTTTGGCTGTGGAAACTACTCAACTACGATTGATAACGTCACGCAGCCAAGTAGAGAGGTTATCTGTAACATAGTTGATATGACTAGTTTCATTATTAGCTTTTGCCCAGTCGGTGTCGGTGCGTACCCAGACCGTCCTCATCCCAAGCTCTGCTGCGGGTTCTAGATTGCGTGCGATATCTTCAACCATTACTGCTCGTGAAGGGTTGATATCGTGCAGTTCGCACAAACGGCGATACGATTCAATCGCGGGCTTGGGAACAAAACCCGCGTCACTTATATCAAACACGCCGTCAAAATGATCGACGATACCGATCCGTTCCATTACCTCACGGGTATGTTCGGTAAACGCGTTTGTATAAATAAACTTACGGCCGCCAAGATTGGCCAGAGTATCAGCAAGTTGGGGGTCGGGCCTTACCCCGCTGAGATCGACCCGGGAAAGGTGGTCGATGTAGACTTGAGGTTCAAGTCCGTGCTCAATCATAAGTCCCCTAAGTGTGAGTCCATAGCTCCGGAAATAACCCTTCTGAATGCGTCGCGCCTCCACCCGATCAACACTCAGGAAGTCTGAGATAAAAGAGCCCATCAAATCATCGATCTGGGCCAGCATCTCGGGAGTAGTGGGATACAGGGTGTTATCCAAATCAAAAACCCATGCCTCAATGTGGTCTATGCAGTCCGCTGTAAAATAGTCTGACATACTACGATTTCGACCCTCCTCGACGCCTAAGGTAAAAAGCTTTAACTGCCACGACCGTAAAGACAATACCCGAGGGTTTATCCACGAACAAAATACTAGATAAACATATGTAAGACTTCAAATGTGGTGCATTTGTGGAGGTAACTCCAATGCTTCGCTGATTTTATGCCAGATTAGCCTTCCTTGGCTCGGATCATTGTACCAGCACCATGTTCTGTAAAAATTTCTAGTAGAAGAGCGTGCGGAACACGACCATCCAGAATCACCGATGCTTCGACACCGTCTTTTACCGCATCGAGACATGTCTCTATCTTGGGGATCATTCCTCCGGAGATTGTACCGTTTTTGATTAATGCGTCTGCTTGGCGGGCAGTGATGTCGGTGATCAATTCGCCTTTCTTGTCGAGTACGCCAGCCACGTCCGTAAGCATCAACAGACGAGCTGCCCCGATCGCACCGGCAATGGCGCCGGCTGCGGTGTCGGCGTTGATATTGTATGTTGTGCCATGCAGCCCAATGCCAAGCGGGGCAATCACTGGTATCATATGGGAACTGGCAAGCGTATCCAGCACCTTGGTATTAACTGCATATGGTTCTCCAACAAAACCAAGGTCTACGGCCTCCTCGACATTAGAATCCGTCATTCGCTTGTATTTAAGCTTTCGGGCCTGGATCAGGTTGCCGTCCTTTCCAGAGATGCCAACGGCAGTTCCACCAGCGTCGTTAATAGCGGTGACAACTTCCTTGTTAATGGATCCTGCCAAGACCATTTCGACGATTTCGACGGTACGTTTATCGGTCACACGTAGTCCGTTGATGAATTCACTTTCGATCTTCATCTGATTAAGCATGTCGCCAATCTGCGGCCCACCGCCATGGACTATTACGGGGTTAATCCCGACTTGTTTGAGTAATGCTATATCGCCGGCAAATTGCTCGGCGAGCTTCTTATCCCCCATCGCGTGGCCACCATATTTGATGACGAATGTTTTACCTCCGAATTTCTGTAGATAGGGAAGGGCCTCAGTGAGGGTTTCCACAGTACGGAGAAGCGACTTGAGATTAGAAATATTCTTCTTATCGGTCTTTCGAATCTGTGCCATTGGAATTTCTCGGGCAAACGTACCATAAGACTCAATATAATTATCCGCGTTTAGCGGATATCGGCCATCATTGCCAGTTCTGTGCGTAATTCATCAATACCATTATTCTTAACCGAACTGGTGCGGATAATCGCCGGGTGGGCAGCCACATGCTTTACAATGTTGTTAGCGGTCGCGTCGGTCAGCTCTGCAAGAGTGTTCGGTTTTACTTTGTCGCATTTGGTCAGAATGATTTGATAGGAGACGGCGGATTCATCTAGGTCATTCATAACCTCCACGTCATTGTCCTTCAGTCCCCGCCGTGCATCAATCAACAGACAGACGCGTCGAAGAGATGGGCGACCGCGAAGATAATCAAATATCAGACCGGTCCACCGCCTAATGTCGGTCTTTGATGCCTTGGCGTATCCGTAACCCGGGAGATCCGCTAGCATCAGCGCGCCCGGGATCTGAAAGAAATTGATCTGCTGGGTGCGTCCAGGTGTGTTCGACGTGCGCGCCAAGGTTTTACGGCCTGTCAGCGCATTTACCAGGCTAGACTTCCCGACATTAGAGCGGCCGACGAAAGCGATCTCCGGTAGTCTAGCTTCCGGCACACCGTCATAGTTGACCGCACCAGAAACAAAAACACATTCCTGCGCAAACAGCCAACGGCCGCGCTCAACCATTTCCCGATCAAGCTCCTCTGAGTCCTTCAAATACGTCACGACTTGGGCTCCGTTAGCCGGGCTTAGCGGCGTTTCCGCTGGCGGCGGGTCTTGCCCTTTGCCTTAGCCTTCGTTGTTTTCTGAGGTGGCGCTGAATTATCTGTTTCTTTCTTCGGCGGTTCCTTCCGACTGTTTCCCCGGGGTGGCGCTTTCGGTATTTCTTCGTTAATGGATTCGCCCGAAGCGGACACTCCCATCTGGCGCATGATAACCCATTGTTGAGCAATCGATAGCGTGTTGTTCCACGCCCAGTATATTACCAAACCCGCCGGGAAACCGCCCAGCAGGAATGTAAAAACAATCGGCAGTACCATGAAGATTTTTGCCTGCATTGGGTCTGCCGGTTGCGGATTAAGCTTTTGCTGGAGGAACATCGTGAGGCCCATGATGATAGGCCAAATACCGACATTCACGATGGTTAGCGCCTGAGGTACGTCCCAGGGAATCAGACCGAACAGAATAAGTATACCGAGTGGGTCGGGTGCTGAAAGATCCTGAATCCAACCGAAAAAAGGCGCGTGGCGCATTTCAATGGTCACAAATAGTACCTTATAGAGAGCAAAGAAAACAGGAATCTGGATAAGGATCGGGAAGCAGCCAGACATCGGATTCGCCCCCTCCTTTTTATAAAGTTCCATCATAGCCTGGTTCTGACGCTGACGATCATCTTTATACCGGTCCCGGATCTCGATCATCTTAGGTTGCAGCTTTTTGAGCCGGCTCATCGATCTATATGATTTGTTCGCCAGCGGGAAGAAGGCGATTTTTATCAAAACCGTCAGCAGTAAAATTGCCAGCCCAAAATTTCCCAGTATGCGATTAAAGTATTCAATAGCGTAGAAAATGGGCTTAGTTAGATAGTAAAACCAGCCAAAATCGACGAGCTTATCGAAGACAGGGAGCGACAGCTTGTCGCGATAGGAATCCAGTAGCTTGACCTCTTTTGCTCCAGCAAATAGGCGGGTCTTGTATTCCCCTGTCTCTCCGGGCGCTAGAAGGCTCGCGGATGCAAGGTAATCCGCTTGGTATTTTTCCGACTGTCCTCGAGATGTGCTGTGCACCCATCGGCCTTTATTCTGGGTCTTTTGGTCTGGCACGAGCGCAGTCGCAAAATATTTTGCGGTGATTCCGATCCAATTGGTCTGGCCGTCCGGAGCGATCAGACCATCATCCTCATCTTGGAGGGAGCTATAGCTTTCCTCGAACAATGTACCGTTGAAAGCGCCGGTCATACCTTCATGCAGAATCCAAAAGCCCGATGTCTCCGGCGTGCCGGTTAGGGAGATAAGTCCGAAAGGATTAATCGTAACTGAACCTTCGCTGCCGTTCCTAACCTTCTGTTGGATCGAGAACATGAAGTTCTTATCGAGGGAAATAGTCTGGATGAATTCTACGCCCTGCGCATTAGTCCAGCGCAGGGTAACCGGCTTTTCGATAGAGAGGTTTTCTCTGTCGGCGGTCCAGACAGTATCGGCGCCTGGCACCGTTATGTCGGCCGTCTGAGAGACCCATCCGAACTGTGCGTAGTATGCCTCTGTAGTACCGAGAGGTGACAGAAGAACTATATTTGGGCTGTTTTCATCAATCGTCTGTCTATAGTTAAGCAACGTTAGATCGTCGATCAGCGCACCTTTTAAGCGGATGGACCCAATCACGCGATCGGTCACAATTTTTACCCTGGCGAAAGCGTTGAGAACTTTTTCGCGCGAGACTTTCGGCCGCATCGCCGGCTGACCCGCGACCGGGGCATTGGCGCTTGCCGGTGGTGCCGCACCAAGAACCCCCGGTGTATTAACTGCCGGAGGGATGGCACCAGGCGTGACAGGCTGAACGGTCTTGGCGGTATCTTGCACTTTTTGCGCTTCTCGAGAGGCGCGTTCCTTTTCGAGGCGAGGCGCTTCAATGAATATTTGGAAGCCCAGTAGGATAGACACGCTGAGCACAATTGCCATAATTAGGTTACGTTGGTCCATGATCTAGCGCCTATCTTTCTCGGGTACTGGATCGTACCCGCTACCACCCCACGGGTGACACCTGCCAATCCTTTTTAATGCCAGCCATCCGCCGCTGACAGCCCCGAATTTACGGATCGACTCGATCGTGTAACCTGAGCAGGTTGGATGAAAACGGCATGTTTGCGGTAGCCAAGGTGAAACCAGTAACTGATATCCGCGGGCGAGACATATCAGCATAAAGCCAAGAAGTCGTTTAAGTTGATCCATACCGTCCCGTTACCTATTGCCCTTTGTTTCGGGCATCGTTGTAATTTCTCAGCTCCCGCGACATTCCGAGTTTCTCGAGACCTGTTTTAAGATCCTTTCTCAGGGCCGCAAAATCACGCGAAGGTGTTGCTTTTCGCCCTATCAGGACATAATCGTATCCTGTTTCTGCCGCACCCGGGAGTATCTCCTCAGCGACCATCCGTAGACGTCGGCGCGCGCGGTTGCGGATCACGGCATTTCCAACACGTTTGCTTACCGTAAGTCCGTAGCGTGGCCCGCCAAATTCTGCCCAGTCATCAAGCGGCTGGGGGGCTGCCTGAAGCACCATTCCAGGGGTCACCCATTTGTTTTGTTCCGCGGCGACTCTAATAAACTGCCGCCGAGATTTGAGGCGCTCCACCATCGCGCCTACTCAGTCAGGCGGAGAGACGCTTACGACCCCGGGCGCGACGCCGGGCCAAAACCCGGCGACCACCGACAGTTTGCTTGCGCGCGCGAAAGCCGTGCCGGCGTTTGCGTACGAGGACGCTGGGCTGAAATGTACGTTTCAAGGCTTTCTCCGGCTTTAATCAGGTCGAAAACTGGCCCGGTGTATAGAGTTTCAAGCCTTCCAAGTCAACGAAACTAAGACATTTCCCGAAAACCCTCAAACAAAGCCCCGGGATAATTTCTTGGTCGTGTTAATTGTCTTTGTTACTTAAAAGAACCTAGGCATCCCTGTAAGGGCGTTATATGCCGGCTATGGATAAATTGTATGGCGAGGACTTTGGCCGCTGCGGGGTCTTCGAACGAGAATTGAAGTACAGGAAGTTCGTTACTGGGCGTAGAATGGCCGAAATGAGTGATCGCGGTACCCTAAGTCGTAAAAAGAAGTTGGGCGTTTCTGTTGTCCGAGTTGTGTTGCTGGCACTTTTAGTGACAGCTCTAACTGTATTCATCGTGATAGATCTAGACAAGTATATCTCCCTTAATGCCCTGAAAATGCACAGGGAAATATTGAAAGTGTGGGTCGTGAATCACGGGATCTTGACTGTAGTCATATTCGTGTTGGTTTACGCGCTGGTTGTGGCTATCTCGATTCCTGGTGCCGTTTTTATAAGCATTGCTGGCGGCTTCATGTTTGGCCCATATCTTGGCACCCTTTATGTTGTGATCGGAGCAACGATTGGGGCTGTGATAGTTTTCCTTGTGGCGAGACACGCTCTCAGAGAGATGTTGCGGGCTAAGGCCTACCCCACCATGAAACTCATGGAGTTGGGGTTCCAAGAAAATGAGATGAGCTATCTTCTGATCCTCCGGCTCGTTCCTATTTTTCCATTTTGGCTGGTCAATTTAGTTCCCGCCTTACTTGGGGTTGGTCTGCGAACCTACACGGTCGGGACATTCTTTGGAATAATCCCGGGAGCATTCGTGTATACAATGGTTGGTAATGGCGCTGGCACGCTGCTCGATGCCGACGAGGATTTCAAAATTGATATTGTCTTCGAACCGAATTTCTTTGCACCCCTTGTCGGGCTGGTATTCCTCGCCTGTATTCCAATAGTCTACAAAAAACTACGAGGACGGAAAGGCCGCCTGTATTCCTTAATAGTTGCCCTGATAAATAAGGTTTCAAAAGAATGAAGGAAATTACCACTGACATCTGTGTTATCGGCGGCGGTTCCGGCGGATTGTCGGTAGCAGCAGGCGCATCCCAAATGGGAGCCGAGGTTGTGCTTATCGAAGGCGACCGAATGGGCGGGGATTGCCTTAATTACGGATGTGTACCGTCCAAATCCATGATCGCAGCCGCTAATGCGGCCTATAATGTTATGGGTGCTAGCAAATTTGGGATAGAGGCGGGCGAGCTTAATATTGATTTTCAGAAAGTCCATGATCACGTCCATAAGGTAATAGATGCCATCGCGCATAATGACTCCGTCGAGCGATTCGAGGGCCTTGGGGTCAGGGTAATCGAAGCCCGCGGAAGATTCGTTGGGCCGACGGAAGTTCAGGCGGATGATACAATCGTCAAAGCGAAACGCGTTGTCGTTTCGACTGGATCGAAAACAGATACACCACTTATAGAAGGTCTTGATACCGTCCCGTATCTGACAAACAAGACAATCTTTGATTTAGTCAAGAAACCCCCAAAACTGTTGATTATCGGCGGCGGTACGATTGGCAGCGAGCTAGGCCAGGCGCATCGCAGACTCGGATGCGAGGTTACCATCCTAGAGATTGAGAAAATGCTCAATAACGAGGATCCTGAGCTTAGCGAGATTGTGCGGATGCGCATGTTAAGGGAAGGTGTCGTTATCCGAGAAAAAATCGAGATTCTTGGTGTCACGAGAGACGCGGATGGGATTACTATCAAGATCAGTGAAAATGAAACCGAGGAATACGTAAAAGGCTCAGATCTTTTGGTGGTTTCCGGCCGAGTACCCGATCTAGCCGACCTAAATTTGGACGTTGCGGGCATCGAATACACCGAGCGAGGCATAAAGGTTGACGATCGCCTGAGAACATCCAACAAGAAGGTTTTCGCTATTGGTGATGCTGTCGGTAGTTTCCCTTTCACGCATAGTGCCAGTTACCACGCTGGCGTGGTCATACGGAACGCGCTTTTTGGTTTGCCTGCAAAGGTCAATTATTCAGCGCTGCCCCGGGTCACCTATACAGACCCAGAACTGGCCCATGTCGGCTTGACCGAAAGACAGGCGCGAGAGAAATACAGCGCTATCCGTGTGCTGCGCCACCCATTTTCTGAAAATGACAGAGCACGGACTGAGGGAGAAGTCGATGGCCTCGCCAAGATCATAACTACGACCAAGGGGGTCGTCGTCGGTGCGTCTATTGTTGGCACTCGCGCCGGCGAATTGATTCAGCTGTGGATCCTACCGATCAAGAATAAGATGAAGATTGGTACCATTGCCGGATTGATCATTCCCTATCCGACGCTAGGCGAAGTAAGCAAGCGCGCCGCTGGAAGTTTTTACACGCCCAAATTATTCAGCGAAAAAACGAAGAAAATTGTGCGCTTTCTTCTCAGTTTAAGATGATATTTCTGTGCTACAACGAAACCATCAAGTAGAGATGTCCATACTAATCTGATTTGGGGGTGCTGGTCATGAACGCGGCGCCTTAGATCGTTGCACCTGAGCGCTTGAACGGCTATTTATTGGGCGTAACATACGTATCGACAGCGAAACGAACGATGACAAATTTTTCAAACTGGGTTCTGGGTTTTTTTACTGCCGTTATGGGAATTGGGGGACTGTTTGTCTCCTCGAATGCGGGACATGGTCTTGGTTATTATGGTGGACTAGCGGTGTTTTTGTTCGCCGTATTATTTGTATTTTTTCTCATCCGTACAACGCTTGACCATGAAGAACAGGGGCACTGAGGGCTAAATTGTGTCATCTTTTGTGTTCCCGGCAAGAAAAATGCCGGTTGCGCCACCAGCGGCTGATAACGCAATCATCGCATAAAATGCCCCTCCACCATAATCTTCGTAAAGCCATCCGGTTACTAGCATCGTTAGTCCCATGACTAGTCCGGTAGCAAAACCCGAATAAAGGCCCTGTGCCGAAGCCGACAGGTGTTTAGGCACCGTTTGCAGCATGTAATGTATCGCCGCCAGATGTGCGGCGCCAAAGGTCAAACCGTGCAGCCACTGGGTCGCGAATAGAGCCGTTAGGTCGGTGGTGGCTGCAAGGACAGACCAACGAATAATTCCAGCGGTCGCGGCAATCCACATTAGTTGGACAGGGCTTGTCCTAGAAACAACGGCGCCAGAAAACGCGAAGAGGATAATCTCGGCGAGCACTCCCTCAGCCCAAAGCGCGCCAATTACCGCATCTGATATCCCTGCCGAACGCCAGTGAATCGTTCCGAAGACATATAAGACGGCATGGCTAGATTGAAGCAGACTTACCGCGATGACAAATAATAGAAAACGCTTCCGGCGGATAAGTTCAAAAGCTGGAAACTGCACGGTGGTAATTTTTTCAAAATCTCGGGTAGATCGTTCAGGTAGACCAAAACCGGAGACGAACGCTGCCAGCATGGCAACAACGATCATCCAAAGAATCGCACCATCCCCCGTTTGTTCCACCGCCCAGCCGGCGGTATAGGAAGCAACAATAAATGTTATCGACCCCCAAAGACGCACCCGGCCGTAATCGAACCCGTGTTCGACCGAAGCCCGGGATGCCATGTTTTCGCCTAGGGGAATCAGTGCCATGAACATGGCGCTTGCCAAAATATTGATGCAAAATACCGTCCAGAAACTGTCCGCGATACCGAACAATCCATATGCGATTACTGCACCACCAGCGGAGATCAGGATTATATTTTTATGAGCGCCAGACCGGTCAGCGAAATGGGTAATAATGGGGTTGGCGAAGGCTCGTATCCAAACTCCTACAGACAGGATCAAGCTGATTTCCGAAGGATCAAGTCCACGGAATTCGAGCCAGGCCGGCCAGAAGGGTAGGTGAATGCCGATAACCAGGAAAATAGCGGCATAATAAAGGGAAAAACGTGAAGCCATTCTGAGGCTGGTTTAGCATGCGGCCATCAAATCGGCATCGCTAATCTCAGCGACCAAGCTTTTTTGATAATGAATAGAATCGGTTTTGGAATTTTGTCCTTCGATCCTGAACTCAGGTCTTACCATTCATTGTCTGTAGACTTGGCCTAGATCAGCGTCGTCGTCCATGCTATCCGATTGGAATAAACAAGAGATTAGAGGAAGCTATGCCAGCCAAGACCATAAACGTGGATAGCGCGGCGGAGGCGTATCTGACGTTATTGAAGGACCGGGGAGTTGATTACTTGTTCGGCAATGCCGGTACCGATTTTCCGTCTATTATTGAAGCTCTTTCCAAGTCTTTGACCGGCGAGGGTAGTGCTCCAACACCAATGACAGTTCCACATGAAAACCTCGGTGTTTCTATGGCGCACGGATATTACATCGCGACTGGCCGACTGGCAGCGGTAATGGTGCATGTGAATGTCGGCACCGCTAACGCGATTTGCGGTATTATGAACGCAGCACGTGAGAATGTGCCGATCTTGATGACATCGGGTCGAACCCCGCTGACAGAGGAGGGTTTTGATGGTTCGCGCTCGCTATTTATTCACTGGGGACAGGAAATGTTTGACCAAGCATCGACGCTCCGGGAAATGGTCAAATGGGACTACGAACTCCGCAATGCCAAACAGATTGAGACTATTGTCGACCGCGCTATTAATATAGCTATGACGGAGCCGCGAGGACCGGTTTACCTTTCGCTACCACGCGAAGTTCTTGCTGAGAAACCTGGTGAATTCACATACCAGTCGCCGTCGCGGCGTGTCGCAGCCCAAGGCGCTGCCCCAGACCCAAACGCTTTGGACGAGGCGGCAGAGATCCTCTCCGTTGCCGAAAATCCTTTAATCATAACTGCTAGTATGGGGCAGAACCGCGCTGCTGTGCCCGCCCTAGAGTCTCTCGCCGAGAGGTTTGCGCTACCCGTGATCACCTACCGCCCACGATATGTGAATATCGCATCTGACCATCCCATGCATTTAGGTTATGAACCCGGGGCGCATCTGCCGACTGTAGATGCTGTGTTGGTGCTAGATTGCGATGTACCATGGATCCCTTCTCTTCATCACCTTAACCCTGATGCAAAGGTCGTTCACCTCGGCGCAGATCCTCTCTACGAGAACTATCCGGTTCGTGGGTTTCCGTGTGATCTTGGAATCCGCGCCAATGCCGTTAACGCTCTGCCGCAACTTGAGGAAGCGATGGCGCAGCGCGAGAAATCAGCCAAGGATAGAATCCAACAGCGCCGCAAAAGGATCAAAGAAATAAAGGCGGAACAGGTCGCAAACAATCAGGTAAGTGTTGAAAGAATCGCCTCGGGAGGGGCGGCTATGGATAACGCTTGGGTGGCACATTGCATTGGCCAGCTTAAAGAAGAAGACGATATACTAGTCTCGGAATCTCAATTGGCGCTGCCCAATCTCGGATTGAAAAAACCCGGCACATTTTTTGGCACCGGTCCCGCGGGTGGTCTCGGTTGGGGGATTGGCGCAGGGATTGGTGTAAAGCTTGGCCAGAAAGACAAGCGCATCTGGAACGTGGTTGGCGATGGGTCCTATATGTTTGGCAACCCGACACCGGCACACTTTGTGTCGGCCGCCTATGACTTGCCGATCCTAACCGTGATTATAAATAATAAGATGTGGGGATCAGTTCGCAAAGCAACTCTCGGTCTCTATCCTGAAGGTGCCGCATCGACCGCTAACCAGGCGCCGCTTACCTATCTGGAGCCTGCTCCAGATTACCATAAGATAGTTGAAGCTTCTGGCGGTTACGGTGAAGAAGTGAACGATCCTAACGACTTGCCGGCGGCCCTCGAAAGGGGAGTGAAGGCAGTCGATAATGAAGGACGAACGGCGGTCATAAACGTTCATACAACGTATGACGATGCTGCCGCTAAGGCTGATGCGGTTCGCTGATGTCGTTTCCGAAAGAGGCACTGAATGATCAGCTTGATAAACTAACCAAACATCCTTTTTATAAAGGGCGGGTACGGTCAGGTTTCGACGGTCCCGCGGACTTTGCAGCCAGTATACCTTTGATGAGTCGCGCTGATCTAATTGCCGAAATGATCAAGCCAGGCTACGGCGCATTCGGAGGTATCGATCCAGTCCGTATCAATTTGAGTCCGATGGGATCATCGCTGATACCTGTTATGCAGACGGCAGGGGATATCGCCAACCTGATTTCCGCAACGCGTTCTCATCTTGACGCTTGCGGCATCGGGTCTAGCGATGTATGCGCAGTGACTTTCGGATATCATATGTTCGTAGCCGGATTATTTTATCAATCGCAAATGGAAGCCCATGGCGTTGCTTGTATTCCGATAGGCCCCGGAGAGGCTGAGCGAACTGTCGAGATCTGCGCCCAGCACAGTGTTACGGTGCTAGCTGGTAATCCGTCTTTTTCGTTGAAACTAATCGAGGCAGGGCTCAAGCCGCCCAAGGTATTCTTCGCTGGCGGCGAGGCATTTACTGGAAACCCAACGCTATATGGCGCGGTGAGGTCAGCGATGCCTAGCACGGCGCTGGTGGATTCATTCTCACTGTCTGAGTTTCTGCCTGTGGCGCGTACATTCCCCGGGGGCGAAGGGGTGCACATTTTCGATGAACTTGTTTATGCGGAGGTGATTGAGCCAAGCACAGGCGTACCGGTCGTCGATGGTGAGCGGGGCGAGCTGGTACTGACGCATTTGAAAAAGGAAGCGCAGCCATTGCTGCGTTACCGCACTGGCGATCTAACCGTGCGACAGACCACCGCGCCGGTTCATGGCCGTACAGTCAACTTGCCCCGTGTTGTGTTTGGCCGCACAGATGAAATGGTCAAGGTGAAGGGCGTCAAGGTATACCCTTCGGAAATTCGCAGCGTATTGCTGGGTCTGGATGGCCCTACCGGTGGCTACCGTTTGACGGTGTCAGCCGGTGATGGCGGCGGTGACCGCCTCGAACTGGCTTTGGAGGGCGCCGGTGGTGATGACGTTAAGGAAGAAATTACTCGTCGGTTCAAGAGCCAAACATTGATTTCGGTTGACGAAATTAAATTCGAAGAAGAAATAAAACAGGGTCCGGTGGTCATCGATGCCCGGACATGAGGAGCTGCGGGAAAACATTATGAGCGACCCTATGTGGCGTCTGATCGTTGACAAAAATTCCTATGCCGATTTTTCGGTGTCAGTGTCTCCCGCCGTTGAACGGGCTGTCGTGAATGGCGATGCGCCACCTACCATCTTTCTCAACATATTCGATCAGGATTCTATCACCATCGGTGTAAACGAGGACCCGGAACAGGTCTTGGATCTCACTTTCTGCCGTGACAACAATATCGATTTCAGGCGCCGGGTGAATGGCGGCGGTGCAATCTATACCGGCACGGGATCTGCCTTTATGGTTTACTTCGTGCCAACATCTCATCCCGATGTACCCGAAACTACGGCGGAGGCGTTCCCAAAAATTTTGACGGCATTCGCCGAAACCCTGACCGAACAGTTCGGCTTTCCAGCCCGATACCGCCCGTTGAACGATGTACAAGTTGAAGGTCGTAAATTGGTGCCGACTTCGCTGAAAATCGAGAACGGAGTGATGACATTTCGGTTCGTTGTAAATGTAAAGGAAATGAACACCGAGATCGCCGGAGCGGCTATGCCGATGCCGCCCGAAAAGGTGCAGGACAAGGTGCACAAGGACCTTCAGTCGCGCTTTACCTGTCTAGAACGTGAAGCCGGGTACGCAATTTCGGCAGAGGACTTGGAACAAATGGCGCGCGCCGCCGTCGCCCATGCTTTTAGCGGCACCAAACTTGAATTTGGTGTATTGACCGATGTTGAACGCAGATACGCGGAAGAATTCCGCGCTGAGTACGATAATGATGGATGGCTGTTCGGAAAATCTGAATGCAACCGGTTTCGCTCCGATATGAAGGCGGGCGATACCGTGGGGTATGGTCGTGAAAAGGCAGTTGGTGGAATGTTATGGGCTACACTGGCTGTCCGCGACGGCAAGGTTTTCCACGCTATCCTGAATGGCGATTGGCACCCTCGCCCGATCGATGCCGTGGGCTGGCTGGAAGATGCCTTGGTCGGTGTTGATGCAACTGAGGACGCGGTATGCGATGCCGTGACTTCCTTCATGGGACGGGATGACGTGGAATTCGCAAGCGTCGAAATAGCTAATCTGATGGCTGCGTTTGGAAAAGCGCTGGCGGCCCAGAAACTGGTTGGTTGATCTGGACCCAGCTGCCCTGTCCGCCGATGGCGGCGCCTATCTTCTGTATTTCGATATACGAGAACGGGTCATCTTGCCCATTTCGCAGCTAAACAACCCCTCGCTTGGCAACGGTACATTTGTATATGCCGGTAGCGCCTACGGTCCGGGTGGAATCCGGGCCCGGGTGGCACGCCATCTTCGTACCGAAAAGAAGCCCCATTGGCATGTGGATTATCTGAGTGCCTGCGTCACTTGTACTCGCGTCGAGGTGTTCCCCGGCGGCAAGGAGTGCAACCTGGTTGTCGATCTACTCCGCGCGGGTGGGGATATCCCTATCCCAGGATACGGCAGCACAGACTGCAAATCCTGCGAGGCGCATCTTGTTCGCCTTGCCGGTAGATAGCAAAACGGCAATAGTGCGGCTGAGACAAACAGGGGAAGTCGACGAATGTCTGCCGTAAATATATACTTTAGGGATGACGGCATCGCGCGTGTTGCGATCAATCGACCCGACAAGCGAAACGCGCTAAACGACGAAGTTCGAGCAACCCTGATTGCCGAACTTCCACCTCTGCTGCGGGACGAGGCGGTACACGCACTGGTGTTAACTGGCGAAGGCGGAAATTTCTGCTCCGGTGGTGATATTGGCAGTATGGAGGGGCTCGATTCTAAAGCTGCACGGGCTAGGATGAAGGATAATCACATGATTGTTCGCCTGATCGCAGAATCCGAAAAGCCGGTAGTGACGGCTATCGAGGGGTTCGCCGTTGGTGCCGGCGCCGGGCTGGCGATGCTCGGTGATACGGCGATTATAGCTGAGGGTGGTACTATCGGGTTCCCCTTCTTCCGCGTCGGCCTGATTCCAGATTACGGTATTCTCCATACGCTACCGCGCCGTTCGGGCGGCGCCAAGGCGCGACAACTTTTACTTTACGCGCAGATGGTGAAGGGACCAGATGCGGTGCGGTGGGGGCTGGCGGATGAACTGGTCCCCGACGGAAAGGCCGAGGAGACTGCTATTGAAAGGGCGTTGACCTTGGCGCGGATGCCGCCCTTCGCCTTTGCCATTGCTAAGCAACAGCTTGGTTTGGCGCCTGTAAAATTGGATGAAGCACTTGAAATGGAAGCGCTGGGACAGGCCGGGTGTTTTGGCGCCGATGAATTTCTCGAAGGCTCAGCCGCATTTCACGAAAAACGTAGACCCGTTTTCCGGAAATAACCGATGGTTCCCCAAAAGTTTTGTACACGGATCACCAATCTATTCGGGATCGCGCATCCCATCGTTTGCGGCGGGATGATGTGGCTGGCGGACGCCGAATATGTGTCCGCGGTTGCCCGTTCGGGCGGGATCGGTTTCTTAACGCCACGCTCTTTTCCCACGCCGGAGGACTTTCGAGAACAGATTCGTAAGTCGCATGATCAGTCCGATGGCAAACCCTTCGGTGTGAACCTCTATGTTTCGGCTCAGCCGGAGTCCAATCAGCTATTGCAGACGTTTCTGGATATTTCCATCGACGAAGGTGTGAAATTCGTCGAAACGGCAGGTTTTTCGCCCAAAGAGTTCATGCCCAAGATTAAAGATGCCGGCATCACGGTGATGCACAAGTGTACTACAGTGCGTCACGCTTTGTCGGCGCAGAAGGCGGGTGTCGATGCGATTGCGATCCTTGGCGCAGAAGCCGGTGGTCATCCTGGTGTGGATATGGTCGGCACCATGGTGCAGGGGGCGATCGTGCCGCGAGAACTGGACGTCCCCGTCGTGCTCGCCGGCGGTATGGGTACCGGGCGTCAACTGTTGGCGTGTCTGTCACTCGGCGCCGAAGGTATGTTGGTTGCCACGCGTATGGTGGTAGCGGAAGAAATCTGGGCGCACGAGAACTATAAAAAACGCCTGGCGGAGCTGGGGCCCGATGACACGAGGGTTATCATGTCGATTTTCGGTGATAATTCGCGTGTTATCGACAATGCGTCCGCCGACGCGGTGCTGGCACTCGAAGCCAAGGGTAACAACGATTATGAGGCCTACCGTCCCCATGTGAAGGGCACTCTGCAGAGAAAAGCTTATGAGAATGGTGACTGGACCACCGGCACTATGTCCATCGGCCAGTCGGTTGCCTTTGCTGGCGATATTGAGCCGGTGGAAGCAATTATCGACGGAATCATGGAAGAGGCCACTTCCGTCCTAAATTACCTTAACACATTGTAAAAGAAGGAAGAAAGTATGGCGCAGGATGTCAATTCTCCCGACTACATCATTGGCATCATCGGTACTGGCACGATGGGACGCGGAATCGCGCAGATCTCCGTCGCAGGCGGTTACAAAGTAAAAATGTACGATGCACAAGAAGGCGCTGCCCGGGAGGCTGAGGAGTTTATCCACCGGATGATCAGCCGTTCTGCCGAAAAGGGTCAGATCTCTGAGGGCGAGGCGGCAGCTGCAAACGGGCGCCTGAACATCGTCAATAGCCTGTCTGACTTCGGCGATTGTAGCTTGGTGATCGAGGCGATCGTCGAGAAACTAAACGTAAAGCGCGAGGTGTTTTCGGAGTTGGAAGGCATCGTCGCTGGAGATGCTATACTTGCATCCAATACGTCGTCGCTGTCGGTCACACAGATCGCTGCCGGATGCAAAAATCCTGAACGGGTCGCCGGCTATCACTATTTTAACCCGGTTCCCCTATTAAAAGTCGTTGAAGTTGTTGAAGGCCAGATGACAGCTCCTTGGGTTGTCGAGAAACTGGAAATTATAGCCCGTAAATGTGGTCACGAACCAGTGCGGACTCACGACACTCCCGGTTTTTTGGTGAACCATGCAGGGAGGGGTCTCTATACAGAAGGGGTTCGTATTTTAGCCGAGGGTATTGCTGACCCACATCAGGTTGATGATGTACTTCGCGAAGGCGGCGCAAGTTTCCGCATGGGTCCGTTCGAGTTGATGGACACGACCGGACTTGACGTGTCAGGTGTGGTGATGGAATCAATCTACGAACAATTCTATCAGGAACAACGGTTCAAGCCGCAGGCTTTTATCCGCAACCGGATGGCGGCGGGACTGCACGGTCGCAAGGTTGGGCGAGGTTTCTACAAATACGAAGATAATAGAAAAGTTATGCCAGAGGAGGCTGCTGCGCCGACCGGTCTACCCGATTGTGTGTGGGTAGGGCCGGAAGGGCATGACGGAGCCAACACGCTGGTTGAATTCTTGAAGAAGCACGTAGATGTCGAAACCGGCGGTAAGCCGTCTGCCAAAGCGATTTGTATGGTTGCGCCGCTCGGCAGCGATGCCACGATGACCGCCATCGAACTAGGTGTTGAAGCGGAGAGAACGGTGGCAGTGGATACGCTGTTCGGGCTCGAGGGGCGACTGACATTGATGACCACAAGCGTTACCGATGACGGCGTACGTGATTTGGCGCACGGCGCGCTGGCCGCGGATGGTGCGAAGGTGACAGTGATCCACGATAGCCCCGGTTTCATCGCTCAGCGGGTGATTGCAACAATCGTCAATATTTCCTCTGAGATTGCGCAGATGCGTATTGCGACGCCGGAAGACATCAACAAGGCAGTTAAACTTGGTCTGGCCTATCCCCAGGGACCACTCGAGTTCGGCGATACGCTGGGCCCACAAAGAATTCATGCCATCCTATCTGCGATGTGGAATTTTTACGGTGATCCGCGCTATCGCCCCAGCCCTTGGCTGACGCGGCGGGCTCGACTTGGTATTTCTCTTATGACTCCGGAAGCATAATCCGCCGCGCTGTATAGCGGGGGATGCCGGCAGCATTCGGGTAATGGCGAGCCTGCTTCCCCTAACAAACAAATCCGGCGTTTGCCGGTAGCTGTCATTGGCGCTTAGTGGGTCGGGTTTCGTATAAGCTGGAGAGCAGTATCACCTAGTGCGTGTCAAGCACCGCTTGGTACATTTCCAGTTGCGCTTGTATAGCTGCGGTTTCCGTATCCGTCGGATGGTCTGGGTCTGCAGCGGGCGGCGGGGCGCCGAACTTCATCAGGCAGGCCATTAGCACCAGCCGCGCTTTAGTTGAAGTCAGGTTGCTACCACCCAGAAATATACCGGCCCGTGCTGAAAACCCTTCGTTGTTACCGCGCCCGACACGCACCACTGGCATGCCGCAATAGACAGCCTTCTTCATCAGCGCATTGCGTTGATCGTTGGTCATCGACCCGTAGGGTGATTGCCCTTCGACTACGAAACCCGCTAGTGGCGCATGTTTCAGGTTGTCGTTGATCTGAGCGACGAGATCGACTTCCCGTTCCGGCCCCGAATCCGGAGATTCCGGGCTGTAGTTGCCTTCTTTGGTGATGGTTACCTTCGGGATGGAGGATTCGAGAAGAGCACCGTTTGCATCTTTGATGGCCACTTTAACCGGGGACAGACCCTTGCCGGAATTTATGTAGCCGGTCACGGTTTCGTTCAAACGCGTGCGGTTCACTTCGGACTGATAGGTGTGCTTTGATCCCGGTAGATAGGTCAGGATCGGGGGCATACCGTGACGAACGGCGCCGAGCAAGCCACCGTGCCCCCCTGTGGCGACGTATCCGCCCGGGCGTGCCTCGCCTTTTTGTACTTCGCGTGACGCGAAGATCTGCTGTTCCTGTATGACTACGGTGCCGGCGCGGTTTTTACCGTCAGCGTCCTGCCAGATTTTCGATGTAATATAGTCCACGGAATCTAACAAGTTCTTAGGTCCATCGTTACTGATCTCACCGTGCGTTCGCTGCGCAGCATTACCACAGACTGGTAACGTGGTATCGAGCATCAGGTTCAGCCAGTACAGCGTTTCCTCCACCCTAGGGCTACCCTGGGTCCAAATCGCACCGAGGTAGTTGCCACTATCCAGAATGGCTTGGATATCGTTGACTATACGCGCCATCCAGCTTCTCGACGGAGAAGTTGCTAGATGTACCGGGCGGTAGGCGAAAAAGTCCCGCCCCATGACCTCTGGTTTTATATCACTGTTGCCCATATCAGTGCGGTCGGCAGCAGCCAATCCCTTGGTGTAGCCGCCTGAAGGCATGATGCGGAAGAAGTCAACTTCTGCGAGCTGGGAAATCAGGTTGCCGGTACCGTCTTCGGCAATACCGAACCGGTCGATTTCCTCAAAAATACGTGACCCATCAGGATAATAAGCCTGCCGAGATTTTTCAGCCGGGGCACCAGGAAACGCGCAATCGTCCTCCCAGGCGCTCCCATCAGCCTGCCGCGCCATATAGGGGAGGGGATATAGACCATCATTTGGTAAAAGGTTAATTTCAAATACTGGCGTATCGCCATCCGATTGTCGATCGGTGTGAAATTTACCCGATCTGTCCATGTAGCCGTCTGGCGGGCCATACAAATTCGCGGCGTCGGCTTCTAACGGGTGGGCGCTAAACTGCTCGACGTAGACTGTCACGGGGGCTGCAAGACGCTGCGGGCGCAATACGTCAAATCGGGTGGCGCTCCCGTCCGGATTGGTCCTAAGTGGCAGGCCATGTTGTGTGCGCGCTTTGTTACTGGTTATCAGAGGCGGCGAATTGCTGATTGTGGCATTAGCGCCTGAGAGACAAGCAATACGCGGTTTTCCGGTCATCAAATGATCCCTATATCTGTATGATTTTTACCCTAGCAGGTGGGTTTCCATCTGACGACAGTTTATCGTTGCTGTCTCTTACTTTTGATTTGGGAACATTAACCACAACTATATATGGTATCAATTTCTTCCGCCCCAGAGGACTTTTTTATTAAAAACCGGATCTTGGAAAACCATGAGATATCTAAGTAGTGTTCTTCTCGCCACGGTAATACTTTGGTTTTGGGTAGGGGTTGCTGAAGCT
This sequence comes from Alphaproteobacteria bacterium MarineAlpha11_Bin1, assembly GCA_002937455.1. The sequence goes on from PTJZ01000013.1 coordinate 84,135, forward strand.
GCGTCAACGCCGCGACAAACGACTTGGGAGGATCTTGCACCGCCAATGAAAAAGTTGATCGAAGATCCATTAGCCCATCTGGATCCCTTCATCAGACTTGAAATTTCCGAAATTTCCTTCGCCATTCGTCAACATAAAAACGGTTTAATATCACCGGTTAGCGAAGATTACGAAACCGCCATGGAAGCTAAATACCGCCTAGAGAGAGACGGTATTGAGGTGGAGAATATTCTTAGTCGAATCGAGGCTATCCAAGCAGAGATACTCCGATGGGGCGAACAGATGGTGTATTCACTCGACGGACAGTTTATAAAAATCCCGGGTTATGCCCTTCCAATCGAATTTGACGGAGTTGCGGTTAAGGAATTTCTGCTCGTGCCGTATGTAGGGGCCTGTATCCATGTTCCACCTCCACCGAAGAACCAGATGATATTCGTAGAGCTCAGAGAGCCATTTGCCGTCGATAGCCTTTTTGAACCAGTCTGGGTTGTTGGCCGTATTTTGGTCAAAGACACGAGAAAGACCCTGCCGGTATCGGACGGCGAGATACCCATCCGTGCGGGCTACCTAATAGAGAACGGCAACGTTGAGCCATACAGAGAGTGAAAACTTATAGAGCAGATATGAAGGTTCTTAAAACCGCGACCGTTATGTTATAACACTCAGGGTGGTTTTGCGGCTAGCTTAATTAGAGACTGTTTCGTAATGAAGATTTACCCACTGCACTTTTGTACAATGAAAATTGCCCTTTGTTTTTTTATGATATCGGGGGTGACGCCATCGACCCTTGCTGCAGACAGACTTCATAATGCGCACCAGCATGGGGTCAGCAAACTCAATCTCATGATTGAAGGGAAACGCCTTAAAATAGAGTTGCAGTCTCCCGGATCCGATATAGTCGGCTTCGAGCATGCAGCCGCGAGCAAAGCGGATAGGTCTTCGATTAACTATGCTGCTAATCTTCTGAAAGATAATGGTAAATTATTCGATTTATCGATCGCTGCAGGGTGCAGGTTGGCTTCTTCCGAGGTTGAGGTGCCCGGTGGACAGGAAAAGTATAAACACCATAATCGTAGACACGGGCACGGTGAAAAGAGCCATTATCATCATAATGAGAGGATAGAAGGTGAGGAACACTCTGAATTTCACGCACGTTACCTCTTTACGTGCAAACAGCCGGAGAAACTTACCCGAATAGACATCAAATATTTTGACATATTCCCCCTTGCTGAGAAAATTGACGTTCGGGTGGTTACGCCTAGGATTCAGTTCCGAACGGAATTGACAGCTGGAAAATCGCGGCTGACTCTATAGCAGAAATTTATCTTGGAGACCTAGACGACTCATGTCCTTGGCCGTAGATCTTTCCGGTATTGTCTACCGGTGGCGGAAGGCGCTGCCAGTTGTGCTCGATATCCCGGAAATCTCCGTGACCGTCGGGGAGAAATTGTTCGTTCGCGGACCTAGCGGTAGCGGTAAAACGACGCTTTTAAACCTGCTCGGTGGGGTTGCTATACCGGAACAGGGGGAACTCAAGATTTTGGGAGAACGTCTCGACCTAATGCCAGCTCGTAGCCGGGATTCCTTCCGTGCTGACCATATCGGTTTTATTTTCCAGCAGTTTAATCTGATTCCCTATCTCTCGGTGATTGACAACGTGCTATTACCCTGCCGATTTTCTCTTCGAAGACTCTCCAAGGCGAAGAGTCGGGGAAGAGAGCCGGAGGCCGAGGCCCGTCGTTTACTTAGGCGTATGGGTCTCCCGGTAGAGAATCTTACCGGGCCCTTAGTCACCGATCTGAGTGTCGGACAGCAACAAATGGTAGCAGCGGCAAGGGCTCTGATAGGCGGCCCGGATCTGATAATCGCTGACGAACCAACCTCGTCGCTGGACGAGAACGCCAGATACGCGTTCCTAAATCTTCTCTTTCTGGAGGCGGAGGAGGCCGGACAGACGTTGATTTTTGTGAGTCACGACGGGCGTCTAGCGGAGGCATTTGACCGGATCGTTGACCTCCCAGACATAAACCGAGCCGGAAGGGGAAAATCGCCTAAATGCTAACCTTTCAACTTGCCGTCAAGAGCCTTAATAGCCGAAGGCTTACCGCCTTTCTGACTGTGATCGCGATTGCCGTCAGCGTTTCGCTACTTCTGGGAGTAGAACGTATCCGCACAGAGGTTCGCGCTAGTTTTGCGAATACCGTATCTGGAACAGATTTGATCGTCGGTGCCCGAGGCGGATCAGTGCCACTACTACTTTACTCCGTCTTCAGGATTGGGAGTGCCCAGAACAATATTTCGTGGCGGAGCTACCGTGAAATTGCCGCAGACCCAGATGTGGCTTGGACTATTCCTATTTCTCTTGGCGATTCCCATCGGGGGTTCCGGGTATTGGGCACCAATACTTCTTATTTCCACCATTTTCGCTTCGCCCGAACTCGGCATCTCGAATTCGCTCATGGCAAGCCGTTTGATGATGTTTTCGATACGGTTTTGGGCGCACAGGTTGCCTCAAAACATGGTTACTCTGTTGGCGACCGCATAGTAATAGACCACGGCGTCGGCGAAATCGGTTTCGCTACCCACAAGGACAAGCCATTTCGCGTATCCGGCATCCTGGTGCGTACGGGTACGCCGGTCGATCAGACAGTCCATGTAAGTCTCGCCGGGATCGAGGCGATCCATATTGACTGGCGGTCGGGCAGGAAAATCCCAGGTCTTAAAATCGATGCCGATAACGTGCGACAGATGAACCTTCACCCAAAATCGATCACAGCATTTTTCGTCGGACTTAAGTCTCGGTTTTCCACCTTTGACGTGGAAAGACGGGTGAATAATTATACAAAAGAGCCGTTGCTCGCAATTTTACCCGGTGTCGCATTACATGACCTTTGGTCTCTAGTGGGGACCGCCGAAAATGCGTTGACGGTAATCACAGTGTTCGTTGTAGCCGCGGGGCTGGTCGGCATGGTCACTATGCTGATTGCAACACTGAACGAGCGGCGTCGCGAAATGGCGATACTACGGTCAGTTGGTGCACGACCACATCATGTTTTTTGGCTCCTCATTTTCGAAGCTGGTTTCGTGTCTGCACTTGGCGCAGTGCTTGGCGTCGTACTCCTCTTTGCCTGTATGGTTTTAGTTCTGCCAGTCATTGAGTCCAGATATGGGCTTTTTATTGCTATAAATGCATTGTCCGCAAATGAATGGATGTATTTGGGGGCCGTATTTTTTTTCGGAATGACTGCTGGTATTTTCCCCGCCATGATGGCGGCCCGGAGGTCTCTAGCCGACGGCGTGATAATCAGGAGTTGAGCGAGGAAAGAAATCTTTAAGATGTCCTAGAAGTTTACTCTCGCTATTACCACATTAACTGCCCACCGTTCGGATGAATAATTTGGCCAGTGATATATGACGAACGATCACTGAGAAGAAAATCTAATACGGCGGCGATTTCGTCCGGCTGTCCCAGCCGACCCAACGGTAGCTTATCAGCAAGCGTGATCCGGGCTTGTTCATATTCCTCTGGTGTGCGGCCAGATGTCAGGATCGGCGTGTCGATGGGCCCTGGTCCTAGGGCGTTGACGCGGATACCGTGTGGCGCGAACTCTATGGCGATGGTCTTGGTAAGGGAATATATCGCTGACTTCGCGGTCATATAAGCTGCGGCCCCCGGGACAGCCATAACGGCGAAATCTGAAGACATGTTAACGATCGCCCCTTTACCAACGGCAATCATACCGGGGAGGACGGCCTGACAACACAGAAAAGTGCCTTTAACATGGATGTTGATCATACGATCCCATTCTTCCTCCGGGATATGTCCGACCACGCCGCGAATAAAGATTCCGGCAGCGAAGAACGCTGCGTGGACTGAACCAATTGTAGATTCGATACAGGTTTTCATTGCGGAAACGGAGTTTCTGTCGCTGACGTCAACATGTATTGTTGTCGCCGATCCTCCTTTGGCTTCAATCAGTGCGACTGTCGTTGCCGCGCTGTCTTCGTTCCAGTCCGCCGCGACGATATGCATATTCTGTGACATACGTAGAGCGGCAGCGCGACCGATTCCGCTCCCTGCGCCTGTGATAAGGATATTTTGTTTCTCTCTCATCAGAATAGACCCGCCCCTCCATTGACACGGATATCCTGTCCGGTAATGAAGCTAGCATCATCCCTCAACAGGAAATAAGCGGCTTCAACGATTTCTTCTGGCGTGCCGATACGGCCCAATGGAATATTATCGCCCTTAGCGAACATATCGACCTCAGCCATCACCCGCCGCGGCATTTCCGTATCTACAATACCGGGAGAGACTACATTGGCGCGGATTCCGGCGCGGGCGTGGTCAAGTGCTAACGCCCGGCAAAGCCCAAGCACTCCGCCCTTCGTGGCGGCATATGCCGCGCTCTTCGGTGCTCCGCGACGGGCGATGATAGAAGAAAACATAACGATACTGCCTCGACCCAGTTCTATCATCGCCGGCAGGACGGCTTGGCAGGTCAGCATGGTCCCCTTGAGGTTGATATTCAAATGGTCATCCCAGTCAGCTTCGCTGAGGTCAAGAAATGGAGCTGTGCGGTATATCGCGGCGCATGTGGCAAGTCCGGTTATTCCCTGAGATAATGAGGCGGCCTCTTCCGTCGCTGCTATCATTGCCGAGGCGTCTCGTACGTCAACTTTATTGAAGGTCAGGTTTTCATCTTTAATGCTTGCCAATTTACCTGGTTCGATATCCCACGCGGCAACTCTGTAGTTCTCTGATAAAAGTTTCTGGGCCAAACTAAAGCCTATGCCGCTACCTGCGCCAGTGATGACAATAGTCTCCATGCCGGATTATTCCCGTATCAGTTGATGGGCAATGCCCCGAAATTATATTCATTAGAGGAACCTTAAGTTTAATCTTACTCTATTGTAAAAAGCCTGGCGATTCGGTCGGAAGGGGGTTGAATCAAACGGTGGGGTGGATACATTGCGCCCGTCCATTACCGGAGGAGGTCTGTCTGTCCGGACACCGCGAAATGTCCGACCTATCCACCTGTATCCGCTTTAGAATTCCTTGGCCAAACCCGTCTGCGCGTCCGCGCGCCGGCCAGAATGAAGACTGCACCTTGCCAGAATCAAATAATGTCGATCATACCGAGCTCGCTAATGCTATACGCGCGCTTTCTATGGATGCGGTTCAGGCCGCTAATTCGGGCCATCCCGGCATGCCAATGGGCGCTGCGGATATGGCGACGATCCTATTCACCAAATATTTGAAATACGATCCGGCTGATCCGGACTGGTTCGACCGTGACCGCTTCGTGCTGTCCGCCGGGCACGGGTCGATGCTGCTGTATTCGCTGCTCTATCTAACGGGCTACCCGGATATCTCTATCGAACAGATAAAGAATTTCCGACAATGGGGCTCCAAAACGGCAGGCCACCCTGAGTATGGCGAAGCCGGTGGCATAGAGATGACCACGGGACCGCTTGGACAGGGCATTGCGTCCGCGGTTGGTATGGCTATCGCCGAGCGGTCAATGAATTCTCGTTACGGCGACAGCCTAGTTGATCACCGTACTTGGGTGATTGCGTCCGATGGTGACTTGATGGAAGGAATCAGCCATGAGGCAGGTTCGCTCGCCGGACATATGAAACTCGGTCGTCTGATCGTTCTATACGACGATAATGGAATCTCTATCGATGGAAGCACCGATATATCGCTGTCGGATGATGCGCTTGGCCGGTTTGAAGCATACGGCTGGCATGCCCAGCGCTGCAACGGCCATAGTCCGAATGAACTGTCCGACGCAATCGACGCCGCACTGTCGTCTGGCCATCCATCGATCATCGCCTGCCGTACCACTATTGGCTATGGCGCCCCAACCAAGGCCGGCACGTCCGGATCCCATGGTGCACCGTTGGGCGACGAAGAAATTGCTTCGACACGGGAAGCGTTGAATTGGCCTCACGATCCCTTCGTTGTGCCGAGCGAGATCATTTCGGCCTGGCGCGTTGCCGGTGCTCGTGGGGCTAAAGTGAGAAATGAGTGGAATGAGCGTTTAATTAACTCGGACCGACGCCAGGAATTTGAACGCGCCGTCGCTGGTGATCTGCCGGCAGCTTATGAACAGTCTGTGATAACCGCTAAGAAAGCGTTTTCTGACGATGCTCCCAAACTAGCAACCCGGGCATCGTCGGGTAAGACGTTGGATCATATTTCGCCGGCCGTCCCTGAAATGATCGGCGGTTCTGCCGATCTGACCGGTTCGAACAATACCAAGGCAGACGGGTTTATGGGTCTTTTGCCGCCCGACTACTCCGGTCGCTATTTGTATTACGGCGTTCGAGAACACGGAATGGCGGCGGCGATGAACGGTATGGCCTTGCACGGCGGGGTGATCCCATATTCCGGCACTTTCCTGATCTTCTCAGATTATCTACGTCCTTCGCTTAGGCTAGCCGCCTTGATGGGCGTGCGGGCGATCCATGTGCTAACCCACGACTCAATCGGCCTTGGTGAGGATGGACCTACCCATCAGCCGGTCGAACATTTGGCTGCCCTCAGGTCCATCCCTAATGTTAACGTTTTCCGACCCGCCGACGCAGTTGAAGTGGTGGAATGTTGGCAGCTGGCTCTGGAAAACAAGGGTGGACCCTCCGTACTGGCGCTGACCCGCCAAGGGTTACCGACACTGCGTACGGATCACACCGACGAAAACCTCTCAGCAAAGGGCGCCTATGTTCTCGCTGAGGCGGAAGGGGAAAGGGCCGCGACCATTTTGGCGACTGGATCGGAGGTCGAAATTGCGATGGCCGCGAGAGATATGCTGCAATTGGATGGGGTGCCGACCGCAGTGGTTTCCATGCCTTGCTGGGAATTGTTCTCTGTGCAGGATAATGCTTATCGTACTGCCGTGCTGGGCGATGCCGTTCGGGTTGCGGTTGAGGCGGCTATAAAGTTTGGCTGGGAACAATGGATTGGTCCCGATGGCGGATTTGTAGGCATGAAAAGCTTTGGCGCATCCGCGCCCGCCAGCACTCTCTATGACAAATTCGGTATTACAGCTCAAGCAGTAGTTGCCACAGTTAAAGAACGGCTTTGAAGCAGCTATTTTTGGCCGTAAATATGGTAAAACGCAAACGGTAAGTTAATTGGAGGTATCAGACATGGCAGTTAGGGTTGCAATAAATGGCTTCGGTCGTATCGGTCGGCTGACGCTTCGGGCGGCGCTAGAATCGAAACGAAAAGACCTAGAGTTCGTGGCGATCAACGATCTTGGATCCACTGACATGAACGCATTGCTCCTACAGCGAGATACTACGCACGGGCCACTTGCGAACAAGGTAAAAGCCACCGCGACTGGTATTAATGCGGGAAACGGTGTGATGAAGGTTTTCTCGGAGCGGGATCCAGAAGCATTGCCATGGGGTAAGCTTGACATTGACGTCGTTTTGGAATGCACGGGTTTCTTTACTAAGCGCGAAATGGCGGAAAAACATCTGAAAGCCGGAGCCAAGAAGGTGCTGATCTCTGCCCCCGGCACCGGCGAAGATTTGACCGTCGTTTATGGTGTCAATGATCACAAGTTGCGTAAGTCACACAAGGTGGTGTCAAACGCCTCGTGCACTACAAACTGTCTGGCCCCGGTCGCCGCGGTCATGCACAAGGCCTTCGATATCCAGCAGGGCTATATGACGACGATCCATGCCTATACAGGCGATCAGCGCATCTTGGATACCCTTCACGGTGATCCACGCCGCGCCCGAGCAGCCGGGCAGTCGATGATCCCGACATCTACCGGCGCTGCCAAGGCGGTCGGTCTGGTGCTGCCGGAACTAAGCGGTAAGCTAGACGGTACCTCCATTCGCGTCCCGACGCCGAACGTCTCCGTTATAGATTTTACTTTCATTCCCAAGAAAAAGACGACCGTCGAAGCAGTGAACGCCACCGCGGTGAAGGCTTCCAATTCGGACCGGCTAAAGGGAATTTTCAATATCAATGAGGCGCCGCTGGTATCATCTGACTTTAACCACGATCCGGCCTCGTCGACTTTTGATCTTACCCAGACGCAAGTGGTTGATGGCAAGTTAGTCCGAGTGGTTAGCTGGTACGATAACGAATGGGGGTTCTCAAATCGGATGCTCGATACAGCGGCGGCCATGGGGAAAATGAAGTAGCAGTGCGCTTAGACTCTTAGGTCACGCTAAAAAAGAACCCTTACCTTTGGGAGGTCCGGCTGGATTATCCGAAGAGTGAGGGTTTTTTATATAAGGATAGAACAGCAATGTTAAAAACCATCGACTACCTCGACGTTTACGACAAAAAGGTGTTCCTCCGTGCCGATCTGAACGTACCCATGAGTGACGGGAATGTGACAGATTCCACCCGTATAGATAGAATCGCACCAACTGTTATGGAACTTGTCGACAAAGGCGCGATAGTAATCGTCGCCTCTCATTTTGGTCGTCCCATGGGTGAACGCCATCCCGACATGTCCCTAGAACCGTTGGCCGGTGAATTGTCGCGCGCACTCGGAGGGCGGAATGTTTCCTTTGCCCATGACTGTATTGGTCCGCATGCGAAGAAAGTAGTCAATGGGGCGAAAAGGAGCGAAATCGTCCTGCTAGAGAACCTACGTTATCACGCGGGTGAAGAAGCTAACGACCCGGACTTTGCGAAACAGCTGTCTTCACTTGTTGATGTATACGTTAATGATGCGTTTTCCGCGGCACACCGGGCACACGCTTCCACGGATGCACTTGCGGGTTTACTACCTGCGGCGGCAGGGCGTTTGATGCAGGCTGAGCTTGAAGCGCTGGATTATGCGCTCGGCAACCCTGAACGACCGGTCGGCGCCATTGTCGGAGGTTCTAAGATTTCCACCAAAATCGACCTGCTCGGTAACCTTGTCGAAAAGGTCGATATGCTGGCAATCGGCGGGGCAATGGCGAATACCTTTCTTCATGCCTTGGAGACCGATATTGGAAAATCGGTTTGTGAACACGATATGGCGGATACCGCATTGCAGATCCTTGGTAATGCTGACGAGGCGGGCTGTCAGATCATACTGCCGTCGGACGCCGCTGTTTCAGCTGAATTCGCTAAAGGGGCCCCTAGCCAGGTCGTACCAACCGCAGCAATACCATCTGATATGATGATTCTCGATGTTGGACCGGGCAGCGCTAACTCGCTGGCCGTCAAATTAAATGATCTTAAAACATTGGTCTGGAACGGCCCGCTAGGCGCATTCGAGATTCCGCCATTTGATGCAGGAACGGTGATGGTTGCGAAAGTGGCAGCCGATCTTACCCGATCTGGTCTCCTTAAAACCGTAGCAGGCGGCGGCGACACAGTGGCTGCGTTGGCGTTGGCCGACGTACTTGACGAATTTTCCTATGTTTCTACTGCGGGCGGTGCATTTCTCGAATGGCTGGAAGGTAAGGAACTACCGGGAGTGAAAGCATTGGGCTAAGAACTAACCTTTTGTATTTTCTGTAATAAACTCGTCTATCTCCGTGTCCGTCATAGCACCCGGAAACATCTCGGTACGCATTCTCACGCGCTGAGCACTGATCTCGCGAATTGCATCTTTGATGCGAACCATATCATCATCTGTCTTTATTAGGTCGACACAGATCTTGGCCTGTTCAGCGTAGTGATCCTTTTCATCGTCGTAGATGATTTCCATCGCCCTAGCCGTCATGTTGTTGACAGTGCTGCCCGATAGCTTGGCTCCTTCTCGAAAAAGCCGTGCACCGCCGCCTTCTGTAAATCCCACAGCCGACCGGGTTAGTTCGTCATTAACGTAACTGCGGCGTAGATCGCCCAGCTTTCTTTCCTCAGGTAGCTGCACTGTATCTTCCGCATTGATTTTTCGGCCCGTGACGTGCTCAAAGATGTCGGCCAGCATGACGTAGTGATTGAATTCCTCCGTCAGCTGGGTCAAAAGAAAATGATATTCGTGTCGGTCTATGGACTTATCAACTTCCGGAAATCGATCCGCCAGTTCTTTCAGTTCTCGGTGTAGTCCATTAAAAAATCCATCCACTGGGTGCAGTTCTTTCCAGAGCTGGGCTTTCAGATAAAAGGCATGGTCTTCATCAGTAGCACTGGCATAATAGCGCTTTGCTATCTCGCCTTCGCACTCCCAGTACGGCCATGCAACGTCCATTAGAGTCTGCTCAGTATCAGTTATCATAAAAACCTCCCTTTAGTACATTTTAGCAGCCCTCTATTCTCTCCGCTAGTTTGCGAAAGTGGCGCAGATTAGCGAATATGTAGGGAATAGGAGTTCGATATAAATGATTCATCTTGAAACCGACGTTCTAGTCGTCGGATCGGGTGGTGCGGGCATGTACGCTGCTATCGGTGCCGCGCGGAACGGGGCTGACACCATCTTGGCTGACAAGTCTATGATAAGTCGTGGTGGCGCCACTATTATGGCGCAGATGACAACGGCGGCGGCGCTAGGCGAGCAAGAGCCCGACAGCTGGCAAAAACATCTAGCCGACACCTTGGAAGCAGGCCGCGGCCTCTGCAACGAGGGGTTGTCGGCCATTCTGTGCGAAGAAGCCATCGACCGTATTCGCGAGATGGACCAGTGGAAGGTAGGCTGGGCGCGAAAAGATGGCAAGATCACTGGCGTCATGGCGCCGGGTCATAGTGTGCCGCGCTGTGTCTACGTTGATTTCCTTAACACCGGGCCGGCGGTAGCGAAATGCCTGCGCACTCAGGTCGCGCGCACCGATTCTGTGATGCGGGTTAGTGGTCTGGCAATCAACGACGTAGTGGTTGATGACGGGGTCGTGGTTGGGGCGGTTGGCTGGAACTTGGAAGACAAAACACCGGTTACCATCGCGGCTAATGCGGTGATCCTCGCGGCCGGCGGGTTGACGCGTCTATATGCTCGTAATAGCGCATCGGTCAATATGAATGGCGATGCCTACGCTATGGCAATACGAGCGGGTGCCGATTTAATAGATATGGAATTTCCACAGTTCTTTCCCATTGGTCATCTGGCACCGCGGTTGGTCGGAATGGATCCAATAATGTGGGATCCATTCCGCTACAAGTTGGGAGGAAGACTGTTCAATATTGAGGGCGAAGAATTTTTGTACCGATATGGGGGCGAAGACGCCGAGAAATATACCACCACCCGCGATATCATTTCCTACGGCATAACGAAGGAAAACGAAGCGGGCAGGGCAACCGAGAACGGCGGCGTTCATCTCAGCTTTCAGCACATTCCAGAAGATGAACTGCGCGAAGCGTTCGGTCCAGTTATCGACAAGCTAGGGAAGAATGGTATTGATCTGACAAAGCGCACCATCGAGGTCTCGCCTATCGCCCATTATCACATGGGAGGTATTCGAGTGAATGGGCAAATGGAAACAGGTGTTCCCGGACTGTATGGGGCGGGCGAAGCTATCGGCGGCGCTAACGGCGCAAACCGCCTGTCAGGTAATGCGATCCCGGAGGCCTTTGTTTTCGGTGAACGGGCCGGAAAGTTTGCAGCGGACTACGTGCGTGGCCGCAACCACGCTTGGTCTGATGACGCCGCGGGAGAGCATCTCGATCGACTAAAAATTGTGACTGGTGGCCAGAGAGATGCTAACGGTGAAAAGGCGGCACTGGGTGAAATGTGGGCTGAGTTGCAAAAACTAATGTGGGACAAAGTCGGCGTACTGCGCACTGGGGTTAAACTTACTGCAGCTCTAAAACGGATAGGCGAGTTGCGCATTCAGCTAAACAGTATCGTCCCGGCGGATGATACAGAATACAATATGACCTTGCAGGACTGGTATGATCTGCGTTCTGCGCTGCTGACTGCGGAATGTGTAACCCATGCGGCGATTAACCGCACCGAAAGTCGGGGCGCCCACCAACGCGAGGATTTTGCGGAAATGGATCCTAACCAGACTTCTAACCAACGTCTGCGTCTCGATAACGATGGCGGTCTTGTCTCGGATTATTTGCCTGTGGGAGCCGTTGTATGAATGTCGTTCCTGAAACAGTGCCTATTTCAATACAACGAGGAGCCCCAGGTGAGGATAGTCATCTCGAGACCTATGATGTTCCCTATCGTGAAGGAATGTCTGTACTAGACGCTGTAGTCTGGATCCGGACTCATGTAGATTCCTCGGTCGCGTTCAGATACAGCTGCGTCAACGCGAATGCGTGCAAGGAATGTATGGTTGCGGTGGACGGGAAAACCGAATACGCCTGTACAGCGAGGCTGTCGACCGGCGGTACGACTGTTGGGCCATTGACGAACAAAACACTGATACGCGACCTTGTGACGGATATAGTACCTCCGAAAGAGAACCTGCGAAACCTCCTTGCGGAGTCGAGGGAATCTTAGTTTAAGGCCTTCATCCCGAAGGGAGTCGGACTTCCTATCAAGTGTTAGAGGGTTGTTGAACAGTCGTCTCTTTGCCAAAGTAAGGTGTCACCGAAGGTGGTTTATTCCGCCGCTAGCATTTTTTCCATTACACGACGCGCCTGAAGAACGCCCGCATCCGCGTTTATATCGATTCCTTTCCAGCCGGCCCCGGCACTATCGATACTGCGTTGTTGCGCTGCTAATATATCTACATCTTCTCCGAAAGCAGTGCTTGCGGCTTTGGCGAGAAACTTGGTTAGTTCGGGGTCTTCGAGACGGTAATTCCGTGCATGGTGCCAAAAGTAGTGACACGATTTTTCGGTTTCGGGTGTTATCGTGTGATTAGAATATACTGTGATGCCCTCGTCACGATTTCCGTCGCGTGCGCCGGTTCCTGCATTTGCGCACCCGGCGTCTATGACAACGTGGGTTGGTGCTGTCCACGTGATCAGCTGCCAACGGTCCACATTACCCGAGAAATCGCCGGCTCCCGCAAACATCCCGGGAGGCGGTTTGTCCATGATCCATCTGTCGATATAAACGTGATTGGTATCACGCCGAGTATCCAGCGGCGCATCGGTCACCCCGTCGGCGCCCAGTGTTGTTGCATGGACAAACTGAACATGTGATAGATCTAGCAAGTTATCGACTAATAGCTGGTGATTGCCCTCAACATAGAAATAGCCCGTGTTAGAAACCCACATTGGGTCCTCGTTCCAGTGATAGTCCGGGATGAGGTCCGGGTCAGCCTTGCCCGGGTCGCCCGGCCAAATCCAGATATAACGGTACCGTTCAATCACCGGGTAGGCCCGGACGCTCGCGCCTGGGGGTACGCGAGACTGACCCGGGACGGACACGCAATCGCCCGACGCATCGAAACGTAGCCCGTGATATCCGCACTGCACTGCATTGCCGACTCGCTTGCCTAGTGATAGAGGTAAATGGCGATGGCAGCATCGGTCTTCCAATGCTGCGGGGGCGCCATTTTCCTTCCGAAACAAAACCACCGGGTCACCGCAGATCGTGCGCCCAAGAAGTTTATCAGTGACCTCAGAGCTTTCAGCAGCTGCGTACCAAGTATTTTTGATGAAGGTCATCGGGCAGCTTCCCTAATCATTTCCACGATTCGCTTCGGCTCAATTGGGAGTTCCCGGATCACCACACCAAAATCTGACAGTGCATCGTCGATGGCGGACGCGATGGCAGATGTGACCGGGATTGTTCCCCCCTCTCCGGCACCCTTTACGCCTAATGGATTCAATGGAGTAGGACTTTCCATATGAATGATATCATAAGACGGCACCTCTGGTGCGGTCGGCAAAAGATATTCTCCAAAATTGGTGGTCTGTGGCTGACCTTGATCATCGTAAATCATACGTTCAAATAACGCACTGCCGAGACCGTGGGTTGCACCACCGGTGATTTGGCCCTCGACAATCATCGGGTTAATTAATTTGCCACTGTCATGAACGATTATGTAATTTAAGATCTCGATTTGGCCGGTTTCTGGGTCTACCTCAACCTCCACGACGTGTACGCCGTTGCAGTATGTCAGGGTGGGTGGGCTGAAATTAGCGGTTGCCTCCATCCCAGGGTCGACGCCACCAGGAAGCGAGAAACCTGGCATGCCCTGAACTGCACGCGCGACACTTCCAAGAGTGACTGACATGTTTGCTACGCCGCGCACCGATATTTTCCCATCGGCGATCTCTAGGTCCTCTTCCGCTGCCTCTAGCATGTGGGCAGCGACTTTAAGCGCCTTATTTCGGACTTCCATAGACGCGACATGGACCGAAGACCCGGCTGTTACTGCCTGTCGGCTAGCAAACGCGCCGAGACCAAGAGACACCGAGCCTGTGTCTCCGGTAACAATCTCAATATCGTCTATGGCTGCGCCCATCTGAGAGGCGCAGACCTGCGCTAGGGCGGTTTTTAACCCTTGACCCTGGTCGGTTGCTCCGGTGAAGACTACGATTTTACCTGACGGTTTAACCCGGACTATAGCAGATTCGAAAGGCCCACGACCGGTGCCTTCTACATAGTTGGCGACGCCGATTCCGATGTAGCGGCCATCCCGGCGGGCAGCGGTACGGCGGGTAGCGAAGTCCGAATAGCCAGCGCGCGCTAGCGCATTGTCAAGTGCAGCCGGATAGTCGCCGGAGTCATATGTCATGATCGCACCGTCGCGGGTTTTGATTCGGGTGTCGTAAGGCATGGCGTCTGCAGGAATCAGATTACGGCGGCGAACATCCACCTTATCAAGACCTAGCTCACGCGCGATTCGGTCCATCAGACGTTCCATGGCAAAGGTTCCCTGCGGGCGCCCGGCACCGCGCACTGGGGTGACCGGCGTCATGTTGGTCAATGCTAGCTGTACTTCAAGCAACATTGCCGGCAGCTCGTATGGTCCTAAGAAATTCGTCGCTGCGTTGTAGGGTAGATTGACCCCATAAGGTGTATACGCACCATGATCGTGAGTCATTTTCCCACGTACTCCTAAAAGGCAGCCATCTGAATCGACAGCCACTTCAAGGTCCCATAACTGGTCACGTTCCATGGTGGCGGCAGTGAAATGCTCGCGCCGATCTTCCACCCATTTCACTGGTCTGCCCAGTAAAATAGCCGCGACTGGGACCCCAACCTCTTCTTGATAGAAGACGAATTTTGGACCAAATCCGCCACCGACATTGGGCGTAATGACCCGGACGCGGTCTTCGGGTAGATTCAGTAAATCGACTAGAATCGATTGGGCCCGATGAGCCATTTGGGTCGCTGACCAGACCGTTAGGCAACCGTCTCGCTCGTCGATGCGGGCGGCTACACCGCGGCATTCCAACGCATGGCCGAGACCTTTGTGTTGGTGCAAGGTTTCGCGGAAGACGTGTGCGGCACTGGCAAATGCCGAAACCGTGTCCCCATAAGCCAATGTAAAC
The DNA here is from genome assembly GCA_002937455.1 of Alphaproteobacteria bacterium MarineAlpha11_Bin1. Next base: position 99,439 of record PTJZ01000013.1, read on the forward strand.
TCGGCGACGATATTGTCAGTCAGGGTGGAGTGCGCTTTCGGTGCCGTATTTTCTAGGGCGCCAATATAGTCCGACGAAACGGGAAGTGTATCATAGGTAACGTCGACGATCCCGGAGGCGTCTTCCGCGTTGTATGCTGTTTCAGCGATCACCAGCGCTACCGGCTCGCCCACATGACGGACTTCGCCGTCGGCGAGGACGGAGGGGTTGGCTGATTGCTTGAGCGCGCCCGAAGGCTGCTCCACTGGCATAATGGTATTGGTCAGATGAGGGCGCAGATCGTCAAGTGTGTAAACGGCAACGACACCTTCTGCCGCTAAAGCGGCTGAAGCGTCGATTCTGGTAATCCGGGCATGGGCTAGAGGGCTTCGCACGAAGGCGGCATGGAGCATGCCGGGTAGGTGAATATCATCCAGATACCTGCCTTTGCCGCGCAGCAGCGCGGGGTCTTCCGAACGCTTTACTTTTTCACCGAACATCGCCACACGCTCCATCAATATAGACAGAATACCGACCCTAGGGTCCCGCGTCATCCTCACGTGATAGATTCACCCAGTAACGTTTACCGGTAAGCGGCTGTGTTGACGCGTAGCTTGAACCTAGCGGGCGGATCGATAATCGGTATTGTTAAGCCACTTATTCACGACTAGCAAAGCGCCCCAGTTTCCGCTTGCCTGTAACTGCCAGCCGATCCATCTTCGTGTTATGGTTGATATTTCCGAACTAGCCGGTCCTTCCGTCCTATCGATCCCCGAAGGGGACAATCGAGAACGCCTGACTTGTCCAGATTGCGGTTTCATTAATTACGAGAATCCGAAAATCGTTGTAGGAGCTGTCTGCACATGGGAAGAGAGAATTCTGCTGTGCCGGCGGGCTATTGAGCCGCGGCGCGGATTTTGGACGATCCCAGCAGGCTATATGGAGTTGAACGAAACTACTGAGGTTGGGGCCAAGCGGGAGGTTAAGGAAGAAGCATGCGCCGATATTGAAATCGATGGCCTGATCGCAGTCTACACGATTCCACGGATTAGCCAGGTTCAGTTAATATATCGGGCAACGCTGCGAGATGGTATATTTGCCGCGGGCGATGAGACTGAAGAAATCGACCTGTTCGACTGGTGCGATATCCCGTGGAAGGATCTCGCGTTTCCGTCTGTTAAATGGGCGCTCGATCATTGGCGGGAAATTCGTGAGACCGAATCCTGGCCGCCCTTTTCCAACCCATCCGGTCAGGATGGAAACTACTTATGATTTCCGATTGAGTTGCTTGGAAGTTTTAAGGCCGTGAAGCCTCTGGCGGAAACAGGCCCGCCTTCCCGATCATTGCGGGAATTACATGCCCGAGTTGTTCCCCAATCCAGTCGCCCACCGCAATAAGTTTATTGATATCAATTCCAGTTTCGACCCCCATGCGGTCTAACATGTATACTAAATCTTCCGAAGGTACATTGCCGGTGGCCCGCGGTGCAAAGGGACACCCCCCTATCCCGCCTGCCGAGCTATCAATAGACTGGACGCCGGCCTCGACTGCGGCATAGCAGTTTGCGAGGCCCGTATTACGTGTGTTGTGGAAATGTGCTCGGAAACGTGCTCCAGGGCTGATATCCATAACCGCGCTGAAAAGTTCGGTGACTTGGCTGGGCACGGCGCAGCCAATAGTGTCAGCCAAGGCGATTTCGTATGTCTCGTCACCAGCCACACGTTCGACAAGGTCGATGACGCGTTCGGGCGGTACTTCACCCTGAAAAGGGCAACCGAACGCCGTTGAGATAGTCAGTGAGCAGCGCACGCCGGCAATTTTAGATTCTGCGGCAATATCTTCATAAACGGCGACGGCCTGTTCGATCGTGGTTCCTTGATTTTTCTGGCTGAAGGTGTCCGATGCTACCAGCGCATAGTTTACCTCTTTGCAGCCAGCCGCCAGTGCGCGATCGAGACCACGGCGGTTTAGAACTAAGCCGATATAAGTTACGCCATCGTCTTCGGGCAGCGCGCCGAGGACTTCTTCCGCCTCCGCCATTTGTGGAACGCGCTTTGGATTCACAAAGCTGACGGCTTCCATCCTTTTGATTCCCGCGTCTACGAGTTTACGAATGAATGCCACCTTAGTATCGATACTCAGTATCTTGGATTCGTTCTGCAGACCGTCGCGCGGGCCGACATCGATGATTTCGATTTCGCGTTGGTTAGTCATTGTATCTATCCCTTACCTATTGTTCCTTATAGAGAGTTTTTAAGTGTTCTGTCATTCACTGGCTCGTCGTTCCAGCGGTCGCGATATTAGTGCAAGAATGGCGGCGACAGCCGCGATCGAAACCACAAGCCACATAACATCGTTCCAGTTACCGGTATTTGCACGCACTGTGGCTAAGGCGGGGGGGCCAAACAGCATGCCAGCATTTGTTCCCATCACCATCAGCCCGCTCATGGTACCAATTTGCGCTGGCGCCGGTGTGTAGACCGCGACCGACCCCATTGCGGCTGCAGGAATCATGCCGCCGAAAATACCAAAGAGAAGACCACAGATAAGCCGCACTTCGTCACTCAGGACAACGGAAAAAACACCAAGCTGGGTCAGCCCCATGCCGAGCGCGCCCACCGAAAGAAGCAGCCAACTCTGGGCACCACGGCTCATTACCGCGGCCGATATCCAGTTCCCAACGGCATTGAAAAGCATCACGACGGCCGGAACCATCGCAGCAGCCACAGGGGATGCGGCATACTCCTCACGCATGTATGTAGGCAGCCACGCTATGATTGAGATATGCTGAGCGGCGTACAAGGCAAAACAGGTTGCAACCAGCAGTGCGCCAGGCTGTTTTAGACAGGCTACGACGTTATGCATAAGTTTCTCGCCACCGATACCGCCACCACGTCTCCGCCAGTTGTTAGTGGCAAAAAAGACGACCCCGGCCCATGCAAAGGTAATAATGGAGCTAAGTAGCCAAAGTGTATGCCAGTCGAAAATACTCAGAACCAACCCCCCCCCGATCAACATCCCCGCGAAGCCAACAGGCACGTAAGATGACCAGATCCCCAGTGACCATTTCCTATCACCTTTTGCTGTGACGTGGGTGATCATTCCGGCCCCTGCTACCGTCGCTGCGCTATATCCTATGCCTTCGATAAATCGCGACACCAGCATCACCTCGCTGGATTGGGCAAAGGCGCCGATCAGGCTGCCCCCTGAGATGACTAGCAACCCTGATATAAGCACCCAGCGTTGGCCGAAACGGTCTGCGATCGTACCTGCGATCAGACCGAGCGCGAACCCTGTGAACGAGATCATCGACGCAATCCAGCCACCCATAATCAGGCTGGCATCCAAATCAATCATGATCTCGGGCAGGGCAGGAGGAAGTTTGCCAAGATGGGTCGCCGCGATAATGCCACCACCAAAGGCGATCCACATTATCGACCACTGAGTTTTTTCTTCCGATAAAGAAACAGTCATACGAACGTTATCCCCTGTCCACCTTGACCCGTCCATACCCCTCAGCGACGATGTAAAAATACGAAATTATGGAGAATATATAGAATGGGGACGGATTCCGCTCCGCGGTCGGGGGCTCTCACAAATATTAGGGTTATAGAAATGGGCACGATGATTGCCGGGCCGTTCTGTGGCCAGCTTTTAGCCGACCACGGGGCTGAGGTGATAAAGCTAGAACAGCCAGAAATCGGCGATCCGATGCGCCAATGGGGTAAGGAAAAACCGCATGGTAAGGCGCTGTTCTGGCCTGTTCTGTCGCGCAACAAGCTTTCCGCCACGTTAAATGCCCGGGACGCAAAGGGTCAGTCCCTAGTTAAGAAACTAGTGGAAAACGCGGATATCTTACTGGAGAATTTTCGACCTGGAACGATGGAGCGCTGGGGGCTTAGTTACGAGGAGTTGTCTATTATTAATCCGAGGCTGATCATGATCCGGGTATCTGGTTTTGGGCAGACCGGACCTTACGCGAAACGGGCAGGCTACGGCGCAATAGGCGAAGCCATGGGCGGCCTGCGTTATACGACTGGCGATCCGTCTTTACCACCCAGCCGGGCAGGGATCTCGATCGGTGATTCTCTGGCGGCAATGCATGCCTGTCTCGGTGCGATGATGGCTCTACACCAAGTTCACCTGACGGGCAAAGGGCAGGTGATCGACGCTTCAATCTACGAGTCCGTTCTAAACATGATGGAGAATATCGTCACTGAATACGATGTCGGCGATTATATCCGCGAAAGGACGGGATCTTTTCTGCCGAAGATAGCGCCATCCAATATTTATCCGACCAGAGACGGGATCTGGCTGGTGATTGGCGCCAATCAAGACTCGGTATGGACACGTATGGCTGAGGCTATGGACAGGCCTGAACTTGCCACCGATGAACGCTACGCCACACACGGCGCACGCGGTATCAACCAGATCGAACTGGATAAACTAATTTCTGAGTGGACAAAAAATTTCCCTGTGGCAGATCTGGAGGACCGGCTAAACGATTATGGCATTCCTAATGGAAAGATTTATCGCCCGCCAGAAATGCTCGAAGATCCCCAATTTAAGGCTCGCGACAGCATCGTTCGGGTGGAACATCCAGAATTTGGCACTATTGCTATGCAGAATGTTACCCCGCGGCTTTCCGAGACCCGGGGCAGTGTCCGCCACCCCGGTCCGAGGCTAGGTGAACACAACGACTATGTCTGGGGAAGATTGGCTGGTAAGTCGGCCGAAGAAATCTCTGATCTACGCGAACGCGGGATTATCTGAAGCCATGATCCGCACGCTAGCAAGCGAGTCTAAACCGACTGCCGGATAGCGTCGTCGGTTGAAATGATTTTCCGAATATTGTTTGATTCGCTGAATTTTTAATCAGCGATCAGCCTCTGATCGGGCCAATAGGTAAGCGCTAATAAAGATTACCACTGCGCCAGCAATAGTCCATTTATCTGTGGGTTCACCGAACATCAACCAGCCCGCAGCACCGACAATTGGCAGGCGGAGGAAGTCAAACGGTACGACGGCACTCATTTCGGTTGCGCCATAGGCACGAGTAATAAACCAGATTCCTGCTGTTCCGGTAATGCCCACACCTATTAGCAGCACTATGTCGATGGTCGTCGGCTGAACCCAGTAAACCGCCGCCGGCACACCGGCCAGCGGGCACATCAGAATGTTGACCCATAGCGTGGTAGTTCCAACGTTCTCGGTTGACGTTAGTTTTTTTATGCACAGATTTGAGCAGGCATAGGAAATCGCCCCGCCTAAAACAACGGCGTTGCCGAACCCGATCTCATTGAAACCCGGGCGTAATACGATAAGGACGCCGAGAAAACCACCCAGAGTCGCCGCTATGCGCATCCCGGCGAATTTTTCGCCCAACAGAATTACTGCAAGAACGACGATAAAAATCGGTTGTGTAAAGCTCAATGATACGACCTCAGATAGCGGTATTTCGCCAATTCCGATGAACAAACCCAACATGCCGAAATACGCGAATATGGCCCGGATCAGATGCGTCGGGAACCGCTGGGTCCTGAGTATGCGGAAACCGGATTTGTGAAGTAGTGGGGCCAGCAGAAAAAGGGCAACTACTGTCCGGATAAATAGAATCTGGAAGGATGTGTAATCCTCGGAGAGCGCCCGAACCAAAATCATCATCGTCGACCACACAGCGACCGCCATCAGCATGCAGCCGATGCCCCGAAGCGTCTGGTTCTGAGTGGTTTTCACGTACTTTTTGGGGGTATTCGCCCTTCCTAACTTAGACCTATCATAATGTGTTTCTGGAATGAGGGACGTTCGCACAGGGCGTCGTACCAGCGCTTCAAATTGGTGAACCCTTCACGCTTGATTGGTAGTTCGTACCACCGATAGGCGATGGGTCCAATCGGAATATCGGCCATCGAGAAGAAATCACCACCGACAAAGGTGTTACGCGAGAGATGATCGTCAAGGATACTCCATTTAGCGGCCCAGTCTTTGCGCGCAGTATTGATGATACCCATGTTTCGTTCTTCCGGGGGTTTTCTGATAAGGCCATGGAACACGGGAACCATACCTTGGACCAGTTCGGTTAGCTGCCAGTCCATCCACATTTCGCAGCGGGCTCTATCAGCCGGATCCGCGGGACATAAAGTTCCAAGACTATGTTTCGAGCTGAGGTAGCGCACGATGGAATTCGACTCCCAGAGTATTAAATCGTCGTCTATGACGGTTGGGATCCGGCCATTGGGGTTAAGGTTTAGATATGGTGTTTCGTGGTTCTTACCGAACTGTCCACCGACGTCTTCACGTTCGTAATCCAGACCAATTTCATCAAGTACCCAAAGCACCTTCATGACATTGGACGAGTTCGTCCGGCCTTTCAATTGCAACATTTTGTATTCCTTTCATTCCGGCACCGGATTAACGCCATTTCTACATATCTGAAGGTTGGGCCACCTAAGGGTAGCCGGCAAGGGTAGTCGGCCGGGGTATAAAAAAGCGAATTAATGCATTCCGATTTCGATGACATGTTTTTTAAACGCCGGGCGGGCGCAGATGGCATCATGCCAGCGTTTTAGATTTGGGAAATCTTCCCGCTTTATATCTAGGTTGAACCAGCGAAAAGTGAGAGGAGAGGCTGGAATATCGCCGATACCAAACGCATCCCCTGATAGGTATTCGTGATCCGTTAACCAGGTTTCGAGCACGGAGTTCGCCTTCGCCCAGCCATCCCGTGCGGCGGCAATTTTCTGTGTATCGCGGTCGACTTCCAGTGTTCGTATCAGGCCCTGATAGACGGGGACATGCGTGGACGCGAGTGTAGACAGAGCCCAATCCATCCAGCGGTCGGCGCTGGCCCGCGCCTGATCGTCGTCGGGCAAAAGTCGAGTGCCAGCACTAAATTTGCAGGCGAGATACCGAACAATCGCGTTCGATTCCCAGAGCACAAAACCGTCGTCTTCGATCGTCGGAACACGGCCGTTGGGGTTTAACGCCAAATACTCCGAATCGTCGTTGCCGCCGAATGGACCGCCTATGTCGGTACGTTCGTATGGCACGTTCAATTCCTCGCATATCCATATTACTTTCTGCACATTGGACGACGTTGCCCGACCCAGAATTTTTAGCATTGGTCTGTTCCTTCTAATCGACTTGTATGAAAAGGCATTTCAGATATGCACTTTCCGGCAGACTTGGGTGTGCGGGGTGATCCGGGCCCGCGCCGCCGGTATGTATTATACGCCCTGAGCGTCCAGCATCCCGGATCCCACGATTCACATTATCGGAAAATGATACTAAGTCCATGTGGTGCGAACAGGATGCCACGCAAAGGATGCCGCCCGGTTCTACAAGAAATGTCGAAAGCCGCGCCAGCTTGCGGTATCCACGCGCCCCGGGTTTTAGGTCTTTCTTTGATTTTACAAACGCAGGTGGATCGGCAACTACGATGTCGAATCTTTCTTTGTTTTTACCTAGCCGTTCAAGAGCGCCAAAGGCCTCCCGCTTCTCGAAGCGGCAGATATCGCCGTATCCGGCCGCCTCTGCTGACTGAGCAGCAATCGTCAAAGCCGATTGTGATCGATCTATGCATAGCACATCTGCCGCACCTGAAGAAGCGGCCGTTAGGCCAAACCCGCCAAGATAACTATAGACGTCCAACACTCTGCGGCCTGACGCCAGAGAAGCAACCCGAGCTCGATTCTCGCGGTGATCATAAAACCAGCCGGTTTTCTGACCCGCCGATAGATCGGCCAGAAACTCGACCCCGTTTTCTAGCACCCGGGCCTGTGATGGGAGGTCTCCGATGACGTCCGCTGGCGCATCTTCGAGCCCCTCCATCCGTCGCGCTGCACCAACGCGTTGCAGGACGATCGATGTCGGTGTCGACACTTCCTCTAGGGCCGAGACGATTTCTTCGGCGAGTTGATTCATCCCTGCCGTATTCAACTGTACCACGTATATCCCAGAGTACCGGTCGACCGTCAGGCCGGGTAAGCCGTCAGCTTCTGCGTGGACCAGCCGATAGAAGGGTTCGTTGTACATCCGGTCGCGCAACTCCATCGCGGCGGAAAACTTTTCCGATAGCCAGTCTGTGTTGATCACCGCGCCCGGGTCACGATCTAGAATTCGGGCGCTGATCAGTGGGCGTGGGTTAAACATTGCTGTCCCGAGCGGCCGTTCATACGCATCCTTAACGGTGACGATCGTGCCTTGTGGTAGGGCTTTAAGGTCCTCGGTCATATCGATCTCGTTAGAGTATATCCAAGGGTGACCCGCATAGACGCGCTTGTGACGTCCGGGGAGAGTCGAGATCGTCGGGCGATTTTCCATCGTTGCCTTTTGGAGCGTTTCGATACCGTTCATGGCGGTAGTCTACAAGCTTCGAAATTACAAGGGTATCGCCTAGGTTGATTTAGCGGATGACATTTTTCCGTAGCTAACGGAGGTGCCGGGGGAGAGAATCAGAAACTAACCTGAGAGTTTAGCCTCACTCACGGTACTGTAATACCCGGCGGCAAAAATAATCAGCGCACCGGCGCCGGTCCAGATATCCATAACCTCCGTGAAGAGAAGCCAACCCAAAATTATAGAAAATGGAAGACGCATAAAATCGAATACGATGACAAAGCTTGCGTCTCCAACCGCGAGCGATCGAGTGATACAGTAATGAGTCGCGTACCCGGTGATGCCAAGTCCGATCATTGCTGGCATGTCCGTCCAGTCTGGGGTCTGCCAGACGAAGAATGCGGGGATGGCCGAGTAAATAAGTATTGTAACACTCATATAAAAAACGACCGTGTTGCCAGACTCTGTATCCGACAGACGCTTGGTAACGACGTGAGCGCAGGAATACAGAAATGCTGCTAGTAGGATAGACAATGTACCGACGTTTACTGGGATGATACCGGGGCGAATAATGATCAGCGCGCCTGCAAAACCGACAAGTATGGCAAGCATCCGGTGACCACCGACTCGTTCGCCAAGGAAGGCTGCCGCGATGATTGCGGTAAAAAGTGGTGACGTAAACTGAAGTGATGCGACATCCGCTAGTCCAATCTGCGTCACTCCGAAGAACCACGCAACGTTACCGCTATAAAGAAACACGTTACGTAGGGCATGGGTACCGAGGCGTTCGGTCTTTAAGACTTTTCTGCCCTGACGAAAAAGAGATGGCGCCATTAGTAATAGGTTGATGACGTTTCGCAGGAAGATCATCAATAGTACAGAATAGGTTGGCAGATAGCGTATACAAACCGCCATCGCCGTCAACGCGGCTGCGGCAGCGATCATCCACCAAGCGCCTTTGGCAGCTTTGCTCATGAAACCTTCATCAACTTTTTTATATCATAAACTATCTCGTCAATCTTCAAGAGCGATCCGTTCTCGCGGCTGGTCGGCGCTCCCATACTTTCCTTCGATTTTTCTGTCGTTCTCTCGAAGGTACGTTAAACACCCCACCCAATATCAGAGCTCCGAGGTTAAACAAGGTTCAGGACCATTAGGGAAGTAATTGCAGCATCAATAGGGCTTTCCCGGTACGCAAAATGTAACGCGAGGCTTCGAAAGCCATCAGGTTAACGGCGGAGGTCAAGCATTGCCGAGCAAGATCAGTGTCGTTTTGCAGGCAAGAAACCCGGCATCCAATCCTATCAGAAGCATGGAAAAGTCTCTTTTCTGAAGAAATTTACTCAATAAAGTGAATGAGTTGTAGGAAATTTGTGGAATTCCTTTTGCAGGTGCGAAAAAGAAGGTAGAAAAGCCCATCCTCTCGCCGAATCAGCCTACGGAGGGCGACGATGAGTACCCCAAGCCGGATAAAACGGATTACAGCGCCGGAACTGTCGGCGCGCAAGGGTAACGAACCAATCGCGGTTTTGACCGCCTACACTGCGCCGATGGCACAGTTGCTCGACGAACATGTCGATTGTCTTCTCGTTGGAGACTCTCTTGGGATGGTCGTATATGGACTAGAGACAACTCTTGCCGTGTCGCTCGAGATGATGATCAACCATGGCGCAGCCGTAGTGCGCGGATCGAAGCACGCCTGCGTGATCGTTGATATGCCATTTGCGACCTATCAGGAGTCGCCGGAGCAAGCCTATCGTAATGCGGCTGAGCTAATGCAGAAAACTGGCGCTGACGGGGTAAAGCTAGAAGCCGGTCTCGCATTAGCATCCTCGATTGAGTTCCTAGCCCAAAGAGGCATTCCAGTGATGGGCCATGTAGGGCTAATGCCCCAATCTGTAAATACCTATGGTGGATTTCGGGTTCAGGGTAAGGAAACGTCGGTGGCCCGTCAGGTAATCGACGATGCGCGTGCAGTGTCAGATGCTGGGGCGTTTTCAATCGTGGTAGAAGGTGTCATGGAGCCAGTTGCACGCGAGATTACGAATGTGGTTCCAGTGCCTACAATCGGTATCGGTGCATCCGCTGAGTGTGACGGACAAGTCCTCGTTACGGAAGACCTGCTCGGTCTATTCAGCGACTTTACTCCGAAATTCGTCAAACGATATGCGGAGCTTGGGAAAGCAGTCTCGGTAGCCGCAGCGACCTATGCCGGAGACGTTCGTGCCCGTCGTTTCCCCGACGCTAAACATTGCTTTGGCGCACTACGGGCCGACGGCGCCGAGGTGAGACACCTTAAAACCTGATCGGCATCCCACGTGAGAGGCTTTGATAGGAAAAACGGCTTAATGCCGATGCAGAATATTGTGAGGACAGCCGCTGAACTGAGGAAAGAGGTTGAACGTGCAAGAGGAAAAGGCCTGTCCGTGGGGTTAGTACCCACGATGGGTGCATTGCACGAAGGGCATTTTGCGCTGGTGCGACAGGCGCGGCGAGATTGCGGAATAGTAATCGCGAGTCTATTCGTCAATCCCACACAGTTTGGGGAAAACGAGGATTTCGATACCTATCCACGAGACGAAGTACAAGATTTCGGTCTATTTCAACAGAATGGTGTTGATATCGTCTATGCGCCCGGGGTTGAGGAAATGTATCCGGAGGGATTCGGAATAACCGTAACCGTGGCCGGTCTGACTGAGGGATTATGCGGGACGATCCGGCCGGGGCACTTTGAAGGTGTAACTACTGTAGTTTCCAAGCTTTTTTATCACTGTTGTCCGGATGCTGCTTATTTTGGCGAGAAAGATTATCAACAGCTTAAAGTTGTGGAACAGATGGTACGAGATCTCGATTTATCGATCCGGGTCGTGGGGATCCCTATTGTTAGGGAGCGGGATGGTCTCGCACTTTCGTCACGAAATGCCCGACTCAGTGTGGCAGAAAGGCGTATTGCACCTGCGTTACCGGCTGCAATGAGAACAGTAGCCGGCCGTCTTTCTGCTGGCGTCGACCTGGAGGCGCAATGCGTTTGGGGAAGGGATGAATTGCTCCGAGCTGGATTCGATCGAGTCGAATATTTCGAGATTCGAGATAGTCAGACGCTACAGCGGGTGGGGAACTTCCGTTCCGGGCTTCGTTTGTTCGTGGCTGCTCGGCTCCGTGAAACACGATTGATCGATAATCTTGCAGTCGACAAAATCGATTAGCAGTTATTTTGGTGTTCTTGGGACTTGATTAATTCTAGGACACGAATTGGAGATACGAATGTTTTATGAGACCGCAAAAAACGATCATGGGCTGCCATATAATCCCTTTAAATCCATCGTAGTGCCGCGGCCCATCGGCTGGATAACCACCCTTGATTCTGATGGCGTGGTTAACCTTGCTCCATATAGTCAATTCAATAACCTAGGATACGATCCACCATATGTCATGTTTTCATCGGGATCCAAATTCGATAACGGTGGGCCGAAAGATAGCGCAAGAAACGCGCTAATCACCGGAGAATTTGTTTGCAATATGGCTACGTGGGAATTACGCAATAAAATCAACACTACCGCACAGATGGTGCCGCCTGATGTGGATGAGGCAGCGTTAGCAGGACTGGCAATGGTTTCCTCTAAGATGGTCGCTCCCCCGCGGGTTGAGGCGTCACCGGTGCATCTCGAATGCCGGTACCATGCTACGCTTACTTTGCCCGGAAACTCGGTCGAGAATATTGTCAATTTAGTGGTCGGGGAAGTGGTAGGCGTTCACATCAGTGACGATTTTATTACCAAAGAAGGGAAGATAGATATCCTGAAGTGTCGTCCCCTCGCCCGAATGGGGTATTTCGACTATACCTCAATTGAGACCGTGTTTGAAATTTCGCCCGAGGGACCAAACCTTGAAAAAATACAGCGCGGCCTCGAGGGGCAGGCGCGGGGCGGAAAAAACTCCATTAAGTAACCCACTATAGGGTCAGGAAAAAAACCTGCTATTCATAGTTCTTTTATTACAAGCCATCAGACCTCTAACGCACGTAAATATGTACCTCGTTGGTCGCTGCGGTGTTACTGGTAAGGGCCGACAGGCGAACTCGGTCTAGGGGCAGCCCCATATCTGAAAGAGACCTCAGAACCGTCTCGGCGTTTTTCTTTGAAGAACTAGCGGAAAGGGCTACCCGCGCAGCGTTACCTTGGTTCGGAGCTATAGCAACTAAATCGAACATAGCGTTCGGCCGCCGCTGCAGCGCGCGACTTACAGCATTATATAATGGCTGCTCATATTGAACGTTTTTTCGGTCAAAACGGATTACCACCAGAGGCTGCCGAGAGCTTGCGGGAGCAAGGGCCGCAAGACCGTTACTTGTAACCGGTGCGGAAGAGGAAAACGCGCGATTACCAAGGCTCGATCCGAGCATCTCGCCATTTTTAATTGCTAGGGCCATCGTCGTTAGATTGGCCCGCTCAGTACTAAGATAATTACTCTGGCGCGATATATCTTCACTTAACTCATTTAGTAGTCGATCAATCAGAACAACTGTTCGGTTCACCTCATCCTCGAGAATGGCAAGCTGACGGTGATCTTCGTCGATCGCGCCCGACAGACCATATGCTGCGCGGGTTGTTTCCAGAAGGTAGGCCGACAGTGTCGATGTGCTGGCAACACCGTTGGCGAGTGTGTTCATCTGTGCAATATCGCTCTCTACCTGAGCGAGGCTTGCTTGTGCTACATTCCATTGCGTCACGAGTGCGGGGTTGCCGGGCGTAGTGCCCACCTGAAGCCGCGAATTAATTGCGCCGACAGTTGTGTGGTAGCTCCGCGCATGCTGAACGGTAAGAACACGAATCCCCTGAAGCTGTGTATTCTGTTGGTTAATTTGGGATTGTAACCGCCGTAATTCACCTCTAATTTCCGTGACTCTCTGGCCAACATAGGTCCCTGTGGTCGCCCCCCGAGACACTTTCGGCGGGACGAAATTTGTCCTGCCCAAAGTGGGTGGCGGTGGCGGTGACAATGTCGGTTGCGGATTCGCCTCGGCGAGCGATGGCGGTATATTGCTCTGCACATTTTGATGACGGGATGGCTCTTTCCCTGTTAGTGAGGGCCACAATACGTCAGACGCAAGGGAACAACCACTCAGCATGGAGCCAATCGCCAGAATGATCACGCAATTTTTTTTCATATTCGTTCGGGTTCTCAAAAGGGCCATGATGAAGGCCTTACCCCCAGTTATTCATTGTTCTATGGCCCCGTTATCAATAAATGGCAAACACCTGTAAAAAAACATAGGGATCTGCAAATCCAACCGAACCGGACGACATACTACTTTAACGATTCTCAGTCGACAAGCCGATTGTAGGAGATCAATAGAGGCGCCACCGAGTATAATTTTTATTCAATTTAACCTGAATCAGTTGGGGTTCACCTGTTTTCGGGCTGTCGTCTGCATCAACGCCTATTTAGGACCGGTTACGGGCATCACGCGAGTGATTCGCAATCGGAATGCGGATGAATACAAAAGAGCGGAAAACCACCAAAGAACAGATTGCGCCATGTATCTGCTTTGGCTATACCCTTGCAGCCTCGCGCGCCCGTAGCTCAACTGGATAGAGTGCCTGACTACGGATCAGGAGGTTGGGGGTTCGAATCCTCCCGGGCGCGCCACT
>PTJZ01000014.1 GCA_002937455.1 Alphaproteobacteria bacterium MarineAlpha11_Bin1
CCACCAAGATGAGGCCGAGATCGGAATGATCGGGTCCAGAGGGGGGGATGCGTTGCTGTTACCGATGATTTGCTGAAGACGCAGAAAGCGTGACGTGTTTTGGGTTGGGCTCATGCCAAGTTCCTTGGGTTTAGTTGGACATGGCCCTCCATGATTGCTGCCTGAAAGTCGGAGCGAGAGGTTTAAAAAAATTAAGGCGTATCGCCGGTTTTGTGCCCGTTTTTCAGCGTCTTAGCCTCATTTCCTTGGGGGAGTTACCCCCTTTTCTTCCACCTTCGCGCACTTTTTTGCCTATTTCAGCGTCAGGTCTTTCCCGTTCTCTTCGCGCTTCTGATTGGGCCAGCGCCACCCGCAGCCACTCGTTCTCCTGCCGGGACGCTTCAAGTTCCTGTTTGTAGTCTTCGGGGGAACCCAAGCCTATCGCTCCACCGACTTCTCCCGCCGCTGCCACTCCGCCAACCTCTACGGTCTCACCGTGTTGCATGCGGCTGATGTCAGGGTTTTCCGCCCCGTATCTCCTGTTCGCCCATGCCGCTACCTTACAAAATTCAAAATGTCCCGCGGGAGTAGTCGCAAGGAATCCTCGTTTGACGGCGTACCGAACATGATTGTCCACCTGCCGCCTCCGATCCCAACGCTCACCGTCCTGGGCTAGGAGATCCGTGATCATGGATACGGCTTCGCCATGTTCAATCATATCGTCGTGCGCGTAGTTCTCGGGTGGATCGTACTTAAGCCTTCTGTAAGGTTTACCCATTGCCTGCCATTAACCGCCGGACCTAAATTCTACCGAGACCACTTGGCCTTTAGCACCGCATACATAGTCAGCCCAGGCGGCCATCAGTTCTCGCCGCTTCTCCAAAAGATCACCGCGCCGGTAAGCAGCCTCTACCGAGCTGGTAATCTTGTGAGATAAAGCCATCTCGGACACTTCGTTGGGAAAGTTGGTTGTCTCAGAGGCCCAATCCTTAAAACTGGAACGGAACCCGTGGACCGTTGCCGTGAGCCCGAGGCGCCGCTGCAGTACAAAAAGAAGCGTGTTGTAGGAGAGAGGGTTCCCGGTGATTTGATTGGGGAAGATGAACTCGGAATTGGGTGACAGCGCTCTTGCTCGCTCCAATAGGTCTAATGCATGGCTGGTAAGAGGTACGCGATGCGTCTCTTTTGTCTTCATCCTGCTTCCCGGGACGGTCCACAACCGCTTTTCAAAATCGACCTCGTCCCACTTCGCCCCGAGAACCTCGATGGTCCTTGCGGCGGTGAGAACCAAGAATTTCAAAGCTAGTTTCGATTCCGGCTTGGCCGAGCATGCACTCAGCTTACGGATAAGTTCGGGGACGTGATCGAAGTGGAGCGATTCGTGGTGCCGCACATCGTGTTTCTGGCGCGGCAGGCCTGCCAGTGCCGCCTCGACTGGATCGTCGCCTGTATAGAATTCGCTGGCGCGCGCCCATTTGATTACCGCCGAAATCCTCTGGGCAAGGCGCTTTGCGGTCTCCGGTTTCTCCGTCCAGATCGGGGATAGAATGCGCAACACGTCCGCTGAGGTGATTTGACTGACTGGCCTGGCTCCGATTAACGGAAAAGCGTACCGCTCAAGGGTATTGATCCACTGTGCCGCATGCTTGGGGTTTTTCCAGCTTGGTAACAGGCCTGCATGGACGGTGATTGCGGCCTTTTCAAAGGTGGGTATTTCCTTGCTCTCACGACGGCGCTCTTCGAGAGGATCACCGCCGCTGCGGGCTATTGCACGATATCTCTGGGCCGTCGCGCGGGCCTGTGCGAGAGATACTGTTCTTATACCGCCGAGCCCCATATCCCGCCTGCGGCCACGTACTACCGTTCGGAGTATCCAGCGTTTTGCGCCAGACGTGTCAACAACCAGATATAGGCCATTGCCGTCCGCGTAGCGCCCCGCGGTAGACAGCTTTGCAATCTGCATGGCAGTGAGCGCGCTGACAGGATGCTTACCTTTAGCCATTTCCCATCCCACAAAACATACCACATTTTATGCTGGATCGGGTTGGACGTCAATGGACGGGATTAGCTGTTTATCCCATATTATCCCATATAATCAATATCTTAATATATGTTATTGGACAGCCCTAGACAGTAAAATGGCGGACGGGGTGGGATTCGAACCCACGATACGGTGTTACCGCATACACGCTTTCCAAGCGTGCGCCTTCAGCCACTCGGCCACCCGTCCGCGGCGGCGGATAATGCCCAAGGAGCTAGCGTGATGCAACGCCGAATTAGTGGGACCAAATAGAAGTGTCCTGCGTATACCGTCACTGTGATAATACGTCGAATTTTGACTGCGTTTTGTCTGTGTTACGATTATTAGAGACACTTGGAAAAAAGACCGCAATAAATGAAAATAGGACGCATAATCGGCTGGATATTTATAGTTCTAGCTCTGATTTTAGCCGGCTACCAATTTCTTTTCGCCCCAACGGACGAAGGGAGCAGCATAGTAGTACTTGGTGAATTGTGGTTCCGCCTCGACCAGATTTTAGGGACCGGATCTTTGAACGTTACGCAAGCTTTTATACAGCGTTATGTTTCCGTATGGCTGTGGGAGAGCGCCATCCAGAACATCTTAAGTTCCCCTGCCGGTCTTGTGTTGGGCATTCCCGGGATGGGCCTGTTATGGCTGTTTCGCAATCGCCCCCGGAGGTTGAGGCGATAGGGCAAGCCGGAGGCAGATTAACTCGTCTACTCGTCTCCTATTCGAAGTGCTTCGATAAATGCTGATTGCGGGATTTCCACTGCACCAAACTGGCGCATTCTCTTTTTGCCTTCTTTTTGCTTTTCCAAAAGCTTGCGCTTGCGGCTGACGTCACCGCCATAGCACTTGGCTGTCACGTCCTTACGCATTGCCGAGATTGTCTCGCGGGCAATAATCTTGCCACCGATCGCCGCCTGCAAAGGAATCTTGAACAGTTGTCGTGGGATTAGGTCCTTTAGCCTAGAACAAATAGCACGGCCGCGGAATTCAGCCTGGCTGCGATGTACGATCATGGACAAAGCATCAACCGGCTCTGCATTAACCAGAATGCCAAGTTTCACGAGATCGCCCTCTTCGTAGCCGGTAACGTGATAATCGAAACTGGCGTAGCCCCGGCTAACGGATTTCAACCGGTCGTAGAAATCAAATACCACCTCATTTAACGGAAGTTTATAGACAAGCATGGCACGCCCACCCGCATAGGTCAGCTCTTGTTGGATACCACGACGGTCCTCGCACAGTTTTAGTATCGCGCCGAGATGCTCGTCGGGTACCAAGATAGTCGCCTGGATCCACGGCTCCTCAATGCGATCGATCTTCACTACGTCCGGCATGTCAGCAGGGTTGTGTAGTTCCAGAATTGTGCCATCCGCCATGTGTATACGGTAGATCACAGATGGTGCTGTCGTGATAAGGTCGAGATCGAATTCACGGCTGAGCCGTTCCTGCACGATCTCTAGATGAAGCAGCCCAAGAAAGCCGCAGCGGAACCCGAATCCTAGTGCTGCAGAGGTTTCCGGTTCGAAGTAAAAGCTGCCGTCATTGAGCCGCAGCTTTGCAAGGCTGTCACGCAGATCTTCGTAATCCGCCGCATCAATAGGGAACAAGCCACAAAACACTACTGGCACACTGGGCTTGAAGCCAGGCAGCGGTTCACTAGCTTGTTTCTTCTCTTCCGTAAGGGTATCTCCGACCTGCGCATCTGCCACGGTTTTGATAGAAGCGGTTATGAAACCTACCTCTCCTGGGCCAAGTTCGGTGACATCTTTACGCTTGGGCGTGAACACGCCACACACGTCAACTTGGTGCGTCGCTCCGGTACCCATCATCCGGATCTTCATCCCTTTTTTTAGTACCCCATTGCGCACGCGCACCAACACAATTACTCCAAGATACGAATCGTACCAAGAATCCACCAGCATGGCCGTAAGCGGTGAGTTACGTTCGCCGGCAGGGGGCGGCAAACGTTCTACCAGCGCTTCCAGTACCTCTGAAATTCCTTCGCCAGTCTTAGCGGAAACAGCAATAGCGTCCTCACCAGCGAGACCGACCACGTCTTCTATCTCCTGCCGCACACGGTCTGGCTCGGCAGCCGGCAGATCTATCTTGTTCAACACGGGAATTATTTCGTGATCAGCATCGATGGCGAGGTAAGAATTCGCCAGTGTCTGCGCCTCAACGCCCTGGGACGAATCGACAATCAGTAGAGAACCTTCGCAAGCAGCCAACGAACGTGAGACCTCGTAACTGAAATCGACATGGCCGGGTGTGTCCATCAGGTTGAGCTGATAGTTCTCCCCGTCTAACGCTCTATACATGAGACGTACGGTCTGCGCCTTTATAGTAATACCGCGCTCACGCTCGATATCCATAGTATCGAGCATCTGTTCTTTGAGCTCGCGCTTCTCAACCCCACCGCATTCTTGGATAAGTCGGTCGGCCAGCGTGGACTTACCATGATCGATATGTGCGATGATCGCGAAATTTCGGATATGCGATAAACTTGTCATTGCGCGCGGAACATAGGGTTGCCTGAGCGCAGGGGCAAGCAGAGAGCAAGTCTAAACAACACAAAGAGCCGACTATTAGAGATGTTGTGATGATTTAATATAGCGTAACGACAACGGAGACTAACCCCGCAACACCCCACCCGTCCGCTGTTTAACTTCGGTCGTTATTTTTTTCACTACCGCCTCAATCTTCTCGTCAGTGAGCGTGGCTTCGGTCGGCTGGAGAGTAACAGAAATCGCCACCGATTTTTTATCTTCGCCGACATTGTCACCCTCGTAAACATCGAAGACCGACGCGTCAACAACCAGATTCTTGTCGGCTGATCGAGCAGCGCGGAGAATCTCTCCAGCACTCACAACATTATCGACTACGAAGGCAAAGTCGCGGTGCACAGCCTGAAATGGGGATAAATGTAATAGCGGGCGAGCAGCCCCGCTGCCGGATTTTGCCTTATTCTTCCGTGCCAACGGCACCAAGTGCAAGTTAACGACCATACCGACCGCCGGTCCGTCGATATTCATCTCTCGAAGGGTTGCTGGGTGAATATCACCGAAGGATGCTAGAGCATTTGGACCTAAGCGAAACACGCCAGCCCTACCCGGGTGAAACCACTGTGGCGGATCCATTGTAACCTGCAGGTTTTCAATCGGTGCCCCAACTGCTTCTAGTGCAGCATAGGCATCCGCCTTTGCATCCCAGGCATCGACGTCGCGTTGGGGTGTGCACCAATGCCGAGAATGTTGCTTCCCGATACGGATAGCGGTTGCAACGTTCGCCTGTCCGTCTTCTTCATCGCTGGAATATATGGGCCCTACCTCGAATAGTGCTACATCTGGATAACCACGATCGGCATTACGCTGTGCGGCCTCCAAGAGGTTGGGCAGAATCGATGGGCGCATGGTATCAAGATCAGCGGAGATTGGATTGTCGACTGCCAGCGCCTCGTTATCAAAACCGAAAATTTCCGCAGTTTTCCGCTTCATAAAGGAGAAAGTCACCGCCTCGGTCATGCCGCGCGACGCTAATATCCTGCGAGCGGCAGATTCGCGCCGCTGACTGGCTGACCACGCCGGCATGGCAACGACGGCCTCGCGCGATAGCGGCACCGCAGGAATGTCATCATACCCCCTGATCCGCAAGATCTCTTCGGCCAAGTCCGCTTCGCCATTTATATCCTGCCGCCACGAAGGTATTACTGTGCAAATGTTGTCACCTTCGTCCACAGGATCAAAGCCAAGATCGGCCAGAATACGGACCTGTTCGTCGCCGGGGACATCAAGCCCACCCAGCGACGCGACGCGGGATATGCGTAACCGTAATTCGCGCCGCCAGTTCGGCATCTCGCCGGCAAATGTCAGCTCTGAAGCCTCACCGCCGCATAAATCGAGAATCATCTTAGTCGCCACATGGGTGCCCCAGAAGGCGCTCTCCGGATCGACACCGCGTTCGAAACGATAGCGCGCGTCCGACATGATGCCAAGCTTTCGACCCGAAGTTGCGGTGCGTACGGGATCAAACAGCGCAACCTCGAGAAACACATCGGTCGTATTTTCGGTAACGGCGGATGCTTCTCCTCCCATAATGCCGCCGATCGCCTCGACGCCGTTGTCATCGGCGATGACAGTCATGTCAGACTCGAGCTCATACTCCCCGCCGTCCAACGCCAGAACCTTCTCACCATCCTTGGCGAGACGCATGGTGATATCGCCCTTAACGTTGGCAGCGTCAAATACATGTAGCGGCCTCGCCAAATCGAACGTGACATAGTTGGTAATATCTACTAGTGCCGAAATGGGACGTAGACCAATAGCGCACAAGCGGTCCTGCAACCATTGCGGGCTGGGTCCGTTTTCTACACCCCGGAAGTAGCGCCCTACCACCAACGGGCACGCACCTTGGGCGTCATTAGGAAAATCGCGTTGCCACTGGATCGGAGAGGCGAAGTCGCCTTGGGTTTGCGGCGCATCCAAAGGCTTCATAGTGCCCAAACCAGCTGCGGCGAGGTCGCGAGCAATACCCCGGACACCAGCGCAGTCCTGTCGGTTGGGCGTCAGCCCGATTTCAATGACGGGATCGCTAAGCCCCAGCACATCGACCGCTGCAATGCCAATCTCAGTATCTTCAGGTAATTCCACTATGCCTTCATGATCGTCTGAAAGACCCATTTCCCGCTCAGACAGAAGCATGCCATTGGATTCCTCACCACGAATCTTACTTTTCTTGAGCGTGACATTAATTCCGGGAATGTAGGAGCCGGGCGCTGCGAACACGCCTTTCATGCCGGCTCGCGCATTGGGCGCGCCGCAGACAACCTGTATCGGATCACCGTCTCCGCAATCGACCATGCAAACCTGCAGCCGGTCGGCATCGGGATGTTTTTTTGCGGAGACTACAAGGGCAACGCGGAAGGAAGCTAACGACTGGGCGCGGTCTTCCACCCCCTCGACCTCAAGCCCTATCATGGATAGTTTTTCGACGATGTCGCTCAGCGGTCGCTCGGTATGCAAATGCTCTTTTAGCCAGTCGAACGTGAATTTCATCGAAACAGCCCTTCCGCAACATTTGGTACATCGAGCGGGACGAAGCCATAATGCTTCAACCATCGGATATCTGATTCATAGAATGTGCGTAGGTCGGGGATGCCATACTTTAACATTGCCGCACGTTCGATGCCGAGGCCAAAGGCGAAACCCTGATATTTCTCGGAGTCAATTCCGCAGTTTTCTAGAACGTGAGGATTGACCATGCCGCAGCCCAGAATTTCCAACCAATCTGCACCGGCCCCAATGGTCAGTCCTCCGTCTTCGTGCGAGCAGCCAATATCTACCTCTGCCGATGGCTCGGTGAATGGGAAATACGAAGGACGAAACCTTACCGGCAGATTATCAATGTCAAAAAATGCGCGGCAAAACTCAATCAGGCAGCCTTTTAGGTGGCCCATATGGGTAGTCTGGTCGATGACTAGACCTTCGATCTGGTGGAACATCGGCGAATGGGTGGCATCGTGATCAGCGCGGAAAGTGCGGCCAGGTACTACGATTCGGATCGGTGGCTTTTCATTTACCATAGTGCGGATCTGCACGGGTGAGGTATGCGTCCGCAACACCTTCCGCTCACCTTTTTCATTTGCCGGGAGATAGAACGTATCGTGATCCTGACGCGCAGGGTGCTCCGGGGGGATATTTAGCGCCGTGAAATTATTAAAATCACTCTCAATATGGGGGCCTTCCGCTACGGTGAATCCCATTTCACAAAATATCGCAACCATCTCGTCGATTGTCTGGCTGATTGGATGAATCCGGCCTACCCCCTCTGGGCGCTGCGATAGAGAAAGATCAATTCGGTCGGCGGCAAGGCCGGCATCCAGCGTCTGAGCGTCAAGTGCTTCCTTTTTCGAATCTATCGCATCAGCGATCACCGTCTTAAGAACATTCAGCTG
The DNA here is from genome assembly GCA_002937455.1 of Alphaproteobacteria bacterium MarineAlpha11_Bin1. Next base: position 7,962 of record PTJZ01000014.1, read on the forward strand.
CTGACCTACGTCGCGCCGGTCTTCTAATGGAAGCCGGCCTATACCCTTGACCATCTCGGTAATGGAACCGCGCTTGCCAAGCAGCGACACTCTAAGCGCCTCAAGTTCTTCTGGATCCACCGCCTCCACCTGCGATAGCAATTCGTCCCTTAACTGTTCGAGATTTTCCATAGGAAGTCCTTCGTCCGTCTTTCAACGGCCGCCTCGAGCACTACGTTGGAGAAAAACCGGTGTTAACCAGCGACGTCGAGAGCGGCCTTTGCCTGTTTCACGACACTACTAAAAGCCTCCGGCTCCTGCGCAGCAAGATCAGCCAGCACCTTTCGGTCGAGCTCAATTCCAGCCTTACTCAGACCGTGCATAAACTGAGAATAAGTGAGCCCATGCTGCCGTGCTCCGGCGTTAATACGCTGGATCCAGAGTGCGCGAAAGTTGCGCTTCTTGACCCGGCGATCGCGGTAAGCGTATTGGCCGGCTTTTTCAACCTTTTCCACCGCAACTCTGAACACCTTGGAATTACGCCCACGATAACCTTTCGCCTTTTTCAGGACTTTCTTGTGGCGGGCGTGGGTCGTGACGCCGCGTTTTACTCTCGCCATGTCAGATTTCCTTTATTTCGCATAGGGCAGATAGGATTTGACGATTTTCGCGTCTGCATCGGAGAGGATCTGTGTACCGCGCGAGTTGCGCTTCATTTTCTGAGAGCGCTTGCGAAGATTGTGACGTTTTTTGGCAAAGTTGGAACGGACTTTTCCAGTAGCCGTTGTGCGGAATCGCTTTTTCGCGCCGCTTTTTGACTTCAGCTTGGGCATTTACGTCTCCTATGTTTGTACCGACGTTAGGTATGTGTAGCGGTACGGACGTCGTTTAAACGGTCCCGGCATGCCCTTCCAAGCCGGACCGCTTTCATAAAGGCCGGTTTATATAATTGGTTGCCCAGCAATGTGCAAGTGCCAAAACCCGCCATATAAGAAGGGTTTTTGACTTTACATCACCAGATTCATACCGATGATTGTATCCATTCAACCAATTTACTCTTGGGCAAGGCCCCGACCTTGGTCGCAGCAACCTCACCATCCTTAAAAATGATAAGGGTTGGGATACCGCGTACGCCATATTTCGACGGCGTCATAGGATTTTCATCAATATTAACCTTCGCAACGGTGATCGCATCACCCATTTCCACTGAAATTTCTTCCAGAGACGGGCCAATTTGCTTACACGGTCCGCACCATTCTGCCCAGAAATCGACCAGAACAGGGCCTTCGGCGCCGAGAACATCGGTTTCGAATGAGTCGTCTGAAACTGGTTTACTTGTCATTTTGATACTTCCTTTATCTCAGCAGCTGGCCCAGAACCATAAGCGAGGTCCAGCCTTCATAACTCAAATGCTCAGTGTTTGTTCGAATCTAAGGACGCACTGAGAACTGGTCAAGGTTCATAGCTATCAAGTAGTTCTGTATCCAGGAGCATCAATCTGGGTCCATCGGTCCACACCAGAATACACTCAACTATTTGATTTTTATATATTTCCCGTAATAAGGCGCGATAAGCAGACATTTGTTGCAGATATAACACTGGAACATCCTCTGCTCGCGTCGGGGGAAGACGATTCGTCTTAAAATCAAGGATTTTGACCCCAATGGAATCAACTACCAACCGGTCTATTCGCCCGGAAATGGTAATCCCCCCAATAACACCTGCAACCGGAACTTCAGCTCGAGATCCGGGCCCAAAAATCGACGCGTAGGCGTTATCGTTTAGCACCGTAAAGGTTTCAGCGATCAAGGTATCGATCTGGCCGGATTCTAAATTGTGAATCGGACACGAGAGAAACGCTCGCGCTGCCTCCACCCGATCGGCTTCTGCTAGATCGGGCAGGGTCTGTAGCAGACGATGCACCAATAACCCGCGCTGGAAGGAAAACCCCCGGTCGTCGCCCAACGGAGAGAGGGTCGCAGGCTCCGGAAGTGAGGGGCGCGACGGCACGAGCGGACGAGACGGCAACGGTTCCTCGGGTGCAGGCGCGTCGATCCAGCCGGGCAATCCCGGAATTTCAACCGCAGCGGTATCTTCCTCCACTTTGCGATCAGGCCTGGTGGTCTGGGGCATTTCCAGCCGCAACCCGTCACCGTGCCATGCAATATCGAGGTCACCGTCCGGCCCTCCGGGATGGGAATTGAATTCAAATGACTGTGCAACTGGCTCCAGACCCCGCGAAATGACATTCCACCAAGCGGTTTCCGGGGCCGCGCGCCGGGCGCCGTATCCGGCAACATACAACCGGTCTTCCGCGCGCGTCATCGCGACGTAGAGCTGACGCCGATATTCTTGGTCCTGCCGGGTGCGTTGTTCGGCCGCCAGGCGCTGCGCCGTACGTTCCCGCACCCGTGATCGCGGCGGCCAGAGCAATACCTCCGTGTCCTGGTCAAGACAGCCGTCTTCATGAGTCCACATCAGCCCGCCGTCCGGCTGCGGTACTTGCATGGTATCGGCAAGGATCACAACCGGCGCCTGCAGACCCTTAGCGCCGTGAACGGTCATGATCCGCACCTCGTCGCGCAGCCCTTGATCGAGGTCGCGCTTGATCTGGGCGTCGCCTTCTTCCAGCCAACGCAGGAAGCCCTGCAGCGAAGGTGTGTGCGTTTGTTCGAAGGCGAGTGCTAGCGCGAGAAACTCGTCAATGGGATCGTTAGCTTCCCCGCGCAGCCGGGCCAACAGATGCGCACGGCCCGTCATCGGACCCAGTATGTGAGCGAAAAATTCATATGGCGGCGAAAGATCAGCCCGGGCGAGCACGTCGCCAAGAGTACGGTATGCCGCCGCGCAGGCGGGATCGGTTTGCGCCATGCGACGCAATGAGGCCCAGACTGTACCGTCGCGGCGGTGACAGATCTCGAAAAGCTGCGCCTCATCGAAGCCTATCAATGGCCCTTTCAGGACAGCAGCAAGGTTGAGATCGTCATGCGGCATTAAGGCGAACGCGCCAAGCGCCGCCAGATCCTGCACCGCCAGTTGATCGGTCAACACCATACGGTCCAGACCTGCGACATCGACACCCCGGCTTTTAAGTTGACCTATCAAATTATCCACAAAGTCGGTACGTCGCCGTACCAGTACCATAATATCTCCGGGCCGCAGTGGGCGACCAGCACTAGGCAGGATTTCGCCTTCCTCTATCCAGCGAGATATCCGCCATGCAATGGAGTGTGCCAACCTGAACGGAGGTGTCATAGAACTCTCAGAGAGATCAGCTATTTCCCAAGCAGACTGTTCTTTACGTGCCTCCGGCACCACGGGCGGCCATAGTTCCACCAGCCCGGCCTGACCGCGCCGGTGCGCCGTGTGTCCTATAGCGGTCGCCGACACCCCCTCGCGCGCGGCATCGTCCGCAAACACTGCGTCGACAGCCTGAAGAACGGCAGAGGTCGACCGGAACGAAACATCAAGCGGTACCCGGTGCCAGTTCTGCCCTGCGTTGGTTACGCGTTGTTCGAAATAGTCGCTCATCGCCGCGAACTGGTCCGGCGCGGCACCCTGGAAACTAAAGATCGACTGCTTCTCATCACCAACCACAAACAGGGTGCGTTCGACCTCGCGCGCGCCGGTACCGGCGTGGAACTCGTCGACAATGGCGCGCACCACCGCCCACTGATCGGCGTTACTGTCTTGGGCTTCGTCGATCAGCACATGGTCAAGTCCGCCATCAAGCTTGAACAGCACCCATGGCGCCGCCCGCTCCACCAGTACCCGCGCCCGTAGGATCAGATCATCATAATCTAGCATCGCATTACGATGCTTGTGGTTCTCGTAACGGTCGATCAGCGCCGTCGCAATCGCTAGGATTGCCTCCGTCGCCTCCGCCGTCTGGATCGCCTTACGCTTTTTCTGAACCGCGAACACTCGGTTGGCCTCGCGCTGCATGACGTCGACGATATCGGGCATGACTTCGACGGCACCCCTGCCGGCGAGCTTCGTCCGGATCATTCCGCCGGCGGTGAGATAAACCGCCGCATAGGCGTCAAAACCCGCGACACGCCGTTCGGTTTCGTCGGCCAGCCAAGGCATCATACAACCAGCCTTTTCCTTGTCCTGTTTGCCCCCGGCCGCCAGAACCCCCGCGGCCGAGCGTAATCCCAATTGGTCGATGGCGGCATCGGTGGCCGCGGATGTTAGCAGAGCATCAACCGTTTCCTCGGCTGCAACATTTAGTACTGCTCGGGTTGCCCGAATCGCGCCATCAATGCCTTTATTGGCGAGAACCAGACGATGCAGTCGCCCGCGGCTGGATGCGATCGTAGCCATCAGATCAGCGAATTCGTCCTCGTGCACCCAGCCGGTGACGATGCCGAGAGCGTTGGCCAGCGCATAGTTGGCACCGCTTCGCGCAGTATTTAGTATTTCGTCGCGCGCCACCAGCAAAGCCTCCTCCGCGGTGCGTTCGTCCATCACCTTGAAATAGGGCGCGAGCCCGGCTTCTACCGGGAACCGTCCTAGCAGGGACTCGCAAAACGCATGGATAGTCTGGATCTTCAGACCACCTGGTGTGTCGAGTACTTCGGCAAATAGACGTCGAGCGATCGCGTGTGTCGCAGGCGTCGACGTTTCACCGGACAAATCAAGAATGGCGGCATCTAGTTCAGACTCCGGCATAACAGCCCAGTTTCCCAGCAGACGGCGAATGCGGTTTTGCATCTCCGCCGCAGCGGCGCGGGTAAAAGTCAAACACAGGATCTTGCCGGCGGGGCTGCCGTTCAAAAGCAGACGCAAGACCCGATCGGCCAACACTTTGGTCTTCCCCGACCCGGCCGAGGCAGACACCCAGACCGATGCGTTGGGCGTCGAAGCGATCGCTTGGGCTCTGGTATTTACGAATCCGCCGGGTTTACCACCAATTTTTTGGACCGCCTCATCAGTCACGAGCCGACGACCATTCCTGCAACCGTTCCAGATGTTCGAAATCCGAATGCCGAGGTGCTATATCTGGATCCGGACGCGCGGCGTACGGCGTTTCTGGGTCGCCATAATAATCCAGCAAGGAAATCAGCCCCGCTAGGGCTTGCTCCGCAAGAGTCGAGGGATCGTCGCCCACATCGCGGATCTCGCCGGCCGGATCACCACCGGACAGCTTCCAGTAAGTCAGCGCGGTCACATTGCCAGGAGCAATATCACCGAACGCGCCGTGAACAATCATCGCCGCTTCCAGCGGCAGCTGAGGCGATAGGCCGGCGTTCACGTCCTTCTTAGCGGGGACGGCGCCGGTCTTGTAATCGACGATTTCGTAGCTGCCATCTGCCAACTCGTCGATGCGATCTGCGCGGGCGCGCAGCTGGAACGGCCGGCCGCCCCGGTCGATATTCAGAATACCGTGGACCTCGGTGAAGCGCTTTGTGGTTTCGGGCGCGCGTTCAGTTTCGAGGGCCACGACCCATACGGCGATGCGCTCGAATCGTGGCCACCAGAATGCGCGAATACCTGGGCGATCCATCCATGGTGCGAACTCTTCCTCTCCAATTTCCAGCAACCGGCCGAGCGCGTCGTCGCCCTCCGCGTAACTCGAATCGCGAACGAAGCGGTCGATCGCGTTGTGGATAATCGACCCTCTGTCGGCAGCACTAGGATCAGAATCCACCGGATTAAGCGGCGACAGTTCTAGGATACGCCGGGCATAAACTGCGTAGGGGTCGCGTATGAGAGTTTCGACCTCCGTGACCGACAGCCGGTCGGGCCGCGAATCTAGGGGCGGTACAGGAGCGGGCGCTTGAAGGGGTATCCCTTCCCTGCGGGTGTCGATTTCATTCTGCCATGAAAGCCATTTTTCTTCGTCCCGGGCCCAGTCCCGCAAAACGGTAAGGCCACGTTCATTAGCAGACAGAAACGTCTCGATACGTGTTAGCCAGCGGGCGGGGACCGTGGGTGAGCCGTCGACCCGGGTGGATCGTGTCACCACGGCATTTGGGGCCGATATAGCCTGAACGAAATCGTGCGCCGTGAGCCCGATACGCCGCTCTGGCGGAGCGAGACCGAACGCTTGGCGCATCGGACGGCTCATCCACGGATCGGTGGCGGGTTCGGGTGGCCACACACCTTCGTTCAGACCGCCGAGGATAACCACATCTGCCTGTTGCATGCGGGCCTCGAGCAGACCCCAGATATTGAGCCGGGGGTGCTGCCCGTATTGCGGACGCACCACCACACCCGCCATCATCACATCCAGCAGGGCCGGCCAGTCACCCCCCGGTATCGGCGGCAGGACTTCCATCGAGGCACGAAGATCGTTGAAAAGGGCGGCGACGCCTTCCCCCGTCGGGCCAGCCCATAGCCGCTCGGTGCCGGTCTGGTCGTGCGACGACGCCAAGATCTCCGCAAAGGCGACATGGGCTTCCAACAGTTCTATCGCGTACACGCTGCGGCGATTCATGAGCTTCGTTAGCGGACTTGCCATTTCCGCGAGGCCCTCCACCCAAAGGGTCAGTGAAGTTTCCGGTTCAATATGGGCAAGCTGTTCATGCAGCCCACGGAACCCCGGCGCCGGGCGCGGGCCTCGCATAATCGCGATTTCTATCTCCCTCACCCGGTCGCGGAACTTTGCCGGGTCCATCCCGCCGGCCGCCAACGGATGCTTTAAGGTTGCCAGCAGCGGCACCGGTGCGGCATCCGCTCCCACAGCGTGAGCGGTAAGGCGAAGAAATACTCCGGGCACGGTGTCGGCAATCGGCGTACCGCCGGAATCGTCGATATCGATTCCCCACCGCCGTAGTTCGGCTGCTACCCGGCGCGCCAGACGGCGGTCAGGTGTGATCAGGGCAGCAGTACGCGCGTCGACTTCCAGAACTTCCCGCATAATCAAGGCGATCGCCAGAGCTTCTTGCTGCGGCCCGGGGGCGGTGACGACCCGGACACTCGAAAATGCCATACCCAGATCGCTAGGCGGGTCCTCCGCCGCCGTTGTCACTGGCGGCCGCAAGGCCAAATTCAACACATCAACACGGCCAGTGTCGTCGGAATCGCCACGTGTCCACGGCAAAACGTCGATAATATCGACGTTCATTCGCCGTAGCAGGTTGACCATCCCGAATTGCGCGTGGCCCGGACCCAGCGCATCGCGGCTGCTCTCGTCGAGCGATTGGTCAAGACCGGGCAGCACGACGGCGCCGTTCGGGAGGGACGCAACGCAGCACATCAGATCAGCGGTCGCGGGGATGCTACCGGTCGACCCCGCCGCGATAACGGGCCCGGCGGGCGGATTAGATTGCCACAGCGCGATCTGTGTCTCGATTAGACGGTTGCGGCGGTCCGCCGGGTCGATGCACCCCTGTTCGGCCAGAATAGACGGCCAATTCTCGGTTACGATTTTCAGGAATTCCAGGGTCTCCTGCCAATGGCCAGCATAGCGTTCGGGAACGATCCGACCAAGTTTAGAAAAATCCAATCGTTCGGTCTGGGCCTCATCGAGCAGTCGGGCTAGCTCCCTCGCCAGCAATGCTGCATGGGCAGCGGACATATTTTCGTTGCCGACCATAATCAGACGCGATAGTAGCAGCTGCCGTCGCAGCGCCGGTATCGCGGGCGGCAAGTTTGTGTCTGGGGAGAACAAGGGCTCTTCGAAGGTAAGAAAGCTGAACTCGTCCTCGTCGATATCACCGATGGGTGTCATTTTCGGCAGCAGGACCGGTGCGCCGCCGGTCCCACGCAAAAATGCCTCGCTAAGGGCCCGGCAGGACCGCCGGGTGGGAAGCAAAACATGGACATCGGACAGCGTCTTAAGATCGGCTCCGTAGCGGTCTAGGATACCACTTACCAGCGCATCGAGAAACGCCGTACCCGGGGCAATCGTATAAATTCTTCTGACGGTCGCCCGCACCGGGTGCTGCATTAGAACAGTAGTCGCACGCGGGCGCCTTCCTTCTCAAGAATTTCGGCATCGGCAACGTTGATCGCATCCGGCGTGCCAACGTGATACCAGTCACCGTCATGGGCCATACCGTAGAGGCGTTCCGATTCCAACGCACGTTCGTACAGCAAGTTCATGGAAAACGGTCCGGACGTCGCATCCCTAAACAGGCGCGGATGAAGTATCTGTAAGCCGGTGAAGACATAGGGTGCTATCTGCCGTTCCGGCCGCCGGGTTAGTTTGCCCATCGGGTCCATCATGAAATCACCGTCACCGTCATATCCCGTCGCCCGCACGGTCGCCGTCAACATTAACAGGGCATCCATCCGGTCGTCATCCCAAGCGCGAGCCAGCCGGTCGAGCGCCGGGATGGAAGAATCGCGCCAGACGATGTCAGCGTTGGCAGCATAAAATGCGTCGTCTCCCAAAAGGGGGAGTGCTTTGAATATCCCGCCACCGGTTTCCATGAGCACGTCCTCGCGCGAGATATTTATCTTCGGGCCCGCACGGTTCGCCAAATGGTCCTCGATCTTTTCCGGCAGCCAGTGCGTGTTGACCACGACCTGCGCGACCCCTGCACCCTGCAACTTATCGATCGCCTGATCGAGCATAGTCCTGCCGCCGACTTCCAGTAGAGGTTTGGGCAGGGTTTGGGTCAGCGGCCGCATACGAAGGCCCAGTCCTGCAGCGAGGACCATCGCATGGGTCGGCACCCGGTATGACATCGTATAGGTCATGCCGCCCGCCTCTCGGGCGGAACGATTCGTCGATCGACAGGCACATACTCGTCGAGCCAGCGTTTCAGCTCACCCAGCGACTGATGCGTCACCGCCCGTTCAAGCAGACGCCACAGACGTGGCACGTGCCTCAGATATACGTCCTTGCCGTCGCGGTCGCGCAATCGCGTGAAAACACCGAGCACCTTGCAATGCCTCTGCGCGCCGAGGATAGCGCAGGAACGATCGAACGCAGCTGCATCGATTTCCGGAAAAGCGGCTAAGTATCGTACTCGCATTGCACTGGCGAGTTTGTCCGCCACATCACGGCGAGCATCTTCAATAAGCGAGACAAAATCATAGGAGACAGGGCCTTTCACCGCATCTTGGAAATCGAGCAATCCACAAGCTCCGATTCCTTCACGGGCACTGACTCGGATTAGATTGTCTACATGAAAATCTCGGAGCACAAGCGTATCAGGTAATATCTTGGCTTTTGGCAGCAATCTACTCCAGATATCGTAATAAGAAGCGATCGCCTTTTCTTCAAGTTCCTGCCTCAACACTGCCGGGAGGTACCAATCCACCATCAACCCAGCCTCAGCCTTCATAAGAGCGTCATTATAAGTCTTAACGGTAGAGGGTAAGCGATCGGCAACCGGACGGCTATGCATATCTATCAAAACATCCACCGCCAGCTCGTAAAGGGGCTCTGGGTCAGTACCCGCATCGAGAAGGCGAGAATAGGTATCATCTCCCAGGTCTTCGAGAAGCAGAAAGCCTTGCCCAACATCCTCGGCGAGGATAGCAGGCACGCTATAGCCGAGGTTGCGCAGCGTCCGCGAAATCAGCATGAATGGGCGAACATCCTCGAACTTCGGTGGTGCATCCATCAAAACCGCATGCTCTTCCGCCCTACTCACGCGTTCGTAGCGCCGGAAGGAAGCATCTTGGGCAAGAATAACCCTATCAGCCCCGGGCCAGCCGGCGGAGGCTAGAAACAAATCAATCATCTCGGAACGGCCAACCATCATTTGGATTCCGATATCTCCGCGATGCGGGCCTCTTCTGACAATCCGGAAGTAAGGTGGACCACAATGGCACCAGCAGGAAGATATGCTTCTATTCGATCTGCCCATTCAATAAGCGCCACGCCCTCCGCAAAAGCCTCCTCTAGTCCAATTTCCCACACCTCCTCTGGCTCGGAAAGCCGGTAGAGATCGAAATGATAGATCGAGAAATCCGGTAAATCGTATTGCTGTAACAGCGTGAAGGTGGGGCTAGGCACCGCACCTACCTCAATCCCAGCGGCTTTACTCCGCGCCTGGATCAGCGCACGTGCAAAAACCGTTTTTCCCATACCTAGGTCGCCGGTTAACGCTATTACAGTCCCGCGGCGCAGAGCAGACGCAAATTCAGCAGCTAGCGCTTCAGTTGCCCGCTGGTCTGGCAGGGTAACACTACGCATTCTTGTATATTTTCCGACACCAACCATTTTGTTGGTTTATCCCCAGCGCCGATTCCACGCAACGGTTGGAAAGTGGCCGAATGATATATCAATAAGGCCCATCCGCGGCCAAGCGAGGCTCTCACCTCAACCCCAATAGGCCAAAAAAGACAGACGATATCCCGGACAGAGTAATTTGTTCAGCGCTCAGAGGCTTCTGTTCCGAAGATCTGCTTTAATGGAGTGTTAATCATGAACCCACTACACGCTAGAGGGCCAAGATTATCAACGACATCACCCAGTTGGGAGTAATTGATTAGCGGTCGGTTAGTATCGGTAATGATCTGGCTTATAAGGACCCTCCACATCGAGTCCTAGATATTCTGATTGCTCCTTGGTCATCTGGGTAAGATTTACACCTAGTTTTTCCAAATGCAGTGCCGCCACCTTTTCGTCCAAGTGCTTAGGCAGCACATATACCTCTTTCTCGTACTTGGCGCTGTTATCCCAGAGTTCCAGCTGAGCAATCACTTGGTTCGTAAAAGACGCACTCATCACGAAACTCGGGTGCCCGGTCGCACAACCAAGATTCACGAGCCGGCCTTCCGCTAGAATGATCAGTTTCTTGCCGTCAGGGAATTCGACCTCGTCTACCTGAGGTTTCACATTATCCCACTTATAGTTTCTGAGTGCCTCGATCTGAATTTCGCTATCAAAATGGCCTATGTTGCACACAATTGTGCGATCTTTCATCTCACGCATGTGGTCAAGCGTGATCACATCGATATTTCCGGTCGTAGTCACAAAAATGTCGCCGATAGACGCGGCTTCTTCCATTGTAACCACTTCGTAACCTTCCATCGACGCCTGAAGGGCACATATCGGATCAATTTCCGTCACAAGAACTCGAGCACCCTGATTCCTGAGCGATGCCGCCGAACCCTTACCAACGTCTCCGTACCCGGCCACAACCCCGATTTTTCCTGCGACCATAACGTCGGTGGCACGTTTGATGCCATCAACCAAGCTCTCGCGGCAACCATAAAGGTTGTCAAATTTGGATTTTGTAACCGAGTCATTGACGTTGATCGCTGGAACCAAAAGTTCACCCTTCTTCACCATCTCATAGAGACGATGAACTCCAGTCGTGGTCTCCTCTGATAGGCCTTTTACATCTTGTAACATTTCAGGGTATTTCTGATGCATCATCAGAGTAAGATCGCCTCCATCATCGAGGATCAGATTTGGCGTCCACCCGTTAGGTCCGGTGATGGTCTGCTCAATACACCACCAAAATTCTTCATCGGTTTCCCCCTTCCAAGCAAAAACTGGTACACCGGCGGCTGCCACAGCCGCCGCAGCTTGGTCTTGCGTAGAAAAAATATTACACGATGACCAACGGACTGTCGCACCAAGCGCTATCAAAGTCTCGATCAATACCGCGGTCTGAATTGTCATATGCAGACAGCCGACGATCCGAGCTCCTTGAAGAGGCTTTTTATCACCATATTCTTCTCGAAGTGCCATTAGGCCGGGCATTTCGGTTTCGGCGATCGCGATCTCTTTGCGACCCCATTCGGCGAGCGACAAGTCAGCAACTTTGTAATCGTTTTCGGTGCTCATCTACAGGCTCCAATGTTTATTATTCGAGAATCAAGGCGTTTAAATCCAATGTTATTTCCACCATCGGGCGATGTGCGAAACTTTGGATTTAGATGCGTATAGCAGGGTAAAAGTCAAAAAATCAACAATGGATAATTACACAATTTAGAATCTGCCATGCCAAGACCCACAGACCAGAAGATACCGAGAAGTAGGAAATCTAGGGCGATAAGAGAAAACACAAAATTTCCTCTAAAACTCATTGTGCCGCATCGCATCTACCCGCTTGGTGTAGGTACCGAAATGCCCAAGCCGCTCGAGGCACCGCCTACTCTAGGATCTAATTTCTATCTCCACCGAAGCCACCTATTTGTGACCGGATAGGTCGCGGTGGCTGATCATTACCCGCTCACTGATACGATTCAGCCAGTCTTTGAGTTTTTCGGCAACATAAACCGACCGGTGTTTGCCACCCGTACAGCCCACAGCAATTGTCAGATAGCTCTTTCCCTCAGAACTAAACCGAGGCAAAAGCGGTTCTAACAGACGGGTCAGATTACCGAAATAGGATCCGAAATCGGGATCTCCTTCAATGAATTCCCCAACCGGCGCGTCCTGGCCGGATAGCGCGCGAAGACCATCCTCGTAGTGCGGGTTCTTCAGAAATCTGACATCGAATACAAGATCAGCTTCATGCGGCAGTCCGCGTCGATATGCGAAAGAAGTTATAAAAATAGCAAGGCCGGGCGCAGCTTCCAAAGCGTAATTAGAATCAAGTAGGCGTTTTAGATCGCCAGTCTCCATGTCTGTTGTCTCAATCACCTCGTCTGCACGATCGCGCAATGGGGAAAGAAGGTGACGCTCTCCTCGGATTCCATCAGTGACGCGACGGTCTGGCGTTACGGGATGTCGGCGACGAGTTTCTGAAAATCTCCGCTGAAGTACTTCCGGGGCACAGTCTAAAAACAGTAACCGGACTCTTAAGTCATCTCGCGTAATCAGTGCGTCAAGTTCTTCGATAAACGGTTCCGCACCAAAATCCCGGGTACGCGCATCCACGCCAATAGCAAGCGGGCGGCCCCCGCCACTTCCGGGGGATAGTAGGTTAGACAGTAACGAGAGGGGTAAATTGTCAACGGCTTCATACCCGAGATCTTCAAGCGCCTTCAAGGCGGTGGATCGTCCAGCACCAGACATGCCGGTCACGATAACTACCGGTGACTCCTCACCGGGATCGCGATTAATTTGTTCCTGAGCCCCACTGATTAAGGTCATACCGTTGTTTTAACCCTTAGTTGCCCGAGATATAATCAGTCCTTGCCGTAGTCCTTCAACACGCGTGCTTCCGAGGTGGATCGGGCCGATGACGCATAAACGGCTACACGCACCTTTGCAATCAATGTTAGCCTCAATTGCGAAATATCCTGTTGCCTGGTCCCAATCCTTAAATACTCGTACAAAACGGAATATGGCAACCACTAGAATACGGCCTTGGGCACATGGATCAAATTACGGGTCACGTAATTGCGGCGGGTAGCCGTACTACGAACCTAGCACCGAGTAAACTCTCCCCCGCACCTCGGACGTTTTCAGCATATATCACTCCACCATGTGCCTCGACGATCTGGCGTGAAATACTCAGCCCCAAACCAGAATGCATACCGAAAGTCTCCTCCTTCGGCCGCTCCGAATAGAACCGTTCGAAGATTGAATCAAGACTATCCAGTGGGACACCCGGACCTTGATCTTGTACTGTCACAATAACATCCTGCCGGTAACGTTTTAGTTCCACGACGATCTTATCGCCTCGCGGGGTGAATGACCGCGCATTACTTATTAAGTTCTGAACCACTTGTACCAACCGCCCTTCTATTCCTCGAACCTTATATTCGGAGTTCCCGCCGCTAAATAGGATATCAGCGCGAGGAGCCTCACCAGCGAGATCATTTGCCGCAGTCGTGTGCACCTGTACAAGTGCTGGAAGCAATTCACCGAGATCGACGATCTCCATTTGACCTCGTGCTAGTTCCGCATCAAGGCGTGAAGCGTCGGAGATATCACTGATTAGGCGATCGAGGCGTTTTACATCGTCTTGGATAATATCCATCAAGGCAGCCTGCTTCTCTGAATCGTTGACACGAGAAACAGTTTCCACCGCGCTGCGCAGAGATGTAAGAGGGTTCTTGATCTCGTGCGCTACGTCTGCGGCGAAACTTTCATTGGCCTCAATCCTCTGCCAAAGCGCCTCTGTCATATCCCGTAGGGCTTCAGATAGATCTCCGATTTCATCTCGGCGCCGGGTGAAATCGGGTATTGTGTCGGCTTCTCCATGCCCGCGACGAACCGTATCTGCAGCAGCCGCGAGGCGTCGCACCGGACGAGCGATCGCTCCGGCGAGATAGAGTGACAGGAGTACAGTTACCCCCAACACGATGCCGAATACTTTTAGGATATCGAGACGAAAATCACGCACAGCAGCATCGATTTCCTCCGAATTGGCAGTCAAGAGTACGGCACCCAAAACCCGCTTGAACCTCTGCACCGGCACAGCAGCACCCAGCTTGACCCCACCATTCTGGACCGACCATCGGTCTGTCCCAGACTTTCCGGCCAACGCCGCCGATAGAACGGGGAGTCGCGCAACGTCTAGTGGTACCGAATCTGGAAACGGTGGCTCCTTACGCCGTTCGGGGAGGAACTTAAGGAATGTGTTGTAAACCCGGTTAAGGATTGACCCGGTACCAGTCGTTTCACCGGGCATAGGCAGGAGCTCGACTTGTACCGCACCCCCCGGCCCGGACAAAAACCGGCTATCCGCGATCTCGACTCCGTCAACACCAAATACCAAGGCACGAACGCGGGTGCGGGTCGGCGCGGCGAGCCGCCGTAACATACGCCGCGCAACACCAGGAAGAATTGATTGCGAACCGTCCAACCGAGTACCGATCGCTCCCTCGCCCCCGATCGCCCCCTCACCTAAGGCGCCTGCAAAAATTTCAGCCTGTGTTTCCAAGGCTGCCAAATCTGCCTCGATCAGGCCATCACGATATTCGTCGAGATACAGAACCCCTATCGCAAGGATCGCGAGTGGTAAAACGTTTACGGTGAGGATTCGCCGGGTAAGCGGCGAGAACAGCCGGAAAGTCATATTCTACAATTATAACGGCGCGAAACCGCTCCTCCATTAACCTTCCCTATATCGATATCCTATCCCGTACATAGTTTCTATCTCGCCAAAATCTGGATCCACAGCGCGGAACTTTTTGCGTAGTCGTTTAATATGGCTGTCGATAGTTCGGTCATCGACATAGATCGATTCGCCGTAGGCAGCGTCCATAAGTTGATCGCGCGATTTAACATGTCCAGGATTCTGCGCAAGTGCCCGTAGAATCAGAAACTCCGTCACCGTAAAATCAACAGGGGCATTTTTCCACATACAACTGAAACGGTTTAGGTCGAGCCGCAAATCGCCTCGGATGATTGGCGGCTCGGAGTCCGCGGCCTCGTCTTCTTGGTTTCGGCTTTTATGGCGACGCAGCAATGTGAGAATACGTTCGATCAATAACCGCTGAGAAAAAGGCTTTTTTATGTAGTCGTCCGCCCCCATCCTAAGACCAAGAATCTCATCAACCTCGTCATCTTTTGACGTTAGGAATATTATCGGCATCTTTGACTGACGACGAAGCCTGATTAGTAGTTCCATGCCATCCATCCGAGGCATCTTGATATCGAGAATCGCAAGATCCACCTGCCGGGACGATAGACCCCGAAGGGCGGATTCCCCGTCGACATAGGTTCGGACCTCAAAACCCTCGGCCTCGAGCGTCATCGAGACCGAGGTAAGGATGTTACGATCATCATCCACTAGCGCGATTGTCGTGGCGCCAACCCCACTATCAATTTTAGAAAGCGTATCTGTCACGATTGTCATACTAACACCTCAGGCTTGGATTCACTGCGAAGTAATTTTTAGGCTGGGCACCCAATGCCCGTCGTCTGAATTGAAAGGACCCGGAAGGCTCATCTAGAATCTGAAGATAGACGCAGCAACATTGTCGACACTATTCTTGTCAGTTCGCACAGGCAACAATTTGGCCATCCACATTCATCGCTATCAATTATGCTGTGTAGGGGTTCCCGAGGATAAAGCAAATCGACAGTTATTTCCTTTCCGATCACCACCGTTACTACCGCAAAGCGAATGGTTAAATTCGTCTTCACTTTGACCTACGGCTATCTGAGGACAAATAATATGCATACGGCGCAAAATGCCTTTTTATTTTTCGGCTGCTGTAGAGTGTTTTTTTACTCCCTAATTAGGGCAAAAATAGGGCATGGTTTAGCCAATTCTAAGCGAAGTTGAACGATTATCTTCAGTGCAAGAACCAACCATGAGCGACATGAAAATTCCGGGACAGATACCGATAGAAACCCTTTCACGCCAGTTGCTACGGGCCTGCGATCAGGCGGTGCTGTCTACCGCGCTGGTGGATGGAGGATGGCCATACGGATCACTAGTTATGACGGCCTGCGACCACATGGCAGCCCCATTGCTACTTTTATCGGATCTTGCTGAACACACTATGAATCTTGCTCGCGACAACCGAGCCTCGCTTTTGCTAAACGGGACCGTTGGCCTTGACAACCCACTCACAGGTTCGCGGATTACGGTCCTTGGCAAGGTCGTAAAGACAGACGAACCGAACCTAAAGGCGCGCTATGTATCTCGCCATCCTGAAAGTGAGATGTTCGTGGGTTTCAAGGATTTTAATTTATACAGAATGACTATCGCGAGGGCACATATTGTAGCTGGTTTCGGTATCATACATTGGATCGGTGCCGAGAAACTGCTTTTTGACACCGCCGGCTTCGAGGGCATCGCAGCAGCCGAGGCTGACATTGTCACCCATATGAATGAGGACCACGCGGAAGCGGTCTCACTCTATGCAACTTCTTTACTAGGGCTGGAGCCCGGGAAATGGAAAATGACTGGTGTAGATCCAGAGGGGTGCGATCTTCGTGACGGCGGCGAGGTCGCCCGGGTCAACTTTGATAAACCTGCTGCCAATGCAGAAGATGTTCGTGTTGCGCTCATCAGATTGGTTAAGACAGCGCGAGCTTCAGAAAAAGTTTAAAAAAGACACCCTAAATCGACTCATTCGCGTTTGACTCCCGCCTCGCCAAGAGTATGTTGCGGAGGTTTCAGAAATACGAATAACAAGGCAAGCTCAGTCTGAGCAGTAACGCGGAGTAATCCAGTGAAAAATTGCCTGTTACGCTCAGGAGGTAAACGTGGAGCATAACGGACGTCCGAGCTCATTCGGGCTTGAAAACCACGGCTTAGAAAACCTTGTTTGTGCCCATTGGAATCTGTCGATACCGGCACTCTACGAACAATCGCTTCGCCGCGGTGAGAGTGAGCTGGCTGCCGGCGGTGGGCTGGTCGTCACCACAGGTGAGTACACAGGGCGATCACCAAAAGATAAATACATAGTCGATGAGCCAGAGAATACCGATAACATCTGGTGGGGCCCGGTTAATAATAAAATCTCGCCTGAGTACTTCAACACCATGCGAAATCGAATGCTGGCCTATATGCAGCATAAGGAAGTTTTCGTTCAGGATTGTTATGCGGGCGCCGACCCTGATTACCGAATCAAGGTTCGTGTCGTAACTGAACAGGCGTGGCACAGCCTTTTCGCCCAGAACATGTTCATCAATCCCTTAGAAGAAGAGCAGGTCGATTTTGAGCCAGATTTTACTGTGCTACATGCTCCGAATCTTCAATCGATACCGGCGATTGATGGGACTGGGTCGGAAGTGTTTGTGATGTTAAATTTCGCCGAAAGGCTTATCCTAGTTGGAGGCTCCCATTATACAGGAGAGATCAAGAAGACGATCTTCTCGGTTCTCAACTATCTACTACCGGGCCAGAATGTTTTGCCGATGCACTGCTCCGCCAATATCGGAGAAAAGGGTGATACCGCCATTTTCTTTGGGCTATCCGGAACCGGAAAAACAACCCTTTCGTCCGACCCCACGCGGACCCTGATCGGCGACGATGAGCATGGTTGGTCGGATAATGGCGTTTTTAATTTCGAGGGCGGATGCTACGCGAAGGCGATCAATTTATCGCAGGAGGCTGAGCCCGAAATCTACGCCGCTTCCTTGCGATTTGGCACCGTACTTGAGAACGTAACGCTCGATCCGTTCACCAAGTTCCCGAACTTCGACGACGACTCTCTTACCGAAAATACCCGTTCCTCCTATCCGCTCCATTACATACCAGGCACAAGTGATACTGGTATTGGAGGACAGCCAGAGAATATTGTAATGCTCACAGCGGATGCGTTCGGAGTTCTTCCGCCAATCAGTCAGCTTACTGCAGACCAGGCAATGTACCACTTCCTGTCCGGCTATACGGCGAGACTTGCCGGAACGGAACGTGGCGTCGATACCCCACAGGCTACTTTCTCAACCTGCTTCGGAGCACCCTTCCTCCCAAGGCACCCAACCGTATATGCAAAACTTCTTGGCGAACGAATTGCAAAAAGTGGTGCCAAGTGCTGGCTGGTCAATACGGGTTGGAGTGGGGGCGGCTACGGCACTGGTGAACGCATGAAGATTGCGCATACCCGAACCATGGTTCGGGCGGCGGTTGAGGGCAAACTTGCGAAGGTCGGGGTTACGCCGGATCCCAATTTCGGTCTACTGATCCCTGAGAACGTTCCGGGCGTTCCAAAAGAAGTTCTCAATCCGAAAGAAACTTGGGTGGACAAGGGCAGTTACGAAGACACCGCACGTGACCTGGCCCAACGCTTTGAAAGTAACTTCGAACAATTTGAGGATGAGGTCACTGAGGAAGTTAAGGCCGCCGGCATCCACGCTGCCGAGTAACTCTGTGAACAAAATAAGAGAAGGTGGGCGTCTCGTTGATACAGCTCTCAGTGAGCACTCAATGCACGACGCGCTGACAGGTTTCGCACCGCGCGGAAACTTCAAGCGTATGTAGCCGTTGATCGACCCAGGCGAGTCGATCAGCCATAGCTGCTCTCAGGAATGGCCTGTCCGGCACCAGACCATCGCGACGCTCCAACAATCCCTGCTTAACGTCCAAGTAGAACCTTTTTAAATCGCTGATCACGGCGGGCATATCTTCTTCATCTGTCACGTCCAGCAGGCCAAACTTTATCGTGGCAGCTGATCGAGAAATCGGATCATCCCAGTCCGGCAGTGGGCGGTTCATGAGATCTCGGAATACCTTCGCGCCCTTTGGTGTAAGCGTATAGTAAAATGGAATAGAGCTAACCCAACTCTCCGTTGCGAGGATGGTTCCTTTGGCCGATGCTTTGCGCAAACCATCGGCGATTACTTCCTTCGGCGGCCGCCATCCGCCTCCCGTCAGACACCAAATCGTATTAATAAGACACGCTAAAGAAGTCATGCGACACGTTGTAGCGCCGTACAGCGCGAGTTCTAAGGCGGCGTCGGCGTCTAGATGGCATGCAGGTGTTCCCTCCCGTTTAGGTAAAACAGCGATGTCCGTCAGCTGTCTTAATTTACTAGAATTGGTCATCCATTTTTCCTTTTGGAATCAATTACCTGCACGCTTCCATACGTCAATTGCAATCACCTTCATCGCCTCAGTTTAAATGAGAATGATTATCATTACAAAATTTATTGTATAAATACAAAAATTTTATAAACAATTCTTGGACGTTACGGCCGTCGATAATTGGCGATGGATACTCGGTGAGCGGAAAGCAGAAAAATCCTCAGAAACATGGTTAGCAAAGGGCTTAGCGCCAGGATTCGGAAGTTATTTCGGAAAAACAAATGCCTGATCAGGATCAACCTCGATCCAGATCTTATCGCCAAGATCATAAGACACCGCCTCGGGATGCCGTACCTCTATATGTGAGTGCGGCTGCGGCCATTCACCTATCCCCAACCGGATAAGGCTTGAATTCCCCGTATATTGGATACCGCACACAAGTAACTCACTTGCAAAATTAGAATCTTGTTGAACCGGCGATACCCTAACCGCCTCTGGGCGAAGGAGAACTTGAACCTCTATACCATCAGAGAGTTCAGGGTTTGGAAAGACGCCTAGATCGGTTTTTATGTTTCCACCGTCGACGACGCCATTAATTTGACTGATCCGCCCAAAAAACTGGGCGGCAAAGACGCTGGAGGGAAATTTATACAGTTCCCTCGGCTCTCCGATCTGAACAATCTGGCCCTTATTCATAAGCACGATCCGGTCAGCCTCAGTCAGCGCCTCCTCAGGGTCGTGGGTAACCATAATTGAAGTAACGCCGAGTTCTTTGAGGGTGCCGACAGTCTCTTCTCTCATCTGCTCCCGTAGCATCGTGTCAAGTCCAGAAAACGGTTCGTCCAGCAACAATAATTTCGGGCGGGGTGCTAGAGCCCGCGCAAGAGCCACCCGCTGTTGCTCGCCCCCCGACAACATGTGTGGGTATTTGTCAGCATGCTCGGAGAGCCGAGTCCGACGTAGCAGTTCGTCAACCCGAACTCCGGTCTCGCGCCGGTCACTCGACACCAATCCGTAGGCAATATTCTGAGAAACCGTCAGGTGAGGAAATAGTGCAAAGTCCTGAAACAAAAACCCAATATCGCGCTTGTGGGGCGGAACGACCTTTTGCTTAGAAGAAACCGTTTTGCCTTTTATGCTGACTTTACCGCTGTTAGGCCTATCAAGCCCGGCGATAAGCCGAAGGGTCGACGTTTTCCCGCAGCCCGATGGCCCAAGAAGGCACACCATTTCCCCCTCCCGGACCTCAAAGGAAGCATCCTGCACAACGGCATTTTTGCCATAACGAAGCCAAACGTTCTCTAAAACCAGCATAACACCAAAGTCGCAATCATCATCATAGGGTATACACTTTGCGGGGTAACGCCAACAAATCAGGTTAGTAAGAGCTCAATTTCACATACCCGTTGTGCAGTTCCTGTGCAAGGAGCATCTGCGAACCGTTTTCGAACCCAAGGCCTATACCGCTGATATATGGAATGAAGCGAAATTCCGAAGAAATATGAACAAAGCTGGGACGAGCGGAACTAAGTTTTCTCACGCTTTGCGCCCTTATTTAAGTTTGACATTGCTTTGGTCTAGCTATAGAAAAACGTAATTGCGATTGATTCGCATTAACTACCATAGAAGGTCTCGCCTGCCGCCCCTCGGCAGACAGTTCAGTCTCTGGGAATACAAACACATTTATGGGAAGGGAGAATCCCCCATGAGAAAACTTGTTATTGCGGGCGTCATCGCAACGGCCGCTCCGCTTATGGCCGCACCCGCTGCGGCCGACGATTCTGTTTATGGTCAGTTTCCGGTCACATTAAAGTCTTGGCTGGGCACCGAGGAAAACAGTGTAGCCTATACAGGGCAAATCGCGCGCCAAATACTGCACGACTCACTTAAAAAACTTGCGGGCAAAGGTAACGGAAAACCCAATTCTGCCCTCAAAGCCGAGATGTTGCTCTACTATGAAGGCAAGGGCAAGGACCGCAAGATTATTGCTCCTTCTTCAAAAGGGCCTTTTGTCGTAAAGCAAAAGACGGTCGGAGAAATAAGCAACCCGAACCTGTCGGGCAAAACCTATAAGGGTGCCGTCTCCGGAATGCCAAATAACATGACAGGCCCGGAACTTATAAAGTTTTGGATCGGAAAGGCCTCTAGTGCGAACAAGGGCGTCGACACGGCTAACGGGTATAACTATCCGCAGCTTATATCTAAGTTCATTCTAGGGGCAGTGTTTTACCACCAAGCCGTTGATAACTACCTCGACGAGAAAATGACGGCAAAAAATAAGCCGAACAATAAGCCATACAAAAAAGGTAAACATTACACAGGCAAAGAACACAGCTGGGATGAGGCATTTGGTTACTTTGGATTTCCTGCCCACGGCCTCAAACTCTCGCCAGCACAGCTCTACGATATTGCGAAGCGCAAGCCGGCGGGGGCGGGTTATGCCGATGCTGACGGCGACGGAAAAGTAGACCTTTATGACGAAATGGTTTTCGGTCCAGCATATTACGCAGCCGGCTCCGACAAATCTAAAAAGACCAACTACGCGCAAACTATTGGGCGGGCCTTTATAGATGGCCGTAAACTCATTGCTTCGGCAGACGGTAACGCGCTAACGGATGCGCAACGTGCCCAGCTGATGAAATACGCTCGGACAATCGAAACAGCTTGGGAGCAAACCCTCGCGGAGGCTACGTTCAAGTATGCTGGCTCTTGCTTTAAAGACCTGAAGGCGATCAAGGCAAATCCGTCGGATGCCAAGGCGGTTGCAAAGTACATTAAACATTGGGGCGAACTCAAAGGCTTCTCTCTGGCAATGCAAACAGGAAGAAAGAATTTGGGCGAAACCGCGACGCGCCTTAACCGACTTATCGGTTTCGGGCCAGTGATGCCCAACTCGAGCCAGGTTACTGACATTGACTCCGCCGGAAATTATGTAAAAGGCCAATCTTCCGGTATCAATGAATACATGGGGCACATGCTCAAAGTGCAGAAATTGATTGTCGATAAATTCGATGTAAAGGCACGAAAAAACGACCAACTATCAGGCATGGCAGACATGCTTAAGAAACTCGGTAGCGGATCCGCCGCTGAGAACGACTAATAATCTACCTACAAGGCGGCCGCCAGGTTTTGATCGGCGGCCGCCTTATTTTTGATTGGGAGTTCTAGGCCGTGACGATCCTAGATTGGATAAGCCAAGAATATATCCCTCAACTTTTGGACAGCTTTTTAAATCCGCAGAAGAGGGTGTCCATATATTATCTGGCGTTGGCAGCATCTATCGCTCTCTGCTGGAGCTTCTTTGTAGCCCGCCGAGGACTACGAAATAGCTTTAAGCATACTCGCTTTTATCTCTTTTCTCGAAATATATGGTTCTCTCGTTCGGCTTTAGCGGATTACAAAATCTTATTGGCAAATCATGCATTACTAATTTTAATTGCGCCATTTTTTATCTCTAAACTGTTGGTAGCAACGGTATTATTCTTTGCCCTGCAAGACCTTATACCTGCCGGAGGTGCGATCCTATCGAACGTATCACCGCTATCGGTGGCTATCGGCTACACGCTATTTCTTTTTCTACTAGACGACTTTTCACGGTTCGCAACGCACTTCGCACTGCATCGGATCCCCGCCCTATGGGCATTTCATAAAATCCACCATAGTGCTGAAACGTTAAGTCCTTTGACTGTCTACCGAACCCACCCAGTAGAGGCGATAATTTTCTCTTTCCGCTCTATTGCGGTTCAGTCAATCTCAATATCTCTAGTAGTATTCTTATTCGGATCCTCGGTCGATCTCATTTCGGTTTATGGCGTGAACGCAATCCTATTCGTTTTTAACGTCACCGGATCAAACCTTCGGCACTCTCATATTCAGATTCGCTATGGTCGCAGGATCGAACGATTCCTAATCTCACCGGCTCAACATCAAATACACCACTCTCTTGACCCTCGCCATCACGATAGAAACTTTGGTGCCGCGTTGGCGATTTGGGATTGGATGGCCGGCAGCCTGTATATCGCACGGCGAAATATGAAGCTCGACTTCGGTCTAACAAAAAACCAAACTGCACAGACTCACCTACTTTCCAGCCTCTATCTCTCCCCATTTTATGAAGTTTTCAAGAGCATTCGTATGGCGATAACCCGCCACAACCCATCTAATAGGAGCGCGAAGAAACATGCAATTTAAGAAAACAATGATAGCTTCTTGGGGCGCGCTCACGCTTCTCGGAGCTGCGTCTCTTGGCTCTCCAACCAGTGCCAAAGAATTAAATGTCTACTCTCACAGGCAACCTTTTCTTATCAACCCCTTTCTCGACGCTTTCGAGAAGAAGACAGGTACAAAGGTAAACGTGGTTTTCGCCTCTAAAGGCCTCGTTCAACGTCTTTTGGCAGAAGGCCCGAGAAGCCCGGCAGATGTGGTCCTCACTGTTGATATCGGAAGGCTATACGCCTACGCGGATAAACGCCTTTTCGCAAAAATCTCATCAAAAAAACTCACGACAAATATCCCGGCACATCTTCGCGACTCTGAAAATCGTTGGTTTGGTCTGTCGAAACGAGCACGGATCGTGGCAATCTCAAGGGACCGGGTAAAGGCTTCTGAAGTGATTCGTATTGAGGACCTTGCAAATCCAAAGTGGAAAGGCAGGATCTGTAGCCGGCCGGGAAGCCATGTTTATAATCGTGCCCTACTTGCCTCAATGATAGCCGCACACGGGAAAGAGGCTGCAGAACAATGGGCCCGAAGTCTTGTGAAAAATATGGCGCGCAGGCCTCAGGGTAATGACCGCGCCCAGGTCAAAGCAATATTTGAAGGCGTGTGCGACGTCGCCATAATCAATAGCTACTATTACGGCAAACTCAAAACATCGAAGGTGCCGGTCCAACGAGAATGGGCAAAAGCCATCCAGATTATTTTCACAAATCAGAATGATCGTGGCAACCACGTAAATATCTCTGGTGGAGGTGTTGCAGTCCACTCGAAAAATAAAGCTGAGGCCGTTCGATTGTTGGAGTTCCTGACCGAAAAAACCGCACAGACTTTATATGGCGAAATAAATTTCGAATTTCCGGTCAATGCAAATGTCGAAGCAAGTAAAGAAGTCAAGTCTTGGGGCTCTTTCAAAGAGGACCGTTTACCCATAGAGCGGATTGCAACATTGACACCGGACGCTCAGAGAATTATCGATCGAGCTGGATGGTAGATGTAGGTTTCCGAGGAAAGAAATTAAGTCTGGGCGATGCTGCCAGTCCGTGGTCCCTTGCAACATTATTATTTGGCCTGCTGCTAGTTGGTCCTTTTGTTGCACTAATTATTACAGCGTCAGGCGATAGTGGTGGGTTATGGCCACACCTGATGAAAACCGTCTTTCCGCGATACGTGGGAAACACCCTCGCCTTAATGGTCGGCGTGGCAGTCATTAGCCTTGCCTTCGGGATTACCACAGCTTGGATTGTTGCAAGATTCAATTTTCCGGGAGGTCGAGTGATCGAATGGATGTTACTTTTACCCGCTACTGTCCCTGCCTACATTATAGCTTACACATACACTGATCTTTTGGAATATGCTGGGCCAGTTCAAGGTATGCTGCGAGATGCCTTTGGCTGGCAGTCCGCCCGTCAGTACTGGTTTCCCGAAATTCGATCAATAGGCGGGGCGATGCTTGTTATGGCATCAGTATTATACCCCTACATATATCTACTAGCGCGGACGGCATTCCGACTAACCCCTGTATCTTATTTGGAGGTCGCACAGCTTCATAACCGAAACTTTACTTTTACTGCTGACATTGCACTCGCACGTCCTGCGATCGTAGCCGGTCTGGCTCTGGTTTTGATGGAGGTTATTTCCGATTTCGGTACGGTCGATTTCTTCGCGGTGGAAACCCTTACACTAGGCATTTTCAACGTCTGGCTAGGTATGAACAATCTAACCGCTGCTGCGCAGATCGCCGGAATGGCATTCATATTTATTCTCGCGCTTCTCTATATCGAGCGGTCTGCCAGATCAAAACAACGGTTTGCCGATACAACGCAGCGCAGCAAAACTATTGCTCCCGTAGAAACGCATGGTGGTTGGGGGATAGTTTGTATTGTGACCTGCCTAACGCCCATAATTCTGGGCTTCGCAATACCCGTAGGGGTCCTTTTGAGTTTTATCTTTCAGGGACTGGCGATCTCCGAACCCGACGCTCTGACAAGCTGCGCGATAAATTCGGTAGTTGTATCTCTGTCTGCAGCCGTCACCGTAGTACTTCTGGCCTCTGTTATGGTCCTCACCGTCTCATATAGAAAACACCCCATTCTGGGGATTCTCAGTGCAGTCTCAGCTACCGGGTATGCCTTTCCAGGTGTTGTTCTTGCAATCGGTGTTGTTTCATTTTCCGGGGCCGTCGATAGCCTAGTCCAAACAGCTATCGCAGATCTACTCGGTTTTTCCACTGATGGTTTTCTAATTGGTAGTGTCGCCTTGCTGATTCTAGCATATGTCTCGCGATTTCAGGCTATCGGGTATGGCGCAGTAACTTCCGGCATTCAACGGCTCTCACCCAACGTGATGAATGCGAGCTTCGTTCTAGGGCGTGATTTCTCAGGTACCATGATCTCGATGGCACCGCGTTTGTTGCGCAGCTCAATGGCAGCCGCCGGGCTTCTCGTTTTTGTCGACGTTATGAAAGAGTTGCCAATGACACTCTTATTGAGACCATTCAATTTTGATACTCTGTCTACCTACGTATATCAGTTTGCAAAGGATGAACTACTGGAAGAAGCATCGCTTGCGGCACTTGCCATTGTCGCTGTGGGGCTTGGGCCAGTTATCTTGATGAATATCTCCCAGAAACGACGTGACGAAAGCCCGTACACCGTCTAATTTTTTCTCCATACGTCTCCGCCTTTCCTATAATTTAGTCAATGCGCGAAGTTCAATGAGCCTCGTCCCAATTAAGACCCGTACCAATATCGATGACCAAGGGTACGCTTAAATGGGCCGCATCTTCCATGGTTTTTGAGACAGTGGTTGCAGTTTCATTGATCTCTTCCTCAGGTACTTCGAAGATCAACTCATCGTGGACCTGAAGCAACATGCGTGCACCAAGACGCGCGTTCGCCAGATCACCGGGTATTTGGATCATCGCGCGCTTGATGATATCTGCAGCTGCACCCTGCAACGGCGCATTAATAGCAGCGCGTTCAGAAAAATTACGCCGTGCTGGATTTTTGTCCTGTATGCCCGGGGTATGGCACTTACGTCCGAAAAGCGTCTGTACGTAACCATGCTCCCTAGCAAAATTTTTCGTTGTTTCCATGTAGTCCTTAATTCCGGGAAACTTCTCGAAATAGCTTTCGATGTAATGCTTTGCATCTCCTTGGGGTATCGAAAGCTGTCGAGCCAAACCAAAGGGGCTAATTCCATAGATAATTCCGAAATTGATCGCCTTGGCGCGATTACGCACCGAGGAATCCATTCCATCAACAGGGACACCGAATACCTCGCTCGCGGTCATAGCGTGAATATCCTGTCCATCTCGGAAAGCTTCACGCAGCACTTCTATTTTAGCAACATGGGCCAACAGACGCAGTTCAATTTGCGAATAGTCAGCCGACATGAGTACACAGCCCTTCTCGGGCACGAAAGCCTGCCGAATCTTGCGGCCCTCTTCTGTCCGGATCGGGATGTTCTGAAGATTTGGGTCAGTCGACGACAGACGGCCGGTAGATGCAATAGCTTGAGCATAGGACGTATGGATGCGTTTGGTTTCCGGGTTAATTTTCTTTACAAGCGCATCTGTGTAGGTGCTGCGTAGCTTTGATAGCTGCCGCCAATCCAGAACGCGGCTCGGGAGTTGATGCCCCTGAGCAGCGAGCCCCTCAAGAACGTCTGCGCCGGTTCCGTAGGCGCCACTCTTTGTCTTCTTACCACCCTCGATACCTAATTCTTCGAACAGGACTTCACCCAACTGTTTGGGGGAACCGATATTGAACTCATGGTCTGCCAGCTCGTATATCTCGGCGGCAATATCTGCAGTCCGTTTCTCAAAATCGCTGGATAGTTCTTTCAAAAACGTTGCGTCAACGATAATGCCGGCGCGCTCAATAGCTGAAAGAACGGGCACTAGTCTGCGTTCCAGCGTCTCATAGACAAAGGCCATGCTTTCCTCAGCGATGCGCGGCTTAAAAAGACGGTACAGTCGGCCGGTCACCTCTGCGTCTTCGGCCGCATAATTGAGGGCTTTATCAAGCGGCACTTGGTCGAAGGTTATCTGTTTTTTTCCGGTACCAGCAACCTCAGAAAACTTAATATTGGTATGGCCGAGATGCAAAATCGCAAGTTCGTCCAAACCATGACCGTGCAACCCACCTTCTAGTACGTATGAAAGCAACATCGTATCGTCAATCGGTGCAACCTCAACACCGTGGCGCAGCATTACCTGCATATCGTATTTGATATTGTGGCCGACCTTGAGAATCCCAGGGTTTTCAAGCATTGGCTTTAGGATCTCGATCGCACGATTAAGTGGAATCTGTCTAGGAATATCTTCCGGCTCGCCAATTGGTTCGCGGCCAAGATCTAGCTCCCGGTTACTTTCTTCACCCGGTGCAACATGCGCCAGAGGCACGTAGCAAGCACTTCCGCCCTGTATGGAGAGCGATAGGCCTACCAGAGAGGCCTGCATAGAATCAAGAGAGTCAGTCTCGGTATCGAATGCGACCACACCAGCCGTTTCGATATTATCGACCCAAACTTGTAAGGCAGCCTCGTCCTGCACCAACTCGTAATCTCCCTCCCCGAGAGAAATTTCGGCATCGGGTGTTAGAATATCTTTCTCTATTCCCAATTCGGACCGAGCCCGTGACAGTGCAGACTTGAAACCTTGTTCTTCTAACCATGGGATCAGGACATCTGGATCAGGGCGCTTTTTTCGGAAAGCCGAAATATTTCCCTCGACAGGGACGTCGGCTCGAAGCGTGACCAGTTCACGTGAGAGAAGGGCGATTTCCCTTTCCTTATGAATGAGATCAGCGTAGCTGGAATTAACCTTGGAGTAAAATCGGTAGTCGATTATTCGTTGCGCAATTTCATTACCTTTAGCGGCAAGTTCCCGAAGCGCAGCGGCATTGGTGGTGGGCTTCCCGGTTTTCTTATCTTTTGGGACCGGCAGCTTAAGCTCATCGATCAGCACTTCCTTTAGTTGCTTCGGTGAACTGATACCAAATTCGCGCCCCGCCAGATTGTAGATGCGGGCTTGGCAATTATCCGCCTTTTCGACTGCCTGCGCTTTCACTTCTTCAGGGTTTTTGACCGCCTCTATAAGATTGTCGAGATTACCATATTCGCGAACTAGCGCGGCAGCCGGCGCCTCTCCAATACCCTTAATTCCTGGAACGTTATCCGTCGAATCACCAAGTAGAGCCTGAACGTCAACTACGTTTTCTGGTCCCACACCAAACTTTTCAAACACCTCATCAGCGCCGATAAATCGATTTTTCATCGGGTCCATTATCCGCACTCCGGGCCGGACCAGTTGCATCAGATCCTTGTCGGACGAGACGATCGTCACCTCGTAGCCCTGCTCGACAGCCAGCCTGGCATAGGTTGCGATCAGATCATCTGCCTCAAACCCTTCCAATTCCAAGCAAGGCAGAGAATAGGCACGAGTAGCCTCTCTAATCAGATCAAATTGAGGCACCAATTCTTCTGGAGGCGGCGGTCGATTAGCCTTGTATTCAGGATATATCTCCGTTCGGAAAGTCTTCCTCGCAGTGTCAAAAATCACAGCTAAGAAATCAGCTTCGGAATCCTCAACTAACTTAGTCAGCATGTTAGTGAAACCGTAAACAGCGTTAACTGGCGTGCCATCCGGTCGCGTCATCGGAGGCAGGGCGTGGAAGGCGCGGAAGATATAAGCGGAACCATCCACCAGATAGATGTGATCAGTTGCTCCATTACTCGAGGTGTTGATGACCATTGTGCGGTTTCCCGTCGAAAGGATTATTAACTCACAGAATGCAGAAACCAACGTCAGGAGTCGAGAATCCTGGGCCAAAATTACGGGGTCTCATTATCCACCGGCGCTTACGTAAGTTCAGCGTGAAGTCCAGCTCTGGTTCCAAAGACAAGGACGGGCTGGCCAATGGCAAAATTGCTAACACCGGGTCCGACGGCAACAACGTGCCCGGACATTTCGTTACCGATTACGGCTGGCAAGTCCGGCATCCATTTGTATACGCCAGCACGCAGAAGTTCATCGGGCTTACCCACTCCAAAGGCTGTGGCACTCACCAGCACTTCGACGGCCCCAACGATTAGCTCCTTTAGATTGACTAGCTGTAGAACTTCGGGACTGCCGGTCTCTTTAAATTGAATTGCCCGCACTGATCAGTCTCCTAACAATTATCGGTCAGAAGCGCCGGCTCGACATTGTCACCCCAATGATGATCAGAACCGCACCGACAATGTGAAAAACTCCAATGTTTTCACCGAGCAGGGGAATCGCAAAAACCGCTGCGTAAACCGGCACCAGATACATATGAAAACCAGCCCGAGTGGGGCCGATCCGTGCAATGGCACTGTTCCAAAGAAGAATTGCACAGACAGACGGGAAAATCGCAACGAACCCAAGAGAAATCCATGCCTTGGCAGACCATATCACCGCAATTCCCGACATGATCTCGTAAACGAAAAACGGGACATGGCATACAGCACCAACCGCGCATACGATTGTGATCAAAGATAGCGGATGAAAATCTCTGGGCAAGCGTTTGACGGCAACACCATAGCCAGCCAGACCTAAATTACACGCGATTAGGATAATGTCTCCGACATTTAAGTTCAGATCAACCAGCGTAGCCGGATCAGCCCGTGCGACGATATACAGAACACCAAAAATGGCTACTGCGATGCCAACCCACTGTATCCCGCGTGTCCTCTCACCAAGGAACAGCCATGACAATAGTACAATCATCACGGGCATCGAGGTCTGGATGACGCCACCGTTTATAGCCTCGGTATACGTAAGCGCCACATAGGTCACTCCGGCACCCATAAACGGCATGAGAAACCCGGCAAGACAAAGCAGCTTCCAGTTAGCTCTAATATGTTCCGCGTCGCCTTTGAGATGCGTTAGTGCGAAGGGCAGCAAGATCAGCGTACCAAAGGTCCAGCGGACAAAGCCAAGGATATAAGGCTGAACGTCCCCGGCAACCCAACGGCCAACAACGTAGTTCAAGCCGAAGATTAATACGGCGCCCATCATCATTACATGGGCGAGGCCCTCGCGGCCCCTGGAGTCAATGTCTGCTTGATCGGTCATGGACGGTAAATTTTTGTTCTGTTTTTTTAAAATTGTAAAGTTACCATTTGGTCAGTTTGCGGCAAACTCATTGTCATGATCCAAAATGAAACTCTTCCAAGAGCCCTTATGAGGGAATTCGACAATATAAATGACGACCACTTCAGCCTCGATATTCACGCCGGCTTAACACGGTGGTTGGAGCGTTTGTCCGGTTCACGCAGAAATCACATCGTGTTTGATCGAAAGACAAGCTGATAAAAATAGCGCCCAAGAATAGAATCTCTTGGCGTAAAGGTGGACTGTGTCTGACCTATTCGAGACCTAGGTTGATTTGAAATTGGCAAGTTAGCGTCAGGCATTCTGGGCGAATTTTGGGTTAGTATATTGTGCGTTATTGGTTATCATTTTAACCGGTCCGGCAAATTCATTATGTCTCGGCAGCGGACTGCCTAAAATACCCCAAAGAAAAAAAACGTTGATATTCGATTCAAGGCTGATATCGAAGATTAATTTTCAGGAGAGGGAAACCACGATAAACTTCGGAAAAAAACCTGAGAAATACAGGTAGCTAGGCTGCCTCGAGCATGTTGCGGATCACATACTGCAAAATGCCACCGTGTTTATAGTAGTCGAGTTCGTCCAACGTATCGATTCGGCAAAGCAACTTGATGTTGATACTGGAGTCATCGGCGCGGTGGATAGTGCAATCGAGTTCAGACCGTGGCAAAAGGCCATCAGCGACACCTTTAATATCGAATGTCTCCGTTCCATCGAGACCTAAGGATTCGCGGGTATCACTACCCGTAAACTGAAGAGGTAGTACACCCATCCCGATCAGGTTGGAGCGGTGGATACGTTCGAAGCTCTCTACGATCACAGCTCGGGCGCCAAGCAGTGTGGTACCCTTGGCTGCCCAATCGCGCGAGGACCCGGTTCCATATTCTTTTCCACCAACGATAACCAACGGTACGCCATCGGCTGCGTATTTCATTGCCGCGTCGTAAACTGGCATTTCCTCACCTGATGGCTGGTGCTTGGTAAATCCACCTTCGACACCCGGCACCATCTCGTTTCTGATACGTATATTGGCAAAGGTTCCGCGCATCATTACCTCATGATTACCGCGCCTCGAACCATATGAGTTAAACTGAGACGGTCGGATCTGACGTTCCAAGAGATACTCGCCCGCCGGGCTTTCCTGCTGGATTGAACCCGCCGGAGAGATGTGGTCGGTGGTAACAGAATCCGCGAGGATCAGCAGCGGCCGTGCGCCATAAATATCAGTAATTTCCCCGGGCTCCCTCTCCATCCCCTCAAAAAAAGTCGGATACTTCACATAGGTGCTCGCGCTCTGCCACCCATAGGTTTCGGAACCAACGCTATCAATTAACTGCCATTCCTTCGGTCCCTCGAAAACATTATCGTAGCGAGCCCGGTACATGTCGGCGGTCAGGCACTCGCGCATGGTATCATGAATTTCCCGATTGGTCGGCCAGATGTCCTTTAGGTAGACCGGGTTGCCATCGGGATCGTTACCAAGGGGATCCTGTGCAAGATTGATTTTTAATGACCCAGCAAGGGCATAAGCTACCACTAAAGGTGGTGAAGCAAGAAAATTCGCCCGTACCTGCTGATGCACCCGGCCTTCGAAGTTGCGGTTACCGGATAAAACGGCCCCGGCCACCAGATCATTTTCATCAATCTGGGCCGCGACCTTTTCGGGAAGCGGGCCAGAGTTACCGATGCAAGTAGCGCAGCCGAACCCGACAATATTAAAACCGAGTGCATCTAGATCTTCCTGAAGTTCCGCCTTCTTTAGATAATCCCTGACTACTTGGCTCCCGGGAGCTAGAGAGGTCTTCACCCACGGTTTTACGCGAAGTCCCCTAGCGACCGCGTTACGGGCCAGTAGTCCAGCGCCTACCAGAACTGACGGATTCGAAGTATTAGTGCAGCTGGTAATCGCCGCGATCACGACATCGCCATCCTCTATCTCGAAATTGTCGGTTAGATCACGGTTTAGCTGGTCTTTTTCTGCCGGGATCGCGCCACGATAATCTGAAATTGCATCGATCGCCGCACTAGGCACGCTGGACAGTAGCACTCGGTCCTGGGGGCGTTTGGGACCGGCGAGCGAAGGTTCTACGTCGCCAAGATCGAGTTCCAACGTCGCAGTGAACACGGGGTCGGGTGTATTCTCGTCGCGCCACATACCCTGTGCCTTGGCGTAGGTCTCGACAAGTTCGACACTATCATCATCGCGACCAGTGAATTTTAGGTAATCGCAGGTCTCCCGGTCGATTGGGAAAAATCCGCAGGTAGCGCCGTATTCGGGCGCCATGTTGCCAATAGTGGCCCGGTCCGGTAACGAGAGGGCACTCAGCCCGGGACCGTAGAATTCTACAAACTTGCCCACAACGCCCTCGGCACGAAGCATCTGGGTGACCATCAGCACCAAATCGGTAGCGGTGTTACCCTCTTTCATCTCACCCGTTAGCTTAAAACCGACGACTTCCGGCAAAAGCATCGAGACCGGTTGGCCAAGCATTGCAGCCTCGGCCTCTATTCCGCCAACGCCCCAGGAAAGAACAGCGAGGCCGTTAACCATAGTAGTATGACTGTCAGTGCCGACAACGGTATCGGGATACGCTATCTTTTTTCCCGATATGTCCTGTGTTACCCAGACCGTCTGCGAGAGATATTCCAAGTTGACCTGATGACAGATACCCGTGCCAGGCGGCACGACACGGAAATTGTTAAAAGCCTTAGAGCCCCAGCTAAGAAATTCGTAGCGTTCCTTATTTCGTTCAAATTCGAGTTTGACGTTTTGATCGAATGCGGCATCTGTTCCGTGTTCATCAATCATCACCGAATGGTCGATCACAAGGTCGACAGAGTTCAGTGGGTTAATCTTCTGCGGATCGCCGCCAAGCTGCACCATGGCATCGCGCATCGCAGCCAAATCAACCACCGCAGGAACGCCCGTAAAATCCTGTAGCAGAATTCGTGCAGGACGATAGGCGATTTCGAGATCAGAGGTCTGCGTATCGACCCATTTGGCAGCGCGCTCTATGTCGCTGATCGAAACCGATCGGCCGTCTTCGTAGCGTAGAAGATTTTCCAACAGAACCTTCAGCGAGAAGGGAAGGCGGGAAATATCCCCGTAGCCCGCATCGGATACCGCATGCAGGCTAAAGTAGTCATAATATTTTCCGCCAACTTCCAAAGTACGGCGGGCCTTTAGCGTATCCTGTCCAATAGCACTCACGTTCATTCCCCTCTCGGGCGGGAAACTAACGGCAAACTTCACCGAATCCAATAGCGGTTAAAGCGGATCTGTCCATGGCAGCACGGAATACCAGACGATGGCCGAAGCTATGTGTGGAGAAGGTCCAATGCCGGGTTCTGAGACCCAGACTAATAAGATTGCCGCATCAGCGTTATTGTTCGATCTCAATATCGTAAAAACATCATTCAGTATCCCTCGGTGGTCTCCTTAGAAAGCCCAACCAATGGAAAGATCGAATTTCTCCGTGGCCGCTGATCGTGTCAACGGCCGCTGCTATTTCCAGGTGACAGATCAATAGTCTTGGATGACGAATGGTCTTTTATAGGTTATCTCGTCTGTTATGGAAGGTTTCACAGGCACGGAACTCACCTGTATTCGCAATGAACGTGTCGTCTTCGCCGAACTCGACTTCTCAGTCACGACAGGTGGGGCGCTGGTGTTATCTGGCCCAAATGGGTCCGGGAAATCCAGTCTGTTGCGCGTTATGGCAGGTATATCGCGACCAGCAGAAGGTCAGATTTCCTGGCGCGGAACGCCGATCGCCGAAGACCCGGAGACTTATTTTGCCGACATGCACTACGTTGGGCATCGTGATGCGGTGAAATACTCTTTGACGGTGAGGGAAAACCTGACTTTTCACTGTGCTCTGAGGCCAGTAGCACCAAACATTGATCGCGCCCTTGATCTTACCGGACTTACCGCCCTCGCCGATCTGCCCGCACGCATGTTATCTGCTGGCCAAACCCGCCGATTGGCTCTGGCCCGAATGCTAGCGTCGCCTGCGCCCCTGTGGCTGCTTGACGAGCCGACAGTATCGCTAGATACAAGAGCGATGGAAAGACTTGTTGCTGCAATCGCCGATCACCGAGCAGGCGGCGGCATAGTTGTCTTATCGACTAATGTTGCGCTTGAGATTGAAGGCGCCACAACAATTGACACCTCAGTCTTCACGGGCGGGAATAAACCTCTTTGGAGTGGCCCGTTAGATAGTGAATCACCGTCGGGTGACGAAGAATGAGCGCGTTTTTCGCCCTTATCGCGCGGGATATTCGCGTCGCGCTTCGCCAATTAAGCGACACCCTTATGGTGATCGTTTTCTTCGTCATTGCAGCTGCGTTATTCCCGTTCGGCGTCGGAGCAGAGCCTAACCTTTTAGCCCGTATAGCGCCGGGAATCCTTTGGGTTACTGCGCTTTTATCGGCGATGCTATCGTTTGACCGCTTGTTCCAGAATGATTTTGAAGACGGTACGCTAGATCTACTTGTCGTCGCGCCGCAACCTCTCTGGGTAACCTCATTAGCGAAGATTATTGCACATTGGTTAACGACCGGACTTCCTTTTTTGGTGGCCGCTCCGATGATTGGTATCATTCTAAATCTCAACGTGGATGGGTATATAGCATTGAGTTTAGCGATGGCTCTTGGAACAGCTATCATCAGTTTGATAGGAGCGTTAGGGGCAGCTCTCACGTTAGGCTCACGCAGAAGTGGGGTTTTATTCTCGTTGTTGGTACTCCCCCTTGTCATCCCAGTGTTAATTTTCGGCGTTGGGGCTGTAGAAGCGTCGATCGGAGGATACGCCGTCACTCAGCAGTTATTGCTACTTGGTGGGTTATTACTTGCTTCCCTTGTACTTTGCCCCTGGGGATGTTCTATCGCTCTTAAATTTGCCGTGGATTAGCATCTGGATAAATCATCGATAGATGAAGGAGAAGTTACAACTCTGTGTTAAATACCGGAGAGAGGTCTCGTGAAATCGCTTTTATACTACTTAATATATGAGGTAATCATATTATCGTGATAACCCCTGCTCTGCTCTGTAGCAAAAAGGCAATAAAATCAGGAAATGTTTCAGAAATACGCTAATCCGACCCGCTTTCTCAAAATCGCAAACGCATTCCTCCCCTATTTGTTGGTCAGCACCGTCGTTTTGATTGGTTTTGGTGTTTACTACGCCTTTGCCGCATCACCACCCGACTATCAGCAGGGGCAAACAGTCCGAATCATGTACGTTCATGTACCGGCTGCTTGGATGGCAATGTTCACCTATGCTTTCGTTGTCATAGCCAGCGCGGTCGGACTTATTTGGAAACATCCGGTAGCCCATATAAGTGCACTTGCTGCGGCTCCGATCGGTGCGTGTTTCACAGTCATCTGCCTAACTACCGGATCTCTTTGGGGAAAACCAATGTGGGGTACCTGGTGGGTATGGGATGCGCGCCTCACCTCAGTCCTGATCCTACTCTTTCTCTATCTCGGGTTTATCGCTTTAGCGAACGCCTTCGACGACGCGGCGCGGGGAGAAAAGGCATCCGCCATCCTCGCGCTGATCGGCGGCATTAACTTACCAATTATCAAATTCTCGGTCGACTGGTGGAACACATTACATCAGCCCGCTAGTGTCACCAAGATCGGCATGCCGTCAATACACAGCTCAATGCTTATCCCTCTGTTACTAATGGCATTTGGGATGACGACACTGTTCTTCACACTTTTGATCATCCGGATTAGGGCCGAACTAGCAACGCGACGGATCAACGCTCTCCGCGCGGTGCGTATTCATGCCGAGTCTAGCGGTGAATAATCTCAGAACTAGCCTACGGATAATCTGAGATCTATATCTGTATGGAGAGAGGGTGAGTTCAGTGGATAATCAGAGCAGGGTCGGAAAGTTTCTCTGGGTACCTTTACGAAGAATTGAGCGTTCTTCTTCTCAGGAATGCTTCAGCTGACCAAGAGCAAACGGGATAATGAATGAATTTTTAAATATGGGTGGATATGGAGCCTACGTCTGGCCAGCATGGGGGATTGCGGTCTTTTTTCTTGGCATTCTGATATTCACCAGTGTTCGTAAGATGTGGGCATTGGAACGCCAACTAGCAGAGTTGGAATCCGCTTCACCCCGTCGACGAAGGAGCGAAGAACCATCTGGGGATAACACGTGACGCGGAAACGCCGCCGTCTGATGGTGGTCCTGGTGGGTGGGCTATTGCTCGCTACAGCCACAGCCCTTGTACTTACCGCTTTTGAAGACAATATCGTATTTTTCCATAGCCCAACGGATATAGCCTCTAACACGGAGTTGAGCGCTGACCGGCGGCTTAGGGTTGGTGGGCTGGTAAAGCCCGAAAGCTGGCACAAAGCAGCAGACGGACTGACACACAATTTTGCCATTACCGACCTAACCAACGAAGTCCGTGTCGCGTATCGGGGCATCATGCCGGATCTATTTCGAGAAGGCCAGGGTGTAGTTGTTGAGGGTCGTATGAAATCAGACGGCCGATTTCATGCAGACGAGGTATTGGCCAAGCACGACGAAAACTACATGCCGCCTGAGGTCGCCGAGGCACTTCGTAAATCGGGTCAGTGGAAAGGAAACACGAAAAAATGATAGCGGAAATCGGTCATTACGCGATCGCGCTAGCACTCATGCTTTCCGTTGTTCAGGGCATTATTCCATTGATCGGCGCCCACAGAAAAGATGCGGTCCTGATGGGAGTCGCCCGACCAGCGGCCCGAGGTCAGTTTTTATTTGTCACGATCGCGTTCGTAGCACTTACGATCTCATTTGTTAATTCCGATTTTTCGGTGGCACTAGTCTCTCAGCATTCCCACACGCTAAAACCAATGCTTTACAAGGTTTCAGGAGTTTGGGGAAATCACGAGGGCTCGATGCTATTGTGGATACTGATCCTCGCTCTTTTCGGTCTACTGGTGTCGGAGTTCGGCCGTAATCTGCCAACCGGATTACGCGCCCGAGTGCTGGGTATTCAAGGCCTAATCGGCCTTGGCTTTCTTGCATTCTTACTCTTCACATCCAATCCATTCCTGAGGCTCGATCCAGCGCCGGTCCAAGGGGAGGGGCTTAACCCACTCCTGCAAGACCCCGGCCTCGCCTTCCACCCGCCGTTCCTATATCTCGGCTACGTCGGCTTTTCGATGGCTTTTTCATTCGCCATCGCTGCCCTAATAGAGGGTCGGGTCGATCCCGCTTGGGCGCGCTGGGTGCGGCCCTGGACTCTGGTGGCATGGATAGCGCTGACCATCGGGATCGCACTAGGAAGCTGGTGGGCGTATTATGAACTTGGCTGGGGGGGCTGGTGGTTCTGGGATCCGGTAGAAAATGCTTCCTTCCTTCCTTGGCTGGTTGGAACCGCGTTGCTGCATTCCTCACTGGTAGTTGAGCGCCGCAATACACTTAAAAGCTGGACCCTACTGCTCGCGATAATTGCTTTTGGTATGTCGTTATTGGGTACATTTCTCGTGAGATCTGGCGTACTTACATCTGTACACACTTTCGCGACTGACCCGGAGCGTGGTGTCTTTATTCTCGTTTTACTAATCATCGTTATCGGTGGTGGACTGCTTCTTTATGCGGTGCGGGTACCGCTGTTGAAGACCGGTGGCCTTTTCGCACCTGTCAGCCGCGAAGGTGCGCTAGTGTTAAATAACCTGTTGCTTGCTACGGCTAGCGCAGTTGTACTTCTTGGGACGCTGTACCCGCTTATATTGGATGCAATCGATGGCGGTAAAGTCTCCGTCGGGGCGCC
Organism: Alphaproteobacteria bacterium MarineAlpha11_Bin1; assembly: GCA_002937455.1. The sequence goes on from PTJZ01000014.1 coordinate 46,313, forward strand.
ATTCTTCAACGCTACGTTCGTACCTCTAATGACTCCTTTGCTTATTGCCTGTCCGATCGGCGCAATGATGGCTTGGAAACGTGGCGATATTACTGGCGTTTTAGGGCGACTCAAATTTGCGGCAATGACGGCAGGTCTGGTAGCGGCTTTGTCGTTATGGCTAGACGGATCAACTGATGTGCTCGCGGCCATCGCCCTCGGCGTTGCAGCCTGGTTAATTGTTGGAGCGGCGCTTGATATAGCAGAACGCTGTCACTTGTTCCGCATTTCTTTCCGCGAAACCTTACGGCGCGCCGTAAACCTACAACGTAATACTTGGGGCTCCGCGATCGCACACGCATCCCTTGGTATTATGGTTGCCGGCATAACTGCCTCTTCAGCATGGCAAACGGAACGCATTCAGATAATGAAACCCGGCGATACCATCGAGCTTGCGGGTTATACGGTCACATTTAAAGGAGCCGGCGAGGTCCGGGGACCAAACTACACAGCATTGCGAGGTACTTTCGAGTTGACCGATGATGGGGAAAAGATCACGGATTTGCTTCCTGAAAAACGAAGCTACCCTGCAGAGGGGTCAGCGACTACTGAGGCCGCGATCTACACAACGCCCATGGCTGACGTCTATATTGTTTTAGGCGACTCTGACGGAAAAGGTGGCTGGGCCACACGTATTTATCATAACCCCCTAGTGCCTTGGATTTGGGCAGGAGCTATATTCATGTCAATTGGAGGGTTAGTATCTCTGACCGACCGACGGCTACGAGTTGGGGCCCCCAAGCGAGCCCCGGCAAAAATGCCGTACGCGACCTGAACTAAAGCATGCGAATATGAAGCCTATTACTATCATTCCCATTGCGATTTTCGCTGCTCTTGTCGTCATATTTGGCCTCTATCTCTGGCAGGTAGGGCCAGGTGGCAAGGATATCTCGCAGCTACCCTCAGCGATGATCGATAAGCCAGTACCACAATTCAAACTGCCGCCGATTCTAGGTCGTAAAGATGGTCTTACCACGTCTGACCTCAAGGGTAAGGTCTCTCTTATAAATGTTTGGGCGTCTTGGTGTCCGCCATGTCGGGCAGAACACCCAATCTTAATGACCTTGGCACGCGACGGTGTGACCATATTTGGAATCAATATTCGGGATAAGCCTAAAAATGCAAAGAGATTTCTCGATCTGCTGGGTAATCCTTATGCACGGATCGGCGCTGACACCAAGGGGAGAGTTTCAATCGACTTAGGAGTTTATGGGTATCCGGAAACCTTCTTTATCGACGCCAAAGGCCGCATTCGCTACCGTCATGTGGGATCTATTAGTCCGGGACAGCTCGACAGTATCATCCGCCCATTGCTGAAGGAGCTAGAAGGATGACTTTTCGGCTTGTGCTGTTCTTGTCCCTCTTAGCTACAACGGCACTAGCTGTAGAACCGGATGAAATACTCCCTGACGTCGTTATGGAGGAACGAGCTCGAGAAATTAGCAAGGAACTTCGTTGTCTAGTATGTCAAAATCAGTCGATCGACGACTCCGATGCACCTTTGGCGCGAGATCTGCGCCTATTAGTCCGCGAACGCCTTCTCGCCGGGGATACCGATGAAGAGACGGTATCATTCATAGTGGATCGATATGGCGATTTTGTGCTCCTTCGGCCGCCCTTTAAAGCGTCGACCCTCATACTTTGGGTCGGGCCGGCACTGCTCCTCATCTCTGGTATGATCGGTGTAGGAATTTGGCACCGGCGTCGACCGGCAAATGAAGCATCAGAGTCAGTAGCACCTCTAACGGCCGAAGAGCAGGATCGCGTTAAAAAATTGATGTCCCGGGAGAAAGAGTCTTGATCATCGGTATCTTGTTAACACTGATGACGTTAGGGACAGCATTATTTATCGCATGGCCGTTCTTTCGATCAAACGTCGATGGTACAAACCGTATCGATCAAGAACTCGCAATTTACAAGGATCAGTTAGCAGAAGTAGACCGTGACCGAGAACGCGGCCTAATCGGGGAAAGTGAAGCTGATGCCGCGCGTGCCGAAATTGGCCGTCGCATCATTGCGATTGACGAAGCCGATGCGCTGAACGCCCCATCAGTGGGTCGCGCTCCGGTTTTGGGAACTTTTGTCGCAATTTGCGTCCCATTTTTGGCGTTGGCGGTTTATCTCTATCAAGGCAGTCCAACATTGGAACAGCCCTCTCAAATTGTTGCAGAGGAACAGCCAACGAGGACCTCATTAGACAAAAGTGGAATAATCCAAGATCTTACCGAAGCGGTACATCAGGATCCTAATGATACCGAGAGCTGGGTCTCCCTAGGTAATGCGCTAAAGTCGATAAAACGTTACCAGCAGGCTGCCGTTGCATATACTCGCGCAATGAACTTGGCGCCAGAGATAGCTGAGTACGCATCTCGAAGCGGGGAAGCTATTGTATTTGCCGCTAACGGCCAAGTTACGCCAGGTGCAGAAGCAGCATTCCGGGAAGCCGTGCGGCGCGACCCCGACGACCCGCGGGCTCTATACTACCTCGGACTTGCCGACCGGCAAGGGGGACGACTGCGAGAAGCACTGAACCGATGGCTTATACTAGAAAATGGATCACAGTCTGATGCGCCATGGCTGAATTTCCTGATAATACAAATCGATAGGGTATCAAAGGAAGCCGGCCTCACGTCTCAAGATTTGGCGAGCTTGCGTGAGAAAATCAAATCAGGAGATGTTCCGGTCGCCCGAGGGCCCACTCGGGAGCAGATACGGGCCGCTCAGGAGATGTCAGAAGAAGATCGCCAAGAAATGATTCGCGGGATGGTAGACCGCCTTGCGGACAGGCTGAGGGACAACCCTAACGATGCGGCAGGTTGGCAACGATTAGCGCGTGCACGAATGGTCCTAGGGGAAAAAGAAGCGTCCAGAGATGCTCTGGGGAAAGTCGCCGATCTGCGGCCTAGAGATATTGAAGCACAAATAGCTTATGCCGACGCTATCGTCGAAACCGCCGCACCAGGCACCGCACCGGCAGATATTCTCAAGCCAGTCGTTGACCGCATTCTTGCACGCGACGATCGGAATCCTCAGGGTCTCTGGTTGTCGGGACAGCTCGCTCTATCGGCTGGCAACGTGAAGATTGCCAAGCGACAATGGACACGTTTAATGCAATATGTAGATCCGAACTCGCCTCGATATGTAGAGCTCAAGCAAAAGATCGATGCACTTCCGGAAGAATAATATTCGCCTAAAGGTAAAATTTTTTACCGATCGCGGTGGTGATGGAATCATATTAATATTAGTGGTCGAAAGGCACGGAAAATTTAAGCGATACTACACCGGCCGCCGGGCTTTTAGCGCAGCAGATAGGGTCCCATCATCTAGGTAGTTGAGCTCGCCGCCAACCGGAACACCTTGAGCAAGTCGCGTAATGTTAAGAGATAAATCTTTCTTATCGACGAGATCTTCAATCCGATCAGAAATGTAGTGCGCAGTTGTCTGCCCTTCAACGGTTGCCGAATTCGCAAGAATTATCTCCGTCACATTGCCGCCAACGACACGGGAAATCAGCGACGAAATATTGAGATCTTCTGGACCGCGGCCATCAAGTGCCGACAGAGTGCCACCGATCACGTGATAGACACCTTTGAAAGCCGCAACCCTCTCGAGCGCCCACAAATCGGAGACATCCTCGACCACACAGACCTGACCCCGATCACGCCTTGAATCAGCACATACGGTGCAGGGATCCGTAGAATCTAAGTTGCCGCAAACGCCACAAGTAGTCACCGAAACTGCAGCCCGCGCCATGGCCGACGCGAGGGGCTCAAGTAGTGAATCTCGATACTTGATCAAATGAAGGGCCGCCCTCCGCGCCGAACGCGGCCCGAGACCCGGTAGCTTTGACAGCATCTGGATAAGGAGTTCTATTTCCTTAGAAGACATGAGTTTTCTGTCACCGTGTTTCTCCTCCTCGCCGGACATACCTTTGGGACTACCACGATAGATTTTGTCGGGGGAGTTAACAGTACCGCGAGATCCATAAACTAAAACGGCAGTTTAACACCGGGCGGAAGATTAAGCCCGCCGGTAACTTCTGCCATCTGTTCCTGCATTTGCTGTTCGGCCTTGGCCTTAGCATCGTTGAAAGCTGCAACGATCAGATCTTCTACCACTTCAGCATCTTCGCTATTAAACAGCGTCGGGTCGATTTTCAGACCTCGCATTTCACTTTTTCCGTTTAGTGTCACTCGTACCATACCTGCACCAGATTCGCCGGTGATTTCAATCTCGGCCAGACGGTTCTGCATCTGCTCCATCTTCGCCTGCATTTCTTGTGCCTGTTTCATAAGATTGCCAAGATTTTTCATCAGTAATCCTCGTCGGTGTCCTCAGGGTCAAATATGTTCACTTCGACATCGTCATCCTTAAAGTTTTGGGATGGATAATCTTCCGGCACGAACGGAAGATTATCTGTCGACTCATCAGAAACGTCACGATCAGCCATAGTGCGTACGTTAGATACTTCGGCACCAGGAAAAGCGTCCAGTGTCCTCTGAACCAATGGATCAGCGATGGCAGCTCTGCGTTGCTCGGCAACAACATCTTCACGTTGCTGCTGCAGGGTGGTGCCCCCTTGCTCATTACTAGCCTCAATAAACCATGCCCGGCCCGTCCACTCGTTAAGGCACCGGCTAAGATGCTTAGGGAGATCCCTCGGCCCTTCCTCAGAGACCCGAAGAGATATCTTACCGACTTCGTAGTTCACTAGATGAACATTGTTGACAAGATATGCGTGAAGTAACGGTTCACCCTTGGCGGCGAAAAGTTCTACCATGTTTTCAAAATTTACCGGGATTTCCGGATGCCCGTCGAACGCGCTAACCTCTGCCTGTGGGGTAGGCCTAATGGCTAACGCGGTGGGACCGTCTGTTTGCAGTGCTAGTTTTGTCGCCTTAACCCCAGCGGCCGGCGGTGTTTCGGACAGGCGGGTAGCCTTTTCCGGAGTTTCAACAGGTGTCTGCGCAGCGTCGTTTTTGACCCCGGCCGGATTCGGCACAGTTAAATCCTCCTTGGCCAATGTTGCTATAACCTCGGCTGGTGTCGGAAGATCAGCAGCGTATGCAATACGGACTAATACCATTTCGGCTGCTTGGGACTGGGAATATGCGGTGCGAGCCTCTTGCAGCCCCTTCAAAAGTATTTGCCAAGTGCGGGTCAGTGCTGATATCGGTATGCGGACAGACAAATCCAATCCTCGATTGAGATCGAGATCTGTCGTCGGATTCACTTCGGCAGCCTCGGGGGCGGCCTTCAATCTTGTTATCCAATGCGTTAACTCTGCGAGGTCCTGCAGGATTGTGACTGGATCGGCCCCGGCTTGGTACATTGAGTCGAAGGTCGAGAGTGCGGTCGCGATTTCTCCTCGCATAAGCTGATCGAACAAGTCGAAAACCTTCACACGCTCCGCAACACCGAGCATTTCCCGAACTAATTCTTCTCCTATCTCCGCCTCTGAACCGCTATGAGCCATTGCCTGATCCAGTAGAGACAGGCCATCACGAACCGACCCATCTGCCGCCCGGGCGATAAGACTTAGCGCACTGGGGGTGATGTTCGCGCCCTCTTTCTCAGAAATTTCGGAGAAGTGTTCAACCAACATCGAGAAATTTATCCGACGCAAATCAAAGCGTTGGCAGCGCGACAATACCGTGACCGGGACGCGCCGTATTTCCGTGGTTGCGAAGATGAACTTTACGTGCTCTGGCGGCTCTTCGAGCGTTTTTAGCAGGGCGTTGAATGCGTTACGCGAAAGCATGTGCACTTCATCGATGATATAGATTTTGAATCGGGCTGATACCGGACGGTAGAGTACTCCGTCGATTAATTCTCGGATGTCTTCGACCCCTGTACGGCTTGCAGCATCCATTTCCATCACGTCGACGTTGCGGTCCTCGGCGATTGATAGACAGAAATCGCAAACGCCGCATGGCTCTGCTGTTGCTTCTCCGGCACCGTCTGCCCCGGTACAATTCAGGGCCTTCGCGATTATCCGCGCCGTTGTAGTTTTCCCAACTCCCCGCACACCTGTGAGGATAAAAGCATGTGCCAACCTATGCGATGCGATCGCGTTAGATAGGGTTTGGACCATGGCTTCCTGACCGATCAGAGACGTGAAATCTCTAGGGCGGTATTTCCGCGCCAGTACGCGGTAGGGCTGGTTATCGGGGCTGTCTGCCATTCAGGGCTGGCGCCTCATCATTCTATACAGCAACGGTTTACCCCCCGAGACATCCCAGGGCCGATGCCTAAAATTTCTCCCCACAATAGGGAAAGCCAAACGGTTGGGAGACTGGCCAAGCGACCCAGAGAAATCTCGTTACGGCTGCTTCCTTCCGGACCTGACCGGGTTGGCGAGCAATCTGTCCGCTGCCAATCTCCCAACATTAGTATACCAGTTCCGGCGCAGGGGCCAAATTAACCTGGCATACGAAGTGTATATTCTTTCAAACCGCTACATTTGCTCCCTCGGCGCCAGTATGCGAGTACTTTAGCCATGACCAATGACAATTATTACACGGCCGAAACATTAAATCGTGCATCTCATTTACGTAGCAACGAATCGTGGATGAATCTTCAGCTGCGAGCCGATCATACCGTCATCATCCCGGTATGGCGATCGCGCAACCTAATTATAAACCGCGAAGAACCAAAGGGTGTGATGCTGCCAATGTCAAAGGCGCGGACACTTATAGAAATTGATCACACATTAGTCTTCCTAGGCCTTAGAGACGAAGTCGCCCACTTCGCCATCGATATATCCCATCTCGAAGAAGAAAACGCGCGGGACCTCTTAGATGACGGGGAGTTCGTCGACTTGCGGTTAGTAGGTGCCGTCATGGATAGATCGGAGGCATCGATCTTGGCCTACGCTAGGGGAATCACCCACTGGCACTCGCAACATCTCTACTGCGGCGTGTGCGGGAGTGCGGCTAAAATCGGCGATTCCGGACACATTCGCAAATGCATTAACCTCAGCTGCGGCGCGGTGCATTTCCCGCGAACCGACCCTGCGGTGATCATGCTAGTGGTAAAGGACGATCGCGCCCTTCTCGGCCGCAAAGAGGAGTGGATGGAAGGCATGTATTCAACGTTAGCTGGTTTTGTCGAACCAGGCGAAAGCCTAGAACAGGCGGTAACACGCGAAGTGTTTGAGGAATCGGGGGTAAAGATCACTAACATTCGCTATCATTCCTCCCAACCATGGCCGTTCCCGGCATCTCTGATGCTTGGTTTTCTCGCTGACGCTGTTACGGAGGATCTAGTTCGAAGCGAAGAAGAACTCGAAGACTTGCGGTGGTTCACCAGACAGGAATTATCTGACGGCGGCGCAGGAATTGCGAAGCGCCCACGTTCCGATTCGATCGCTCGGCGACTTATCGACGAATGGATAAGACTTACAGATTGATTGATATACTGTTCGGACTTCGAACATAAAGAGGGAGTTTATCCCTTTCCTAACCGCAACGGGTCGGCCGGATAGGTGCCTAAGATTTTCACCTCATGGGTGTAAAAATCTAGCTCTTCGAAGGCGAGCTTAACGTTCCGATCGCGCGGATCGCCCTCTACATCGGCGTAGAACTGTGTCGCAAAGAAATCACCTCCCACCATGTAGCTCTCCAACTTGGTCATGTTGACACCGTTGGTCGCGAATCCGCCTAACGCCTTAAACAAGGCTGCCGGGACGTTTCGAACCCTGAACACGAAGCTGGTTACCAACACGCCGTCGTTGCGGTTGGGCCTTACCGGCTTCTTCGACATTACCACGAAACGCGTGGTGTTGTGTCCCGCATCTTCGATACTCGCTCGGACTGATTTTAGGCCATAAACCTCGCCAGCCAATTCAGAAGCGATGGCCGCCTCCGACTTGTCGCCGTTCGCACCTATATCGGCCGCCGCCCCTGCAGTATCTGCATGTACGACGGCCTCTAAACCGTGTTTTCGTAAAAAGTTGCGGCATTGCCCTAGCGCATGAACGTGGCTGTGTACGCGGCGAATAGATTTCATCGTCGCACCCTTCGGCGCCAAAAGATGATGATTCACTCGCAAAAACCGCTCGCCGATTATGTAAAGACCAGAATTAGGCATTATACGATGGATATCCGCAACACGCCCTGCAACAGAATTTTCGATCGGTATCATCGCTAGTTTTGCATGACCGCCCTGCACAGCAGCGAAAGTATCTTCAAATGCGGGTGTCGGCAGCGGCGTCATTTCGGAAAAATACCGACGACACGCAAGATGGGAATACGCACCGGGCTGACCCTGGAACGCTATCGTACGCAACGGCGAAGCAGTTTTCAATTTCGAATGGGCAACCATGGCGTGGGCACCTTAATGAAGCTGGATAGCGCTCTGGATTTCAGGGCGGACCGCCCGATAGCAGATTCCTTACGCGATCCAAGTCTTCAGGAGTATCGACACCAACTGGGACGGTGTCAACGAGTGCAACGTCTACTCGCATACCGACTTCCAGTGCACGTAGCTGTTCCAGACGCTCCTGTCTTTCAAGGTTACTTTGCTCGATGCTGACAAACCTATCAAGCGCCTCACGTCGGAAACAATATAAACCGATATGATGATAATGTGGCCCATACGGTGCGTGGGGGATCGTCGCACGGCTAAAATAAAGCGCGCGACCAACACGTGTATCATCGTCCTTCAACGCGATCACTACCTTAACAACGTTGGGATCGGTGCGTTCACGATCTTCCGAAATCTCTACAGCCAGTGTTGCAATGTCGACGTCGGGATCTTCGAAGGGACCTAATACCGCGGTAATTAACCGGGACTCAATTGTAGGTAAATCTCCCTGAACGTTAATGACCGTATCGTATTGCCGGTTTGGATCATATATTTTAAGTGCTTGATGCACCCGATCAGACCCACTTGGAAGACCGGGATCAGTTATCACCGCATTACCACCGGCATCCAAAACAGCATCTACAATTAGTTGATCACCTGCAGCGACTAAGACCGGTGCAATACCGGCCTCAACCGCCCGGCGCCAAACATGAACGATCATTGGATCACCGTCGATGTCGGCAAGCGGCTTATCCGGAAACCGTGTCGCCGCAAGGCGGGCGGGAATTACAATTACAGGATTCAATGTTGTTTGCATTATCACAGGCCTGTAGGTGGCGGAAATGTATTTTAGGGTGCGACATTATACCCCTTGTACGCCGGCGGGAATGAAGTATTCGTGTGTAGGTTATTAGACATCCCAGTGCGCAGTAGTTAAATTTGCCGTTCCGGAGCAATCATTTCAAAGTCTGTTATTCCAGCGGAAATCTGACATGTCGTCATTCGAACTTAACAAGGTTATCGGTGCGTTCCTGCTCGCGGTGCTAACCATGGTGGTTATCGGCAAACTTGGCGATAATCTTGTAGCTACGGAAGAGAGTCACGGCGGCAAAAAAGAAGCCGATAAGGTAGTTGTCGCCTCCGCTCCCGCCAAGCCGAAGAAACCAAAAATACTTCAGCCGATCATTGGCATGCTAGCATTGGCGGATCCCGCCGCGGGCAAGAAGGTGTTCGCAAAGTGCAAAGCCTGCCACAAGATTGCAAAGGACGGTAAAAACGGGATCGGTCCAAACCTCTGGAATGTCGTTAGTGCCAAACGCGGGGTGGTCGAAGGCTTCAAATATTCCGATGCACTCAAATCCAAAGAAGGAAGTTGGACTTATGAAAGTCTCAACGCTTTCCTCGCCAAACCCAAGGAATATATTAAGGGCACTAAGATGTCATTTGCTGGCTTGAAAAAGGTAAAGGACCGCTCAAATGTAGTGGCTTACCTCCGAGAAGGTGCCGACGCGCCGGTGCCCCTTCCCAGCCAATCAGAGATCGACGCCGTGATGAAAACCCTTAAAAAGGAAAAGACAGCGGCGGAATGAGCCTATACTCAAGTTGTATATGCGGAAATGCCCCCACGTTGGTTTACACGAATCTTAGCACCGGTACCCGCGCTCTCTTTCAAAGAGGTGCGATTCGCGACAGACTGGTATGATGTCTGTCACCAATTCATTCGAGTTTATTTCGCTAGCGAACCGCCTTGCGGATGCGAGCGGCGCGGCAATACGCCCTTACTTCCGCAGACCAGTTGCTATTGATACCAAAGCAGATGCATCACCGGTCACCGTAGCAGATCGAGAAGCAGAGCATGCAATCCGTTCGATTCTCTCTAGCGTCAGGCCCGAAGATGGGATCATTGGTGAGGAATTTGGCAGCGAAAATATTGACGCCGAGAATGTCTGGATTATCGATCCAATCGATGGCACTAAGTCCTTTATCACCGGCCGGCCAATCTTCGGTACGCTAATCGCGCTGACCAAGAACGAAACTCCGATTCTTGGTGTCATCGATCAGCCAATTACCGGCGAACGATGGATAGGGTTACGGGGCGAGGGAGTATCTCTTAACGGGGAGGCCGTCCGCACGCGACGCTGCTCCACTCTAGCACACGCTACAATCGCAACTACCGACCCATCTTTGTTTGGCGAGGAGGAGATTGGCAAGTGGATACTGGTGGCGGAAAGAGCACGTCACGTTGTTTACGGTGGTGACTGTTATAACTATGCCCAGATTGCAGTTGGACTCGTCGATGCGGTTATAGAATCGGGCCTTCAGCCATATGATTTCGCCGCCCTCCCCCCTGTGATTGAGGAGGCGGGCGGTATCGTCACTGACTGGCGGGGGAACCCCCTGACACTATCGTCGGACGGCACTGTCATCGCATGCGGTGATTTAGAAGTACATACCGAGCTTTTAGATTTACTGGCCGGATGAAGCGTATTTAATTTGGCTCTGAGCTCGACCACCGTTAAATCACATTAACTTCGGGTCTGGGACTTGCCCCGACACTCAAAACGCATAATTGTGGTCTTAGTGCAAAGATAGGTATCTACCGTGAATGGAATATTGGCTATTGCTGTATCAGCGATGCTGCTTGCAGCCCCGGCCCACGTTAAGGGCGAGAATTCAACTTCGACTACCAGTCACGGTTTAACACTATTAGAAAAACTAAAATATCCGAAAGAATTTAAGCACTTGGAGTATGTGAATCCGAATGCGCCAAAAGGAGGCATGCTTCGACAATACAGAATCGGATCGTTCGATACCTTCAATCCATATATCATCAAAGGCACGCCTACCGGTGCGTTAGGTATGGTCGTACAGAACCTCATGGAAAGCCCACTTGATGAGGTTTCAGCCGGATATGGCCAGATTGCTGAAAGCGTCGAGGTCGCGGATGATCTCTCCTATACGACGTTCAATTTGCGCCGTGATGCACAATTCCATGACGGGACCCCTGTCACAGCAGATGACGTAACCTGGACATTTAATGCTTTGAAAAAAGACGGGCGCCCTTTTTATCGCTTCTATTACAAGAATATCACCCGTGCTGTGAAACAAGGTCCGCATCGGGTTAAGTTTGAATTCAGTGGCCCCCCGAACCGGGAACTTCCGCATATTACAGGGCAATTGCCCGTCATGTCTAAGAAATGGTGGTCAACGCGCGATTTCTCCAAAACAAGCTTGGAACCACCAGTCGGGAGCGGCCCATATCGTATTGTGAACTTTGAAGCTGGTCGTTACGTCGAGTTGGAAAGAGTAAACGGATGGTGGGGCCGCGAAAAACCTCTTAATAAAGGACGTTATAACTACGATAGAGTCCGAATCGATTATTACCGCGATCAAACCGTAGCGTTAGAAGCATTTAAGGTCGGCCGTTACGATCTGCGTAGCGAAAACACCTCCCTAACATGGGCCACTGGATACACTTTTCCGGCACGGAAAAACGGACGCGTAAAGCTCGAAGAGATTAGACATGATCGACCCACAGGAATGCAGGCTTTCGCGTTCAATACTCGCCTTCCGATGTTCCAAGATATAGAGCTACGCCGGGCGATCGCCTATGCCTTCGATTTCGAATGGTCGAATAAGAATCTATTTTACGGCCAATACGCACGCACCAAAAGTTTCTTTTCAAATTCAGATTTAGCCGCCACTGAACTACCGTCAAAGCAAGAGCTTTTTCTGCTCGAGCCGTGGCGAGGTAAGATTCCAAGTCAAGCTTTTACACAGGTCTATGAACCACCGACTTCTGATGGATCAGGTAATGTCCGGCGAAACCTGCGTATCGCGCTGAAAATCCTGCGCACAGCGGGATACAAGATCCTAAAAAATCAATTGATTTCACCCAAGACTGGCAAACCAGTTATATTTGAAATATTGCTTGTCAGCCCGGCCTTCGAACGTATCGCAGCACCCTTTGTCAAGAACCTCGCACGCCTTGGTATTAGGGCAAATATTCGGACAGTGGATCAGTCTCAGTATATTAATCGTGTCCGTACTTTCGACTTCGATATGATTATCTCTAGCTTTGGCCAGTCAGAGTCTCCCGGGAATGAACAGCGAAATTATTGGAGTTCCGAGGCCGCGGACCGGCCTGGCGGGCGCAATGTGATCGGCATAAAGAACCCGGCGGTCGATGCGTTGATTGAGAAGATAATAAATGCCAAAGACAGAGAATCGCTAGTCTATGCGACCCGTGCGCTAGACCGTGTGTTACTTTGGAACCACTACGTTGTTCCGCAGTGGCACGTTCGCATCAGCCGCATGGCGTATTGGGACAGATTTGGAATTCCTCAGCACCCTAAGTATGGAGTTGATCCAATGAGTTGGTGGATTGATCCAGGGAAAGAGTCTGCGCTTAAAGGTGCCCGTAAAAAGCATTAACGCCAGTGAAAGCCATCGGACTAAAATGGTCACATGATGAAAATCTTAATTGCGTTAATCGCAGTAGCAATGCTGTTTCCAGAATCTACGAGGGCTGCCGATCCAAAACCTCGCTTTGGGTTAAGCGTTTTCGGTGACCTCAAATATCGCCCTAATTTCAAGCATTTCGATTATGTCAATCCACAGGCGCCAAAGGGCGGTACAATTAAGGTGCCTGGACTGGATACGTTCGAAACCATTCACCCATTCATCCTTAAAGGTCGTAAGGAGCTTTTTGCCGAACCGCTACTCTATGATAGCCTTATGGCGCGGTCATTAGACGAGCCTGATTCCTATTATGGGCTAGTAGCTAGGACAGTCGAATTACCGAAGGATAGGTCTTGGGTGGCGTTCAATCTTGATCCTAGGGCAAAGTTCCATGATGGTACGCAGATTATAGTGGACGATATTATCTTCACTTTTAATGTACTCATAAATCACGGTCACCCACGCTATCGAATAAATTATAGGGATGTTGCAACAGTGACGGCAACGTCTTCCTCACGGGTAAAGTTTACATTTAAGGCCGGCTACCACCGAGATCTGCCGACACGGCTAGCCGCTCTGCCGGTTCTTTCAAGGGCCTATTATCAAAAGACCGACTTCAAAAAGACATCCTTTAAACCGGCGCTTTCCAGCGGGCCATACAGGGTGGGTAAGTTAGAGCCGGGCCGTTCAATCACCTATAAACGAGTTGACAATTACTGGGCAAGAAATCTGGCAGTAAACCGCGGTCGTTTCAACTTCGATAGGGTGACGGTTGAGTACTACCGAGACCGAGAGGTCGCTTTTCAAGCTTTCTTCTCCAATCAGTACGACTTCCGAGAAGAATTCACCTCTCGTCAATGGGCAACTCAGTACGACAAGCCGCCAGTGAACAGGGGGCTAATTGTTCGAGAGACCTTGCCCGACGAGACCCCTTCCGGCGTTCAAGCATTCATCTTGAATCTGCGCCGCCCTAAATTCCAAGACTTGGGTTTGCGAACAGCGATGGATTTAGCTTTCGATTACGAATGGACTAATAAGACGCTTTTCTATGGGCTTTATGACCGCACCAATTCGATGTTCGAAAACTCAAACTTAGCGGCCAAACAGTTACCATCAAAAAAGGAACTCGCACTTCTGGAGCCCCTCCGGGGCAAAGTACCGAAAGAAGTATTTAACGAGGTTTTCCGCGCACCAGTGACGGATGGGTCGGGCCGTATTCGTGGTAATCTGCGGAAGGCTAGCCGACTTATAAAACAGGCAGGATATCGAATCAAAAACGGTTTTCTGATTGATAAGTCTGGAGTTCCGTTGGCAATCGAATTCCTGTTATTCGAAGCAAGTTTCAAGCGTATCATCAATCCATACCTTAAGAATCTTAAACGCCTGGGTATTAAGGCGAGTATTCGCATCGTCGATGCGTCCAACTTCAAACGTCGTCAAGACAGTTTTGATTTTGACGTGGTCATCCGGAGAATTGCACAACCGCTTACGCCCGGGATTGAACAGCGTAATTACTTCGGATCAGAGTTCGCCGACATCCCGGGATCATTCAATATCGGCGGTGTGCAAAATCCAGCGGTAGATATGCTAATTGAGAAGGTGGTTTCCGCGAAAAATCGAAACGATCTTATCGTCGCCGTCAGAGCATTGGACCGGGTTTTATTATGGAACCGATATGTCGTCACACAATGGTACAAGGGCGTGCGCAATATCGCTTACTGGAACAAGTTCAGCCGCCCGGCGATAACACCTAAATTCGATCTAGGCGTGATCGATACGTGGTGGTTCGACGCGAAAAAAGCGGAGATGATAGAAAAAGGCGACGCGCCTCCGGCGCCGCCCAATGCGATTTGGGCACTACCGAACACCAATATTCGATCATCAACCGAATGATTGCCTATATCATACGACGCCTATTGCTGATCATCCCTACGCTGCTGGGGATAATGGTTATCAACTTTGCTATCGTTCAGTTGGCGCCGGGTGGACCTATTGAGCAAATCATTGCAGAGCTAAGCGGTATAGATGCTGGCACTACCGGGCGAATTAGCGGAGCCGGATCAGAGGTATCTGGCGGCACAGCACAGGCCTCTGCCAGCCTCAATACCGACGACAGCGGTTACCGCGGAGCCCAAGGCCTTGATCCTGAGTTTATCGAGGAATTGGAGAGACAATTCGGTTTCGACAAACCGGTACATGAACGATTCATCAATATGATGGCCAGTTTCATTATGTTTGATTTCGGTACTAGCTTTTTCCGAGATGAGACGGTTATCGATCTCGTGTTGGAGAAAATGCCAGTGTCTATATCACTAGGTCTTTGGACCACAATGATAGTCTATCTGGTCTGTATACCGCTTGGAATTCGAAAGGCCGTTGCGGACGGCAGCCGTTTTGATATTTGGACCACAACCCTACTAACACTCGGTTTCGCAATTCCATCTTTCGTGATGGCGATCCTGCTTATCGTCCTGTTCGCTGGTGGCAGCTTCCTTGATATTTTTCCTCTCCGCGGTCTCATCTCGGAAGATTTTGACCAGCTGTCACTGGGCGGTCAGGCTCTCGACTACCTCTGGCACTTGGTACTCCCGATCACCGCGCTAGTCCTAGGAGGCCTACTGTCGCTCACAATGCTAACCAAAAACTCATATCTTGATCAGATCAATATGCTTTATGTCCAGACGGCTCGGGCTAAAGGGCTAAGCGAGAACCGAGTAATGTACGGCCATGTCTTTCGAAACGCTATGCTTATAGTAATCGCAGGATTCCCAGGCGCTTTCGTCGGAATACTTTTTACCGGCGCAATGCTAATTGAGATAATTTTTTCGCTTGATGGTCTCGGACTATTGGGTTTCGAAGCAGCAATAAAACGCGATTATCCGATTATGTTCGCAACGGTCTATTTCTTCACCCTACTTGGGCTGATAATGAATCTGATCGGCGACCTGATGTATACTATCATCGATCCGCGGATTGATTTTGAAGGCCGTCATGTCTGACACCATGTCCGCTGATCGATCATCGAGACAGATTGCGTTGCCGGTAAAGAAAACGGCACTATTCGGAATCCGCGTCTCCCCGCTTAATTTACGGCGCATAGAAAATTTTAAGCGGAATCGGCGCGGCCGCTGGTCATTGTGGATTTTTACAGCGCTATTTCTAGGGACACTACCCGCAGAATTTATCGCTAATGACCGCCCTCTTATTATTTGGCACCAAGGTTCTATCTATACTCCAGTTTTGAAAACTTATGCTGAAACAGTGTTCGGCGGCGATTTCGAAACTGAAGCAGAATACCGCGAACCAGACGTGAAGGACCTTATAGAAAAAAAGGGCGGCTGGATGATTTGGCCGCTTATTGAATATAGTTACAATACCGTCAATCTGAACTTGAAAGTTCCGGCACCGGCGCCCCCGTCACTAGATAATGTGCTTGGTACTGACGATCAGGGCCGTGACGTTCTGGCTCGGATCATATACGGTTTTCGAATATCAGTTCTATTCGGGCTGATTTTGACAGTATTTGGATCTTTTATTGGCATCATAGCGGGAGCGTTCCAAGGCTTCTTTGGCGGGCTCTTGGATCTTCTGTTCCAACGTTTTATTGAGATTTGGGGCGGGCTTCCGCAGCTCTATATCCTGATCATCCTCTCGAGCGTTATCATTCCGGGCTTCTGGACGCTGTTACTAATCCTTCTATTATTTGGCTGGACGTCACTGGTTGGCGTGGTTCGCGCCGAATTTCTTCGCGCCCGTAATTTCGAGTTCGTCAGGGCCGCTCGGGCACTTGGAGCTGGAAATTTAGCAATTATGTTCCGTCATGTCTTGCCTAACGCCCTCGTGGCAACGCTTACATTCCTTCCGCTAATCTTGACCGGATCGATAACAAGCCTTACGGCGCTCGATTTCCTTGGTCTTGGCCTGCCACCAGGATCGCCGTCACTCGGCGAACTTCTGCAACAGGGTAAAACCAACCTTCAGGCGCCATGGCTTGGGTTAACATCTACTATCGCAATATCCTTAACGCTGATCCTGCTAATTTTCGTTGGCGAAGCAGTCCGCGATGCTTTTGATCCGAGAAAAACTTTCAATGGCTAAGTCAGCGGAAATGGATAAATTGATCGAAATCAACGATCTATCAGTTTCGTTTGGTCGCGGCGATGCGGAACACCGAGCAGTCAAAAACGTCTCCTTCGATATTCGGAAGCGCGAAACCATAGCCCTCGTTGGTGAATCCGGGTCGGGTAAGTCAGTCACCGCGCTTTCGATCATGCATCTACTCCCCTATCCCAATGCGCATCACCCTTCCGGCTCGATCAATCTTCTTGGTGAAGAACTGATCGGCGCTCCAACGGCGCGCATGCAACAGATTCGGGGCAACCGAATCGCGATCATCTTTCAGGAACCAGTAACGTCACTTAATCCGCTACATACAATCGAAAAGCAGATCAGCGAAATCCTCTTAGTGCACAAAAAAGTTGATAAGGGGATCGCGCGCAGACGTTGCATCGAACTGCTGACCGAAGTCGGTTTGTCAAGCGAAGAGGAAAGGCTTTCGGCTTACCCTCATGAGTTATCTGGTGGCCAGCGTCAGCGCGTTATGATTGCCATGGCGCTGGCTAATGATCCCGAACTCTTGATCGCAGATGAACCGACTACTGCGTTGGACGTTACTATTCAAGCCCAGATTCTGGCCCTGCTTAGGAAGATCCAGCGGAAGAGAGGTATGTCGATACTTCTGATCACTCACGATCTTAGCATCGTTCGCAAGATCGCTCATCGCATTTGCGTTATGAAGGACGGTGAGATCTTAGAGTCTGGAGAGACTGCCTCTCTTCTCGAAAATCCCCAACACGAATACACTCAGCACCTCCTTGCGTCCGAACCCAAGGGGAACCCTCTGATAGCCGGGAAGAATTCGAGGGCAGTCATTGTGGCTAAAAATATTCGTGTCTGGTTTCCCATAAAAAAGGGAATTTTTAGGCGTACGGTTGGTCATATTAAAGCGGTAGACGGTATAGATATTACCGTTCGAGAAGGCCACACAGTCGGAGTCGTAGGTGAGTCAGGTTCGGGTAAGACAACTTTAGCGATGGCGCTCCTTCGCCTTGAGCGTAGCGATGGCGTCATCAGCTTTAACGGGGAGCGAATCGACGAATACGGTTTTAGGGGTATGCGGCCACTACGGAGAGAAATGCAGGTCGTATTCCAAGACCCGTTCTCGTCACTTTCACCGCGCCTGTCAGTGGGACAAATTATCGAGGAGGGTCTGCGTCTCCACAACTGCACAGGAGATACCTACGTTGCTCGGCGCGACGTGATTGCAACTGCTTTGACCGAGGTTGGCCTATCCCCTGATTTTCAGGACCGCTATCCACATGAATTTTCAGGCGGACAACGGCAGCGGATAGCTATCGCGCGGGCGATCGTCCTGAAACCAAAATTTATAGTATTGGACGAGCCGACCTCCGCACTTGATATGTCAGTTCAAGCACAAATTATTGACCTTCTGCGTAACCTCCAAGAACGGCACCGTCTTGCCTATCTCTTCATCAGCCATGATCTGAAAGTAGTGCGTGCGCTTGCGGACGAATTGATTGTAATGAAAAACGGTAGGGTAGTTGAACGGGGTCCGACAGTTGAAATTTTTGAGGATCCGGCGGAGCAATACACCCGATCGCTGATCGCAGCGGCGTTTACGGCGAAAGCCATTAACATCGACGCTGTCGACATCTGATTACAGAAATCCTCCAGCTCGAACATGTCTTCCAAACTGGATAAAAGAAACGGTAAATTAGAAATTTGTTTTCCGTGATAGGCGCCTAAACGCTGTTGAGCATTTGCAACTAGGGCAGATTAGCTAATTATCCACCATGAGAGTCATATCATTTTTTCCCGATAATCCCAATGGTATGGGAGTACTGTTGGGAAGCAGCGTCTCACCTTAAGCGCCCACCATCATTCGCCAGAGGAATCCCAGCTTCGAATGGAGTGGGACTTTCCAGTTCGCGGCCCGCTTCAGACACTTGTTCGGCAAATTTCATCATGAATATATGGCCTTTTCCGGTCCCCCGAACCCGGACGCTTCGGCGATCGTATTCATTTCGATGACGAAGTACAAAGCCCAGTTTCTCAAGTCGATCAAGTGCGCGTGAGATTGCCGGCTTAGAAATGTTCAGCACCTCTGATAATTCACGCACGGTGTGCGGCGATTGCACGGTATACACCCTTAGCATAATCAGCATCTGTCGAACTGAAAGATCAGGGCCGTCCCCCCGCACACTGGCGGCAAGTGCATCTCGCCATAGCGAAAGGGCGTCTTCGTGGTTAAGAAATACGGGCATATTAATCTGACCGTTGTTCAAGCGCTTCGCGCAATGATTTCATTTCGAAGTGACTGTAGTTTAGCACGAATCAAACGTAACTTGACCACTGGGAAACGATGGCGGCAAAGAGTATTGAAATTTCATGATATGGAGATCAATCAATGACCATGAGATTACTACTTCGGGGTCCCTCACCATTTGGACGCAAATGTGCATTTTCCATTAAGCATCTCCAATTATCTGACCAAATTGGTATTGGTGTTCCAGAAAGCGAAGATCATATCCGCAACTTCAATCCTCTTGCGAAAGTACCTACACTGATCGTTGACGACGGCGAAGCACTATTCGATAGCAGAGTGATTCTCGAATATTTGGATCACATTACAGGAGGTGGAAAAATCATTCCAATTGAAGCTGCTGCCAGATTTAAAACGCTACGGTTGGCCGCGTTGGCCGATGGAATTCTAGAATCTGCCCTGCTAATCACGTATGAAGCTCGCTATCGTCCCGACCAGACCCCCTATGAGCCGTGGATTGATTTCCAACGGGGTAAGATTCAGCGAGCCCTGTCAGCAATGTCAGATCTGCTGCCTGCGACTAACCCGCCCATGGTGGATGGGATCGGGCTAGGCTGTGCGCTTGAATATATGGACTTTCGAAAGCAATACGATTGGAGGGCGGAATTTCCCGCCCTCGTTGGGTGGCTAGACGATTTCAATGTGTCAAATCCCATTTTTGCCTCCACCCGCCCATCGAGCTGAAAAAAGTTTCGTGCACTAAAGTGCACACCTTAAAATAGACTTTTCCCCACCGACATTTTTTTGTACCGAGATTGCACGGTGTTTTGGGAATCAGAAAAATTCATTGAGCACTAGCAAACCGGTAGTTCGCGATCGGTAAATAATTGGGGCCATTTCTACCTATACGGCTTTGGTACAGCACGAAATTCGGGACACTGAAGGGTGTGGAGACGAACGTACTGTTGGACCGGAGCCAACCGATTACCCGGTTTCTCCGAGCGTTTTTAATCCGGCCAATGGTCACATGTGGAATATATTTCCGGCCATCGAGCTGCAGGCCAGCACGGACTAATACAATATCTACTTTATTACGCAGGACTTCTAAATCCGGGGATTTATTCACACCAATCCAAAGTCCACGCGTCCGTCCTCTACTAGCAAACTGGCCCGCACCGGCCAAGGTTACCGAAATCGGACCCGCACTCACAGTGTCGAGGTTGTAAGCTATATCATCAACGACTGGCTCGGACACCTCTCCGATAAATCGTAATGTAATGTGAAGGTTTTCTGCAGACACCCAGTGCGCTCCATCTACTCCGCAGCCAAGTGCCACCAACCGGACCGCTAAATCATCAGGCAGGGGCAGGGCAACGAAGAGTCTGATCATTTGAAGCGAATTTGGACGCGAAAAACCGTGGCAACGCCGTTAAGGTGCAGCGATTCATTCGCCTTTCGGTATAAGAACATTATTTGACCATGAGATCCCAAAACTACCATTTAATTATTTCTCCTGATCTCCCCTAGGAGGTTTTTGAATTCACCCTGAGAATTGTTGCTACAATCTTATCAACCGATAAGCGTAAGTACTCCAGTATAGCCATAAACCCGGTTTTTTGAAATTTCTCCATTAGCAAAGAATCCAACTAATGGGACATCGGCACCCAGCGCCTCCTGAACGGCGGTAAGCTCGATAGAATCGGGGCCAAAGAGATTTGGGCCACGGGCAACGCAGGAATAATACAATGCCGCTTTCGGCGCGCCAATCGACCGAGACATAATGTCGGTGAGCATCCGGTTAAGATCCTTCATTGCCGATGTTCCGTCTCGGCGAACAAACATAACCCTGTCACCGGCGGAAATCCGATCGCCGATTGCCAAAATTTTATTTTTTGGATCAATGCCGATCATGTTACGCACTAAGTAATCTCCGCTATCATCGCCGGAAACCGGCAGCGCGACGTGAATGTACCCGCCGACGCGTTCAAGTTTCCGTGCTAGCACCTCACCGATATCTTCCTTAAAGACATCAAGCGCAGGTCTTCCATCAAGCTCGAGCAGGAGATTGTCCTCGGATCGAGTGACATCGTGAATTTCTCCAACCGGCGAGCAGCCCTGACTGAGCCCGGTCGTTAGCCCAACATCGCCAGAAAACAAAACACCGGAGACTCCGCCTTCGGTAGGTTCTTCAGCAATCTGAACCTGTTTGCCGCGTGATGCAGTCAATCCACCTACAAGGAATGCCTCGGTATCATCAGTTATCGAATCTAAAATATCGCTGACATAGGCATTACGCGGATCGGCATGTACTATGCCTAGGAAGGGGGTTTTTCGCGCCACCCAATCCATGATACACTCCGGCAATGGGTCTCCAGGTGTATCGATAGTGGGCATGACCCGAAAATCATCTTCATCGAGCACTCCAATCATCGCCACAATCGCAGGAGTATCAAAATACTCCCTGCCACCCACCATAACGCCAAAGCCTATCGTACCAACCCAGTGATCAACCCCAGTTTCTTTTCGCAACCGTTCGGCAATCAGTGGGAAGTCTTCATCCAGGGTGTCGGTGACATAAAGGAACCCGAGGTTCGCCCCAAACGGGACAGTACCGATCTGGTCGAGACACGACGCAATCAGCGTTTCCCAGTCGGCATCCGATGCATGACCGAGTCGGAATGTGACTGCAGCTGTCTCCATTAAACTATTCCTTTTCGTCTAGAAACTTTACTATAGAGGGCAAAATACGTTCGACAATTATGGCAACCCCCTTTTCGTTAGGATGCATGCCGTCTTTTTGGTTTAGTTCCCGTTCTGCAGCAACACCGTCCAGAAAGAAGGGATAAAGCATTATTCCGTATTTCCGAGCCAGATCAGTATAGAGCGTGCGGAAAGCATCTTCGTACAGTTTACCGAGGTTGGGAGCAGCGTACATACCCGCGAGCATCACTTTAATGCCGCGGGCTTTTACTTGGACGATAATAGTTTCGAGATTTTTACGGGTCACCTCAGGATCGAAGGCACGGAGCATATCGTTAGCCCCTAATTCGACCAAGACATGGGTGGGGTCCGATGCAAGCGCCCAGTTGAGACGCGCTAGACCACCCGCCGTAGTGTCTCCGGAAACTCCGGCATTAATCACAGTGACGACTCTGCCCTTAGCCCGCAGCGCCGTCTCCAGAAGAACTGGAAATGCCTGATCCTGAGGCAGGCCGTAGCCCGCAGTCAGACTGTCACCCAGAACCACCAAGCGCGGGGCAGGACTAGCGTGCGATACTGCTCCAACAATTAGGGCCGCAAAACCAGTAGCAATCCAACGTTTGAGAACCCCCGTAAATAGACTATATCGGAAGTCGTTAAGGATTCTTTTTAAATACCCCACGGAAAATATGAGAGACGATAGAGACAATAAGAAACCCATGGTTCTCCTCGAGAATGTCCAGCTTAAGCTGGAGAGTGAAGCCGGCCCCGTCAACATACTCAAAGGGATTAATTGCAAGATCGCAGCCGGCGAAACCGTCAGTGTAGTAGGTCCGTCAGGGTCAGGTAAAACCTCTTTGATGATGCTAATAGGTGGCCTCGAACGTCAGACAGTTGGAAATATAAGCGTTGCAGGCATTGATTTATCCCTAATGGACGAAGACGGGCTTGCCCGTTTCCGGCGCGACAATGTCGGAATTGTATTCCAGAACTTTCATCTGATACCAACCATGAACGCTCTTGAAAACGTTGCTATACCGGTCGAGCTAAACGGGCTGGACGACCCTTTCGACCGCGCCGAATTAGCTTTGTCAGCAGTCGGGCTCGATCAACGAACGACCCATTATCCAAGCCAACTGTCAGGTGGCGAGCAGCAACGGGTGGCGCTCGCCCGCGCTATAGTTGCAGGGCCACGTCTTTTGCTAGCGGATGAGCCAACCGGCAATTTAGATGGCAAAACCGGAGATGAGGTGATGGAACTTCTGCTCAGCTTGCGTACCGACTATGGAGCAACTTTAATCTTGATTACGCATAACCCTGTGCTCGCAAAGCAATGTGGCCGGTCAATTGATTTACAGGACGGTTCGATATTTAGCGATAAAATTCTCACATGATCCGATCCGCAACATGATAAACTCATGGCGTATAGCACGCCGCGAGCTCCGCGGTGGTCTGCGTGGGTTTCGCGTGTTCCTTGCCTGCTTAGCGCTGGGCGTCGGAACGGTCGCAGCAGTCGGATCCATAGCATCTTCTGTCATTGGCGGATTGGAAAAAGACGGTGCAACCCTCCTAGGCGGCGATGCGACGCTGAGCATTACATATAAGGATATTACAGTTACCAAGCGCGCATGGCTTGGTCAGAACGGAGATGTTTCCCGCATTTTATATTTTCGCTCGATGGCGCGTTCAGTCGATAATGACAAGACGGCGCTGACGGAAATAAAGATGGTCGATAATGCCTATCCGCTCTACGGAAAATTGGAAGTCTCCCCCCGGTCAGAAAATGCCGAACTGTTCGTAAAACGTGAGGGTGTCTGGGGCGCAGTGGCAGATGCGGTGCTTCTGCGTCAACTTGGTATCAAACACGGTGGGCTGCTCAAGCTTGGAGATGTAACCTATCAGATCCGCGGAACCATAAAAAACGAGCCGGACCGGATTTCAGGCGTTAGTCCGATTCCAATCGGTCCGCGATTAATGGCGTCGACCGAATCGGTACAGGATAGCGGCTTGGTAAAGCCGGGCAGCCAAGTCTGGTATTTTTATCGCGTACGATTGAAGGATGGCCAAAGTCTTAAAAGCTGGAAGACTAAACTTCAAAAAGCTTTTCCGGATGCTCTTTGGGTATTACGCGACCGCTCCAACGCATCGCCATTAATTAAAAGTTTTGTTGATCGCACCACCCTGTTCATGACCCTAGTTGGACTCATAGCACTGCTGATCGGCGGAGTTGGTGTCAGTAATGCTGTTAGGAACTATCTCGCGAACAAGTTCGAGACTATCGCCACCTTGAAATGCATGGGAGCAACAGCGCGCCAGATTTTTGAGGCCTATCTGATGCAGGTAATGATCATGGCCCTCTCAGGGATCACCCTCGGGTTGGTAATAGGGGCGCTTGCGCCAGTTTTTGCGACCGAAATGCTACATAACGAGCTGCCGATCATGTCGCGTATCGACGTATACTGGCAACCTCTGGTACTGGCAGCATCGTTCGGTTTGTTAACTGCTTTGGCGTTCTCCATTTGGCCCATAGCACGGGCCTGTGACCTGCCGGCAGCTGGTTTGTTCCGAGCCTCTATCGTCCGCTTCCGAGCTGTGCCCAGATGGCCCTTCGCACTGGCAACGTTGCTCCTGTTAGCTGCGCTAGCAGCACTGGCAATTGGGACGGCACATAGCCCTATCATAGCCCTCTGGTTCGTCGTAGGCGCTACTGCAGCCATGCTTCTTTTCGGTATCACTGGCATACTTGTCGCTCGGGCTGCGAAGGTCGTGGGCTCTGCGGGGGGCACAGGTCTGCGTCTTGCGCTTGCAAATCTGCACCGTCCGGGAGCACCGACAGGCAGCGTCGTCATGTCATTGGGATTGGGACTGACCGTTCTTGTCACGGTGGCACTCATTGAGGCTAACCTGAGCAAACAAATAAGCAAGTCCCTGCCGGAAAAGGCACCAGGTTATTTTTTTATGGACATCCAAAATGACCAAGTCGATGCCTTCGAGTCTCTGGTAGCGGGGGTGAGAGGGTTCCGCGAGCTGCGACGTACTCCAATGCTGCGTGGGCGGGTGACACGGCTGAACGGCAAGACCGCGAAACCCGAAAATGTGGCGGAAGAAGGGCGTTGGATTTTGCGGGGCGACCGGGGTGTCACATGGGCACGCGAACTTCCTGACGGCGAAACGGTCGTAGCCGGAAACTGGTGGCCCGCCAATTACAGTGGTACGCCGCTGGTATCAATGGCAAAGCGAAACGCTGCTGCCTTAGATCTTGATATCGGAGATACCATCACAATAAATATTTTGGGGCGTAACATAACTGGCGAAATTACCAACCTCAGGGATGTGCAGTGGGGATCTCTCCGAATGAACTTTTTATTCATTTTTTCGCCTGGACCGCTTAACGACGCACCGCAGACCCACTTGGCTACTGTGCACGCAAACCCATTATTAGAAGAGGGTATCGAGCGCGCTGTCACTAATAACTTCCCCAATGTCACCACCATCCGGGTGCGTGAGGTGCTAGAAACTGTAAACGTATTCTTGGGTCGCCTCGGCTTCGCAATACGTCTGACGGCAGGTGTCGCGATAGCGGCAGGTATACTTGTTCTCGCGGGAGCCGTCGCCGCCGGACATCGGCGGCGAATATACGATTCAATCGTTTTAAAAGTGTTAGGCGCGAGCAAGCGACGAATTATTGGAATCTTAATGATTGAATACAGCCTCCTCGGCCTCGTCACGGCGGTAGTTGCATCGGTCGTCGGTTCAGTGGCCGCTTGGGCAATAGTCACCGAAGTCATGCGTCTGGAATTCACTGCGGATATCGGCGCCATAATTTTAGGTTTAGCGATAGCAATGCCTGTCACCCTCGTGCTGGGGCTATTTGGAACCTGGCAGGCATTAGGTCAGAAAGCTGCGCCCTTGCTCCGCAACGATTAACTTGAGGCCGTATGCAATCATCTTAACGATTGCAAACTATACCAACGACTTCAAGTTGATTTCGTTTCGATAACATCCCATACTTATAAAGTCTGATTATTTTTTGTTATCAAAGAGGTCTAACATGGCTTTCGGTTCTGAAAAAACTTTGTACACCGGCGTCCAGGTCGATCAAGCAGAGTTTGACGCCGGCCTCCGGGCACACATGCTCCGGGTATACAACTATATGGTTTGTGGCCTGCTACTGACCGGCATTCTGGCCGTTGTCGTAGCTCAAATGTCTGTCGTTACTAATGACGCAGGTCAGATCGTCGGGCTGACCGGTCTTGGTCAGACGCTGTTCGGCTCTCCGCTTAAATGGGTGGTCATGTTGGCCCCGTTGGGAATGGTGTTTTTCCTGAGCGCCCGTCTACACGCAATGAAGCAGTCTACCGCGCAAGCAGTTTTCTGGATTTACGCGGCAATGATGGGTATTTCGATGGCTACCATCTTTATGGCCTTCACGGGTGCCAGCATAGCACGCGTATTTTTTATCACAGCGGGCACATTCGCAGGTATGAGCCTCTGGGCCTACACTACTAAGAAAGACTTATCAGGATGGGGCTCTTTCCTGATGATGGGCGTGATCGGTATCGTCATCGCAATGATCGTCAATATGTTCATTGGATCATCTGCTTTACAGTCAGCCATATCGGTGATCGGCGTTTTGGTCTTTGTTGGACTAACAGCCTACGATACTCAAAACATTAAGAACGAGTACGCGGAACACTTTGACGAAGATACCAAGGGTAAACTCGCTATTTCTGGCGCTCTTAGGCTATACCTCGACTTTATCAACCTGTTCATCATGTTGCTGCATTTATTCGGCAACCGCGATTAGCTGTTGCTTTTATACAATGTATAAATCTGGCCCCCAACTTGGGGCCAGATTTTTGCAACTTTCCTTTGAGGATCAGATCCGCCCAGACTGCTTTTCGCCTCACAAGATGCGGGCGTTTATTATGTCGCGGCTGAGTTCTTCCCACCGCGGGATTAATTAAAGGCAGATCTCAAAATATTACTCCGCCGCCTGCGCAGTCGGAGCCGGTTCATTTTCGTCATGGATCATAGAATCCAGAGTGCGGATCGCCTGCAACCCTCCACCATCGTGATTGATGTCTATGCGCTCTGGCGTGATACCGCTATCGATATTTTCCTGCTGCAGGGCGATTATCTCCAAATCCTCAAGGAATGCCTCGTGTACGTTCGCTACTAATAGATCTGTGATCCACGGCTCATCGATTCGAAAATCGTGCGCTTGCGCCCAGAAATAGTGGGTGGTCTTGTCAGTTTCTGGCGTGATCGCATTGAGGTTTCGCATTGTGAAACCCTGAGAACGGTCACCGTTCTCGGCCCCGGTTCCAGCCTTTGCTGCTCCTACGTCCAAGCGCACGAATGCGGGCGGTGTCCAGGTAATGTGTTGCCAGCGATCGACATGCTCGTCCGCTGAAAAACCACCTGCCTTAGTAAAAAACGGAGGGGGCACAGAATCCATCACCCAGCGGGTAACCGTAACGTGGCGACTGCCACGCTCAAACTTCATCGGCGTCTCCGCTACCGCATCGGTACCCAAGGTAGTGGCATGGATATAGCTGAGATGCGAAAGATCTAGCAGGTTCTCAACCAATAGCCTGTAATCTGCTTTGAGGTACATCCGCTCACCTTTGGCACGCCAGTCGGGATCGTCCATCCAGTGGAAGTCTTCGATC
>PTJZ01000015.1 GCA_002937455.1 Alphaproteobacteria bacterium MarineAlpha11_Bin1
CGGTTCCAAGGCATTTGAGTTCATCTGGAAGAGGGGCAGGCCAAAAGCCGGGGGCGGCTGAGGCCATTTTTTTTGCCTAATTTTATTATTGCGCTTTGCCGCAGGACCGCCGATTTTGGTTATTCTCCCTGTAACATTCTAGCCCCTGCTAAACGCTCGTCTTACTCAGGTAAGACCTTTTTCCGAAATCCGCGATCGCGCTTAAGAGACCATTCTCGGCTCATTGCCTCGTTTCTGGAAAAAAACCTTTCCGCATAAAGTAACTCCCAAGTTCGTCCTCTGGTAGATTTAGCTCCAGTTCCAGAATTGTGGGCCAAGAGCCGAATATTTAGGTCT
Organism: Alphaproteobacteria bacterium MarineAlpha11_Bin1; assembly: GCA_002937455.1. The sequence continues at coordinate 337 of PTJZ01000015.1, forward strand.
TTTGTCCACCCCACGTATGTTCGCCAACCGCCTCCATCTTGACTGCCGAGAATGTAAACGAAGCTATATCGTTTTTCGATCAATCGACCGAAATCCTATCAGACCGCTTTTTGGCGCGTCAGCTGTTTAAGCAGCCCCGCCCGCCGTAAGACACCGTCCAGCCGCTTCTCGAGTTCTTTCGTTGCTGGAGCCATAGGGAGGCGATGTTCGTTTTTCGGCATGATCTTAAGTTTTTTCATCATATATTTCATAGCGATCGGGTTCGTGTCGAAGAACACTGCTTGGTTGATTTCGAATAATTCGTAGTGAAGTTTCTGTGCTTTCTTAAGATTGCCAGCTGCTACGGCATCACACATTTGAGCTAGTTTTTTTGGTTGCAGGTTGCCTACGGCGTTCATGAGTCCACACGCTCCCACGGCCATCATCGGATAGGATAAATCCTCCAACCCAACGAAAATACGGAAATCCATACCGAAATGGTCGAGACATTCGGACGCAAAACCCAAGTCGTCTACCGCATGTTTCATGCCGATAAAATTCGGGCAAGCCCTCGAAATTTGGTCCAGCGTATCAAGGGTTACTGATACCGCAGCCCGACCGGGGATATGATAAATCATCCACGGTAACTTAGTTTGTTTCCCTAGCAGTTTGTAATACTCTACCAGACCTCTCTGCGGCGGACGGCTGTAATAAGGTGTAACGATTAGTAGTGCATCTGCGCCGGCCTTCTCCGCATGTTCGGTAAGAGCTAAAGTTTCTTGAAGATTTTGTGACCCGGTGGCCGCGACGATAGTTAGCCTTCCGGCGGCAGCTTTGATGGCCACATCTACTATTCGATTACGTTCCTCAATCGTCAACGACGCAGGCTCTGATGTGGTTCCGTTGACTAGGATGCCATGTGACCCATTCTTGACCTGAAACTCAACCAGTCCGGCGTATGCCTTAAGGTCGACCTCCCCATTGCGGAATGGAGTGATTAGCGGTGGTATGGAACCACAGAGGAAATTTTTCGGCAATTTTATCATTGTGAGGTCTCCCCATTACGGGTTTTCGTCCCGGAATTATCAAAAAACAGGTTGTCTCGATTTGACAAGCCCATTGATCCCAACAAACAAATGGGGTTACGGAACTCTTTTATTCACCAGCTTGACGTAACTCTTCTGCGTTGGTTTCGAAACCCGAGTTGGCACCAAGAACAGACCAAGGGTGCTTTAGTTCCTCCTGCCAAAGTAGGCTCTCCATGAATATGTTTAGCGGCTGGTCTTGGACTGTCAGCTCGTAGACGGATTCGTCGTAGGATGCGTGATTGTGAATACCCCAGCCCGGTGCCGACAGCATTAGATCCCCAGCCTTCCACTCATAAACTTTGCCTTCTACGGTGGATCGACCCGTTCCATGGAAATAATAGTTGATGGCCGACGAAACATGGCGGTGAGGGCGGTCAACGATTTTTGGCGGTCTAACCGTCATTGTGGCAAAAAAGTTAGGTGTGGTGCCGTTGAACCGTGTAGTCATGGGATTAAACAGAAGGTAGAGGCGTCTTCCACGATAGTCAGAGCCCAGCGCGGTTAGCTTGTCCAGTTCCGCCTTAACATCTTCCCACGGCCAGTGCAGTGCATTGGAGTCCACAGATGCTGGGTTAATAAGCGTTTCGTATGGCATCAGCCAAGCACCATCATCGTTTAGTTGAAACGTGCCATAGGGGCTCTTGGATGTAGCATCTGCGGCGTCGGCTTCTGCGCGGGCTTTCTCTTCCGCAGCCTGTTTGTTAGCGGCATCTAAAAGATCCATCATCGGAGGTGGTTCCTCATCAATGATGTGGACATTCATTTTCTCTAGCAGAGGTGCATTAGAGTATGTCAGGCGCACGTGTAAATCTTTGGAATCATTTACGTGCCAGTAGGTGCCCATCGACGGAAAGTTATAGACATCGTACTCCCGGAAGGCGATTTTCTTACCGTTGATTATGGAGTGGCCCTCGCCCTGAATGCAGAAATTCACTTGTGTAGAATTGTGCCGAATTGGGGATGTCTGTTCACCGGGCTTAAGCACCTCAATCGTAACGCGAACTCCCGGATTCAGCCCGGGCCCTGCCCCAAGCTCCTGCCATCGTGGGTGAACGATGAGCGATTGTCTCCGTCCATTTTCAGGTCGCGGTTGATCCGCCAGGCGTGCTATTTCCTCGTCCATCTCTTCCTTGGAAATCAGGATAGGTTCCCATAGGTCTAATTCTTTCGGGTTTTTGAATCCTGTTCGGTCAATGAATTTTGCATTTTGGCTCATATCATTATCTCCTAGTCGCCCAAAAAGGCGGCAGAATTTGAGCGAATTACTTAGAGACCTTAGTAATCAAATGTATCCAACGTCAAGTATTCGGTTATGCGTTTTCTCTAACCTTTCTCAGAGGCGAGATTGGCTCCCAATTTTTGCAATAGGTCGCGTAACTGAATGAACTCGTCGTCGGATAGACCCTGTGTTGCAATGTTGTTCACTTCAATCGCAAGCGGCATTAGCTCCGATTTCATTTTACGGCCTTTCTCGGTGAGAAAAATATTGATTGTGCGGCGATCTTTGGAGTTACGAACTCTCTCAATCATGCCGCTACGGGCTAATAGTCGCAGAGCACTTACCGTTGTCGGTTCTGTTGTGCCGACACGCCGGCTCAATTCGCGCTGACTGAGTCCTTCTTCATCCCAGAGGGCCCGTAAAAAATACCACTGACCTGGGGTAATCTGGTGGGATTGAAGACGTGTACGGATAGCTCTCGCAAACATTAGATGCGCGTCGCGAATGAGGTAACCCGCACTATCTTGGAGCCGCAGGTTGATGCTAAATGCGGAGGCCTCGAACTTTGCGTGGGGAAGATTCAAATTCGCCCCCTATTTGTGAGCTCTTCGAATTGTATTCACAATATATCTTATTGCTTGATATAAAATAGGACAACTAACGCGGAAAACGTTAACGAATTGTAATTTGCGAGCGGGAGTAACTCGATTTACGGGAGATAATCCTCCAAATTGACGCCGGTATGGCCAAACGGCATCGCGGGGGCGAACCTTGACCTTGCATCCGCTTGAGTAACCGCCGGTTTGGTCGCGTCGATAATCACTTTCGTCCCGATCCGGTACATAGCACTCATCCCCGGTACGATGTCCGATACATTGTCCAAGGACCAGATCCTTGTATTAGGTATCTTCATTACGTCCTGAGAACCGTGAACGCGGGTTGTCATAGACCAGAATATCTGGCGAAGATCGGATGCGTCAATATCGTCATCCACTGCGATAGCGATCTTCGGGTGTAAATAAGGGCTAGACAATGCAGACATCAAGGCAGTTTTTGCTTGGCCTTCTACTCTAGGCCGGAGCTTCAAAACAATAGCCATAAGGCCTGAAATGCCAAGGCAGCGGACATCGAGCAGATCCAAGCCACCTTCCACATTTTTGAGATGGTCTGTTATAACTGTCTCGATACAGGTTCCGGTTATAGACTGAGTGTCTGTCATGGGGGCACCGCACTGCATAGCATAAAACATAGGATCCTTGCGGTGGGTGATTGCCTTTACCTTAAAAATTTCGGTAGACCCCTCCATCGCGTATGTGCCGGTGGCTTCCCCGAAAGGCCCTTCTTCCACCGTGCCGTCAGGCAATACCTCTCCCTCAATTATTATCTCCGCCTCGGCGGGGACTTCAATATCAATGGTTTCGCATTTTACCAAACGGACTGGATCGTCAAGCAGGGACCCCGCGACTTCTAGCTCGTCAAGCCCGTAAGACGAGGTGAATCCTGACGCGTAGTATATCGCCGGGTGGGCGCCAATTACCATCGCCACTGGCATCGGTTCGTTTCGTTGCTGGTACTTCTGATAAATTCTTAGTGCGTGACGTGGGCAAATTAGAAAGCCAGTCTGATCGGGACCTTGGATTTGCTGGCGGTGTATCGACATGTTGCGGATGCCAGTTTCCGGATCCTTAATTATCGCCATACCCGATGCGATATAGGGAGACGGGTCTTTCTCCGCATGCCAAAGTGCTGGGACCTTGGTTAGGTCGGCTGCACTACCTTTGAGAATAACTTCTTTAACTGGAGCCTTGTCTTTGTTCACTTCGACCGGTTCAATTTGGCGTTTTATCCGCTCTACCAACGTCGGAATCAAATCCTCTTCGCGGATACCGAGCGCGATTGACCATTTTCTCCTGTCGGTAATCACTTGGTTGACGATTTCCCAACCTGGAAACCCTCTGAGATTTGTGAATAGCGTAGATTTACCAAGACGATCATATGCCTTCCAACCAATGGCGGAGACGTTCTTGTGAGGATCTACTTCCTTGGTAATACGGATCAACTCGCCTTGTTGTTCAAGATTTGCTACGTGGGCTCTCAGCGATTGGTCGCGCATATCGAATTCCTTGTTTACAATCTGCCCACACATACCGGGAGCGGGTCATGAAGAAAAGCGTCAACGATATCGGCGGAGAAAATTGGGGGCCGATTAATCTAAGTCAAAAGGAAACGCCAGAGTGGGCAAAACTGTCGACAGCGTTGCGCGGGGCGCTGGGCGAAAAAGGCGCAGGCCTCGTTAGCCTGCACGAGGGTCGCCGTGCCAGGGAAGAATTGAGCTATAATATCTATCATTCCCTTGGTTATTTTGAGATGGGGATGCAGGCGATATACGATATTTTGGTGCAAAAGGGTATTCTAACTGAAAATGAAGTTGAGGATCGTATTATAGCGATAAGAAATAACTCAGGACCGTAGTTGAAATACTTATCCCATCGACGCAATATGAGGCAAAAGAGGTAGAAATCATGAACCAGCGTCAGCACGACATGGGCGGAATGGATGCAGGGCCTGTCGAGGATTCTGCTCATAATGCCGAACCTTGGGCCAAAATGATCACGTCACTTGCCGCCGCGATGCGCGAACATGATGTTATGCGCATTGATGAGTTACGCCGCGCACTGGAAGATCTGCCGCCCGAAATTTATGAGCAAGACTATTTTGAGCGCTGGTCGGAAGCCATGGTTAACCTTCTCGAGGAAAAGGGACTTTTAAGCCGGGACGAAGTTATCGGACGGATGGATTCAATAAAAGATAAGCTAGGAGCCTGAATATGCCCATTTTCAGTGTAGGAGAACGCGTGCGTATCAAGAACTCCCATCCACCCGGTCATCGCCGAACACCTTTTTATGCGCGCGGCAAGACCGGGGTTGTTGAGCGCTACTGCGGAGACTTCAAGAACCCTGAAGAATTAGCTTATGGTTTTGACGGGACGCCTAAACGCGAGCTTTATCGCGTGCGGCTAGCGCAGATCGACATCTGGGATGACTACAAAGGGCCAGAAAGCGATACGCTAGACCTAGAAATTTATGATCATTGGCTTGAAAAAGCTGAAGGATAGAGAAATGAACAACGATGACCGCACCGCCCATGACCATACACATGAACATGACCATCCTGGTACAACTCCCGATATAAATGAGACCGGTTATTACGAATTGATGGCCGAGGCGATGAAGGAACTACTTATAGAAAAAGGCGTGGTCAGCGCTGACGACGTGCGTCGCAATCTCGAATTTCTTGATAGTCGAGATCCGGTTGATGGCGGCCGCGTCATTGCGAAGGCTTGGACCGATCCGGATTTCAGGAAGCGCCTTCTAAGCAACGGTACCACAGCAGTCCAAGAATTAGGCCTTACAATGGGTGACGCGGAATTAGTAGTCGTCGAAAATACTGACGACGTACACAATATGATTGTCTGTACGCTTTGCTCCTGCTATCCGAGAACGTTGTTAGGGTTGCCGCCGGACTGGTACAAATCCAAGAGCTATAGGTCTCGTGCCGTCGTAGAACCGCGATTAGTGCTTAAAGAGTTTGGCACCCACGTGCCCGAAGAAAAAACTGTTCGGGTCCATGATTCAAATGCCGATATGCGTTACCTGGTTTTGCCACAACAGCCAGAGGGCACGGAAGGCTGGTCTGAAGAAAATCTAGCAAGAATTGTCAGCAGAGACGCCATGGTTGGGGTTGTTCTACCCCGAGTTTGAAATGGAGGCGCCGCCGACAGTTTCTCCACCTTTCAGATGCCTACTCGGGTACAGTTGACGAATAGGTAGAACGCTAAGGTCGGCTCAAATATCGTAAATTTTTAACCGGACCCGGGTTGCTTCCGGGTGGCGAGCCATATCCCGATAAAAATCAGTACAATCCCCACGGCGTGATAAAGGAAAAACTGTTCACCGAGCAGAGATGTTGCAAGTAAAACGCCGAACACGGGCGCAAGATAAATGAAATATCCGGCGGTACCCGGGCCGACCTTCGAAACGGAATAGGCCCAGAATATTTGCGCTAATACTGATGGGCCCAACGTCATAAACCCTATCGACCAGATAGCTGTATAGTTCACGGGCAGGGGGCGTTCGAAAAAATATACTTCGATTAGCCATAGCGGGAACATGTAAAGTGCAGCGAAACCGAACATGCCGGCCATTAGTGCGCTGGAAGTCAGTTCTTGCGGTGCACGGCGGAGGAATACCGCGTATATCGAATACGACATAGTCGCTATTAGAAGGATAATATCGCCCGTGTTGAAGGTTAACCCAAATACAACGTCTATATCGCCACGGGTTACAATCACCGCTACCCCAGCAAACCCCAACACTACTCCTGTTCCTTGGCGCATGCCAAACCGGTCACCTAAAATAATAAATGCAGAGATTAGAATGCATATCGACATCAGACCTTGAAATAGAGCTCCGTTAATGGCTGTCGTGTATTGCAAAGCGACGTAGTGCAGAGCACCGAAGCCAATGGCAGAGGAAAGTGCCAAAAAAGAGATATATCTCCACTTCTGTATAACAAGTTTGCGGTGACGCCACAGTTCACCTGATGTCCAGGTCAACACGATCAAAAAGGCGAATAGCCAGCGCCAGAAATTTATCCCCATTGGTGGTATCTCGCCGGCAACGTGGCGACCGACCACTGATGAACCAGCCCAAAATAAAGCGCAGAAAGTAAGTAAGACGAATGGAAAGATGGGGGAATTCTTCATAATGCGGTAGTCTTACCTCGACGAGAAAATGTTGCTAGCCAGACGCCGGCGGCGATCAAGGTGATGCCAATCACGTGATAAGACTTGAACGGCTCATTCAGAATCGCGGTCGCCATTACAACTCCGAATACCGGCGTCAGATAGATCATGTAGCCCGCCTTTGCGGCCCCGATCCTACGCACACCTTCAGCGAAAAAGGTCTGCGCTAACACCGACGGAAATAGTGCGATGAAAGCGATTGTCATCAGAGACGTCTGCGTTATGGGCATTGGTCGGACCCACAACCACTCGACGATGAAGAACGGAAAAATATGAAAAGTCGCGAAAACCATACAGAGGAACATGAAACTCATCAGGTCAAACTCCGCCGGCCGCTTGTATAGGAATACTGCATAAGTGGCAGAGCAGAAGACGCCGAGCAAAAGCAGTGGATCGCCGGGATTAATCTGCATCTGTAATAGCAGACTAATATCGCCCCGGATTACGATCGTTATGAGCCCAAGCATACCGAGTGCCACACCGATCCCCTGCCGCGTCGTTACCTGCCGACCTGCAAACAAGATGCCTATAAGTACAATGCAGATTGGCAGCGCCCCCTGTAGCAGGTTGCCGTTAATCGCAACTGAATATTGCATCCCAATGTACACAAGACCGTTGAACGCAGCCATGGAAAGAAACCCCATCCCGTTGAGTAGCCAAAAATATTGTAAAACGATGTTGCGTTGCCTCCAGGTATTACGGAGTGCAAAGGGCGCAAAAATTAGCGCCGAGAGGAACAGCCGCCAGAAGGTAAGTGCCATCGGGGGTACTTCATCGGCTGTGGCGCGCGCGATATTTGTGTTTGCCGCCCATAAAAGAGCGACTGCCGCTAACATCAGATATGCGATTAGGCGGCCGCGCGCCGTTGTCGGGGTGGCATCGGGTGCAATAGACTCAGTCATTGGCGGAGGCGGTTTTTGTAAGGTTTGACGAACGCCGGAAGGTCGCAAGCCAAATGCCGACTAATACACAGGTGGTGCCCGCAATGTGGTACCAGAATAAATCTTCACCGAGGATGACGATTGCAAGCGCGCTAGCGAAAATGAAGAATAGATTCCCAAAATATCCTGCTCGGGCCGAGCCAGCGCGGTAGGTGCCTTCGTTCCAGCATGTGGTGCCGATGACACTCGCCATCACTGCTACATAGAGTACGAATAGTACACTGTTTCGCGTGACCGGCATTGGGCCGACGATGGTGTGTTCGTAGAGGTATAGGGGGAAGAGGCCGATCACCCCGATCAAGGCTATCGTGGTCATGAATGACATTATATCAATTGTCTTTGGTTTCCAGCGCATTAAAAAGGCCTGCCACGCCCAGATAAACACTGCTGCTAGCGCCCAGAGGTCACCTTCACCCAGCTGCAGGGTCAGCAGCACTCCAATGTCCCCACGGGTGACAATGAGTGCCGCGCCGGCAATGGAAAAAACGATGCCTAGCCATTGTTTGCCGTCGATCCGCTCTCGCAGTACGGCTAGACCGATTAATAACACCAGCACCGGTAAGATCGACTGGATCAAAGTGACCTGAACCGCCGGCGCTTTCTGCAGTGCGATGTAGAATACTGCGTTGAACCCCGCGACCGATATCAGTGCAAAAGAAGCAACAAATTTCCAGTGAAGCAAAATTTCGTTTCGTTGCCGCCAGGTGCGCGCGCCAAAGATGGTAGCGAAGATCAAAAAGGCGGTGACCCAGCGCCAAAAGGTAAATGCCAGAGGCGGGATGTTCTCATCCACTGTTGCGCGCCCAACAGTGGAATTACCGGCCCACATAAGTACCGCTAAAACCAGGAGCCCGTATCCGGACAGTAGCCGTTTTCGGGCAAAGGTGCTCGAAGATTTGATGTATCGAGAGTTGTCAATCAAGTTGGGGCCTGGTGGGTGGATAATAGGGGAATAATATGGTGGTGGCGCAATATATGTCCTGCAGCGCTCCGATACCAGACACGAGACTTGACAACACTGGTCAAACGACGTGTGCCCGCGTTAAACAGGGACATGATAGGTACTGAAGTTATGGACTATTCATTATGGGAGCTGGCCGTAATCGCCGGCATCTATTTAATCGCCGGGGTAGTGAAAGGCGGTATCGGGCTGGGTCTCCCCACGGTCAGCGTCGGGCTGATGGCTGCGTGGCTTCCAGTAGAACAGGCCGCCGGAATTCTGATCATTCCAGTTATTGTGACCAATATTTGGCAGGCATTCTTCGGTACGGCGCTCAAACTGGTGATAGCCCGTCTATGGACTTTGCAACTTGCATTGGTGGTCGGTTCGTTGGTATCGGCTGTTCTGATTGCTGGGGTAGATACTGCTGTTGCTGCCGGCTTACTCGGTACGATGTTGATCGTGTTCGCGGCAATTAGTTTGATCGGGAAACAATACTCTGTACCGGTGCAATCTGAACGTCGCCTTAATCCGCTGATGGGTTTTGCAACTGGTTTAATCTCGGGCGCTACTGCGATTTTTGTAATTCCCGTTGTTCCTTATTTACAGTCCCTGAATTTTTCTATGGGCCGGCGTAGTGATGAAGATGACCGGGCCGACATCACCCGCGCCATCAATGACACAATGCAGAAGGACGCGCTAATACAGGCAATGGGGGTCACTGTGTTAGTCGCAACCATAGGCCTTGCTATTGGGCTTGGTGCCCGCGGAGAACTGCCTGTCTCGGTAATCGCACCAGGGGTAATCGGAACAGTCACGGCCCTTGTTGGCATGGTCTCCGGCCGAATGATCCGCAACCGGATGTCTCTTGAAAAATTTCGCCGATGGGTCCTCATAGGTCTGATCTGCCTCGGAGTTGTTATGGTGGCTCGGGCAGCCGGATGACAACTGTAATTGGTTTTTTTTGCACCATTTCCTTGCATTTGTAACAATGTCGTTACTCTTACGGAGACCCCGATATGAACCCGCCTGATTCTGCTGACAACTTCACTCTGATCGATGCCACGATCGCTGATATCCACGCTGCATATGCCGCCGGCACGCTGACCTGTCGGGCACTGGTGGAGGCGTATCTAGACCGCATCGAAAAGATTGATCGGGCGGGCGCAAAGATCAACTCAATCATTTCACTCAACCCGCGCGCGTTGGAACAGGCCGATGCGCTAGATGCATCTTATACGAAGTCCGGCCCTGTTGGTCCGCTGCATGGCATTCCGGTTGCGATGAAGGATCAGGGTGATGTGAGGGAGATGCCCACCACCATGGGTTCGGTCCTCTTTGATGGGCATATGCCGGAACGCGACAGTTTCGTCGCCGCGAAGCTACGCGACGCGGGCGCCATCTTCATTGCCAAGACTACTCTAGGAGAAATGGGCGCGGGCGACACTCACGGCTCGCTATTCGGCTCCACTGCCTGCGTCTACGACACCTCGCGAACGGCTGGTGGATCCTCTGGTGGGTCTGGCGCGGCAGTATCGGCCAACCTGGTCACGGTGGCCGTGGGGCAGGAGGGCTTCGCCTCGATCCGCCGCCCAGCGATCTGGAATGGGATCGTCGGTATGCGACCGACAGCGGGGCTAGTCAGTCGTGGCGGCGTCTATGCTGGCTGGCCGTCTACCAATGGTTCGCTTGGCCCCATGACGCGGACGGTGACAGACGCTGCTCGCATGCTTGACGTCATGCACGGTTTCGACGCTGATGATCCCATTACTGGTCGGGGAGTGGGGAAGGCGCCAGTCTCCTACGTTTCTGAATTGGGAGATGGCGGTATGGCCGGCAAGCGCATAGGTATCCTTCGGACTGTCATGGGCTATCACTCTGAGCCCGATTCAGATGACTTTTACGCCGTTGATGCACTGTTTGACAATGCGGTTGCCGACCTGTCGAAGGCAGGGGCGGTGGTTGTTGATCCCGTTGAGATTCCGGGGATGATAGACCTTTTGGCTCAGCGCTCTGCCGACGGTGCGGCCGAAGAGGAATCCTTCAAAATCTATATGGCGGGTAGTGCCAATCCGCCGTTTGATACGATGGATGATGCTCGTAAAAATCCTAATTTTTCTGATACCTATCGCGGTGTGCAGACCCGATGGGCCGTCGATAAATCTCAAGAAAAATTCGCTGTCTATACTGTCGCGCGCGAAGAACTGATGACGCGCTTTTTGAAGGTGATGGCTGAGAACAAGCTGGATGCCATTGTCCATAAAGCAGTTGAACATACCCCCACCCTAATTGCGGATGGGACAGCGTCACCTTGGACCGATCAAAAGGGTGCGCCGCACCTGAACACCTTTTTAATATATGTTCCTAGCGTGGTTGTCCCCGCTGGGTTCACTGACGGTGGGCTTCCTGTGGGAATTACATTTCTGGGCCGCCCATATTCGGATGCAGAGATGCTAAGCCTCGCATACGGTTACGAACAGGTAACCGGACATAGACGGGTGCCGGAATTGGGATAGGGCACAGATTCTCCCTAATGGAGCTCGATTGCTTGGACGGAGAATCGCTGCTGGATCTGAAGAGGGGCCGGTAGACTTCGTTCCTAATTGGCCTGTGCAATCGATTGCACAGGCCCCACGCCGCATGTAAATTCGTTCCGGTCAACAATGGGCTATGCGGAGCTTTAGCGAATACCGCGCCGACTTTGAGGGAGGCTAAACTGATGCCGCAGGATCTGTCCGAGACTTCAGCTTTTTCCGGCGATGACGATCTGAACCCAAATTATAGTTGGGACCGGGCAATTTCGGCGCCCGGCCACTCAGCAGTGGACTTCGAAAAACGTGTCGATTTCGACCGACTGCATAAGTATCGTTTGGCGCGGTCGCATGAAGCGCTGGCTGCCTCCGATCTTGGTGCTTTACTATGTTTTGATAACAATAACATTCGTTATCTCACCTCCACAGTGATCGGTGAATGGTCGCGCGACAAGGTCGCCCGCTACGCCATGCTAATGGGTGACGTCGACCCGCACTTATGGGATTTTGGATCGGCGGCAGCGCATCACCGATTGCATGCTCCTTGGTTGCCCCAAGATCATTGTCATGCCGGTATGTTGGGGCTACGTGGTACGGTCCCGCCCGCAGCCGGACTGATGGAAAATGCAGCCAAGGAAATAAAACAGATGCTGGTTGATGCAGGGTTGGAAAACATGCCGCTCGGTGTCGATATCTGCGAGCCGCCGATGATGCTAGCGTTGCAGGCCGAGGGCGTTGAGGTGCGTGATGGCCAGCAGGTTATGCTTGATGCGCGAGAGATTAAGAACATTGATGAGATCGTTCTGCTGAACCAGGCGGCCGGTATGGTGGATGCGGTCTATCACATGATTGGAGAGGAACTCAAACCGGGTGTGCGAGAGAACGATATCGTCGCCAAGGCGAACGAGATGCTTTACGAGATGGGCTCTGATGACGTCGAGGCAATCAACGCAATATCGGGCGAGCGCTGCAACCCGCATCCTCACAATTTCACCGACCGCATGGTGCGGCCCGGCGACCAGGCATTTTTTGATGTATTGCATGCCTATTCTGGGTATCGCACGTGTTATTATCGAACATTCAACGTTGGCCGCGCTACCGACGCGCAGGAAGACGCTTACAAGCAGTGCCGAGAATGGCTTGACGCTTCGATTGACCTCGTACGCCCTGGAGTTGCCACTGACGAGATTGCCGCGGTTTGGCCTAAAGCGAGTGAGTTTGGTTTCTCGGATGAAATGGAAGCCTTCGCGCTGCAGTTTGGCCACGGACTCGGCGTCGCCATTCACGAACGGCCGATTATTTCGCGCTTGAGTTCAATGGACGACCCGAAAGAAATCAAGACCGGTATGGTTTTTGCGCTGGAAACCTATTGCCCGGCCTCAGACGGTTTCTCCGCCGCGCGCATCGAGGAAGAAATGGTCGTGACGCCGGAGGGGCCAAAGATCATTAGCCTTTACCCGGCTGAGGAACTGCCCATCTCAGTAAAGTATTAACCAACGTTCGCAGATATTTACCTCCATGATCCATCTCGACGGGGAAACCGAGGCCTACTGACACAATGGTAATCGGTTGTATGCTTTCAGCCGAATGTCGCCGAAAAGGGACGAGGGAGAAAGGGAAGGCCAAACGTGGCAAGCAAACCGAAGGCGGCTAAGAGCGGGGGGTACGCAGAGAGATCACCTAAATCAAAATGCCAGCGTGGTGGCAAAAATGATGATATCGGAGAGGAAACGCGCCTCGGGCTTTGGCGTTCCTTGCTTGAAATACGGCATGTCGAACAGCGCGCCTACGACCTTTTCCTGCAGAACTTGATCAAGGGTACGTCACATCTGGCGTTAGGGCACGAAGCCGTCGCCGCCGGCTTCGCAATTGCGATGAAAAAAGATGATTGGTCGTTTTGTACCTATCGTGGCCACCACCATACGCTGGCGCGAGGCGCCTCAATGGAGGGCGTCCTCGGAGAGCTGATGGGCCGTGAATGCGGATTACTGCAGGGCAAAGGTGGCTCGATGCACCTTACTTCCGTTGAGCACGGCGCCATGGGTTCCTATGCCATTGTCGGCGCGCACCTACCTATAGCCATGGGCGCGGCATGGACATCGCAATACAAAAACACCGGTCAGGTTTCGATCTGCTTCTTCGGCGATGGGACAACGAATATCGGCGCGTTCCACGAGGCACTGAATATGGCGGCGGTTTGGAAACTTCCAGTGGTGTTTGTCTGCGAAAATAATCTCTATATGGAATACACCCCGATCGGGGACGTCACGGCGGTTGAAAATCCTGCTGGTGACCGCGCAGCGTCTTATGGCCTCCCCAAAATTGTGATCGACGGTAACGATGCTGATGAGGTCTATCGTACTGCACAGAAAGCCTTCGCCAAGGCCCGTGCTGGTGAAGGGCCGTCACTAATCGAATGTCTAACTTATCGCCATTCAGGACACAGCAGGGTAGATCCCGGCGATTATCGCCCACCGGGAGAGCTTGAGGCATGGCTTAAGAAAGATCCCTTGCCACGGTATCGTGACCGCCTAACTGAATTCGGGATTCCGCAGGACATGATCGAAGGTATGGAAGCCGAGGTTCTTTACCAGGTCGATAGGGCAACCGAAATTGCCAATGCTTCTAACCCGCCGGGGCTGGATTTGATTGATGTTGATGTCTGGGCTGATGGAGGTACAGCATGGCGGAACTAACCTATCGCGAGGCGGTCGCTGATGCCATTGCGCAGGAAATGCGCCGCGACGAGGATGTAGTCTTCCTTGGTGAAGATATTGGGGCCGCCGGTGGAGTTTTCAAAGCAACTGTTGGGCTGCTTAACGAATTTGGTCCGGTCCGCGTGCGTGATACCCCAATTTCCGAACAGGCGATACTTGGCGCGGCAATGGGTTCAGCGATGACAGGCCTCCGGCCAATTGCCGAGATCATGTTTTCTGACTTCCTCGCAGTTTGTTGGGATATTGTTGCTAACGAGATCGCCAAGGCACGCTACATGACTGGTGGGCAGATGAGCCTACCTCTGGTAGTCCGCACGGCCAATGGTGGTGGTTCACGTTTCGGCGCGCAGCATTCGCAGGCAGTTGAAAACTGGGCGATGATGGTTCCCGGCCTGAAGGTTGTGGCACCGTCGACACCGGCTGATGTTAAAGGCCTGCTGGCCGCCGCCATCCGCGACCCGGACCCGGTTATGTTTTTTGAACAAAAGTCTCTCTATCCCACAAAAGGAGAGGTGCCCGATGGTGAGCTGGTAGATCAGCTCGGCACAGCAAGAGTATTGCGTGACGGCCACGACGTAACCATCGTTGCACTCGCCGCCATGGTGCCACGGGCGCTGGATGCTGCGAAAACGCTATCTGATGAGTACGGTATTGAAGCGACGGTAGTCGATGTGCGTTCGTTAGTACCGCTAGATACGCGGACGATTTTGTCCGAAGTCTCCAAGACCGGTAGGCTAGTAACGGTAGAGGAAAATCCGCGTCTGTGCGGCTGGGGTGCTGAGATTGCCTCCATAGTCGCGGACGAGATTTTCTGGGACCTCGACGGGCCAGTGATTCGTATTACCACGCCGCATATTCCCCTGCCGGCTGCCGACGCGCTGGAGGATGCTACTATGCCGTCTTCAGAACGTATTGTACGTGAAATCGCCGAAAAAATGGATTAGGGCTGAAAAAATGGCAATGGAAGTAGTAATGCCGCAACTGGGAGAAACTGTTTCTGAGGGTACTATTTCAGTCTGGCATTCAGAAATCGGTGACGAGGTGTCGACTAAGTCACCCTTGTTCGATGTGTCTTCGGACAAAGTGGAAATGGAAGTCACTGCGCCGGCTAGAGGTACATTACTGGAAATCCGTGTTGGGGCTGGGGTGACAGTACCCGTCGGCGAAGTGGTTGCTGTTATCGGTAGGCCAGGCGAAGAAATCGAGACAGCGCCGGACTTGATTCCCACGAAATTGGAGACTGAAGAAAACATTGTCGAGGGGGTGATCAGTAAGTATGCCGTGAAAGGGTCTAATCGAGACTCTAACGGCAATCCATTATCCCCCGCGGTGCGCAGATTGGTCGCGGAGAATAGTCTCAATCCTATAGAGATTATCGGTACTGGGGCCGGTGGGCGTTTAAAAAAGAAGGATGTACTGGCCTACTTATCAGGCACCGGGGCAGTGAAGGTTGCTCAATCAACCCTTAAGTCTGTGCTACAAAAAAGAGGTGACGATACAGAAGTTATCCCGTTCAGCAACCTGCGTAAGACTGCGGCCAAGCACATGGTGCGGTCGAAGGCGACTAGCCCTCACGTACTTCAGGCATTCGAGGCTGATTTTAGCCGCATTGAGCGGGTACGTGAAACCGTCTCCCGTTCATGGAAAGAGCGCGAAGGTTTTTCGTTGACCTACCTTCCGTTTGTCGCGCGGGCTGTTTGCGTTGCGATTCGGGATTTTCCGCGTGTGAACGCCGAGATCCAAGGCGAAAGTCTCATTGTTCACCGACGCGTGAACCTTTGTATCGCGGTTGATCTTCATTTCGAAGGGTTGGTGGCGCCGGCGGTCAAGAATGCCGATCGTTTATCGATGCCCGAATTGGCGCGCGCCATCCGCGATGTGTCGGACCGGGCACGACGGAATACACTGACGCCAGATGATTTTACCGAAGGCACTTATACGATCTCAAACTCTGGGGTATTCGGCACTATGATAACCGCACCTATTATTAATCAGCCGCAAGTAGCAATCCTATCTACAGACGGGGTCACCAAGAAGCCAGTAGTTGTCGAAAACGAGGATGGGGATTCTATCGCTATTCGGCCAGTTGGGGTGCTGGCTCAGAGTTTTGACCATCGGGCCATAGATGGGGCTTATTCGGCCGCCTTTCTGCACCGAGTGCGTGAGGTAATTGAAACGACGAACTGGATGACGATTATTTCCTAATCGGCTCTCCCGGCTTCGCCGGTAGACAAGGCGCATGGCCCGGCGATATGCGGAATCCTTTTATGTCCTCGTTCCGTCAGGTGGCGCAAGGCCAATGAAATCTCCAGCACGTCATCGTTTGCAACGGATGACACCCCATCGGTTTTCGCCGTTCGGTCAACTAGCACGATTGGCAGACAATTGTTCATACGTTCTGTTACAAGAGGGTCGTCGCGCCACGTAGTGGCGAGGATAAGCCCGTCTATCTGACGCGTGCGCATTGCGGAGACAGCACCTGCTTCGCGGTTAACAACGCTGTCCGTGTTTCCGATTATGGCAGTGTAGCCGTCAGCGCTGAGGCCATCTTCGATACCGCGAATGATAGGCGAGATTATTGGATTAGTTATATCCGGGATCAGGACACCAATGGTGTTAGTAAGGTTAGTCCCCAGATCGCGGGCGGCGTGGTTCGGTTAAAAGCGAAGCTGGTCAGCTGCAGTTACAACTTTTTTAAGATTTCCGGAGTCATTCGGCTACGATTCGCAGGATTGAGACCGCGGGATACCGTTGACGGATAGACGCAGACGCTTTCTGCAACCTATCTAATCGTTACCCGGCTTTTATTCGACATTTATCGTTCCGTTTATTGGTGGTGCTTTATTTGCTATGCCAACGGTGCCGAAGGTAAATTGCACGACTACTTGGCAAAAGATTGCACGTCTAACCGTAAGCCGCAATAACGCATGTGTTTTAGAAGGGTTCAACATGTCCGAACAGGATTTATCGCAACATAAAATTGGGTGGATTGGCACTGGCAGGATGGGTTTTGCAATGGCGCAACGTTTGCTGAAAAGTGGTGCTGACTTGGCTGTATGGAACCGGACCAAATCAAAAGCAGAACCTCTAAAGGCAGATGGCGCCGTGATCGTCGATAACCCAGAGGATCTGGCAGACAGGGATATCATCTTTACTATGGTCGGCGGGCCAGTCGACTTCGTCGAGGTGACACTCGGGGATGCGGGGGTGCTTTCGGGTGGTCAGAAGCCAAAGCTATTGATCGACTCAACTTCCGTAGACGAGGCGTCTTCTTCTGAAGTCCGGCTGGCGGCAGAAGAGATGGGAGTACTAATGTTGGCTGCGCCAGTTTCCGGAAATGCTAAGGTGGTAAAGTCTGGCAAGTTAACCTTTGCGGTTTCCGGTCCGGAATCAGCCTATAATGAGGCGCGAGTATATCTTGATGCGATTGGGCGCGGTTCGTCCTATGTCGGCGAGGGTGAATTGTCACGTTTTATTAAGATTTGCCACAACGTGATGCTAGGTGTGGTGATCCAGAACATGGTGGAAATTACCGTTTTAGCCGAAAAGGCTGGGGTACCACGACACGCGTTTCTGGATTTCCTCAACAACAGTGTCATGGGCTCGATGTTTACAAAGTACAAGTCGCCGTCACTGATTAATCTCGACTACTCAGTGACCTTCACCCCGAAACTACTTCTGAAGGATCTCGATCTTGGCCTTGCAGCAGCGCGAGCCAACGGGGTGCCAATGCCCGTAACCACGGCGGCTCGCGAGGTAGTTCAAATGCTTATCGGTAATGGCTATACGGAAGAGGATTTTTCCGCTCTTCTAGCTATGCATGCCAAGTCATCCGGTCTGGATCTTAAATCAGAAGAAAAACAGGTATCAGACGGGTTGTCAGACTGACAATCGTTCGGCTGGCTGCTATTGCAGGCGTATGGAATTTGGGCTCGATTTATACTCCCTAGGTATCATCGGATTGGGATTGGCACTCGGCGCCTTTGTAAAGGGCTTAACTGGAATGGGGCTACCGCTGGTCGCGGTGCCTTTTATGGCAGGATTTCTCGGCGCCGAGCATGCCATAGTTGTGATGCAGATACCCGGACTCGTATCCAACGTCTGGTTAGTCTGGAGCCATCAGCGCGAGGCACGGGTGACGCCGGTTAGATACGATATGATAGTGCCCGCCTGTATAATGACAGTGGTTGGTGTTTGGTTTCTTGCCGTTTCAGATGATCGTATCACGATCCTACTATTAGCTTCAGCGGTAGCCTGTTTTCTTACACTTCTAGTGTTGAATCCTTCTTTCAGATTGGATGGTTTCATCGGCCGAATATGTACGCCTATTGCGAGTCTGGTTGGTGGTTTCGTCCAAGGTGCGGCAGGCGTATCAGGACCTTTGTTCTCTACTCTTATCATGTCATTTCGCCTGCCGAAGGAAACGTATGTTTTTTATAACGGTCTAGTCTTCGGACTATTTAACGTCCTGCAAATTATTGCGATGTTATGTCTTGGTATGTTTACTATGGAGAGGTTTCTGGAAGGGTGCCTTGCATTAATACCATTGTGTGCATTCCAGTTTCTCGGGATGAAGACCATGGGATATGCCAGTCCTAGGGTTTTTACGGGCGCGGTGATCGCTGTGATCGTAGGGATGGAAATTAAATTGCTCTGGGAAGGTCTGGGTCTATGACGCTGGAAACGCTGATCATCATCTTTATTGCCTTAGCGATCGGATCTTTTGCGAAAGGAATGACGGGTCTCGGCTTGCCACCCACGAGCATAGCGATTCTCGCAGTATTCTTCGGGGTCGAACATGCTATCGTTGTGACCACCATTCCCGTCGCTTTCTCTAATATTCAAATTGTTTGGTTGGCTCGCAAAAGATTCAAGGATATGCCGAAGATATGGCCGCCGCTGTTGGCCGGGGCATTGGGGGTCGGGCTCGGTACGTGGATATTGGCTACGCTTCAAGAACGATCATTGACGATCCTTTTGGCGGTCTGGATAGCATTTTATCTTTTAACAGTGCTTCTCAACCTCAAGATTAAACCTGAGGGGAGGGCGGCGCGGATATTTTCGCCTGTTATCGCTGGTGGAGCAGGGATATGCCAGGGAGCTATGGGTATGTCTGGTCCTTTTATAGCGACGTGGGCCCACGCTATGGGTTTTTTGAAGGAAACCTATGTTTTTGCCACCTCACTTCTTTTCATGTCTATTTCTGTCGCCCACGTATTCGGAGTTGGTGTCGCCGGGCTGTATAACGAGGAACGGGTCGTCCAAGGCCTTCTGGCTATTCTGCCGGTTATGATTTTTATACCGCTTGGTATGCGGCTGACCCGTAAGGTCAGCGGCCGAGCATTCAACCTATTAATCGTCGGTATCATAGCGCTTATGGAAGTGCGGTTGGTATGGGGACTTATAACTGGAGTGTGAATCTAACAGGTTTTAGGTGGAATTATGAGTTTGGTGAAAGTGAAGGTTTTTTCGCGGCGTAAAAAGTGCCGAACAGCCGGAGCCGGCCCCTCGGCCGATCTCAGAGGCAAGTAAGAGATCGATGCGTTGGAGCGATGAATAATACTGTCGCCAGGAAAATGGAAACGCCCGTGAGAAAAGCCGTAAGAGATGAAAATTTTCCTGTTGGCTCTCTTCTCCTATCTCGATCGCTGCGGCCGCACGTGGAATCTTTTTATAACCTCGCTCGCGAGATGGACGATATCGCTGATAATGGCAATATTTCGTGGGAGGATAAGTTAGCGCTCCTCGATCGGTTCGAAAAAGCTATTACCGACGAACAGACCGAGGATCCGGATTTGGGTAATGTCCGTGCTATTTCTGCAAGCAGTGCCAAAACTGGAGTGTCTCTCAGGCATGTCGTTGATCTAATACATGCCTTTAAACAGGACGCGATTAAACACCGCTACGCTGACTGGGAGGACCTGATTGCCTATTGCAACCTTTCCGCTTCGCCGGTTGGCCGGTTTCTCATGGACATTCATGGCGAAGATACAGCAAAGTATCCGTTATCTGATGCACTATGTAACGTCCTGCAGGTTCTGAATCATCTTCAGGATCTTAAGGATGATTATCGGAATCTGGACCGAGTATATCTTCCCGGTGATTGGATGGCGATGCGGGGGGTAGGTGTTGAAGAGTTGAATGGCCAGTCGGCCGGTCCGGGACTACGGGCAGTGATCGATCTCTGTCTCGATAATTGCGATCGGTTGATGATTGACGCGCGCCGACTCTCCTCGGAACTTACAGACCGCCGCCTGAGAATGGAGGCATCCGTGATCGTTCGGTTAGCGGAACGTTTGCTTGATTTACTGCGTAAAGGTGATCCGATCGCCGAAAGCGTGGCGCTGACAAAGCGTGATTTTCTATTATGTGGTTTAACGGGGATTGTGGCGGCGCTGCTTAAAAAATAAATTATAATTCTTTCGTTCTCGACGCCTATGAGCTCGCCCATTTGCTTGCCCGCATTTAGGTTATACTCGTAGTTTAATGGTCTCTGCCCCGCATTGAAATATTATCTGCGAGCGTTCTATTTTCTATTCTACAGTGTTCATTAGCCTAGCTGATTTTGCCGTCCCATATGTCCGCGGGTATAAGTGCGAAGCCCTCCATTAGTCGGCGTGTTGTCCGAAGTAATGCGGCGCGTTGGATATGTGGGATGCCGTCGGGTGTTTCCCTTGTCTCTAACTCAACTGAAAATTCGCCGGTGGGATGTTCTACGGAGATGAGTTTAGGATTTTCATCTGAGGTTTCTGAGAGTTCAAAGGCCACAGAACCAGGGAGCACACAGGCAGTACCAACCGTGACTGCCGCGAGCACACCGATCGATGAGTGACACACATGGGGGATAAAGCAGCGCGTGTTGATTGTCCCGCCATTTATTGGGGGGGAGACCAGGCACATCTTTGGAACAACTTTGTTTTGCACAACGCCGAGGTTCATAGCCTTGCCAACCCGAAGTCGGATCGTCTCCAGATTTTTCTTTAGGTTTTCTGATGAGTTCATTTCGTGAAGCGTTTCATAGCCGGTTACGCCAACGTCTTCCGCCCTTATTAGGACAACCGGCATGCCATTATCTATACAGGTAATTTTCAAACCATCTATCTCGTCGACAACATTCCCGGTTGGGAGTAGCGATCCGCAGGCTGATCCAGCCGTTTTAAGGAAGTCAATCATCACCGGCGCAGATGTTCCGGGAGAACCGTCAATCTGAGCATCCCCATAGTAAGTGACGATACCCCCCGGCGTCTGAATATGAGCATCACAAAGGTTACCGGAATTGACCATATTAATGCGTACAGTCGTGCAGCCATCGATTGAATCAATCAAACCATGTTCCAATGCAAACGGCGCCACGCCTGCGAGCATATTGCCGCAGTTTGGTGTGATGTCGACCATCGGTTGGTCGACTTTAACTTGGCAAAACAGGTAGTTCAGGTCGACATCGTCCTCTTCCGCCCTACTCACGATTGCTACTTTACTGGTTAGTGGATCAGCCCCGCCTAGCCCATCGATTTGGCGACTGTCTGGGGAACCCATAATTGATAGTAGTACACGATCTCGAAGATCAGTATCCGAGGGTAGATCAGACGCTAAAAAGAAAGGCCCTTTGGATGTGCCACCCCGCTGGATGACACAGGGAATCTTAGTCTGAATTGGCATTAATTTTCGCCGCCTGAGTTAAGGAATGGACTGGTTACGTTCTTTGCGAAAAGTCGATTTTAGAATTTGCGATAAGTGCATTTTGCAATTCTTTAGCAACGCCGCAGGCAATTATTGGTTCTTAAAGTTAGGCTTTCGTTTCTCTACGAAAGCAGCCATTCCCTCTATCTGCTGTTCTGTACCGAAGCTCGCGTGGAACATCCGACGTTCGAAACGGACTCCTTCTGACAGTGTCGTTTCGTACGCTCGGTTAACAGATTCTTTTATTATCATGTTTGAATGTAGCGATTTCTCGGCGATTGATTGCGCTGTTTTTACAGCTTCTTCAATCAGCTCATCAGCTGGCACGATACGAGAGGCAAGCCCAGACCGCTCCGCCTCTTCAGCATCCATAAAACGGCCAGTTAAACACATTTCCATCGCCTTTGATTTGCCAACGAACCTTGTCAGGCGCTGGGTTCCGCCCGCTCCTGGTGGTATACCTAAATTGACTTCAGGTTGACCAAACTTGGCACTGTCCGCGGCAATGATGAAATCACACATCATCGCCACTTCACAGCCCCCACCCAACGCAAATCCACCTACAGCAGCGATTACGGGTTTGCGGCAGCGGGTAAGACGCTCCCATCCGGCAGTTATAAAGTCTTCTCTGTACGCCTCGCTCCAGGTCTTTTCCTGCATTTCTTTGATATCGGCACCTGCGGCGAACGCTTTTTCGTTACCAGTTAGAACCATCGCACCGATATTGTTGTCGACTTCAAATACGTCAAGAGCGTCTGTGAGCTCTGACATCAGGGGGGATGACAGTGCATTAAGAGCTTTTGGCCGGTTCATCATGATAAGGCCGACATTGGCCCGTGTTTCGACAATGATATTTTCGTAAGCCATGAAGATCTCCTGTTGGCGAATGGCGGTTAATTGATGATGAGTTCCTGGTCACCCAAGGATCCGAAATGTTCATCGATGTAATTGGTTGTCACCTCGGCTAGCGCCCCGGGGGTCCATTGGGGCTTGCGATCTTTGTCAATCAATGCCGCACGAATTCCTTCGTAAAAATCGTGACGCATCAGAACCTGGCTGACCAGCCGGTATTCTAGGACAAGCGCGTCCCGGAGGGATATTTCTGAGTTCTCTGTGATCTGCCGGGCCGTCACCTTTAGACTGGTTGGCGACATTTTGTATAGTGCTATAAGAGAGTTTGCAGCAAGTTCTGATTCATCATTCTTAAGTGTGGTAATTATAGTTTCCATATCGCTGGCCGCAAAAAGACGGTCAACATCTACCTGTTGCTCTTGAAGAATGGATTTCCCAGGATATGCGGTAAATTCGCCCAGAATAGCGTCGACGGCGGCGAAACGATCACCGTCAAAATTTGTGGTTGTTAAGGCTTTAAGCAGGTCAGGATGATTTATGCTTGGGACAAAGTGTGTTCCGAATCCAGCGTATAGACTGTCGGCGGTATCTAGGCGGGCACCGGTAAGACCCAGATATAACCCGATCCGTCCAGGGCAGGCATTTAAAAATTTTGTCGCACCGACATCGGGAAGTAAACCGATACCGGTTTCTGGCATCGCCGCCATGATATTATCTCCCATGACCCGATAGGCCCCGTTAACAGAAATACCAAGGCCTCCACCCATAACAATGCCGTCTATCAGGCAGATAAAGGGTTTTGGAAACTCAGCGATCACAGTGTCTAGGGTGTATTCGATTTCGAAAAACCGTCTCGCGGCGACTGCATCCTTCTGACCAACGTTCGAGACCTCGCGGACGTCGCCCCCGGCACAGAAAGCGCGTTCCCCCTCCGAAGTAACAACTATTGCATTGATCAAGTTCTCATCGCGCCACCGATTCAAAAGGTCAAGCATGGATTGGCACATGCCCAATGAAAGGGAATTCAACGCCTTTGGGTTGTTCAGGTGAATACGACCGATCGTGCCCTCTATGGAGGAGATAATTTCCTGATTATCCGGCATTCTCATATTGCTATTGTTGTATGGTGAAACCTATCGCCTTCAACGCGTGGGTCAAGCTATCTTGTGCAGCGCAATATTTGGATTGTGGTGCGGCGAGACCGCGATAATTACTCGGTGTAGACGTTTTAAAGGCTAAGAAATGCCACGACGATATTTTGAAGACTTCCACGTGGGTCAGACTTGGACCTATCCAGCTTGGACCCTGACGGAGGAGAAACTCATAGAGTTTGCTATGCGATACGACCCGCAGCCTATTCACACAGACTCTAACTCAGTTGCCGCGGGAGTTTACGGCGGCGTAATCGCGAGTGGGTGGCAGACTGCGCTGGATTGTATTACGCCTTTTCTCGAAGAGGTAATGAAAGAAACCGTTGGTCTCGCATCTCCGGGGTTGGAGACGTTCGAATGGAATCAACCTGTTCGGGCGGGTGAACCTATTACTCCGCAGACGAGGGTCCTTGAAGCCCGGACATCGAAGTCAAAGCCTGATCGTGGCATCGTGAAGCTGGAGTTCAGCGGAATAAATAGTAAGGGGTATATTGTATGGCGTGCAATCGGCATATTTTTTATCGGTAATAGATCTATCGATTGAGCGGTAGCGCATTCTCTGAGCTCTCCCAAGATGCAGACTACGCTCGAGTTGGCGGTTTCGGTAGGTTAAAGTATCAGGTGCGGCGCCAACTTGTACCGCTAGGCCCGTCCTCCAACAGGATATTCTGTGCCGCTAATTCGTCCCGAATACGGTCGGCGGTCCCATATTCCTTTGCCTGTTTTGCTGATTGCCGAGCCTCAATAAGTCTCTCAATTTCAGTTGCAGATAATCCTTTATTCCCCCTTGTTTCGCCGGCGAACCATGAGGGGGCATCCTGCTGTAATAAACCCAACAAATCTGCGGATCCTAGAAACTCACCTTTGATTCTGCTTTTCTCTTTTGCAGCTGTCGCTGTATTCGCTTGTCGGGCCAACTCGAATAGCGTCGCAAGTGCTTTGGGGGTGTTGAGATCGTCGTTTAGCGCGGCAAGGAAGTCGGCATTGGGTTCCGCGTTCGGATCGGTTTTGACGTCAGACAGTTTGCGCAGCGCGCCATAAAGTCTGTCGAGCATACGTTTTGCTTGATCTAGCCCTTCGTCTGTCCAGTCAAGCGGTTGTCGGTAATGGGCATTCAGTAACGCAAGTCGAATTGCCTCGCCCGGTGCCTGTTTCAGCAAGTCATTTACCAGAAGCACGTTACCGGTGGATTTTGACATTTTTTCTTTGTCGACATTTACGAAGCCGTTATGCAGCCAATAACGTACAAAGTCTTTACCGTGAGCACAGGTCGATTGTGCAATTTCATTTTCATGGTGCGGAAAAACTAAATCGGCCCCCCCACCATGAATATCAATGGTTTGACCCAAATGCTTCTCGATCATGCACGAGCATTCCAGGTGCCATCCGGGTCGGCCACGACCCCACGGACTGTCCCAGCCCGGGAGATCAGGTGTGGAGGGCTTCCACAAGATAAAATCCGATGGAGACTTCTTATAAGGCGCTATTTCTACGCGTGCTCCAGCGAGTAGTTCATCCTGATTTCGTCTCGATAGCTGCCCATATTCCGAATAACTGGGTACGCTGAACAATACGTGCTCATTTGCAACGTAGGCATGTTTTTTTTCTATGAGAATTTTCAACATAGATATCATTTCTGGGATATGATCTGTCGCATGCGGTTCTATATCGGGCGGTTCGACGCCGAGCGACGCCATATCTTCTAGGTAAATCTTCTCGAATTTTTTGGTGATCTCACCTATCTCTACGCCCTGCTCGGCGGCAGCGGTATTAATTTTGTCATCGATATCTGTTATGTTTCGGGCAAATACTACTTTTGGCCATTGATGCCTAAGTACACGCGCAAGAACGTCAAATGCAACCGCGGGGCGGGCATTTCCGATATGGGCGTACGAATAAACCGTTGGTCCGCATACATACATCGTGACCCGCTCTGGATTGATGGGAACGAAATCTTCCTTGCTACGGCTTAACGTGTTGTAGAGTTTGACCGACATAACGGACTGAAAATAAGCACTGACTACATGTTGTCTACCAATAAAAAGAGGGGAATGCTGGTTTGTCGCTGATTTACAAAGGATATGATCGAGAGGGCCTCGATAGGCAATATGATCTTAGATCACTCTGGCCCGATGTCCCGGCGGTAATTGACCGACGCGAAAATGAAAGTGCTCGGGTGCGCGAGCGAATAAACGGCCGCTTGGATATTGCTTATGGTGAAAGTGCGGGAGAACGGCTAGATATTTTTCCACCTTCAAATAGTCGGAACGGTGGACCCGCTCTGATCTATATTCATGGTGGTTACTGGCAACTCTCTGATAAAAATGACACGACTTATATCGCGCCCGCATTCCTCGATGCAGGAATTAATTTCATCACGCTGAATTACACTCTTGCCCCCGCCGCTACGTTGGACGATATGGTCCGTCAGTGCCGCCAGGCAGTCGCTTGGATTTGGCATCATGCTGCGGAGATTGGGATAAACCGCGATAGACTTCATTTGGCTGGGCACTCTGCCGGCGGACACCTAACAGCGATGATGCTTGCGACTGATTGGACGAAGTTCGATCGCGGTCTACCGCCTGATCCCATCGCTGGGGCCTGCGCCCTGTCGGGTCTTTATGACCTGGAGCCGATCCGTCTCTGTTTTGTGAACGATGTACTTGGTCTTGAAGCGGACGCGGTGATCAGAAACAGTCCACTGTATCTCGATCCACTGTTAAATATCCCTGTCATTCTCTCCGTTGGTGAGAACGAAACCGATGAATTCAAACGTCATCAGAAAGAACTTTTTTCCGCTTGGAGTGCGAAAGGCCTTGCGGTGGAACAAATCCTGGCGCCAGACTGTCATCATTACACTATCGTAGAGCACTTCGGAGATCCAAATGGAGAGTTGCACCGCGCGATGATAGAGATGATGCGGGAAGACTGAGGTAGGGTGGGCATGGCTAATGTTGATACGCTGGATTTAAAAAAGACGGATGCGCCGTTGGGAGCAGAGGTAGTCGGGCTCGATCTGACTAAAAAGCTATCGTCCGCTGCGATAGAGGCTCTATTGCAGGCATGGTACGAAAATCAGGTTTTGGTGATACGAGATCAGAATCTCACGCCGCAACAACTAGTTGCGTTCACGGCTCAACTCGGTGAACCGGGCCGACCCAGAATGCCGTCTCAAGCCGTCAGGGATATCATCCCCGATTTGCCACCGGAAATTATGATTGTGTCTAATGTACGTGTCGACGGTAAGCCACTAGGCCTCGCGCACGACGGTGAGATGTGGTTTCATAGTGACATGTGTTACACGGAAGTACCTCACACTGCGACCATGCTATACGCTGTTGACCTACCCTCGTATGGCGGTAATACAAAATTTGCTAACATGTATGCTGCCTACCGAAACCTTGATTCGGGAACCCGCTCTAAGCTGGAAGGCAGAAGGGCTCTTCAGGTTCACGATTACAAACGAAAAGAGCGCCCGGGGGTAGATCTTGATCTTACAAAGATAGGGAACCACTCCCATCCTGTCTTCATTACGCACCCTGAGACCGGTAAGAAAGCTCTTTACGTCAACCGTTTGATGACTGCGCGAATAGAGGGGCTAACTGAAACGGAGAGCGACGCGGTTTTGGAGGAGTTATTTGCTGTTGGTGAAGATCCGGCAATCGTTTATGAGCATGTCTGGAAGCACGGAGATCTGGTGATCTGGGATAATCGCTGTGTCACACATGCACGTACCGATTTTCCACAGGAGGAACGCCGCCTCCTGCAGCGAACGACCCTAGTGGGCAGAAAGGCCCCAAGTTAGCTTGTTGTTTTAGGTCCTAGCCACTGGTCCATTCGCCACGCCCACGGGACTCAAGCATTACATCCATATAGAAATCGTCGACGCTGGAGAGATTTGTAATCAGGCCACCGGATTTTGAATAAGCTATGAGGGTGTCAAGGTTCTTCCGATTAGGAAAAGTGAGGCCGTATTCCCACGGATCCGTTCCCAATAATTCTCGCTGAGCGTCCCATTCGTCCAGAAACCACGCGAGAGGCACAATGCGCGGATTACTCATCCTACGATACGCCGCCTGCTTCGCTTTTTCGAAAGCCTGAGCGAGGTTGTTGGCCACCCATGGGTGCTCTTTTAATACTGTGTCGCGGATAGCTGTAGCATGCATAATCGGAAATATGCCAGTCCGCTTATAATACGCCTCTTCTTCGGTGCGGTAGTCTTTGAACAATCTGTCCACCCGTTTATCTCCCCGCAGAATAGGCGGGATAATATCCGGATGAATGACTGCATCGATCTCCCCCTCGGCCAGCATTTCGGAGATATCAGAACCTGATGGTGCGTTGTTTATTCTGATACCCTTTGGCGCATCAAAAGGTATTTCTTCCTCCAACTCCGTAATCCATTCGATGCTAGTCAGGTCGACCCCATACTCGTCGGCAAGAAGACCACGCAAGTATAGAACTGCGGTAGCCTGGTAAGTTTTGATACCAACCCTTCTACCGTTTAGATCCGCCGGTTTCGTAATGTCTTTCGCGGTGTTTACGAAAATAAAACCGTGACGAAATCTTCGGTGTAAGAATACAGGGATCGCCGAGAACCCTTGCCCACGGTCTTTAGCCATTAAATAAGACGAGCCGGAAAGCTCGCACACATCGAACTCCTCGTTCCGTATCATGCGCCAGTGGCGCGAGGAAGAGTCCATGTCTGTTAGTACGTTGAGTTCTACGCCGTCAGGGGCGATTGAGCCATCTTTTAACGACTTTACGATCTCATAGTCGCCACAGGCTAGCGTCAGTTTAAGTTTTGCGCTCATAATACCTAGTTCTCTAAATTTATATAGAAATTCTCTGTCTGGCCCAGTTCAAAGGCCTCCAATGGTTATCTCTCTCATTCAGTCTTTGGTGCACAGGTCTTCGTCCGGTCGGTCAGCGACGATTCCAATTCTTTCCGAATTTCTGATTTGTCGACTAAAGTTGGCATATCTCTACTCCGCTGCCTGTGCAGGAGGATATGTAAGTTCAAGATGCGCCACGATCTCTTCAAGAACCATAACGTCTGCGTATTTATGGTGCATATCGAAAAGGTTGATCTTGTGGGAAATTTCCGATCGATCGAAGACGCATTCTTCGGCAATTGTAGCGTGGTATCCGTACGAATAGGCGTCGACGACCGAGGCACGGACACACCCTGAAGTGCTCTCACCGCAAATGATCAAACTATTGACTCCCAGACGCGTGAGGTGTGCCACTAGAGGTGTTGAGTGAAAAGCACTCGCACGCTCCTTACGGACAACAATATCGTTATCTTGCGGTTCGAAAGCGGGATGAATATCCATCATGTTATCGCCGACATCATAGCCGGTTTGTCGATTGGTCGAACGCACCCTTCCTTTTCGAACCGACCCTGTGAGATAAATTATTGGGAGGGAGGCAGCGCGGCAGGCGGCAAATAGTTTTTTCGTCGGCTCGACCGCATCCCAGGCAAACTTACCGCACGAATTTGGGAATTCGTTAACCAGTTCTTCCGGATATTTTGTTGGGTCCCCTCGATAAACGAAGTTGTAGAGGTCAATAGCAAGTAATGCTGGCCGCTCGCCGACATATAAATCTCGCTGATACGGTTCGTATATCCTCATAACGTCTGGAGAGATGACGTCTTTCCAGCAATGATCCTCAAAGTACCTACCCATAGAAAATCCTTCCTTCGTTCCTCTCAATTGTAGCGTTGATCTCGGCAAAGGGCGACTCGCCGTCCAGAAGGCACCATGATAATGTGACAAATAGAGTATCAAACGGGTATAGCTGCTAACACTTTTCAGATTTACCTGACCACCCTTTACCTGATTTGCGCTTCATAATATGGCTCATGACATTCCAATTATCGTTCGGCCCTTCAAGGGGATGAGGCCTGTAACCGGACGGGCTGATGATATCGCCGCACCTCCTTATGACGTAGTAAATGTAGAGGAGGCGCGTTCGTTATCAAACGGAAAGCCGCATACCTTCTTTCACGTTTCTCGGGCAGAAATTGATCTGCCGCCGGGAACAGACCCGTATGCAACTGAAGTCTATCAGACTGCGGCTGGTAATCTAAAAAATATGGAAGAATCAGGTATCTTAATCCGAGACACTGTACCCTGTTTCTACATTTACCGGATTACCGCCAATGGTCGATCCCAGACGGGCGTGGCTTTTTCTGCATCCGTGGATGCTTACAACCGAAATCAGATCAAGAAACACGAAATGACACGGCCCTCAAAGGAAGACGATCGGGTCCGACAGATAGACACCATCAACGCGATCACGGGACCTGTTCTAACGGTGCACCGCTCCCATTCCGAGCTCTCGGCTCTTATAAATTCTGCCTCCTCAGGAGTTCCTGAAGCTGTCGCTGCAGATGTGGGCGGGGCAAGACACGAGCTCTGGGTAGTCTCCAATCCGGATAAGGTTGATGCGATCTCCGCAGCCATAAACGGCATGGATGCGATCTATATAGCCGACGGTCATCATAGGTCTGCTGCTGCTGTGCGGGTAGCGGAGGCCCGGCGAAATGCAAACCCGGATCATGATGGAACGGAACCCTATAACGGTTTTCTAGCCGTGAGTTTTCCCGATGATGAGTTGACTATCCTCGATTATAACCGGGTGGTTCGAGATCTAAATGGTATGACCTCCGATGTTTTTCGAATGGAGTTATTAAAGTCATACAGTATTGAAATAGTATCTGCAGAAGTTCGTCCGCAGAAAGCGAAGACCTTTGGTATGTATCTTGACGGGTCTTGGTCGCTAATCAGTCCTATCGGGCCGGAGAAAACAGAAGGCCTGATAGAAAGTTTAGACGTGCAGCTTTTATATCGTTCTATCCTTTCCCCCTTGTTGGGCGTTGGGGATCAGAGAACAGATATCCGCATCGATTTCGTAGGGGGCTCTCGAGGTCCTGAGGAGGTTGCTAGGCGCGTAGACTCCGGCGAAATGAAGGTCGGCTTCACGTTATATCCGCCATCCATAGCTGATCTGATGTCCGTTGCCGATGCAAACATGATCATGCCGCCTAAATCTACTTGGTTCGAGCCTAAGCTCGCCGATGGCATGATTTCGCTTCCGTTGGACTGATTCTTTGAAATATTACGATCGGAGTTTTTTGGTTGCATCGGGGTCGAGGTTACCGTCTTCATCACAAACGACACCGTAATCGTCGCGCGCGGAATCGACGCTGACATATCCTTGTCGGACCTCGTTAGCGACTGTTTCCGCCGGTCGTTTGTGTGGATCCCCAAACCCACCGCCGCCGCCGGAGCGAACTGCAAAAGCGTCCCCTCTCTTAATACGGGCAGTCAGTAGTTTAGCATTTGGGTAGTCCTCCTTCCACGTGCCATCTGCTCGCAAGACAACTGAGTTTCCTGAGGCTTCCTTGCCGCCGTTAAGCCCCCATGGTTTGCAATGCATGCGTTCGACTTGTGCGTTGAGCATGAAGTCGGATCGCGCCTGGACGGTATTTTCGCAGCCAAGGCCACCACGATATTCACCCGCGCCACCTGAATCCTCCCGTAAAGCGTAATTCTCTATTAGAAACGGATATTTTGATTCCAATTGTTCGGCTGGGCTGTTGTGGGTGTCACCGTCGTTGATACAGACGGTCGCGCTAATACCGTCCTCGGATTTTTTTGCCCCCCAGCCACCGCCGGTTGGTCCGATGAATGCGATATAAAACTCGTTGCTCTTAGGATTGATGCCATTGAGCATTGCAATAACAAGGTCGGCATGATGGCCGGCGATAGTCCGGTCCGGAATCGCCGGCGTCAGCGCTTTGAAAACCGTATCAACAATCGTCATTGGGAATGTCATCCACCAACGCATTGGCGCAGGTTTGACTGCGCTTACGACTCGCCCAGGCGGAACGATCGCGGTTAAGTTACGGAAAGATCCGTCATTAATCGGATAATCGGTGGGTGAGGTAATACATTTAAAAGCGACCTGCGAGCAGGCATACCCAGTAGTTATACCGGAATTATAGAAACCGCGTACTTGTTCCGCGACATCCGATAAATCGACAGTCATTTCATCGCCTTCGACAATCACTTTAACCCGTATCGGGATGCGGTCCGAAATGCTTACCCCATCATCATCCATATAGGAATTTGCCTCATAGACGCCGTCAGGTATGGATAACGTACGCGACCGGGCGGCGCGTTCTGATTGGTCCATGATTTCGGAGATGGACGCTGCAACTTGCTTGCGGCCATATCGTTTAACCAGTTCAAGGTAACGGCGCTCGCCGGTAGTAATAGCTGTTATTTGGGCCCTGAGGTCTCCCATCGCACGGTCTGGTAACCGGACGTTCGCGCGTATGATGTCAACGATCTCATTGTTAACTTTGCCTTCGCGCTGATATTTAACAATCGGAATTTGTAGGCCTTCAGAGTAGATATCTGTCGTTATACCGTCCAAAGTACCTCCGATGTCAGGCCAGTGGGCCATGCAACATGCGAATCCGATTAGTTCATCATCGAAAAAGATAGGGATCGAGAACGTTAAATGGTTCAGATGGCTGCCGGTGACATATGCGTCATTCGTGAGCAGGATATCACCCTGCTTTATATTCTCTGGACCGTAGTGTTCAAGTTTCGCCTTGATCGTCTCTGCCATACCTCGGATGAACATAGGTAACCCGAGGCCGATGGAGATCGTTTCTCCTTTTTCAGTAAAAAGCCCCACCGTAAAGTCTAACGCTTCGTATATAATCATATTATAGGCGGTGCGCATCAGGTTAGACTTCATCTCCTCCGTTATCGCGATAACGCCATTGCGGACGATCTCGGTAACGACGGGGTCTGAGCTTGCGATCGAAGAGTTCATAAGGCATCGCTCCCAATGGTGATGTTCAGATTGCCATAACTATCGACTACGAGCGTATCGCCTGGATGAAGCACGGTGGTCGAGGCGTGTTCCTCGATCAAAGCGGGTCCATTGATTGTGTTGCCCGCTAATAGGCAAGTTCTATCCCAAGTGTCGGTATCAACTTTTTCGTGGCCGAACCGAACCTGTCGCATCCCAGTATGAGAACCGTCTGATGGCGTTTCTCCGCCGCGGTCGATGCGTGTAAGTTCTGGTTTTTCGAGCATACCCGTCACCGTCACTCGAAGGCTTACGATTTCGCTCCGTTCCTGCGGTGCGCAGGTTCCGTAACGTAGGTCATGAACGGCATCGAAACGTTCTTTGATCCCGGCTCGATCTTCATTGGTAAAAAGATCTGCGGAGAGATCTACTGTCACGGAATGTTCCTGTCCGACATAGCGCATATCTGCAGCACGGCTTACTACAATCCGCTCGGGCGTGGTTGATACTCTCTTGATTTCGGAGATACCCTCCGCCTCCAACTCATTAAAAACCGTTTCTAGTTCCTCGAAATTTGCATCGGAAAGTCGGGAAAATCGTGAACGGACATAGTCATAGCGAAGGTCCGAAAAAAGCATCCCAAAAGCTGAAAAATGCCCGGGTGAATAAGGTATAATGACTTTTTGGATTCCCATTTCGCGTGCAATATTGCAAGCGTGTAACGGCCCTGCACCGCCATAAGCGACCATCGCGAAGTCGCCTGCATTGAGCCCTCGTTCTGTAGTTACGGCCTTGACAGCATGGGACATGGAAGTAACCGCAATGCGGAGAATACCCTGCGCTGCATCCGCTGTTTCGAGGTTGAGAGGAATGGCTACTTTTTCATTGATTGCTTCGCTAGCTAAGGCTAAGTCGAGCGTCATTTCGCCTCCCAAGAAACGATCCGGGGATAAACGTCCCAGATATACGTTGGCATCTGTTACTGTGGGGATACGGCCGCCCTGGCCATAACATGCCGGTCCCGGCTGGGCTCCCGCGCTTTGCGGTCCCACTCGCAGACCCCCCTCGTCGGCGACGCGAGCGATCGAGCCGCCACCGGTGCCTACTTCGAAAATATCCATCATGGCGATCTGAACGGGAAGCGCGCGTTCGTATCCACCAATCAACGCACTTCCGGTAGTGAGAGCTTGGCCTTCATGAATGACGCCTGCCTTGGCCGTTGTACCACCCATGTCGAAGGCGATGGCGTTTTCAAGTCCGATAGCATCGCAAAGGGCCTGAGTGCCGATAACCCCCGCGGCCGGTCCTGACTCAAGCATACGTACGCACTGACGTTGCGCCTGATCGCCGTCATACAAACCGCCAGTAGATTGGACGACCAAGAATGATCCATCGAACCCATCTTTGCGGATGCGGTCATCAATGCCTGCGATATAGCTTTTTACTTTTGGCCCGATGTAAGCATTTGCGACCACTGTGGAACACCGCTCGAACTCACGGTATTCTTGGCTCAGTTCATGCGAGGTTGACACGAATACGTCTGGTAGTTCCTCCTCCACGATCTGCCTTACGCGCAGTTCGTGCGCAGGATTTGCGTAGCAGTGTAGTAGCAGGATTGCGACTGCCTCCACCCGTTCGAGACGCAGCCGGGCACATGTTTCACGGACGCGGTTTTCGTCGAGCGGTTTGTATATTTCACCTTCAGCGTAGAGACGTTCCTCAACCTCAAAACGCAATGCGCGTTCGACCAGCGGTTCATGTTTCTGAAAGAAAAGATTATATGCGTCGGGCCGGTTCACGCGGCCGATCTCATATATGTCTCGGAAACCCTCTGTAATCAGTAGAGCGGTTCTGGCGCCCGTTCGTTCCAGCATTGTATTAATGGCTACGGTCGACCCGTGGAGAAAAAGGCTGGCCTGTGGAAAGGCTATTCCGGTTTTGTCCACGCCTTGTGCTATACCGTCGATCAGGCTGTCAGGAGTGGAGAGGGTCTTGCCAAAGACCAGACGTCCGTCCGATGGGTCAAATGCGGCGACATCGGTAAAAGTGCCGCCGATATCGGCGGCTAAACGAATGCGCGATCCTATAGCATTGCATTCGGTCAAATGAATGTCCTCCTTTTTAAGCGTCTCAATCGTATGGGTTCCAAGTTAATTCCGCCATGCAGATTGCACTAAAAGATATTTTTTTGCCGGGCTCCGCCCGTCAACCTCTATATATTATTTCGATGGAGCGTTACTGACCACGTTAATTTGGGATAGTGGAGACTCAAATGAGCGGTATTTTGATTGTCACTGGCGGTGGACGGGCAATTAGCGCGAAAACGAGTATAACGACGGCGGCAGCTGGCTGTTATCTGATGAGGCGAGCTATGTCAGTGGAACTATTCTTAATGTGACGGGGGCTCATTGGTTCGACACCGTGATATAGTAGCCTATGGCCTCGGCGTTAAATCTCCCGCCTCGACAATCGTCAGCTCGTTATCTCCGACATTGTTCTGCCGGCGAAACTTTGCTGCAGATTTATATTCCTCTGAATTGAAGCATGACTCCGCATCTTCCATCGAAGCGAACTCGATCACGATGAAGCGATCGAAATATTCACGTCCTTCCAGTGTCTTTTGGTCGCCGCCACGGGTCAGTATTTTTCCATTAAATTTTTCTAGAATCCCCGGAACTTGATTTGCATATTTCATGTATTCGTTTTGATCATTGACCTTCGCGCGTGCAATCCAGTATGCGGCCATTTTGGAACCTCCCTGTTAAAATCCGGGGTTTCTATATCCCACTTACTATGAGGTTGGTATTCCTATGAAATCATTTACGATTTAAAAAATATTGGGATATTTAAGATCGGAGTTTATATGCCGCTCACCAACCTTGAACACTTTCTGATCCAGACAGGTGACTTTGAAGGTACAGTCAACCAGCATACCGATGTGCTGGGCATGGAAGAAGGGCCGCATCCCGATTTTAAAATAGCAGTCAGTCGGCTATATATCGGTCGGCAGGCAGTTCAGCATGTTACGGTGGGTGGTGAACCTGTGTCAGAGAACTGGAAAAAATATTTAGAAAGGAATACTCCGGTACTCAAAAGTATTGGCGTGGTCGACTGTGTTACTTATAGAGCGTCGGGACTTCGGGAGATGATGGTGCATCTCGATGTCAACGGCATGGCGTACACCGAGCGTAAGGTGGAAGACCATGAACTATCGCAACGTTTCCTTATGGATCCATATAAGGAAAAAGTGGAACTGAATTTTATCGCGGAAAAAGCCAGAGGTATCTCGTCAGATGTCAGTACCGTTGACATTTCTGACTGACATCTTGCGTTATCGAATTGCGCTAAGAATTGAGGGAAAACTATATCGTGATTGATCTCTATACATGGGCTACGCCAAACGGCAGAAAAGTATCGATGATGCTCGAAGAGTGCGAACTTGAGTATAAGGCGCACCCCATAAACATTTCGAAGGACCAACAATTTGCGCCTGAATTTCTAAAAGTTAGCCCAAACAACAAAATTCCAGCTATCGTTGATAATGACACCAGAAAATCCCTGATGGAATCGGGAGCGATCATGATGTATCTCTCGGAAAAGACAGGTAAATTTTTGCCTCAGGACCCTGAGCGCAAGTGGTCCTCCATCCAGTGGCTTATGTTTCAAATGGGTGGGGTTGGACCAATTTTTGGCCAGTGCCACCATTTCACTAAACATAATTCCGGAAAGGTACCGTATGCTGAGGATCGATATCACAAAGAGACCAAGCGCCTTTACGGGGTCATGAACGACAGGCTCGCCAAATCAGGTTTTCTAGGTTGTGAAGACTTTACCATAGCTGATATGGCGGTTTGGCCTTGGGTGGCTCGGTTCGACTGGCAGTCCATAAATCTTAACGAATTTCCGAACGTCAAACGCTGGTATTTGGAAATACTCGAAAGGCCAGCTACCCGCCGCGGTTGGAACGTTCCGGAAAATCAACAGGAAATACCGATGCCGTAATTTGGGCCAGCCTTCGGGTCAACTTTTTTTATTTGACAAAGCACCGTTCGATTTTGGACTTGTACCTATGCGAATTACCAAAATAAAATCTGGATGGATTTCTAGGTCCCACCGTGCGATATCGCCATTCCGGCTTGTTCGCCCAACCACATCTCAAGAAGCGGTTGAGGCATTGTCACAGTCGCCGAAAAGCACTTTCATCGCCGGCGGTATAGATTTAGTCAGGCGCATGCGGAGCGGCGACGAGTGGGAAACTATTATAGACGTTTCTTCCATTGACCGTATGCGCTCTATAACCGAGGAAGATGGTTGTATCAAAATCGGCGCGCTGGCAACCCATCGAGATATCGAAACGAATGTGCTTCTTGCGGAAAAATTGCCAGATTTTCAGGCTGCCTGGACCACTATCGGTAATGTCCGGGTCCGTATTGCAGGTACAATGGGCGGTAATATTCTGGCGAGGGAAGCCAGCTACGATGGCCACGTGATTTTAGGCGTACTGGATGCATATTTTGTTTTCTGCACTGGTGAGGGTGATATCACTGTCTCAGCTCATGATTGCACACGAGCATTTCCCGCCGGTGGGTTGCTAACCTCTGTGCATATCCCAATAGTGACACATAGAAAAATGTTTTTTGACCGTACCCTCAAGCCGTCGGTGAGCGTTGCTGTTTCTTTTGAAAAGGGTCGGTATTCAATCGGTATCGGTTGTGCCTTCCCCGAGCCGCTATTTCAGATTGGTGTTGGCGATATAGATGCCACAGATATTTCTGATTTTCTGCCGGACCCGATAGACAACCCCGTGGGAGGCTCGGCGTATAG
This sequence comes from Alphaproteobacteria bacterium MarineAlpha11_Bin1, assembly GCA_002937455.1. Next base: position 37,898 of record PTJZ01000015.1, read on the forward strand.
GCGGCGGATGGCAGGTGTCTTGGCCACACGTCTTAAGAACAAAATTTTGGCTGGAATATAGTTGATGTCGGGCGATTTAGTGTTCGTGTCATTTCAAGTTAACGGTGAGGAAACCTCCTTTCACGTTAGTTCTGAGGAGATGCTGATAGATGTCTTGCGTGAACGGGTTGGTATTACCGGGACGAAGCTCTCCTGCGATGTAGGCGCCTGCGGCGCTTGCACGGTATTGCTCAACGGTAAGCCTGCAGCCTCTTGTAACACCTTTGCGTGGCAGGCCGCGAATGGCGATGTAAAAACTGTAGAAGGCCTCGCAGGCGCTAATGGTGAACTGGACCCCGTACAGGCAGCATTCATAGAACACAGCTCTTTTCAGTGCGGTTACTGTACTCCGGGCATGATAATGCTAGCGCGAGCATTACTAGATTATAACCTGTCTCCGGCGCGAAATGAAATTCGCGAATGGATGGGGGCAAACATATGCCGATGTACGGGATACGAAATGATCATAGATGCGGTAGAGGACGCAGCCAGACGCGAACGGGAGATCTCTGATGAATGAGACTTCGCCGGCACTGAGCGTAGTTGGCGCCGATCTACCCCGCACCGACTCGGTTCCAAAAACGACCGGAGCTGCCGTCTATACGGTAGATGTCAGTTTCCCCGGTATGTTGCACGCAAAAGTCTTACGTTCTCCCCATGCCCACGCTCGCGTGGTGTCAGTTGACGCGTCTGCCGCTCGAGGGATGCCCGGCATTCACGCCGTTCTGACGCGCGATGAGCTCGACGGTCTAAGTCCAGTATACGGATATTTCATCAAGGACCAGCCAATTATCGGTATGGATAAGGTCAGGTATGTCGGGGATCCAGTTGCAGCGGTCGCTGCCGAGACCGAACATCAAGCGATTGCTGCACTCGAAAAAATCAAAGTGGAGTATGATCTACTACCGGTGCTAGCGAACATAGAAGACGCTATGGCAAAGGGTGCAGCTGAGCTCTTCGAAGAGGAGCCACTAGGGATCATCCCTGCTTACGGTCAAGGTGCAAGTGGTCACCGTCGGATCGGGCCGAATAATTGTTATCGGTTTTCATATGAAACCGGCAACGCTTCGTCGGCGTTCAATAAATGCGATCATGTTTTCGAAGATCGCTTTGTCTTTTCTCGAGACCAGCATTTTCATCTCGAACCATTTGTCTCTGTCGCGAGGTATGAAGGGGATGTAATAGAGGTTTGGAGCAGTTGTCAAAACCCGTTCCCATTACGAAAGGAGTTGGCACGAGTATTCCGGCACCCGGAAAACCGCATAAGGGTTAAAGTGCCTTATATAGGCGCAGGCTACGGAGCAAAAAATAACTGCAAGGCGGAACCACTAGCGATCTTGTTGGCGAAGCTGTCGGGTCGACCGGTGCGATTTTGCATGACAATGGAAGAAAATTTTCTGACCCAGTGCCAACATGCGGCGGTTCTCGAAATAAAGTCGGGTGTAATGGATGATGGGACATTCGTTGCTCGTAGCGGCCACATTCTTTTGAACGCCGGAGCCTATTCAGACGCCAGCCCGCTGGTTGCGGAAAAGGCTGGTTATCGGCTGCCAGGACCCTACAGGTGGCAGCACCTCGATATCGACTGCGACTGTATTTTGACAAACACAACGCCTGCCGGGCCCTACCGTGGGTTTGGCGGTACTCAGGCGTGTTGGGCGTCGGAGTCCCAGGTAGACATCATTGCGCGAGCGCTTGAGCGCGATCCTATGGATCTGCGCATCCAAAATTTAAAAAGTTTAGGCGAGGCTTATGTACCGGGAGAAAGCGGTTTGGACTCCGATTTGAGTGCCGGTATGTCCCTCGTTGCTGGCAAAATTGGATACAATGGCCGCAAGTCGGGCGAGGGTCGGGGTATGGGCCTTTCCATAGGATTTAAGGACGCCGGTGGGGTAAATAAACCGGCACAGGCCCGGGTCCGGATAACTACAAATGGTGGTATTTATCTGCAGTGTGGGACAGTCGAAATTGGGCAGGGCGTCCACACAGCGCTATCGCAGATAGTAGCCGAGTTGCTGAACGCTCCGCTAGATCGAGTGAGTTATCCCGCTCTGGACACCGACTACACGCCCTTCGATCAGGGTACTAATGCTAGCTCCGCTATTGTTGTTATGGCGAAAGCTGTGGAGGAAGCCGCGCTCCAGGCGAAAATGAAAGTGCTCAATTTTGCTGCTGATCAGCTGGAGTGTTCGATAGATGACATTCAGCTTGATGATTGGTCTATCCGAAAGGGCAATCAATCCTATCCACTGCCGTTTATGATTATGCGGTATTACGGCGGAACTGGATACGAATTCACCGGGGAAGGTTTTTACAAAGTAAAGATGGATCATTCCGCGCCGTTAGAGACCCAGTGTGTTTCTTGGGAATTCGGCTGGGGTGCTGCAGAAGTTGAAGTCGACACTGAAACGGGGCTGGTACAGCTGAAGCAGCTCGTTGTATCCGGCGATGCAGGGCGGGCGATTAATCCGAGGGTTTGCCGTGGCCAGGATGAAGGATCTGCTGTGATGGGTCTTACAGGAGCTTTATTTCCTTGCATGGTTTACGATGAGGCGGTCTTAATTAATGGTAATGGTCTCGACTATAGAGTTCCCCGGTCAACGGATCTAAACGATGGTTTTATCTCAATTCTACAGGAGCAGGGGCATGGACCCGGTCCCTATGGTGCGAAGAGTGTTGGTGAGGGGTGTATATTGCCAGTGGCATCAGCAATCGCAAATGCAATAGAGGACGCAATCGGCGTCCGGATCAGGGAACTGCCAATGACCCCTGAGCGTGTACTAGCTGCAATAGATGCCAGTCGGTAGCTTGATTGACCAAAGAATTAGAAAAAGGCCGGCATTTTCCCGCCTTTTTCTATCAACTCATCTTGCGGTCAAACACTACCTCCAGAATCCGAAGTCGCCTTTTTATCCCGTCGGTTAGTGACGTAATCTTTGCTGAGTACAAAGATACCAAGCAAAAGACCAGCACCGTTGATCACTAATCCGTTTGGTATGGCATCAGCCGGCAAGAGCAACAGAATACCAGCTACAAAAAACATCAGTCGAGCGGGTATCGAAAGCTGACCGAACATATATCCGATCAGGCCACAGGAAGCGATCCAAACGCCGATAAAGGCTGTGACGGTTGTCGAAATAATGTCAATAGCACTGCCCTGTCCTAGTAGAGACGGTGATAGGACAAATACAAATGGGATTACATAGGCAATCCAGCCCAGACGAACGGCAGTTGCACCTGTTTCCATTGGTTTCGATCCCGCCAATGACGCCGCCGCAAAAGCGGCTATTGCAACTGGCGGCGTGATCATTGACATCAACCCGAAGTAAAGTACGAACATATGTGCCGCGATTGGGTTTACCCCTAGTTTGATCAGCGAAGGCGCGATCATCGTTGCAAGTAACAGATAGATAGCAGAGGTTGGCATCCCCATTCCGAGGAGAATTGAGACTAACGCCGTAAGAACGAGCAACAGGAATAGGCTATCTTCGCCAACAGCCGCCAGCACTAGGGTAAGTGCTTGACCGAGACCAGTTCGATCCAATATCGCTATGATAATGCCAGCCATAGCACCGATAACCACAATATCAGCAGACGAGCGTCCGGCCCCGGCTACAGAATCCCAAAGCTGTTTTATATTAATCCTCTTGCCATGATATCCGAATATTATACTAACGATTGCGACGCTTATAGCAGCCCAGAATGCAGATTCCTGTGGGGGCAAATTAAGCGAGAAAAGCGTGTAGATCAGTACTATGTAGGGTAGAACAAAGAACCAACCTTCTTTCATCACCCGCGTGAAGGCTGGAATTCGGTCTTCCGGCAGGGGAGCGATGCCCTTTTTTGCAGCCTCGAGGTCAGCCTGAACGAATACAGCAAGGTAGTAGAGAGCACTAGGGACAAGTGCTGCTAATATGATCTCGGTATATTCAAGCTCAAGAAGTTCCGCCATAAGGAAAGCTGCGGCGCCCATTATAGGCGGCATTATCTGTCCGCCGGTTGAAGCTACTGCCTCAATTGCACCTGCACTTTTCGCGTCGTAACCCGCCTGTCTCATAAGGGGTATAGTTATAACGCCAGTAGAGGCTACGTTAGAAACAGCGGATCCGGATATCGATCCGAACAGACCAGATGCGACTACAGCGATTTTCGCCGACCCACCGCGAGACCTCCCCATCAAAGCCGCAGCGACGTCGGTAAACCATTCAGAAGCCCCTGTATGCAGGAGAAGTTGGCCCATCCAAATAAATAGGACTACCGTCAGAACAATAATTTTCATCGGTAATCCGAGGAGAGCAACATTGGTGACGCCCAATTCAGCTATCAGGCGTACCGGTTCTTGCTCTAGGCCCCTCATAATTCCGGGTACATAATGGCCAACGAAAGAATACGCAACGAAGACAGAGAATACGATTGTTAAACTCCATCCGGTAGTTCGACGGAGTGCCTCCCAAGTGAGTGGAAGTAAAATGAGCCCGAGGATAAACATTTTGGGCCGCATGGCGTAGGGATTTAACTCAATGTCGCCATAAATATAACAAAGATAAAAACACGAAATGATTCCAAGGACCGCAAGAAAGGCGTCATACCAAGGAAGATTTAGCCGTTTATTATCGCCATTGTATGGATATCTTATAAAAATTATTGCGAGAGTTAGGCCAAGACAGGCGAGACATGCTTGTTCATCGAACCATTCGAAGCCCATTTTGAGCCATAGTTCAACTGCCCAAGTCAATACTATCAATGTTATTAAAGCCCCGAGTACTCGAGTTAGATTTGTTACGAGAGCACTTTCCTCTCGCTGAGCGAGGAGCTTCGCTCCTTTTTGATTGGCACTTTGTTCTTGAGACGTCGATTGATTGTCGGCCACGTGAGGACCTCCACTACTTTCCCTGTTACCTTGCAGCGTTCCGCTTTTTAAAAGGCATTATTGA
>PTJZ01000016.1 GCA_002937455.1 Alphaproteobacteria bacterium MarineAlpha11_Bin1
CGGTTCCAAGGCATTTGAGTTCATCTGGAAGAGGGGCAGGCCAAAAGCCGGGGGCGGCTGAGGCCATTTTTTTTGCCCAAATTCCGTCATGAAATATACTCTAAACAAGTACGCGTCCCGGCGCATGGGTGGGTCGGAACGCCGGGACGCGATTTGGTCAGCGCAGTTTACATAGAACTGCAGCGGCCTGGGTGATGCCGCAATACAACTTGTAGAAGCTTCTTCGCGAATCACAACAACAGGTTGTGGTTATTCCGTCTTCTCCATGCCCACCGCGCTCCGGTATTGACCGTTGGTGAGGTATTCCAGACATTAAATTTCTGGAATCTCCATATAATTTTTGGGCGTATGTCGAGACACGGGATACAACGAGATAAAAAAGCCTACCGCAGGTTCACAATGAAATTGAACGCGATGCAAACCTCAAAATGGATATCTACTGCCTGATTAGGCACCGCAACAATATAAAGCTCAACTCATTACTACTTTATTGCGAGTGTGATAAAATATAATTTCGCGAATCTTTCAGTTTTCGAGTCTCTTCTGCGCTTCGCAAACGTCGACATCTGCGGCGCGTTCAAATACCCGTATTATCTGAGAAATATCGACATCTTCGCCCAACTCGTTCAAGGCCATTCGGAATACTTCTCGCGCATAATTTCCAGTTGTCAGAGGCGCTTTCATATCCTGTCCGAGCTTGGTCGCAAGGGTCAAGTCCTTATGCATCAATGCAAGTCCAAAGCCCTGCTCTACCCTCCCGGGTATAATGTGGGTTGGCAGTGTCGTATCGGCGATGTAGCCCCTCGCCGAACCCTTCGCAAGTATCTCTGAAAATCGCATCGGCTCGATTCCGATTTTTGTTGCCAACGCCAGTCCCTCGAATGTAGCCAAACGTATACAAGACGAAATCATGTTATTTATCAATTTCATGGAATGCCCCGCTCCGATATCGCCCGCGTGAAAGATATTCGGACTAATTGCTTCAAGGTGGGGCTTTACATTTTCGAAAACATCTGCGGGTGCGCCAATCATGATCGCGATCGTTCCCGCCTCCGCGCCAGCAACACCGCCCGAAACCGGTGCATCTATGAGAGAAACTCCGTCTTCGTTTAGACGCGTCGACATGTCCTTCGTGACCAAGGGATCACCGGTTGTCATATCCGCAATGAGCATTCCTGCCGAAAGGTTGTTTTTTAGACCATCGGATCCGAAAATCACCTCCTCGACCTGAGCAGAAGTCGGAAGACAAGTGATGATAAGTTGTGCCCCCGAGGCCGCAATTCCATTGGGTCCATTCGCTGCAATAGCCCCTTCCGCAACCACCGATTGGACTGCCGCCGGATTCAGATCCCATACGTAGAGGGTGTGATCTTTTAAAAGACGACGTGCCAGAGGCGCTCCCATATTTCCAAGGCCGATGAAGCCAATATCGGTCAAAGTATTTCTCCCATCTCCTATTTAAAGGCGTTAACGCGAAAACTCAAAAATAGGTTTACCATCCGGCCCACCGGCCACGATGTGTCCACCACCTACATCCGCAAAATGAGCGGGAAGTATCATAGTATCCGTTTCCGCGTGACGATCCACAAAGGCCATCCTGGTTTTACGTGACAGGTCTGGGTCTTCACAAAATATGCTGGACCACTGTGACTCTGGCACTTGCAATGGGTGATGCATAAGATCACCACAAAAAATACCATGAGAACCGGCGTTTTCCGCATGTAAACAGACTGCACCAGGTGTGTGTCCAGGGGTATGTTCCAACCATAGCCCGTGATCAATTTCGTGATCGCCGGATACCATCACCGCTTTGCCGGCCTCAACTACGGGAAGGACGCTATCGATGAATGCATCCCGAGCCCAGGCCTGAGATTTGTGCTCTTCTTCCCAATAATCGTATTCGGTTTTGTGGAATAGATAGTTTGCGTTGGGAAAAGTGGGCACCCAGCGACCGTCTTCAAGCTTAGTATTCCAGCCAACGTGATCGGTGTGCAAATGGGTGCACATAACGATATCTATTTGGTCCGGGTTTACACCTTGCGCCCGGAGATTGTCCATCCAGGGCCATTTCTGCTTGTGCCAGCTAGGGCGGACGGGTCGTTCTTTATCATTACCTACACACGCATCTACCAAGATGGTAAGCCGCTCAGTCCGGATCAAGTAGCTCCGAAAGGCCATGATCACGTTCCCGGTCTCTGGATCAATACTGTGCGGCTCAAGCCATCCTCGGTGTGCATCTATTTCCAGCTGCGATGCGTCCGGGTACATTTCCAATGGATCGCGATATACACCCTGCCATTCCATCACTTCGCCGACAGAAAAATTACCAATCCTCATATCCATTATTCAACCTCCCCCGGGCAATCAAACAAAGCAGAAAATTTCTCTCAACAGTAACTTAACCGCCCATTTTGATTTAAGCAGAGTGCAGCCGGATGACCAAGTAATGCCTCCAGTCGCCCACCAACTTCATCGTTCGGATCGATATAATGACATTTCAGAACTGTCTTTCCCGACAACCGAGTGGAACCAAATATGCTCACACCCCCTACTACCGGCATTTTGACGGATAACAATCCAGATAAACCATAGTCTATTCTGGTTACTACAATTTTAATTTACTACAGACGAAAAAGCTTCCGCGCATTTTCACCCAAGATGTTCCGTTTCTGCATATCGTTCAGAAATTCTAGATCCCAGATTACCGACGGGACATCCATGTCAGGCAACGGATAGTTTGATGCATAAATGACTTGGTTGCCCGCGTCGATCGCCTTCATAGTCTTTTCAAGGAGGTAAGTATCACCCGCCTCAAGTGGCTGAGAGGTGTAATACATATCCCGTAGGTATTCGCTCGGTAGTTTACGTAGTCCGGGAACTTCCGAGGACCTCATCCGGTACTCAGAATCAATTCGCTGGTTCACCCATAGGATCCACGCAAGCCCACCTTCCATCCATAGAACGTCAAGATTTGGAAAACGTTCATTCATGGCGTTACATAGCCAATTCACGCAATGGACTACATTGTAGAATGGATAACCGATGGCTTGGACCGCTACGAATCGGCTCGGACTCCCGAAAGTAGGGTCGTCCCAGTCGTAGCCGGTGTGGAATGACAGTACCTTGCCCGCTTCCTGTATCGCGGAGTAGGTCTTGGCATAGACGTTATCATGAACCGCGTTATGTCGAACCGACGTGACAAGAAAACCGACGATGCCAGGTACATCTTTGAATTCCTGAACAATACGATAGGACGCTTCCGGGTCATTAAAGGGTAGATAAGCAAATGATTTAAGACGAACAGACTCTGAGAGTACTTTCTCGACTAGCCAACGATTATACGCCCTTGCAATCTGTGCTTCAAACTCAACCTGCGGGTGCATGCCCATAAGCATCATCGGAGTCGGCAATAGAACCGCAATATCGACACCCATAGAGTCCATGCGCTTATGGGCCAGTTGGACATCACGATGCCCTCCATTTCCAGAGGTTTTTTCCAACTGCCGGAGCGGTTCTCGCGTTATACGACCTCCTAAATCTTGATAACCAACCCGAGAATAGGGAAAACCGCGCGACTTCCGCGCAACCCCAAGAGCAGACATAGAAAGCTGTCGCATTACAGGATCTTCTATATATTCTAGCAACTCGCGGACGGACTCTGTTTCGTAGTGATGGGAATCAGCGTCAACGATAAAAATATCCCTCAAACCACGTTCATCACGTTGTCGCGCGGCATTTGTCAAAAGCTGTGCGGTGTCGAAGTCATCAACTTTCAGGCTATAGATTTCATCACTGGAGGGTAGCTCCATTTTGGTCCTCTTTTGTGAAAATCAGTCTTTTAGATTTTCGATATATCGAAAGTGGACTCAGCGAACAGGTCTTCCGGCGTCATTAAACGTTCTGACAATCCGTCGTTATACGAATAACGCGCCAACGCCTCTATTTCGTGCCGGCATTCCTCGATTCCGTATTTCCAGTAATCTGATCCCATCAGCGCTACGGTGTCCCGAAGTTCAGCAGCCACCCATGGCAGGGCGACGCTTAGCGCCGCGGTCTTCGCCACATCCTGATACGCGATGTCCCGGGCTTCTAAGAAAGCCTTATAGAGGCTACCCGGGAGCCAAGGATGCTTTTCGGCAAGATCCTTTCGAAGACCCATCAAATGCATGATTGGGAAAATACCCGTATCACGGTAATACTCTTTTTCAACAGTTCTGAAGTCCGGGAACAAACGCCCTATGTTTGGCTTTTGAAGGGTATAGCTGGAAGGCTCCCGTGCCGTAGTCAGGGCATCAAGCTCGCCCGCCTCGAACATCTCGACCAGCGTCCGATCCTCCGGAATAGGTTCGAGGTCGAGACCATCTGGCGCAATGAACGGCGTACGTTCATCGCGGCCCGCCTCCTCCTGCCCTCCCGATCTCCAGCGTATCTCATTAGATTTAACGCCAAACTGGTCGTCCAAAATACCACGCATCCAGACGGGAGCTGTCATCTGATACTCGGGCGTACCAACGAGTTTACCTCGCAGGTCCTCTGGTTTGGTGATTCCGCGGTCTGTCCGAATGTAAAAACCGGAATGACGGAACACCCGGCTAACGAAGGCCGGGATACCAACATAGTCTGCCTTTCCCTGCGACGTTACGCGCATATGGCTTGAAAAGGATAATTCGCAACAATCGAATTCGGCATAACGAAAAGCGCGGAAAAAAACCTCCTCCGGCTCCATCGGAATGAATGTCACATCGCATCCCTCCACCTCCACCCGACCGTCCTTGATAGCGGCCATACGGTCCATATCGCCTGCAACAATTGTGATTTGAATATTTTTCGCCACGTCTTAATACCTCGTCGATTGTTAAATGGTCCTGACAATTTGCCAGTTCATTAAATACGATCCTTACACATTCTATAGTCCCTCTTTGATCCCGGCCAGTCTCATTCAATCTGCATCGTCATCGGAGTGACAAACTCCGAACCGAAACTAAATTTTTCCCAAATAATTCCGGTGTGTCCGGATAGGTAATAGGTATCGACCTGAAACCTGAGTTTGAAGATCTGCGTATCACTCAATAACAGCGGTCTGTTATATCCAACCAAGAACTAGGCTCTAAATCGATCTGATTTTTGTAGTCAAATGGCTAATAATAATTTTTAGAAAGCATAGAACCGCAGTGTCTCCGCGAGAATAACAATCAGTCTATACTAGCGCCAACCCTCTGGGCCGCAGCACGCAATTCCTCCCATGCTTCATCGTTAAGGGTGATCCCATCCGCCGTGCGCTCAATAATACAAACGCGCTCGGGATCTCCGGCAACCATCACCTGCCGTTCAGTAACGGTAGGCCGTGCTGACTTTACGTACGCTACCGTTGCGTCGATTTCTGCACGAAGCCAGTCAACATCTACAAGGCGTTCAGGATCAACCAAGACTGTAAACATGTTATTTACGATACTTTCCTGTCGAGGATTTCCGGGCTGAATAGTTCCACCTCCTGAAAGACCACCGGCAAGTAGTTCACACATCAATGCCAAACCGGACCCCTTATAATCACCAAACGGCAGTAGGGATCCCCTCGGATTGTCATATACAACAGACGGGTCAGTAGAAGGCAGACCCATGTTATCAATTACCAAATTTGGACCAAGTTTTTCCCCTTTCGACATTGCAACTCTCGCCTTACCGAGCGCAATTTTGCTAGTTGCCATATCAAGCATTGTTGGTGGTGTATTTTCTGTACCCGGAATGGCAATACAGACGGGGTTCGTCACAAACCTCGGTTCCGCGCCGCCCCACGGAGCCACAGTTGGAGAGTGATCGGTAACATTGACGAAATGGATAGAAATCAACCCCTCCGCAATTGCGATATCTCCATAGGCGCCTACTCGGCCAATATGATGGGCATTCCGAATTGTCATGAGCACAACACCTGTTTCCGCGCATCTCTCAATAGCCCGGTCCATTGCATCTCCGGCAACACGGGGACCGAAACCTCGACCACCGTCGAACATCAAAATCGCTCCATCGTCTCTGATCAGTCTAACCTCGGTGTTGGGAGTGAGAAGGCCGTTCTCGAAATGGCTTATGTAGGTTGCCACCAAACCAACGCCGTGGCTGTCGTGGCCCTTCAAATTAGCTTGAACTAGCGAGTTCGCGACAAGTACCGCCTCTTGGGTCTGACTACCCATGGCCTCAAAAATAGCGATGATTTTTAACTTCAGGTTATCGGCATCAATGCGCATTTCTTTGTTTCGATTCTCAAAACCGCTCAGGACTAAACGGCGAAAGGTCAAAATTTATTTTTTTACCTCTTGCCAAACCGGCAATTATCTCTCCCGTCACAGCCGCCATCGTAAGCCCCAGATGTCCGTGTCCAAATGCTAAATATAAATTCCTTCTCCCAGGTAGTCGTCCAATTACTGGAAGACTATCTGGCATTGAGGGCCTATACCCCATCCAGCGCTCGGCCCCCTTTAAATTCAAATCTGGTACGAACGGCTTCGATAGTTTCGCCAAAACATCTGCGCGACGCCAGTCAGGCGCTAGATCTAGGCCACCGAATTCCACCGTCCCAACCAAGCGGATACCACCCGTCATTGGAACAATACCAAATTTATGGTCACCGACGATGATGGGGCGGCGCATTTCAATTCCCGGATTGGGCAGCCAAAGGTGATATCCCCTCTCAGTTTCGAGCGGAACGGAAGCACCTACAGATTTTACAAAAGGCTTAGAAAATGCGCCGGCGGCAATGACCAAACCGCCTATCGGAAGATAGGCTCCGTCAGTTAATAGGCGACATGGCTCACCATCTTCGCGCCTTTCAATACCGGTTACATTGACCTTTACAAATTTACCACCATTTCGTCTGAATAGTTCGAACAGTCTTTGAGACAAATGAAACGGATGAGTGATAGAATTAGCGTTGGGCGTAAATACCCCCCGGTGAAGTTTGGGTGAAAGAGATGGTTCAAGTTGACGCATTTCTTCTACGGATAGTTCTTCAAGTTTAGAGCCACGCCGGCGTCGCAATTCATCTGACAATCGAGATTTTTCCCAAGCTTCTCTTGTACGATAAACATGCAGCTCGCCTGATTGGCGCCAAATATCCCCTGCATTGGCAGCGGTAATAAGTCCAAGCCATGCGTCATTTGACCGATCAAGTAATGAAGCAAGAGCAAATGAAATTTGTTCAACCTTGTCGGGTCGAGCGTTAAGCGCGAATTTGAGCAGCCATGGTGCTATCCGATGAAGGTAACGCCATCTAACAACCAGCGGTCCCATTGGGTCTAGCAGCATGCTGGGAACCGCGCGCATGATTCCAGGTGTCGCGATAGGCACAACGGAGTCAATTTGGATCAGCCCAGCATTCCCAAAAGACGTCCCCGTGCCTGGATCGAGCCTATCAACAAGGGTAACATCAAACCCCTCCCTCTGCAGCGAAACAGCGCAACAAAGTCCGACAACACCTGCACCCAATATTGTAAAATGTTGTTTTATTTCAGAAAGTCCTGTCAAATGTTTAACATTTCTGATTCCGATACCCGCTCAGGATGCATTGTTAATAAGGCGAAGTCCAACCAGTAAATTTGACCCCGGCATAATTTTAAGTACCTATTTAGATATCAATACCGGTCGCTACGAGGCAATAGGGTCAATCTTCGTATTGAGTTGATAGATGTCGGACGTTAGGGTTGCAATATGAAAGCTGAGAACGTTCCCGTTATTGATATTTCACCATTTCTTGCCGGTGATAGCGTTGGCAAAACAACCGTTTCGAAGGCAGTCGCGGAAGCCTGTAAGACAATTGGTTTTTTTGCCATAAAAGGACATGGGGTGCCACAGGCAATCATCGAGGATCTTCGAGAGGCCTCTCACGTATTTTTTGAACAAAACGAGGAAATAAAAAAAGCCTCCAGCCACCCAATCCCTGATACTCCAAGAGGCTTCCGCGAACTAGCAGGCGAGGCACTAGGTCGAACCGTTGTGCCGGATGCCACCCCAGACCTAAAAGAATTTTATCATTACGGGCCAGAGAGTTGGCCCGAAGCACCGTATTATACCTCTCCCCAAGGACAGAACTACTTCATTCCGAATCTTTGGCCGGAAGAGCCGCCGACTTTCAAAAAAGCCGCCGTGGCTTACTACGAGGAAATGAACCGGCTGGTAATTGATGTAATTCATATTATCGCACTAGCATTAGGTTTGCCCGAAACTTGGTTCGATGACAAAACTGATAAACACGCTACCGCCGCTCGGCTGAATTACTATCCATTGCTAAAAGGTGACCCACCAGCCGGCCACATCCGCGCCGGCGAACATACCGATTATGGTATGATGACCATCCTTATGGGTGAAGACGAACCCGGCGGCCTACAAGTGCGCACTAGGCAAGGCGAATGGATTGACGTCGAAACGCGACCGGAATTCTTCATCATCAATATCGCGGACCAGCTAATGCGTTGGACGAATGATACGTGGTTGTCGAACATGCACCGGGTCGTAAATCCTTCTGTAACGTCGAAGCCAACCCGCGGCCGACTCTCGGTCGGCTATTTTTTCCAGCCTAACTACGATGCCGTTATAGAGTGTATTCCGACCTGCACTGGGCCGAATAACCCGCCCAAATACGAACCGGTCGTCGCCGGAAAATACCGCGATCTTAAATACGAACAGGGTAACGACGTGAGCGCAAAAGCTGAAGTATAGTGGGCTAGCGATAAGACAATCGGCATGCCATGCTGTGTCAAACTAGATTCAGGAGGTTGGGATGACAGAATCCGTGACGCTGGAACTCTTCAGCGATTACGTCTGACCTTGGTGTTATCTCAGTACCGTGCGTATTGAAAAGCTCCGCCAGAATTACGATATCAATATAAAGTTAGTACACTTTCCCTTACATCCAGATACGCCACCTGAAGGCCGTGAGATGGCCGGATTTTATGCCGAGCGCGGGCTAGATCCTGAAAAAATGTACTACGACATGAAAGAGCGTATGGACGTTGAGGGTCTTCCCTACGGTAAACGTACGCATTCGTATAACAGTCGTCTGGCGCAGGAATTGGGAAAATGGTCCGAAACAATCGAAGAGGGAGAGCGCCTAGAAAAAGAGTTCTATAAAGCATACTTCGTAGAATCCCTGAACATTGGCGAGGTCGATGTTTTGCTTGAATGCGTTAAAGATGCCGGCCTGTCGGTGCAGGAGGCGAAATTAGTTGTCGAAAACCGCACATTCGAGAAAGCGGTGGACGACGACTGGGCTAAATCCCAAAAATACGGTGTTACTGGCGTTCCGACCTATGTCGCGGGTGGATACGGCGTGGTCGGCGCACAACCATACGAGGTACTCGAGAAGTTTATGCTCGAAATAGGCGCAAAAAAGAAATCGCCTCAAATGTTTTAATGGCAGCGGTGGTTAGCATAATGCATGCATCGGGAGATGTAATACAAAACGAAGAACTACAACCAAACGAATACTCGAGGTAATGATGGAGCAGAAAGAATACGACTACATCATTGCAGGTGCAGGCTCGGCCGGCTGCACGCTCGCAGGGCGTTTAACAGAAGACCCAAATATTTCGGTCCTTTTACTGGAGGCGGGGGGATGCGACTGGGACCCTCTTATCCATATACCTGTTGGTATGGGGAAAATTCACGAACTCGGCCTGCACGACTGGGGCTACATCTCTGAGCCCAACACAGAATTAAATGGACGCCGGCTTAAAACAAAACGCGGAAAGGTTTTAGGGGGCTCCTCATCCGTCAACGTAATGGCATATACGCGCGGGCATCCCGATGATTACGACCGATGGTCACTTAACGGCAGCGCCGGCTGGTCATATGCCGAGGTACTACCATACTTTAAACGATGCGAGACTTGGGAAAACGGCGCCAATGCATGGCGCGGCGGAGACGGACCAGTGGGAACCGAGTACGCGAAAACCCAGGACCCGATTTTCGACGCGTGGATCGATGCAGCGAATGCTGTCGGTTTACCGGTTACAGAAGACTATAACGGACCGCAGCCGATTGGCTTTAGTAAAGGTCAATACACAATCCGGAACGGGCGACGATCCTCATCCGCAAACGCTTTTCTGAAACCAGCAAAGCGCCGACCGAACCTCACAGTCCATACCCGAGCGCTCGCCACACGTATCCTAATGAATGGGTCGACCGCCAACGGAATCGAATACCTACATAAAGGAAAAACCGTCTCGGCCGGGGCTAATCAGGAAGTCATTCTGTCCGGCGGCGTATTCAATACACCCCAGCTTCTAATGCTTTCGGGTGTCGGGCCCGCCAGTCACCTCAAAGAATTCGGTATCGAATGCATCGTCGACTTGCCGGTGGGAAAAAATTTACAGGATC
This sequence comes from Alphaproteobacteria bacterium MarineAlpha11_Bin1, assembly GCA_002937455.1. Next base: position 10,366 of record PTJZ01000016.1, read on the forward strand.
ATTTAGTCGTCTCAAACTTCTGGAGCCGGCCAAACAATACTAGCCCGTTCCGGGAAGAACTTCGCTACGATAAAATCGCCGTCAGCATGGTACGCGCGTACCTATTCGGAACTGGGCCCGCTACGGTCGTACCGGGCGGAATGCATGCATTTCTGAAAAGTGCGCCAGATGTCGACGCGGCCGACTGGGAATTTTTGTTCCGCGGAGCACCGCCTGATGCGAACCCTTGGTTCCCCGGGATAAAGAAAAAATACGAAGATGGTTACGCCATTCGCTGCGGCATCGTCCACCCGAAAAGCCGCGGCGAAGTTCGTCTTCGTTCAACTAACCCCAGAGATCCCCTAGTAATAGATTTTCGTTTTCTGTCTAATAACGACGATCTTGTCTCTCTTCGTAAGGGGTTCAAAATGGCGCGTGAAGTCGCACAACAGGATGCGTTGGGCCCATATCGTGGCCAAGAACTGACTCCCGGACCAAGTGTAAAAACCGATACCGAACTTGATGATTTCATTCGCAATACAGTGGTAACTATAGACCACCCCTCCTGCACGTGTCCTATGGGAACCGGACCGGAGAGCGTATTAGACCCGGATCTGCGGGTCCACGGAATTCAGAAGTTAAGAGTTGTCGATGGATCCGCTATGCCCGATCTCACCTCAGCGCATATCAATTCCACGATATTAATGATGGCTGAAAAAGCTACCGACATCATACTTGGACGCGACCCACTGCCCGCCCATAGAGAAAATTAATCTCACTGTGGTATTTGTAGCGGAAAAAGATATCAAAACGTTCGAGGTTGATGGAGCCATTATCATCCGCTCAGCATTTAACGGCGACTGGCTGGAATAGCTTGGCGTCGCAGTTTAGGATGTTATGAACGACCCGAGTCCGTTTTCGCGAGAATACATTCAAACTGGGAAAGGTCGTTTCCGTTACATTTCATCATATGAGCCGACGCAATCACGTCCTTAATGACTTTATGCTGAATTCGCCAGCAAGCGCGATAGCGGCGGCATTTTTGCGATTTGATAAACTTAACCCAGTCGATGAATACCTGTTAGTTAAAAAGCCTTGAACTGATGCACCAACTTATTGGCATCAGGACTTACCGTATTTTGAAGTGTCCTGGCAGGATTTTATCTCTTTCTAGATTCCACTAGATCCGGTCACGGCGGATACAGGTGTGATGAAGTTCGCTACAGGCTCTCACAATTGGCGCAAGATTTATAAGCCGGCACTGATCGGAAATGGTTAAGATTCTACTGGTGCAGCGGTGTTTGACGGACCCGCTCCAGATATCGGGGCACACCCAGATCAGTATAATATTGAACTATTTGAAATGGAGAAAGGTGATGCGCTTTTTTTTCACGCGGCAACCATACACGCAGCGGAACCTAACAGATCGAACAACAGACGCCGTCGGGCCCTTTTCTTTACGTTATGGCCGAAGCCGAGCGACGTGAGAGCCCCGCGACTACGTGCCATCTCAGTAAGATAAGACCGACCTCATTCCCGGCGGCCCACTTGATGGAAACGATTATCCCTTGATCTGGCGCTCCTGAAACCTTTAACTGCCATACGATCTGACCGTGGCACTATCCAAGATCGACTGCTGGCTTTAAAGTACAAAAGATCTTTGGTTTTCCAAGTACCATTAAGCACTCCTGCCCTTTTTGCATGTTTAGAGCCCGGTGATTGCCTCCAGATGCACACCCTGCTCCATATGATGTGCCCGAGTCGCATCGAACTTTTCCTTAACTGGCGGCGGAAGGGCGATTTCGCTCGCTATCTCCGGGATTTTCTCCAAACGCGCGTACCAGGACCCAAGATTGTGATGAAGACGCGCCAGTGGATAACCGGCCAGCGTCAACCGGTTGGCATAGATAAACCATGCAATGTCCAACACACTGAGGCCGTGAGGTAAAAGATACTCTTGGTCAGCCAATCTCTCGTCTAGTTCACTAAACACCATGCGGAATTTTTCAGCTGCCGCCCGGGCGACATCGTCGGTAATCCCCCTATCGGCGTAACTTTTCCAAAAATCGATCTCAATACCAACTCGCCCGTCTTTCTGTCCGTTGACGGTACCCGAACCACCGGTCGCGTACTTCTCTAAGTCTTCCGAAGATTTTGGGTCGTGGGGCGGATTGAACACGAACCGAAAACTCAGGGCCCGGAGGTCGAGATGCAACTCGTCTTCGTGTCTAAGCAGCTCGGCTACCTTGTCCTCGGATCCTGTCGGAATCAGAGGTACCTCAGGGTAAACAGCCTCTAAGTACGCCAAAATATCGTTGCTCTCAATGTGAACGTCGCCGTTATGAACGATTGCAGGTAGAAGTCCACGCGGATTGATACCCAGAAAATATCCGTTGAGATTTTCATTTGTCATTAAGTCAATCTCGTGGGATTCCCATTTCACTCCTTTAAGTGCCAGAAATATCCGTAACTTCTGAGAACAGGACGAAAATAGGAAGTGGAATACGTGCAAACCTTCCCAATTTAACACTTCGCGCGTTTCGATGTCCTCTTCGGCTAATTTGACCATAGTATTTCTCCCCTAGCGGACAAATAAAAACTTGCCGTGATGCTGACGTTTCTAAGACTATAGATAACAGGCTGTTACTCACATAAGAATAATAATCGTCAGCCGGCTCCGGAAATCACAATTTTCCCGAAATGTTTATCCTCGCCCATTAAATTGAAAGCGGCTTTGGCCTGATCAAACCCAAAGACCCGGTCTACTTCAGGTTTTAGGCCGTTTGCGAAAATCGCTGAGTTCATATCTTTAAACATCTCTCGACTTCCCACATAAATCCCAGTCAGGCGCACGGACTTCCCGAGCAACGGAAGTGGGTTTATTTGACCCTGCGTGAGAACACCGATCAAGCCAATGTGTCCCCCGAAACCGACTGCATCAATCGACGTTTGCAGCGTTCCTGCGCCGCCAACCTCGACGACTTGATTAACGCCCTCGCCGTCTGTCAAATCTAGCACAGTTTTTCCCCAATCGGCGGTATCGATATAGTTTATGGTTTCATCGGCGCCCATGGCGCGAGCACGTTCGAGTTTTTCATCACTCTTCGAAGTCACTATCGTCCTAGCCCCCATCATCTTTGAAAACTGCAATGCAAAGATCGATACGCCACCTGTCCCCATCACAAGCACAGTATCCCCTGCTTTTAGCCTGCCCTGCTCGACAAGCGTATTCCAAGCCGTTACACCTGCACAGGTCAGTGTGCTTGCTTCCTCCCAAGTAAGGTGTTCCGGCAAATGCACGAGCGAGGTTTCAGGTAAAATGGCCTCTTCGGACAGCATTCCCTCTTCTGGGCCGCCAAGAGCACTTTTCATAACCGACCCGTGCATTGGACCGCCCTCCCAACGTTTAAAAAAACAGCTAGCAACCCGGTCTCCCGGCTGAAAATCCCTGACGTTATCGCCTACCGCTACCACCACGCCAGATGCATCGGAATTGGGAATCCGTGGAAGCGGTGTGTTACGGGCTGTTGGCGCACGCACTGTATTGAAATCACGCCGATTGATAGAAGATGCTTTTACTCTAAACCGAACTTCGCCAGGACCAGGGTCGCCGATTTCAATATTGTTGAGAGCAAGAGCATTGATGCCGTCATCATTTTCTATCTGCCAGGCTTTCATCTGAGTCTCTCGTCCTTCGAAATGTTGAACTTATTTTCTGCGCCAGCGAGCCGCACCATGATGGCTTTTGCCGGCCATTAGGATGGCGCCAATCGTCTGTAGGAGTAGCTCGTCACCACTGAACGATGCGATACGTTTCTGCTGCGCGCCGACCCAGTTTGGAAACAAACTATAATTGATCCCGAAAATGATAGCCTCGCCATCGAACGACCAGGAACCCCCAAAAGATACATAGCCGCCGGCTGCCTCACTTTTTTCATCCGAAGTCCCGCCAAGTAAATCTCCACTCCTGTATGACGTCCGGCCGGACCGCATCATTGTAAACGCGTATTGTCGGTCGGCACTGAGGATCAAGCTCCCGACCGCATCGGTGCCGAGCGGTTCCACTTCGACACCAGAATCATCAGTAAACCAAAATCGCTGGAGGTCCCATGTCGCATGTAAATCATGTTCTTTCATAGTATTTGCCTGTTCTTGTACTTCATCGCAGAATAGCGTCATGCAGGTTCCTGAAGCTTATCTGTCCTCTGACGAGATCGCCAGCTGCATTCCAGACGGTGCTCTGATTGGAGTACCCAAGGAGGACGGTGGCGTGTCAATGGAGATCACGCGGGCACTGATCCGGCGTAACGCACGTGATCTGAGGCTGCTAACCGTCCCTGTTAGTTCAATCCAGGCGGATATGCTAATAGGCGCAGGCTGTATCGCTGAGATAGAGACTAGCGGCGTGTCAATGGGCGAATTTGGATATGCTCCGAATTTCCGCCGAGCCGTGGAAAACGGGGAGATCGCAATCCGCGATGCCACCTGCCCGGCGCTCTACGCTGAATTACAGGCCTCTGAAAAAGGCGTGCCCTTCATGCCTCTGCGGGGGATTCTCGGATCCGACATTCTGAACAATCGGGCTGACTGGAAGACCATTGATAATCCGATGATCCACGGTAACAGGGATCCGATAGTTCTCCTACCAGCTGTAAGGCCTGATTTCGCGATCTTTCATGCACGCTACGGCGACAAGTATGGGAATGTCTGGGTCGGTGCGCGGCGTGAATGCGTACTTCTATCTCATGCGTCAGCAAAAGCCATGGTGACCGTAGAAGAAATCTGGGAGGGCAACCTATTAGAAGACGAGCGGCTGCTAGCAGGCACTATCCCGCCAGTATACATAGACGCCGTTGCATATGCGCCTCTTGGTGCTTGGCCCTTATCTCTGCCCGGTAGCTACGAACGCGACAGCGAGCATTTAAAAACATACGTCACCGACGCAAAAACTACCGATGGTTTCTCCGCCTATCTCCACCGCCACGTATTCGGTAAGTAGGCCGCCGACGGATCCCAAACATGAAATATTCCCGCGAAGAGTTACTTATTTGTGCCATTGCCCGGATGATTGATGGATGCCGTAACATTGCAGTCGGCACGGCATCACCCATACCGGGTGCCGCTGCCCTAATGATCCAGGCCCTAAGCAAGGGTGTTACGAGAGTTAGTATTCTCGGCAGTAATATTCACAGTCCTTTCAACGATGGGGGGCCCGAACTTTTTGACCGAGCAGGCCAAGGCCGGATCGATGCTTTCTTCCTTGGCGGTGGACAGATCGATGGCGAAGGAAACATCAATCTTGTAGGTACAGGTCCCTACCCCAAACCCGATATCCGATTTCCGGGTAGTTTCGGCTCGGCATATTTATATTTTTCAGTGCCCCGCGTTATCCTATTCCGAGAAGAGCATTCGCGGCGGATATTCGTCGACAAAGTCGATTTCATCAGCGCTCCGGGATGGAGTCCGCCCAACGTCTACCGAAGGGGTGGTCCTTACGCGTTGATCACCAGCCTCTGTATTTTTAGGTATGACCAAAGACGACACCGGTTCCGACTGGATAGCATACTGCCCGGGACGACACTGGAAGAAATCCGGGACAACACAGGGTTTGATTTCGACTGCTCTAACGATGTTATACCGGTCACTCCACCGGAACCGGATCGACTAGAGCTTATCCGAACGCAAATTGTTGAGGAAATCGCCGAAACCTATCCCGAATTTGCCCGCATAAGGCTCGGCTGGGATAGATGATTGGTCTCTCTTTCCCTCAAGCATTCCCCTGCTACAATCTCTGAAACAACAGAGATAGGAAATACAGGTGGCTGCCTATACAATGGCACTAGAACGTTACGATCGACATGTGCCGTTCTTCACCGGCGCCGTCAAAATACCCAAGGGTCTTGAAATCCAACCGCTCGAAGTGGGCATTGATCATAAGCACCGTGACGGTAAGGACCGACACAAACGGATGATCCAAGATCAAGAGTTCGACGTTTGTGAATTGTCGTTCTCGTCATACATAATGGCGACTGACCGAGGGTCCGATTTCACGGCTACACCTGTATTCCCAAGACGCCTGTTTAGTCAGAACCACATCTACGTTCGGACCGATTCTGGAATTAACACCCCCGCTGATCTGGGTGGGTGCAGGGTTGTGCTTCGGACTTTTCAGACCACGATGTCCGTTCTGGTAAAGGGCGACCTTAAATTTTTTTATGATATGCCCTGGGAGGATATCCACTGGGTCATGGAAGCGTCCGAAGCCGTTCCCTGGAAGCCGCCGGCGGGCGTCAGTGTAGAATGGCTGTCCGACGAACAACGCGGGGTTGACCTGCTCTTGGGAGGTGAGGTCGATGCGATGATCTTTCCCCACCCGCCACGGGAAGTGCTGGATGCTAGTGAGACGGTTACGCGCCTGTTCCCCGACCCGGTTGCCGAGGCAAAGCGATATTACGATACGCTCGGCTATTTTCCTATCATGCACATCATGGCATTCCGTAAAGAGGTCGTAGAAGCGGAGCCAAGTCTGCCGTTGGCACTAATCGATATGTGGGAGGATGCTAAGCGCCTAGCCGCAGAGTGTTATGAAGATCCTGGATATTCCGAAATCGCTTTTGCGCGGAACGCGCTGGAAGCCCAAGAAAAAACCTTCGGCATCGACATTTGGCCATCGGGCTTCGCCAGCAACCGTTATAACATATCCCGGTTTATCCAATACAGCGCGGATCAGGGACTAATATCCACCGCATACGAGCCGGAACAGCTGTTTCATGAGTCTGTTCTGGACACCTAATAAATAGGAGAGTTTTCATTGGACAACGTTTTCGAGGTTTATCGGTCAGTCGTCTTTCCATGGCATTGCGATCATATTGGACATATGAACGTTCGCTGGTATGCGCATCATTTCGACGATGCCGGTTTTCATCTCTGGACGGTCGCTGGGGTAAGTCACAAGGAGATGCACGAAAAAGGTGTTGGCCTTGTCGTCGCACAAATTAAGATCAACTATATCCACGAAATGAAGCAAGGTGAGCTGCTAGTCATCCGCGGCGGGTTCAGTCATGTCGGGGGCAAATCGATCCGCCATCACATGCGGATGCACAATGCTGATACCAGTCAGCTATGCGCGACACAGGATACGATCGAAGTCTTTTTCGACCCGGAGACCCGGAAAGCGGATGTAATGCCCGATTACTATCGCGATAAGCTGACCCCGTTGGTAGTCGATTTCGAGAAATATAAGGATTAATTCCATGGCCGATCTCACCGGAAAAACAGCTATAGTTACTGGAGCGGGCCGCGGCCTTGGTCGCGCCATGGCAAAAGGACTAGTCCACGCTGGCGCATCTGTCACGTTGGTCGAGTTGGATCCCGACGCTTTAGAAAATGCTATTGGTGAAATCGGCGACGCTTGTATCGGTGTTGCCGCTGACGTATCGAAACAAAACGACGCAAAACGTATCGTCGACGCGACGCTTGAAGCATTTGGCGGGCTACATATTCTCTTGAATAATGCCGGCCTAGGGCCTGAACGATTTCGTGATACTGATAGATCCAACGCCAAAATGATCTGGGAAATCGATTTCTCAGACTGGCAGTTATTCCTCGACGTAAACACCACCGGGCATTTCGTAATGACCAAGGCAGTCATCCCACATTTATTATTACAAGACTGGGGCCGGATCATAAACGTTACCACCAGCTTAGATACGATGACTAATTTCACGAACGGTGCATATGGTCCCTCCAAGGCCGGAGCCGAGGCGCTAGCCACCATGATCGCCGGCGGCGTTGAGGGAACAGGTGTAACCTGCAACGTTTTGATCCCGGGCGGCCCAGCGGACACGCGTATGATTTCCGCGACCGGTGTTTACGCTAACCGCGAAATGCTGATACAACCCGACGTTATGGTGCCGCCCCTCCTCTATTTACTTTCAGACGAGGGCGCGGTTGTGAATAATCGTCGTTTTCGGGCGGCGTTGTGGGATGTTGGTGCCGACGGCAAATCCAATCTGGACAACTGTGGCGATCCCATCGCCTGGCCGCAACTGGGAGGCCAGGCCATTCGGCCGGATGGCGATCCGCGTGGCAACCGTAATAGCGGATCCGAAAATGGCTGACGCGAAACTGACCGGCAAAGTTGTCATGATAACCGGTGCCGGGCGCGGATTGGGTAGGTCCATGGCTCTCGCCCTAGCCGAGGAAGGTGCGCTGCTCTCCTTAGTGGATCTCGACGGGGATGAATTACAGCAAGCTGCCGATGAGGTACGTCACATTGGCGGCGCCGAGAACGTGATCCCGCTAGGCGCCGATGTTTGCGACCCGGAAAGTTCGTCGACAGCGGTACATTTTACTGTCGAGAATTTTGGTCGCCTGGACGTTCTGTTCAATAACGCAGCAATTGGCCCGCAGGTGGTTGCGAAGAATCCTTACGGAGATCCACCGAAATTTTGGGAGCTCGAGCCCTTCACCTTTATTCGCATGGTTGATGTCAATGCCGCTGGACCTCAGCTTATGGCAGCTGCTGCGGCGCCGCACATGCTTCGTAAAGGTTGGGGCCGGATCATAAATATCACAACCGCACTTGATGCAATGTATCTACCGGGAATGGGCGGCTACGGCCCATCAAAAGCGGCACTTGAAGCACACACTGCGATCATGGCAAGTGATTTGGAAGGTACCGGGGTAACCGCCAATGTCCTTATACCCGGAGGACCTGCCAACACACGCATGATCCCCAACGCGACCGGTATTCCGCGCGAAGCGTTGATACAACCCGAAGTTATGCAGGCACCGGCAATTTGGCTAGCGTCCGAAGACTCTGATGGACATAACGGTAAACGTTTCATCGCCGGCCACTGGGCCCAAGGGTTAAAGGAGGCCTCCGCTCCCTGTGCCTGGCCGCAGCTTGGAAAGCAGGCAATCATACCAAAATCGATCCAACGATAAAATAGGAGATATACCCGTGAATCAACGACCCTTAGAAGGTCGAACCGCCATCATTACAGGCGCCGGCCGCGGATTGGGGAAGGCGATGGCCGAAGGCCTCGCGACACAGGGCGCCAAAATCGCCCTGATCGATCTAGAGGAAGAAATTCTATCGGCCGCTGTCGCCGACATTGAGGAGGCTGGCGGTCAGGGCTGTGCTCTGCCCGTTCAGGCAGACGTCACCGATCCGGACCGCGCCCATGCCGCAATCAACAGGATCTCTGAGGTGTTCGGCGGGTTTGATATTCTGATAAACGACGCCGCCATGGGACCCCAGTTCTTTACTAATAATTTTGTGGCTCATACTCCGAAATTTTGGGAACACGACACCGAACTATGGCACCGGGTACTCTCAGTTAATGCTTTCGGTCCGCAACTGATGGCAACTGCGGCTGCGCCCCACCTAATTAAAAAACAGTGGGGGCGGATCGTGAACGTTACGACTAGCCTGGATACGATGTATCTGCGAGGCTGTGGAGCTTACGGTCCGTCAAAAGCCGCACTCGAGGCCAATACACGTATCATGGCACAAGATCTCGAAGGCACCGGCGTGACGGCCAACATTCTTATCCCCGGTGGGCCGGCGAACACTAGAATGATCCCTGAGGATACGGGCTTCGACCGAGATGAACTAGTCCAGCCCGTTGCCATGCAGAAACCAATATGTTGGCTATGCTCGACCGATGCTGATAGCACTACCAATCGAAGGTTCATCGCCGCCCTATGGGATGAATCTCTGCCCATTGGAGACCGAGTTGAGGCTGCCAGCGCGCCGACCGCATGGGCACAGGTCGGCTCAGTCGCAAAACGGCCCAGCGAATGGGTAGATACAAAAAGATAAAAAACGGAAGAGAAAAATGGCTGACAGACTACTGGAAGGCAAAACCGTCTTAATGACTGGTGCCGCGCGGGGCATGGGCCGTGCAATGTCCATCGCACTGGCTGCCGCAGGGGCAAAAGTCGCTATGATCGATATCGACGAAGACGTTCTGGAAGAAGCGGCACAGAGAGCCGAAGACGCGGGCGGTCAAGGATCTATTACGGCTATTACGTGCGACGTTACAGACCCTGACAAGGTACGGATCGCAGCAGAGAAAATATTGACGTCTTTTGGCTCCATCGATGTGCTTGTAAATGACGCTGTGATCGGCCCGGAACGCATTCCTACGTTCATGCTAAAAAAGGCTACGTTCTGGGAACTAGACGACGATCTGTGGAATGACATGCTACGCGTCAATATTTTCGGTCCCCAGCTGATGGCGAAGACATGCGTATCCTGCATGATTGAAAAAGGCTGGGGGCGGATCGTGAACGTTACGACTAGCTTGGATACGATGTATCTAGCCGGGGCCGGCGCCTATGGACCGACTAAAGCGGCGCTCGAAGCGCATACTTTGATCATGTCCCAGGATCTAGAAGGCACTGGCGTTTCAGCAAACGTTTTAGTGCCGGGCGGTATGGTAAATACACGGATGATCCCCACGGACTCTGGTATTCCCCGAGCGAAATCAATTCAACCAGAGGCCATGGAAAAACCAATTACTTGGCTCGCATCCAATGCGTCTGATGGCATAAATGGCATGCGTTTTATCGGGGCCTTGTGGGATGATTCCCTACCTATACGAAAACGGATAAAACAAGCTGGCGCTCCCTGCGCATGGACACAGCTCCCATCAAAGGCGATTTATCCAGAGTGAGCTTGCTTTGCGTATTTCATGGTTTTGATTGCAATCAGGAGTCCTAAAAATAGCAAAAGCGCTCCTCCGAGATAAGGGGTATTCCTGCCGAGCCCTTCAAAGGCTGCACCGAATGCCAGCGGCCCAAAAATCCGGCACAGGGACTGCGTCGCTTGCGACGCGCCCATAGCCGCTCCCTGGTGTTCGTCGGGCGCATTTCGGGAGATTACAGCACTTAACGAGGGGTTAGCGAGACCGAAACCTACGGCAATCAGCGTCCCCCCAAAAAATGCCATCTGCGGGGAGTAGACGATGAGTACGGTCGCAAATCCAACAGACATTACGAGCAACCCAAATATAATCAGCCAACCTTCCCCTACACTCTTACTCAGCGGACGCACCACACCCCCTTGGACTATCACCATCAAAAAACCGATAAACAGAAAAAAGATACTAACCTCCCGCACACCCCAGTTAAGCTGGCGTTCGGTCCAAAGAGCGAACGTACTTTCGAGACCCGCCATACAGAACGCTATGACTGTCAAGATAAGCAATGGGAACAAGACACTGGGTATTGCCCCTGCTATAGAGAAAGATCGCATTCGAACCACTATGGAGCGGGCGCCATCGCCCTTAACCTTGGCCGTTGGTTCTTTGAGGAATAACAGAGCAACCAAAAAACCGGCAAGCCCTACGGCAGATGCGATCATGAATGCGGCGCGGAAATCCGTGTCACCGCTTCCTGTTCGGGTCAACAGCCATCCTATTCCGGGACCGAGCACGAACCCAGCACCGATAGCTGCGCCCATCAAACCCATACGCCCTGCCCTGTCTTCGGGCTCGGTAACATCCGCGATATAGGCTTGGGCCACCGGCAGTGTACCCCCCATAAGACCACCAAAGGCGCGTGCCGCGAAAAGCATCCAGAGAGCATCTGCCTGGCTGACCAAGGCAAAAGATACTGCCGTACCCAGCATGCTAAAACAGAGGATAGGACGACGCCCCCATTTATCGCTAATCACGCCCCATGGAAACGAAGACATGAAAGCGAATAAAGAGTATGTCGAAAACAATAGAGTGACTTCGAATGGAGATGCCCCATACCTCTCGGCCCAGAAAGGTGTAAACGGAATGATGATCCCGAAGGCCAACATATCAAAGAATACGATCAGCAGAAGCACGCTGATCGCCCCTTTCCGAGGCGGTGAGAAGATCATAGCGTCAATCTAGCGGTTGTTTCCCAAAAATAAAAATACCCTTCACGATCGGAAGATACGTTAGTATCGGCTCATGGCAAACGCTATCGGATCTATAGTATCGACCCCGGAATTGGAACTTTCCGGCGTAACGCATATGTTTGACGAGTCATTCTCCTTGCTGGACTTGGCATTCTCCGTCCGCCGTGGGGCATCGATAGTCCTTATTGGTCCGTCCGCGTCAGGTAAAACAGTTACTATGAAAATGATCGCCGGGCTCTTTCAACCACAAACTGGCAGCATTTTAATTCGCGGACAGGAGATGGTTGGTCTAAACGACAAAGAACGGGAAAAAATTGCGCGGGTTGGAGTTCTGTTTCAGCGATCGGCTCTATTCGATAGCCTTACAGTATGGGAAAATATTACTTTCCGGCTTCGACAGCACTCCCGCATGCTAAAGACCGAAGCAATTGAGCTCGCCCATAAGAAACTTGCCGCGGTCGGACTATCCGAAGAGACCGCTTCACTCTATCCAGTCGAACTTTCGGGTGGTATGCAGAAACGCGTAGGTATCGCTCGCGCGCTTGCCGACGAGCCAGATATTTTGCTTCTAGACGAGCCAACCGCGGGGCTTGATCCAATCATGACGAATGTCATCAACGACCTGATACTTGAAAACGTCCGGGACTTAAGCGCCACTGTTATCACCATTACAAGTAATTTGGACGGCGCACGTCACATTGCCGACCGGATCATAATGATGCACGAAGGGCGAATAGTCTGGGAAGGTAGTCCTAACGAGTTGTCGGACTCCGGGAACCAATATGTCGATCAGTTCGTCCATAAAACAACGAATGGACCGATCGGGGTAGGTCTCGAATAGATTTGGGTAACCTCGAAACTTACAGGCCTTCTTCTGTAATCTCCATCAAAACTAATAAAATATTTTCAAAGGGAAAATATGATTGGAGAAGAATTTTTAACGCGGCGACTCTTACCGATCCCGAAACGAAAATAAATAATCTTAATTAGGTTGATCTCTGACAACGAACCCGAGACACAATTAGCGCACGCCATAAGTAGCCAAAAATAAGTTTCTATTTGGTTTTCTATAGCTCCATTGGCGACAATTAGCCGACTTAATACGCTAGTTCGCCTTGTTCCAAACGAGTATCCCGACTAGTCTGGGTTTAAACGGGTAAAATAAATCCGTAACCTCAAGAGGGGCATCATTTGCACACTATCAGAAAAGCGCATGACTGGCTGATTAATGCGCTCAAAATTCTTTCCTGCATCATAGTCTTCGCAATTTTTGTGCTAATTGTGATGGATGTTCTTCTGCCCTTGGCTGGACTGCAACCTTGGGAAGGGACACTTGGTGTCGTGGAATACGGTCTTTTGTGGTTCACGATCCTTGCTGCGCCTTGGCTGGCGCGTATTAAGGGGCATGTTTTCATTGACGCGGTTAATGAACTTCTAGCACCTGGTGCGAGAAAAATAACTTCAAAATTTGCGTATCTTGTTGTGATAGCTGGTTCACTTCTTCTCGCGTATTACTCCTCGGAGCTGTTAATCGAAGCCTATGTCGATGAAGCGCTGGATGAACGAAGTATTGAACTTGAACTATGGTGGATTTACGTCCCAATGCCCATTGGGTTTTTTCTAGTTGCGGTTGAGTTTATCCGCTTTCTATTTGGATTTGACGATATGTTCGGTAGCCGAACGGACGTCAAGGAGGGTATGTAACCATGGAATGGTATTGGGCGTTTGCCTTCCTTCTCGGTCTGGTTATTTCTTTTATGGCACTCGGTGTTCCGGTAGCTTTTGCATTTATCGCGACGAACTTTATCGCTGTCTATGTCTTCACTGGATTCGACCTCGGTGCTTTGATCCAAGTTGCGGATAATTCTACTCAATTGATATCTCGGTTTATCCTTGGCCCAGTTCCGATGTTCATACTTATGGGCTCTTTGTTTTTTCATACAGGGCTCGCAATAAAGGTTTTTGACGGCCTCGACGCGATATTTGGGCGCTTACCTGGCCGTCTATGCTACCTGACCGTCGCGGGTGGTTCCATTTTTTCCACACTTACTGGTTCATCAATGGCCAACACAGCGATGCTAGGTTCGTTGATGGTCCCGGAAATGAAACGCCGAGGTTATTCAAGTCAAATGTCTATGGGCCCGATCCTCGGTACCGGCGGTCTGGCGATGATTATCCCGCCGTCTGCGCTTGGCGTATTGTTGGCAGCAATTGCAGAAATCGACGTTGGTCGACTTCTAATTGCTGGTTTTATTCCTGGTTTCGTATTGGCACTTCTCTATGCCGCAATGATTACGCTACAGCTTATTCGTTTCCCTGGCTCAGCTCCGGCGTATGACGTCGCTCCAATGTCGTGGGGTACCCGTATCAGGCTAGTAACGACAAATATCCTCCCTATGGGATTAGTTGTTTTTATGGTGGTCGGATTTATTGTTCTGGGCTGGGCTACCCCCACAGAAGCCGCAGCGTGCGGGGTGCTGGGCGTATTTATTCTCGCCATAGCATTTCGGGCACTGACCTTTAAGTCGGTGTCGACGTCACTCGAAGGAACAGTACGAGTTGGCGCGATGGTATTCTTGATAATTATGAACTCGACTGTCTTCAGCCAGATGCTCTCTTATTCCGGTGCGTCAAAAGGATTGATCGAGTGGGTAACAAGCTACGAACTACACCGCTATATGATCCTTTTCCTTATGTTCTGCGTGTTGATCTTGCTTGGGATGTTTATGGATGCAACATCGATGATGCTGATCACGGTGCCTATCTTCTTCCCACTCGCTGCCGCACTCCAATTTGACCTGATCTGGTACGGGCTGTTCGTTTTAATAACCATTGAAATGGCCGGAACCACGCCGCCATTCGGCCTATTACTGTACGTTATGCTCGGAGTTGCACCTAAGGGAACTACGCTATTTCAAGTTGCGAAAGCCGCCTTTCCCTTCCTAGTTTGTGACGCTATCTTGATCTTGATCCTTTGCGCGGCCCCCGGAGTAGCTCTCTGGTTACCGAGCCTAATGTAGCCAGATACAGGATTAACGTGAGGAAATGATACTCCGTCCGAAATTAGGCATAAAAAATAACGCCGCTCTAAAGAGCGGCGTTATAGGTTTCAAAAGATCGAACTTTACGATCCCGTGTTATCCAACATTTTCGCTTTCAGCTTTTTGAAATCGACATTGTATTTCCTCTTACCGGCGTCGTTCCAATTTGCATTGACGATCGTCTTGGTGAATGCTTTTCCATATTCCCCCGGCAGCGTGTAGTTATTAACGCCTTGCTTATAAACTTTAGCATTATCAGCAGCGGCCAATTTTTTTAGCAAAGCACCCGACGTGTTCTCATAATTTAGTCCAGCGGCTAAGATTTGCTTTTGACCTTTTTTTGAGAGCTTGTTGAACTTATCCTTGTTCATCGTCACCATCGTCGATGAGCGGAAGAACCCCGGTCCGACCTTGTATTTGATGTAACTATGCCACCCACGGAAAGCAACGCCGCCTTCCGGCCACGCTAACCCATCAACAACACCGCGCTCTAGTGCTGTGTAAACTTCCGCCGGTGATATGTTCTTGGTAGTCGCACCCATTGCCTTGAAAAATGGTGTGTAGAGTGGCGTCGTACGCATCTTAAGACCTTTGAGGTCGAGCCCCGTGGTCTTGCTCAACTTAGGTTTATCCTTCAGCCAGATGAAAAACTGGTTCGGACCATAAAAATTTCCCCAGCCCAGAATTATGGCATTGAGCTTCTTGCCCCAAGCCTCTGACATCATCTCGTAGCCACCGTTTTTTCTCCACTGCTGCGGCGTGACGGTAGCAATACCCGTTAGCCGCGCTTCTGGAACCAAAGTGGCATAGTAAGTGGATGGCGACATAATGATGTCGATCAGGCCACGTTTCATTGCAGGCCCTTGTTTCCGGTTAGGTGTTACCTCTGGTCCACCGATGTAATTCAGAGTTACTTCGCTCTGATCCTTCTTCATCGGATCTAGGAAGGTGGTAAAAAACGCCTTGCTCTGATCGTGTTTTTGACCGAGCGCGGTCGAGACCTTTAACTCATTTCCTGCTTGCGCCGGCAGGCTAATAGCTATGGCGGTTGCAGCAGCAACCCCGGTCGCTGCAATTTTTCCTAACGTCTTTGACATAATTTCTCTTCTCCCAATCATATTTACATCTATTTATTACACACCATCCCGACAACTAATCACCGGAGTGATATCATACGGATGTTGCCGTATCTTTCTATATATTAACAGTGATGATAGACGCTGTAACCCATTTGCTTAGGGAACGAAGTAACGTAGTTTAAGACCGTCATCCCAGAGAAAGTTTTTACTTGTCCAAAAATTTAGCGAGAAATGCGCCCCGCGCGGGTACTGGAAACGGCTGGGTTATTGTCGCCACCCTTTTCCTGATGCTCAGTATCGTTATCACAGCACGAAATAGTCTGGGCCTTATGATGCCCTTCTGGAAAGAAGACATGGAATGGTCATACAAATTCGTAGCGACCGCCAGCGCATTGATGATGGTTACGATGGCAGTAACGGCACCTGTGCTGGGTTCGATCATCGACCGAGTTGGGTCTCGAATAATTTATACGGTCGGCATGACCGTTATCGGAGTAGTTTACATATTGTGCTCATTTATGACCGAACCTTGGCAACTAGTGGTTCTCTTCAGTTTCATTGGTGGGGTTGCCTTTGCGGCGATGTCTCCCTCACTGGTATCAACGACAATTGCACACCACTTCAAGGATCGTCTTGGCCTTGCTACTAGCATCGCTACATCCGGCAGCACCGGTGGCCAGTTCGCTATAATGCCGCTATTCGCTCTCCTTATTACTTGGCTATCTTGGCGAAATAGTTTTCTAATCGCCGGCGTCATCATTCTGATTACGGCTTTTGTCGTATTTATGCTTATCGGAAGGGAACAACCGAGGCCCAAAGCCCTTGGGCGGACTGCTCAGGACTCTGTCCTGACGACAATACTTGGGTTAGTTCGTATGCCAGTATTTTGGCTGCTGGGTAGCAGTTTCTTTATTTGTGGCTTTACGACAGCGGGGGTGACAAAGGTACATCTGATTCCATATGCGGTGAGTTGCGGGTTTCCGCCAGTCCAGAGCGCAACTGCCTACGGTATATTGTCTCTATTTAGTCTTATCGGAATGATTATTTATGGATGGTTGTCAGATCGGTACCATCGGCCGTTCCTTCTGGCGAGTTGCTATTTTATCCGGGGACTTTCCTTTATCATCCTGATCTATATCGCCGGTAAACCAACCCTATTGTATATTTTCGTGATTGTGTTTGGCATCTTCGACTACGCTACATTCCCCATTGTTGCCAGTATCGTCGCGACGCACATGGGGCGGCGTATTATGGGACTGACTATGGGGCTTATCTTTGCACTGCACGCCCTTGGTGGAGCGCTTGGATCATTTATGGGCGGATATCTATATGAGCTTTTCGCCCGTTATGACTTGGTTTGGTTTGTTTCAATCGCACTTGCGCTTCTGGCCGCTTTCCTATCGATCCTAATCAGGGAGAGTAGAGATCCAGAAATTAGTTCGACAGAGTCGGTTGTAGCCTCGTAAAGTCATCAAAGAAGACTAAGTCCTACGCGCTGCATCCATGGTAAAACTCATCTTCTAGCATTAGCTTTCCTCCAGATAATCCAGAAGCCGGATAACTAGCCCATCCATTACAGCTTCTAACAAACGGAAAAAATCATGCACAATATTCAGTGCACGCCAACGGTATCATCGGCGTATGGTGGAGAAATCCCTAGGGCCGGTCTTTCAATATACGGGAGTTCATTTGTAATCTTGCAAGGATCAACTTTCTAGCCCTCAAACCAACATAAAAACCCGGAATTGTGTCTTCCACTTTTAGATTAAGTCAACCTCTGGGCGGCAGCCAATCGCTCCTCTGCAACCGCACAGTCCAGTGTTCCCACGCTCGGACATGGCCTATCTTAAACCCGCCAGAACCTGAGCCAAACGCGATATCACCTCTACTGAGCGGGTCAATTTTTCCACTCAACTCTGCCTGTGTCTGAAATTCGGCATTTCGGCAGGAATACACACAGCGGAATGCAAGATCGCAAAGGTCTGTACCGACCGCCGTAACACCGTGTCGGTTCATCATAACCATCATATGACTGTCAAGCGCCTTGGCCAGAGAACGGCCTTCTTCCGGTTTAACCACAAGATAATTTGTATCTCCAAATTCTGCGCGCTGGTCCCACCATGGCGGATTCTGCCCGCCAACTGATCCAAGATGAATAACAGGTGTATAATCCTTTTGAGTGATTATAAGGGGCATGAAGGCGGCAGCATGATGATGGCACACAGCCATAACGTCCGGTCTAGCCTTAAAAATTTCTCCATGGATAACTCGCTCTGAATAAGGAGCTAGGTTAGAAGTTGTTACCGGCACTGACTCGAGGTCATATTCGATTAGATCGTCGGGCTCCACCAGTTCTGGCGCTCTCGACCGAGAGAGGAAGAATCTGTCATGGTTTTCAGGGTGCCTAACGCTTACATGTCCAAAAGTGTCCAAAACCCCCTCGTTAGCCAAGATACGATACGCTAGGGCCAAATCATATTTAATCTCTTCAACCTTGGTGCTCACTAACCAGTCTCCTTGTAAGCGAATAGCTTACCTCGTAACCCCGACGAAGTGGTATACTTGTTCGCCAATGATCAAATCATGAATTTCATAAATACCTTCGCAGTATGGCTGGCCTCCAAACCAATGCCAATAGCGTCGCTATGCTGGACACTTCTCGTATCCGCCACCTATGTCATATGTGAATCTCCCTTCCGGAAATATCAAATGGAACTAAAAACCCACGAGGCTGACATACGCACCCAGACACATCTGAGGTCGTTACAAACAGCGGTCGAGGTTATGGAAAGATGTGTGCATAAGAAGACAAGACACATCTTTTGGAAGATATAAAAGGTACATGTGATACCTTTGATATTTCTTTTACACACGTGTCGCTGTGTGTTCAAATTTTCTCTGAAAAACCCAATAAAATCAAAACCTTGGTCGGAGCGACTGGATTCGAACCAGCGACCCCTTGACCCCCAG
>PTJZ01000017.1 GCA_002937455.1 Alphaproteobacteria bacterium MarineAlpha11_Bin1
ACGCGCCGCCCGGTGAGAATGCGGAAGGACCGCCTGGTGAAGGTGATGGTCCGCCACCTGGAGAGGGTGGCCCGGTTGGTGAAGGGCCGGAGCAGGGGCCGGGTGATGGTCCTGAGGGTGGTCCGGACGGCGAGCGCCTGGTGTCGGAGGAGGAGGTCCGTGAAAGGGAGCTAGAGGCAGTAAAAGAGAGAGAAAGTGAACGAGAAATCGCGGAGGAGGAATTTAACCGGGCGATTGAGGAGGGTGCCGACCCTCGGGAGGCCGCCTATAGGGCGGAGCGGGCTGTTCGAGATAGTAAGGTGGAAAAGAAGACTAAGTCGCTAGGTGATGCAATTAAAGAGGTTGGTTCTGCCGAGGCGGCACTTGAACGACAGCTTCAAACCGAGGTCTCGCAATACGAGGACATCTCGATAATAAGGGAAAGTGCTTTTCGTAATTTAAACGACGCTTTCTATAATCCAGAGGGTGAGAATTTTAAAGTAATCGTAGGGGAGAGCGTAAGGGAGGGTAAAGTTGGTGAAGGGGCTTTTCGTGACGCTCTAATAAAAGGCGGAAACATTAATGACGCCTTTACGGCAGCATTCAAAGCGAATATCGCAGCCGGCGAAGACTTCATTTCTGCAAACCTGTTCGTTCAGGGGTTCGATCCGGGTCTCGAAGCCTCCGCTAGGATTAATGAACAGGTCAATGAAATAAGGGTCGAAACGCAGTTCGCCATAGGAACAATATCCACCTTCACTGAACAGATCTTTGCCACGGCGGGAAATGACAGCCTAATTGGGTCCCCGGGAACGAACGCAAATACAACTTTTATCTCAATTCAGGGAAAATCGCTGGGTGGTGTGGATAAGATTGATGGCGGCGCCGGTACCGACGAGCTCAGGCTCCAAAATCTCTCCGATATATTACTTATCGCCACGGCTCCGTCACCGTTGCTTTCTGGAAATTTTATTCTCGAATACTCTGACCAGTCAGGGTCCATAACTGGCACTATCACAACGATAAATATCGATCAGGCATTCGCTGTTGCGGCGGACGGAACCAGCCAACGTATTGCAACGGACAGATTAATTGCCGGTGCTACTTCTATGAACATCGTTGGAACATCAGGGAACGATACACTCAACCTGGCGGGCGATGGAACATCCGCAGCTGACGTGACAAGAGGGAGCCTTAGCTATGATGTTGATGCGGCGAATGCAATTGGCGCGATAGTATTTGGACAGGGTGGGAATGACACGATCACTACAGCTGGCACTAACGCAAATGTCGTGTCCGCCGGTGACGGTGATGATGTAATCAATCTTGGGGTCGGCTCACACCTAATCGAGGGCGATGCCGGCGATGACACAATCGTCCTTGCAGCCGAAACTAGCCTGTTTTCTCTGGGCGGCAGAATTGCAGTGCCACAATTTGCCACGAATATGTCTGGCGGCACAAATTCAAGCGTCGGCTCTGGGGGAGGCGATACACTCCAGATCGGTAATAGCTCGACATCAACCAATCAAACCTTCACAGCCCAGGCAAATGATGGCGGTTCAAGCGCGACAATTGTCGGGATGGAAATACTTAACTTTTTTAAATCTGGCACGATTTTCAAGGCGTTTGCGCAAACGTTTCTGCAATTTTCATCCATAACCGGTGAAAGTGGCGTAACTGGCGTCGAACTGGTTGGAACCAATGGGACCCTGAACCTCTCGGCAATAAACATCGGATCCGCGGTATCGACGCTCAGCGCCGTTCGAACTAGCGGCAGCGGCGGCGGTGTAAGCGTTTTCGACGGAAGTGACGCAAATGGACGAACCCTTGTTGGAACTACAAATAATGATACGCTTTCCGGCTTCGGCGGAAACGACATCTTTCAGATGGGTGGCGGAAGAGATACTCTGTCGGGCGGCGATGGAAACGACACGTTTCAAATTGCGGCGGCGTCGGACATCACCAATGGCATCGATCTTTCGGGTGGTGCCGGTACCGACACACTTTTGCTGACGTCCACGAGTATTTCTTCTCTTGTCTTTCCATCGGGTTTTGTCTCGTTCGCGACCCTAGAAAGTTTTGATCTATCAGGTGGATCTGCGTCGGGGGTTTCTGTGACGATGACGGGAAATGATTTGCAGGCTATTCCACAGTTTGTTGCAGACGGTACGACGGATGCCTTGAATGTGTTCACAGATAGTTTTGACACACGTGGTTTAACATTTAACGGTATCGAACAGATTAATCTGACTGAGACAATCAGTTCCAATCCCGACAATCCGGGTACGTTTCAGCGATTAGAGATTAATGGTTCCACGTCGTTCACTGGGCTGGATGTCATTTCCGGAACTGTCGACACCAGTAGTAATCCAGATGACGAGGTTGAGGTCTCCGGCGATCGAGATTTTTCGGGCATTACGTTCACAAATATGAATGAGTTGGACTTGGCCGATGGGAGCGGCGTTCGTCAGACGATAGGTGCAAATTCCAGTACATCGCTGGGCCTAACAGAGATCGATGATTTCACCGGTGGCTCCGGGTCAACGACGGATCGTTTTGATTACAAGAGTAATCTCGTTTCGGGTAATGGCACGTCGGTGTCGGCCTCAAGTGACTTTACGCTGACAGAGATCAATAGCGGTGCCCGTGCGACGAACGTGATCTCTTCGAATGCGACTGGCGTCATTGATTTTGAGACGACGGTTAATACCAACAATCTGGGTATAGATATCACCAACTCAACGTTAAGCGAGATTACGACAGCGGCTGAAGCGCTTCTCGAGAGCACAAACTCCTCCACAAACCTCACCGGATCGTCGGCCCAGGTGACACAGGGGAACGCTAATACTGACTCGCTGCTGATCTTCTACGATAATGATGAAGACGCGGTTATCATCCGTTATCAGGAAGGTTCGACATCTGAGGCGGATTTCAGTGGAGAACTGAGCGTCGTCGCGATCTTCGATAATCCTGGTAGTGTTTCAACCTTCGATAACGCCAATATTATTTAAATAATTCTGGTATAGTGGTCTAAGTAAGAAATCGGTTAGTTTGAACCGATGAAAAGACTACTTTTACAATTCGGTCTTAATCCTTCTAAAACGCTTGGGCTTTTATTTTCTTCCCTCGCGGCTAACCTTCTGGCGTTGGTGCCGGCAGTTTTCGTCATTCTGGTATTGAATAGATACGTTACTTATGGCGTCGATGCGACTTTGGTTACCCTTGCAACCGCAGCTTGTCTCGCAATTTTGTTTGAATTTGTGTTTCGTCGATTGAGGTACCAGACAGCGTCTCGACTTGATGTAGATGGTCAAAAAAAACTCAACGAAAATGTTTTCTTAAAATTTATCGGGGTAAAACTTGGATTTATGGGTCAAGTGCCGGTTACTACGCTAAGGGGGGTGTTCGGGAGTGTCGACCAATTAAAGAATGCGTATTCCCCGAGTAACATTTGCGCATTCTTAGATGCTCCTTTCGCGCTTTTATTCCTTTTTGCACTTTACCTATTATGTCCGCCCCTTTGCCTCATCACGGCAGTCATTATCTGCATGTTATCTCTAATAATTACTATTCAATTGAATAGTCTGCGAGAGGTGGGTCGCAATATCAATAAAGCTAATACGCTCAAGCTGCAGCTTGTAAACAATGCCATCGATACCCCGGAGACTCTGAGATTATTTGATAATGAGGCTCACCTTCACAAGAAATGGCAAAAAATCTGTGAAGCATTTGATGCACTACATTTTCGCCTTTCTGACCGTCAGGACAGAACGCAATCTCTAATCAAGGCTTTTACCGGTCTTTTGACGGTTGCGGTAATTTCGATAGGTGCCGTTCTCGTGGTTGACGGTCAGCTCGACATTGGTGAGATGATTGGCGCCAATATACTTGCAGCCAGGGCGCTGGCACCGATCGTTTCTCTCTGCCAACAAACAGAGGGTTGGGTCCGCGCTGATCAGGCAAGCAAAACACTCAACGATTTTGATCGTCTCCCACTCGAACAAACTGATGGGTCAGCTTTTGAAGATTATTCGGGCAAGCTTGAATTCAGGGACGTAAATTTCAACTATCACTCGCGCGAGACGCCGGTGTTGGAAAAACTGAACTTTGTGCTCCAGCCTGGAGAAGTCCTCTGTGTAACTGGGGCCAATGGGTCAGGGAAGTCGACGCTCGCCAAATTAGTTATCGGATTGCTCGAGCCCAGTCAGGGCTACATATCCCTGGATGGTGTGAACCTCAAGCAAATGTCTCTAAATTGGTGGCGAAAGCATATTGTTTATCTTCCACAAGAGCCTCGGTTTATAGAGGGGACCATCCGCGAAAATTTTCTGGCCAGCAGTGCCAGTCTTACTGACGATGGTATTAGAAAACTGCTATCCGTTGTTGGGCTTGAAGACGAAATTGATAAAACGGCTGGGGGATTGGAACAGGCTCTTAACAGTTCCGGTTCGAGCCTGTCTTTGGGAGTTCGGAGAAGACTGGCCTTGGCGAGAGCACTCGTTAACGCTGGTAAATTAGCGGTCCTAGACGAGCCTACAGAGGGCATTGATTCCGTTGGGGCGTCGCATGTTTACAACGTGATGAACAATTTATCAGGATCGGGGCGAACGCTGATTATTTGTTCGCACGACCCAGAAGTTCTTAGCGGCGCGCATCATGTTCTCGATCTTAACGATGGAACGGACGCCATCGTACGTTCGGTCGCAACTTAGGTGGTATGACGATGGTGAATAGTTACCGCTTTGGCCTAGCGACCTTTCTGTTATTTCTCGGCGTCGGTATTTGGTCTTTTTTCGGGACCCTAGATTACGTGACGGTCACGCAAGGCTTTGTAACTCCATCGAACAAGATTAAGAAAATCCAGCATCTTGAAGGTGGAATTATTCGTTCGATTCTTGTCTTTGAAGGACAACGTGTAGGAGAAGGGGCGCCTCTAATTGAGCTGCAGGCGACTAAATCTGAGGCAGAATTCAATGAATTAGAAACAAGACTGGCAGCATTACAGATTGATTTAATTCGGCTAGAAGCGGAGCAAGGTTTCAAAAAAAAATTAATATATTCAGCAAAAATACGCGGTCAGCACCCAAGCAAAATAGAGAAAGCGGTCGCCCTTTTTCAAATCCGAAAAACGTCTTTGGAAAATAGGGTCTCGGCCCAAAAAAATGTTGTTCAGCAGAAAATACAGGATATGGAGGAAATCCAGCAGAGGATAAGCAAAAACAAGAAATATCTGAAGATTCTTACAGAAAAGATCACGATTAGCTCTAATTTGCTTAAGGATGATTTATCAAATCGGCTCGAGCATCTTAAGTATCTCGAACAGAAGATTGGTATAGAAGGAAAAATCAGTGAGGATTTTTGGTCTCTAGAGAAATCCAAAACAGCAATAAAAGAAGCTAAACTGCGTATCCTTAGTCTTCGAGATTCTCAAAAAGAAACAGCATTATCCGAGTATAATGAAAAGAATAATGCATATGAAGAATTGCGTTTTAGAAGGGATAGGTTGCTAGATAGTCGTTCCAGAACAATGATCCGATCTCCAGTGAGCGGGCGGGTTAAATACCTGTATTATTCTACGATAGGAGGTGTAGTCGCCCCGGGCGCTGTTGTAGTCGAAGTTGTGCCGGAGGCCGGTAAACTAATTATAGAAGCTAGGTTGCCCGTTAATGAAAGGGCTTATGTGAAGCTGGGGCAGCAGGCCAAGGTTCGTCTGACCTCTCCAGGGCCTGCGGGTTTTGGACAATTGAATGGTTTCGTAGATTATATAAGTGCGGATAGCATTTCCGACCAAAACGGGGTTCCATATTTTTTGGTGAGGATTAGCGTTGACGGAAAAAATATTTCTTATAACGGAAAAAATTATGAGCTCGCTTCTGGCGAAAGCGTGGAGTGTCGGATATTGATCGGCGAAAGACGTATTATCAATTACTTTATAGAACCGTTCTGGAAGGGGGCTAGTATGGCGCTAAGAGAGCATTGATTGTATTTCATTACCCTGATTGCATAGGATTTTATAAAAGAGAGACTATTTGAATGACTGTTAGACATCCTCTGCAGAGGTGCTCACTCATTTTTTCGGCCACTGTTTCTATGGCTGTTATCGGCGGTTTTTTCGCGACTGACGCGCTTTCTAAAGGTCTTTCATTTAAGGAACAAATTTCCGAAATACTGGACAAACATCCCCGTATTGAAGCTGCTAGACAGACGGTTCAGTCCCTGAAAGAGGGAATAAGTGTGAGCCAGAAGGCCTGGTTTCCAGACCTCGCAGTCACGGGAAGTAGAGCCAAGGAAAACAGAAATAACGTGAGTGGCACCGACGACACAACGATGAAGTCGGCCGAGCTCAAATTGACATTAACGCAACCAATTTATGACTTCGGATCGAAATCAACAGCGATAAGAATTGCACGTTTGCGATTAGAACAGGCGGAGAAAACACTCGAACTAACGAAACAATCAATAATTCTAGAAATCGGCGTCGCCCAGATTGGGGCATCGACAGCGATTGATAAACTCAGATATGCGAGAAGGTCACTCTCTAACCTAAAAAAACAGACCAAGTTAGAAAATATTAAAGTAAAAACCGGCGCTGGTGTCTCAACGGATGTTTTGCAGGCCAAAGTCCAGTTAGCTGGAGCCAGAGCGCGTCTACTTGCCACTGAAGGTCAGCTGAAAACACAGGAAAATCGTTATAGAGCTGTATTTGGAGAGCTTCAGAATGACTTTTTAAAATCGCGTAAATTAAAACTTCCCATTGACGCTCTTCCTGAAACTGAGGACGAGGCGCTTGCGATGGCGAAAAAGAGTAATTATCAGATTCGGTCACTGCAGGACGCCGTATCATTGTCAAAAGCAGCGCTTTCTCAGGTAAAGTCGGATCAGGTTTGGCCGAAATTTAGTTTCGTCTTGGATAAGAGCTTTAAAGAAAATGTCGGGGGAACAAGAGGGAAGGCCCAAGAACTGACAGCAAAATTCCAATTCACCTATAATTTTAACCTCGGTTTTTCAGTGGTTAATAGTATCGATGCGGCAAGAGCAAATTATTCGGCCGCTCAGAGACAACTTGATGACGCGAGGCGTTTAATCAATGAATCTGTGAGTAATGCATTTACTGCCTATCAACAATCTCTTGAGAATGCAGAACTATTAGCTGAGCAGGCGGCCTTGTCTGCGGCGTTTCTTGAGCTTGCCAGAAAGGAGAGGAAGTTAGGCAAGAGGTCTCTCCTAGAGATACTGGCAGGAGAGACGGCCGAGATAAATGCTAAGTCCGACGCTGCTGAGGCCGAAGGGGCCCGGGTGTCGACGTCGCTTGCATTATTGTCGGCGATGGGCGTACTGGATAAAAAGCACTTAATCCTGAAGTGAATTAAAATAAGAAATACGACTATTGAATTTTTCATTTTACTATAGATTGCTTTGACTAGTTAGTCTCAGAGCCGGGCGTTTAACTCCACAATACTTTTGATCGCTATTTTACTTGGTTTGTAGCAAGGCTACTCGTCTCCAATAAATTCAGTATCAATTTGAATTGAATAATTAAAATCGCCAAACCCGAATTCAACGTAACAATGATATGGTCCATCTTCGTCCGATCAACATTTGTATTTATGTAAAAAGAGAATTTTGGTTATCGGGGAGTAGGCAAATGGGCCTTGTTCGGTCACTAAACAGGTGTCTGAAACGTATCTTGGCTGAGCGTAATGGAGAGTGAGCCAGAACTCCCGGGGACCGATACCCAATATGAAAACTTGGTGTATACGCCCACAAGAAACGCGGGTCTGGCTCGCCTCGAGAATTTTGTTACTCATGCATGTCGAAGTTATGCGAGTAATAGACACTTCGATCTTGGAGAAGGGCAAAGGAGTAATGTCTCGAATTTGTCGCCCTGGATACGGCATCGTTTGATCTCCGAAGAAGAAGTAATCCGGGAAACCCTCTCTCGCTTTTCGGCATCAACGGCAGAAAAGTTTATTCAAGAAATCTTTTGGAGGGCGTACTTCAAGGGTTGGCTTGAGCATCATCCAACTGTGTGGAGTTCCTATAAAAATAATCTTCTCGAGATTTTATCAAGACTTGACCGAAACAAAGACCTGTCTTCGCGATACCACGACGCTATTCGAGGTGAAACCAATCTCGAGTGTTTCGACCATTGGGTGCGCGAGTTGATTGATACGGGCTACCTGCATAATCACGCTCGAATGTGGTTTGCCTCCATCTGGATTTTCACACTACGCTTGCCTTGGGAATTGGGTGCCGACTTTTTTCTCCGCTACTTGATCGACGGTGATCCTGCTTCAAATACCCTGAGCTGGCGCTGGGTTGCCGGCCTTCACACAAAAGGTAAGACGTACCGGGCTAGTCGAGACAATATTTCCAAATACACAGGTGGGCGTTTCAGCCCGAGGGGGCTCTCAAAAGTTGCAGATCCAATTATCGAAAAAGAGAGGCATTCAGCTTCATTTATTCCATTAGCGGACCCTTTACCCAACGAGGAATTTCTACTTCTTCTCACGGAAGAAGACTGCCTTGTTAATGAGTTGCTTCCGCGAAGTCCTGCCGGAACAGTAGGTCTTCTTGTTGCCGATAAAAGATCACCCCTCGGTGTAGGTCCAAAAGTGAGAACTTTCTCAAGCGGCGCTTTGAATGATGCAATGGCACGCAGCACTAACAAACTTATTAAAATAACGTCTTCAGGAGAAGAATTAGCGGAGTTGGTTATATCCGAGGCATGCAAGGCTGGAGTTAAAGATGTCGTGACTGCCAAACCCGCGGTAGGATCAGTCAGTTCAGTGGTAATGGATGCTAAGCGTGAACTTAGGGCAGCTGGCATCATTCTCCATTGTTTAGGCCGAGATTATGACCGTTTTACCTGGCGTCACGCCGATCGTAGCTTTTCCAAGATAAAAAAGAATATTCCAAATATAATTCAGAAACTTGGAATATTATATTAAAATTTTTTCGAGGGTTTCCTGAGCGGTCTCTCTGTATGCTTTGCGCTTTTTCTCACTCATTTTTGCCCACGTTCTGTACGCGTTTCCGAGGCGGGGGTTACTCGACAGTTTGTCTCGGTTTCGAACTAAGAAATCCCAGTAAAGTGAGTTGAATGGGCAGGCGTCAGCACCAGTTTTCTGATTAACCTGAAAGCGACATGAGCGGCAATGATTAGACATTTTGTTTATATAATTGCCACTGGCAGCATAGGGCTTTGAAGCAACCAAACCCCCGTCGGCAAATTGGCTCATCCCTATAACGTTTGGGGCTTCTACCCATTCGTAGGCATCTGCGTAAACTGCCAAATACCATTTGTGTAACTCCTTCGGATCGACTCCAGCCAGCATTGCGAAATTACCGGTAACCATCAGGCGTTGAATATGATGAGCGTATGCCTCATCTCGCGTTTGATTAATGGCCGCTCTAATACAGGCCATGTCGGTTTTTCCGGTCCAGTAAAAACTAGGAAGCGGCCTTTTGGCCCCGAAAAAATTATGATCGGTGTACTTTGGCATCTTTAGCCAGTAGATACCGCGTACATATTCACGCCAACCTATGATCTGACGAATGTAGCCCTCCACAGCGTTTAAAGGCGCAGTCCCCGAATACCATGCGGCTTCTACTCGTCGGCATACCTCTAGGGGATCCAGAAGACCAGCGTTAATATATTGAGATAATGCAGAGTGAAAGAGGAAAGGTTCGCCATCAAGCATGGCATCCTGAAAGTCACCAAATGAGGGTAGGGCGTGTCTAATGAATGAATCTAGAGCCTTTAACGCTTCGTTCCGGGTAACCGCAAACCAGAATGGCCGTAATTCACCAAAATTATTTGGAAACCGTTTTTCAACCAGAGTCAAAACTTCGTCTGTAATTTTATCCGGCGCTACCGAGAGCGGTCTTTGCATTGATAAATTTTCTGACGCGGGTTTCCGGTTCTCCTTGTCAAAATTCCACTTTCCCCCCTCCGGTTTATCGCCATCCATCAGTAGGCCGGTTTTACGCCGCATGAGACGATAAAAAAACTCCATTCTCATTTGTTTTCGGCCCGCTGCCCATTCTTCAAAATCTCGATGTGAACAGACAAAGCGATCATCGGTAAGAACCTCAAGGACTATCTTGTTTGAGTTTGCCCAATTAGAAATTTCTTCTGTAATTCTGTACTCGCTTGCTTCCGTGTACACTGCGGAAGCTATACCTAGTTGATTCAGGGCTCGGCCGAGTTCACCGCTTAGGGTTCCTGTATTGCCAGAGGCGTCTAATTTAACGTAGCGGACGTTCCAGCCCCTCTCAGAGAGTTCAGCCGCGAAATGACGCATAGCCGAGAACATAAAAGCGATTTTCTTTTTATGGTGCAGAACATAATTGGCTTCACGGTCTACCTCTGCCAACAAAATCTGGTCTTTATATTTGTTGGCCGAACGGAGTGAACTAATTTTCAAAGAGAGTTGATCTCCCAATATAAGAACCACCCTGTCGGGCTTGAAAACAGTCAAAGTGCACCTACAGTTCGGGAAACAATTTTCATTGTTTCGACTTTAGAGAAGTAAAGATGACAGTAGACATGCTATTGCCCCAAGGGACAGCGGTAGTCGGAGAGCTTTAAACCAATAAGGCGCTGCCGAAAAATGGATATCCGCAAAAAGTGTTAATACGAAAGCAAATGAGAGAAGCAACAATCCAGCGGTAGTTGGAAGTAATAAAGCTATCCAACCCAACAATGCGGGAATAACGCTAAAACAGAGTTGTCCCCAAATTGCTTCGCGATTTATCGTTATTATCGCTAGACCCCAGCGTATTCCGCCAAGGAAGGAGAGGATAACAGCGCCATAAGCTGTTAGCACTTGATGAGCGAAAACATATGGGAGTTGTATCTGGATGAGCGATAACCCGGTAAATGAAAAAAAGGGAGCAAGGCCAAGAAACCCAATAATTACTGCTACCTTTGGCGCTGACTTAAAGCTATCTAACCAACTATTCATTGGTTCTCACCAGCTTCGTAGACAGTGTTTTCCGTGAATAAGAGATTGAAAAAAGTGACAAAGTAGAGATTCCAGCGAGGTAAGCAGTAAAGCACCATGATGTGACAATGACGGACTCAAAAAAGGCTAAGAGTAAACTAACCTCTTTCTCGCTCATCGGTGGGTTTCAGTAACTCAATAGCGTTACCGAATGGGTCTCGAACGTATATGCTTTCTTTACCATCTCTGTGGGTTCTCATCTCCCCGAAGGTCGACGCTCCCTCATGTTCGAATGCCAGATGAGGGGGGTGCTGTGACGGTAATACCAGCGCGACTCTCGTATTTTCGAAAGACAACAAAGCCCATGTCTCGTCCTGGTATTCAACGTCGAAAGCGAGAAGGTTTTTATACCAGTCTACCGCTGACTGAATTTCATCAACGCATATCGCCGTGTGATGTAATTTCATTTGCGACTCCTTTGATAGGATTACGAACAACGGAGCAGATAAGATCAGTAAATTTTAGCGATCTCTGGAAAAAAGGTTTGAACCGTTCCCGATTAAACTTTTACGGCCGGATAGAACTTGCAGCATCTAACATTGGTAAGTCGTATAGACTCCGGCTATGGGATTCTCGAAAATAACATAAAAAGGTAATCTGATTGAGTCGTTCAACGGACACTTCAACTTTAAAATAAAGAAAAAATGACTGACTATTTTGAAAAATCTCTAATCATGCATCAACAATTGAGAGGTAAGATTGGGATCCACAATAAAATGCCAATCGGCAGTAGAGACGATTTATCTCTCGCTTATACGCCGGGTGTTGCCCGACCGTGCGAAGTTATTTCTGATAATCCCGAGGAGGCCTATAAGTTAACGCTCAAAGGAAATTCCGTCGCCGTTATATCGGACGGATCTGCTGTTCTGGGTTTGGGAAATATTGGTCCTCTCGCTGCGCTCCCCGTAATGGAGGGAAAAGCGTTATTATTCAGAGAATTCGCGAAAATTGATGCTTGGCCGATTTGTTTGGATACGAATGACCCTATAAAAATTATAGAAACGTGCCGTATCATCGCCCCATCTTTTGGGGGGATAAACCTCGAAGATATTTCGGCCCCTCGATGTTTCGAAATCGAGGAGGCCCTTCAAGGCCTTGGAATACCTGTCTTCCATGACGATCAACATGGCACGGCAATTGTCCTTCTTGCCGGGCTCATAAACTCTGCGAAGGTAGTTGATAAAAAAATCTCCGCATTGCGGGTGGTCATTAATGGGGCGGGAGCGGCAGGCACCGCGATAGCAAAATTGATTGCTGGTGTGGGGATTGGAAAATCATCGATAAATCCCGTTGCTGACGTACTAATTTGTGATTCTAGGGGGATCATCTCCAAAGATCGCCGGGACCTGAACCCGGAAAAGACAAGTCTGCTAGAATTTTCAAATAAAGGTGAAGTGAAGGGCAGCCTTCAAGATGCACTTCACGATGCCGACGTATTTATTGGTGTCTCGAGGGGAAACCTGTTGAATGCTGATGATATTTCCGTGATGGCAGAGAACCCCATCATTTTTGGGATGGCTAATCCGGTTCCTGAGATAATGCCGGAAGAGGCGGCTAAGGGTGGCGCTGCGGTAGTTGGGACTGGGCGCAGTGATTTTCCAAATCAAGTAAATAATGTTCTGGTATTCCCAGGAATTTTTCGCGGTGCTCTTGATGCTCGCGCCTCCGCAATCACTCCAGAAATGAAAGTAGCGGCCGCGTTAGCACTTGCGAATATCGTAGAGATGCCAAACGCCAAGATGATCCT
Source organism: Alphaproteobacteria bacterium MarineAlpha11_Bin1 (assembly GCA_002937455.1). The sequence goes on from PTJZ01000017.1 coordinate 12,736, forward strand.
TCCGCATCCACTGGATAGGACAGTAGCGCCGGAAATTGCAAAGCATGTTCGGGCGGCCGCTCGGCAATGACAGACTTGAATTAACGAGAGGACCCTCGGGAATTTTGTTATGAGGAAATCCAAGTCGTACTTAAGTGTTATATTTTGTAAAAAATCTTCGTGGCTACCCACCACTAAAGTAAGTGTCTTTTTTATTTGAGTGGCCTGCTGAATCGTTGGAACTTAATTTCTTCGCCAGATCAACGCTAAAAACGTGTTTAAGAGCGACATCTATAGTTGGATTGCGTCTTAGCAAGCCACGTAGTTCAGCTTTTGGCCAGAAAACGCATCGGGAGGGTACGGTAGTGGTCACGGTGGCAGAGGCGGGCGTGTCGTCTCCTTGAATAAAAGACATTTCGCCAATTAGGGCTCCGTCGCGGGATCGTCCTACCTCTTGATTTTCGCGTTGAACTTTTACTTCGCCGTTATAGAGGAGGTACACCCCATCAAGCGGGCGCCCTTGAGTTGCAAGTACATCGTCGGCCACAGTATTTTTCCATTCGGCAAATCGCATGAGTTTCATGTATTCGACCGGCGTAAACCCCGAAAATATTGTTTCGTAAAGCTCTTTTTCATCTTCTGTGAAATGTATTGAAAGTTGTTCTTTTATAATTCCACCGATCCGGACGCCGTTTATAAGGGCGAACAATGAAAGCCAGAATATTGGCAGCCAATTGGGGCCTCCAGCACACAAATAATTATAAGTGATACCGACTACCGCGCTGACACCCGCGATTAAACGAAGAAGGATCATATCCTTTAGCAGGAACGAAATAGCCGTGAGCATAAATGCGAGATGCCCGACGATTTCAATCCAAGACATATTCATTTTACTTCGGCCGGCATTATCCAAAACCTATCTGGCAATTGATTAGCGTAACCCGCAGATATGGAAGAGTTTAGCATTTAGCCATCATCCAGCGTTTTCCCCGCAGCGTTCATATCAATGTCTTTGATAAATGATGCCACGTAAAATTTTCGGCGTTTCAGATTTCTGAGAAATTCATATAGAAACTCCGGGGCGACCGCACCAGTGATAGTGTCGTTTGATAACAATACTTCGGTCCACGCGTTTAAGCTCGGAAAATTGTTTAGTAGCCCAGTTTTGAGATACCCATCGGCGATACAGAAACGCTGCAGAAATGGTGCGTAGGCGCAGTCGACCAGAGAGAGACCGGGGCCGTTGAAATAAGGGCCCGTGTTCCGGCCACGCTGGCGTATCAGCGCTTCTTCGAGCCTTTCGATGACTCTGGGTGCGTTTGCTAGTCCTTCTTCCATCTCGTTGCGATTCTTGGTGTAGTAAATTTTACTCAATGCACTAGAAAACGTTGGCACAAAATCCGTCCACGCTCGGTTGCGCGCTCGCTCAATAGGACTTGTAGGATGAAGGCGCGGCTCTAAAGTCTCATCCAGAAATTCGGCAATGGCATTTGACTCAAATAAAACTTCATCGTCTATCTTAAGTACTGGAACCTTACCATGAGGAGAAAGTTTTAAAAACCAGTCGGGCTTTTCCCGGAGATTGATAAATGTGACCTCGAACTCGACGTCTTTGGCGCGCATAGCTATGACAGCGCGCTGGACCCACGGTCAGGTAAACGAACTAATAAGATGATACTTAACTGTCATACCGATATCCCTCCGGTTGGTAAGAAACAGACCATAGTTCGTAGTCAGTTACATTGAAACGGCAGGCGGTAGGTCTTCTTCTAAGATGGAAATATTGAGCGTGAAGGAAATCTCCCCCTCCTCATCATCGCGGTATAAAACACCGATAAACTCATCAGCTAAATACACTTCAATGGGTGCGTCGGGCTTTTTAGGTTGGAGAATTCTGATGCGATTATTCGCAAAGGTCAGACGGAGGTATTCTTGTACCCGTGTAATCTCGTTCAGCGTCATTGATTGACTTCCTATGACAATATTACTGGCAGTTTAACATCACCTGAAACGGGGTAAAGGTGATCAAGTTGTTCTCGCATAAAATCAAACATCGATTTGTTGCCGGGTTGACCGAAATTGGCTAGCCTAATCGTTACTAGATAATTTTATCATCTGGGAGGGATAATATGACTCGTAAAGCTAACCAACCTTTTGTGCGTAATGCGTGGTACATCGCGGCATGGTCGGAAGAAATCGACAGCGGGCTCTTGGCTAGGACGATTATGAACCAGCCAATCGTTATTTATCGAGATGCTGACGGCGGTGTTGGAGCGCTTGAAGATCGCTGCTGCCACCGTGGTGCGCCTTTGACACATGGGTCGGTAACTGACGTGGGCCTCCGGTGCGGTTATCATGGTCTGACCTTTGATACGAAGGGAAATTGCGTAGAAATTCCGGGTCAGAAGAATATTCCGCCTCAGGCTTATGTCCGGCATTTTCCCTTGGTTGAGCGTGACCAAGTCTTGTGGATCTGGATGGGAGACCCGGCACTGGCGGACGAGGGGAAAATTGTTGATTACCCCTATCATAATGATTCGGAAAAGTGGCCCCATCGTAAGGCAATGTTTCAGATCAAATCGAACTACATGCTGATGATCGATAATCTGATGGATCTAACGCACCTAGGTTATGTTCATGGATCGACGATCGGGGGAAATCCCCTCCAGCATGTCGGCGCTGATATGGACAGCCATAAAACTGAAAAGGGTGCATATTTCATTCGTTGGATGCTGGAACATGATCCGCCCCCGACATACCAGAAGGGCGGGCAGTTTTCTGGCAAGGTCGATCGCTGGCAGGAATTCGAGTATGTAGGTCCCAGCGTGGTGCTGCAGTGGTCTGGTGCAGTTGCAGTCGGTCAGGGAGCGCAGGAGAACCGAGATCAAAAAGGATTTCATTTGCGTTTACTGCATGCCGCGACGCCGGAAACAGAAACTACTTTCCATTATTTCTGGTCGTCAGCGAACGGATATCGCCAGCAAGACCCAAATGCGACGCAGGAGATGTATGATGAGATCTATCCAACCTTCATCGAAGATAAAGTCATTATGGAGGCCCAACAGGAGCGAATTGATCTGAACCCGGACCGTGACCTGGTGGAGATCCATGCGGATAGCGTTCTAGCGCTTGCGAGGATATCTCTCGATGAAATGATTGAGCAGGATAATGCGCAAATGGCTCAGGCTGCCGAATAGAATTATTTAAAAATTCTACGGTTTAGAAACGGCGGGTTTATCCCGCCGTTTTTATTTTATTATTATCAATCCATCTAACTTACAGGATAGATCTCCGGGGAACTCCGTCGAAACCAGCGCAATCAATTATACTGAGGAATCCTACCGCTGCTCGGATTATGGTAAAGAGTGAAGGTTGTTTTACCGGTTGGAATGGGAGGAAGTGCTTTTTTGGATATATATTTACCCTAACCCGTCGATTGAAAAGGAGACAACGTGTCATTGATATTTGCTGTTGATACCGGCGGCACTTTTACCGACATCGCTGCTTTTAATATGGAAACAGGGGCCGTTTCTTACGCCAAGGCGTTGACGACGTACGAGGATCTCGTAGAGGGAGTGATGCAATGCGTCAATGACCTCGGCTTTGACCTAAAAAACGCACTCCTCGCCAAGCATGGTACCACTTTGGTAATCAACACTTTGCTGCAACGAGATGGCGCGCGGGCGGCACTTATCACGACAAAAGGCTTTCGGGATACACTTGAACTTGGCCGCGGGAATCGTACCGCTCCGTTTCGAATAGACTACAGAAAATCACCGCCTCTAATTCCAAGAGATTTTCGTTTTGAAATTGATGAGCGCATTCATGGGCGCGGTGAAATTGTAAGTAGTCTAGACCTTAGGGAAGTCGATGCCGTTGCCGAACGTCTAAAAAAAATGGGGGTCGCAGCCGTTGCAATATCATTTGTCAACGGATACCTGAATAATCAGCATGAAGCAGCGGTTGCCAAGCGGCTGCGTAAACAACTTCCCGACGTATATGTTACCGCCGGAACAGAAATTACCCGTGAATGGTATGAATATGAACGTTGTTGTACCGCGGCGGCCAACGCAATCGCTGGACCCAGAATGGTATCGTACACCCGTAACCTTGAGGGACGATTTCGCGAAGCTGGGTTTGAAAATACCCTATATATGATGGGGTCAAATGGTGGCGTATTATCGGTCGATCGTACGCTGCGTGAACCAATTTCCCTGATTGAGTCGGGGCCGGTTGGTGGATGCATCGGTGCTGGTGCATACGGAGAAGCACTCGGCATTTCCAACCTAATAGCGTTTGATATGGGTGGAACGACAGCGAAATGCGCCATTATTAGGGACGGTAAGTTCAGTTTAAAATCTCCCTACTTTGTTGGAGGCTATGAGGACGGTTTTCCTATCAGGGGATCCGTGGTTGATATCGTTGAAGTAGGGGCGGGTGGTGGATCAATTGCTTGGGTCGACGATGCCGGAAGATTGAATGTCGGCCCCCGAAGCGCGGGATCAGATCCGGGGCCAGCAGCGTTTGGGCTTGGCGGAACCGAACCAACCGTGACAGATGCGAACTTGGTTGTTGGTCGGATAAGTGCCGACGTTTTTCTTGGTGGTGAACTAGGTTTGGACCTTGAGTCAGCGCGCGATACAATTACTCAAAACGTTGCGGTTCCCATCGGCTTGGGTGAGAGCGCTATAGAAGTTCCAGCCGCTGGAATATTGCAAATTGCAACCGTCAGTATGACGAATGCAATCCGACAAATAACTGTCGAAAGGGGGTACGACCCGA
>PTJZ01000018.1 GCA_002937455.1 Alphaproteobacteria bacterium MarineAlpha11_Bin1
TCGACCTCTTTCATCGTCTTATGCCCGGTGATTGCCATTATCTGATGAGTCGTACATCCGATCTCGGCTAGGCGTCCGGCGGCTGCTTTTCGTAAGCCGTGAATCGTGCAGTTATCCGGAAGACCGGCTTCCTTGCAGAACTTCTTAAACCGATTTCCGAACGACGTCGCTATGCCTCTTTTATACTGGCCCCGAAAAGAATACCCTGAAAAGGCTCCCGTCATGTCAGAACTTTGCGGTAGCCCCGGCGATAATTGTTCTTTCGTCGAGAAACGTCGATAAACGCTCTAATGGATTTCACCCTCTTCACCTTCGCATGCGCCTCGTTTTTCTTTGCGGCCTTTTCCAAGGGCATTATCGGTATAGGGTTTGCCACCACGTGTCTGCCTATCATTACTCTTGGCATGGGGCTGGAGGTCGCGCTGCCTTTGGTGCTGGTACCGTCGGTTGCTAGTAACATAATCGTTCAGATAGAGGTCGGCCATTTTCGTGAATCCGTCCGGCGGTTCTGGCCCATGGTGGTCGCGGCTATGATCGGCGTCGTGATCGGCCTCGGGCTGCTGATCTGGATGGAGGCACGCGCCGCCGGGGCAGCCCTCGGGATTGTACTGCTAGTTTATGGTCTGTTCGCGTTGAAAACGCCCAATATGTCTCTGCCGCCGCACCTTGAAAAACCGCTCGGACCCGTCACCGGTATGGCCACGGGCGTAATCAACGGTCTGACCGGCTCGCAGTTAATGCCGTTATTGCCCTATCTGATGGCGCTGAATCTCGATCGCGATCACTTCGTTCAGGCTATCAATTGTTCATTCACCGCATCGAGCATCGTGATGGCTATCGGGCTATCGAAGATCGGTCTAATGAATATGGAAACCGCGATTATTTCCACCATCGGGATTATACCGGTGTGGATCGGCCTGAAGTTTGGCGGCTATATCCGCCACCGGCTATCGCCGGAGATTTTCCGCAAACTGGTGATATACATGCTGATGGCGTCGGGCGTGTTATTATTGGCCCGGGCGTTTTAGTCATGGGTTCTCGGTCACTTCCCAAGTGGCGAAACGGTATCTTCACCGATGGAGTTTTGTCCTGAGGTCGCAAACGATGGTTTTCTTGCACCGCGATTAGATTACTTAGCCGGCGTTTTTAAGATGGTAATTTCAAGCGCTTCCGGCAGCAGCAAGGGCAAATATGCGAGACGATCCTTTGCGACTATCTCCTACGGCGTGGCTTTTGGATTTTCCGCCCTCCGGCGGCTCAGGGTCCGGTCGACGTTATCGCTATAAACGAGCACGGGGAGATGTTTTTATTCGACGCGAAGCAAGAGTCGAAACGGGTTATTCCCGGACGTAAAAAATCCGACCGGATTTATCGCGTTCGGTCAGACCTTCAAAAGCTGCTCGATTGTCGGATTGCTTACGTCGATATCGATACCCGAGACATCTATATCGTCCCTCCGATCGACTAAAATCTTCCACATCGAAATGATGCCCTATGATGCGCGGTGAGGGCTTTAAGAGCATCAGATCACTGGTAAGATATTGAAAACAAACGAAAAGAAAGTGACCGCCCCTGGGCACCAACTTTTTCCCTGATTACTGCCGCTTTTGGGACTTTAGAGAGACTACTTCAGCGGTCAGTGCGGTTGAGTTCAACGATTTTTCAACGCTTTCATTGCCATTTTGTTCTTTAAAAGACACTGAACTGTCCAAAAACTGCCGAACCGTTTTAGGCGAATTTTTTTATATATCGGACTAAAAATGGTATAGCTGAGAAATGACAAGTTTTATGTAATGGGTCTCTTTTTAACTTACTTGAAATAACTCAATAGCTCGAAGTCAACTATGACCAAATATATCGTCCGGCCAACAATATTCTAACTACCTGATATAACGATGAGCAAAAAATACTCAGCGAAGCTGTTGGCACATGGTTCTGAGCCTGTACCTCAAGTTTCAGACGAAACCCATATACTGCTGCATATGATGAAGATTACGGAGAATGCCGACATATTACTTCGACCAACGAATTATTGGTCAAACTACAGAAATAGGTTTTTGAGGGAGTTGCGGAAAAAGGGGCTAAAAGATTTTAGACGGCGCAAGGATAGCGTACTCGAGTCATTTGGTGCCGTTGATTTGGACCCTTACCCGTCTTTTACCGTTCGGCTACCGAGGGGGGGAGGGTTGATCGGTCGATGGATGACAAGATCGATTGATAAATTGCCAGCACTTTCACTGAATTTGAGAGGGGTGGGAAAAGAGTCCTTTGTGAGGTACGGGTATTGGCAGACGAAGAGGGCATTCTCCGAAAAAGGCATAGATATTGGCCCGTGCCAGACTGACCGAATAGGTAACCCAGCGGATGTATATGAGATCGATGGGTCGTTATGGTCGCTAGCGCAATTGCGAGATTGCACCACTTACCTTGGCTTTGTCGGCGAGGCCTTGATACCAAATGATGCGATTATTTGTGAACTCGGCCCCGGGCTTGGGCGGACCGCTGGGATTATGGCTTCATACTACCCTGAACAAACCATTATTTTATTTGACATTCCTCCTCAACTTTACGTTTTAAATCAATATTTAAAAAAACGATTTGGCAATCGAGTTGTGCCCTATGAGGAGGCAATTACTATAGCTGTGGATGGCCAAACATCCATCCCTGAAGAATTTCGAACAAAAATTATTGTACTTCCGACAGCATCGATGCCGCAGTGGTCTAATATAAAAATCGATTTGTTTTGGAATAGCGCTTCATTTCAGGAGATGGAGACCGAGGCGGTAGAAAATTACCTGAGTTTAGTGCGAAAAATGCAACCTGAGGTAATTTTCATATCAGCCTCGCCTGGTGGCAATTTTATAGGTGACGTGGGTCGCGGGGCTGGAAATAAGAAGATCCAACCGAATGACTTGTATTTAGATTGCCTTAAACACGATTACAGTTTGAAAACTGAGAAAATTACAGACGTTTTGTTCAAAACACCGGGGACGAAAACTTACATCTTTAAGCGCTTGTAATTACTTTTTTAAAAACGCCAGCTTAAAAGCCTACTCGCCGTGCGAGCAAAATCGTGTTTGCTGACCCAAGGCAAAAACTCCATCGGTAGCAATACGGTTTCGGGTTTCGTGACATCAATACGCGGAGGGTCATTTATCGATTAATTAATCAATAAATAAGCATCCCTTTTTAAATCAGTATAAGGGCGGTTTTGTTTTTGTATGTGGCTGTTTAGCGAAAATAATTGAAACTTAATCTTTAGATGCACCACTCCTGAGTATCATTCTTTAACGTAATTAATAGGTTTGTTTCTTGTTTTCCGATTTTGGTGGAATGTTCTGAACCGAACGGAAATTAAAAAGCAATTAATATCTGAAAAATATACAAATCCGGGCCCGCCCGCCCCCCACACCGCGGAACTAATATCGGTCTCAGTATCGAGCAAAAATTCTCTGGCCACCTTTATGAAAAAGAACCACTTCATATGGGTCGTTTCGATCACCTTGTTCCATTCCAGGCGAGCCAATCGGCATACCGGGTACAGCAAGTCCTATGGCTTTCGGTTTTTGCGTTAGGAGACGCCGGATATCCCTTACAGGAACATGTCCCTCAATAACGTAATTACCAATTATGCCTGTGTGACAGGACTGAAGTTGTCGAGGCACTTGCAACGTTTTTTTTATTTTTTGTAAAGACTTGAGGTTTTTCACGTCTAATCTGATGCCAGACTTTTCCAAGTGATTCACCCAATCTGCACAGCATCCGCATGTTGGTGATTTAAAGACCATTCCTCGGTATTCGGCAGCTAGGGCATGCCGCAACCCGAACACGGGTAGCGATGGCATCAGACCAGACAATATCAAAACTGTTGCTTCTCGACGCAATATATTACTCACGTTTGGGCATCCTTTATCAATTAATGAAGATGTTTACAGGCATATGTAAAATACTTTGGCAAAATATTAATATTCCCTATATACGGAAATTCTACTATTGTCGGATGGCCTATGTTTTTATCGATACTTCAGACATTTATAACGTCTCGCTGATCGATAAAACCTTTCATAATGACTTAACTCTCTATGACTCTCTATGTCCTTTACGAAAGTATCGGGTGACTCGTAACTTACTGAAAAAAAAGAATTTCCGACCTTGTGTGTAACCTATTTCAAATTTACGAGCCAAGCTGAAGTGATTTACGAGCTGAAGCTAATGCTTAAGGCGAAGTCGAAGGTCGGGCCGACACTTTTACTGTCGGTGTTCGGCGAAGAGCGATCCGTTACCGGATTTAAGAAGACTGCGGGTTGACACGATCGATACCGAATTTATCGGCTTCGCAAAACGCTGAATGATGTGGAAAAATAACGGCATTTTATTACGTGGAGCCTAACTCCATGAAACAAGTTAGCACAGAAATAGCGGCGGAGACCTATTATGAAGCTCAGCATTGACCGCATTCTTACCACGCATGTGGGCAGCCTGCCGCGCAGTTCAGTGCTGAATGATCTGCTGCTGAAACAAGAACAGGGCGAGGATATCGACGAAAACAACCTTGCGCAGATCGCGGCCAAGGATGTTGACCGTGTGGTGCGAGGTCAGGTCGACGCCGGGTGCGATGTGATCAATGATGGGGAACAGCCGCGGGTCGGGTTTCAGACCTACGTACCGCGACGTATGACTGGTTTTGACGGTGAGTCTAATCGCCCGCCGGTACCAGATTTCATCAAATTTCCGCTATATGCTGAGCTGGTCCGGTCACGCGGCGTACGAAAAGCGAAGATCGATTCGGCTCCCGAGGCCGTCGCCGAGGTAAAATACGGCGATCTCTCGGAGGCGCGGGAAGAAGCGGCGATGTTCGCGTCCGCGCTGGAAAATGCATCGGCGAATGTCAGGGAAACATTCATGACCGCCGCATCCCCGGGCGTTATTGCGGTGACCATGCTGAACCAGCATTACGACCGGTACGAGGATTACGTTTACGCCCTCGCTCGCGAAATGAAGACGGAGTATGAGTTCGTCGTCGGTGAAGGACACGTACTGCAGTTGGACTGTCCTGATCTCGCAATGGAACGTGGCCGTTTGTTTGCTGATCGGCCTCTGGCGGCGTTTCGCGATGCAGTCGCCCTGCATATCGATGCGATCAACATGGCTATTGCGGATATTTCACCTGACCGCGTCCGTCTACATTGCTGTTGGGGAAACTGGGACGGGCCGCATGTCGACGATGTAGACTTGGCCGAAATCCTGCCCCTGCTATACGAGGCAAAGGTCGGTGCGCTCAGCCTGCCGCTAGCCAATCCACGACACCAGCACGAATATTCGGTGATCAAGCAGACCCCGCCACCGGATCACATGATACTAATACCCGGGGTGATTGACCCGACAACGAATGTTGTGGAACACCCGGAAGTCGTCGCCAACCGCATCGCCGAGGCGATCAACGCTGTGGGCGATCGGGAGCGCGTACTGGCCGGCACCGATTGCGGTTTCGGTACCTTCGCGGGCAGCGATATGGTGGCGGGCGACGTGGTCTGGGCGAAACTGGAAACGCTGACCGAGGGTGCGCGGCTGGCGTCAGAGCGGGCGTGGGTGGGCGGAGCCAGTGGCAACTAAGCCGGGAAGGGGTGTAGAGATTCTATTAACCTCCAGCGCGGAAAAGCCCGGCAATTTTTCCACCCGCGAGCAGATAAAGTCCTGCCAGGACAAAGCAGATGCCTACGATACGGCCAAAATCGGCGACTACCGGTTTGAATAACGCCGGGAACGTCCCGGCAAGTACTACCGATAGAAAAAACACCAGCATGCTGGAAGTGGCGTACATGACGGGAGGCAAGCCGGGGTTTGGGGCGAGCCCAATTGCCTGAAACAGAGAACCGTTGGCCAGCGCTCCGAAAACCGCGCCGATTAAAAGTATAATCGCTAATACCGGCGATTGCGGTAAAATCTCTCCACTTCGGCCGCTGAGCGAGAGATATACAACAATACTGATTGCGGTAGCACCAAAATACCAAGCCAGAAACACGAGCGGATCGACTCCGAAACGGAACTTCATAAAAGGTATCGCTATAAATGACGGCACTATACAAAGCGTCGCCAGAATGGATTTGGTGAACCAGACTTCCATTTCACTCTCCTATGGAATATGTGGCGAGAGTGTTTCAGGACTGGTGCCGATTGTCACCTGCGTGAGCTAATTTTTCGACATCCGCCAACGCGACTCGTTTGCGGGATTATGCCTTCGTATAATGCTGTACTTACCTGTAGATCTGGGGACAAGGAGTTCGACACCCCCCCAACCACAGATCAGTGAATACTGCGGTGCAGGATTTTGACGGTGAGACCGGTGTCGTAGCTCGGGCCTTCGGCGGCCAGTGCTACCGCACCCGGAAATATGGAGCGGACACTAGGCCCCTGCATTCCAGGCCTTCCGGGCGGCCTCGTTTTTCAAACCTGTGGCATCTGCACTCATCACCGCGGCGTCGCCGCAATGAAAGTGATTGCCATGTGGCTGAGGTAGATTGTTGATCAATCCCTCGCTAAAATTTCGTTGTGGGTGGAGGTTTCGGGAAAATGTGCAAGCTGCTGCAGGATCGTCAGCGTTTTACACTGTAGGGTGTTGAGTTTGAGCGGTTTTTTCTTTGGGAGGCATGCGTTTTGAGGACATGTTTTTTTGGGAAGAGTGAAAGATCTCTATCTAACTAATGTAATCGTCAACCACTTAATGGTGACAAAAAATCCTACCATTCGTCGCCACCGGGTTTTTTGTTCGGAACGCGTTTGGGATGGTATCTCTTCGCTTCTAATTGTGTCGAGATGGGAACAATCATATCCAAAGGATTGAAATATATATTTCCGTTTCGCCGAGTTACCCAATTCCCGTTAGTTTATCTGTTTTCCGTATATGGGGCCCAAGAGAACAAAGGTTACTTCGAGGTTGAGATGTATGAATCACGAGCGCCTAAGTAAGCCATACTATACTTCCAATCGACTGTAATTATGCCACATTGAGTTGCCCGTTAACGTGTGGAGGTGGGTCTGCTGAGGTGACACGAGACCCCGCAAGCTACTGAAAACTTGTATTTGTTCTAGCCAAAATCGGTATTGGCAGACATCGCGCAACCTTAATAGGCTCTCTAGATTAGTTACCTGGACTAAATATACGGGGAAACTTGGATAACCTAATCTGTTGGTAATAGATACCTTCTGGGTGATTGGTAGCTCAAATACGGCGTAATTAGATGAATAACGATAAGCTTAACAAACGGGATTTGTTGAACAACAACTTATCCAATGGAGATATGCTAAACGACGAGCTAAAAGATCTTGAAATTAGCTATGCTGGAATGGTTTATCCAACTGACACTGATCATATGTCTCATGCAAATGTTCGATACTACAGCAGGGCTTTTAACGAAGCGTCGTATTTTATGTTTAGCAGGGCGGGAATAACACGAGAGTATATGGGTAAGAGCTTTTGTGGGATGGCCTGTATCGAGGAGCATACTTATTATAAACGAGAGATAAATCCCGGTGATCAGGTCCTGATAAGAAGTTGCTTTATCGATTTTACAGAGAAGTGGTTACATGTTTGGAATGTTATGGTTAATAGAAACACCTCAGATATTTGTGCGGTAAATGATCAAAGGTGTATTCACTTCGATAGAACTAAAAGGAAATCAAAAATTTTCCCTAAACAATTTTTTGAATCCGGTCTTAAGCTGGTTAGAAAACAACCGATTAAATAGTCTTGGAAAATTTTAGTTGCACCAAAATCGGCATTAAACTCGTCGAATATGTTGGTTCGATATTTCGATCAGCCCTATAGCAACTTGTGCATTTTGGTTTGTTTTTGTCTGTACCAAATACTTTCAGGATGTCTTGGTTTTTTTGTCCCGTCCGTGATTAGATATATGGTTCACAGGTGTTGGAACTCGAAACTCGGGGGTTATAATAAGAAATGGTTGCATATTGGATCGCGGCTTTAAGCGCCGATGAAATGGAACCTTTGAAAGATTATGCTAAGCAGGCGCAAATAGCTGTAAAAAAATACGGTGGCCGACCGCTATCACGCGCCGGGCGCTTCGAGTTGCTGGAAGGCAAATTTATAGGGAATAAGGTGGCAGTGATCGAGTTCGATTCGATGGACGAGGCGATAAATTGCTACAATTCAGAGGAATATCAAAAAGCCAAGTCCCTCCGCGAGGGTATTACCGAGGGCCTGTTTTTTGTGGTAGATGGCACAATTTAAAGGTGAACGGAAAAAAAATTGAGGAGGCTATCTTTATTTAACGGATGAGCTGGGAACTGGATCCAACGTTAAATCTCGGTATTAAGCATCCCAATATGTCGAGAAATGTCGACTGAATAGCTGCGACTTATGTCACGCCCGAAGCACTCGGATTCGACTGATGATGAGAGCCGCGCCGGACCACAACACTCCTAAACCAAGCATTTCAGCACAACATCCGGATGATAGCATCGCCACCGTAGATAAAGATATGCGGGTGGCTGCCCTTTAAAACGACCAAGCTTCAAAGTTGAAAATAAGTTGAGCTGTGGATGACTGGTCGCGCGATTAATAAAAAAGATGTAATTGGTGAAAGACGTCATCTAGGCGTCAATTTGTTCGTACAAAAGAGTAGTTATTGGCTAACCCGCCTTTTATCGAAAGGACGATACCTATTTATGATATTTTTCCGGATCTATCCTCTCTCCTACTCGTTAGGGAACACAGCCATTCTAAATGATAATTGGGGCAGTATTCCCCGATTGACCGGGCTAAAGAAATGAGTTTCTGACGCAAGGAACAGAGATAGTGAATATATTGCGTTACATAAACCTTTTTCGGGTAATCCCGTTGCAGTCGATGGGTCGAATAGCACAAGCAATTTGGTTTAGTGTTCCATTCGCTTGGTCTTTGCAAATGAGATTTACCAGTTTCCGCCGTCGACGGACTTTGAGGCGCACCCGACTTAGTTGGTTTGGAAATGAAGAAAATCCCTCCACAATAGAAAATTCGTACTTACTTTTAAGATCACGATCAAAGGTTCATGTTGAAACAAAGGGCCAATCAGTGCGTTCAACTAGTGCAGAAATTCTAACGCGTGCGGAGCGAGCGGCTAGACGGACTCACTAAAATAGATATGATTGAGCTGATTGGGGAGAGACGGGAAGATATATCTCGAAATTCATTAGCAAATGTTTTGGGAGACATTATCCCGCAACGCTCTTTCTCTAGGATATGTGTCGAGATCCACCGACATCTTGCAGGTTGCCCAATTTTAAAATGAAGCTTCCGAGAAAGACTGATAAAGAGCAGGCGACGTCAGCTCTAACCCCTGAACTCTATTGCTTCTCCGTCGGGACCTGCGAAAACCACCCTCCGCCAACCTTTTTCTCTCTCCTCTCGGGCGTCGGTCGAATGCGGCTCTGTTATTATCGGAACCCCGGCCGCCTTTAATCTCTCGACCTCCCTATCGAACTCATCTGTCTCAAAACAAAAATGAAAACCATTCATCCCACCGGCATCACGGTTTACAAGTTCTAGCACTGTGTCACCGGACCGAAGGTAAGCGATCCTCTTACCGTCCCCTGTCAAATGTTCTGCGTATAAATTGCAATCGAAATGGTTTTCATAAAACACGATAGAGTTATCTATATCCGCGACATCGAGCGCTACGTGATCTATCCTTTTAAACATCTATTTTCTTTCCGCTATCTTCTAGTTGCTTCTGAAATATCTAATGGAATTTTTGTCTCAATTCGGAAGTCTCCCTACAATATAAAACCTTCTTGTTTCGATAAAATTTTTTCGCGATTGAAAGGGCAGACACATAGTATGCCTCGTTCAATGTGAGTTTTATAACCGGATTTTATAACGGTTTTTTTTGATTCCAGAGAACGCCCAAACCTCAAAGAACAAAACTCACCACTTCGGATATCATACGTCAACTATTTCATTTCGAGATACAGAGCCTCAGAACCAACGCAAATAAATGTAGAAAATAGAACCAAATACGTACTCAGATTTTGAAAGTTTCATTGCCCCAAAAGTCTTGTCAGCGCCGTTATGCTTCCCGGATGATTAAATTGTATGCCGAGAGCACTCAGGATTTTACATAAATCCAAACATCGTGACCCGTTTAGGTCAGTCATAATGATTGATCCAATGCCCTGTTGAGTAGCATTTATTCGTGAGGTCGATAAATAGCCTGAGGAGAAAGGACATAGGATCACCTTTTTAAAAAACAATATTTTGCTCTACGTTTTGAAACTCACATTAGATTATGCTGGACATCCGTGGGATGAACTCTCTTAAATATCCACCTCCGATTTTCCGATCATGAAAAAAGCATGTCGGCAGTCGATGCAAATTTAAAGGTATCGTGCCGTTGGATCTCCTGTCAGCAGCGTATTGCTTTACCCGCCCCTGTTGCCATTTCGCCCAACCTGCGCAAACATAGAGCCAGTGTTTGGCAGAGCGTGGGAAAAATCACCATGGAACGGGTACAGCACGATATTCCCCCCGAGGTTAGGAATATGACAGCTGATGAACTAGTTCGGCGTAGGGTAGTGCATTTTAAAAAGCTTAAGCCTGACTGGAATGCTTTCGCCGACTCTCAGATCGAGGGACGTCGTCGTGGGCAATTTCGTCTGATCGGGGCTGGTGGCTCCGGAAAGCCCGATCCAGATTCATTGCCCGCGGGCGGGTTTACGCTATCGATTATGATTTTACCTCCCGGACAGGGCGGGTCTGCCCACACCCACGAGGTGGAGGAAGCATTCTTTGTACTAGAGGGCGAACTGACGGTTTTCTTCGATGACAAGGACGGAGATAGGTCGTCAGTTAATCTAGGAAAATATGATGCCGTATCCTGCCCAGCTGGAATTCCGCATGGTTTCATAAATCAAGGCACCAAAGACGTTCTGATGCAAACGATGATTGGTACCGGAAAGCCAGGACCTGTCGCGTTTGTCGACGACGAAATATACGAAGAAGAAATTTCCCGGTTGGCATCGCGCAGGTAAAGCGGCCGATTAATCTTTAAAATCCGATCTCAGGATTATACCGTCGTTATTTTTAAACAAACCCCGCGACCCGAGCTGCAAAGGCACTCGAAACATAGGGCCTTAGTTTGAGGCAAAATTGTATGCTGCGCAGAAACTTCGACTCAATCTATCTATTTTATCGTATTCAGTGCCGTAGTCTACGGCATAACTAAAAATGGAAAGTGCAAAACAAACCACGGAAAAGTCTATCTTGTAAGCGATCAAACGACGTAATGGAGAGAAAAGAAAAATTATTAAAAAAACTAATCTACTTCACTTTTAGACGTGTAAAGTTTGGTATACTAGATGAAGGTAGTAAAAGTGAAAAATTTAAAAAATTATACTGTGTTATCAATTTCGTTGATCGGGGCTTGCATCGCCGGTGCCGCTAATGCAGGTAATTCCGACGAGTATAAATATTTCCATTCGGCCGATAAAATTGCTGAGAAATATTTTGACCAAATGGATAAAAACTCTGACCAACTCGTCTCTTTAGAAGAGTTTAAACATTCCCCATTTTCGTCTTACATTAAAAACTTTGAGGTTCTTCAGCCAAATGCTGACGGTTTCGTAGAAAAGGACTCCTTCTTTAAAATGTTTAAGGAAGCACACTCTTACCCTACGGCTAAAACTTCAATATAGCGTCATAAAAATTATCTCGTGACTTAAACTCATCGAATGGTCGGCCCTTGCGTGGTGTTCAATCGTTTTGCAGATATTTTTATAAAGAGTCGAAATCCAGATCGATATTAATGCCGTAGCTTAAACTCTAACAATTAATTAACCCAGACATAAATCAGTAAAACAAGGTCTCACACATGTTTTCTATCAAAAGAGTTTTTCTACTATTTGCTATTGTTACACTATTTCCATTTGCTGTTTCAGCGGGTCATCATCAAACTAAGAAAGATATCGTTGAAGTTGCGGGTGAAAATGGCTCTTTCAATACTCTGGTGGCTGCGGTCAAAGCGGCGGGTCTTGTCGGGGTTTTAAAATCGAAAGGCCCTTTCACGGTCTTTGCCCCGACCGACGAGGCATTCGCGAAATTGCCGCCGGGTACAGTCAGCGACCTCTTAAAACCAGAAAATAGGGAAAAATTGTCCGCTATCCTTAAACATCACGTCCTGTCTAGCGCAGTGCCATCGCGGGCTATCATTGGCAAGAGGCTGAGTCCCAAAACAGTCAACGGAACTTATCTTCACATTGATGCTTCGAAGGGAGTTGTTGTTAGTGGAGCAAAGGTCATTGCAGCCGACGTGAAAGCTAGTAATGGAATCATTCACGTTATTAACAAAGTTTTACTTCCTTAACTTTTCTTAACGCTCAGTTGGCGCGGGATACAATCCCGCGCCCCTCGGTGCGGACTAAACCTTTTTGTGTTCCAACTTCGTCGAATAGATGGTTAACAAAACATTTGCAGCACAGTAAAATGACGCTCAGAAGAAACAATGGTTCACATTAATCAAAAATAGTTGGCTAGTGAGTCCGGAAAACAGTCCTGTCACATATTTTTTATCAGTAAATTTATTTTAATAGTTAAGAGACAGTCCCACACTCTGCAAAAAGTAGCTGTTTTATTAAAAGGGATATCTATTTTAACCTACTTTGACGTCTTCCAAGGCCCAAAATCTTTATGGTCTTGCGCAAATTCGTAGCCGATAACCTCTTCGTCACCAATCACCCATCCATCGTGACCCGGGGCGAAATAATACGCGTCTCCGGCCTGAGCCTGTACTTCTATCCCATCATCGTTAACGCAAAGAAGTTTTCCTTGTACAATCACACCTACGTGTCCCGCTTGGCAACTATCTCCGCCAACCATCGGTTTAACGCATTCTGACCATTTCCAACCCGGTTGAAGGGTGATTTTCGTCACGCTCAAATCGCCCATATTCACGGTAGCTGCATGGGTTTTTGGAGGGGTTTTAATCTCATCTGCATCTTCGAAGGCCTTCGTATACATAGATT
>PTJZ01000019.1 GCA_002937455.1 Alphaproteobacteria bacterium MarineAlpha11_Bin1
GTGGTGCCCAGGGGCGGATTTGAACCACCGACACCCGCATTTTCAGTGCGATGCTCTACCAACTGAGCTACCTGGGCATACCGACAAAATCTGCGAACGGCCGCTTATAGGCAATAACATTATATCTGTCCAGCAGACACCGCGCTGCATAAACTTGTCTCATGCGCCCAGACAATAAGCCTGTATCGACAATGAGTTATCAGGCTATCATATATCCCGTCAATAAAGAGAGCCACGGACACTGATGTCATGCAGCTTAACTCTAAATGATCTTTATCCTCTAGCCGGGGCGCATTCGAAAACTAACAAAAGATCAGCGATTTTTCAAAGTTTTGTTTGATCTTTGAAGGTTTTGGTATGCAATTCTCACCTCACCATACACAATACCGACCCGGACCCAGTTCGGCTCTATCTCGGTCTAGCTCTTTCCAAAAAACATTGTTTTCTATCACTCAAGTTCACATTGCGGATCCGAAATTTCACTGTCGAAGTCGTCTGGCACTTCTTCTGTTGGGATCGCGTAGTTACCAGAAAGCCATCGGCCCAGGTCGATTTCCGAACATCGCTTCGAACAAAACGGCCGGAATTTTTCGGTTCTGTCCGCGTTGCAAACCGGGCATCGCGATTGCGCAATACTCGCCATAATTTACTCCACAACAATATCGAAGACTTCGCGATGATATTCATCATCAGGGCGGAGAATAATAGTCCTGCCGGTATCCTCCTCGATCCCAGTCAGCATCTCATCAAAACCCTTCTCAAGGGAGTCGATAATTTCTTCCCTAGCATAAAGTATAATCTCTCCTGGCGGCATGCTCATAGATTCTCGTTGCAAGGCGCGCAAAATTTCTATTGATATCGCGGCCGCTGATTTCCGTCGGCCCTGCCCATCGCAGGCGGCGCAGACTTCGGTCATCGTTTGCAATAGTGGTTCACGACGACGACGACGCGTAATTTCTACGAGCCCAGCCTCTGTAACGTCCAGAATACGCGTTGGATTCCGATCCTTGCGGGCAGCATTTTCAAGTAACTCTATGATCTCATCCCATTTTATTTCATCGTCCATATGAATGAAATCGACCACAATAAGTCCCGATATGTTTCTAACTCTGATTTGCCGAGCGGCTTCGACCGCAGCTTCACGGTTTGTTCGGTAAGCCATCTGTTCGAGATCCGATGCATTATCGAACTTACCGGAATTTACGTCGATTGACGTCAGAGCCTCAGTTGACTCAATAATCAGACTACCCCCTGAAATTAGGTCTACTCGGTGAGAGCATACCCGTTCTATCTCCTCCTCGATTCCGTATTGATCGAAAAGCTGCTGTGGACCCGTATGAAGTCGTATGACGTCACTCATTCTAGGTATAGCCTTGGTACAAAACTGTCGGGCAGCCTCGGAGGCAACTCCATCATCAATCTGAACCGTGTCGATATTCTCCAACGCGTAGTCCCGAAGCACTCTTAATAAGGGATCAAGATCAGCGTGTAGGCAAAAGGGAACTTTGGATCCCTCTTGCGATTCTACGATACCTGTCCATGTGTCTCTAAGCCGATTACGGTCCGATTCAAGTTCCTCTGCACTAGCACCAACAGCTGCCGTTCGAACTATAAAACCTTCACCGCCCTCAACCAGTTCTGACATCAAATTTATCAGACGGTTGCGCTCGGTTTCTTCTTCAATCTGACGGGATACCATTACTCGATCCTGCAGCGGAACATAGACAAGAAAACGTCCCGGTAGGGTCAGCCGACGAGAAAGTTGCACACCTTTGCCGCCTATCGCGTCCTTTACGACCTGAACCATAATTATTTCACCTTCGTGGATTGGTACATCATCAGCACCGTCTCGACGCCTACCGCCATCAAGTCGCAAAAATCCTGATCGTTGCAATCCCACATTTACAAAGGCTGCTTCCATGGCATTTATGACACGATCTACGCGGCCCAAATAAATATTTCCAACAACGCTTCCTCGTTCACGACGTTCGACAATTAGATCTATCAGCGCACCGTCATTCATTAAAGCAGCTCGAATTTCGGCAGAGGTGACATTAATTAACAGTTCTTGGGTCATTACGAATCCACTGTAAGGTACTCAATTCTATAAGACATATCCGCCCCCCCGCAGGAGAGAAAGCGTTTCGTATAGCGGCAAGCCGACAACATTGAAGTAGGATCCGTTGATGTCCTTAACGAATGCGCCCGCTGCCCCCTGTATCGCATATCCTCCTGCTTTTCCTCGCCATTCACCGGTTTCTAGATATCTGTCTATTTCACGATCCTCCAATCTCTTTAACGTAACGGTTGTGGTCACCATTCGGGTAATCGGAGGCTTTTCAGGTGCAATGACCGTTATGCCGCCATAAACCTTATGCCGGCGGCCAGAGAGTAAATGAAGGAAAGTTCGTGCCTGGCTTTCATTTTCCGGCTTTCCCAGAATTCGTCTTCCGACTGCAACAATGGTATCTGCCGATAGAACCCAGGTATCGCTGACCTCAGCCGCGACTGTCTTCCCTTTTTCTAATGACAACCGTCTAGCGAGAGGGCCTGGCTTTTCGCCGGGATTTGGCATCTCATCAATATCGGCCGGGACAATAGCTTCGGGCACAATTCCAATTTGGCCGAGAAGCTCTTTTCGTCGAGGAGACGCGGAAGCGAGGACCAGCCGGTGCGGCCCAGGATTCCGGACCATTGTCTCTATTTGAATCGGAAGGTGATACGACCTTTAGTCAGATCGTAGGGCGTCATTTCCACATTTACGCGATCGCCAGCTAGAACCCGAATACGGTTTTTACGCATCTTGCCCGAAGTATGTGCGAGCACTTCATGGTCGTTGTCCAATTTCACTCTGAACATTGCGTTGGGTAATAATTCGAGAATGGTCCCCGCAAACTCTATAAGATCTTCCTTAGCCATCGTATCTCCCGTTATTAAGAGTGATTGGCGCGAAAGTGGTGCCTTGGGTCAATAAGGTCAAGGGTCTTCAAAAATAGAAATTTCCTCGGCCTTTTCGCATGACTCGATCATCACTTATCCAAAGCGCTTTCCAATACACCGAATTAAATAGTCACGAAGGTCTCGATAAGCGGCGAGACGCTCATCCCGGTGCCCCTCCGCAACTGAGGGATCCGGCGTCGGCCAGTATTCTACTTCCGATGCGGTAACACGCGTCAGTTCAATTGCCGTGTGTTGCGCTTCGGGCGATAGGGATACAATAACCTCAAACGAGGTATCCATTAAATCATCCAACCGTTTCGACTTATGAAGTGACAAATCTATCCCGATCTCTTTCATAACAGCAATCGCCATTAGATCGAGATCACCATTTCGAACCCCAACCGAATCTACGAAAATTTGTGTTCCATACCTGTTCTTGGTCAGCGCCTCCGCCATTGGCGACCGGAGAGCGTTCTCGCCACATACGAACAAGATGCTAGATGGGCAATCTGCCATGGCATTCACCCCCGAACGTACAATACACAAATAAGAGTAAAAAGACGGCGGGCGGTGCTTTCATCGACAGAAACATGTTCCGAAAGTTTTTCACGGAGCATAACAGCACCTTGATCATGCAAACTACGACGCCCGATATCAATAGCCTCTATCTTGGAAGGAGAAGCGGATTTGATAGCCTCGTAGTAACTCTCACAAACCTTGAAATAGTCTCGGATAATTTTGCGAAACGAAGTCAACAGCAGCGGGAATTTCGCAACATTAAAACCGGTTTGCGCTGTAATTTCGAATATCAACTTATTTTCCTCCCGTTTGAGGTACAGTGCATATGGTCCAATATCTCCGCCGATCATCTCAAATTTGTTTTCTTCAAGCAGATCGTAGATAGCGATCCGGCGCTCATGCTCAACTTCAGGGTTTCGAGCAAAAAAATTATGGTCGTCCAGTTGAACATCGAAGAGTTTATTTCGCTCATCCAACATGCCCTACTTGCCCACCATCAGCGTTTATTGAGCCTAATTGACAATGATCGGGAATGAGCTTCAAGGCCCTCGGCATCAGCCAAAGTCACTGCAGCGGGACCAATTCGCGATAATGCAGCTGGGTCGCAGGACACCATAGTCGTGCGTTTCATGAAATCGATCACGCTTAGACCAGACGAAAAGCGCGCACTTTGGCCAGTCGGCAAGACATGGTTTGGGCCGGCTATATAATCCCCTATTGCTTCTGGTGTATGGCGTCCCATGAATATAGCTCCAGCATGCGAGATTTCGGACGCGAGGCCATCAGGGTCTTCCACCGCGAGTTCAAGATGTTCTGGTGCGATGCGATCAACCAGCTCCACAGCCCGATCCAGCGTATCAACCAGGATTATTGCTCCATGATCTTCCCAACTTTTTCTAGCAATGTCGTGGCGAGGAAGATCCTCTAATAGTTGTTCAATCGCATCTGCAACAGAATCTGCTAAAGCACCGCTATCAGTAATCAATACTGACTGGGACGACGTATCGTGCTCTGCTTGAGACAAAAGATCCGCGGCAATCCAGGAAGGGTCGTTCTCAGAATCAGCAATCACTACTATTTCCGAAGGACCGGCGATCATATCTATGCCAACGGTACCAAAAACTTGTCGTTTCGACTCGGCTACGTAAGCGTTCCCCGGACCAGTGATCTTGTCAACCGGTGCGATGCTCTCAGTTCCAAACGCTAAAGCCGCCACGGCCTGAGCGCCACCTATCCGGTATATTTCATCTACCCGGGCAAGATCGGCAGCCGCCAACACTAGAGGGTTGATCTCACCACTAGGCGTCGGGACAACCATAACAATGCGCGGAACACCGGCTACATTGGCTGGAATAGCATTCATCAAAACCGAACTCGGATAGGCTGCTGTGCCACCAGGTACGTATATCCCGACCGCCGAAAGCGGCCTCCAGCGGGAACCTAGCCATACGCCTTCTTCATCTGTATAGGAAATCCCTTCCGGCCTCTCGCGCACGTGGAAGGCCCGAATTCTATTCGCAGCCATCTCTAAAGCAGCAATCTCTTCGGACCGGCAAGCACCTTTCGCCGAATCAATCAGAGCCGGATCGACACGGAGCCCTTCAGAGATGTCTAGCTTGTCGAAGCGAGATGTATAGTCAATAACCGCTGCATCTCCCCGGCTACGCACGTCGGCAATGATTTCAGATACCACCGCCGATACATCCTCACCCACCTCCCTTCGCCGTCCGACGTATCGGTCAAAATCTTCGGCAAATCCCGAAGCGCGGTTTGAAAGCCTAAGCGGCATCACGCACCTCCTCGAAACGCCTGATCCAACCCTGGATTTCTTTTGGCCTAGTCTTCAGCGCCGCGCGGTTTACGACGAGGCGCGACGTGATTTCAGCGATTTCTTCAACCTCTATAAGGCCATTCGCTTTTAAAGTAGACCCCGTGGATACCAGGTCAACGATACGGCGACATAAGCCCAATGAAGGTGCTATCTCCATTGCGCCATTCAGCTTCACACACTCCGCCTGAACTCCGCGCGCCGCAAAATGTCGGCGAGTAATTTTTGGATACTTTGTAGCAACCCGAACATGACTCCAGCGTCCGGGGTCATCCTTTTCTCGAAGCTCCTCGGACTCCGCCACGACCATTCGGCAGGCCCCAATACCAAGATCTAGCGGCGCATAAACTTCTGGAAAATCAAACTCTAGGAGGACATCTCGGCCTGCAATACCTATCTCGGCAGCACCAAAAGCGACAAAAGTTGCGATATCGAACGATCGAACTCTTAGGATTGATAAATTTCGGACGTTAGTTTGAAACTCTAATTTGCGTTCGTGCTTGTCGTGGAATGACTGCTCGGGCTCGATGCCAGCCCCCAACATCAATGGCAAAAGCTCGTCTAAAATTCGCCCGCGCGGCACGGCCATACGCAGTTTTCCGTTCACGCCAGTCATCTTATTCTCCTGCGTCAAACCCTACACCAAGAAAACCAACTCCCCCCCCAATGTGTGGGACGCCATTGTGTAGGCCAAGATTCTCCAAAATCTTCCACATGGCAGAGAACAGACTCGACTTTAAGCCTGATCGTCGCGCCACCAGCAAAAAGGAGGTCTACATACTATTTCGTCCCGCTCAGCGCCAGCAAATCAAGCATCGCTCCAAGCTTTAACTGATCGGGACGCTTTCGTTGGACGCCGATAACATTATCAAAAGAAATAACGCAACGGATCCGCTCGTAGATTGCGCCATCAATCTTCTCCGCGCCGGTGTCCTCCCAACAAAACCTATGGCCAACAAGCGCAAATCTTTTTTCCAATGATAAATAAATCATTTTACTTACAGGAACCACAGCATCCTCAAGAAACATTGGCAAAACAACGATATCTTCTTCGTCGGCAGCAACCAATTTAAGTAACGTATCAGGCATTTGTCTTCCCGCGTTATCGCTCCGGCCGCCGTTCTATTACAGCGCCACACGCGGCGAGCTTTTCTTCAATTCGTTCGTAACCACGATCTAAATGATATACACGTCGTATCACCGTCTCACCATGTGCAGCAAGAGCTGCCAAAACCAGCGATGAAGATGCGCGCAGGTCGGTTGCCATTACTTCCGCGCCAGTTAAACGTCTGACCCCTCTGACTAAGGCCGTCGCTCCGTTTACATTGATATTTGCGCCCATACGGGATAATTCCGGCACGTGCATGAAACGATTTTCAAAGATTGTTTCCGTGATCATTGCCGCTCCATCCGCCACGGACATCATCGCCATAATCTGCGCCTGCAAGTCCGTCGGGAAACCGGGAAAGGGCTCAGTCATAATATCAACCCCCTGGATCCCAGCTCTGTCGAGGCTGACCCTCGTACCGTAAGGGCGGCTTTCCAGCGATAACCCTGCTTGAGAAAGTGTATTGAAAACCGCCTCCAGAAGCTCCAATGGCACTCCACTCAGCGTCAGATCCCCACCGGTTATAGCCGCGGCCATCGCATAAGTCCCGGCCTCAATACGGTCTCCAATTACCGAATGTTCTGCTTCCGACAAGCTATCGACACCCTGGATCATGAGCGTGCCCGAGCCAATACCATCAATCTTAGCCCCCATAGAAACCAGACAATTAGCAAGATCCGTCACCTCCGGCTCTCGCGCTGAATTGGTCAGAACACTCTCCCCTTTCGCTAGGCTCGCAGCCATCAAGATATTTTCAGTGGCACCAACTGAGACACACGGAAATACTACCTTCCCACCGACTAATCCTTTAGATGCACGTGCCGTTATATACCCCTCCTCCAGATCTATTTCCGCACCTAGGGATTCCAAACCCTGAATATGCAGATCAACCGGCCGGGTCCCAATCGCGCAACCCCCGGGTAGTGAGACTTTCGCTTGCCCAAAGCGCGCAAGGAGCGGGCCCAAAACCAGAACTGATGCTCGCATGCGACGTACCAGATCATATGGCGCTATAGTATTATTAACTTTGTTCGCATTGAGAACCATCTTCGTTCCAGCGCCACTATCTCCAAGATCGCGAATATCTACTCCATGCTGCGTTAACAATTGCGACATCGTTGAAATATCAGCGAGGCGTGGAAGATTCTTGAGCATGAGTGGTTTTGAGCTCAAAAGGCTTGCCGCCATAAGTGGTAGAGCGGCGTTCTTGGCACCACTAACGGCAACATTACCTCTAAGAGGGCTACCACCCTGGATGAGAATTTGGTCCATTTTGCCTTATCAATTCACTGACTGAACTTAATTTTCCAAAAATGTCGCGTGCTGCCTCACAAACTCCGAACGAATACGAATGCCCGCTGTAACCTCTTGATATTCTGATGCATCTTACGACTACTCTGACACGGCCGGTTTATTATTTGCCGTAGCGCGTTCG
Organism: Alphaproteobacteria bacterium MarineAlpha11_Bin1; assembly: GCA_002937455.1. The sequence goes on from PTJZ01000019.1 coordinate 7,831, forward strand.
CTAGTATTGTTGCGTTTGCGTACCTGCTCCTTCCGACGCTTTAAGTTGGCTCTTAACGCTTCCGCCTGACGCTCACGTCGTTTTTTCTCACCCGCCGATAAAAATTTTTTGTTCTCTTTCATATACAGGTTATACCCCTAATTCAGCGGTGATACAGTTGACATTTCAATCCCCAATGGCATTGTTCCCGCCGGTTTGCATGCCGCCGTAGCTCAGGGGTAGAGCGCACCCTTGGTAAGGGTGAGGTCGTGAGTTCAATTCTCACCGGCGGCACCACTAATCATCTTCGAAATTCCGCGCGGTTTTTGTCTTTCCTTATTGTTTTCTACTCCGCTTCTAGATCAAAATCTTCCCGCCCCCTTCCACTTGATCAGTGAGAGGCTTTATTCTAATTGCCGCTTGTGCCTTAGCTTAATTTTATGTTCCTTTTCTGTTCAATACCGAACACAAATTCGAGACGTCAAAGGTCATAATGCAACAAGGGATAGATAACTGACAGAAAATGATAATTGGGATATTGAACTAGTGGATCGAAACGAAAACATAGTTGACGCTTTCCCGATTGAAACTGTGGAACCCGCGCGATGGGTGCTGGATAGGAAAACCGGTCTAATATATGGCCGCTACGTACTCAACCAGACCGGAATAATATTATGATCGAAGCCCCAATGTTTAAACCCTTCACCCTGCGCGAAATGACGATTAATAACCGATTAGTCATGTCCCCGATGTGTCAATACTCCGCTGTCGACGGTACGGTCAACGAATGGCATCTCGTCCACCTTGGGAGCCGGGCCACGGGCGGTACAGGTCTCATCATTACTGAGATGACCGATATCTCGCCGGAAGGCCGTATATCCCGCGGATGTGCAGGAATATACAAACCGGAGCATGTGGATCCATGGAAACGAGTTGTTGACTTTGTACACGAACACTCTGAAGCCAAGATAGCTATTCAGCTTGCACATGCTGGCCGGAAAGCTAGCTGCGAGGTCGCTTGGAAGGGCGGAGGACCACTGCCAGAGAATCAGGCTTGGGATATTCTGTCTCCCTCACCCATTGCGTTTTCTTCAACCAGCCAAATACCTCACGAAATGTCACAAAATGACATTGATCGCCTGGTTGCCGCCTTTGCTCAAGGTGCACGCTGGGCGGACGAGGCGGGTTTTGACATGATCGAAATTCACGGCGGACATGGTTACCTGATTTCAAGCTTTATTTCTCCGTTATCTAATACAAGGAAGGATCGGTATGGCGGACCGCTCGACGGCCGTATGCGTTTCCCACTAGAGGTATTTCACGCAATTCGCGATAACTGGCCTGAGGAAAAACCTATTTCAATGCGCATATCTGCCTACGACTGGGTTGACGGTGGTACCGAAGTGGATGACGCAGTGAAAATCGCAAAAATACTTAAAGCAGCTGGGCTCGACATCATTGATGTATCTAGTGGAAACGTGACCGATGGGCCTCGCCCAAGGGCCGAGGGCTTATTCCAGACACCGTTCAGTGAACGCATTAGAAAAGAGGCAGAAATTCCAACAATGACAGTTGGAAATGTAGGAGGCCCGAGACAGATTAATGAAATCATAGCTAACGGCCGAGCTGATTTATGTTGCATGGCGAAAGGCCAGATTTTCGATCCCTACTTTGCCCATCACTCGGCGGCGGCGCTTGAAATCGATGATTATTTATGGCCGAAACAATACCAAGCGGCTCGATTTTTTACGCCAGTTGACTGATTTCAATAACATACGGTTTAGTATGTGGTTTTCCACGAACTGTTTTT
>PTJZ01000002.1 GCA_002937455.1 Alphaproteobacteria bacterium MarineAlpha11_Bin1
GGTTCTCCCCCTCGCCTTCTTCTTGCTCTTGCTCTCCCTCTCCAGAAGGACCTTCAGTCGCCTCAGACGCAGGACCAGTGCTGGTGTCTTGTTGCTGTTGCTGCTGCTGTTGCTGCAACGGCGGAAGGACCGTCGTGATATTACTGCCGTAAAGGTTCTGGAGCTGATTGGCGGGAACAATAACCGGAGGTGCCGGAGCCGTAAAAGCACTCGTCAGGCTTGTCGTCTGGAAAGGCACAGACATAATCTGCGTACCAGCAGAGTTACTCACCGCAATCTGACCAACACCACCACCAGCATCAGGAAGCAGCGTGATCGAGTTCGATGAACCCTCCGCAGCTGCCTTACCCGCAACCGTCGTTCCCCGGATACCAATACTCGCAACGGGCGTCTTAACAACCATCGCGTCGTCACCAGCCTTCGCAACCTGGCCAGACACAAAAGAAAAGACACCCTTAACAACGCTGAAGGAACTACTCGAGTTACTGTTGTTCGACGGGTCATAGATCATCTCGTCGATGACCATCCTCCCGCTCTCTCCAAGCGAGAAACTTGTATCATCAACAAACTTGATCCCGATATTGGCACTAGCCTCCGTCTTGATAACGTCGCCAGAGAAAACAGCCGTGCCCTTCGAAGCCTGAACCTTCGTACCGTCCGTCCTCGTAAGGCTCACCGTCCCCGCCAGCTTCTCAACAACACCAATCGACGGCGACCCAGGCGCCTGCGCCAGCTGAACAGCTTGTGCAAACTGGCCAGGCGCAAAAGGACCCGCAAGCTTGACCGCCAGAGAACCATCGATAACCGAATGACCGCTCTCGGTCGTCAGGTCCGGGGCTTTACCAAAAGTGAAGAAGTTCTTTACGATAACCGTCGTATCACCTTCCGACAACGAAAGGTGGGGACCCATACGCCCATAATCTGCAGATAAAAGAAAATCACCATGCGGCACACGAACAGAACCAACGCCCGAAGTATCCAAATACTCCGCAACCGAAGACCCAAAAGCCTCAGAACGCCCAAAACTTACGCCCGGTAGAGACATATATTAACCGACCTGCCAATTAATGCGTGACTCGCCGAGGATTACAGTCTTTTAAACTGGAATGATCAATTTATTAATGTCCGGCCCATTACGACTAGCATTGCAAAATTTTGTTCCCTGGTTTCATCTTAAGCGAAGGGCGTCCATGCTTTATTTACTGCTGGTCGGGCCTCTATGGCATCATGCCAACGTTGGATATTAGGATACTCATCCAATCCAATATCGTTCACGCCGTGTATATGAATGTCCGCATAACAAGCAACATCAGCAACCGAATAATCACCGATGACAAATTCATGGTCGGAGAGACGTTTGTCATACATACTAAGCATGTCTCGTAATACACCGTCGTAGTGTTCCTTCGCGCGAGGTACTTCTTCCCCAAGCCTTACCCAAAACAATCCGTATTGTTGAGAGAGAGTAGTGAACTGCGCCGAACCAAAAAATAACCATTGATCGCATTCGACGCGTTTCACAGGGTCAGTAGGATACATGCCGTTGCCGGATTTCTCCGCAAAATACTTCAGGATCGCACCTGATTCACATAGCGTGATACGTTGCCCGCCTGGACCATCGTTATCAACGATAGCGGGTATTTTATGGCCAGGGCTTATTTTTAAATATTCTGGATCAAATTGCTCTTTGTTACGAATATTGACAGGCTTCAAATCGAATTCGAGACCGCTTTCCTCAGCCATGTGTCTTGCCTTGTAGCCGTTGTCTGTCATCCATGTGTAAAGCTCTATCATTATCAGCTCCTTTGATTTCTGTTTGGTAGATAGCCTTAATTATCCTGCAGATTGAGGATCAAGCTAGATGTGTCATACCGATTTCCACCTTTCGCCTGAACGTCTGCATAATAACCATCAACAATTTCAGTGATTGGTAGCCGAGCACCGTTAGTTTGAGCCTCTTCTAGACAAATACCCAGATCTTTTCTCATCCAGTCGACCGCGAAGCCGAATTCGAACTCGCCGGCCACCATGCTGGCTGCCCGATTATCCATCTGCCATGACTGTGCAGCACCCCCAGACATTACTTCCGCCGCGCGTTTGGCGTCCAGGCCCGCCCGGATAGCAAAATTCATTGCTTCCGAAAGACCCTGAACTAGTCCGGCAATACATATTTGGTTAACCATTTTCGTTAATTGCCCTGCGCCGACGCCACCCATACGGATAACTGTCTTTCCGTAAGATTTCATCACCGCTTCACAGCCATCGAAAACCTCCGAAACACCTCCAACCATGATGGTCAACGCACCATTCTCGGCACCTGCTTGCCCCCCCGAAACCGGCGCATCGAGAAAACCCAAGCCTCTATTTCTCGCCTCTTCTGCTAACTCCCGCGCAACGATAGCAGAAGTTGTCGTGTGATCTATAAGCACCCCGCCCTCTTTCATACCTGAAAATACGCCCGCCTCTCCAAGGACGACGCTGCGAAGGTCGTCGTCGTTTCCGACGCAGGTCATAACAAAATCTGCACCACCTGCTGCTTCAGCAGGGGTAGAATGCGCAGTACCTTTGTGAGACCCCACCCATTGTTCTGACTTGCTCCCAGTCCGGTTATAAACGCGCATTTCGTATCCGTTACTGGCCAAATGGCCCGCCATCGGATATCCCATAACACCAAGTCCCACGAAGGCGGCTGTTCCTTTTTCGCTCATTGTCTTTTCCAACTTACCGGAAGTTTAAATTGTTCGCACTATAACCTCTATGCAGTCTACTTAAAGGCTCTCAGAGCGTTTTGGATGGGATCTCGTAACATCTCCCATGCTTCCCGGTCGGTGGCTAGAAGAATACCACCCTGACCGGGCTTTCCGGCTAGATACTCCGAATCGTCTAGGCATCGATTATATCCACCAGCCTCCGAGTGAAGCAACCAACCCGCAGCGTGATCCCATGCGCGCACCCCACGGTAATGAGCAAAGTGGATCTCGCCAATGACGAGGGCGCAGTAGTCAACGGCGATACAATGCGTCGATGTTACCCGAGAAAAATTTGAAGGAAGATCAGTTTTGCGACGCAAATAACCCCCGAGAGAACCCTCCATGTCAGCTAGAAGGCGAGGTGACGGGGAAATCTCTAGCCGCTCCCCGTTGAGAAATGATCCTGCACCCAACTCGCAGGTGTATATGTCATCATCGACCGGCCTAAAGATCCAACCGGCGATCGTCTTACGTTTCAGAACCAAGGCTACCATCACACCGAAATCGGAACTGCCTTTGGCGAAATTTGACGTACCGTCTACCGGATCCAATACCCAAACTGGCGCATCGTTATCTAAAAGACCAAGTAGATCTGGATCGGACTCGATCATTTCCTCGCCTACAACAACGGAGTTCGACAGCAAAGCTGGTAGTTCTTGAGCGAGTATTTTCTCCGCCGCCAAGTCGGCAGCGGTTACTACCGATCCTGGCCTTTTCTCCCACTTTTCATCGGAAGATAGGGATTTCCATCGGGGCATGATTTCCGCCGCCGCTACTTCGCGGATGAGAGCTTCAACTTTTAACGATGGTGGTAGACCAACTGTCATGGTGTATTTTTACCGTTCCGGTGTCCGAAAGTTTGATTCTTTCGACCTTTCGCATCTGTAAAAAAGCCGCCGCGGAAATCCGCGGCGGCTCTAACGTTCTTAGACAGGAGCGCCTGATTTACATCATACCGCCCATGCCGCCCATGTCGGGCATCGCAGGCATCGGTGCCGCTGCATCCGCAGGCTTTTCGGCCACCATTGCTTCCGTAGTAATCAACAGACCAGCAACGGATGCTGCGTCCTGAAGTGCCGTACGGACAACTTTAACCGGATCAATGACACCAGCTTTCACCAGGTCCTCGAATTTATCCGTCGCCGCATTGTACCCGTAGTTAGCATCCTTCTTGTCAAGCATTTTGCCGACAACAATCGAGCCTTCGACACCGGCGTTCTCAGCTATCTGCCTGACCGGCGACTGGAGCGCCTTACGCACGATTTCGATACCAACTCTCTGGTCGTCGTTGCCCGGGTTCAGTTTGTCGAGCACTTTTGAAGCTCGTAGAAGTGCCGTTCCACCGCCGGGTACAATCCCCTCCTCGACAGCGGCGCGGGTTGCGTTCATCGCGTCCTCAACACGATCTCGCTTTTCCTTAACCTCAACTTCAGTTGCTCCGCCGACACGAACGACCGCAACACCACCAGCCAGTTTTGCCAGACGTTCCTGCAGCTTTTCACGATCATAATCAGAGCTCGTCTCGTCGATCTGCGCTCGGATCTGATTGCAACGGCCTTGGATATCAGTCTTCTTGCCAGCTCCGTTCACGATAGTCGTCTCTTCCTTCGTAATCGTCACTTTTTTCGCAGTTCCGAGCATATCAAGTGAAACATTTTCCAGTTTGATACCAAGATCTTCTGAAACTACTTGGCCACCCGTCAGAATTGCAATGTCTTCCAACATCGCCTTCCTACGATCGCCAAAACCCGGAGCTTTAACAGCTGCAATCTTCAGGCCACCACGTAACTTGTTGACGACCAGTGTTGCAAGCGCCTCACCCTCAACATCTTCAGCGAGGATTAGTAGCGGTCGACTAGACTGCACGATAGACTCAAGCAACGGCAGCATTGACTGAAGACTGGAGACCTTTTTCTCATGGAGAAGAATGTAAGGATCTTCGAATTCAGCGATCATCTTTTCAGCGTTGGTCACGAAGTAAGGAGATACATAGCCGCGATCGAACTGCATACCTTCGACCACTTCAAGTTCAGTCGATAAGGATTTAGCCTCTTCAACCGTGATGACTCCTTCTTTACCAACCTTCTGCATCGCGTTAGAGATCATCTCACCGACATCGGTGTCACCGTTAGCAGATATGGTACCGACCTGAGAGACTTCTTCGTCGGTGGAGACCTTTCTAGATTTTTTGCGCAATTCTTCGATCACAGCTTCAACCGCAGAATCGACCCCACGCTTAAGGTCCATCGGGTTCATTCCCGCCGCTACAGACTTGCAGCCCTCGCGCACGATGGCCTGAGCTAGAACGGTCGCCGTCGTCGTCCCGTCGCCGGCCTCGTCATTAGTCTTGGAAGCGACCTCACGTACCATCTGGGCTCCCATGTTTTCGAACTTGTCTTCAAGTTCGATTTCCTTTGCAACCGTCACACCATCCTTAGTAATGCGTGGCGCACCGAAGGCCTTATCTAAGACAACGTTTCGTCCTTTCGGCCCTAGCGTAACCTTGACCGCGTCGGCAAGGGTATCGACACCTGCCTGCATACGTGTGCGGGCATCGCCTTCGAATTTAACTTCTTTCGTAGCCATTTTTCTGTGCTCCTACTCGATTATTCCCATGATGTCAGATTCCTTCATAATCAGAAGGTCCTTTCCATCAAGCTTGACTTCAGTACCCGACCATTTGCCATAAAGGATCTTGTCACCCTTTTTAACATCGAGCTTCTGAGACTTCCCGTCCTCACCTTTCGCGCCATTTCCGACGGCAATGATCTTGCCTTCTTGCGGCTTTTCTTGTGCGGTATCGGGGATGATGATGCCGCCAGCGGTTTTTTCTTCCGCGCTCAGCGGCTCGACCAGAACGCGGTCGTGCAGAGGTCTAATTCCCATCGACCATCTCTCCTTAAATTATTGATTTCCCATGACTTTTTTCTACTCTCTAGCACTCTAAGCTAATGAGTGCCAGATATATAGGGATGGACCCCCACCACGTCAATATACCAAACGAAAAAATTTATCGTTTAACATACATTTTTTCGAAGCGCGTAAGTTGATCAGGCGAGATCGACACCTCAATTTCTGTATATTCACCATGGTCAGCCCGCCTAAGAACTTCAGTATTCCGATACAGCCAAGAAAGCGCCGCGCCATCCTTGTGGGGGACACTCAGCTTTGTTGCCCTGCGGTCGACAGACAGTAACTTGTCCAGTTTCTCCAGCAACCCCGCCAAATTGCTACCTGTAAGAGCTGACGTCGCTACAACCTTATCATTTCGCGAGACTATGTTCATTGTGGCTGTAAGTTCTTCCTCTGAAAGGAGATCAATTTTATTGAAAAGTTCGATAAATGCTGTGTCATCATCAAATTCAAGACCTAACTCCGACATAACTTGTATTACATCGCTTTTTTGAGCTGCGGTATCGGGATGTGCGACATCGCGAACGTGGATTATAACGTCTGCGGAAATAACCTCATCTAGTGTTGCCCGAAAAGCGGCGATCAGCGTAGTCGGCAAATCCGACACAAACCCCACCGTGTCAGCTAATATTACAAATCTACCTGACGGTAACTTCACCTCGCGCATGGTAGGGTCAAGGGTCGCAAACAGGAGATCTTTTTCAAAGACATTGGCATCTGCTAGTCTATTGAAAAGACTAGATTTCCCAGCGTTTGTGTAACCAACAAGCGCAACCACCGGATAAGGAATGCGGCGCCGAGCCATGCGATGAAGTTCGCGGGTTCGCGTAACGGTTTCTAGCTCATTCCGGATTTTAGTAATCCGTTCAGAAATAATTCTCCTGTCTGACTCTATCTGGGTTTCGCCCGGCCCACCGAGAAATCCGAAACCGCCTCGTTGTCTCTCCAAGTGGGTCCAAGTCCTTACGAGGCGGCTGCGCTGGTAGTTTAGATGCGCCAGCTCTACTTGCAGCACACCCTCCCGAGACGTCGCCCTATCACCAAAGATCTCTAGAATAAGGCCCGTTCGGTCAATAACCTTTGTATCCCAGGCCCTCTCGAGCATCCTTTGCTGTACCGGAGATAGGGTTGCGTCAACGCTGACTAGGTCCACATTTTGCTTTTCAACTATATTATGAAAGCGTTGGACAGTTCCTTTTCCGAAATAGGTTCCTGCTTTAATACGCCTCAGTCCGATAGTCTCCGATGCTACAACCTCCAGATTTATGGCTTCAGCGAGCCCCAGCGCCTCTTGCAGACGAGCACCGATCGTCCTGTTAACGTTTTTAACCGATTTCAAGTAGGGATGTAGGACAATTACCCTCGATCTGCGGGGCCCCACTTTTCTCCCATTATCTGCGGACAATTCAGCCGACAACCTCTTGTATCGCACTCTCCCCTTCATCATCGTCAACATAGAGAGTGACAGGCGTTGTAGGCATCACAGTTGAAATAGCATGTTTATAGACAAGCTGCGAATGTCCATCGCGCCGCAGAAGCACGCAAAAATTATCGAACCAAGTAATTATCCCCTGCAATTTAACGCCATTTACTAAAAAGACGGTCACGGGAATTTTTTGTTTCCGGACTTGGTTTAAGAACACGTCCTGAAGGTTTTGCATTTTATCTGAAGACATTTTTATACCTTTTTGATTTTCTTTGGATTTTTTATCTTCCGCTTTATGAAATATGGACACAATCCACGTATCACATTACCTTTATTGGGTCACTACTTCTCTTTAAATGGTACCGTAGAAATTTCTGACAACCTCTGTTAGGGGACGACAACCGGAGAAATATTCGTTAGGCGGATAATCAGCAAATTCGGGATCCTCAGGTAAGTTTTCGCCTATAAGAATGGTATGGCAGTTTGCCGCACGTCCACAGGCCATATCGACCCATGTATCGCCAATAAACCAAACATTCCCACCTTTGGGTACGATACCGGTACGGTCAAGGGCCAAATCAATTGGATCTCTTGCTGGTTTGTCGCGCAGAGCATCTCCCGCGCCCACAAGATAACCGCCAAAAAAGCTGTCCCACCCTAGTTTTGTTGATTCAGCACGCAAATGACCGCCGGACTTGTTACTTACGACGGCCAAATGAGCACCAAGCGCCACAAATGCCTTCAAAAGTTCCTCTGCACCAGCCTTCTTTTCTATGCGTTCAAGGTGAACTGCCCGATACGCTTTATAGAAAATATCGCGCGCTTCTTCCCAACGCTCGCCAAATAGGGGGGGAAACGCTTCGCGTAAGGACTTTCGGACGCGTTCGAGAGTTTGATTCATTGTCCACTGGTGATGACCCATAGCTACAAGCGTTTGATTCATACTCTCGTGAATAATGGGCCAGCTATTCACCAACGTCCCGTCCCAGTCAAACAACACGGCTTCGGGCACGCCGTCAGGCATTCTGAAGACCTAAATGTGAAGCGTATCCACCAATGAGCTTTTTGGTAACCGCGCCCGGTTGTCCCGAACCCACCTTTTTTCCATCTATATCAACAACCGGTATCAGAAAAGCAGTTGAACTCGTCAAAAACGCCTCATCTGCCAACCTTGCCTCCTGGACGCCAAAAGCCCTTTCCTCGACATCAAGCTGCAGATTATTAGCGATTTTTAAAAGTGAAAGCCGGGTCACTCCATTTAGGATTGAATTTTCCGGCGGATGTGTAAAAATTTTCTGCCCTTTTACGATCCAAGCATTAGTGGATGCGCCTTCGGTTACGACGCCCGTATCGTTGACCAGCCATGCTTCATAGGCGCCCGCGCGTGCAGCCAGGTCCTTTGCTAATATATTTGGCAGCAAGGAAATGGATTTTATATCCGGGCGTCTCCACCGGTTATCCGGCAGAGTAATTACAGAGACCCCCTGCTCAACCCATTCGCGCTTTGGATTTACAAATGGTCGCAGGGTCATTATCACCGCAGCACGAATCTCATTTGGAATGAGGTGGTTTCGCGGTGCGACCCCTCGAGATATTTGAATATAAAGGCTGGCGTCCCGCAGGCGATTTAACCGAAGCAATTCAGTAACCTTCATTCTAAATATTTCGATCCCGAATGGCATTTCCATCCGTATTTCACGCAATGACCGTTTCAACCTATCAAAATGCAGATCTTCGTCTACCATCCGGCTATTGATGACAACAATCACTTCATAAACGCCATCAGCAAACTGGTATCCACGATCCTCTATGTGGATTTCCGACAAACTATGGCGGGAATAACGCCCATTAACGTATGATATCCGTGGCATTTTACCCTTATTTAAAAGAATTCAAGGCTGACTGCGAAGAGCTTTTCGATATCGCGAACCGCTGTCGGTCTCACAAAGATAACGACCCTGTCTCCCGTGTTAACCACAGTATTACTTCGCGGCGTAATCACCTCCTCATCTCGAACGATCGCGCCAAACATCACCCCTTCAGGTAGTTCCATATCACGGATCTGCTGACCCGCGAGCGAGGAAGTTTCAAGAATTTCCGCTTCCATCATTTCGCCAAAATCCTCACCTAGGGAATATACCGCTCGAATTCGCCCACGACGAACATGCTGAAGAATAGTCGATGCCGTGATAGATCTCGGGCTAATCACCGCGTCAACACCCAAGGTAGTTATCAGTGGTGAGTAATTTGTATTGTTTACAAGCGCGATTGCCCGCTGAGCTCCATGTCGTTTTGCCAGGAGAGAACCCAATATATTTGTCTCGTCGTCGTTGGTAACCGCGACAATGGCCTCTGTTACCGCTACTCCGGCTTCCTCGAGTATAGAGGGCTCTAGCGCATTGCCGTTGATAACCGTGGTATCCGGCAAGTCACGAGCCGCGCGCTCGGCTCCTTCCCGGCTCGCCTCAATGATGCGCGCGTGGACACCCGGGTGTTCATTCCGGATCATCTCTGCCAGAAAAATGCCAACGTTCCCGCCACCAGCAATAATTATCCTTCGTGCCTGTCGCTCTTCATGTCCAAAAACCGTCATCGCACGCGGGACGTGCTCATTGTCCGCGACGAAATATACGTCATCGCCAACAAACATTTGTTCGTCGGCGTTAGCAACGATGATTTTTCCATCCCGAATAATGCCTACAATTACAATGTGGAGATCGGGGAAAACCCCCGTCAATTGACGAAGTGGGGTATTGATAACTGGGCAGTCATCATTGCACCGGACACCAATAACCCGCACCTTTCCGTCGACCATCGGAATGGTATCAAAAGCACCCGGAACAACGAGATCCCGGGAAATTGCCCGCGCAACCTCTAGCTCAGGTGAAATAATCACATCGATGGGCATATTTTCCCGGCTAAATAAATCTGCCCAAATCGGCCGCAAATAACCCTGGTTCCGAACACGAGCCAGCTTGGTCGGCACGTTAAAAAGGGAGTGAGCTACTTGACAAGCGACCATGTTCACTTCGTCCGACTGAGTGACGGCAATCAGCAGATCTGCGTCAGCCGCGTTCGCTCGTTCGAGTACATCCGGATAAGATGCAAAACCCTGTAATGACTGCACGTCAAGAGATTCGTTAACCGAGCGAATATTCTCCTCAGATGAATCCACAACAGTAACATCATGGTTCTCAAGTGATAACTGACGCGCGATGTGATAGCCTACCTGGCCAGCGCCACAAACTATTACTCTCATTCTCTTCTACTCCGCAGTACCGGAGACCGGTTCACCAGCCCGGTCAGCGATATCCCGGTTGGTAACGCCCAGCGTCTTAAGCTTTCGGTGAAGCGCAGACCGCTCCATACCGATAAATCGCGCCGTTCGCGAGACATTTCCACCGAATCGCGATACCTGAGCAAGCAAGTATTGACGCTCAAAATTCTCCCGAGCCTCTCGAAGCGGCAATGACATAATTTTAGCTCCCCCCCTGAACCCAGCCATAACGGAAGCCCTGGTACCTAAATCAGGTGGCAGATTATCAACGCCGACTTCCTCCTCAGGCCCTCCGGGTGCCATGATTAGTATCCAATCAACGGCGTTTCGCAGTTGCCGGACATTTCCGGGCCAGTCACATGCCTGTAGAGCGACCATCGCTTCGCTAGAAATCATCCTCGGAGACACGCCTGAATTACTTGCCGATCGTTCCATAAAATGTTCGATCAACACGGGAATATCATCTGGCCGATCCTTTAAGGGCAGAATTTCTATTGGGACGACGTTAAGACGGTAGAATAGATCCTGGCGGAAATTTCCAGCCGCCATTTCCGCTTCCATATCGTGGTTTGTCGAGGCAATTACCCGCACATCGACCTCGACAAGTTTGTCACCACCAACACGCGTAAATGTCTGTTCCTGCAGGACGCGAACAATCTTACCCTGCGTTTCAAGCGGCATGTCACTGACTTCGTCCAACAGCAAAGTACCCCCATTCGCTTGTTCGAGCGTACCCACTTTGGCAATTCCATCTGGTTCAACGGATTCCTCGCCAAACAATTCTACTTCCATTCGGTCCGGGTTCATTGCCGCGCAGTTAAGAACAATAAACGGACCATCGGCACGGCTTGACATGCGATGTAACTGCCGGGCGAAAACCTCTTTCCCTACGCCCGGTGGCCCCGAAATCAAGACCCGACTATCGGTTGGCGCAACCCTCTCCAATGAGCCGCGTAACTGTTTCATCGCAGCCGACGCCGCAACCACGTCTTTAACTTCGCTTGTTTGTTTCCGCAGTTGTTCGTTTTCTTTTTGTAACTTAGAATTTTCGAGTGCATTTTTTACAGTCAAAATAAGTCGATCGGCCTTGAAGGGTTTCTCGATAAAATCATATGCGCCTAACTTTATTGCGTTGACAGCGGTCTCAACGTTGCCGTGGCCACTAATCATAATTACCGGAATATCAACAAAATCCGTGTAGACTTTCTCCAGCATTTCCATACCATCAAGGTTGCTGCCTTCAAGCCAGATATCAAGGATTAGCAGATCCGGAAGCTTTTCCCGGATAGCAGATAGAGCTCCGTCGCTACTAGACGCCGTCCTACAATTGTAACCCTCATCCTCGAGGATCGCCGCAATTAAGCTGCTGATATCATCTTCATCATCGATAACTAGAATTTCTTGGGGCATCGGTTAGCCATCCCCCGCGATGGAAGGGTCAGCTTTTCCCTTGCGTTCGAATAGGGGAATCTTGACTTCAACCCGGGCACCGTTCACTTCCCCGTCTTCCAATCGAAGTCCCGCGCCGTGATCCTCCAAAATGGTTTTGACTATCGCAAGGCCTAAACCTGTTCCTTTGGTCCTTGAAGTTACATAAGGTTCAGTCAAGCGATCCGGCGCGCCCGGGGGCAATCCCGTGCCGTTATCAAGGACTTCAATCAACGCGTCTTCACCTAACACCGAAACTTTGATGCAAACCTCCCCTGGAGAGGATTCGGCTTGTACCTGCCTTCGGCCATCAATCGCGTCAAGAGCATTCTGGAGTAGATTGGTCATTACCTGAGAGAGCTGGCGGGGGTCCGCAGAAATCCAAACGGGCTCATCGGGAAACTTAAGATCGAAACGGATTTCGGGATGAGCGTTTCGCGGAAGTACTACCGCCTCTTTGCATATTGAAACAAGATTGGTTTCCTCCATTTCGGGCCGCGGCATACGGGCGAAAGACGAAAACTCGTCGACCATCCGACCGATATCACCCACTTGGCGAATTATGGTGTCCGTGCAATTGGAAAATGTGTCGGGGTCAGAGGTAATCTCCGATAAATACTTCCGCCGGAGACGCTCAGCAGATAGCTGAATAGGTGTAAGAGGATTTTTTATTTCATGTGCAATCCGGCGAGCGACATCCGACCAAGCGGCTTTCCGTTGCGCTCCGACAAGTTCAGTGATGTCGTCAAAGGTTACTACGAAACCAACAATTCTGTCCGAAACTACGTCCGCAGCGACACGAACAAATAAAGTGCTGGGACGTCGCTTACCTTGGATTATCACCTGCGCCTCAACGAGGGAATTGGGCCGAACGGTAGTTCTACTAATGAGGTCATTGAACTCGGGTACGACATCCCCGATCATATTTCCTATCTCGCTATCAAGGTTCTTGGATAATAAAGAGTTTGCCGACCTATTAGCGAGGTTGATACGGCCGTTTTCGTCCACCCCTATAACCCCCGCCGATACCCCCCCCAAAACCGTTTCAATAAAGTGCCGCCGTTCATCTAGTTGACGATTGGCCTCAACAAGTTCATGCCGCTGCCCCTCAAGTTGGTCAGTCATCCGATTAAACGCTCGGCTGAGTAGCCCAAGTTCATCCGAGTTTGGTTCTTCCCGAACGCGAGTGGACAAGTCCCCCTCACGGACCCTTTCCGCCGCAGATGCTAGGTCAGAAATCGGCCGTGACAGCCTGTTTGCAAATACTAACCCGATCCAAATAGCAACGAACAGCAGCAGCAGACCAACCAGAATGAAAATCATCGCAAAAGTGATTTCGATCGTTGACCTGCGCCCCTCTATCTCTTCGTATTCACGCGCGGCCCGTTGTGTTTTATCTATGTGCTCTAAAACATTGGGCTCGACGTATCTGCCCACGTAAAGGAATGTGTCAACAATCCTATCTAGTTTGATTACGGCGCGCAGCCGATCGTCAGTTTCGCTCGTTAATATAACTACCTCCCCCTTCCGCGCCCGTTCTATAGCATTGAGAGAGACAGGTCCTCGATCGAGAACAAAACCTAGACTCCATTGTGCCAACACCCTGGCCGAACCGTCCAAAAGATAGATCTCGCTCAGGTTGCGTATCATTCCCTGCGCTGCGAGGAGACGCTGAAACTGCCTAGGGCTTTCGTCAAGCAAAGGTATTGCTGGGTCAAGGTCACGCGCGATAGACAGGACATCGCCTCGAATAACCTGTTGGTGCTCTTTCAAATAAGCGGCAGCAACAGCCCGGGAGTCGATAATCGCAGTGCGAACTCTCTCACTAAACCAGTTTTCCATTCCATAATTAAAGAAAAAGGCGGAAAATCCTGACACTACAATTGCCGGTGCAAGCGCGATCAGGCTAAACAATACCACCAATCGCGTGTGAAGGCGCGAGCCTACCTGTCCACGCCGGCGCTCCATCCAAAGGCCCACAAGGTTCCGCGCAACAACCAATCCCAACAGTAAAAACACGACAAGGTCTATCTGAAGTAGAACCAAGATGGTGCGTGTGTCCACGCCAAAAGGTGACGTGCCGGTTATCGCCGCGTATGTCGCAAAGGCTGACGCAAGCGCAACAATAGTCAGGAGTATTGCAAGCCTTCGAGCAAGGCTATATCGGTCATTGACTGCCGACAGCCATGCATAGGCTCCCGCCGCCCGGGACATAGGAGGCGGCACTTTTATTGGTCGTTCCGCGTCTGCCACATCATATCCATTTGATCGCCGTTAACCATTTGGTCACTGCAAACCACGAATAACTTCTATATCTAGGTCTCGGATCTTCTTTCTCAGAGTATTGCGATTCAAACCCAGAATTTCAGAAGCTCGTATCTGATTTCCTCCGGTCGCACTTAGTGTAAGTGTGATCAAGGGCTGCTCCATCTCGCGTAAAATCCGCATATATAAACCCTTTGACGGTACACCCCCATCAGACTCCGAGAAAGTACGTTCCAGATGCCGGTAAATTGCTTCGGAAAGAGTTTCATCTTCATCTTTAACACCCCGGCCTGCCGAATAGGCCCCGGAAAGCTCCTGTCGGACAATTTCACTGGAAATTGTATCGTCGGCATATAGAGCTGCAAGCCGTTGAATAAGGTTTTCCAATTCTCGTACGTTACCGGACCATGTATGGCCCATCAAAATCGCCATTGCGTCAGGCTCAAGGGTCTTAAACGCAAGGCCATTTTCGGCACCTCGAGCAAAGAAATGGCCCACCAATTCTTGAATATCCTCCGTACGCTCGCGCAGCGGCGGTAACCTTATCGGCACGACATTAAGGCGGTAGTATAGATCCTCGCGAAAGCGTCCCTGGCGGACCTCATGCAATAAATCTCGGTGTGTTGCAGCAACAATGCGGACGTCCGCTTTTATGGGAGTGCGGCCGCCAAGGGTAGTGTATTCACCTTCCTGCAGAACGCGCAGCAGTCGTGTTTGCGCATCTAGCGGCATGTCACCGATTTCATCAAGGAACAGTGTTCCGCGCTGCGCCTGTTCAAATCTACCGATCCCGCGCGTCGTCGCACCGGTGAATGCACCACGCTCATATCCAAAAAGTTCTGCTTCCACTAATTCACGAGGTATCGCCGCCATATTAATCGCGACAAACGGACCGTTACGGCGTTTCCCGTAATCGTGCAACGCCCGTGCGACCAGTTCTTTTCCAGTCCCAGATTCGCCATTCACCATAACTGTCAAATCGGTTGTCATCAAACGGGCTAGAACCCGATATATGTTCTGCATCGGCGCAGATCGGCCAATAAGAGGTAATTTTTCAATCTGCTGCGCCGGGACCACCGGAACCGTATCCGTTCTTTCACGCAGTGCGCGCTCCACCACTGCCAAAAGCTCTGGCAAATCGAAGGGTTTAGGCAGATATTCGTATGCACCACGCTCATTAGCCTTCACCGCTGTAAGCAGCGTGCTTTGCGCACTCATCACAATCACTTTTAGTTCAGGCCGGAATTCCCTGATCCGAAGAACCAGATCTAACCCGTTTTCGTCTGGCATGATGACATCGGTAATTACGAGATCCCCCTCTCCACCCGCTACCCATGACCATAGTGTCCGCGCATTTCCCGAAACCTTTACGTCGTAACCTTCTCGGATCAAGGCGCGCTCTAGAACTGTTCGGATAGCCCGGTCATCATCGGCGATTAAAACAGTAGATATCTCGCTCATGATTTTTCTTCCATTCCTGATCCACCATCCTGACACATTGGGAGTCGAAGCCGAAACTCGGTCCCCGTGTCCGCCGTATCGAATTCAATTATTCCGCCATGGTCTCCGACAACTTTCGCTGCAAGCGCCATACCGAGACCCGATCCGTCAGATTTTGATGTCACAAACGGGTCAAACAAATTTTCGGCCACGTCTGGGGAAATTCCTCGACCGTTGTCTATGACGGCCACCAATAAAGGTAGTTGTATCTGCGTCCCACCTCCGGGCAGCGCCAATCGGACACTGTGCTGGTACGCTGTCCGAAGAATAATTTTTCCTTCGTTTTCAGTAACCGCTTCGCAAGCGTTTTTAACCACGTTCAATAAGGCCTGGATCAGCTGATCTGCATTTCCATGCACTGGTGGTAAAGAAGGGTCGTATTCTTCAACAAAGTATACGTGTCGACCGAATCCCGCTTCCGCGACTTGGCGTACCCTCTCCAAGATCTGATGGATGTTAACGGCCGTCCTGTCGATTGTGGCGTCAGAGAACAATCCCATACTATCGACAAGGTCACAGATCCGATCGGTTTCCTCACAAATAAGTCGTGTGAGACCAAGATCTTCGTCACTGGATACCGACCGCTCAAGCAACTGCGCCGCGCCGCGGATACCTGATAACGGGTTTTTCACTTCATGGGCAAGGACAGCCGCCAAACCGTTAACCGATCGCGCTGCATTTCGATGTGTAATCTGACTATTTATCTGCCGCGCAATTGACTGTTCATGAAGTGAAATAACAGTCAGATCGTATCCGTCTCCGAGGGGCGCCGCGGTTATAGCCAGATTTCTAGTGCCTCCTTCAAAGAAGGATAGCGATACATCATACTCAGAAATGCTTTTTTGGCCCTGTAAAGCTTGCGATACTAACGACAGTAGCGGGCTATGCGGAGGCATAATCTCCTCCAGATTTAACCCCGTCAATCCATTTGCACCGTGCCCGAAAAATTGCTCAGCAGCAATATTAAGAAAACGGATACGCATAGCTGAATCGACGGCCAAAACAGCGAATGGAAGTGCACCGAGGATCATATCAGAATCAAGTGGACGTAAGGAAAAACCGCCTGATTCTATCAACGAAGACATCAGACACTCCTCCCTTCCCATTCGCCATCAAAGAAATAATTTATTTCATCCTGCACTAACGATAGGTTTTCTAACCTATTGATATTATGTCGGAATTCTTTTGAAAATTTATAGCCTTGGCTATACCAGGCGAGGTGCTTACGTGCTATTCGAAGGCCACGATAAGTTCCAAAATATTCTAGCATATCCTCGAAATGACCGCGAACTATCTGGGCCCGCTCGGGTAGTGAAGGATCAGCCACCCGTTCCCCAGTTAATAGGTATTGAACAACTTGACCAGGAAACCAAGGACGTCCGGTGGCCCCTCGGCCGATCATCACACCGGCCGCACCGGATTGATATACGGCTTTATCCACATCATCCAAGGTCTGAATATCACCATTCGCAATAACCGGTATTGACACCGCATCTGTCACATTGCGGATAAATCTCCAATCCGCTGTTCCTGTGTACATTTGACACCTCGTGCGGCCATGCACAGTGATAAGTTGAACGCCCTCATTTTCAGCTATTCTCGCTAGTTCCGGAGCATTAAGGCTATTCTCATCCCACCCTTTCCGCATTTTTAAAGTTACTGGAACATCCACGGCGTTAACGGTGGCCTCAATAATCTTCCGCGCGTGATCGAGATCCCGCATCAGCGCCGAACCAGATTGTTTATTGACAACCTTCTTAACTGGACACCCCATATTAATATCGATTATGGCGGCCCCACGATCGACATTCATCTTTGCCGCTTCGGCCATAATCACCGGCTCGTAGCCGGCGAGTTGTACCGCAATAGGCTCCTCATCAACCAAATTCGAGGTCATTTTCAGAGTTTTTTGGTTGGCATGGACCATGGCTTGGCTAGCGATCATCTCTGAAACGACCAGTCCAGCGCCCCATTTCCTTACCAGCCTCCTGAACGGCAGATCGGAAATACCGGACATTGGCGCCAGAATCACCGGCGATTCTAGCACAACAGATCCAATGCGGATGGGCATTATTTAGGCAGCATTTTTTTCGTGATGAAAAGGTAGGCAACCTTAACTCTGACAGGCAAAAAAATCAATCAGTTATCCGGAACCTGCCAGTATTACATCCGTGACAAACTTCACGCCCAGATATGCTAGTGTAATTAGCAGATACGCGGCTAGAATATATCGCGCTGCTCGACGACCTCTAATACCAGTCCTAACATGAACCAACAAAAGCGTAATGATGACGCCGAATGTCATCATTGAAAACGTCGTTTTATAATTTAATTCAATTAAACGACCGGACTGAAAATACTCCGCTCCCATACCACTAAGAAGGCCAAGGCCAAGAACCAGCCCACCCGCGGTTAATAAAGTAACCTGAATACGTTCACCATCCGCAACAGATGGTAACAACCTCGCAAACCCACCCGGCCGCTTTTGCTTTAGTGCGTTTTCTTGGAGGATTACTGCTAAGCCTGAGATAGCACCAATTGTCAGCAGACCGTATGTCACAACCGAAATGAGAATATGGTATTGCACCCATGCCGTGGGGGCCTGTTCTGTCATCGCTCTCTCGGGCTGGTGTAGCCAGAGCGTGGCCAAAAGCGCAATAATAACCATATACGGCAGCACTATCGGTGCCAGCTTCCAGGCGTCTCGCATCATGGCCGAAAGGACCCCGAAAACGGCTAGGCTAGTGGCGATCGTAACCCAAAGAGCTGATGCGAGCCCGGTACGCCAACCCGGTGCAAACGTCGCCAATACCCAAGTAACAGGTCCGGCAACAGCAACAGCAAGTAGGCCCCAGAACAAGGCATCACGGGTCGCGTTGCGACGTAACGATATAATCGTTGCGGGTAACAGGGCGAGAAAAGCGGATATTGTTAGTAAAGTGTGAGAAAGCATATATAGATAATAGCATTGGAAGCGATGCTACGTCGTCATCTAACTTAAGCAGACTTTTTTTGGGAATCGGTTGGCGGCGTTCTAGGTTTCCCGTAACTTGATCCTCTACCCTCCTTAGGAGTTTCGATGGCTCACAGTGCCGCCCTGATACTTGCCGGAGGCTCCGGCAGTCGCCTCGGATCCGACACCCCGAAACAGTATCTCCAATTTAACGGAATTTCGATGCTCCGCAGAACCGTAGATGTCTTTGCGAACCATCCCGCGATTGAAACCATTAAAATCGTTATCCGTGCCGAAGATAGGGATCTTTTAGATGAAGCGATGAGAGATAAGGACATTGCGCCGCCTATTATCGGTGGCACAACTCGCCAAGAGTCAGTAATTAATGGCCTCGAAGTAATGGCAGTAGACGCGCCAGAATATGTATTGATCCACGATGCTGCAAGGCCATTCGCCAATGTTGCTACTATCGACCGGGTACTCGCCGCGCTAAAAACATCACCAGCGGCTTTACCAGGAATTCCCGTGACCGATACTTTAAAGCGATGTGTGGGTGACCCGCTGATGGTCAGCGATACCGTTGACCGTTTGGGGTTATGGCATGCACAAACTCCGCAGGGGTTTCGTTTCGCCGATATTCTTAGTGCTCATCGGGCCTGTAAAGGACTGAAGATGACTGACGATTCCGCAATCGCCGAGCACGTAGGGTTACCAATCGCATTGGTACAGGGGAATAGCGAAAATTTCAAAATAACCACAGCTGAAGATTTAAGATGGGCGCAGCGCATGACTTTGAACACAAGTGGCGATATTCGAGTGGGTAATGGCTTTGATGTTCACGCTCTTGGTCGAGGAAATCATATAGTTCTTTGCGGGGTCAAGATACCTCATAGCCGAGGTTTAGAGGGTCATTCCGACGCTGACGTAGCTATGCACGCGGTAACAGATGCACTTCTGGGCGCAGTCGCGAAGGGCGATATCGGAAGCCACTTTCCGCCTTCGGAACCAGAATGGCAGGGACGGCCGTCCAGTATATTCCTCGAACATGCCGTTATATTGATCACGGAACTAGGCGGAAGCATCGGAAACATTGATCTAACGATTATCTGTGAAGCACCGAGGATAGGCCCGCATCGTGCCGAAATGGTTTCTTCCTTAGCCAACATCCTCAAAATCTCTCCAGACAGAGTTAGCGTGAAAGCCACAACAACGGAAATGTTGGGTTTCACGGGCCGGGGAGAAGGGATAGCAGCCCAAGCCTCAGCCCTTGTCCGCCTCAGATAAAAAATGAAGTTCGGTAAGCTTCCATCGGGATTATCTTTCTGGCACCCAGCGGTTCTGATTTCCACCTTCGGCGGAACCGGCCTATTACCGGTCGCACCTGGGACTTGGGGCTCCCTATTCGCATTGCCCTTCGCCTGGCTTATCGCCTCCGAATTCGGCAGTCTGGGTCTTCTGACTGCTTCGGCTGTCGCCCTGCTGGCGGGAGTTTGGTCTTCCACGTACTATCTGAAATCCACTTCCCTCAAGGACCCCGGAACGATCGTTATCGACGAGACAGCTGGCCAGTTCCTGGTCCTTGCCTTCGTCCCGCTGAATTTTTGGTGGTACCTTGCCGGTTTTATCTTGTTCCGTATCGCCGACATCCTAAAACCCTGGCCCGCATCGTGGGCGGATCGTTTCCTACCCGGAGCCTGGGGTATAATGACTGATGATATTTTCGCAGCTCTATACCCAATCGGGATCCTTTACAGCGTAAACAACTATCTATTTGGTTAACAAAATGATCGATAAAAACGTCCGAACTGCAGCCCAAGTTCTTATAGCGAACTGTCTTGAAGCGGGCCTGATGGTTACAACGGTCGAATCTTGTACCGGCGGACTAGTCGCCGCTTCTCTGACAGAAATTCCCGGTTCTTCGGCAGTCTTGGACCGTGGGTTTGTCACTTACACGAACGAGGCTAAGAATGAACTGGTTGATGTCCCGATGAAACTCTTTTCGAAGGTGGGAGCGGTCAGCGAAGAAGTCGCTCGCGCAATGGCAGTTGGGGGCATAGAAAATTCCCGAGCAGATATTTCGGTAGGTATAACGGGCGTAGCCGGGCCGGGCCAAAGCGAGAATAAATTGGCAGGTCTGGTGCATATTTGTGCGGCTAGGAAAAATACGGAAGTCCTGCACGAATGCTGCATGTTCGTTGGTGATCGAGCTGCAGTGCGAAAGGCTTCGGTTCTGAAGGCGTTCGAACTTATCAGCCGTCTGCTATGAGCCTCAGACCAAGGGTTGCTGGGGTCGACTTTTCCGGCGCCCGCGACGCGGGCCATCATATCTGGGTAGCCGAAGGGACGCCAACCGTTGAAGGCCTACAAATCGACACTCTTTCTCGGGCCGCCGACCTACCTCTCGGCGGCGTAGGTTTTACCGAGGCTATTACGGGGCTGCGCAATCATCTCGAAGGCATGACAGATACTATCATTGGTCTTGATTTTCCATTCAGCATTCCCGCAGTACTGATAGAACAAGTAACTTGGCCGGCTTTTATCCGGGATTTTTCTAGTCGCTTTGAAACAGCCGAAAATTTTAGAGACCATTGCCGATTGAAAACGGGCGGCAAGGAATTGAAACGCCTTTCAGACGTTGAGGCTAGGGTTCCCTGGTGTGCATACAACCTAAGAATTTACCGCCAAACGTGGGCAGGTATCCGACATGTGCTCTCTCCTCTGGTCGCTGATAAATGCGTACGGGTTGTTCCCATTCAAACACCGAAATATGGACTACCGATCATAGCGGAGGTTTGTCCCGCCTCCCTTCTCAAAAGTGAAGGCTTGTACGTTCGTTACAAGGGCCGCGGACTGGAGCTGCGAAAAGCACGGTCAATGATCCTGTCGAAAATGACGCAACGTGAACTACTATTACCAATTACTGGTGCAATAAGAAAATCTATGGTGGAAGATATCGGTGGGGATGCATTGGACGCGGCATTGGCCGCGGTTTGTGCTTCGGGTATCGTAGATATTTCGCCACGATCAGCCGCAGACCGGCTCGAATGCCGGGTCTATTTTTAGTTGTTTGGTCATTAAACTCAACTCTCCTCTCGAATGTCCGCTAGACCAATACTAAATCAGCCGTACCTATTGTTAGCTTGGGTTTCGAATGCACGTACCATACGTCGAACGGCTTCGTAAAATAATGGTTCCATAATCTTGCGCAGCAATCGGGAGCGGAATTCAAAATCAATAAAGAAATCTATCTCGCAACCACCTTCCTTGTCTTTAAATAGCCATCGATTTTCTAGGTATTCAAATGGACCATCGAGGTATTCTACGTCGATACGCTCTTTGGGCGTAAGCGTCACTTTGGACTTAAATTTCTCCCTAAGCATCTTGAACCCCACGATCATATCGGCCTCGATCAGGCAATCCCTCCTATGAGTGATGCGCAATCCCAAGCACCAAGGCAAAAAGTTAGGATAGTCTTCAACATCTGAGACAAGTTCGTAGAGTTGGTCAGGCGTGTGTGGCAGAAACTGCTTTTCACTGTGGGTCGGCATGGGGACGCTAGCTTACGGCCGCCAGTTTTACCTCCCGCGCCTCCCGCATTTGAGCGAAGTCACTGTCGGCATGATAGGATGATCGCGTCAAAGGCGAAGAAGAGACCATCAGGAACCCCTTGCCATAGGCGGCATTTTTATATGAATCAAATTCGTCAGGCGTTACGAAGCGGTCAATGCCATGATGCTTCACCGTTGGCTGCAGGTATTGGCCGATCGTCAGGAAGTCTACATCTGCGGCCCTCAAGTCGTCCATTACCTGCAAAATCTCCTCCTTGCCCTCCCCGAGGCCTGCCATTAGGCCGGACTTGGTGAAGATAGTCGGGTCCATCTGCTTCACCTTGTGCAAAAGATTAAGAGATCGGAAATATCGAGCACCAGGACGGACCGAAGTATAAAGTCGCGGAACGGTCTCAAGGTTGTGATTAAATACGTCCGGGCGAGCTTCTGCCACGATCTCGACCGCACCTTTTTTATTTTTAAAATCGGGTGTCAGAATTTCGATAGTGGTCTGAGGGGAGTTTTCTCGGATACGGCGAATAACCATAGCGAAATGCGCGGCCCCACCATCGTTAAGGTCGTCGCGATCTACAGAAGTTATCACCACGTGCGAGAGGGCCAGCTCCGCCACTGCGACGGCCACGTGTTCTGGCTCTAACCTCTCAAGAGGGCTTGGTATTCCCGTCGCAATGTTGCAAAAAGCGCAGGCTCGAGTGCAAACATCGCCCATAATCATTATTGTAGCATGTTTCTGAGCCCAACATTCACCGATATTGGGACATGCCGCCTCTTCACATACGGTGTTCAGCTTCAGCTTCCGCATAAGGTCGTGGGTTTCCTGATAAACCGGCGACGTCGGAGCCTTTACCCTTATCCACGGTGGCTTGCGCTGGATTGGGTTATCGGGCCGATGAACCTTCTCCGGGTGACGTACTCGCTCAGATTTGGCAAATTTTCCCATATATCAGAAGTGAACCGCGCGGCCGTATGCGTCAAGTACCGATTCATGCATCATTTCAGATAGAGTTGGGTGCGGGAATACCGCCCCCATCAACTCCGATTCAGTAGCTTCGAGCGTCTTTCCAACCATGTAACCTTGAATAAGCTCCGTTACCTCGGCACCTATCATATGCGCGCCAAGAAGTTCGCCGGTTTTCCCATCGAACACCGTTTTAACTAAGCCTTCGCTGTCACCCATGGCTATTGCCTTGCCGTTACCAATGAACGGGAACCGGCCAATCCTTACTTCATACCCAGCTGTCTTAGCAGCGGTCTCAGTCATGCCAACGCTGGCTACTTGTGGCCGAGAATAGGTGCAGCCAGGGATCAGTGATGTATTCAAAGGATGGGTATCCTCGCCCGCGATATGCTCAACACAGATTATACCCTCGTGGCTTGCCTTGTGGGCGAGCCAGGGTGGTCCTGTTAGGTCTCCGATGGCGTAGACGCCCGGCTCACTGGTTTCCATCCATTCGTTAATTACCACATGGCCATTATCGATTTGAATATCGGTTTTTTCGAGTCCAATATCCTCGACGTTACCGGTAATACCTACTGCTACAATTACCCGGTCGACGGTTATTTCTTCAAACTTTCTCCCACCCACCTCGATTGTCGCTATGACGTTGTCCGCACCGGGCACTAGTTCCTTGACCTTGGCGCTAGTGTGGATGGTCATCCCCTGTTTCTCAAACACCTTCTGCGCCATCGCCGAGATTTCTTCATCCTCCAGTGGCAGTATCCGGTCCATCAATTCAACAACGTATACATTAGCGCCAAGGTCGGAATAAAAGCTAGCAAACTCGATCCCGATTGCGCCCGAGCCGATTACCAGAAGCGAGTCCGGCATTATCTCCGGCACCATTGCTTCTTTGTAAGTCCAAATGAGCCTACCGTCCGGTTCAAACCCGGGCAAAGCGCGTGCCCTAGCGCCAGTTGCGAGAATAATATGATCGGCGGTCAACTCGGTTGAACTACCATCCAGATCGTTGACCGTTAGAGTTCCAGCGCCTGACAAGGCGCCAGCACCCATAATCACATCAACTTTGTTTTTTTTCAGCAAATGCCCGATGCCTTGGTTAAGTTTTTTCGCGACGCCGCGAGAACGCTTTACAATCTTTTGCACGTCAAAAGAGACACCCTTCACCGAAAGTCCAAATTCCCCGGCATGGTCGATGAGGTGTTTAATCTCGGAGGCTCGCAGCAAGGCCTTGGTGGGGATACAGCCCCAATTTAAGCAAATTCCGCCCAGATGCTCACGCTCGACGACCGCTACCTTCAAGCCAAGCTGCGCCGCTCGGATAGCCGCCACGTAACCGCCGGGGCCACTGCCAACAACGATCAAATCGTATTGCTTGTCCGCCACAGCATATCCTTTCTCACCCCATCGGGGGAATTTTACAATCACGTTTCATTACTAAGCGTTTTCCTCAACGAGGCGCAACTTCCAGACGCCATTAGGATTCTACAGAAGCATCAAAGCAGGGTTTTCTAACCGACGTTTAATCGCTGCCAGTAGCTCCGCTCCGATAGCGCCGTCCACCACCCTATGATCAACCGAAAGTGTGCAACTCATGACCGTCGCTGGCACGATCTCTCCATTTCTCACGATCGGGCGTTGTTCCCCCGACCCCACCGCGAGAATTGAGGCCTGCGGCGTATTGATCACTGCGTCGAATTGCTTGACGCCAAACATTCCAAGGTTCGAGATTGAAAATGATCCGCCCTCATATTCCTCCGGCAACAGCTTCCCTTCACGAGCCCGGGACGCGAGATCCTTCATGTCGGCTGAAATTTTCTTAATTCCCTTATTCTCCGCTGCGCGCACGATAGGTGTTATCAATCCACCCGGGATAGCGACGGCGACCGAGATGTTAGCAGCGTGAAACTGCCGCATTTCTCCCTCACCTTCATAAGCAACATTGGCAGCTGGCACCTCCATTAATGCCAAAGCGCACGCTCGGATAACGAAATCGTTAACGGAAATATTTACATCGCTCTGTGCGTCATTTAACGATTTTCGGGTTTTGAGAAGCTCATCAATTTGGCAGTCCATCGTAAGATAGAAATGTGGCACCTCTGATTTAGACTCTATCATTCGCCGGGCAATAGCCTTCCGCATTGTAGTCAGTTTAATTATCTCTGACTTGCCTTCGGAAGATTCGGTTGTTCCCTCGATAAATGAGGTTTTCGGGGCGGCTAAAGGTTGTTTAATATTTTCAACAGCTTCGATATCGGATTTTACAATCCGCCCGCTTGGTCCTGTGCCAGAAATTTTCTCCAGATCGACATTTAAATCATTGGCCATACGCTTCGCGAGAGGGCTGACGAAGATGCGATCAACTTCCACGGGAATATTGGATCGATCTCCCTCCATGGAGATAGCACCCTGATTACGACCCAGCTTTCCACTGTCGAATAGCGCCCCCTCAACATCAGCTTTTAGTATTTTGCCCTGGGCACCAGATCCGGCAATCGAGCCGAGATCAAGACCTGTCTGCTCAGCTATGCGCTTTGCGAGCGGGCTCACCCGAACATCAGCACTCTGCAGGGAAGTTGCAGAAGGAGATGTGCTTGAAGATACTTCGTATTCCCGAC
Source organism: Alphaproteobacteria bacterium MarineAlpha11_Bin1 (assembly GCA_002937455.1). The sequence continues at coordinate 25,658 of PTJZ01000002.1, forward strand.
TAGCGGGATCTGATCCAGATTGCTTCTCGGTATCGTCTCCGGCGGCTTCGACATCAACGGTCGAAGTGTCCTCGCCATCTTCCAGCAACAAGGCGATAGTTGCATTCACCTCCACCCCTTCAGCACCCTCCGGCACCAGGATCCTGCCAACAACACCCTCATCGATGGACTCAACTTCCATGGTAGCTTTGTCAGTTTCTATCTCTGCAATGACATCTCCGGGGTTTACTTCATCACCCACCTCCACGCACCACTTGGCGAGGTTACCTTCGGTCATCGTAGGCGACAGAGCCGGCATTAGAATCTTAATCGTCATATTCGGCTACCTACCAGTTTAATTCGCGTAACAGGCGGCCTTAGCCGCCTCAACGATATCGACGACCTGCGGTAACGCAAGCTTTTCAAGATTAGCCGCATACGGCAATGGCACGTCGGCCGCGCAGACTCTGCTTACTGGCGCATCTAACCAATCGAAGGCGTGCTCCATCATAATGGCAGAAATCTCAGACCCCATGCCTGCCACCGGCCAACCCTCCTCTGCTGAAACAATCCGGTTGGTCTTCCTGACCGAATTGACAATGGTCTCTATATCAAGCGGCCGAAGGGTCCTCAGGTCGATGACCTCAGCATCAATACCATGGCTCAAGAGTTCGTCTGCCGCCTCAAGGGCATGCCTGACCATGATCGAGAAAGCAGTTATCGTAACGTCTTTCCCCTCTCTAATAACTTTGGCCTTGCCAATTGGTACAGTCCAATCTGCGATATCTGGCACATCGAAGGGTTGGCCATATAGTAGTTCATTCTCAAGGAATATTACTGGGTTTGGGTCCCGGATAGCAGACTTTAATAGTCCTTTGGCGTCAGCCGCTGAATAAGGTGAAACTACGAAAATACCGGGCACGTGCGCAAACCAACTCGCAAAGCATTGGGAATGCTGCGCTGCTACGCGGGCCGCCGCTCCATTGGGGCCTCGAAACACAACTGGGCATCCCATCTGCCCGCCAGACATGTAATTTGTCTTTGCGGCTGAATTGATCAGATGGTCCATAGCCTGCATGGCAAAGTTAAAGGTCATAAACTCGACAATGGGCTTCAGACCAGCAAAGGCAGCGCCAATACCAAGACCGGTGAAGCCGTGCTCTGTAATTGGCGTATCAATCACACGCCTATCTCCAAACTCTTCGAGTAGTCCCTGGCTAACCTTGTATGCACCTTCATACTGCGCAACCTCCTCGCCCATGAGGAAGACGTTTTCATCAACCCGCATTTCCTCCGCCATGGCATCCCGAAGAGCTTCGCGAACAGTTAGGCTTACAGTATCGCCATTGTAATTAAATGTGTCGGCAATCGATATGGGAGCCGAATTTTCGACGATGCCGGCCTGTGGCGCCAATGGTGGAGGACGTTCAGGCGGCTTAGCGTCAGCAGCGGGAGACGCCGGCGGGCTCTCTCCAATATTGCTAATATCCTCGCCCGCCGAGAGGAGAATACCAATTGCCTGATTGACCCGAACATTCTCACTGCCTTCGGAAACAAGAATCTTCCCGAGAACCCCATCGTCAACGGCCTCTACTTCCATGGTAGCCTTGTCGGTTTCTATCTCCGCTATCACATCTCCGGCCAAAACTTCGTCTCCCTCCTTTTTATGCCATTTTGCGATATTACCTTCCGTCATAGTTGGCGAGAGCGCAGGCATCAGAATTTCAATAGGCATGGCGCCCTCCTACTGAGGAGTCCACAAGGACATCGGTATAAAGTTCTGATGGGTCTGGCTCGGGACTCTCCTGCGCAAATTCAGCAGCTTCGGCGACGATCGCCCGAACTTCCTTATCTAATTCTTTCAACTCTTCTTCGGATTTATAACCAGCATCTACGATCACGCTACTGAGATTGGTAATTGGATCATTCTGTTCCCGCATCTCCGCAACTTCTTCCTTCGTCCGGTATTTTGCTGGATCTGACATGGAGTGGCCGCGATAGCGATAGGTCATCATTTCGAGAACGTATGGACCCTTCCCAGCCCGACAGTGGCTTACAGCCTTTGCGGCTGCTTTACGTACTGCAAGTACATCCATCCCATCTACCTGCTCACCCGGCATCCCGTAAGGTTCGCCAAGGCGATACAATTCCTTCGCCGCGGATGCTCGGGAAACGGAAGTCCCCATACCATATAAGTTATTTTCGATGACGTAGATCACCGGCAAATCCCAGAGTCCGGCCATATTAAAGGCTTCGTTGACTTGGCCTTGGTTCACCGCTCCGTCACCAAGATAGGTCAGGGACACGCCATCCGATCCCTTATATTTCGCAGCAAATGCTAAGCCCGTTCCGATTGGCACCTGTGCTCCGACAATGCCATGCCCCCCAAAAAACCGCCTTTCCTTTGAAAACATATGCATGGAGCCCCCCTTGCCCTTCGAGTACCCGCCAGTGCGTCCTGTCAACTCTGCCATCACCCCTCTGGCTTCCATGCCGCATGCCAGCATGTGGCCGTGATCTCGATAGCTGGTGATCACGGAGTCCCGATCGTCGATGACCGATTGCATTCCAACGACCACTGCCTCCTGCCCAATATAAAGGTGACAAAACCCACCGATAAGACCCATTCCATACATCTGTCCCGCACGCTCCTCAAAGCGCCGAATAAGAAGCATGTCACGATAGTAGGAAAGTAGCTCGCCAGCGTTGTGTTTTGCCGCGGGTCTACCCTTGCGCGGTGCGCTCGTATTTTTACCTTTTCCGCTTTTCGATCGGGATGATTTAGCCATGCCACCTCTCCAACATTTTTAATAAGCGTGTATATACCCGCTTTCGTGTGGAAATTAGGTGACTTACAATATAGAAACGCACACACACCGCAACAAGGACGTGGGAAAGGAACGGTCTTTTTAGAGCCATTCACTAAAAGAAAATTTCAAAAATGCCGAAAATGGGCGGATTAAAAAGATCTGAACCTAGTATCCCTTATCGCCTCGGCCGATTATAATGTATTCGTCGGGTCGGGCCAGACCGACCATTATCCGGACCCTTTCATCCAGCATATCTGCATCAAGATGCTCGGTTTTAAGTAAAGAAATTCGACGTTCATAGTTTTGCTTCACCTCTCGGACCGATACCAAGGTCTGTTCCGCGCTAGACACCTCTTTCTGAACATGCATCCAAGCAATTATCCCGCGGTCTCCATGGAAGGCGTGAACAAGAAAATATGACACAAAGAGCGCTCCGATCATTGGTACAACCATACGGCGGGATCGGCGTTTTATTTCGTGAACAGTTCCCATATACGAATCGAATCACATTTCGATTCGTCAGGTCAATAAAAAAAACCAAATAAGCAAATATTTTTTTAAATGAGATCAAAAAGAGTGAATGAGCCACAAATAATTGTTTGTCCCAGAAATAATTAGCTCGCTAGCGCTCCGCGTCCTGCATAAATTGCCGCAGGACCTAAATCTTCTTCAATACGCATTAGTTGATTATATTTTGCAAGTCGATCTGATCTCGCCAAGGATCCGGTCTTTATCTGTCCGCAATTGGTCGCGACGGCAAGATCTGCGATAGTGGTGTCCTCGGTCTCCCCTGAACGATGAGACATAACAGCGGTGAAAGACGCCATGTGCGCCATCTCAACCGCTGCCAATGTTTCGGTCAGCGTCCCGATCTGGTTAACTTTTATAAGAATTGAGTTTGCAACCCCGCGCCCGATCCCGTCCGACAGACGCCTAGGATTAGTTACAAACAGGTCGTCACCCACCAACTGCACGCTATCGCCGATCGCGTCGGTCAAAACCTTCCAGCCATCCCAGTCATCTTCGGCGAGACCGTCTTCGATAGAGACAATAGGATAGCTTTTACAAAGGTCCCCATAATATGCAGCCATCTCTTCGGCTGATAGAACCTTTCCCTCTCCTTTAAGGAGGTACTTACCATCTTTGAAAAATTCAGTTGAAGCGGCATCGAGAGCGAGGAAAACATCCTCTCCAACCCTGAACCCCACCTCGTCTATGGCCTGAACAATAAAATCGAGCGCTTCACGTGTACCACTGAGGTCGGGCGCAAAACCGCCTTCGTCGCCCACATTCGTATTGTGTCCTGCCTGGGACAGACGAGCACGAAGCGCGTGGAAAATTTCCGCCCCCCAACGTATCGCCTCTGATAGGGTATCAGAGCCGGCTGGCATGACCATGAACTCCTGAAAATCAATAGCGTTATCAGCATGAGCACCACCGTTGAGGATATTCATCATTGGCACCGGCAAAACTCGCGCCCCTGCACCACCTACGTATCTGTATAGCGGTAAACCGGCATCGTCAGCTGCCGCCTTCGCGAGGGCAAGGCTTACCCCCAAAATTGCATTGGCTCCAAGCCGCGCCTTGTTTTCCGAACCATCCAATTCAATCATACGTTCATCAAGTAGCGCCTGTTCATCGGCATCCATACCGGAAAGAGCTTCGAATATCTCATTATTCACTGTCTCTACGGCCTTCTGAACCCCCTTTCCTCCATACCTTTGCGGATCGGAGTCCCGCCGCTCGACCGCCTCGAACGCACCGGTCGACGCGCCGGATGGCACCGCGGCGCGGCCGCTGGAGCCAGTTTCAAGTTCAACCTCAACCTCGACAGTAGGATTCCCGCGGGAATCGAGGATCTCCCGCGCATGTATATCGACGATAGCTGACATATTTTCTTTCCCAAAGGCTTAAATTTGGAGACGAGGTGATAAATACTCTCCACGTCTCCGGTTCGTAATCATACTGTCAAATTTTTACCGGATCACCTTTCGCAATGCGGTCAATTTCAACTAGTGTTTCGAGAATTCTGGGCATGTCAGTTAGCGAGACCATGTTAGGACCATCCGATGGTGCGGCATTCGGGTCTTCGTGCGTTTCCATAAACACAGCCGCTACGCCGATTGCCATAGCAGCCCTCGCCAAAACAGGTACGAATTCGCGCTGGCCACCAGAAACATTGCCCTCCCCACCTGGCTGCTGCACAGAATGCGTCGCATCATAGACCACCGGACAGCCGGTCTCCGCCATGATAGGCAGTGCCCGTAGATCTGAAACTAGCGTATTGTAACCAAATGACACCCCGCGTTCACAAACCATCACCTTATCATTGCCAGTAGCGAGGGCTTTCTTGACTACATTTATCATGTCCCACGGAGCCAAAAATTGGCCTTTCTTGATATTCAATGCTTTGCCGGTTTCTGCAGCCGCAACGATCAAATCAGTCTGTCGGCTTAAAAAGGCTGGAATCTGGAGAATATCAACCGCCTCGGCAATCGACATGCAATGCCCCGGCAGATGAACGTCGGTAATTACCGGGCACCCGTGGGTCTCACGAACTTCCGCGAGGATTGGCAAACTTTTCTCAAGGCCAACACCCCGGGGGCTATCCAAAGACGTTCGGTTTGCCTTATCGAATGACGTTTTATAGATAAGGCCGATACCCAAACTGCTGGTTATTTCCACTAGGGCCGCGGACATTTCCAGCGCGTGGTCGCGACTTTCCAACGCGCAAGGTCCAGCAATCAGTACGAACGGCGCATCGTTAGCAATTGTGACATTGCCTACCTTGATAGTCTTTGGCGTCATCATATATCAAACAAGCCGCGAATGTTCTACAGCGGCAGCGATGAACGAACTAAACAAGGGATGGGGCTCAAACGGTTTCGACTTGAGCTCCGGATGGAACTGGACCCCGATGAACCATGGATGGCCTGTTAGTTCGACTATCTCTGGCAGAATACCGTCCGGCGAAAGCCCGGAAAAACGCACGCCGGCTGCTTCAAGGCGATCGCGGTAATTGATATTCACCTCATACCGGTGACGATGGCGTTCGCTGATATCTGCTTCACGGTAGACTTGGCGTACCAAAGAGCTTTCTTTCAAGTGGCAGTCGTATGCCCCAAGCCTCATAGTCCCCCCCAAATTATCTCCGACGCCGCGCCGTTCGACCGTATCACCGCGCTCCCACTCCGTCATGAGACCAACGATAGGCTCCTCGCAATACCCGAATTCCGTCGAGCCGGCTTTTTGTATTCCGGCCAAATTTCGTGCAGCTTCAATCACTGCCATCTGCATCCCGAAACAGATTCCAAAATACGGTACGTTGTGTTCCCGGGCGAATTTCGCGGCAGCAATTTTACCCTCGGCCCCGCGCTCTCCGAAACCACCGGGGACCAGTATCCCCTCAACTTGGGAAAGTTGATGTACGGCATCCTCTGATTCAAATATTTCCGAATCGATCCAGTTCATATTAACTCGAACATTATTATCAATACCGCCATGGGCAAGCGCTTCCGCAAGTGATTTATATGAATCCAGAAGGTTCGTGTATTTGCCAACAACCGCAATTGTGACCTCGCCTTCGGGATTATTCACGCGTTCAACAATCTTTTGCCAACGGCCTAAATTTAGGCTCTTCCGCTCAGTAGAATCATCTGCCAACCGAAAATGTTGCGCTACCTGCTGATCGAGTCCGCGTTGATGATAACAGATCGGCACTTCGTAGATCGTACTTACGTCCGGCGCGCTGATCACGTTATCCTCCGGAACATTACAAAATAGTCCGATTTTTTGGCGCTCGTCCGGAGGGATATCTTGATCACAGCGGCAAAGGATCAGGTCAGGCTGGATACCAACGCTCTGCAGTTCTTTAACAGAATGCTGGGTTGGTTTCGTCTTCAGTTCACCCGCTGATTTGAGAAACGGTACCAACGTAAGATGCATGAACATAGAACAATCTGGACCAAGTTCGTTTCCCAGTTGTCGAATAGCCTCCAGAAACGGCAAGCTCTCTATATCTCCCACCGTCCCACCAATTTCGCAAAGAACAAAGTCTTCATCGCTAACATCGCTGAGAGCAAACTCCTTAATCGCGTCGGTCACGTGTGGGATGACCTGGACGGTCGCACCCAGATAATCTCCGCGACGCTCTTTTTCAATTACATTGGTGTAGATACGGCCCGTTGTAACGTTATCAGTTTTGCGTGCGGGAACCCCGGTAAACCGCTCGTAGTGACCGAGGTCTAAATCCGTCTCTGCGCCATCATCAGTGACAAAAACCTCGCCGTGTTGCGTTGGACTCATTGTGCCGGGGTCCACGTTAAGGTAAGGATCAAGCTTTCGTAATCGCACCTTGTAACCCCGCACCTGTAAGAGCGCTGCTAGTGCCGCCGATGCTATACCTTTGCCGAGTGATGAAACCACGCCGCCGGTGATGAAGATGAACCGCGTCATGGACCGATAGTATACAGCATTTAACTGTATCTGTGAAACTGTCAGCAGCACCTAAATTAAGAAAATCGATTAAATCGATTCGTTTGTGCCCAGATATTACTTACCAAGCGGAACAGTTGGACCGGTCGGTGGGGACGTTGGCACTGACTGGGCAGGGACTGTTGCTCCGGGATTATCGAGAATCGATGTGGGTGTTCGCTCAGAAGACGACATGATTGCAAGCGTCAGGCTCGTCGCGATAAAACATGCCGCGAGCAGAGCCGTAGCTCGTGTTAGCAGGTTTGCAGTTCCGCGCGTGGTCATCATACCACCCATAGTACTGCCGCCGCCCATACCCAACGCGCCACCTTCGCTGCGTTGCAAGAGCACCGCCGCAACCAAAGCAATAGCAAGTAAAAGGTGTAGTATCAGGATTACTTGGATCATCTGATTTCTGCCTAGTTTTTGGCAGTCTGTTTACTGGCAAAAAACCTATTTGGCTAGGCGTTTTACGCATTTTTGCCTATTGTCAGGCGGCTTTAGCAATCGCCCAGAAATCTTCAGCGCTTAAGCTCGCTCCACCGACAAGCGCACCGTTGACATTATCTATGTTCAGTATTTCGTTTGCATTTTCTGGTTTTACCGAGCCGCCATAAAGAATGCGAACGCGCACCCCATCCTCCATTATATCAGTTAAAGTCGACCGTATCGCATCATGGACCTTCATAATATCAGCCAGCGTGGGCGTCTGCCCGGTTCCAATGGCCCAAACAGGTTCATATGCAATAACCACGTTGGCGGCAGACGATCCTGAAGGGATCGACAGGAGGAGTTGGCCGGTGACGACTTCTATAGCCTGCCCGGTGTCGCGTTGTTTTAGCGTTTCGCCGATACATATTATTGGGACCAAATTTGCTGACTGCGCGGCGGCCGCCTTCGCCTGCACCAGTGCATCGTCCTCGCCATGGTCAGTCCGGCGTTCAGAATGGCCAACGATTACATACCTGCAACCGGCATCAGTTAGCATTTCGGCCGCGATATCCCCGGTATGCGGACCCTGCTTTGATATGTGGCAATCCTGACCACCTACCATTATACCAGACCTCTCAACCTCGGCTGAGACTACGTTCAACAATAACGCGGGCGGGCATAATAGCATTTCAAAAACTGTTGGGCCGTTATTCGATATCTGAGCAGCTAGCGAACCGGCAAGATCCGCCGCAAACTCTCGGGAGCCATGCATTTTCCAATTACCTGCAATAAGCGGAATGGGAGAATCGAGCATCAGTGAGTTCGCCTTTTATTAGACCATTTCGGCAGGGTATTTAACATATCGGAATAATAGGGCCAACGGCTACTCGGCCTTGAAAGGCAATCCGCTCGCCTTTGTCTTGCTGGTGTTATAGCAGATCCGTATGATGCCGCCGCATTAAGATTACAAGTTACGCAGAATCAACCAGATAGAGACGGAAACGGTATGCTGCTGGAAAGTATGAAAAAGGGCATTGGAAAGTACGTGATGATCGTGCTTGCATCCTTACTTATCCTTAGTTTCGCAGTTTGGGGAATCGGTGACATGGCCGGCGTAATATCGAATCCTGATGAGATTGCGATCGTTGGTGAGACGAAAATTACTCAACGAGAGTTCCAGGATCAGTTTCGACGAGAAATGGAGCGGATCAGGTCGCGTGTTGGTAATATAAACGCGGAACAAGCACGCAACATTGGCCTAGCCGATACAGCCTTAAACAGCCTCATCGCGAAGCGCCTAATCCTACTCCAAGCAACTGCTCTCGGTATCCTCATTAGCGACGACCAAGTGGTTCGAAGGATAAAGAAAGAGCCCACTTTCCGCAATGAAATGGGTCAGTTCGATCGGGTCGTGTTTCAAACAACCTTGGCGAATAATGGTCTTTCGGAAAATATGTACGTTGCATCACTAAGGGAAGAAACGCAGCAAGAGTATATCGGGGGAGCGATAACCGCGGGCGTGGAGGCGCCGCCTACTCTCGTCAACAAGGTATACCAGTTTCGCAACGAACGGCGCACTGCGGACATCATAAAAATTAAGCGTTCTTTAGCCGGCAAACCGCCTTCTCCCAAGGAGGTGCAATTAGTTGAATTTCTAAACAAGAATTCCGCCCAATTTATGGCACCGGAATATCGTCGTCTGAGTATCCTTCACCTAGATCCAGTAGAGGTAGCAAAAGAATTATCGCCGTCTGAGGACGATATCCAAACGGAATACGAGGACCGACTTGCCTCTTTATCAGTGCCAGAACGCCGTCAGCTGGAGCAGATCTTGCTACAAGATGAGGAAGCGTCTAAGAGGGCTTATTCAAGCCTGAACGAAGGTCGTAGTTTCCTCTCGGTCGCTACAGAATTTAGCGAAAAACCTATAGAAAAAACTAAGTTGGGGCTGGTCGCCCGAAGGGATATGCTTCCCATGCTGGCAGATGCCGTATTTGCCCTCAAGAAAAACCAGTTCACTAAGCCTCAGAAGTCACCAATGGGTTGGCATATAATTCGGGTAGCCGAAATCGAGCCGGGACGGGAGCCCAAACTGGAAGAGGTACGAAAGCAGATTTCTGACGACCTTGCCCTCGATTTGGCGCTTGATGATCTCGTCAAACGAGCTAATCAGTTGGAAGATTCTCTAGCGGGCGGCGGCTCTATCGACGACGCGGCGAATGATATCGGCGTCAAGGTCCTCAAAACGGCGCTTATTGATAGTTCTGGAATGTCACAGACCAAAAAGAAACAAAATGGCATCCCATTGGAAGAGAGTTTCACGCAGACCGCGTTTAGCCTCAAAAAAGGTGAGACTAGTAATTTAATCGAAACGTCGAATGGCGGCTATTTTATGGTTCGGGTCGATGATATCGTGGAAGCTGTAAAGCGGGCGATGGATGAGGTTCGCCCTGAGGTTCAAGCTGCCTGGAAGGCCGATTGGCTTAACAAAAGTATACGCAAAACTGCGGAGGAAATTCGAGCTTCAGTAAAGGGGGGTACACCCCTTGCGTCAGCTGTTTCCGGAAAGAACCTGACTGTCGAAGTTAGCAAACCCGTTTCGCGTTTCAGTTCTCTGTCGGGGAACCTAATTCCGCCCTCATTGCTCCATGAGATGTTCAACGCTAAGGTCGGCGATCTCTTGATTGGTCCCATTTCCGACGGATATGCAGTTGTTCGCGTAAAGGGTATCCAAGCAGCATCCCTAGCCAACAGTGACAGCGATCTGAAAGATCTCAAGGGAGCGCTGTCAATCGCCATTGCAAACGATGTCCTGCAAGAATACTCACGAGCATTGCGAGAGGAATACCCCGTGGTCATGAATCAAGCGGCATTAGATGCATATTTCTCAAATCAAGACTATGGCCGCCGCTGAGCCCGTTAAGGTCCCCCGACTAGAGTTCAAATATGGTGGCCACCATCATCACCGATCGCGCCAAATGGCTCGTCGGAATACCTAACGAGTTCTTCTATCGCCTGCTGATCTGCCATCACGACAGATGATTTTACCTGCCATGACGGAATGTTCCAGTAGGATCTTAATAGGCGATCTTTCTCTTCACCCTCAATAAGGTTGAAGGCATGTTTCTCGTAAAACCGTAATGCCCAGCGTGCTGACTTCCAAGTTCCGATCAATACCGGTAAACGTGTCTGTTTCATAAGGTGTTGCAACAGCCTACTTCCCTCCCCGCGCCTCTGGCAGGCAGTTCGGACGTAGGCATGCCTGATCAAAGTGACATCCTTCACGATCTGCAAACCCATTACTGCAACCAAACTACCACCGGCCTCGGCTCCTGCGAAAAGTACCCCGGTATTAATTTCGTGTCGCAATTCTCCCGCGGGCATATAGGGTTCAAGCCACCTATCCACTGGGATTACACTGCGATACGCCTGCGCACCGTCATTAATTATGGAGAGTATCGCCTCGAAATCGGCGCCAGTACATTCGCGTATCACGCGCCCGTCCCAAACTATTTCTCGACCATTTAAGCTTATTAAGTTGACTAAAATTATGCCAGTCATGCAATAGATTATTTGTATTTCTATACTTACTAGATTGAAAGATAGGTATAGTGATTTGGCTATTAGAATATTTATCGATGATGCCTTGGGTGCGTTATCCGCATTGTTTCAACGACAATCACACTTGTTTCATTTTACTTTCGTCACCATCGGTAGATGGATAAACCTAAAGTGCTGCCACATTTTCATTAAGGCAGGTGATTATTCGAATAAATTCATATTCTCGACGCGGCCGTAAACCCAGATTTTTAAAAAGCTTAACTCACCCGATTTCAACGTGAGTTACCGCCGATCAGGATTTGAAGAAGATTTTAGCGAATACCGATAAGACCATTTCCCAAACAGCCTTTTACGCGTATTAACGCGTTTCGCTGACTTGTTGTATAAACGAGTCAAATTATTTATTGGAGATATGGGAGCCGATGGACTTCAAGAGTATCCTTACATTAGCTGCCGACAGCCATGAATTCAGCCGTGAGGAGGCAGAAGCCGCATTCGACATAATTATGTCGGGTGAGGCTACGCCCTCCCAGATCGGCGCGTTTCTAATGAGCCTCAGGATACGCGGCGAGACCGTTACCGAGATCGCGGCCGCGGCAACTGTTATGCGCTCGAAAGCACTAAAGGTAGCGGCCCCCCCTGACGCGATCGATATTGTTGGAACCGGGGGCGATGGTAGCGGCACTCTAAATATTTCTACTGGCGCAGCCCTGACTGTTGCCGGCAGCGGCGTACCTGTGGCCAAACATGGTAATCGTGCCCTGTCATCCAAGTCAGGAGCCGCTGATGTCCTGAAGGCTATCGGTGTTAATATTGACGCCGATATACGGCTGATTGAAAAATCGATTTCGGAAGCAAAGATTGGTTTTATGATGGCGCCAAGACATCACAGTGCCACACGGCATGTAGCCGGGCCTCGTGTAGAACTAGCGATCCGAACCGTTTTCAATATGCTGGGTCCGTTATCTAATCCGGCCATGGTTAATAGCCTTATGGTCGGCGTTTTTGCTCCGGAGTGGGTCGAACCAGTTGCCCGAGTGCTAGGTGAATTGGGTACTAAAAAGGCTTGGGTCGTCCACGGCTCGGGTGGGCTTGATGAATTAGCGACCAACGGGCCCGCGGAAGTTGCGATTCTTGATAATGGAAAAGTTGAGACCTTGGTGATTACGCCAGAGGATGCCGGCCTTAAAACATGCAATATCGCTGATCTTCAGGGCGGCGACGCCCACTTTAATGCCGAAGCATTGACTGCATTACTTGATGGCAAGCCGAGCGCCTACCGCGATACCGTGATATTTACATCGGCCGCCGCACTGATTGTTGCCGGAAAGGCGTTAGATCTAAAAGAAGGCGCTGATGTTGCGGCCACGTCGCTAGATAGTGGGCGGGCACGCGCTGCGCTAGATCGGATGATTGAGATTTCCCACGAGACTATCCCAGACCCAGCAGAAGAGGATAGTGATGAGTGATGCTCTGACCAGGATTTGTGCTGACAAGGTCAACCATGTTGCCGCGTCAAAGGAGATCAGGTCGCTTGCAGATCTTGAAGCCCGCGCCAGATCTGCGGCAGCACCACGGGGATTCTACCACGCGCTTAAAAAAATCTCCTCTAATGGTCGTTATGGCCTTATTGCGGAAGTCAAAAAGGCCTCGCCCAGTAAGGGTCTAATTCGAGAAAATTTTGATCCAGCATTGATCGCCGCTAACTACGAGCGCGGTGGAGCTACCTGCATTTCCGTGTTGACGGATGTGCCCTACTTCCAAGGCGCAGATGAGCATTTGGCCGCTGCGCGGGACGCGGTTTCCCTGCCAGCTATCCGAAAAGACTTCATGATAGACCCATACCAGGTCGTAGAGGCGCGTGCGTTGGGTGCCGACTGCATCCTATTGATCCTTGCAGCGCTGGATGATGTCCTAGCGTCCGAATTGGAAAGAACCGCATTTGACTGGGGTATGGACGTATTGATAGAGGTCCACAACGAGGAGGAACTTGATCGGGCCTTGGCTCTCAAATCACCGCTACTTGGTATTAATAACCGTAACCTCAAGACTTTGAAAACTGATATAGAAACTACTCGGCAGTTGGCGCCACGGGTAACCGAACCAGATCGATTAGTGGTAAGCGAAAGTGGGCTGTTTACGCCGGAGGACCTCGCCTCGATGAGGTCTGCAGGTGCAAGTTGCTTTCTAATCGGAGAGTCCCTGATGCGCCAGAACGATATTGAGGCTGCGACACGAAAATTGCTAGGCAACCAAAAACAACCGCGGGCCGCTGAGCAATGTCCAGACTAACTCATATCGGAAAAAATGGTGAAGCTCAGATGGTCGACGTATCAGACAAAAATATTACTGACCGGACAGCCACCGCACAGGGATCAGTCCTGATGGAGCCGGAAACCCTGAAATTGATCATCGATGGGTCAATAAAAAAGGGGGACGTTATAACGGTTTCGCGGTTAGCCGGCATTATGGCTGCCAAACGCACCGCTGATTTAATACCACTTTGTCATCCGCTGGCACTGACCAACGTTGACGTCAACCTGACGTACGACAAGCCCCGCAACGCTATTGATATCGTCGCGACCTGCCGGACTAGTGGGCGCACTGGCGTTGAGATGGAGGCTCTCACAGCCGCTTCGGTTGCCGCGCTCACGGTCTATGACATGTGCAAGGCCGTGGACCGCGGGATGCAAATCACCGATATCAAGCTGGTCCAGAAGTCGGGTGGAAAATCAGGAGAGTACCGTGCCAATGGGACTTCATGAACGGAATAGCCTTATCTCCGTCTCTGACGCGCAGCGGCGCATCATTGATGCATTATCTCCTCTACCCGCTGAGCAGGTGTCTCTCTCTCAGGGTCTTGGGCGGGTGCTCGCGGAAGACGTTGTCTCCCGCCGCAGTCAGCCACCTATGGCCGTATCCGCAATGGATGGTTACGCCGTCCGCGCCGAAGACGTCGCGGCACTACCGTCAAAACTCAAATTAATCGGTTATGCACCGGCAGGTTACGCCTATGACGGGATTGTTGGACCGGGAGAGGCTGTACGGATATTTACAGGGGCGCGTGTACCGGAAGGTGCTGACACAATCGTCATTCAGGAGAATACTGAACAATCCGGTGAAAACATCATAGTAATCTGCGGAGAGGCTCCAGCAGGTCGTTTCGTCCGCCCAACCGGTCTAGATTTCGCAATAGGAGACAAGCTGCTGGAAGCGGGCAAAGCACTGACTGCTCGCGATATCGGCCTGGCGGCGGCGATGAACGTTCCATGGCTAATGGTACATCGCAAACCACGCATCTCTATCCTCGCCACCGGTGACGAGATCGTGATGCCTGGCGATCCAATCGGTCGTGAACAGATTGTGAGTTCCAATGCCCTTTCTTTGGCCGCGTTTGTATCAGCATATGGCGGGGACCCACTCGACCTCGGGATTGCACCGGACGAGGAGGAAGGTCTTCGAACGTTGGCCTCCAGCGCGTCAGGCAGCGATATTCTGGTTACAACCGGTGGTGCGTCGGTTGGCGATCACGACTTGGTGCAGAGCGCGCTCGGCGATATCGGACTTGAGGTCAACTTCTGGCGGATCGCAATGCGTCCAGGTAAACCGCTGATGTTTGGGAATATTGGCAGTACATATTTGATCGGCTTACCCGGCAATCCAGTATCATCGTTGGTATGCGCGATTGTTTTCCTTGCACCCGCGCTACGATGCCTACTAGGTATGGACGAAGTCCTGCCGAGCACTATTCCAGCGAACCTTGGTAGTGCCTTAACCAAAAATGACGAAAGAGAAGACTACCTTCGGGCGTCAATTGAAAAAAACGGCGACGGCAGCCTCATCGCCACCCCTTTCCAGAAGCAGGATAGCTCGATGTTTGCCACCATCGCGCGCGCCGATGCCCTGGTTATCCGGCCACCGCACGCGCCGGCCTCGAAGATCGGAGATTTGGTTAATATTATTCCTCTTAAAGGAAGCCTTTTCAGTATCTAAACTTTGTGATTCTTGACCAGAGACAAGAACTTAAATAAAACCGTCCATAATGTTTATGTTTTGTTCCATTACGGCTTGTGTTTTTTGGGGAAAATAGAATGCTAACTCGCAAACAGCATCAACTGCTTACCTATATTGACAATAATCTCAATAATAACGGGGTTCCGCCGTCCTACGACGAAATGAAGGACGCACTCAACCTAAAATCTAAGTCAGGGATCCACCGTCTGATCACAGCGTTAGAAGAGCGGGGCTTTATACGTCGCCTACCCCATAAAGCGCGCGCATTGGAGGTTCTAAGAAAGCCACAAAACATGGTTAATGTTCCTCCGGCCACAGGAACTTTCGAGCCTAGGGTTGTTAACGGTACATTGGGCGAAGCAGACGAGCAAAATAAAAATGAGCCACATTCGGCGAATTCCGTCAGCTTGCCATTCTACGGTAAAATAGCGGCTGGTACACCTATTGAGGCTTTACGCGACAATACGAGGTCCTTTGAAGTGCCCGAGGCGCTGATAGGCCGCGGTGATCATTACGCGCTTGAGATTGAGGGCGACTCCATGATCGATGCCGGTATTCTCAATGGGGACATCGTACTGATCAACCGAACTGATACAGCCAACAACGGCGAAATAGTAGTGGCACTGGTCGAGGATCAAGAAGCAACTCTTAAGCGGTTGCGTCGCCGCGGCGCCTCCATCGCGCTTGAGCCAGCTAATCCCAATCACGAAACTAGAATTTTCGGACCGGACCAGGTCCGCATTCAGGGCCGTTTGGTGGGGCTGGTCCGAAAATATTGAGTCTTAAAAAAAAGACCTAATGGTCTTGCCAGCGGCATCAGTAACAGCTTTGACCGATTGCACATCATCTCGAAGATGCCTGATATTAACTCCCGCTTATAACATGGAAGGTCGAGGATGGGAGCTAGGCGGGAATTCCGAAGACCCCTTTCACTCTTTTACCAAACAACTTCTCGTCCACAAATGGAGCACGGCCTATGTCGATCGTCTTGACCGCGCCTCCCATGAAGCACTTATGGCCGGCCCAATCTTGGGACTAATTCGATATTTACCCGACAGGGAAATAATGTGTTACACCCGTTCAAATTTTTCACGTTGAACTGTCGAGATGAACGCTATGAGCGTCGTTACACGTTTTGCCCCGTCCCCAACAGGTTTTTTACATATTGGTGGCGCCCGCACCGCCTTATTTAACTGGCTTTACGCGCGGCACATGGGTGGAAAATACCTTCTTAGGATTGAAGATACCGACCGCCAACGATCGACGCCGGAAGCAATCGAAGCAGTTCTTGCCGGGTTGGACTGGCTAGGTCTTGGCCCGGACGAAGCACCCGTCTACCAATCTTTGCAAAGAAATAGGCATGTGGAGGTGGCGTCCCAACTCCTTGATAACGGGCATGCATATCGTTGCTATTGCACTCCGGAAGAGCTCGCTCGGATGCGCGAAAAAGCAAAGGAGGAAAAGCGGTCAATACGATATGACGGAACATGGCGTGATCGCGATCCAGCAGACGCACCTGACGATATTAATCCTGTTATCAGACTCCGTGCCCCGCAGGAGGGCGAAACCATCATCCAAGACGCCGTCCAAGGCTCAGTAACCATCGCTAACACTGAGTTAGATGATTTAATTATGCTCCGCGCCGATGGAAGCCCGACTTATATGCTTTCCGTTGTCGTGGACGACCACGATATGGGTGTTACGCATGCTATAAGAGGTGACGATCACCTAACTAATGCGTTCCGTCAAACGCAGATATTTCAGGCTATGGGGTGGCGAGCCCCGGTATACGCCCATATTCCCCTGATCCACGGCCCAGATGGCGCGAAACTATCCAAACGTCACGGAGCTCTTGGTGTCGGCGCGTATAAAGATATGGGCTACTTACCGGAAGCGGTATTGAATTATCTGTGCCGACTTGGTTGGAGCCACGGGGATGACGAATTCTTCGAGATGGACAAGGCGGTCTCATGGTTTGATATTGCGGATATTAACAAAGGGGCCTCCCGGTTGGACTTTGAAAAGTTAGCTAACTTGAATGCCAAATATATTGCTGCCAGCTCAACCGAACGGCTATTAACCCTAATCACACCCGGTATTGAAAAGAAGATGAAGAAACCGCTTGATGACGACACTAGACGTCGTCTATCGGAGGGGATGGATTCATTAAAGCCGCGTGCACAGTTGATCTCTCAACTTGCTGATAAGTCAATGTTTTATTGCTTGCGTCGACCCCTAGAATACTCTGAAAAAGCCGCCAGACTGCTGGATGAGGACGGCAGGTCCCGCCTTTCAGTCTTGGAGACTAAATTCGCAGCTCTAGACAACTGGACAGCGGATGCCCTCGAAAATTTAGTCAAATCGCACATTGAAGGCAGTGGGGGAAAGCTCAGCGAAATCGCACAGCCACTAAGAGCCGCATTAACAGGTACAACGGAGTCGCCGGGTATATTCGAAGTTGCCACAGTTCTTGGGAAAGACGAGACGATCGGACGTATTAGAGATGCAATTGACCAAGCCTAAATCAATTGTGCGGTGCACCGTTTGATTAAACGGGCCAAAAGAGCTATTTATCTGCCAGAAATCGGTAATGCCTTTGGTTGGATCGCCGAACAACACCTTAAATTGACGTAAGGGATAAACTTACATGAGTCAGGACGCTGGCAGCAACGCTCCAAAGGAAAGTGTAACGCTGATCGACCACTCTACAGGTAAAGAGTTGAATCTGCCGCTTCTGGAAGGTTCGGTCGGACCCAAGGTCATAGATATTCGTAAGCTATACGCCGAACTGGATTACTTCACGTTCGATCCAGGTTTTATGGCAACTGGAAGCTGTGATTCCAAGATCACCTATATCGACGGAGATGAGGGCGTCCTCCTCTATCGTGGATACCGAATTGAAGATCTTGCCAAGAACTGTGATTTTCCTGAGGTTTCTTACCTGCTTCTAAAAGGAGAACTGCCTGATTACAATCAGAAAGAAAAGTTCGTGCACGACATTACCTATCATACGATGGTTCACGAACAACTTCATAAGTTTTACGACGGTTTCCGCCGCGACGCCCATCCAATGGCTATAATGTGCGGAGTCGTCGGCGGTTTGGCCGCTTTCTATCACGACTCCACCGATATTTCCGATCCTCGACAGCGGGAAATAGCGTCATACCGATTGATAGCGAAGATGCCGACCATAGCAGCGTGGGCGTTTAAATATGCGCTGGGCCAACCTTTCATGTACCCGCGCAACGATCTTTCATACGCGGCTGACTTCATCCAGATGATGTTCGCGACTCCTTGTGAGGAATATGCAGTTAGTCCCACAATCGAACGCGCAATGGACCGGATTTTAACCTTACACGCTGATCATGAACAGAATGCTTCTACTTCGACGGTGCGACTTGCGGGATCTTCGGGCGCCAACCCGTTCGCCTGTATAGCAGCGGGAATAGCCAGCCTTTGGGGTCCCGCCCATGGCGGAGCGAACGAGGCGGTCCTAAAAATGCTTAACGAAATAGGTGACGTAAAAAATATTCCTGAATACGTGAAAAGGGCGAAGGATAAAGATGATCCGTTCCGACTGATGGGATTTGGTCACCGTGTTTATAAGAACTTCGATCCTCGCGCGACTCTTATGCGCGAAACATGCCACGAGGTCCTTTCAGAGTTAGGAATCAAAGATGAACCGCTACTCGAGCTAGCTATGGAACTAGAAAAAATCGCGCTAGAGGATGAGTATTTCGTTGAGCGAAAGCTCTACCCGAATGTGGACTTCTATTCCGGAATCATATTAAAGGCTATTGGCATTCCTGAAACCATGTTCACTGTATTGTTCGCCGTGGCACGCACAGTTGGCTGGGTATCACAGTGGAACGAAATGATCGAAGACCCCGGTCAGAAAATTGGTAGGCCTCGGCAATTGTA
Organism: Alphaproteobacteria bacterium MarineAlpha11_Bin1; assembly: GCA_002937455.1. Next base: position 44,848 of record PTJZ01000002.1, read on the forward strand.
CATTGGCTCAACCGAACGCAGTTTCGTCGAACTGTCCCAGCGTTAATTAATTAAAAACGATATTCTTTGCAGGCTATATCCTTCTCAAAATCTCAGGTTTTTTCGATCAGTTCGATCTTATAACCGTCAGGGTCCTCGATGAAGGCGATAACCGTGGTGCCGTGTTTCATTGGTCCGGGCGGTCGGGGAATACTGACACCATCTTTTTTCATTTGATCGCATACCGCGTAGATGTCTGGTACAGCCACTGCAAGATGCCCGAATCCGGAACCGTGGGTATAGTGCTCTTCCTGATCCCAATTATAGGTCAGCTCAAGAACCGTATGATCGCTCTCATCACCGTATCCCATAAAGATGTTGGTAAATTTTCCGCCCGGAAAGTCTTTATTGCGCAATACTCTCATTCCTAGGTGCCTGGAATAGAAATCTATCGATTTCTGAGCATCTTTCACGCGTATCATTGTGTGCAATAATCGGAATACACCCTTTCCCGAAGTCATGAAACAATGTCTCCTTGCCTTTCACGTTCGCGCAGAATGGACAATACAACATCCGCGGCAGTTCCGCTCGGAGTACCGCTTGTTGGCCTCAATCTCTTAAGCGCATCTTCTGTCAACGTTTGCTGGTGTTCAAGAGCGTGCCCGCCAACGATCAGCCCTATGACCGCATCCCCAATTAGATTCGGGATACATTTATCCTGTATGAACTCCGGCACCACTTCTTGATCGAGGAGAATATTCAATAGGTTCGCATACTTTTGGTTCACACCATGGAGGATTTTCACGACCGCAACTGTCAAAGCGTTCATGCGGTAGGCGACCACATGTGGAACTCGAGCCATCGCCAATTCTAGAGAAACAGTGCCAGACGCGGCCATTGCAACATTCGAGGCTGCAAACGCGTTACATTTACCTTCGACGGTGCCAACAACGATTGTCCTACCCGGCCATTTCTTTGTTTCCCTCGTAACGGTATCTCTTAAATATGAAACGGTTGGAAACAGGTAAACCGTCTCAGGATATTGATCAGTAATCCGATGCGACGCCGATCTAAAAACTGGTATTAACTTCCGTAATTCACCTCTGCGACTTCCGGGTAGAATAGAGACAACATTAGTTTCTTCGTCAATAAAATTGGCCTTACGGAACGCGGAGCCGGCGCCTTGGCCGGCGTTACCCTCCAATACCGGGTGTCCCACAAAGGTCGTATCAAGCCCCTCCGTTTCAAAGAATGGTGGCTCAAAAGGCATCAATGCCATCAGATGATCCAGTTCTCTGGCGAATTTCTTCGCGCGGTTTGGACGCCATGCCCAGACAGAGGGAGCAACATAGTGCACTTTGGGTATTTTACTGTTCGTGAGGCCTTTCCAGACTTCGTAGCAAAAACCTGGGGCGTCGATAGAGACTACGACATCGGGACAATCAGCCAATATCCGCGATACTGTTTCACGGGCGCGCCGCTTGATCAGCGGCAATCTAGGAACGATTTCTATGAGTCCCATCACCGCGATATCGGAAATCGAGAAAAGGCTTTGGAGACCTTCGTTCGCCATTTCCTCACCACCGATGCCCTCGATACGAATATTCCCGTTAGTTCGCTGTTTAAGGGAGTGGACCAAACGGGCACCCAATAGGTCACCGGAAGGCTCGCCAGCAATCAACCAAACAAATGGATTTTCATGGCCATTTGGCATTCAGGGCCTTCTCAGGAATCCGGCGTCGCGCCGAACAGATATATACCGGCCGCATCAGCTACACGTACCATTTCGGTACGTTCCACCACCAGGGTACGGCCGGCTTCGATAGCGATACCCCGCAGACCAGCATCCGCGACACATTTTACAGTGGAAGGCCCAACCGCTGGCAAATCTATCCGCGGATTCTGGTTAGGTTTAGCCGCTTTCACCAACACCCCGCCGGGCAAATCTGAACTTACGAATTCAGCACAGCGGGCGATCATACGGTCTGTTCCCTCAGCACCTTCTACACCAATGACAAATCCATTCTGGACAATTGCCGCCTGGCCGATGTCCAACCTTCCAATTTCCCGCACCACCTCCATGCACCGGCGGATATCAGAAAGATCGTCATCCGTCGGGATTAACTTTCCATAATATCCTGAAGTCGCTAACAAATCTTGTAAGATCTCCTCGGGGCCCACGACATTAAAACCTTCCGCCTCTTCGAGTTCTCTGACTACGGCAGAGAGAATAGTATCATCTCCAAGCATTCGGGTCCCTACCTTGGCCACGAACCTTGCTGAGCGCACATCCTTCATTAATTCCAGTAAGCTGGGCCGCGGTATTTTTCCAACGAGAACAAGGTCTTTGATACCCTCCCGGCGGGCACCAGCTAACGCGGTGCTAATCGACGACATCTTTATCCAATCAACGGGTGCGTCCCCGATAACGGCTCGCTCCGCGCTACCTTCGAACGCGAGAACGAAAAAGTCCCTACCAATTTCTCGGCAGGCGGCAATTACTTGGCCGGGGAGTGCGCCAGCGCCGGCTATAATACCTAGCTTAGACACCTTGCTCCGCTTTTGGTTGGCAGATCGCCCGGCTCGAGTCGGAACGGATAAAATTAACAATTTCCATTATAGCCTCATGCTCTGAGAAGCTTTCGACAACATCCTCTAGGCGCTCTGACATCGTCCCCTCTTCCGCGAACATAAGACGATAGGCCTTGCGTAATGCCGATATATCAGACCTCGAAAAACCCCGTCGTTTAAGGCCTACGATATTAAGCCCGCTTAGTCGCGCTCGATCACCCATAACTGACCCATAGGGTATAACGTCATTTTCGACACCGGACATTCCTCCGACCATCGCATGACGGCCTATACGACAGAATTGATGGACTGCCGAAAGGCCGCCAATAATTGCATAATTATTTACGGTGACATGCCCCGCAAGCGTCGCGTTATTTGCCATGATAACGTGATTACCGACCTGACAGTCGTGCGCTACGTGAGAACTCATCATAAAGAGGCAATTGTTTCCAATGGTGGTGACCATCCCGCCACCTTCAGTGCCAGGATTTACTGTCACATGCTCACGAAAGATGTTGTTGGCTCCAATCACCAGCGTAGAGGGTTCCCCGTGGTATTTCATATCTTGCGGATGGGAACCGATGGATGCGAAGGGATATACCCTGCAATTAGGGCCAATCTGTGTCCGACCATCCAAAACAACATGGGATAAGATCTCGCAACCATCACCCAACTCTACATCCCTATGGATAATGCAATACGGACCAATAGAAACCCCTTCACCGAGTTTGGTTCCGGGATCGACAATTGCTGTTGGATGAATATCGGTCATATGGATTCAATCGTTCATGATCATGGCTGCGTATGTCGCTTCTGCAACTATCTTATTATCGACTTTGGCTTCTCCATTGAATTTCCATACATTTCCTCGGCTGCGGAGCTTCGTAACCTCAACACGGAGCTGATCTCCGGGTTCTACCGGTTTCCTGAATCGTGCTCCGTCAACCGACATGAAATAAACCAGCTTACCCTCCGCTTCCGTTCCAAGTGTATTAACTACAAAAACTGCCGCCGTCTGCGCCATGGCCTCAATTATGAGTACACCCGGCATGACAGGTCTCTCCGGAAAATGACCAGCGAAGAAAGGTTCATTGATGGTGACGTTTTTCACACCTGTCGCTTTAACGCCTGGAACGATGTCGACAACGCGATCGATCATTAAAAACGGGTAGCGATGCGGGATCATCTCCATGATACGATGAACATCGATCTCGCCCACGACGGTGGAACTGGTTTCCGACGTGTCCATTTACCTTTCCTTCTTTTGAACCAAACGCGAGAGCGCCGCTATCTGGCGAAAAAACTGCTTCATTGGCACAGCGGGGCTTCCCGCCACCGTATCACCCGCTTGAATATTGCGCATAACACCCGAGCAAGCTGCTATTCGGGCCCCATTTTCGACCTTCAAATGGCCTGAAATCGCTGTTTGCCCGCCGATTTGAACACCATCACCAATCTTTGTACTTCCTGCGATTCCGACTTGGGCAACAACAACACAAAATTGGCCGATCTCCACGTTGTGCCCGATCTGTACAAGATTATCAATCCTCGTCCCCGAACCGATCACCGTATCAGGCACCGCTCCCCGATCGATTGTTGTATTAGCACCGATTTCAACAGCATCGCCAATAATAACGCGACCGACTTGGGGAACACTTAACGGACCATCCGACGCCACGGCAAAACCAAACCCTGGCTCCCCAATACGCGCTCCGGCATAAATCACCACATCATCACCAATGACCGAAAAACGTATACTGGCATTTGGCCCAATACGACAGTTCTTACCAATGCTCACGCCGCTTCCGATATAGGCGTTTGCCGCGATGTAACAGTTAGAGCCAATCTGCGCATTTGGACCGACGACCGCTCCTACTCCAACTATCGTTCCGTTCCCGAGAATAGCAGACGGATGGACACGCTCCTCGTCTGACCTCGGGTAATACGTCTCATCCCAATCCGGGTGAAATGCGGTGGCGATCCGCGCATAAGCAAGGTACGGGTTATCTGATGCAAGGATAGCTGTATCTGCGGGTACCAAATCCAAATTATTCACCCGAATGATGCAGCAACCTGCGCGTGTGGTTTGAAGATGTTCTCTGTATAGTCTGTTATCCAGAAAACTAACGTCGGTCGCACGAGCATCATGAAGGGCAGCAACATTCTTAAAATTGGCTGATGTTTTCCCCGGACGGACCACCTCTGCACCCGACAGCGAAGAGAGTTCTTCGATTGAGAACGGTCCACGCGGTGAGAAAAACCGTTTATCGGGTGCCATCTCTATTTCTTACCCTTGGCATCGCCCTTTCCAACTAGGCTTAGATCTATTTCCACTTTGGGGAGTCGTTCATTCAGGCGTTTCATGATTTCATCTGTGACATCAAGTGATGTTGCTGAAATAAGCACAAAGCGCTTTTCAATCATAAAATTTAGATTCTTCTCAGTAGCAACCTGTTGGGCGACGACGATAAGATTTTTAAGAATCTCATTCTTCGTATTGTTAAATGCTCGTTCAAGGGTGCTGCGGCGTCTTTGAACACTTACCTGGGCTTCGCGAGCCTGTGCACTGAATTTCCTTCGCTTCTGTGCAAAGGTCTCGGGTGCCAAGATAGCCCTCTGACGACTGAGTTCCTGCTCGGACCGTCGAAGACGTTGCTCCTGAGAACTGACCTGTTTCTGGAATTCCTTTCGCATCCGGTCCACCGTTGGACGGATACTCAGTGATGCCATCGACTCTCTCATTACTTTTTGTATATCGACAATTCCAATACTTGGCGCGGGCGTCGCCTGCGCCAATGGATTGGTCGATGTTGCCAGCAGTAAGGCTGCAGCCACCGTCGGAAGAGTGAATAATTTAAGCATTACATTCATCAAAATCTGGCACCAAAGCTAAATCTAAATATCTCAGTCTGATCAAAATCTTCTTTAAAAATCGGATACGCGAGTGTGATATTAATCGGCCCGACGGGTGAATCCCACTGAACTCCAGTACCCACCGACATCCTTATCGACCCAGTATCGGTAATTGAGGCCAGAGTACTATCATTTTCACCAACACTACCGGCGTCGGTAAACACCTGACCCCGAAATCCGAATTCGTTCGGTAAACCCAATGGAAAGGCAAGCCCGACCGTACCACGGTAGAACCAATTACCGCCAACAGAATCTTGCGTGGTTAGGTCTCGAGGTCCAACGCCGGAATCTTCAAAACCGCGCAGTGAAGAACCACCGAGGAAGAACCGATCTATAATACGAATATCGTCATCTATCCCTACAATCAATCCACCTCCGCCAGTGACTGCCAACGTCAAGTCCTCGCCAAAGGAAAAGAAAGTCCCGGACTTAAGTATATTACGGAGATATTGGGAATCGCCCCCAAAACCAGCAAGAGTGTTTCCTACCTCCACAAAATACCCATCCGACGGGGAGAAGCGATTATCGCGTTTATCGTATAGAAGAGATTGTCCAATCGCCGACGTAACGAAAGATCCGTCCTGTTCCTTGACGGCGGCGGACGCACCAGATGGTATATCGGTTACCTCATCGTTTCGTAAGGTATAATTAATTGATTGAGACAGGATCTCGGTGATCCTGTAGCCAGTCCGTAGCTTGAACCCTGTAGTTTCTCGCTGGAACGAACTTGCTGACTTTCGGTCAAGAACTTTTCGGAATACGTCTAACCCTGCTGAGAGTTCTCGATCAAGAAAGTACGGTTCAGTAAAAGACAAATCTATATCTTGCTGCTTCGCACCAACCTTAACGCCCAGTCTCAAATCCTGTCCACGCCCAAGCAGATTTCTCTCCCGAAGGCTCACATCCCCCAGCACGCCAGTTTCTGAGGAAATACCGGCACCGAATGCTAATTCGCCAGTTGATTTCTCTCTAACGGAAATGTCAATTATCGTTTTATCTATCTCTGACCCGGCTTTATTTGTCATACCGGCGCGCTCGAAAAAACCAAGATTACGAATACGCTGCCGCGATCGTCTGAGTTTCGAAGAATTAAAGGCATCCCCCTCTACTAGCAGGACCTCACGCCGAACGACCTCATCAAGCGTGCGAACATTGCCTGAAATATTTATTAGCTCTACAAAGACCCGTGGTCCTTCTTTGATATCAAAAGTTACGTCAATAATTTGTTTATTCCGGTCACGACGAACCCGGGGACGGATATCGACAAACGCATACCCCATAGTACCCACCGAATCCGTCAGCAGGCCTATCGCAGCCTCGACATCGTCGGCGTTATAACGGGTTCCACTACTGATCGGCAACTCGGCCTGAAGGGTTTCGGCGTCAACATTTTTCAGAGACGTTCGAACATCAACTCGACCGAATTTGTAACGCTTGCCTTCCTCAATTGTGAACGTCACGAAAAAAGCTTTATTGTCAGGGGTAAGTTCCGCGATCGTCGAGATAACCCTGAAGTCGGCATAACCATTGGCGAGATAATGACGCCGCAGGAGTTCTCGGTCGAACGTCAGTCGGTCCGGGTCGTAAGTATCGTCAGACGAAAAGAAACGGTACCAAGCGCTTTCTTTGGTTTGAACAATTTCCCGTAAATCTCCGTCATCGAATTCCTTATTTCCAACAAACGATATTTTTCGGATTTCACTAAGTTCGCCCTCTTTTATTTCAAAAACGAGGTCCACCCGATTTTGCGGTAACTGAATTACCTTTGGCACGACGACAGCAGAAAAACGCCCGCTTCTTCGATAAATATCGCTTATACGCTGAAGGTCAGTTTGGACCCGAGCACGAGTGAATACAACGCGGGGACGTAGCTTGACTTCATCGCGAAGAATTTCGTCTTCGATACGGCGGTTCCCCTCAAATACAAGGCGATTAATAATCGGATTCTCGATGATACGGACGACAACGTCGGGACCGTCACGACGGATAGTTACATCAGCAAATAAACCAGTCGCGAAAAGGGATTTAAGAGATCGGTCGAGAGTCCCGGGCGAAATACTGTCACCTGGTTTAATACCCATATAGGAGCGAACTGTTCCTGCTTCTATCCGCTGAGCGCCCTCAACTCGGATTTCCCGTAACGGCTTATCGGTGCTCTGCGCAGACAAAGTTGGCGCGAAGAAAATACCAAAAAGCAGAACAGCGATACCCGACCGGACCACGCAAAGAATTCGTGCGATAATTCTCATATTCTTCACTATCTGGTCACGTCACCAGTTTGACGAAAAAATCTACGACGCGTAGCTGAACCAGATCATTCCATGTAGCAAATATCATCAGCGCAAGCACCAACGCAAAACCAATTTTCATCCCGTATTCTTGGGTGCGCTCGCCAAGCGGGTTACCGCGAAGCGCCTCTATAGCGTACATCATTAGATGTCCGCCATCTAACATCGGCACAGGGAAAAGATTTATGAGTCCAAGATTGATCGAAAGAATGGTCGCGAAAAATAGGGCGCTTATCAGACCGGCCTGCCAAACGTCACCGGACATTTGGGCAATACGTATCGGACCACCTATTTCTTTTGTGGTTCGGGTCCCGTTTAGTATCTGACCAATAGCGGAAAGTATGCTTCCGGTCAGGATGTACGTTTCCTCTGTCGCGCGCAATATCGCGGTAAATGGCCCATGCCGGACCAGTTCCCGATCAAGACCCGAGCGGGTAATACCAAGCTGGCCGTAACGCTGATGACCAAACCGTCCTTCCTGGTCGATAACATCAGGCGTGGCGTTCAGTATTATCTCGCGGCCGCCACGTTTCACGACGAAATCCAAAGGTACACCGGGGAAAAGCCGCACCGTTCGGACTACCTCTTCGAAACGCTCAATCGACGAACCATCGATGGAAACTATGATGTCTCCCGGCTGGAAGCCCGCCCTGTCCGCAGACTTCCCAGGGATAACAGTTCCGACGTCAGGCGGGGTGAATGGCTGGCCAACTGACATGAACATACCGGAAAGTATTATAATTGCGAGCAGGAAATTGGCGATAGGACCAGCGGCAACGATAAACGCCCGCTCACCAAGAGATTTTGTATTAAACGCCGCTTCTCTCTCTTCGGGACACATGGCTTCTGTCGAGGTTGATTCCCCTTTTACGCGCTTACCGACCAACATTTCTCCAAACATTTTGACGTAGCCGCCAAACGGAATAAGGCTCAAACGCCATCGGGTGCCACGCTTATCCGTCCACCCAGCGATCTCGCGTCCAAATCCGACAGAAAAAACCTCTACCCGAACACCGCATGCGCGGGCTGCAATATAGTGGCCCATCTCGTGGACGAACACGAGAATTGTTAGTACCACTAGAAACGGAAGTAAAAAATCTAAGAGTAGGGAGGCGAAGTCAATCATCAGCTCAAACAATCAGTTTTCCGGTCCATGCACAACTCAGACCTTCAGCCCCTCCACACACATCAGATCTCGCGCCACCCGTCTTGCTTCGGCGTCCACAGCAAGAGCGTTGTCGACCGTCTGAATTTCTGAGTCAGGCATCTTTTCAAGGGTTTCCTCAACAATTAGCGGAATATTTAGAAAACCCACTTTTCCAGTCAGAAAACCCGCCACAGCCTCCTCGTTGGAGGCATTAAGGATAGTAGGCGCGGCCCCACCCCTTTTCAAGGCCTCGCGCGCCAATCGCAGTGATGGAAATCGTTGTGAGTCAGGACGCTCGAATGTCAATGTAGCTATTTTTCCAAGATCTAGACGTGCACTCGGCGTCGGCATACGGTCCGGCCAAGCGAGCGCATACGAAATCGGAGTTCGCATATCGGGTACTCCGAGCTGGGCGAGCACAGATCCATCTACATATGCAACCATGCTATGGATTATAGACTGCGGGTGCACCAGAATATCTATTTTGTCCTCTGGGAAACCAAATAAATAAAAAGCTTCTATAAGCTCTAGTCCCTTATTCATCATAGTAGCGGAATCAACCGATATCTTGGCGCCCATTCTCCAGTTAGGATGTGCAATAGCTTCAGCGGGAGTAGCCAATCGCATCTCTTCCGACGTCGATGTGCGAAAGGGGCCACCGGAGGCGGTCAGTATGATTTTTTCGACAGATTCCCGCTGGTCAAAAGGAAATACCTGGAAAATCGCATTGTGTTCAGAATCTACGGGCAACAACATTGCCCCACTTCGCGACGCAGCCTCGAGCATAAGCTCACCCGCACAAACAAGACATTCCTTGTTAGCGAGGGCTACGATCGCACCCTGACGAACTGCCTCCAATGTTGGTTCTAGACCGGCGGCACCAACAATCCCCGCCATCAACCAATCGACCTCGCGGGCCGCCGCTTCAATAATGCCCTCGGGCCCTGCGGCGACTTCAGTACCCGACCCTGACAACGCTGTTTTGAGATCCGTGTACTTGTCGGGATCACCAATAGCAACGAAACGTGCATTGAAACGTCGCGCCTGCGCCGCTAATTCATCAACATTGCGATAGGCGGTCAACGCCTCAACGCGATAAGCGGTAGCATTCCTTTCAATTAGATCGATAGTATTCGTGCCGATCGACCCGGTCGATCCCAGTATAGTGATCCGACGCGGCCCGGTACTGTCAACCACCGTCTGTACCGGATCTCCCGTTGCTCTGATCATGCCCCACCTCCGCCGAACATTAATAGCACGATTGCCACCATGGGTGTGGTCAATAACATGCTATCCAGCCTATCGAGGACACCCCCATGCCCCGGGATAATGCTGCTGGAGTCCTTAACTTGATATTTCCGTTTTACCGCCGAAACTAGTAAGTCCCCAAGCTGGGCAAAAACGGCGACACCTATTCCGACGGCCATACCCGTCACATAATCGGTATAGCCGGCACCCGACAGCCAAAGGCCACTCCAGATCGATGCCAGAACAAGGCCTCCAACAAGACCTGCCCAAGTTTTGTTCGGACTCAACCTTGGCGCTAGTTTTGCGCCACCTATTCCCCGTCCGACAAAGTATCCACCGATGTCTGTACACCACACCGTAAAAGCTAGCCAGATCGTAAGCACCCGACCTGTTTCAGGCAAACCCCGAATCCACAGGACCGACAAGGTAAAAGCACCAATCAAAACTATGCCAATCGCTAGGCTCTTGGACGAACCTAAGTATTGAAGAAAGAACACAACAACGGTGCTCACAAAAATCCAGATAAGAGCCGCGCTCGGCACCCCGAGAACCATTGTGCCGATCGTCCCAATCACGCCCGCGATTACGAGCCACCCCGAAAGATGAAATTGGCCGTTAGAGCAAATTCGCGCCCACTCCCAAGCCATTAAAAGAGCGACAATGCCGACGATAATTTCAAACCAAGGAGACCCGAGATAGATCGCAATTAAAGTAGGGGGAACGAGAACCAGCGTGGATAGCAGGCGCGGGATAAGTTCTCCATTCTTTTGATCAGACGGTGGTGATACCATAACGCCGTTCGCGGCTACCAAACTCCGCAATCAAACTCTCTAGTTCTTCCTTGGAAAAGTCGGGCCACAAAACATCGGTAAATACTAATTCAGAATATGCGGACTGCCAGAGCAGAAAGTTACTGATCCTCTGTTCTCCGCTAGTACGGATGATTAAGTCCGGGTCCGGAACGTCGAATGTAAAAAGCCGGGAATTAAGTGCGTTTTCGTCGATCGCTTCCGGATCGATCTCACCTGCGGCAGCGTCGATCGCTAATTTTCGTGCAGCCATCGTGATTTCTTGGCGGCTTCCATAGCTAAATGCTACAATAAGTTCGAGTTCTGCGTTTCCTCTCGTTTTCTGTTCTGACATCTCAAATAGTGAGACAATGTCTGGTTCGAGTAGGCTACGATCACCGATGAACCGAATGCGAACCCCTTCGCGCGCCAATTCCGCAATTTCCTTACGCAGATAAACCCGAAGCAGGCCCATCAGATCAGAAATCTCCCGAGCTGGGCGTTTCCAATTTTCTAGGGAGAAGCCATACAGCGTGAGGTAGCGTATACCAAGTTGCTTTGCGGCAATTACTGTTGACCTGACTGATTCTGCCCCTTGTGCATGTCCGGCGGCTCTAGGTAGACCACGCGCCTCCGCCCACCGGCCATTACCGTCCATAATGATGGCTACATGGGTCGGTGTACCGTTCGAATGCGGCTGACTGGGCAATGGCTTCATGAATCTATACCTGGAGAATTTCCATTTCCTTAGATTCGACTGCCTTATCAATATCTTTGATAATATCATCGGTCAGCGTCTGAACTTCATCCACCCAGGCATGCTGTTCATCCTGGGAAATTTCGCCTTCCTTTTCCATCTTCTTTAGATTGTCGATACCGTCGCGGCGAACATTGCGCACGGCGACCCGCGCTTGTTCGGCGTATTTACTAGCAACTTTCGTCATTTCTACGCGCCGTTCTTCCGAGAGTTGGGGCACCGGGACCCGTACGACATTGCCCTCGGTTTGCGGATTTAGCCCTAGATCGGAGTCTCGGATCGCCTTTTCAACCGAAGGAACAAGGGAATTATCCCACACCTGCACCGAGAGAGTCCGGGCGTCCGGCGCACTTATTGTACCAATCTGATTTAGAGGCATGTTGGAGCCATAGGCATCAACATGAATTGGCTCCAGAAGAGCGGGGCTCGCACGCCCAGTACGTAGGCCACCGAATTCTTCTTTAAGCACCTCAACCGCGCCCCTCATTCGCCGCTTCAGATCGTTAATATCAGGATCAGCCATGTCAGTCTCCCAGTCTTCATGAAGAATCCGAAATGATCGTAAACGTACCCTCGCCTTTAACTACCTGAGCGAAGGAACTGGAATTTTGGATCGAAAATACCAGAATCGGTATGCCATTTTCACGCGCGAGTGAAATCGCAGACGCATCCATCACCCGTAGATCACGGGACAGAACATCCATATAAGTCAGAGTTTCATAACGTTTCGCATCCTTCACCTGTTTTGGATCGGCAGAATAAACACCATCGACTTTCGTACCCTTGAATATAGCATCACAGTTCATCTCGGTTGCTCGCAACGCAGCTGCGGTATCAGTTGTGAAGTAGGGGTTACCCGTGCCCGCGGCGAAAATTACAACCCTGCCTTTTTCCATGTGCCGAAATGCCCGCCGGCGGACGAACGGCTCGCAAATAGTCGCCATTGGAATAGCCGACTGTACCCGAGTTGGTACCCCAATATCCTCCAAGCCTCCCTGCAAAGCCAGAGCATTCATCACTGTTGCAAGCATGCCCATATAATCCGCAGTACCGCGCTCTAGGCCGGCAGCCGCACCGGAGATACCGCGGAAGATGTTACCGCCGCCGATAACTAGACAAACTTCGCCCCCAATATCTGTTACCGATTTAATTTCATTGGCAATCCTGTCGACCGTACCCGGATCTATTCCATACTGACGATCGCCCATTAAGGCCTCTCCCGAAACCTTCAAGAGGACCCGTTTGAACCTTAATCGATCACTTTCCGTCATCCCGGCTGCCTCAATTTTGTTCAGAACCGATGCAAGTATACTCCCTAACCGCCCGCTGTTGCCGCAACTTCGGCCGCAAAGTCTGACTCTTCCTTCTCAATCCCGTCTCCAATCTGAAAGCGGACAAATCCAGCAACCTTGATGTTGCCACCGACATCCTCGCCGGCCGCATCAACTGCGCTAACCACCTTAGTTTCGCCGTCGATCACATAGGTCTGTTCTAATAAACAGACCTCCTCGAAATACTTACGCATTCGGCCATCAACCATTTTCTGAATGATATCTTCAGACTTGCCTTCCTCCCGGGCCTGTTCGACGAGAATATCACGCTCACGGTCAGATGTTGCTTGTTCGATATCCTCCCGCGACACCCATTGTGGACTGGTAGCGGCAATATGCATTGCCAACTGTTTACCAAATGCTGCCAACTTCGTCTTATCGCCATTCGATTCAAGGCCGACTATTACGCCAATTTTGCCCATATCGGGCGCCACCGCACTATGGACATAAGAGGAAACGACACCAGATTTCACCGTAATACCGGCAGATCTTCGGAAGGTGAGATTCTCACCGATCATGCCAATCATTTCCGTCACCGTTTCCTGTACTGTTTTTCCCCCATCAAGCTCCGTCGCCGCTGTAGCATCAAAATTACCACCCTTCTCAATTGCTACGGCCGCGATACCAGCCGCGAAGCGCTGGAAGTCAGGGTTTCGAGCGACGAAGTCGGTCTCTGAATTAAGTTCGATAACAGCACCTGAACCGCTTGAAGTCGCCACGGCTATTAAACCTTCCGCAGCGACGCGGCCCGATTTCTTGGCTGCCGCCGCCAAACCCTTCATCCTTAACCAATCAATGGCCGCTTCCATATCACCATCGTTCTCCACCAGCGCCTTCTTACAATCCATCATGCCGGCGCCGGATTTCTCTCGCAGTTCCTTAACGAGTGCTGCTGTAATTTCGGCCATAATTTACTTTCTCAATAAACAATCATAACTACTTAATAAACTTATTATTTTTATTCCGGGGACGCTTCTTCTTCAGCTATTTTTTCCTCTCCCGATGACCCCGTTTCGGCCGGTGCATCCTCCGATGGTACGACTTCCACGGAAGGCGCTGCTTCAGTCTCGGTTACCCCTACCACAGGTATATCTTCCGCAGGCGCTTCTTCGGACTCACCGATATCCACCCCCGACGAGACTGCTTCCTGCTGTAGGCCGTCAAGCACAGATGCTGATACTAATTCACAATAGAGCGCGATGGAGCGAATTGCATCGTCGTTACCGGGGATTGGGAAAGTGATACCCTTCGGACTGGAATTGCTGTCTATAACGCCGACCACCGGGATTCCGAGCTTTACCGCTTCGGCGACCGCGAGTTCTTCCTTATTAGTATCTATGACGAACAACATATCTGGAAGGCCACCCATGTCCTTTATACCGCCGAGAGAGCGATCCAACTTATCACGCTCTCGCGTCAGGTTTAAAAGCTCCTTCTTTGTCAGACCTTCCGCGATTTCAGCGGAGCCGAGCATTTCCTCTAGTTCATGAAGTCGCTTGATTGAGGCCGTGATAGTCTTCCAGTTGGTCAACATACCTCCTAACCAGCGATGGTTGACGTAGTACTGGCCGCAGCGTCCAGCCGCCTCCGAAACGATCTCACTAGCTTGACGCTTGGTCCCAACAAACAATACCCTTCCGCCGCGCGCCGTAACCTCGCGAACCGCAGCCAGCGCCGCGTGTAACATCGGAACCGTCAGCTGCAAATCAAGGATATGTACTTTGTTCCGTACACCGAAGATGTACGGTTCCATTTGCGGATTCCATCGCCGCGTATTGTGTCCGAAATGTACTCCAGCTTCCAAAAGCTGGCGCATTGAGAATTCAGGCATTGCCATATTCTAGGTCCTTCTCCGGTTAAGCCTCCGCGGGAGTGGTCGTATATTTAGGGGTTAACCCTAAAAACATGACACCGGATCGAACTGCCGGCCTATGACGCCGGCACCCGTAACCCCGCGTGCGGATTTATGCGCGATTCTTTACTCCCCAGAACACTGATTTGCAAGGTTTTAATGGATCAGTTTCTATCTCAAATTTACACACCAAGGCCACACTCCGCGGTAAACATACACCCATGTCTTTACCTCTGTAGCCGGGAACACTTAACCGTTAAGGGTCTGCTCAAATTTGACCCTCAATGGGAAATTTATATTGCTGGAAAGCATACAAACACTATGCATCCAACAACTTTTCTACGCCGGGTAAATAAGCTACAGCGGCCCGAAATTCGCCGGTTAGTGCTATCTTTTTAGGCAAATCTATCTCCACCTCATGATTATTATCCGTCCCCACGATAAGGACGACCTTGCACTTTCCAGGCTGGCCTGCGTTGAGCGCGTGTTGGATTCCAGGAAGCGACCTTTCATCGTTGATCACGATTTTTAGCCCGGTGGATGCCGCGGCCAACACTTCGTCCAACGGACGAATTTTCGTAGCCGATAGCCGCGTCCCATCGCCTTCCGCTCGTATCTCAATATTCAACAGCACTCTCTGCCCACTCTCCAATAGCTCTCGGCTGGTAGAAAGTAGTTCAGAAAATAGCACCACCTCGAAAACACCGGACGAGTCAGATAATTGTACAAATGCAAATCGATTGCCTTTGGCAGAGGTCCGTTCCTGGCGGCTAATGACCACACCGGCGACTTTGGGCGACGTACCTACCATTGCAGCAGTCAGTTCGTTGGCCGGAGTTACCCGAAGGTGGCGCAGCTGGCCCGCATAGGCGTCAAGTGGATGGGCCGACAGGTAAGACCCAACAGCCTCAAATTCATGGGTGAGGCGTTCCATTAAAGGCCAATCCAGAGTGTCAGGGAGGCGGAGCCGCATATTGTCATCCTCCCCAACAACAGCGTCGAAGAGACTCTCTTGGCCACTCGACCGTTCCTGCGCCGATTGGACGGCGAGGCGCATGACGCTCTCCGCACCTTCGAACAAGCGCTTACGGTTAGCGTCGAGGCTGTCCAATGCACCCGCTCGGACTAAATTTTCGAACTGACGCTTATTGGCTCCAGTCTGACCAAGACGAGTCGCGTAATCGGCTAGATCCGCGTAATCGCCATTCGTAGATCTCTCTGCCACCAAATCATCCATTGCTTGGCGACCCACATTCTTAATTGCGGCAAGCGCGTAGCGGACCGCGGGAACGGTTGCACCGTTGACAATAGACTCAACTCCGAAGACGACCCCAGACTTATTGATATCGGGCGGCAATAACGGAATCTTCAACCTGTCCAGTTCCTGGCGGAAGGCATTAAGCTTGTCGGTATTACCCAAATCTAGAGTCATAGAAGCAGCAAGAAACTCAACAGGATAATTAGCTTTAAGATATGCGGTTTGATAGGCCACAAGCGCATAAGCTGCAGCATGGGACTTGTTGAATCCGTATCCCGCAAACTTGTCGACCTGATCGAAAATGAGACCAGCCTTTGCCCGGTCGACGCCATTCCCTACCGCGCCTTCGACGAAATCGTTCCTCTGAGCCTCCATTTCCGACGCAATCTTTTTACCCATGGCGCGGCGCAATAAGTCGGCGCTACCTAGCGAATAACCAGATAATACCTGAGCAATCTGCATCACTTGTTCTTGGTAGATCATCACACCATATGTTTCTTCGAGAATTGGCTGAAGCGTCGGGTAGAGGTAATCTGGCTCTTCCTCACCGTGCTTGCATGCTATATAGCGCGGGATGTTATCCATCGGTCCCGGACGATAAAGTGCTACCAGAGCGATGATATCCTCGAACGTATCCGGACGCATATTGCGGAGCACGTCTCGCATGCCGGAGCTTTCTAATTGAAAAACGCCGACTGTGTCACCCTTGGACAGCATTGCGAAGGTCTCTTTGTCTGACAGCGGCAGGTTGAGCAGATCTGGCGGGGCTTCCCGCTTCGCAATCAACTCGATAGCCCGCTGCAAAACGGTAAGCGTCTTCAGACCAAGAAAATCAAACTTCACAAGACCAGCCGACTCCGCGTATTTCATAGAAAACTGGGTCGCCGGCATATCGGAGCGCGGATCCTTGTAGAGAGGTACTAGCTCCGCCAGCCTCCGATCGCCAATAATTACGCCAGCAGCATGGGTTGATGCATGCCGAAATAGACCCTCCAGCTTCAGTGAATGATCGATCAGCTGGGCAACACTTTCGTCGTCCTCACGCAGCGACTGCAATTGGGGCTCGCCGTCAATTGCTTCCTGCAATGTTGGTGGGTGCGCAGGGTTAAACGGCACAAGTTTGGTAATCTTATCGACTTGGCCGTACGGCATCCCGAGTACGCGACCGACATCTCGCAGCACGGCGCGAGCCTGGAGCTTTCCGAAGGTGATAATCTGCGCTACTTTTTCCTCGCCGTATTTATCCTGAACATAGCGTATCACTTCGTCGCGACGATCTTGGCAGAAATCGACATCGAAGTCAGGCATCGATACGCGCTCCGGGTTTAGAAAACGTTCAAACAGAAGCCCAAACTTTAATGGGTCTAGATCGGTGATAGTCAGGGCCCATGCAACGACAGAGCCGGCGCCCGAACCGCGACCTGGCCCTACTGGAATACCCTGCTCTTTAGACCACTGAATGAAGTCCGCAACGATAAGAAAATAGCCGGAAAAACCCATTTTTATGATGACATTCAGCTCGAATTCTAGTCTCTCGCGATATGGCCTGAACGTCTCTTCCGCCGCCTCTTCAGTTATTTCCGCGTTATAAACATGGTTCTTTAGGCGAGCATCCAGTCCTTTTTTCGCCATTAAGCGCAGCGCCTCTTCTTCATTCGAAATACCCTCAATTTCAAATGGGGGCAGAATTGGGTCTCGCTCCATTGGCATATAGGCACAGCGTTTTGCAATAACTACCGTATTGTCGATCGCCTCCGGCAGATCAGCAAATAACTCGCGCATTTCGTCGGCCGATTTAAAATGGTGGTGCTTGGTAAGACGGCGCCGGTCCCGCTCCACGACATAGGTTCCGCCCGCGATGCATAGCAGTGCATCATGCGCCTCATGCATATCAATGGTAGAAAAATAGGCATCATTAGTGGCAACCAACGGAATATCGTAATCGTAGGCGAGTTTCAGAAGCCCCGCCTCTATCTGACGCTCCAATGTTGTTCCATGTCGTTGAATCTCGATATAAAAGCGGCCCGGAAATATTTTAGCTAAACTTTTACACATTACCTCTGCCGCCGTCCCCTGACCTTCGGAGACCAACCGCCCCAACGGCCCATCGGGGCCGCCCGATAAACACAGTAGGCCGTCGGATCGTTGAGAAATCTTCTCCAACGTTGTGTGGGTATCACCGTGATCAGTAGTAAGAAACGCATTGGACGTAATTTCCATCAGGTTCTCGTAGCCCTCTTCATCCTTTACAAGGAGAACTAATCGATCATGGCGTGTAACCTCCCCCTTACCGCCAGTTTTGTGGGCCGCCGCTCCTTCTCGCGCGACATCCATCTGTGTGCCGATGATCGGTTGGATGCCGGATTGCGATGCAACATGGGCGAATTCGAGTGCGCCAAACAGATTGTTAGTATCAGTAACCGCGACTGCTGGATATTCATGCAACTTACATAACTCGACCAACTGTGAAAGCTTGATAGCCCCCTCGGATAGAGAATATGCAGTGTGCACCCGAAGATGGATGAAACTCGGATCAATCATCCGTTAAGCTTATAGCGAATCGCAAACCTATGGAGATGTGTGCGTCAAATTTTTTGCGAATTAATCCGCACGCATATACCGTTACCCTGAAAACTATAAATACGGGCTGTAAAAAGAGAAACCCAATTTCTGACTAGATTTGGGTAATTAGAACTTCAAACTTCTTCCATCATTCCACCGCGGATCGTCAGCGTTCTGTCTAGGCGAGATGCCAAATTAGGATTATGGGTAGCTACGAGTGCAGACACACCCGTATCACGGGTAAGCGCCATCAACAACTCAAAAACCCGCTCAGCGGTCTCTTGGTCAAGGTTACCCGTAGGCTCATCGGCGATTAGCAAGTCCGGTCTATTTGCCATGGCACGGGCAATGGCTACGCGCTGTTGTTCGCCCCCCGAAAGTTTTGCTGGCCGGTGAGTAGCTCGCTCAGCGAGGCCTACCATATCCAGTAATACCTGCGCCCTCTCCTGAGCAACAGACTTCGATTGCGCTGCGATCATTTGCGGCACGACTATATTTTCCAAAGCTGAAAATTCAGGCAATAGGTGGTGAAACTGATAGATGAAACCGATGGTTTTACGCCGCAGAGCTGAGCGCTTCTCATCAGTGAGCGGGCTACAGTCAACACCGGCGACCCAGATTCTGCCTTCATCGGGGCGCTCGAGAAGTCCCGCTATATGTAGCAGCGTCGATTTGCCGGCTCCTGATGGGCCAACCAGGGCAACGGTTTCCCCGGGCTGTATAGTTAACGAAGCACCACGAAGGACTTGGAGATGGTTATCCGCCTGTTTAAACGTTCGTCGAATATCCTCTAGTGCCAACGCAGCGTCACTCATATCGTAGCGCCTCTACCGGATCTAGGCGAGCAGCACGCCATGCTGGGTAAAGTACGGCCAGAAAAGATAGGCCGAGAGACATACAGATGATGCTTATCACATCGGAGGTCTCGACAACCGACGGCAACTGCGACAGGAAATAGATCTCTGCCGCAAAAAGTTCAGTCCCAGTCAAAGCCTGCAGCAACTGTCTAATTGTTTCTATGTTGTCAGCAAAGACAATGCCAAGAATGAAACCAATAGCCGTTCCGATTATCCCGACAGAGGCACCCGCAAGTAGGAAAACGCGCATCACCATGCTGCGCGTCGCCCCCATCGTACGCAGAATTGCAATATCGCGACCCTTATCTTTTACCATCATAATCATGCCCGAAATGATGTTAAACGCTGCGACCAATATAATCAGCGTCAAGATAAGAAACATCACGTTGCGTTCCACCTTGATCGCATTGAAAAAACTAGAGTTAGCTTGTTGCCAGTCCACGATGCGCAGGGGTCGATCCGCCGCGTGATCGATATCGATACGTGTTTTGGGCACCAGGTCGGGATCTTCGAGGAAAACCTCAATATTTGTCACCGCCCCTTTCGAGCGGAAGTAAATCTGGGCGGCTTCAAGCGGCATAAATACAAAACTTGAATCGTACTCAAACATACCGATCTCGAACACAGCGGCGATACGATATCGTTTGCTTCTCGGGATGCTACCAAATGCAGTAGGATTCGACTGCGGCGATACCAGTCGGATTGTATCACCCGTCTTCACTCCAAATTTCGTAGAAAATCGGGACCCCACGATCACACTGTTCCGGCCCTTAAAATCGTCTAACGTCCCGGCGCGGATGTTATCCGCAATTATCTTGCGCTCCCGGATATCGTCAGGCCGCACTCCTCGAACTATAGCGCCGGCTGCAACATTGTTAGCACTGACGAGTGCTTGACCCTCGACAGTTGGTATAACCCGCGTAACGCCTTTGATTAGGGCGATCTTATCCGCAAGAGAATCAAAATTAGTCAAAGGCTGATTGTTTAACTCATATACCCCAAGGTGACCATTCAATCCTAGTATCCGTTGCAAAAGTTCGGCGCGAAATCCATTCATCACTGACATAACAATAATCAGGGTGGCCACCCCTAATGCTATACCAGTCAACGAAAATCCCGCGATTACGGATACAAAACCTTCTTCCCGCCGCGCGCGAAGGTAACGGAGCGCTACCATCCGCTCAAAGGCGTTAAATATCATCCTATAAGCCGAGCAATTGCGGATTCGAGAGAAACCTCCGCGGTCTCACCGCTGGCTCGGTTCTTCAAATCGACAACTCCACTCTTAAGGCCACGGGGTCCGGCCACGATCTGCCATGGAATACCAATCAGATCCATGTCCGCGAATTTGGCCCCGGCTCGTTCGTCGCGGTCCTCATACAGTGGATCTTTACCGGCCGCCTTTAGCTTAACGTAAAGATCCTCACAAATTGAAACGCAATCCGCATCACCAATTTTGAGATTGATCACGGCCACCCCAAAGGGCGCCACCGACTCTGGCCAAACAATCCCATTGTCGTCATGGAAAGCTTCGATAATCCCGCCAACTAAACGCGAAACACCGATACCATATGAGCCCATTTCGGGGAACAATTGGTCCCCGTCGGGACCAGTGACTAGCGCGTTCATCGCCTCCGAATATTTTGTGCCGAAATAGAATATATGGCCGACCTCGATACCACGGGCTTTGACCAAAGCATCACCTATCTTAGCCGCCTCGGTTTTGTCATGTTTTTCGTCACTCGCCGCGTAAAAGCTTATCCACCGATCGACTACTGGCTGTAGGTCGACACTATAATCTACGTCGTGGTCCAGTACGTCAAACTCCAGCAGCTCCCGGTGACAAAACACCTCGCTCTCGCCGGTCTCGGCAAGAATAACGAATTCATGGCTCAGGTCACCGCCGATAGGCCCCGTGTCCGCGGCCAGCGGGATAACTTTAAGACCCATCCTCGCAAAGGTTCGTAGGTACGCGACGAACATTTTATTATATGTGGCGCGTGCGCCTTCGTATGTCAGGTCGAAAGAATAGGAATCTTTCATCAGGAATTCTCGACCACGCATCACTCCAAACCGAGGTCTAACTTCGTCTCGGAATTTCCATTGAATGTGATAGAGAAGCTTGGGTAGATCCTTATAGCTACGGATATGGGCGCGAACAATTTCTGTTATCATTTCCTCATTTGTCGGCCCATAGAGCATGTCACGGTCATGTCGGTCTCGGATTCGTAACATTTCGGCACCATAATCGGCAAAACGGCCACTTTCCTGCCATAACTCCGCAGGCTGGATGGTTGGCATCAGCAGTTCCTGACAACCCGCAGCATCCTGTTCCTCACGAATGATCTGCTCAATCTTGCGAAGAACACGAAGGCCTAGCGGTAGCCAAGAATATATTCCGGCGCTGGACTGACGGATCATTCCGGCACGCAGCATTAATCGATGTGAAACAATTTGCGCCTCCGCGGGATCTTCCTTGAGCGTCGGCAGAAAATATTGCGACATACGCATGAGCGAAACAGCCTCCCTTAACGTGCGAGGCGAACATACGTAATGGCGGATCGACCCGCAACGTAAACTGGGGCAACAAAAACCTAGTTACTGTAAGATTTAATTCAACGGCCCTATAATTCTAGGCCGCCCGCGGGCCAAGTTTTCTCAGAAATTCCGTATTGTAGTTCGGGATCTCGTTTTACATCGGTCTTTTTAGACAACCCATTTATCAAATCAGACCAACTCCTCTCAGAATTCTTGACAGATTGCCTTCTTAGCTGTTTCGTCGCCAGATGGTTCGTTTTTCCCTTTTCGCGGTCGCAACCGCAGCCGTGTTATGCGCTATTTGGCGGACCTATCAGTTCGGTGACATTGATCTGGTCAGCGATCAGGCGTTTTTTACCCAGTGGGTTCGAAGGCTTTCAGAGTCGACGCACCTGCTGCCTCCAAACGAGGAAGGCGGCGCATGGCCACTGGAACTGATCCGCGATGAGAGGAATTTCCTAGGCGTACTACTTGGGCAAATATACCAAGCACATTCTCTGATATTCACCGTCGTCTCAGTCTTGCTGTATCTTATATCAGCGGCTTTTTTTGGTGCATCGGTAGAGACCATTGTTGCGGTTAGTATCGCATTCAGCGCGACGGCACTGTTTCTCTTATCCGCATTTCCCGCCTTCATCCGAAATATTTCCGGGATCAGTGATCGCGGCGCGGTAACAATGATTGCGATAATCCTTGTTTTGGCCTGCAGCAACTCATTCTTCAACGTCTTTTCCGCTTTCGGTCCGCACAATGCAGGGGTCATGACCCTTATACTAGCGGTTATTGTCACACAAATATGGGTCACCCCAAGCCAAGCTGGGGTAACACATACTTCGACAAGGCTACTAACAATTGCAATGTTTGTGAGTCAATTAGCTGCCGTATACACGCATTATGCCAACGTTTTTATTTTGCCCGCAGCTACCGTGATGGCGTTGGCATTGCAACCCAACACCGAACTTCTGAAGCGAGTAGTCTCAATTATCAAGTATTCATTGATCATGGTGCTTGCTTTTCTGCCATGGATCGCAGTTGTTATCGTTTATGACCCTTCCATTGGTGGCGGCAACAGTAAGCAGACTTTCGGTGGTCAACTGGCGACATTTGTTTTTTCAAATAATGGGTGGCCGGCTTCAAATGCGATAGGCCGCATTACCCATTGGTTTAAAGAAGCTAGCGCTTTCTATTCGGTACCAGGTCTAGCACTAGGTATGGTCGGAGTTGTTGGTCTTGCCTGGCGTAATGGAACGACGTTACCGTTCACAATCGTTCTTACCCATATTCTGATGGGAATCTTTCTTGGAATATTTGGTCAGTACGACCGTACGGTGGCATATTTGATTCCTATGTTGATTCTAGGTGGCGGCTGGACAATCTACATAGCTGGTACATGTGTTTTCGAGAAAACACGGCCAGCCTCAGTACCTAAAACAATTGGTCTCGCCGTGGCTAGCTTAGTCGCCATCTCTACGACCCTGCACATTGCGGTAGAGATTCCGAGACTTATGGCACCGGATTCGGTTAAGAATTGGGGTCCTCTGGTAGGGCCCTCCCACTGGAAATCTGTGGTCGCTGAGTTTGACCGACGGATCCCGATCGGGTCGTACCTAATTCCGTGGGACTATGGGACGCATCATCAATATCGTTCTATGTCGGAGAAGGCGGGTCATACAATCAAGGTAATGAGGCCATTAGAAACCTTGGACTCGCACGGAAAAAGCGGAACCTTAAAACACTATATCCACTCCCGCGGCCTTACATTATCGGCTGATAATCCGGTATTCATATTAGCTCCCAAAACAATTGAGATCGATAGGATTCGCAGCGCTTTCAGCGCCGTGGTAGGCCAGAAGGGGTTTGGATTAGCAACCGTTAAAAAATTCATATTGGTTGGTGAACGGACACTGCCGCGCCGGAAGCACGGCCCCGGAGGGATCCATCTCTACCTCGTTAAATGGTAACGCCTCCAAAACCAGCCGTCTTTCTGAACTCAACGTTAACAGTACGGATCGCGCCATCGTCAGCCGTAATCATTTGAGCGAACAGAGCATCCCGCGACCTTCCTGCTCGCTGAGTTCGATACATGATTAACGCGATTTAATTCAAATCAATTACCTCTGGGTCAGTTCATACCCCGGCTAACACCCAACATTTTTGACTCTTGGAGATAAGGCCTCTACTGCCCTACACAAACAATCAGGCGTATCCAGCATGGAGTAGCTCGCTTCCGGCGGCCGCAATAAGGCTAAAAGCCTCTCTAATTCGGAAAAAAGGCGGCAGCGGTTCTTATCCGCGGCCGCCCATGCACTTTTGCCACCTCTTTACTTCGGGATCGTTCCCTCAACACCTTGAACATAAAACTTCATACCTGCCATTAGGCCGTCATCGGCATTCTTACCAGCGGCCACTCTGACCTTGCCGGATTGATCCCTGATTTCTCCCTTAAAAGGATGGATCTTGCCGGCGATAATTCCTTTCCGGGTTTCCTCAGCCAACTGAACAACCTTTGCAGGAATAGCCGGATTATACGGTGCCATCTTGACCATACCTTCCTTGAAACCATCCCAAGTATCTCTCTGCTTCCAGGTTCCACCCATGACCGCTTTCGTCCGAGCGATGTAATAAGGCGCCCAATCATCGATTATGGCGGTCAGATGAGCCTTCTCGCCAAAGTTTGTCATATCCGATGCCTGCCCGACGGCCCATACGCCACGTTTTTGTGCAACCTGGACAGGTGCAGGACTATCAGTATGCTGCATTATAACGTCCGCGCCTTGGTCGATAAGGGTCTTCGCCGCATCGGCTTCTTTGCCGGGATCAAACCAAGTGAATACCCATACAATCTTAATCTTGATATTGGGATTAACTGATTTCGCCGCTAGGTAGGTGGCATTTATACCACGAATAACCTCTGGTATTGGGAATGATGCAACGTACCCAATCGTATTTGTCTTTGTCATATTCCCGACAATTTTACCGACCACGTATCTCCCCTCATAAAAGCGCGCCGAGTAGGTCGATACGTTTGGCGATAACCGCTTATACCCTGTCGCATGCTCGAATCTCACTTTGGGGAAGCGT
The DNA here is from genome assembly GCA_002937455.1 of Alphaproteobacteria bacterium MarineAlpha11_Bin1. The sequence continues at coordinate 70,018 of PTJZ01000002.1, forward strand.
TTGGCGACCTTATTTGTCGGGTTCATGTAACCAAAAGAAGTAGTAAAAATTAGATTGTGACCAGAAGTCGCAAGTTTTGTGATCACTCGCTCGGCATCCGCTCCCTCTGGTACTTTTTCGACATAGCTTGTCTTCACTCTAGATCCCAGAGCTTTTTCGATAGCTACCCGCCCCTGATTATGCTCATAGGTCCAACCATGGTCTCCGATTGGTCCGACGTAAACAAATCCCACTTTAAGCTGTGCCTGCGCCGCCGAGGTTAGTCCGAGCGACACGGCTGCGACGGCGGCCGCTCCGGCGATTTTTGTTTTCAAGTTCATTAGTACCTCCTTTGCTAAAGTCGATTTACGGTAATCTTCCATCTAACCTGAAACATGAAAATTCTTTCCAAGACACGCCGGCGCGTTAAGTCGCGCCTTTACGCTGTCACGCGAAATTATGACAAGTACCAGGATTGTCGCGAGGTATGGTAGCATCGATAAGAACGGGGCGGAAACCTCAACTCCCATTCCTTGTGCATAAAGTTGAATGATGGTTATTCCGCCGAAAAGATAGGCACCGAAAAATGCACGCCAGGGCTTCCAGGAAGCAAAAACAACAAGCGCTAGCGCTATCCATCCACGACCGGCTGTCATATTCTCAACCCATAATGGCGTGTAGGAAACCGAGAGATAAGCTCCACCGACCCCCGCCATGGCGCCGCCGAACAGTATCGCGCCTAATCTTATCAGCTTAACAGAATAGCCGATGGAATGGGCCGCGTCATGGTTCTCGCCAACCGCTCGAACCAGCAAACCGAGTCGAGTTTTAGCTAGGAACCAAGAGACTATAGCTACTGCGATAACCGAAAGATAAACTAGGGCATCGTGCCCAAAAATCAGGGGTCCTAGTATTGGGATATCTGAGATCCCGGAGATATTTAATTTAGCAAGACCTACAAAGGTCTTTCCAACATAGGAATAGCCGATCAGGGCGCTTAACCCGAGACCAAAAATTGTCAGAGCGAGACCGGTAGCAACTTGGTTCGCTTGTAGATAGATACACAGGACGCCGAAGACCAACGACAATAGTAGACCGGAGCCCGCTCCAGCAAGAATCGCAAGCATCTCACTGCCCGTAGATACCGCAGTCGCAAAGGCGGCAATTGCTCCCATGATCATCATGCCCTCAACGCCAAGATTCAGAACGCCAGCCTTTTCCACGACTGTTTCGCCGACGGCTGCAAATACTAACGGTGTTGCGGCGGTAACGATGGTCAGTATCGCCGGGACAAGCAGCTCGATACTCATTCGCCCGCCTTCATTCGGGTCTTGGATAAACCAAAGCGTATTCGGTAGGTAATCAACACATCGGAGGCCAGCAGAAAGAAGAGCAACATACCTTGAAAGACACCAGTGACGGCATTCGGCAAATTCATGGTAATCTGTGCGGAATCACCTCCAAGGTAGGTTAACGCCATCAAAAGACCAGCGAACAGTACCCCAACGGGATGAAGCCGCCCAAGAAACGCAACAATTATCGCCGTAAATCCATAACCAGGTGAGATTGACGGTACGATTTGTCCGATCGCCCCAGAGAGTTCAATTACTCCGGCTAGGCCAGCACACCCGCCGGAAATCACCAAGGTCACCCAGATCAGTTTTTTTTCCTTAAATCCTGCGAAAGCACCTGCGAGAGGCGCCATACCGATCACCTTGATTTGAAACCCAATGATGTGCCGCGAAATCAGTATCCACCCGGCGACAACCACCAAAAGCGCTATAAGCCAACCAATGTTTAACCGGGTCTCATCAATGAGAATTGGTAATAGAGCGGAATCATGGAATAGACGCGACTCTGGGAAATTCATCCCATCTGGGTCCTTCCATGGTCCGTGAACAAGGTAGCCCAATACCAGCAAACCAACATAGGTAAGCATCAGGCTCGTTAGGATTTCATTGGTATTGAAACGGGTCTTAAGCCAAGCAGGAATTGCCGCCCAAGCCATCCCACCAGCGATACCAAAGAACAACATTCCAGGAACTAGTAAAATGCTAGAGTGGTCATAAAACGCAAGCGCTAATCCACCGCCCGCAAGCGCGCCGATTATAAGCTGCCCCTCTGCGCCAATATTCCAAACGTTAGCCTGAAAACCGAGAGATAATCCCACGCCAATCAAAACCAACGGGGTGGCCTTTAAGAGAAGCTCTGCCACACCGTCTACGGTGGAGACCGGTTCGATAAAAAATGTTTCTATTGCTTTAACAGGGTCTACCCCGAGAACGCCAAACATAAGCATCGCAGTCAGTATAGTTAGAAATACTGCGACCAGAGGAGACAGGTAGACCATCCTTTTAGATGCCTCAAGACGCTGCTCCAGCCTAACCAGCACCGGTATTGTCCCCGTCCAGTTCGGCCCCGGCCATCAATAATCCCACTTCTTCCGGGGTCACGTTTTCAGCGGCCCGCGCTTCCGACAACCGCCCCCGGCAGATCACCGCAATTCGATCAGAAATTTGGAATAACTCTTCAAGATCTTGAGAAATTACCAGCACAGCTGTTCCGGCCGCCGCCATATCGATAAGAGATTGTCGGATCGCCGCCGCGGACCCAGCATCGACCCCCCATGTCGGCTGCAAGACAACTATCACCCCAGGTTTCTGGACGATTTCCCGGCCCACAATGAATTTCTGCAAATTGCCACCAGAGAGGCTTTTTGCGGTGTGGTTAACTCCAGGTGTCTTGACCCGAAACTCCTCTACCACTTCCTGAGCGAATTCACTCGATTCGGCAACCCCAATAAAACCATTTTTGATTAGGTTCATCCTTGTTGCACCTGACAGGAGTCCATTCTCCCACAACGACATCTCAGACACCGCACCGTGACCCAGCCGCTCCTCCGGTACAAGACCGAGACCGATTCTGCGTCGTTGGACTGGATCAAGCCTACCGATCTGCGTACCATCAATAGAGATCTTATTGGCTTCCGGCGCTAAAACCTCGCCTGTCAGTATTTCCATCAGTTCACGTTGACCATTTCCTGCGATTCCCGCAATGCCGACAATCTCTCCAGCCCGGACCTGTATGCAGATATCATGAAGGGCTGTGCCGTGTTGATGGGTGGATGCCGCAGTTAGGTTTCTCACTTGCAGTCGAGTTGTGCCGTCAGTTTGTCGGTCAGGTCTTTGGGGGCTCATTAAATTTTCGCCCATCATCATCTCGGCCATTGATCGGGGGGTTTCATTCGACGGTATGCAGTTCGATACGACCTCGCCCATACGCATAATGGTCGCAGTATGACAAAGCACTTTTATCTCCTCTAGCTTATGCGAAATATACAAGATCGAGACACCCTCATCCGACAAGCGACGAAGGGTTTTAAATAGTTCTTCCGCTTCCTGCGGGGTTAGAACCGACGTCGGCTCGTCCATGATCAGCAGTGTCGGATCCTGGAGAAGGCACCGTACCACCTCGATCCGCTGGCGTTCGCCAACCGACAGCGTATGGACATGACGGTTTGGATCCAGAGGGAGCCCATACTGCGCGGAAATACTCCGAATGCGGTCAGAAAGATCCCCCTTTGTCAGTTCTGGCGAGATCCCAAGTGAAATATTCTCTTCAACCGTCATCGCCTCGAACAAGGAGAAATGCTGGAACACCATAGCTATTCCAATCTTACGTGCAGCATTGGGGTTCGATAGGCAAACTTCTTCGCCTTCCCACAACATTCGACCAGAATCGGATGTCTGAACGCCGTATATGAATTTAACGAGTGTCGATTTTCCGGCACCGTTTTCACCGAGCAATGCGTGGATTTCACCCGGCATTATTCTTAGGCTGACATTTTTATTTGCTACGACTCCGGGATAGACCTTGTTAATCCCGACCAGCTCGAGGCGGGGAGTGTCGCTCATGCGGTTATCATCCGTTGTTTTAAATCTTCAAGCGTCGCCAAAATCGCTTGGGGTGTCGCCGGTATATCGAGACTAAGAAAGTACCTATAATTTCCGGTCCGCGCCACTATATCCGGCTAATTATTTACACTAGCAGAGGTATCATAGACTCCAGCGCTTGAAGCGACCCGGTGCACGAAAGACAATATAAGGATCCTTACTATCGTCTCGAAATGTCTACTATCAAAAATGAGGAGCGCGCTTTCGAATATAACAATGCACATTATGGTGACCTACGGAAAATTAACTACCCAGCCGTCTCCGGAATCTGAACGACGGCTGGGAATGCTCTGGCTGTTTCCCGACCCGCTGAGACAGTAAAACTAGATGATATTCGACGACATATTAAAAACGAGGGCGCGCAAAATAGCGATCCATGGAACTATGATTCTTGATCAGGTACGCAAGTTAAGAGAGCCGCTGTTGATAAGAATATAAATAATCATGGTGAGGATTGCCGTGATTACTGTCGATACACCAGCTTTCAGCCATAACCTGGGCCTAATCGGCGCGCTTTCTACGTTGCCGGTTTCGACGTCTTCACCGGCTTCGTGATAGGAGCGGGCACCGACTGGTAAGCTCATAAAAAACACGAGCCACCATACGACTACGTAAACTAAAACTGCTGAAAACCAAGTCATTATCTAAACCCTGACGACGTGCACATTCGTCACGGGCCGCTTGCCAATACTATCGCGCAACGCTCGACGAACAGCAATGCGAGCGGCTTCTTGAACGGTACTATCGTCTCGCCTTTCCGACTTTTTCAGATCATTGACTGCATCAATCATTGCTTCAACCGCATCGCACCAGGTTTCGCCTTCGGCGTCCTCGTCAAGCACACCCAGTACCGTTAACTGCGGCGATCCCATGAGATTCCCTTGGCTACTAATAACTACTGTTGCGACGGCTGAGCCGTTAAACCGGATACGATTCCGCTCGCGGATAACCGCACCGTTGACCGGCACCAGCCGCCGTCCATCGACCGCCAAGCGGCCAGTACTTACGTGGCCTACCACGTCTGTACCGGCATTTGATAAAGCTACCATAGTTCCGTTTTCAGCAACCTGCGAATGCGGTACCTGGCACTTGTCGGCAAGACGTTTCTGCTCCTGCAAGTGGCGTATTTCCCCATGAATTGGCACCACGATTTTCGGCCGAACCCACTGATACATATTCATCAATTCCCTGCGCCCCGGATGCCCCGACACATGTACGAAGCCATCCTTTTCCGTGATCACATTAACGCCAAGCCGCGCAAGCTGATTCTGTATCTTTCCAATAGCAAGTTCGTTACCAGGAATTTCCCGGGACGAAAAAATCACAGTGTCTCCAGCCTCTAGAGACACGTTAGGATGCGATCCTGAGGCAATTCGGGCCAGTGCGGAGCGTGGTTCACCCTGCGACCCGGTAACCCCCATGAGAACCCTATCGGGTGGAATGAAACCGATTTCCCGTTCCGGCACGAAAGGCTCAATATCACCAAGATAGCCGCATTCTTTTGCGATATCGACACTACGCCACAGCGAGCGGCCGACAAGTGTCGAATGGCGCCCGGTTTCCAATGCGGCCTTGTTGATTGTAAGCATCCGGGCCACATTGCTGGCGAAACTTGCCACGGCAACCCGTCCTGCGCAGTTATCAATAATTTCAACGAGGCTTTTCTGGAGTGCCGCCTCCGATCCGGCTTCGCTGTCCACAAATACATTGGTTGAATCACATACTAATGCCAGAACACCTTCATCTCCGAGTTTGCGCAGCGCTTCCGTGTCGGTGGGGCGACCAACCAGCGGTTCCGGGTCGATTTTCCAGTCCGTGGCGTGGACAATAGTTCCAGCCCCGGTCCGGATGGCGAGAATGTTGGCTTCCGGTACTGAATGAGCGGCAGGTATAAGATCAACTACGAACGGGCCGATAGCGGCGCCACCGCCAACCGGTATCACCTTCAGATCAACTTGGTCTATGAGGTTACTCTCCTCCAGTTTACGACGGAGTAGCCCAGAGGCGAAGGGTGTTGCGTAAATTGGACAACGGATTTTTCGCCATAGGTAAGGAATCGCCCCCAGATGATCTTCGTGGGCATGTGTGATCATGAGCCCCGACAAGCGGTTTAATTGGTCGAGCACAAAGGCTGGATCAGGCGTCATTACGTCAACGCCTGGCATAGTGCCATCGCCGAACCCGATCCCCATGTCGACCATCAGCCAGTGACCACCATAGCCGTAGAGGCTCATGTTCATGCCAATTTCACCGGCCCCACCGAGAGGGACAAACACCACTTCCTCTATAGTCATTCGGCAGCGTTTCGGGTGTGAATACTCACCAAACCGCGCAGTGTAAGGTTACGGTCAACCTGCCAAATAGAATCGGTTGCGGGCTCAAACATCGGCGCCAGACCGCCAGTCGCGACCACACGCAATTCTTCGCCATATTCATCGCGAATGCGTGCGACCAAGCCTTCGATAAGACCTACATAGCCCCAATAGATCCCGGATTGCATAGCCGGCGTGGTCCGCTTGCCGATAACGGTCTGTGGTCGTTCGACAGATACCTTAGGTAACATAGCCGCAGCCCGATGTAGTGCTTCGATCGACAAGTTAATCCCTGGTGCGATTACCCCTCCAACATAGTTACCGTCAGCATTGATAACATCAAAGGTAGTTGCGGTACCGAAATCGAGAATGATGAGCGGTCCGCCGTATTCCTCATGCGCGGCGACTGCATTGACTAGTCGGTCGGCACCTACGGCTTCCGGCGTATCCACCAGCGCCTCGATACCAAGTGCAACGTCCGTGTCTCCGACAACTAGCGGCTCGACCTGAAAATAATTACGGCAAAGCCCTTTCAGACTAAACAGCGTATCCGGCACGACCGTTGCGATGATGCCAGAATCGACGTCTTCCGGATGCAACTTCGCCAATGCCATCAGTTGTAGCAACCAGACACCATACTCGTCGGCGGTCTGCCTGTTATCGTTAGCCCGGCGCCACACACCGTGTTGTTTACCACCCTCGTAAAGAGCGAACACGATATTGGTGTTTCCAGAGTCTATGGTCAGAAGCATTCAATCAGTCCGTTGAGAGAAACAAATGTCGGCGGCTGTAATGACATGACGTTTACCTCTCTTATCCGTCAAGATCAGCGCCCCATCATCGTCAAGACCCTCGAAACAGCCTTCCACATGCCGGCCACCCGCGGATGCGGCGATGGTATCGCCGATCCCGTGCGCCGACGCAAGCCACACCGCACGCACCGGTTCAAAACCTTTAGTCTGCCAGCGCTGATACCACTGGTCAAAATGCTGACACAGAGAAGTAGTCACGGTGTCAGGCGAAATTATCTGTCCCGATAGCTCCTTTAGACTAATCGCTGGATACCTAACCTCGTTGTCTTCGGGCGCTTCAAAGACATTTATACCGATACCCACAGCAAATCTGCCTGACTCCGCAGCCTCTATCAAGATACCCGACAGCTTGCGACTACCGCACAGGACATCGTTTGGCCATTTAAGCGCAAAACGGCACTCGGGTAGTAGGTCGGAAACGGTATCCAGAACGGCTAGGGAAGCAACAAAGGCTAATTGAGCCCCGTGCCGCAGAACCGGCAAGGTTACGCAAATTGTGGCGTGAAGATTACCAGCCGGCGATTTCCAGCGGCGATTATGTCGTCCTCTACCAGCCGTCTGGCTGCGAGAAATTATAACCAAACCATGAGGGCAGCCAGCGCGAAGCGCAGCTGCATTGGTACTATCGATTTGCTCGTATGAAATTAGTTGGTAGCCAACGGGCAGGGTCGGCCCCGACGCCGATGAAGACACGACTGGCTATCCCGTTGCGAAAAGAGCCGCCGCGGCCTGACCGGCCCCCTCGATAATGGGTGACGGGAATATAAAGAACAGAAGCGTGAAAATTCCAGCGACCGCCATAATGACATCCACCTCGCGTCCAGCCGTCCGGTCGAAGGCTTCCTCCGGCTCGTCGAAATACATGATTTTGACAATTCTCAAATAATAAAATGCCCCAATAACACTCGTCAAAACACCGACAATCGCCAAGGTATATAATCCCTCGTTAACCGCCGCCATGAAAACATATAATTTTCCAAAGAACCCTGCTAATGGGGGAATACCCGCCATTGAGAACATGAACACGGCCATTGCGGCTGCCATGAACGGGTGATTACGAGCCAGTCCGCCAAGATCATCTATCCCCTCCACCAGTACGCCCTGCCTACGCATCGACAGCACACAGCAGAATGTTCCCACATTCATGGCAAGGTAAATAGTCATGTAAACGCCGATGCCACGAATACCCTCCTCCGACCCGGCGGCCAAGCCAACAAGTGCATATCCGACATGGCCGATCGAGCTGTAAGCCAGTAACCTTTTAATATTGGTCTGCCAGATTGCTGCAAGAGCGCCAAGCAACATTGACGCGATCGAGACGAAGATAATGATCTGCTGCCACTGGCCAAAAAGTTCACCGAATGGTCCAGTCATTGTGCGAACTAGTAACGCGATAGCGGCAATCTTTGGTGCCACTGCAAAAAATGCCGTCACCGGAGTAGGGGCACCTTCATAAACATCGGGCGTCCACATATGGAACGGCACAGCTGAAACCTTGAATGCCAGACCAGCCAGAAGGAAAACAAGACCGACAACGACGCCAACACCAGGGTCTGCACTCGGCCCGACGAACAAAGCTGCCAATGCGTCAAACTGAGTGGTGCCTGCAAATCCATAGATCATCGAAGCGCCGTAAAGCAGCATGCCAGATGAAAGAGCGCCAAGCACGAAATATTTAAGGCCTGCTTCAGAGGACTTAGTTGAGTCCCTCCTAAAGGCAGCGATTACATAAAGGGCAAGACTTTGCAGCTCAAGGCCTACATATAGAGAAATTAGATCGTTAGCCGAGACCATGAGCAACATGCCAAGACTAGCAAACAGGATAAGTACCGGGAACTCGAACCGCTCGATTTCCTCGCTCGCGTTGTAGGTCATCGACATTACAACTGCGATCGCAGAACCCAGAAGCACAAGCCATTTCATAAACCGGGCAAACTGATCTACAATAAACTGCCCGCGGAATGCAGATTCGGCGCTTTCCGGTAACAGCGACATGATGATGCCCGTGATTAATAGAGCGAGCACCGCAAGCCACGAACAGCTTCCGGTCGACCCATCCCCGCGGAAGACTCCGTAAATAAGCAGGACCATAGACATCACAGCCAACGTCAGTTCCGGCAAAACGGGATAAAAATCGGCGGCGGTCACCATCTGGGTCATAACCTTTTAGTTTCCCGCTATGGTTGCGGATTGGAGAGCATTCATCCCAATCTCGTGCTGTTCGATTAGGTTGGCGATAGATGCATCCATCACTTCCAGAAAAGGTGCTGGCCAAACACCCATCCAGATGGTTACTAAAATCAATGGGGCAAAAATAACCATCTCTCGCCGGTTGAGGTCGAGAATTGCTTTCAGGTCATCTTTTTCCAACTTGCCAAATACGACCCGGCGATAAAGAAAAAGCATATAGGCGGCACCAAGAATAATGCCTGTCGTCGCGAGCACCGCGACCCAAGTATTAGCTTTGAAGGCACCAACAAGGATAAGGAATTCGCCAACGAACCCGCTGGTGCCAGGCAAGCCGACCGAGGCCAACATGAAGACCATAAAAACCATTGCGTATTTCGGCATTCGTTCAACCAAGCCGCCGTACCGCGCAATCTCGCGGGTGTGCATCCGGTCGTAAATTACCCCTACACACAGGAACAGGGCACCAGAGACGAAGCCGTGGCTGATCATCTGTACCACCGCACCCTGCACACCCTGATGCGTAAGTGTGAAAATACCAATGGTCACGAATCCCATATGCGCAACCGAGGAGTAGGCAATGAGCTTCTTCATATCCTCTTGCGCAAGCGCAACAAGCGAGGTGTAGATAACCGCAATGATCGAGAGCGTATATATCAGTGGCGTAAAATACTCGGTGGCATAAGGCAGCATTGGAACCGAAAACCTAAGAAATCCGTATGCGCCCATTTTAAGAAGCACACCGGCGAGGATAACCGAACCTGCAGTCGGTGCCTCGACATGAGCATCAGGCAACCAGGTATGGACGGGCCACATGGGTACTTTCACCGCGAAGCTGGCAAAGAAGGCGAGCCAAAGCCACAACTGCATACGCGGATCGATGAAAGCTTCGAGAAGCACGGGAATATCCGTTGTCTCAGCCTCGAAATAGATCGCGAGTATGGCGATCAGCATAAGGACTGAGCCAGTCAGCGTGTACAGGAAAAACTTGAACGCGGCATAGACCCGGCGCGCACCGCCCCAGATCCCGATGATCAGAAACATTGGGATCAGCACCGCCTCAAAGAAGATATAGAATAGCACGAAGTCTAGCGCGCAAAACATACCGATCATTAAAGTTTCTAGAACCAGAAACGCGATCATGTATTCTTTAACTCTATGCTCTATGGCCTCCCAGCTGGCAAGGATGCAAATAGGCGTCAGGAATGTAGACAAAAGAACGAAAAATGCGGAAATACCGTCGACACCCATGTGGTAGCTGATTCCGAAGGATGGGATCCAAGCTACCTTCTCGACGAACTGGAAATCAGCTGTCGAAGTATCAAAGCCGATCCAAATAAAAGTCGACACAGCGAATGTCGCGATAGAGGTCCACAGTGCTGTCGCACGCGCATTTCGTGCGACCACCTTCTCGTCACCCCTGATAAGAAATATAGCGAGCGCGCCTATTGTAGGCAGAAACGTCGTAAGGGAAAGTATGGGCCAGCTATAAGACATTTATTAGCCGCCCGAACCGGCAACGAGATACCACGTTACGATTCCCGCCACACCGATGAGCATCGCAAAAGCATAGTGATAAAGGTATCCTGACTGCAACGATGCGACTTTCTGGGCAAGGTACCTTGCAGCAGCCGCGACACCATCGGGTCCAAGCCCGTCAATCACCGCACCGTCACCATCCTTCCAGAGGTTTTTACCTAACCGGTGCGCCGGCCTGACAAAAAGGAAGTCGTATAGCTGATCAAAATACCATTTGTTGAACAGAAATCTGTAAACGACCTGAAAACGAGTTGCGAAAATTCCTGGCAAACCTGGATTGATCATGTAGGCATAATATGCAGCAGCAATTCCAACGACCGCAACGACAATTGGAAGCAATTTAACCCACATAGGTACATGATGAGCAGCTTCTATTGGGTTGGTACCGGGTAGTACGTAAATCGATGCTCCCCAGAATTCTTTCATGCTGTCGCCGACGAAAAATTCATAACCCCAATAACCTGAGAATAGTGCGCCAAGTGCGAGTAGCAGCAATGGCGCTATCATAACCTTTGGTGATTCGTGCACGTGAGCCAATGTCTTTTCGTCCGCCCGACTTTCACCGTGGAATGTCATGATGATCAGTCGCCACGAATAAAACGCCGTCAGAATAGCCGCGATTATACCGAACCAGAATGCATACATGCCGGCGGTCGTATGGGCGCCGAATGCCGCCTCAAGTACAATATCCTTGGAATAAAAACCTGCGAAAAATGGAAGTCCCGCCAGAGCTAAGCTGCCTATCCACATCAGCGAATAAGTCACCGGTATCATTTTCCATATGCCGCCCATCCGGCGCATATCCTGTTCAGAGGACATCGCATGAATTACCGATCCAGCTCCAAGGAATAATAGCGCCTTGAAGAAGGCATGCGTGGTCAGGTGGAAAATACCCGCCGAATACGCTGATACCCCACAGGCAAAGAACATGTACCCCAACTGGCTGCAGGTAGAGTAAGCAATCACTCGCTTTATATCCGTTTGCGTCAGTGCCACGGTCGCAGCAAACAGGCAGGTTGTCGCCCCGACGATGGTGACAACGGTCAGGGCATCCGGCGCATATTCAAAAAGCGGCGACAGTCTCGCCACCATGAAGACTCCCGCTGTTACCATAGTCGCAGCGTGAATGAGGGCAGAAACCGGTGTTGGGCCCTCCATCGCGTCAGGTAGCCAAGTATGAAGCCCAAGCTGCGCCGATTTACCCATCGCGCCGATAAACAGCAAAATACACAACGTTGTCAGGGCGTGAGCTTCGAAACCAAGAAATTGGATCGTCGCCTCCGCTTTGCCGGGCGCCAAAGCAAAAATGGTTTCGAAACTGATAGAATTGAACATCAGGAACACGCCCATGATACCCAGTGCAAAGCCAAAATCACCAACCCGGTTCACTAGGAAGGCTTTGATAGCCGCAGCATTAGCTTCCGGTTTTTCGTACCAAAACCCGATCAACAAATAAGAACAAAGACCCACGCCCTCCCATCCGAAGAACATCTGAAGAAGGTTATCGGAAGTGACCAACATTAGCATAAAGAAAGTGAAGAAGCTGAGATAAGACATGAACCGTGGAATATGGGGGTCGTGACTCATGTATCCGATGGAATAGATATGGACCATCGACGATACTACGGTCACAACAAACACCATTACCGCCGTCAATGTATCGAAACGAAGCGACCAGTTGACCTGAAACAACCCGGAATTGATCCATGATAATAATTCGACGGTTTGCGATTTGCCGCCGATTCCAGTCTCCACCAGGATGATGCAGCCAAAGATCGCAGACAGCAGCATACACCCGCTTGTAACAACTTGTGATCCGCGATCTCCTATCCAGCGGCCACCGAATCCAGCGATAACCGCGCCGATTAACGGCAGAAATATGGCGAGCGCGTACACCTAGCCTCTAGCCCTTCATCAGGTTGATATCTTCAACCGCGATCGATCCCCGGTTCCGGAAATAGACAACGATCACCGCGAGACCGATTGCTGCCTCCGCCGCCGCAATGGCAAGTATCAAAAGTGCAAACACTTGGCCCGCTAGATCGTTCAGGTAGATTGAGAATGCGACCAGATTGATGTTCACGGCAAGGAGGATTAGTTCAACCGACATCAGAATGATGATTACGTTCTTCCTATTAAGGAAGATACCGAATACACCCAGAGTAAACAGGATTGCCGCAACAGTAAGGTAATGAGAAAGGCCGATTTCCATCATCTTAGACGCCACTCCCCGGTTCAACGTGGCGAATTTCCAACGATTCCTCCCGCGTCCGCGCTACTTGGTCGGATATTTTCTGCCTTTTCACCCCGTCTCGAGTACGCAGCGTAAGGACGATCGCCCCGATCATTGCGATTAGTAGGATCAGTCCAGAAGCCTGAAAAAGGTAAATGTAGTCGGTGTACAGAACCTGCCCGATCGCGTGAGTGTTCGTAACCTCCGTCGCCGGCGGTGTTGGCGCCGCTGCGCGGCTGGCTGTATCAGGGGCAACGACCCAACTGCCAAGGATAAGAACCAGTTCGGCAAGTAGAACTAAACCAACGAGGGTACCGATTGGCAGGTACTGAAGAAAGCCTTGCCGCAACTCTACGAAATTAATGTCCAGCATCATTACGACGAAGAGGAACAGAACAGCGACGGCGCCTACATAAACGATTACCAGAATCATCGCGATAAATTCTGCTCCCATCAGCACAAAAAGGCCGGCGGCATTGAAGAAGGCAAGAATTAGAAATAGAACTGAATGTACCGGATTACGCGCCGAAATCACCATGACGGCTGCGGCGATTGCAATCACCGCAAATGCGTAGAAGGAAATGGCTTCAAGAATCATACTACGTGCTTACCTGTAAGGCGCCTCTGCTGACAGACGCTGCGCAAGATGCCCTTCCCATCGTTCGCCGTTGTCGAGCAACTTCTCCTTATTATACATTAGTTCCTCGCGGGTTTCGGTCGCGAATTCAAAATTGGGTCCCTCAACTATGGCATCCACCGGGCAGGCTTCTTCGCAAAAACCGCAATAGATACATTTGGTCATATCAATGTCGTAACGCGTGGTCCGTCGGCTACCGTCGGCGCGGGGTTCCGCCTCAATCGTGATCGCCTGCGCCGGGCAGACCGCCTCACAAAGCTTGCACGCGATGCAACGCTCCTCACCGTTTGGGTAGCGACGAAGGGCATGTTCGCCCCGAAAACGCGGACTCAGCGGTCCCTTCTCGAAGGGATAGTTCACTGTAACTTTAGGCTTGAACATATATTTCAGCGTCAGTGCCATGCCAGACACAAGTTCTGTTAACAGCAAAGCTCGAGAGGAGTTTTTGAAAAAAGACATACGCGTTTCTCGTCCTTAACCACCGGCCGCCGGCAGCCAATCGAATGCAATCAGCGCACCGGCCGTGATAACGACCCAAACTAGGGAAAACGGCAGGAATACCTTCCAGCCGAGCCGCATCAGCTGGTCGTATCGATACCGCGGGAAGGTTGCCCGTACCCAGAGGAATACAAACAAACACATCGCAATTTTAAGCGCAAACCAGATGATCCCTGGGATCCAAGTAAACGGCTCGATATCAAATGGTGGCAGCCAGCCGCCAAGGAATAACACCGCTGTCATACCGCTCATCAATATCATGTTCGCGTATTCGCCAAGGAAGAAAAGTGCAAAAGTCATAGACGAATATTCAACATTGTAGCCGGAGACGAGTTCCGCTTCCGCCTCTGGCAGATCGAAAGGATGCCGGTTCGTCTCAGCGAGGGCGGAGATGAAAAAGATGATGAACATCGGGAACAATGGCAACCAGTACCAAGTCCAGAATCCACCGCCTTGCTGAGCCATAACAACATCAGTCAAGTTCAGTGAACCGACGCACATGAGCACGGTAATAATTACAAAGCCGATGGCGACTTCGTAAGAAACCATCTGCGCGGCAGAGCGAAGTGCACCGAGAAATGCATATTTTGAATTACTAGCCCAGCCGGCCATTATGATTCCGTAAACGCCCAGCGACGAAATCGCAAACAAATACAGGACCCCTACATTTATATCCGCCAACACCCAACCGGCATCAAACGGGATCACTGCCCAAGCAACAAGAGCGAGGATAAAAGTCAGCATCGGCGCAAGGATAAATACTACTTGGTTGGCCCCTGAAGGAATGACAGTCTCCTTGACCAAGAGCTTTAGCCCGTCAGCAACTGGCTGGAAGAGACCGAACGGGCCGACAACGTTCGGCCCCTTGCGTAACTGCATCGCTGCAATGACCTTACGTTCTGCAAGCGTCAGATAGGCAACGCCACCCATGATGGGCAGAATAATCAGCAGTATCTGGCCGACAATTATCAAACCTGGCCAGAGATATCCGTCCCAGAAGCTAGCCATCAGTTCCCGTTTTCTCTTCGTTTCGGATAAAGGTTTCCGTACAAGCAGCCATTGTCTTGGACGCTCGACTTATCGGATCGGTCATATAGAAGTTCTGCACAGGACTTTTAAAGGGGGAACTACTCATGTCACCACTGGTCGAAACATGGCACCATTCAGACGGCGTCAATGTGTCAATTTTCCCAAGCGCCGGCGAAACTCCCACCATATGCGTACGCAAATCGCCAATATTGTTATAAGGCAGGGTTTTCCCGAGCGACTCCGAAAGAGCGCGCAGGATAGTCCAATCTTCGCGCGCATCTCCGGGCGGGAATGTCGCGCGCCTTCCGCGCTGCACCCGACCTTCGGTATTCGCGTAAGTTCCGTCCTTTTCTGTATAGGCCGCACCTGGCAAAATTACGTCTGCGGCGTGAGCGCCAGCATCTCCATGATGTCCCTGATAGATAACGAAAGCATCGATCAGTTTAGAAGTGTCAATTTCATCGGCACCAAGAAGATAGACCAATTCGATATCACCCGAAGCGGCACCTTCCAGAATACCCGCGACATCACGCCCGCCCTTTCCAGGTACCAACCCAAGGTCAAGACCCGCGACGCGTGACGCCGCAAGATGAAGGATATTAAATCCGTTCCAGTCAGCCGACACCATCCCAGTATCGCTTGTGATTTGGAACACCTTGGCCAAGATTGCCGCCCCATCGGCACGGGCTAGCGCGCCCTGTCCAACGATAATCATTGGACGTTCAGCGGATTTTAATGTTTCGCAAAATGGATGTGTCCCGTCGGCAATTTCCCGAAGCGTCTGTGGCCCGGCACCCAGATGTTCAGTGCGGTAGGTTAGATCGACATTCTCGCCGACAATTCCCACCCGAAAACCACCGACGCTAGCGCGTTTGCGCAATCGCGCATTGATGATTGGTGCCTCAAGTCGCGGGTTGGAACCAACAATAAGACAGGCGTCGGCATCTTCGATCCCGGCGATTGTTGTATTGAACAAATAGCCACTGCGGTTATCCGCTGAAAGCTTGGCTCCATCCTGGCGACAATCGATATTCGGAGATCCTAGCTCATCCATCAACCCTTTCAGCGCCACCATGGATTCAGCATCGCACATATCGCCGGCAATAGCCGCAATTTTGCCTCCGTCAAGCCCGCTTATCTTCCTAACAACAAGGTCTAGAGCTTCTTGCCATGTCGCAGGCTGCAATTTGCCATCTTTCTTGAGGTAAGGCTTATCGAGACGTTGACGAGCCAACCCGTCACACGCATATCGGGTTTTATCCGAAATCCATTCCTCATTCACATCTTCGTTCAGC
The DNA here is from genome assembly GCA_002937455.1 of Alphaproteobacteria bacterium MarineAlpha11_Bin1. The sequence goes on from PTJZ01000002.1 coordinate 86,492, forward strand.
ATTGGCAGAATTCGCATGACTTCGCGCCCGCGGCTGTCTACCCGGATGTTGCTGCCAACGGCATCCATAACGTCGACTGATTCCGTCTTGGTAAGTTCCCACGGCCGCGCTTCAAAGGCATAAGGCTTGGACGTCAGCGCACCGACCGGGCACAAATCGATAATATTAGCCGATAACTCGGATGAAATTGCGGCCTCCACATAGGTGCCGACTTCCATGTTTTCGCCCCGGCCAGTTGCCCCCAGAACCTCCACTCCGGCAACCTCGGTCGAAAACCGAATACAACGCGTGCAGTGAATGCAGCGGGTCATATGAGTTTCAATTAGCGGGCCTAAGTTCTTGTCTGCCACTGCACGTTTGTTCTCGGAAAAGCGCGAATGGTCGAAGCCATAAGCCATTGCCTGGTCTTGCAAATCGCACTCACCCCCCTGATCGCAGATCGGACAGTCCAGCGGATGATTAATCAGGAGGAATTCCATCACTCCATTACGCGCCTTTTTAACGGTCTCGGTGTTGGTGCGGATGACCATCCCTTCACCAACTGGCATAGAACAAGACGCGATGGGTTTCGGTGCCTTTTCCATCTCAACAAGACACATACGGCAATTTCCGGCGATCGAGAGGCGCTCATGGTAGCAGAATCGGGGAATTTCAACTCCGGCCTCCTCGCAGGCCTGAAGGACGGTGATGCCGTCCACTACTTCGATTTCGGTACCGTCGATTGTGAGTTTAGCCATGCCCTTACGCCGCCGTCTTCGATCGCCGCAACTTGATGCGGTCTTCGATTTCGTTTCGGAAATGACGGATTACCCCTTGAACAGGCCAAGCCGCCGCGTCGCCCAGCGCACAAATCGTATGACCTTCGATTTCGTAGGAAACATCCAGCAGCATGTCGATTTCTTCGATATCGGCGTCACCAGTGACCAAGCGTTCCATCACACGCCACATCCAGCCGGTACCTTCGCGGCATGGGGTACATTGTCCACAGCTTTCGTGCTTATAGAATTTCGACAGCCGTGCGATCGCCGCGATAATGTCGGTTGATTGGTCCATAACAATGACAGCGGCCGTGCCAAGTCCAGATTTTACTTCGCGCAAAGAATCAAAATCCATCAGAATGTCATCGCAAATACCCTTCGGAAGACACGGCACCGAGGATCCACCCGGGATAATCGCCTTCAAATTCTCCCACCCGCCGCGTACGCCACCTGCATGTTTTTCGATTAGCTCCTTAAGCGGGATACTCATCTCCTCTTCAACATTGCAAGGATTGTTGACGTGCCCAGAAATGCAGAACACCTTGGTGCCTGTATTATTCTCTCGACCGAAACCTGCGAACCAGGACGCCCCCCGCCGGCAAATCGTCGGCGACACAGCTATGGTCTCAACATTGTTGATCGTAGTCGGACAGCCATACAGACCGGTATTCGCCGGAAACGGTGGCTTGATCCGCGGCTGACCCTTCTTGCCCTCCAAGCTTTCTAGAAGAGCTGTTTCTTCGCCGCAAATATAGGCCCCGGCGCCGCGATGAACATATATGTCGAAGTCATATCCAGAACCGCAGGCATCCTTACCAATCAAACCTGCTTCATATGCTTGGTCGACGGCCGCATCTAGAATGGCCGCCTCGTTATAGAATTCGCCGCGTACGTAGATATATGCCGCATTAGCGCCCATCGCGAAGCCGGCAACGAGACAACCTTCGACCAGCTTGTGCGGGTCGTGGCGCATGATGTCGCGATCCTTGCAGGTACCAGGTTCAGATTCGTCCGCGTTTACTACTAGGTAGTGTGGTTTGCCAGTCGGTTCCTTCGGCATAAACGACCATTTCAGGCCGGCTGGGAAGCCCGCACCGCCACGACCACGCAGACCGGAGGCTTTCATCTCGTCGACGATCCAGTCCCGGCCCTTGGCCAGGATATCCCTCGTGCCGTCCCAATCACCCCGTTTCTTGGCCGACTCGAGCCTCCAATCATGTAGACCATAGAGATTGGTGAATATTCGATCTTTATCGTTCAGCATGCCGCTAGTCCACTGCCCTGGTCAGGGTAGTTGGTCCGCTCGCTGGCGCCGACTTCTGTCGGTCGATCATGGTGCCCGCCGCGGGCTTTTCACCCCTGCGGAAAGCCTGGATCAATTTGCGTGCGTTTTCGGGATCAACATCTTCGTAATAGTCATCGTCGATCCATATAATCGGTGCATTGACGCAGGCCCCGAGGCATTCGAATTCACCCAATGAAAACACACCATCTTCGGACGTCTGTCCAATCTTACAGCCAAGTTCGTCCTCGCAGGCGGCGACAATATCAGTACTCCCCCGCAGCCAGCACGGCGTCGTTGTACAGACGCGTAACTCATGTTTTCCCCGGGGCGTATCGTGATACATCTCGTAGAAAGAGACCACCTCGTATACTCGGATCGGCGCCATTTCGAGCATGTCTGCTATATGATCCATCGCCTCGCGTGGTAGCCATCCACCGCACTGACGCTGAGCGATATCTAACAAGGGCATGACAGCGCTGGCTTTCCGGTCATCTGGATATTTAGCTATATGCTTGGTCACCAGGACCGAGTTATCGGCGTCAAATGTAAATATCTCGGGTTTTCCGCTCACCGGTCGATCTCCCCGAACACGATATCCATGGACCCGACGATCGCTACCATGTCTGCCAGCATGTGTCCCTTCGACAGGTAGTCTGTCGCTTGCAAGAAGGCAAAACCTGGAGCACGAATCTTGCAACGATACGGTTTATTCGTGCCGTCAGCTACCAGATAGACACCGAACTCCCCTTTTGGCGCTTCAACAGCCGTATAAGTTTCCCCGGCGGGGACGTGATAGCCCTCCGTATAAAGTTTGAAGTGATGGATCAGTGCTTCCATCGACTGCTTCATTTCGCCCCGGCGTGGCGGCGTGATCTTGTTATCCGTGGTCCGAACCGACCCACCGGGAATATCATCGACGCATTGCTCTATGATACGAAGGCTCTGTCTCATTTCTTCTACCCGAACAAGATAGCGGTCAAAACAGTCCCCGTTTTTGCCAACCGGAATATCAAAATCCATTCTGCCATAAACGTCATAAGGTTGGGATTTACGCAGATCCCATGGTACGCCACTGCCGCGAAGCATCGGGCCGGAGAAACCCCAATCGAGCGCCTCATCCTTTGTAACGACTCCAACGTCGACCGTCCTCTGCCGGAAAATTCGATTTTCGGTAAGCAGCGATTCAATGTCGTCTATGACCGCCGGAAAGGTTTCGCAAAATTCGACAACGTCTTCGAGTAATCCCGAAGGCAAATCGCGATGGACCCCGCCGGGCCGGAAATAGGCTGAATGAAACCGTGCACCCGATACGCGTTCATAGAATCCCAGAAGTTTTTCGCGCTCCTCAAAACCCCAAAGGAGCGGCGTCATGGCACCTACATCTAGTGCGAAAGCACTTACATTCAGAATATGATTTAGGATCCGAGTGATTTCGCTGAAGAGGACACGGATGTATTGGCCGCGCAAAGGCACCTCAATACCTGCGAGCTTCTCGACAGCTAACGCAAAAGTATGCTCTTGGCACATCGGCGAGACGTAGTCTAGCCGATCAAAATACGGAACCGCCTGCAGATAAGTTTTGTGCTCAATCAGTTTTTCAGTACCGCGATGTAGCAATCCTATATGGGGATCACAACGCTCGACGATTTCGCCGTCCATTTCTACCACAAGTCGAAGTACACCATGCGCTGCTGGGTGCTGCGGACCGAAGTTCATCGTAAGGTTTTTAATTTCTGTCTCAACCATCAGTCCGTCTTCCCCGCTGCGTCTTGTTCCGCCTTTTCATCTCCGGGAAGAATGTATTCCGCTCCTTCCCATGGGCTCATGAAGTCGAAGCTACGAAAATCTTGTGTTAGTTTAACAGGTTCTCGGATGACACGTTTTTGTTCCTCGTCGTAGCGGACCTCGACGTAACCAGTTAGAGGAAAATCCTTCCGCAATGGATGCCCTTCGAAGCCATAGTCGGTAAGCAGTCGGCGAAGGTCTGGGTGATCGGTGAAAAAAACTCCAAACATGTCCCAAACTTCACGCTCAAACCAGCCAGCGGCGCTGAATAGTGATACTACCGATGGCACGGGGGTTTTTTCGTCGGTCGAAAGCTTGATCCGGATGCGCTGGTTGTGGGAAAGGCTTAGAAAGTTGTAAACGATCTCGAATCGCTCTTCGCGCTCAGGATAGTCAGCCGCGGTGATATCAACGAGAACCTTAAAAAGACAATTAGAGTCATCGCGGATCAGCTTTAATAAACTAGCCAGACCATCAGTTGAGGTCTCCAGAATTAGTTCATTCAAGGCGATGTGCCAGGAAGCGACCCCTTTATCAACTTTGGCCGCGATGTACCCACCTAGATCGTTAAGCACTTCGTCCATTAGTCAGTCTGGTCCGCTGGTTATCGCACGATTGTACTGGTACGGCGGATTTTCTTCTGCAACTGAAGAATACCATACAGCAACGCTTCCGCCGTAGGCGGACAGCCCGGGACATAGACATCGACCGGAACGATGCGGTCGCAGCCACGCACCACCGAATAGGAGTAATGATAATAACCGCCGCCATTGGCGCAGCTACCCATGGAGATTACCCATCGCGGCTCTGCCATTTGATCGTAAACCTTCCTAAGGGCCGGAGCCATTTTATTGGTTAACGTACCGGCGACAATCATGACATCGGATTGTCTCGGACTAGGGCGAAATACAACACCAAAACGGTCAAGGTCATACCGGCTAGCCGCGGTATGCATCATTTCAACCGCACAACACGCCAACCCGAAGGTCATTGGCCAAAGCGAGCCGGACTGAGCCCAGGAAACCAGTTTGTCCATCTGGGCAACAACGAAACCCTTATCGCTCAATTCGTCGGTTACGTGACTTAGGACTGAATCCTGCTGCGAACCGGGTTTAAGCGGTGCGTCTACTCCCATTCAAGTGCGCCTTTCTTCCACTCATAGATAAAGCCTATCGTCAGAACCCCGAGAAAGGCCATCATCGACCAAAACCCGAAAATACCGATTTCCGAGAGAGAGACAGCCCACGGGAATAGAAACGCGATTTCGAGATCGAAAATAATGAATAGAATTGCCACCAAATAAAATCGGACATCGAACTGGCCGCGGGCGTTATCAAACGCGTCAAAGCCGCATTCGTAAGCCGAAATTTTTTCTGGATCGGGTCGTTGTTTAGCAATGATAAAAGACGTACCTAGCGCAGCAATCGCCATACCTGTCGCAATCCCAAGAAATATTAGGATCGGCAGATATTCACTTAACATGTCTTGCATTAGATAATCCCTGACTGGCACCCTGCCCCAAGGGTCCCGGAGAGAATTCGAACAAAGTTAGCTGGTTAGGTCAACCAGTGCATTTTATATTGTCCAGTGAACGCTCAGTTGAGCGCTTTATAAGGTTAAAATCTATAGATTTCAAAGCTTTTGGGGCGAATCAGGTTACTTTGCTACAGAACAACTTTTCGATAAAAAATACGTAAAAAAAAAGGGATCGGATTTTTTTAAACCGCTCCCTTTAATTAGATACCGTAAGCTAGTTTAAGTATCACGGTTCTCGATTAACTCAAGGAGTTTTGGCGGTGACATTGGTAGCGACTGCGGCCGCACACCGATAGCGTCTCCTATTGCGTTACCTATAGCTGCCATCGTCGGAACCACCGGAACCTCACCAACTCCTCGTAGACCGAATGGATGGCGGGGGTTTGGCACCTCCACGATAACGGTATCGATCATCGGCACGTCGGACGTTACCGGCATGCGATAATCAAGGAAGCCTGCATTCTGAAGCCGCCCATCCTCTCCATAAACGTATTCCTCGTTCAGCGCCCAGCCTATTCCCTGTACGGCACCTCCCTGATACTGCCCTTCTACCTGTAGCGGGTGTATCGCCTTGCCAGCGTCTTCAACGACCGTGTATCGCGTGACATCACAGCGGCCGGTTTCCTCATCGACCTTAACATCGACTATATGAGCACCAAATCCCGGTCCGGCACCGGTCACATTCATAGATGTGCTCGCGGTTACTGCACCGTGCGACATAGTCGTCTGCTTGGTAATATCAGCGATAGACAAAGGTTCAAATTCTCCAACATTCGCACTGGCGGGCCGACATTCACCGTTTTCGAAGATAATGGCGTCCTCCGGTACATCCCATATTTCAGCCGCTCGCCGAACAAATTGATCGATGCACTGGCGGGCATTATCGACTACGGTCATACCCACTGAATATGTCGTCCGGCTACCCGCGGTAACGCGATTAAACCCAAGAGAATTGGTATCGGCCATGGTGATCCGAACCTTAGCCACATCAATCCCGAGTTCTTCCGCAGCCATCATAGCGATAGAAATACGCGATCCGGCAACATCTGCCGTCCCGGTAATGATCGTCACCGACCCATCCGGGGCAATATTCATTGAAGTCGAGGTTTCGCCGCCGCGGTTAAACCAAAATCCGGTCGCGACACCTCTTCCCTCACCCTTTTTGACTGGTGATTTGTAGTGATCGCATTCTTTTGCCGCTTCCAACGTCTCTACAAACCCGATGGGGCCCAGGGTCTCGCCATAAATAGTGGTATAGCCCTCGGTCACGGCATTCTTCAGCCGCATATCAATCGGATCCATGTTGATCTTCCGCGCAAGTTCGTCAATCACCCCCTCGACTCCAAATACAATCTGCGGCACGCAGGGTGCGCGGAACGAATTTACCTTGGGCCGATTCGAAACTACCTCGAAAGACTCGATGTAAACATTTTCGAGGTCGTATCTCGTAAACATCGCATTTGGCGCGTTGAAGTACATTGAACCGCTGAAAATGCCGGTCTGGAAAATCAATCTGCCCTGAGCGGCAGTAATCTTACCATCCTTGGTGACCCCCATCTTTATCTTGTAGCTGGTCCCAGATACCGGGCCAGTCCCCCGAAAAACTTCGCTTCGGCTGAGCACCATCTTGACCGGGCGAGATGCTTTCTTGGAAAGCTGAATCGCGATCGGCTCTGGATAGAAACCGGTCTTGCCACCAAACCCGCCGCCAAGCTCCGACTGTTGAACGTTGATCTTAGATGCATCAACCTTGAGGATTGCTGACAAACGGTCCCGATATACGAATGGGGCTTGGGTACTGCACCACAATTCGACCTGTCCGTCTTCAGAATATTCGGCAACGCAACCCTGCGGTTCAATGTACCCCTGATGCATTGGCTTGGAATCAAATTCCTTCTCAACTATCACGTCAGCCTCGGCAAAGCCTTTTTCGATATCCCCCATCTGACTGACCATACGCTCAGTCACGTTGGTGGGGTTATCATTCGGCTCGTCAAGCCCTTTGGTTCGGATGTGATCATGCAAAATTGGGGCACCTGCTTGCATCGCATCAACGGGATCAATCACGTGCGGCAAGACCTCATAATCCACCTTGATTAGCTTTAATGCCCGCCGAGCGATGGCGTCACTAGTAGCAGCAATAGCAGCAACGGGATGACCATCAAATAATACTTTTTCTCGCGCCATTGCTGTCCGTGTCATATCTCCGGCAACTGAGCCCGGCTCAATCTCGGGAAAATCGTCACGCGTAACGATAGCCTTCACACCCGGCAGCGCACTAGCTTCGCTAATATCGATAGACTTAATGGTCGCGTGTGCGTGGGGGCTCCGCAGCGTGCGGCCGTAAAGCATTCCTGGAAGAAAGAAATCGGCGCCGAACTTCGCCCGACCGGTAACCTTGTCAAGCCCGTCATGCTTGACCGGATTACCGCCGACGATCTTCAGATCACGCTGGGGGTCATATTTCGAATCTTCGAGAATAGTCGCCATATCAAGCTCCTCTCATTTCTGCCGCCGCTGCCATAACTGACCGAACAATTTTATCGTATCCGGTACAACGGCATAGGTTCCCGGCTAACCAAAAACGAGCTTCTGTCTCGGTCGGGTCCGGGTTACGTTCCAACAATGCCTTGGCCGCAATTAAGAACCCCGGAGTGCAGATGCCGCACTGCAGGCCATTAAGTTCTAGGAAGTTTCGCTGCAGCGGATGAAGGGTATCGCCGTCGGCCATTCCCTCGATCGTTTCCAACGACTTCCCGTCTGTCTCCGCAGCCAACACGAGGCACGAACACACCAACTCACCATCCATTATTACGCTACAAGCGCCGCAGTCACCGGTTGAACACCCTTCCTTTGTGCCCGTAAGTTCCAACTCGTTTCGTAGCACGTCGACAAGGGTTTGCCCGGCCTCGGCGAGATATTCATATTCGTCGCCGTTTACCGTGGTCGTCACATGTACCTTCTTCACCATCAGTTTTCCTGTGCCCTTTCCAATGCCTTCAAAGCTGCCCGCCGTGCTATTACGCCGGCCGTCTTGATCCTGTAGTCGCGTGTACCCCGCTTGTCGCTGATTGGATCACAGGCTGCACGAACCGCAACCACCATAGCCTCCAGCGCCGCATTATCTACTTTGGTACCTATGAGGGCATCAGCAGCATCTGGAACTAGAAGCGGTGTCGACGCCACGGCACCAATCGATATACGGGCCGCGATGCAGTTACCACGCTCATCTAGGGTAAGACAGACACCCGCACCTACCACGGCAATATCCATCTCAGTCCGCGGGGTTAGCCGTAAATAGCAGTCTCCGCTGTGCGGTGCTTTTTTCGGAAATGAAAAAGAAACGATAAACTCTCCACGGGAAAGCGACGTTTGACGCGGGCCAGTCACGATATTTTCAACCGGCTCCTTACGCATGCCGTCGGGTCCGATGATGTTGGCAACCGCCCCAGCCGCGATGATCGCAGGAACGCTATCGGCCGCGGGTGATGCGTTACAAAGATTGCCGCCAATGCTTGCCCGCCCCTTAACCTGAACCGATCCGATCAGTGCGACGCCTTCGCAGACCCCAGGCCAGGCCGCAGCGAAATCCGCATTATTAATTACATGCATTCCGGGCACCGCGGCACCGACCATCCAAGCACCTTCTGTTTCCGACATGATCCTAACATCAGAAATATTCTTTATGTCGACTAGAACCTCTGGTTCGATAATCTCTGCATGCAAAAGCACTAAGACATCCGTACCCCCTGCCAGCACCCTACCGCCGCCATTTGCATCACGAAGCAATCCAACAGCAGCATCCAGAGTTTTCGGCGCCTCGTAACGCATCTCGGTCATTTGGTCTCCTCCCCGTGCATTCGCCTATCTGCGAAGGATTAGGTACAGAACCACTTTACCGGATTTGCTCGATACTTGCTAATAAGGAGTTCTGTGAAATATTAAGCGGTATGGAAATTGAAATCTAAACCCATTGTTAACTGCGGTGAATAACCTTTCCCTATATAAATTGCTCATGTGGACTTAACTAGTTTTCTAAAATTCCCTTCCCATAAATCAACAATTCGCCATTTCCCGGCGCTGGTCTATTATGCTTCTACAAACATAATTTTTTAACCATTGCTCTAACTTTCAACATAAATGAAACGTATCCCGTTATTTATTCTCACCGGCTTCTTAGGAAGCGGAAAAACGACTTTGTTGAATCAGCTTCTACGGTCTAAGCAAATGCGAGGCACCGCTGTTCTGGTGAATGAATTAGGTGAGATAGGCATCGACCATGAATTGGTGGTAGGCGCAAGCGACGATATTCTTTTACTTGACGGAGGTTGCCTATGCTGTCGACCACAAGGCACAGTTACAGATGGGATCTCTAGATTACTCAAATTGGACCCGCGGCCGGAAAATATAATCATTGAGACATCAGGCGCTGCCAACCCCTACCCAATTTTAGAGAATCTGAGCCAATACTCAAATAAACTAGCGAAATTGAGCGATCCAATCGTGATCACAGCCTTGGATTCTACCTCCTACAAAAAAACGTTTTCAGAATTCCCCGAAGCCAGTTTTCAAGTAAGCGCTGGTGATATTATCGTTATTACGAAAACCGACGTCTCTCCTGAGTTAGAGCGAGAAGAAATTGACGAAGAAATTCGCCTAATAAATTCTTTTGCTCTGATTTCAGACACTAGCGAGTTTAATGCGAATGACAAACTTATCGCAAAATTTAAGACCTCATATTTTAGTCCGTCATTTATCCCCCACACACCCGCCTCACTTGCGTCCCAGATTCATGGTGAAAGAGAATTTCAGACAGTGGGTAAGCAGTTCTGTGGATATTTAAATGCTGAAAAGGTCCAATCCTGGATTGATAAAACGCTATCGCAATATGGGTCAAACCTGCTTCGTGTGAAAGGAATTCTTCATTTAGAGGAAGTCGGCCGACCCGTTACTCTTCAGTGCGTTCGGGACCATGTTTTTCCGATGACGGAGCTCGAGAACAACTTTATTAATCCCGGGCGAAATACAATCACAGCAATAGGCTGGGGGATGCATCACGAACTAATCTCAGAAGCAATTGACGATCTATCTTTGATGGCTCGTGATTAAACTTACTCCTGTTCTATCAAGACAGGTGAATATATTAATTAATTTCGAGCAAAACCTTGTTCAGAATCTGCAAGCTGGCGTCTACTGCACCTAAACGAACAGAATCTCGATCACCCTCAATTCTGCGCCTCTCTACGATACGCTTTTCTTTTTTAATACTAGATACTGCAATATAACAAGTTCCTATTGGGTCCTTTTCGTTTCCACCTGTGGGTCCAGCGTAACCTGTTATCGCAACACAAATACCCGCTCCCGAATGTCTAAGCCCGTGATCAGCCAAGGCCTGCGTAACAGGAGAACTTACAGCACCATACAATTTCGACAACTCAGGACTAACGTTTAATCCGGTGGCTTTTGCGTTAGCATGATAAAGAATAAAACCGCGTTCAAAAATTTCAGATGCTCCTGAAACTGATGTTAAGGCCGCTGCCAAAAGGCCCGAGGTGACTGTCTCAACCGTACAGATTCTAATTTCTTGAACGCGCGCAGAATTCAGCGCCCCTGCTGCCAAATTTGTTGTCTCTAAGGGGTACACCTAAACGTCAGTTCCTACTGAGGTATCCGTTATATCGATAAAAACATTCTTGATTTCTGTATAAAGTTTCAAAGCCTCCATACCCAACTCCCTACCGATACCAGACTGCTTTACTCCTCCAAAAGCCGAAAAGGTGCTGTAGCGGCTCGCGCTCCCATGAGAATTCACGCTCACCATCCCCGCCTCAATATCCCTCACCACACGTAAAGCACGGTTAACATCTCGTGTCCAAACAGAAGCATTAAGGCCGAAAACCGAATCGTTCGCAATTTGAATAGCTTCCTGTTCACTTTCAAAGGGTATCACGACAGCAACTGGGCCAAAAATTTCTTCCTGCGCTACTCGCATTTTATTTGTGACGTTTCTTATGATTGTTGGCTCAAAGAAATTACCCGAAGTTTGATGGGACGGACGATCGCCACCGACAACAACATCACCTCCTTCAGCGATACCCAAGGCAACATAATTTTTGACTATCTGCCACTGCGTGTCCGATATCAGAGGGCCCATATCTGTCTCTTTATCGAAAGGGTCTCCAATGTGATAGTCGCGCAAACCATCGACCATTATGTCTATCAAATTGTCGTAGATAGATTGCTCGACAATTATTCGGGTCCGGGCTGAACAACTTTGACCAGCATTGCCGAATGCCGCCCCAATAGCGGCCTTACCTGCTTTTTCGATATTGGCGTCCGCGAAAATAATATTTGGGCTCTTTCCCCCCAACTCTAATGAAACTCGTTTAATATCGTCCGCAGCAGACTTAACTAAGTCAGCGCCAGTTTTTCCCTCCCCAGTGAACGCTATTTTATTGATCAAAGGATGGGTAGCGATGTCTTTACCAATTTCGCCCCCAGGCCCCGGCAGAACATTTAATACTCCGGGAGGGAGCCCCACCACTTGAGTAATTTCGGCTAACATAAGGGTTGTTATCGGCGTGTAACTGGCAGGCTTAATCAATACTGTGCAGCCACTCGCCAGAGCAGGTGCTACTTTCCAGGCCGCTGCCATAAATGGAAAATTCCAGGGTGTTATCTGAGCAACGACGCCTACCGCCTCGCGAAGCGTGAAATCTACGAAATCCGCGCCTAGTGGAATAGTGGACCCAAAGAATTTATCCATCGCCCCGGCGTAATATTCAAAGACCCGAGCAGCTGCCCCCACCTCATTTTTCGAATTTTGTATTGTTTTCCCACTTGATTTTGTCTCAGCAATCGCGATTTCGTCTGCCCTCTTGCGAATTTCATCGGCAATATCGCGCAAGTATTTCCCGCGATCAAATGGCAACATCTTTGGCCAGCTACCTGTAAAAGCATTCCTGGCAGCAATAGCTGCGATGTTAAGATCATCTGCGGACGCTTTTGAGATAGTAGCAAAATCGGTGCCGTCGAATGGGCTTTTTACGTTGAATGTTTCACCCGATTTCGACGGAACAAACTCACCATCAATGAAAAGCTGAAATTTTTCCAACTTTTCAGGAATCATAAGAATTTCAGTGCTTCATCACTAAATTTCTTCGCAGCATCGGTCGGATTATCTGCTCCATAAATTCCTCGGCCAATTACCGCATATGCGTTACAATCGGGGGCCGCAGCAAAACAATCCAATATATTACCTCCTAGGGCACCGATACCCGGGATAACAATGGAGGGTCTATCTATCCGCGCGCGCAGGTGTTCCGAGTGCCTTCGAACCTTGTTTGACGTCTGGCCGGGAACAATGAAATACCTTGCGCCTATGGTTATAGACCTTGAAAAAATATCGCTTAGGGCATCATCAACGACGTAACCACCGCCAGCCGCGTTATAGTCCTCAATTGGAAGGTCTCCTCCAACTAACGGGGCAATTCCATGTTTAATTGATGATCCCACAAAGGAATTAACCGCACTCGGGCCTGCCAAGGGAAAGAGAATTAATCCATTGACGCCTGCGTCCGCGGCTATTTTACAAAATTTCTCCCCCATATCTGGGATGTCGGCACCAGCTTTCTGGTGATCATAAATTATAGGTAAGCCTGTGATTTCGCGGATTGTTGAAACTGCCTTAGACAACCCTAATTGTAGTGCGATTGTCAGACCAATTTTAAATCCAACAATCCCATCAACGTCGGCACAGGATTCTACAGTATGAATAATTCCATCAAGTGATGGATTATCGAGTGCCGGTATAATACCGTGCGTCAGTGTGAACAAATCATCTGATGATCGGCTATCATTCACTATACTCACCTTCGCACCCCAATTTCTCCATACCAAAGACGGGCTAGACTAAAATTGGATTATTTTTTTTCGAGGCGCTGGATCGTTCTCAACGCACTTGGTTTAATATCTTTAATATCAAGGCTTACATCCAAAGCGTTAATGCTATGAGTTAAATCACCCAAAGAAATTATATCCACCCCGATCTTAGAAATCGCCTCTATCGTTTGTTCATTAATACCACCCGATGCTTCTGTCATCGCCCGACCGTCAACTAACTTTAGCCCCTCCGACATTTCATCAAGGTCCATATTGTCGAACATGATGATTTCGGCATTTACATCAAGAGCTTCTTGAACCATTTCTAAAGTCTCGCATTCTACTTCAATTTTAAAGGTATGCTGGGCGTTAGACCGTATCGTTTCCACAGCATTTGTTAGGGAGCCGGCGGCCTTGATGTGATTGTCTTTTATTAGAATGCAATTACTTAGATTAAAAATATGGTTGTGTGCCCCTCCGACGCGAACCGCATATTTCTGAAGAATACGGAGCCCGGGCCACCCTTTTCGCGTATCAGTTATACGCACTTTACTGCCTTGTATCATGTCCATGTAGCGCCGGGTTTTCGTGGCAATACCCGAAAGTTGCTGAATCCAGTCGAGCGCACAACGCTCGATGGCGAAAAACGTTGATGTCCGCGCTGAAATTTTTAAGAGGGTAGTCCCTGGTCCTATCGCGTCTCCATCCCGAACTAAATGTTCTATTTCCGCACTTTCATCAAGCTGTTTGATTGTCTCATCTGCCAACAAAAGCCCACAGACAATGCCAGAATCTTTTGCGTAAATCTGGCCAGTCTGTATTGGGTCGTCATCAAGAACTAGGAATCCTCCTGTAGTATCTCCAGACCCAAGTTCCTCCCTCAGCCCTGCTTCAATAAGAGGCCGGATTAAAAAACGATTTAATTGCATAAGCTTCCCACGCGTTGAGAGTGTCTATTATATAAGTATGGCTAAAAGTAACTGTTTTACTAGTCAATCTAGACAATATTTTTGTAAGTTTTTCCTTGTTTCATTATTAATTTAAGTCTGTTTCGATCTTCGAGAATGGAGATGTCGTCTAAGGGATCTCCATCGACAACCAGTACATCCGCAATTTTCCCCGGTGACAGTTCCCCGAGGTCCGGTCTTCCAATACAGTTAGCGGCGTTCGAAGTAGCTGAAACGATAGCCTCCATTGGGCTCATACCCAAGAAATCGACCATGAATCTAAGTTCCACGAGATTTTCGCCCACGAGCAATCGATGCGATTGGTCAGTACCCATAGCGATCTTAACCCCGCGACGAACTGCCTCTCGCCAAATCGGGAACTGTTCTTCCTTCATCTTGCGGTATATTTCTTGGTCTTTCTGCTCCTCTTGCCCTAACTGCTGTTTCCCCCAATTCGGGTCTTTTTGGCGATGTTCGATAGATAGCGGAACGAGAGCAAGCGTCGGTACCCACCACGTGGACTGTTTGATCATGCGATCAATGCATTCTTCATCTATAAACCAACCATGTTCTATAGAGTGCACCCCAGCCTCAAGTGCAGTACGAATCCCTAAAATACCCTCGGCGTGAACGGCAACAGGTCGTTTCTTGGCAGCTGCCTCATCGACCGCACATTTTATCTCTTCCATCGTGAATTGTGGTTCATCCCAGCTATCTGTAACCGAAGTAATGCCGCCAGTTGAACAAATTTTTATAAAATCCGCTCCCGCCATTAAAAATTGGCGTACTAACTTTCTGATACCCTCGACACCGTCAGCGACCCCATCTGGCAACCATGTCCGCTTTGGGATACGCATACCGGCGGGCACCCAGTAATCGCCATGACCCCCAGTCTGGGAAATCATAGCAATTGATATCTGTAGCCTTGGCCCGGCAATTAACCCATCCTCGATTGCCTGTCTAAAACCCGCGTCCGCTCCCCCCATGTCTCGCGCCGTGGTGACCCCGCAAGCTATTGTCTCCTCAATTATCTGGGTCGAACGCAGAACATTATATGTTGGTGAGTTCAGCAAGTGTTGACGTACGTCTCTTGAACGATATGTGCAGTGGAGATGGCAGTCGATAATTCCGGGTAAGACATGACAACCAACTGCGTCTATAGTTTCAGCGCCTCGGGGCACAGGTGTGGTCTTAGCAGAACCGACCGCAACTATCCGGTCTTCATCGATCAAGACGACACCGTCTTGAATCGGGTCTAACCCGAGCCCATCAATTACATTGCCACCGACAATTGCTTTCATAGGACCGTCCAAAAACACCTAAACCAAAGAGTTGTCCCGCTTAAGTAATATAACGGAAAAAGTAATCGGAGTGGCGGGACCCAAAACCACTACCCCTCATTCTCTTGTGTAGCGTTATGTATAGTTTAGTCAAGTTTAGTGGTGCTCTTCGGGCTCTCTAGGCCGTCTAAATCCCGCCAAACAGATCGGGGATTTGAACTTCAGCTTGTGCCCCCTGGCATTCCGCCAAAAGCACTAAAGAGAGGAGTCTGCGTCGATGAACGCATCTGTCGTTAAGTTTCCACGAGTGAAAGTTCCAGCCAGACGGCCAAAACCTAGAACCCGAGTGTTTTGGGCGGGCTATCGCTATATCGGCGGTGAATGCTGTCAGGAAGTTCAACAGGTCTATCTGAAACGCCATGGTAATGGCGATTGGAGCTTCATCACCTACGTAGACAATCTTTCCTGGGAGCTAGAGCGGTTCGCCGCAGAGATGGTGCCGATCAAACTTGATGAATATCAGCTCGATCATGCGCCCAGCGAGGAGCGACTGGAGGAAATGGGCTGGCGTGATCCCTCGGGTCCAAATGTTTTCGACATGGAGGAATAAAAAGATTATTTCGCGGCATTGGGGGAAGAGTAATGTCACGCTGCCACACCCCATTCTCTATACACATTCCGAAGATTGTCTGTCAGAATTTCCGTATGAGAAAACTGACTGCCACCATCTGCCTGACGATTGCCGTCCTTCTTGGAAGTGCGGGGAGATTATTTCTGTTTTCGACCGAGGAATTTCGATGACCAAAATACCATCCGCCGTATTAGGTGCGTCCGGTGAATCTCTGGTCTTATCAAAACTTTTGCTGAATGGGTTTATTGCTGGAAAGGCACCTGAATTTACGAAAGATTTTGATTTAGTAGTTGTGAGCGATGATGGAATACATTCTGCTCCCATCCAAGTTAAAACGACCACTACTCGTCATCAATGGTTGATGAGTAAAAAGCACGAGAAAGTCATTGAAAACCTGATTTTTTGTTTTGTCCGAATCTCGGAGCAAACCAATGAAGAAAAAATCTACTTGTTAGATGCGCAGACTGTCTCTCATGTTTTGAGAAAGTCACATCAAATCTGGTTAAAAATTCCCGCGCAAAAAAGTACTGAAAAAAATAATACAAACATGCGGGTACTGCTGAGCGACTATAATAAACTGTCCGGTCTTCCAACAACAATAAGAAATCTTCAGTCAGAAGAGAAAGACCTCAGTGAGTACTTATCCAAAACAGAAATTGATTTTCTCTCCGAATATTCCGAAGGGTGGATGGAGAAATATGAAGGCGACTGGGCGTTAATAAAAAGATATTCCGAGGCGTCCAAAGAAGTCACAGGGAGAGATAACCAGATAATTCGTGAAGCACTTTCAATCGCGATTCCCCTGATGCTGCGTCACTCTCTCGCTTGGTTAAATACCTCTGAGATGATGCGTATCCTTGAGGCATATGGTGGGCGGACACGGACTGACCTTTTAAACGGACGGGAACTCAAAGAGTTAATTATCCAAATTATCGACGGACTGAGTGAAGGAGAACGACATGATGCTCAACCGAACAGTCCAAACCTTGATGATCTAGTGGAAAAATATCTCGCGGATATTACGGATAGAGAACTTGGAAAATAACGACTGATTCAAATGAGAAACCTGACCGTCACAATCTGCCTGACGATTGCCGTGCTTATTGGAAGTGCGGGGGTGTCGTATTCTAAAAACTGCGTGTTACAGGTTCAGATATATGCACAAATTTTGGCAGACGCAGCGAGACGGAACCCGAAAGGTGTTCGTCAAGCAGTCAATCGCTCACCCGAATTTTATCGAAAATTGATAGAACGAGTTAATTCTTGGGAACCCACTACGTCACGGAGCATTCTCAATTGTAAACGGTTTGTGTCAGTTATCAGACAACATTGGGACATAAATATCAGTGAAATATTCACGAAGTTAAAGCGGACACCAAAACCGTTAAATTTTAAAGTTGGAGCGTGCGCGCGTGCCATGGCGATCATTGGCAATTTGGCGCAAAAGCAAAACACACAGAAGAATCGATTCTTGATCTGGCAATGGACCGCTAATACCCAACTAGTAAATGAAAAAGAATGTCAGTGGATAGTGGATGGATACGGTTGATTACAACAGAATATGAATTCTACTTTTTAGGAGTTTCACATGCGTAAACACCCTTTAATCGCCGTTATCTTACTTGGGTTTTGCCGGATGGACGAAGGTGACTTAAACTGTTAGTGGGAATTCCTTCTGAGTGGATTTGTAAATTAGTTCAAAACTAAAATGAGATAACTTGATGGCAATTTGGTTAAAAGTAGTAATTACAATTTTAATTGGGATTGTTGGTATACTAGTAACTGCTGCAATATTAGGTGAGGGTGGTCCAGTTCCCGCTTTCGTAGGGGGTCTTGCTGGTTTAATTTTTTGGAATTCAATAAAAGGCAAAAGTAAAACTTTATAAATTAACTACACAAGACCTTGCCCGTGAATGTGTCCGTAAGAAATACAAAGGGTGTTGAGTAGAACCCGATGAAACGCATCCTCGCACCCATACTTCTGCTGACGCTCTTGTTTCCAACAGTCGCGTTTGGACAATCAATCAGTGGGTGGCCGCGACCAAGCCGGTGTATGAGGGCAACGTTTGCAAGACGAAGGTTAGCCAACGCACATGGGAACGCTATCAGCAGATAGTTAGAAGCAACATCAAACCTGTGCTCGGTTCCAAGCGGCTACAGGAGTTGTCCAGGCGGCACGTTGAAAAGGCGTGGAAGCAACTTTTGCAGTCAGGCCACCATTTGCCCGGCAAGGGGTTGGCCGTGAAGACTGTCAAAAATATTCACGGCTGCTTTTCGGATGCAATGAAGTGGGCATTAGACGAAGAACTGATAGCCACCCTGCCCACCTATCGTGCAACCAAGTTTCTCAAAACGACAAAGCCGAAGGCAGACGCACATACGCCCGACGAATGCGCAGAACTTATCAGGGCATTGGAGGGCCATTGGTTGCAGCCTATCGTTATTGTCGCAATGCAGACTGGTCTGCGGCTTGGCGAAATTTTGGCCCTGCATTGGCGGCACGTCGATTTAGAAGCAAAGACATTGGCGATTGATAGCGCGCTGACCTCTACCGACGAGTTGGGAACATTCGTCAAGGACACCAAAACCGAAGCAGGCGAGCGCGTGATAGCCCTTTCGCCATTCACGTGTGACACCTTACGCAAAGCCCAGCTTAATCAGGCAGAGCGTAACCTGCGCTTACAGGCACGATCTAATGATATGCCGATATTTGATAGTTGGCCGGTAACTGGCAAAGCCGGCGAGTACTTTATGACTTGGCAGGTTTCCAATGCATACGGCCGGGTTACCACCCGTCTGCTGCGTCAGGAGAAGATTAGCCGCAAATTACGTTTCCATGACCTGCGGCATACGCACCTTTCACTGCTACTGCTGGACGGTGCGCCAGTAACCACCGTAGCCCAACGTGCGGGCCATAAAACGGCGCATACCACTATGACAACCTACGCACACGCTATTGCGGGCAGTGACCGCGACCTAATGGCGGGTTTGAACGAGGATTATCTGCGCAACGCAGCAAGTCCGTGACACATTATGTGACACATTTTGTGACACAAAACGGTTTTTAGACTGTTAAGTAACTGAAAATAAAAGAGAAATAGTGGCGGGAGTGACGGGACTCGAACCCGCGGCCTCTGGCGTGACAGGCCAGCGCTCTAACCAACTGAGCTACACCCCCACAATGCCTAATACATTGATCAGGCTATGTTTTTCGGAATGTCGAAAAAATCTTTCGCGACTTTATTTTCCGCGTCACATCCCACTGTTTACCATAGTTTCCCGTGCTGTCACATGGCAAAAGTCGCGAATATTAGAGCGCCTTTTGTCTACCCCGTTCCCAAGCCCAAAACGCTATCAAAATTCCAGCATACCGATGGAAACTTGGTCATTGTCCGGGAGTGCAGAGCCCAAGTTGTTCTATCTAACAACTGGCCCCGATTGCAAAGCCAGCATTCGCCATTTTCCACCATCCCGGCTCCACACCGCAAGCAGCCGATTGTCCAGATGGCGTTCGATACCATGGAACACCACATCCGCCTCTAAATGGTGAAAAACAAGACCTATATTGTTGTGGACCCGAATAGTTCTGTCATTACAGCGAATCATTTTATAAGCTGATGTACCCTCGCTTAGGGAAGAGACGTAGCTCTCCTTATTTTCTAAATCGCCGGTCGAGTGCATGTATGCAAGATCGTCGTGCAGGAGATCTTCAAGTACAGCAACATCCGCATCCAGCATTGCTGAGTAGCGCTTTTCTTCGAGGTCTTCCAGTTCCGTTATATCAGTCATCTGTTTCCTTATTTCTTATGGATAGTACTGCTACAAAACGAGCCCGTATTCATAGAACTCAGTCATCATCATAAGACACCGCTCTTTCAATCGGAAAATAGGCGAGTCAATTCCTAAGCAGGACTAACGGATCTCGATCGAACGTCGCATTCAGTCTTTTGCGCACTTTTATAGAGCTAATGATACGTTAGTAGGCTTATTATCTCGTGGTCTCACTATTTTCCGCAATGGACCTGATTTTGCTCTCGTCACGAGCGATAAAGTAGGTACTACCGATAATAACAAGTGCCCCAGATGCAACCCAAATAGAAGGTAGCTCGGCGAAAATGAAAAATCCCAGCAAGGCTGCGTAAACGAGGCCTGTGTATTCTGCCGGCGCAACTGCATTCGCCTCACCCACAGCAAACGCCCTAAAATAACAAAACATACAGGCTGTCGTGCCACCCCCGATTGCAACAAGCAACATTAACTCAAAGTTAGTTGGGGATTGCCAGAACCACAGGGCTGGTCCCAAAAAAACAACCACACCTCCCACATGATAGTAAAATAGGATCCGCGTAGTCGGCTCAGTAGTCGAGAGCATCCTTATGAGAACATTTGCGGTACCCCAGATTGCGGCAGCGATAACAGCGATCAGGGCAATAAAATCTATACCATCCGACCCCGGCCGAAGCATTATCAAAACACCACCAAAACCTAGTGCTGTTAAAAACCAGCGCTTTTTAGTGACGGCCTCATGCAGTATCAAAACCGCCGCAACTGCAGTAAATATCGGCTTTGTAAACATAAAGGCCGTGGCATCGGCAAGGGGTAGATAAATAACCGATAGAAAAACTAAAACCTGTCCAACGAAGGCTAAGCTCATTCGCATTAAATGGAGGGGTAGTCGCTCCGTGCGCAGCTGTTCCCAGCCCATCCGGACGAAAACCGGACTAAGAATAATAAACCCTACGAGGTATCGAAAAAATGCGATTTCTATCGCGTGGAATTTGCTTCCCAGAATTTTTACGAGAACGTTCACCCCCGACAAAATAAAGACACCGACTGTTAGCCATATAATGCCGCGGAAATTGCCTGGAAGGCCCAGCCAGATCTCTCGCATACTAGAGCCTGATGACAAACAAAAAGTACATACCGTAGGTTCGGTTTAAATCTCCCACCAAGTATCCTCACGACACCAGCTTAAAACACAAACGGCGCATACATTAGTCTTGATAAGGTGTCTGTTATCGGTATTAAACATTTTTGCCCACTGTTCCTTTTTGTTTCCCGATTGTTTTCCACGCATATCGGTATCGTGGAAGAATAAAAGGTTAAGTGGTGGGCGGTGACGGGTTCGAACCGCCGACCTACGCGGTGTAAACGCGTCGCTCTCCCAGCTGAGCTAACCGCCCCTTAGACGTATGTATACAAAAACCCTTGATAGATTTCCATACAACAAGCCGATAAAACAAAACCGGCCGCCCATCGGCGGCCGGCATGTTTTTCTGGTGGAAAAGCTGTTTAGTTTACCGCGTCTTTCAGACCTTTACCGGCCTTAAACTTCGGCTGTTTCGATGCTGGAATTTGAATTGCCTCACCGGTGCGAGGATTACGCCCAGTTGAGGCTTTCCGATTAGCTACACTGAAGGTTCCAAAACCGACGAGACGCACGTCGCCTCCTCCCTTCAGAGCCCCCGTAATGGAGTCAAACACAGCGTCGACAGCTTTCGCTGAATCTGCCTTGGATAGGTCTGCACCGTCAGCCACGGCAGCCACGAGATCATTTTTGTTCACGACACGCCCTTTCAAATCATGAATCCGTAATGCCGCTGTTTTTCGAGTGCATCGGATAGCGGCGGAAATCTCCAATACATATCATCAGTGTAATGGCGGTTTTTCTCCGGGGTCAATCAAGAAAGTCCCAGTTTTCTGCCGGTTTAAGCTGTTTTTCTACCGCGAATCGCCCAAATCGATTCGGTAATAGGAATTTGCTGGGTTTCGTGGGGTCCTTCACCAATTAAAAAAAGGCCCCCGCCAGACTGCGGGGGCCCAAATAAATGCTCAGCGTACAGATTAATTAATGGGTTACTACGCCCTCGGTATCTTTATCACCATCGGCGCCGGAGACGATGTCGTCCTCGTCTTCCTCAAGATCAATGGGTACTGGTTCACGCGACAGTGCCTCACTAAGAACTTCATCCACAGTGCTCGCAGCAATTATTTTTAATCCTTTTTTAACGTTGTCGGGAATCTCCACTAAATCCTTTTCGTTCTCCTTAGGGATTAAGACGGTCGTAATACCACCGCGGTGGGCAGCCAAAAGCTTTTCTTTGAGCCCACCGATTGGAAGGACCCGACCACGAAGAGTGATCTCACCGGTCATGGCCACATCACGACGTACTGGAATACCTGTAAGAGACGAGACAATGGATGTGCACATCGCCACACCAGCGGACGGGCCGTCTTTAGGTGTCGCGCCCTCTGGCACGTGGACATGAATATCGCGTTTGTCAAAAAACTTGCGACTAACGCCAAATACCGACATCCGTGACCGGACGTAGCTCCGTGCCGCCTGGACTGACTCTTGCATCACGTCTCCCAGCTTACCAGTTTGCGAGACGTTGCCTTTGCCCGGCATTAAGAGGGCTTCAATAGACAATAACTCTCCGCCAACTTCAGTCCATGCTAGACCCGTAGTAACACCTACTAGGTCTTCACTTTCCATTTCGCCATAGCGATAGCGGGGAACTCCGGCAAATTTGTCGAGGTTTCGGCGGGTGACCCGAATTGATTTTTTATTTTTCGTAGCAAGATCCTTGACAGCCTTTCGTGCAAGATTTGCGAGTTCGCGCTCTAAATTCCGCACTCCCGCTTCTCTAGTATATAAACGCACCAAATCACGCAGGGCGTCGTCCGAAATCGACCATTCATTTTTCTTCAGGCCGTGCGATTTTAGCTGCTTAGTAATCAAGTGTCGTTTAGCTATTTGAACTTTCTCATCCTCTGTGTAGCCCGATAATCGAATGGTTTCCATTCTATCGAGCAATGGCTGCGGCATCCGCAAGGTGTTTGCCGTCGTTACAAACATTACATCGGATAAATCATAATCGACTTCCAAGTAGTGATCGGCGAATGTATTGTTTTGCTCTGGATCCAATACCTCAAGCAACGCCGAGGAAGGATCACCTCGCCAATCGGCACCAAGCTTATCTATTTCATCCAAAAGAAAGAGTGGGTTAGACGTCTTAGCCTTCTTCATACCTTGAATAACTTTACCTGGCATTGACCCGATATAGGTACGCCGATGGCCACGAACTTCCGCCTCATCACGAACACCGCCAAGAGACATACGAACGAAGTTCCTGCCTGTCGCGGTAGCGATGGATTTACCCAGCGAGGTCTTACCGACGCCCGGGGGGCCTACTAAACAAAGAATCGGGCCTTTTATTTTGCGGACGCGAGTCTGAACAGCAAGATATTCAAGGATGCGCTCCTTGACCTTTTCCAACCCGTAGTGGTCTCTGTTAAGGATCCTCTCTGCCGCTTTGATATCTTTCTTAACGCGGGAACGCTTGCCCCAAGGTATGCTGAGAAGCCAGTCAAGGTAATTGCGCACGACGGTGGCTTCAGCCGACATCGGACTCATCGCCTTTAACTTCTTCAATTCTTGCCCTGCTTTCTCCTTAGCCTCCGCCGAGAGCCTAGTTTTCTCTATTCGTTCCTCAAATTCACTTGCCTCATCGCGACCGTCTTCAGTTTCGCCGAGTTCTTTCTGGATCGCCTTCAACTGTTCATTGAGATAATACTCACGCTGAGTCTTCTCCATTTGGCGTTTAACTCGACTGCGGATACGCTTTTCAACTTGCAGCACACCGATTTCTGACTCCATAGATGAGTAGGCTCTTTCCAGCCTTTCGGCCGGCGACACTAGTTCTAAAAGCTCCTGTTTTTCCGAAATTTTTAGAGCAAGGTGCGAGGCAATAGTATCCGACAGTTTCGACTCATCTTCCATTTGATTTAACGATACAAGAACCTCGGGAGGTATCTTCTTGTTTAATTTTATGTATTGCTCGAACTGGCTTATGACAGAACGACAAAGTGCTTCTATGTCCTTATCTTTGTCTGCTGTCTCAACTATTAGTTCGGCTTCAGCCTGAAAAAATTCTGCTTTGTCTGTATATCTTACTACTTTGGCCCTCTGACTCCCTTCAACCAGCACCTTAACTGTGCCGTCCGGGAGTTTAAGTAACTGGAGTACTGTACCGATAGTCCCGACATCATAAATTTCATCAATTGCAGGATCGTCTTGACCCGCATCTTTTTGCGCTACTAGCAGGATTTGTTTATCGTCCTGCATAACATCTTCAAGGGCTTTAACAGACTTATCACGCCCCACGAACAGCGGCACAATCATGTGCGGGAAGACCACGATATCCCTAAGTGGCAACACCGGGAATATGGTTTTTTTTGCGGTATCCGACATATTTAAATCCTATTTACACTATGCTTTAGGGGGCTAAAGGTACACTTGCACCAATTTTTTAAATGGATCTATTGGGCGTGAAATCAAGACAGCAGTTATCAAGCGGAAGTTCCGCTTTCCTCCAGTTTGTCTGCGTAAATATAAAGTGGCTGTGACCTGCCCTCTACGACTTCACCGTTTACAGCGATCTCCTCAACGCCTTCCAAGCTCGGGAGCTCGTACATCGTTTCGAGCAATATACTCTCCAAAATAGAGCGCAAACCCCGCGCACCCGTTTTTCGACCAATCGCTTTTTTCGATATCGCTGAAAGTGCATCTTCCGCAAATGTAAGTGTGACACCTTCCATCTCGAATAGGCGTCCATATTGTTTAACCAATGCGTTTTTTGGTGTAGTCAGGATTTGGATGAGTGCGGCTTCATCAAGATCCTCCAGCGTCGCTATAACAGGCAGACGTCCCACGAATTCTGGAATTAGCCCAAAGCGCAGTAAATCCTCGGGCTCGATATCGCGCAGTATTTCTCCGGTCTTTCGATCGTCGGGATCGCGCACATCTGCGCCAAAGCCGATACTGGTACCTTGCCCACGATCGCTAATTATTTTGTCGAGCCCCGCAAAAGCCCCGCCACAAATAAAAAGAATGTTAGTCGTATCGACTTGCAGGAACTCCTGTTGAGGGTGTTTACGCCCCCCCTGCGGCGGGACTGACGCAACCGTGCCTTCCATTATTTTAAGTAACGCTTGCTGAACGCCCTCACCCGACACGTCCCGCGTGATGGACGGATTATCTGATTTGCGAGAAATCTTGTCTACTTCGTCGATATATACAATACCACGCTGCGCCCGTTCAACATTGTAATCCGCTGCCTGAAGAAGCTTGAGGATTATGTTTTCAACATCTTCACCGACATAACCCGCTTCAGTCAGCGTTGTTGCATCAGCCATCGTAAACGGTACGTCTAATATCCGAGCCAATGTCTGCGCCAGTAAAGTCTTACCGCATCCTGTGGGTCCAATAAGGATGATATTAGACTTCGCGATTTCAACGTCATTATTTTTTTGTCCGTGGGACAGCCGCTTGTAATGGTTGTGAACTGCAACCGATAGCACACGTTTCGCGTGAGCTTGGCCGATCACATAGTCATCTAAGACAGAGCATATTTCTTTAGGGGTTGGGACCCCTTCGCGCGACTTTACGAGTGTCGTCTTGTGTTCTTCGCGAATGATATCCATGCAAAGTTCTACGCATTCATCGCAAATGAATACAGTCGGCCCGGCAATAAGTTTCCTGACTTCGTGCTGGCTCTTTCCGCAAAAAGAACAATACAAAACGTTTTTTGAGTCTCCGCTACCGGTCTTGCTCATGGATTACCCTTAATGCCTCGTACACTCGAACACATGTTAACCAGTGCGTCCGCCTGCGTCCATCTGCCAGCTTGCGGAAGCCACGGCTCAGATTTCTTGGTCGTAAAAGTCATACCCGAGCTCTCGTAAAGTTCTTTTCCGTATTAGGTACGATGTTTTCCGCATTCCAGACTTCCAAATTATTACTAAGAAAACAAATTCTATCTCAATCAGATGGTTTCTCCGATTCGTCATCTAGGGCATCCGGAACTGGCCGCTGATTTACCACTTCGTCGACTATACCGAATTCCTTGGCTTCTTCTGGGTCAAGGAACTTATCGCGTTCCATAGCCTCCTCAATAACCTTCAGGTCTTGGCCGGTATGCTGAACATAAATATCGTTCAACCGTGCCCGTAAAGACAAAATTTCCTTCGCGTGAATTTCGATGTCAGTCGCCTGCCCCTGGAATCCACCCGAAGGTTGATGGACCATAATACGAGAATGGGGAAGTGAGTATCTCTTACCGTCAGCACCTGCCGCTAGAAGCAGTGACCCCATCGATGCCGCCTGCCCGATACACACTGTGGAGATATCTGGCCGCACATACTGCATGGTATCGTAGATTGCGAGTCCTGCGGTCACCAGTCCACCCGGAGAGTTAATATAGAAAGAAATATCCTTGGTCGGATTTTCTGACTCGAGAAAAAGCAATTGTGCACAGATTAGGCTGGACACATGATCCTCGACTGGTCCTACAAGGAAAATTATGCGCTCCTTGAGGAGCCTGGAATAGATGTCGTAGGCTCTTTCGCCGCGATTGGTCTGTTCGACCACCATCGGGACAAGAGAGTTCATTCTGGTTTGATTGCTGAGGTTCATTAGGTCTCCAGCGATGTTAGGCACGGCGTGCAATATAAACCGCGCGAGTTACGAATTTGGGCGCTATATACGATTTTAGTCATTTACCTTTTACGCTTGTTATGCCTTTGCCGACTTTTTGTTCACAGCCTTCTTAGCCTTCTTAGCCTTCTTAGCCTTCTTAGCCTTCTTAGCCTTTTTAACGTTGGAGTTTGGATCACTGACGCCGTCTCCGCCCGGGTCAGCTAGAAGTTCCTCAATGGCCACATTACGTTCCGTCACCTTCGCGAGTTCAAGGATGTAATCAACAATCTTTTCCTCAAAAATTGGCGCCTGCAAATCCTGCATGGCCTGGGGATTTTCTGTGTAAAACTTCATGACCTGAGCTTCCTGTCCCGGAAAACGTTGGGCTTGTTCCGCCATTGCCCGATTCAGATCATCCTGATTTACAGTCAGGTCGTTAACCCGTCCGATCTCCGACAACAGAAGACCGAGGCGAATCCGTCTCGCGGCAATCTCCCGATAGCGCTCTTCAAGTTCTTCATCCGACTTACCCTTGTCGTCCTCATCAAGTCGATCCTGCTCCTTTGCCTCTTGAAGTTGCTTCCAGATAGTCTGGAATTCGTTTTCCAACATGCTGGGGGGCACATCGAAATTCACGGTATTGGAGAGCTTATCGAGAAGTTCTCGTTTTAGCCGACCACGCGAGACCTGCGTATACTCTGACCCAATCTGATCCCGCACCATTGATTGAAGACCATCCAAGTCTTCCGCACCCATCGATTTAGCAAATTCCTCATCAATCTGAATTTTGGCAGGGGCTCTGACCTCGGTCACGTCAACCTCAAACTCCGCCGCTTTTCCAGCTAGAGTTTCCGATCCGTAATCCGCCGGAAATTCGACATTGACTGTCTTCTTTTCACCGGCCTTAGCGCCGACCAATTGTTCCTCAAACCCCGGTATAAACTGGCCACTTCCGAGCAATAGTTCCATACCCTCGGCGGTTCCACCATCAAATGCTTCTCCGTCGATCCGGCCAAGGAAGTTCAATAACAGTTGATCGCCATCTTCGGCGGTACGACCCTCTTCCAAAGCATAGGTCTTTTGCTGATCGGCCAGGCGTTCAATTGATTTCTGAACGTCCTCGTCAGGCACTTCAGCGACCATTCGTTCGAGTTCTATGACGCTAAAGTCGATAGGTTCGATATCTGGTATCACCTCGATCGATAGTTTGTACTCCAGGTCTGAGCCGTCTTCGAATGTAACGAGGTCGACCTTTGGCTCTGTTGCTGGGCGAAGATCTTTATCCTGCATTAGGTCCTTAATTGAATCCTGGACCGTCTGTTCTAAAATTTCTCCGCGCACCGCATCACCGAAACGCTTTTTCAGTATAGCTAAGGGTACTTTCCCGGGGCGAAATCCGGGGACGTTTACCGTACCACCCACCTCGGTAAGGCGTGTGTTCATGCGCCCGTCGATATTCTCTTTAGGAATAACGATCGCGTATTCGCGTTTCAGGCCTTCGTTAATGGTTTCTGTAACCTGCATAAATCTCTCTTTTCATCACCATTCGGGCGACATAAAAAACAACCCAGAACACGCAACGTTCTGGTGCGGGCGAAGGGACTCGAACCCCCACGGCTTGCGCCACAGGTACCTAAAACCTGCGTGTCTACCAATTCCACCACGCCCGCTGGTTTGGGGCGACACTAATAATCGTGGCACCCACGTCCGTCAGCCGAAGCTCTCAATCGGCCGGGGTCTACATCAATCAGCGGCTTCGAGCAATGGTCAGGTGGTGATAAATCAACCCCCAAGGCGCCGAACACAGGCCCGTGCCGCAGCGTCGAGTATCGCGCAACTGTCAATTCCATAGTGATGATATAGGTCGGGTAGATCTCCTGACTGTCCAAACTCATCGACACCAAGAGGATAAATACGATGCCCAGCGACCGACCCCATCCATCCAAGCATACTGGAATGGGCGTCACAAATCGTCACGAGAGCGGCGTCTTTCGCAAGCGGCGATAGCATTTTCTCAATATGCGCAATCGACTCTACTTGACCCGACATACGCGCTCGGCGGGCTCCAATCCAGTCAATATGGATACGGTCCGCCGAGGTGATAGCGAGCAGCCCAATACCCGGGATGTCCTCGACAATATCTTCATACGCGGAGACAGCTTCGGGCATTACCGCTCCACTACAGGCAATAATCAGGCTGCTTTCCTTGGCGGGTTCTCGGAGCCAATATGCGCCGGACGTAACGTCTGCACGAAGTGCCGCCGTCATCTCTCGACTGGGCTGTTCAAGTATGCGGGTTGATAGTCGAATCGCAACACACCCGCCATTATCAGCCTGCATAAATTCGAAGCCCCAGCGCATAATCTCCGCTAGCTCGTCTACGTAGGCCGGTTCGAAAGCGGCCATATTGGGCTGAGCAAGAGTGATTAGCGGTGTTTCGGACGACTGGTGAGCACCACCCTCTGGCGCTAGAGTAATACCCGAAGGTGTCGCCACCACCATATATCGGGAGTCCTGATAACAGCCATAATGCATAGCATCCAGTCCGCGGCGGATGAAAGGATCGTATACCGTTCCGATAGGAAGTAGTCGTGCACCAAACATACTGCTTGAAAGCCCAAGTGCGGAGAGCTGAAGAAAAAGATTTGTCTCAGCAATGCCAAGCTCAATATGCTGTCCCGCCGGGGTCATCTGCCATTTCTGAGCAGAAACAACCTCCTCCTGGGCAAACGTATCCGAGGTTTCTGACAGACTAAAAATTCCACGGCGGTTCACCCACGGCCCAAGATTAGTCGAAACCGTAACGTCTGGAGATGTCGAGACTATGCGATCGGCAAATTCGCTGCTGCTTTTACCAATTTCATTAAGGATTCGCCCAAATCCCTCTTGGGTCGACATTTTAGATCGGGGCTGGATATCAAGCGTCGGCACTTTGATTTGAGGTGTTTTGAACCTACGCGGATATTGCTGCGCGAAAGGTACATCAGCCAAAAACTGCTCAAGTTCTTCTCGACTCTGATCTAAACCTGAAAAATGTTCCCATTCATGCCCCTTTGGGATATTCATTTTCTCCCGAAGTTCGTTGATTTGTTCGGAATTCATGAGCCCGGCATGGTTATCTTTATGGCCTGCGAAAGGTAATCCGAATCCTTTCACGGTGTAGCCGATGAAACACGTTGGGGCATCGTCTGTTACTCCGTTAAATGCCTCAAGGCAGAATTCTAGATCGTTTCCCGCTAGGTTCGTCATAAGCCGGTGAAGCATGTCGTCATCATGGCTATCGAGAACCGCTTTGATACCACCAACGCCCGCCAGATCGCGTTTTAAGTATTCGCGCCAGGACTTACCGCCCTTGAATGTCAGAGCGGAATATAGAGAGTTAGGGCAAGTATCGATCCATTCTCTCAGAGCATCCCCACCGGGTTGGGCAAACGCCTGCTCCAGCATTTTCCCATACTTCATCATCACCACACGCCAGCCCATATTTTCGAACAAATGGTCGATACGGCCGAACAAGCGGTCAGAAATTACAGAGTCCAAACTCTGCCGATTGTAATCAATCATCCACCAAACATTATGAATGTCTTTTTTCCATCCCTCCAGCAACGCCTCGTATATGTTGCCCTCATCAAGTTCTGCATCACCGACGAGCGCAACCATGCGCCCTTCTTCTATATTTTTAGGTGATAGATTTTTTAATCGAACGTAATCTTGCACTAGAGACGAGAATACCGTGTGCGCAGCACCAAGCCCGACAGAACCAGTCGAGATATCGACATCATCGGTATCCTTTGTTCGCGACGGGTATGATTGTACACCCCCAAATGCACGAAATCCCTGTATCTTCTCTAAGGACTGGTTACCGAGCAAATACTGGATAGCGTGAAAAACTGGCGATGCATGAGGTTTAACCGCGACCCTGTCCTGCGGGCGAAGAACGTCGAAATAAAGCGCCGTCATCATCGTCACCATAGACGCGCTCGAGGCTTGATGCCCTCCAACTTTCAGGCCATCACGCGCTTCTCGGATATGATTTGCATTGTGAATTATCCAACTTGACAGCCATAGCACTTTTCTCTCGAGGGCACCGAGAACCTCTAATTTGGTCCCCTTTTCCGAGGCTGGCTCCGGATTACTGACTAGACGCAAGGGTTTCGCCATTCCTCCAATCCCGTGTAAAACAAATCAAATTTTAACATTTAAGTCCGCAAGGCATGTTGCGAAGTGCTTGCCAGATTCGAATTTTAACGCAATAAAATTGCTCGAATTGTATCTATGGTATTCGAAAATGCCTAAAATTGGATTAGATATTTTTGATAGGCGTATTCTGGATCAGTTACAGCGTAATGGTCGGATCAGCAACGTAGACCTAGCTAGAGCGGTAGGACTATCACCGTCTCCGTGTTTGCGCCGCGTACGCGACCTTGAAAACGCTGGCATTATCGATCGTTACGCGGCGATCCTAAATCAGGGAAGTGCAGGATTTTCGCTGAGTGTTTTTGTACAAGTTACCCTTGAACGCCAGATAGAGTCAGCCCTTGAAACCTTCGAGCGCGTCATTTCCAAACGGCCGGAGGTAATGGAAGCATATTTGATGACCGGAGATGCCGATTATCTCTTGCGCATCGTTGTGCCGGACGTTTCAGACTACGAGACTTTTCTAAAAGACCATCTTACGCGGATACCCGGTGTCGCCAGCATCAAGTCGAGTTTTGCACTCAATCGAGTAAAATACGAAACTGCATTACCCCTGCAAACTGACTGATCTTGACCGCTCTAGTTTATTTCAGTGGCCCATGGGCTCAGCTTTAGAGACGCGTTCCCGATACCGGTCGGCAAACGCTTTCAGGGCAAGCATGCGGGCACCACCGTCAACTTGATTCTGATCAGGTCGATCAAAACTCACCTGGAACCGGACGTGCGGGATACCGTGGAGATCCGTGGCCACCGACAATATACGAGCGGTTTCGATCAAGCCATCGCGCCGCACGTGCCGAAATTGCGATCCTTCCCGAACGTATTCTATATCTTTTCCACGCTTAAAAAAGAAACTATTCAAAACACGTACACAGTCACCTTTGAGCAAGTCCATCACTTTCTGCTTCCTGGCCAAAAAACGCACACGCAAAATACCAAACTCAAAATTCGGATTTCGGAGACCGATCTTAAAAACCATCTAAAAACATAAGACTATGCGATACTTTGCATTTGTTAGTCTAACCGCTCAATCCTCCACAAGACACCTATTTTTTTTATAAGTAGAAAACTAAAATCGATTAGTCGATACCTGCCAAATCTCTCAGCCTGCGCAATGCGGCTGGGAAATGTACCGGTAAATCCTCAGCAATAAGGCCAGGACCAAACGTAGTCGCGACATCTCCATTGAGCCAACACGCGGCGCAAACCGCCTCAAAAACGGGGAAACCTTGTATTATCAGGCCAAGGATAGTTCCCGCTAGCACATCACCTGTACCCGCTGTCGCTAGGGTCGGTGGGGCGTTCTCGTTGATTACGGCCCGTCCATCAGGAGCCGCGATAACCGTATCAGCGCCCTTTAGGAGAATTATTGCGCCCGCGATTTCAGCAGCCTTACGCACCCTCGTTAGCTTGTCCCCCGTCACTCCAAACAATCGCGAGAATTCTCCCTCGTGCGGCGTAAGCACGCAGGGAGTTTGGCTGATCGCCGCAAACAATTCCTCGGGTCCGTCCTGAAAGGTCCTTAACGCATCCGCATCAAGTACAAGCAGACGCTTTTTTTTTGCAGCAGCTAGAATAATATCATGCGTCCTTCGACTGACCCCACACCCCGGGCCAATCAGAACCCCGTTTTTTCGGTCATCTTCCAGAATGTCATCGAACTCGGCCGCCGTCCGAAAAGGTAATGTAAGAAGACCCGGTTGGTCGACCGTATAAGCTCCAAGGGATTTAGGATCAGCGGCAACGGTGACCAAACCTGCACCGACCCGCCGAGCCGATTGGGATGCGAGTCTGGCGGCACCACTCATCGAGTCCCCTCCGACAACCAGGCCATGACCACGTGTATATTTATGATCTTCGCGCTTGGGCCAAGGATATTGGTCTATCCATAAAGAATGATCGTTTGATTTCACCTTGGGTCCAATATTCTCGAGCGTTGCTTCCGGAATACCGATATCGGCAACCACAACCTGCCCCGCCCTTTCGCGGCCTGGCTGAAGTAAATGTCCGGGTTTTCGTCGGAAAAATGTAACGGTCAACTCCGCCCTAACTGCCGCTCCCATCACCATCCCAGTGTCACCGTGTATGCCAGACGGCAAATCGATCGCGACGCACGGCACATCCAGGCCAGAGATGAGATTGACCACTTCCGAGGCCATACCTTCAAGAGGGCGCTCGAGCCCAGCACCGAAAAGAGAATCGACTACGAGTTCCGCGCCGTCTAACGCCGCAGGTGAGAGCATCTCTATAGCCCCACTCCAACGCTTTGCATTTACCGCAGCATCACCCGAAAGACGATCTTTCGCGCCGAGGAGATATACGGATACCGGCCAACCGGCCTGATCAAGGTGCCGAGCAACAACGAAACCATCACCACCGTTATTGCCCGGCCCACAAAGAACAGCAACTGGACGGCTCGCCCAGCGCGACCGGATTTCTCCAGCCACCGCTATTCCGGCAGCTTCCATAAGCGCGTCACTAGAAATGCCGCTCGCCATTGCGGCAGCATCCGCTGCATGCATTTGGCTCACAGTCAAAAGTTCGTTCTTTGCCAAATTCTCGTCCTATCTCATCGCGGGCTTGACTCCACAACAGCGCCCCCCTATCCGCGATGCTATATCTCATATAGGAATATATTTTAATGGAATATACCAACATCAAATTTAGCATCAAAAACGGCATCGCACACCTCGTGCTAGCCCGGGACGATATCCGTAACGCGTTTTCGGAGCAGGATTTTACTGACGAGATAGTGGATGCAATTGATAGGACACAGGTAAGCGAAGAGGCGCGCGTCTTGGTGCTCTCGGCCGAAGGTTCTGCATTTTCGGCCGGAGGAAATATTAAAGATATGAAGGAAAAAAAAGGTATTTTCGGTGGCGGACCGGCAGGAACTCGCCGCGGATATATAGAAGGTATCCAAAAAGTGCCGAAGGCGCTGTATACTCTTGATATCCCCTCTATCTCGGCCGTTCAAGGCCCGGCGATCGGCGCTGGCTGCGATTTGGCGATCTATTGTGATATTGTCATCGCCTCCGAAAAAGCAAAGTTTGGTGAAACGTTTATCAATGTTGGGATAATCCCCGGTGACGGCGGTGCTTGGATCATGCCTCGTCGGGTTGGACTGCAACGCGCTGCGGAACTGATCTTCACCGGTCGGATCGTAGGTGGTGAGGAAGCAGCCGAGATCGGTCTTGCGCTTGAATGTGTAGCATCCGATCAGCTAATGCCACGAGCAATGGATCTTGCGAAAACTATCGCCGGGCGTCCTCCGGTGACGGCGCGTATGTTAAAGTCAATGCTTCGTCAGTCGCTTAATTCGGGCCTCTTCGACTTCCTCGACAACTGCGCCGCGCTACAAGCTATTTGCCACAGTACAGATGATCATTTAGAGGCGGTGACTGCCATGCTGGAGAAGCGTGATCCGACTTTCAAAGGGAAATAGGTATTCGGTTCGAGGTCCGAAGCAAATAATCGGTCATTAATTTAGCAGTATGAGAATATTGCTGTAACGTCGCGATCCATTTTATCGTGGACACTTTAGCGCGCCGACTCCAGATGTGAGATGATATCTAACGTTGGAATTACATCGGCATACTTATGGTGTAAATCAAATAAGTTTACCTTATGCGACAAGATGGAACGGTCAAACACGCACTCCTCAGCTATAGAAACGTGAAATCCTGCCGAATATGCGTCTACAGCCGAGGCACGGACACAGCCCGATGTACTCTCTCCGCACACAATCAGGCTATTGACCCCTAGGCGGTTCAGTTCCGGTAGAATGGGGGTTCCAAAGAACGCGCTTGCCCTCTGCTTCACAATCATTACATCGCCTTCCTGAGGCGCGAAGGCATCGAATATTTCGTAATCGTTATCCGTTGTCCCCAACCCATCTTGACGGTTCGTCGCCACTACGTCCGATGTGGCTGGTGCCGTCGTGTACATTACTGGAATACCAACACTTCTAGCCGTGGAAAAAAGGCGCTTAGTAGGCTCTATGGCCTCCCATGCGTAGCGTCCACAGGTGCTGGGAAATTCATCCACTATCTCGTGTGGTTCTCTCTCTCCGCCCCTATAAACCAAGTTGTAGAGATCGATAGCTAGGAGTGCGGGGCGGTCACCCACATATACCTCGCGATGATAAGGCTCATATATTTTTAGGATTTCTTCCGACATGATGTCGGCCCAGCAGTGATCTTCGAATTCAGCCCTCATGTCATCGACCCCGTTTTGTAATTTCAGCCATTTTCATAGTGACTTGATCGCGCGTCAGAAAACCTCTTTCAACAACCATTTCTAACAATGCGATCACGCGTATTTCGTAATAGGTGACGCTTTCATATACATCTTCGCCGAGTTCTTCTATCTTTCTCCGCTGTTCGTGAAGACGGTATCGATCACCGAGCGCTGTACGCAGCGCGTCCGTCAAATGTGCCCAGCCTGGCGGTTCCATAGACTGGCTAGACACAGATGTGGCATGACGGGGGTCACCACCGATATCGTGATATCCGCGTTCTTGATTAGGCATCATTCGCTCCCGGGATCTCAAAGAAAGCAATCCAAAAAGGCAATATAGTTGATCGCATTACGTTTTGGAGCCCCGCTGTTCTAATATGAACATAACGGATACGATAGTCGCTAAATTTTTAAAAAGGTATAAAAACGTGTCGGATTTATCGCGCCGACTGGAGCTATATGCACCCGAAGGTTTGCCTGAAATCAAACCGATGGATCCATTGGCGCAAATCATAGCAAAAGTATTCCCTATAGATGCTGGCGCTCTAAAAGAGGGCGACATTTTGGTCATCGCTCAGAAAGTCGTATCCAAATCGGAAGGCAGGCGTGTAAGGATTGCGGATGTCTCACCATCGGAGGAAGCTAATGCACTTGCCATTGAAACTGGCAAAGACCCGCGACTAGTCGAATTGATCCTGCAGGAGTCAATTGAGATAGTGCGAAAACGACCCGGCCTGATAATTGCACGACAAAAAAATGGATGCGTAGTCGCGAATGCAGCAATAGATCTCTCAAACACGGGCGACGATGGAACGGCCGTTCTGCTGCCCGAAGACCCAGATGCATCTGCGATGTCGATCTCGCAGGAGTTAGAGGACATCACCGGTCTCCCGATAGCCGTAATCGTTATTGACAGTATGGGACGCGCCTGGCGCAACGGGACCATCGGTACCGCGATCGGATGTTACGGTTTGCCTGCGTTGTTCGACCGCCGTGGCCAACAGGATCGCTCAGGAATGGAACTCCAGTCCAGTGAGATCGCGTTGGCAGACGAAATTGCTTCGGCAGCATCTATACTAATGGGTCAGGGAGACGAGGGTCTGCCGGTCGTGCGGATTCGCGGTTTGAATTGGATCCGAGGCAAGGGGGTGGCATCAGATCTCGTTCGTCCTCGTACCCAAGACTTATTTTCCTGAAATGACTTTTCTGGCACTCGCGGGCGGTGTAGGAGGAGCACGAATGGTCAATGGCCTTTCTATGGTTCTTCCGCCTGAGGATCTTCTAGTAGCAGTCAATATCGGTGATGACTTCACCCATCTTGGCCTGCGTATCTGCCCAGATCTCGATACCGTGATGTATACACTCGCTGGCCTCGCTAATCCCGACACAGGTTGGGGTATCCGCAACGAAACATGGAACGCGATAACAACGCTTGAAACGCTCGGGGGGCCCTCCTGGTTCCGACTCGGAGACCAAGATCTAGCAACACACTTGGAGCGCACCCGGAGATTATCCGCAGGCGAATCGCTTTCAGAAGTAACAGAATCTATATGTCGTAAACTAGATGTCTCCTATCGGATAGTTCCCGTTTCCGATAAGCCAGTATCTACAATCGTCGCGACAAAAGATGGTGAGCTATCCTTCCAAGATTACTTCGTGAAGCGCAAATGCCAGCCCGTTGTAACTGGTTTCCGCTTTGACCGAGCATCTGAGGCAACCCTGTCGGAGCCACTACATAAAGCGATCAATCACGACGAAATAGATTGTGTCATAATCTGCCCCTCCAACCCGTACGTAAGTATCGATCCGATTCTAGCCATTCCAGAGATGCGAAAATTCCTAAGTACAAACGTCCCTGTTCTGGCGGTGTCTCCAATTATCAACGGTGAGGCGATCAAGGGTCCAGCCGCTAAAATGATGTTGGAACTCGGTCTCTCTCCGTCAGTCCTCAATATCGCAAATCATTATCACGGAATATCAGATGGAATTGTTATTGACATCGCTGATAAGTCGGAGGCGGACGTCCTGCGAGCGAGAGGCTTAAAGGTTCTTGTTACTAAAACGATAATGAAAAATGAAACTGCCAGTAGGTCGTTAGCAGAAGAAACCCTCTCATTTGCTCGACGGCTTCGTGACTGATCCACTAAATATTATTGTCCCTATCAAGGGATTGCGGACCGGCAAATCCCGCCTCGCCGAAGTTCTGAAGGTGGATCAGCGTGTCTCGCTAAATAGATATCTTGCTACCCGAACGCTCAACCTTATCGCCATCGCATTTCCTGATGCGTGTGTGACGATTGTCACCATGGACTCCTCTCTAAATCAACTCGCCGGTTTATATGGCGCCTCATTGATCAAACAGGTAAGTACCGGTCTAAACGCAGGGCTATCAGAAGCTACCGCTGCACTTTCCCCGTCTCGGACCGTGATTGTTGCCGCCGACCTTCCCGATTTGAATGTGGAGGACTTAGAACAACTGGTGCTTGTGAAAGAGATCGGGATCGCACCAGACGAGAGGGGAAACGGAACGAACGCATTATCGCTCCCAACCCCGAAAACAATCGAATTCCAGTTTGGTTACAGCAGTTGTGATAGTCACACATTGGAAGCGGCAAAAATGGGATACGGTGTCGAGTTTATTCGCCGATCGGGACTAGCATTCGATCTCGATACAAAAGAAGATTTATCGCGTTTGGAGGGGTGGCCGTAGGCTATTGTTCCGCGTAATCTGCATTCCTCGCAAGAATGGCAGGCGTCCTGCCTAGCGTTCGAAAGGAAAACAAAAATGTCGGATCAGATACAGGCGTCGCACATACTTTTGATGTATGATGGTTCACTACGCTCCACAGCGACGCGTTCGCAGGACGACGCCAAACAGAAAATTGAAGCGATCAAAGCTGAACTCGATGGGGGCGGCGATTTCGGTGAGGCTGCCAAGTCTAATTCGGATTGTCCTTCGTCAGCCCAAGGCGGTGATCTTGGAAGCTTTGGCAAAGGTATGATGGTGCCAGAATTCGAAGATGTAGCGTTTGGCCTAGATGTGGGCGCGACCAGCGGCGTGGTCGAAACCGATTTTGGCTACCACCTGATCATGCGGACTGGCTGACGAACTAAAAGGCAAGCTTGTAGGGTGTTTGAACCGGCCCATCATATTGGGTAACGGCTCCGGCTGAAGGATCAAATCGGTTTTGCACAAATGTGCCAGATCGCTGGCTGCGGACAATCAACCCGATGGTCCTTTTCTCCTTATTGTGCTCCTGGTGGATTTGCCATGGAGGAACAAAGTCTATGTAGCCTGGGACCACATGGTGTGACTCCGTCTCGCGGACGTTAGCCATTTCCGGAACTTTTGGACCGTCATCAATACGATCGAAGCGAGTGACAGTCTCTCCACCTTCAAGCACACCATATAGAGTCCACGATCGGCCGTGATCGTGTATAGAAGTTTTCATGCCTGGTGCCTTGATCAGTGCATTAAGAACGAAACCATAATCAGGATCCTCGTAAAACAGGAGGTTCCCAGGTCGGCCCTCCACCGACAGACTATCTGGCCAAGTTGCTGCGTGTGTTCTCAGATCTTCGTCACCTAACAATTCTCGCAGATATTCGGCGGCTGCTGACCAAATGTCGGCTTCGTCGTTGCCGGCTTCAAACAGGTCCCGAACGCGGGTGACAAATGTCTCACCGGCGGGCAACATACCCTGCGTAGTCGAAAGATATGGTTCTAATGTCTGCATAGTTAGACCGACCTTGAAAGATCATTCGTCAACATTCTAGCCGATTTTCTTTTTCCGGTGTCAAATGATCGTATACAAATAGAGGTAATTACATCCGATAGGGGATAAATATGTATTACGACTTCGTACCGATGCCGGAGCGGAAACCGCTGAAGTGGCCTGATGGAAAACGTCTTGCCGTGTTCGTCACGTTTAATCTCGAGTACTGGGATCTCACCAAAGATACCGAAGAGTCGTATTACGCAGGCGGACCTTCGATCCTCCCAGACCCGCTACCTGGTAATGTTGCAGACATTCCAAATTATACCTGGCGGGAGTACGGCCAACGGGTCGGCATTTGGCGCCTGTTCGACATCATGGATAAAGCAGACGTCCCGGCCAGCTGCACAATGAACGCCAAAATGGGTATAGAGCGACCGCAGGCGATCAATTATTGCGTCGAGCGCGGCTGGGAGCTGATCGCCCACAACTATGTGCAGACCGATCTTCTTACCAACTACTATTTTGACGAGGAAGGCGAGCGTGAAATCGTGCTCGAGACGGTTGACGTATACAAAGATGTCGTGGGCAAGAAACCGGCAGGATGGCTCTCTTCGTCGCTTCGCACTAACCCGTCGACCGTCGATATTCTCGCCGAACAGGGGCTTCTATACACCGCTGATTTCCTCAACGACGATCAGCCGTACCTTATGCATACCGATCACGGTCCAATCGTATCGGTACCGTATACGGTCGAGATTAACGACTTCATGATGTTTATGCGTCGGGGTAATTCGACCAGCGAGGCTTTCAATGTAATGAAGGAGCAGTTCGACGCACTTTACATGGAAGGTGCCGAGAGCGGGCGTTTAATGAACCTCGGTCTGCACCCGCACGTGATCGGGCAGCCATTTCGTGCTCGCGCATTACGCGAATTCGTCGACTACGCCAAGCAATTCCCAGACGTCTGGTGGACGACCCGAGAAGAGGTTGCAAATTGGTACCTAAAGAACCACGAAAGCCACATACCGTCCAAGAGACGGCGCAAGGGTCGAACAGAGACCCCAGACAACCAGAAAAAAGGACGAAGAAAAAAGAAATCCTAAGTTCTACCAGTCAAAATTATTGAGGATGCCGACTGAGCAGAAGTTTGAGCCGGCGAAATACCGGACCTGCGACTGGGCCACAAAAATATGAAAAACTTATTCGTTACGCTCCAACTTGTCCTCATATTTAGTGTCGCAAATTCTTCATACGGATTTTCTCAGATAACTAACGTTTCGGAATTCTATCAAAATAAAAACGTAAATGCCTCACTATGGCACGACGGAAAAAAAATAGATTTACCGAATTTCCGATTGGATCAAGCAGGAGAAAAGTTAATAGTTCTCTATAGTCACGGCACAAATAACAGCTTTGATGGAACAGGCTGCTATGCCCCCCCTAAACCTGTAAATTTAACAAGGGTAGTATCTTTCCTTGAGACCCAGGTGATTGAGAACAAATCATTTCTAACATTATATTTGTGCAGTCGCTCTTTTGAAGGCGAATTTAGCCTGGGTACCTTGCATAAAAAACGTGCGGAAGAAATAGCACTCTCAGTGAAATTCTTGACCACCATTGGGGTCCCATCCAAACACATAGTGATCGCTGGTCAAAGTTGGGGAGGCTGGAGTTCTCTTTATTATTTGGCGAAATATAAGCCAAAAGTCTTGGCTATCTTGGCCTTTGCTCCTGGTGTTTTTGGCCAAAATTGGAACCAAAGCGACCAACTTTCTATTATTGAAGAGGACATCCAGCTATTCAAAAAAAATACTATCACGGGCTTGGTATTTAGCCACCCTAAGGACTGGCTTTTTCCGACCGACCCTTATCACAAATTCGTAAGTGATGTGGACGGGTTAACCCTTGTCCCAGATACTCATTGCTCAGGACTATCAGGTTACAGCAAGCACGCTTTCATGTTTAGAGAATGCAGTGATAAATATAACGAAGTTATTCTTCAATTTATTAAAGACCGTTTAAAGAAATAGCTTAACACTCTGTTCTCAAGACTTATTATATTTCAAAGATTGTAGCGCCGCCGTTAGGTTACAAAATCTGACCAGTCAAAAACGTCGCTCTTCGGAATCCAGCCAAGCCGCCACCGACAAAATATCGTCCAAGGTACCGGTACGTCACATAGCAATATCTTTTGCGAGCCATTCGATGCCCCCCTTACCAATCGATTTAATTTTTATTTCAGTTTCGATTACCCCAGCATAGTTAATCAGGATGTCAATCGGCCCAATTTCGGCTGACGTATCTGTAATGGTAGCCTGCAAAGCCGATATTTGGGTCACATCTACAGCACCGCCAGTGCATTGGCTCCGATGATGCCAACGGCATCGTTGGCCGCCTGCTGATACCGGCCCAATACAATCACCGACCCACCCCGAGCTACCATTAATAAGGCGAGATTGCGCCCCATACCGTTGCCCGCTTCAGTAATAAGCGCAATCCTGCCATCGAGTGAATCATCTGAGCTGTCTATATAATGTTCTCCCCAACACCTACTATGGCGAGATCAGCGCGCGGATCAATCGAGTTTGACAGTTTAGGTTTCATAGCTTCTAACCGCATTATGAATCATGTAAAGGATACGTTCGCGGATCTCCTCCAAAACTCCCCCACTATTGCGTTGGCGGTGTTTGGAGGTTGGTTGTTCTCGTTGGTAGAAGCTCCATTGCCATGGTTCTTCGGATCGCTGTTTTTTGTCGCTGGCATGAACCTTGTCGGTAAGTGGCGTATGCAAGGGCCGCGTGGCGTTCGCCAGACAGGCCAGATATTCATTGGGACCACAATTGGTCTTTACTTTACCCCAGTTGTCGCGGCCATCGTCTTAGCTCACCTGCCTTGGATGCTTCTTGTTTCAATTATTTCCATTTTGCTCGGTGGCTTCGGAGCGGTAATTCTACATCGTGTCTCTGGCGTGGACAGTGCAACCGCGTTCTTCGGAAATGTTCCCGGGGGGATGGCTGAAATGTTGGCACAAGGTGATCGATATGGTGCTCAGCCGGTTCCGCTCACAATCTCGCAGCTGACCCGGGTCACTATCGTAATACTCGCCATCCCTCCGGCGCTCACCCTTTTTGGAGAAAGTGGGGACGATATCTTCGTGCCTCTAACAGCAGAGGTCGATTATCTAGCACTTATCATTCTTCTCGCCTGCTGCACTGCTTCTTCTCTAGGTCTTTACTGTGCTCGTTTGCCCAATTGCTGGATGCTCGGGGCTTGCACTTTCGCGAGCATTCTCACCGTGCTCGAGTTTACGCTATCGGCAATGCCCCGCGAACTTCTGAGCACTGCGCAGGTATTTATTGGTATAGCGTTAGGTGAGAGATTCGAACGACGCACCATGGCGACCGCGCCCAGAGTTATTCTGGGGTCCGCCATCACAACAATCATAATGATGGCGATCGCATTAGTGCTTGCAGTCGTGATAGCCCGGGACACCGACATCAAAGCCACCGCCATGATCGCCGCCACCGCGCCCGGCGGACTAGCCGAAATGAGCCTAACAGCGGCGGTTCTGAACCTCGGCGTGCCATTGGTCACAGCCTATCATATCATCCGTATTATTATGATCACGGTGCTCACGCTACCTGCCTACCGGCTAATACAAAGGGTCTTTCTCACTCACCGCAATACGCTCTCATGACTAATAGCGATATCGTCTCTTTTCTTCACCGTTCTGGTCTCTCCTCGGGCGGGGAAACTCTTGACATCGAGCCCTTAACAGGCGGTGTTTCCTCAGACATTTGGAAGGTGACAACTCGCGGGGGACCGGTCTGCGTGAAACGTGCGCTGTCGAAGCTGAAAACTGATAAGGAATGGCATGCACCAGTTGAACGCAACGCAAACGAAGTCGACTGGATCCAGACGGCAAGTATGATCCTCCCTAATTCAGTTCCGAAGATATTGGCCGAGGATGGGGGAGCCGGCATGTTTGCAATGTCTTTTATGGAACCCGCTGAATACCCCGTATGGAAAGAGCAACTGCGCGACGGTATCATCTCGACAAAAACGGCTTACGCGGTCGGAGATACACTTGGACTCATCCACGCGGCCACCGCGGATACCGCGTCCGTGGCGCGGCGTTTCGCGACTGACGATATTTTTCACGCTATACGGATAGAACCCTATCTGCTGCGAACAGCAGAAACTTGCGACGATGTCGCCGAGCGACTTATTACACTAGCGCGAACCACTGCCGAAACACGTCGGGTTCTGGTTCATGGTGACGTAAGCCCAAAAAATATACTTATCGGCCCCGACGGGCCTGTGATAATCGACGCAGAATGCGCTTGGTTCGGAGACCCAGCATTCGATCTTGCGTTTTGCCTGAACCACTTACTTCTGAAATGCATATGGAAGCCCACAAACACTGCGTCTTATCTCTCCGGTTATGACGCACTAGCGAGTGCGTATTTAAACCATATCTCTTGGGAGCCGCCGGCCAAATTCGAAGCCCGAACGGCCGAGCTACTTCCCGGCCTCCTACTAGCCCGGATAGACGGAACATCTCCGGTGGAGTACATCACCTCCAATGAGGACAAACAAATCGTTCGTCGGGCAGCACGGCGGGGGCTGAACGACCCGCCCGTATTATTATCTGAATTCCGCGAAACCTTTCGGAAAGAGTGTTCCTGATGACCTCGACGAAGATTAGCCAGATTATCGGACGCCGTGTTTGGGACTCCAGAGGGCGACCTACGGTCGAAGCCGAGGTAATTCTTTCCGGCGGCACTATCGGCCGAGCGATCGCCCCGTCAGGAGCGTCACGTGGAAGCCATGAAGCCGTCGACTTGCGGGATGGCGGCGACGAGCTTGCCGGGTTCGGTGTTGAAACAGCGCTGGATAATCTCTCGCAACTGATCGCACCGCGATTGACTGATATGGACG
Organism: Alphaproteobacteria bacterium MarineAlpha11_Bin1; assembly: GCA_002937455.1. The sequence goes on from PTJZ01000002.1 coordinate 130,171, forward strand.
CGATCGATCAAGAGGCTGTCGATCTTGCCATGATCGATCTCGACGATACCGATACGAAATCATCGCTTGGAGGCAATACGATGATTGCGGTCTCGATGGCAGTTCTCCACGCCGCGGCTGCGGCCGCGGGGCAGCCATTATGGCGATATATCGCGGGCGATAATGACGTTCGCATACCGATGCCGGAAATACAGATTTTCGGTGGGGGGGCGCATGCCGGGGGTCGTGTTGATATTCAGGATTTCATGGCGGTTCCCATCGGTGCAGAGAGTTTTGATGATGGGATAGAGATGATTGCCGAGGTTTATATTGCCGCCGGTCAATTGATGGCGAATTCCGGAAAGTTAGCAGGGCTCGCCGACGAGGGTGGATGGTGGCCTGAATTCAATACAAATGAGGAAGCTCTCGACATGCTCGTTCGCGCCATCGAAGCCGCCAATCTCACCCCCGGTGAAGACGTCGCGCTATCCCTCGACATCGCAGCGTCGGGGTTTGGAAAAGGCGGCCTCTACACTCTTGGACTCGAGAAACGAGAACTTGACAGCGACGGACTGATCGAAATGCTGGCGGGGTGGATAGACCGTTATCCAATTGTTTCGATCGAGGATCCTTTGGGGGAAGACGACGCCGCAGCCTTCAGAGCATTCACGGACAGTTTTGGAGATACTCTACAGATTATCGGTGACGATTTTTTGGTTACCAGCGCGGAGCGGATCGACGCGGCGGCCGAAGCTGGGATTTGCAATTCCACGCTCATCAAACCCAACCAGGCCGGAACGATCACCGAGACGAAAGCCGCTCTCGATGCTGCCAAAAACGCCGGTTGGGCGACGGTCGTGTCTGCAAGATCTGGGGAGACTGAGGACGTCACCATCGCTCACCTGGCGGTAGGCTGGAACGCCGGCCAGCTAAAGGTTGGCTCCTTCGCGCGCTCAGAACGCATGGCTAAGTGGAATGAAGTACTGCGGATTGAAGAAGAGCTGGGTGACACAGCGCGGTTGGCAGGGACATGAAGGCGGTCTTACAGTATCGGGCAAGCCCCGGCTTCCGTAGGCAAATCGAAAAAAAAGCGCCGGACTGGCTAGACGTCGTAGTTATCGAAGAAGACGATAAAAAGAACTTTGCAGACGAGATGGTGGAGTCCAACATCCTGCTGCACGTCCTTGAGCAGGTAACTGCTGAGGTTATTACGAATGCACCCAATTTAAAGCTTATCCAAAAAATCGGTGTCGGCATAAACACCATCGATCTTGATGCCGCAACAGCAAACGGAGTTGCCATCTGCAATATGCCGGGAACCAACTCCCGCGCCGTGGCCGAAATGACGTTGATGCTGATGTTGTCAGCGCTGCGACGTCTTTCCTATTTTGATCCTCAGATGCGCGACGGACATGGCTGGACATTAGACGTTAAAACCTTCGACAGGCTGGGCGAAATAGCCGGGCGCACTGTCGGCCTCGTAGGTTACGGCGAAGTAGCCCGCATCCTTGCGCCTATTCTGACAGCGATGGGTGCAAATGTATTGTATACAGCCACTGCGCCGAAGCCTGACGCTAAAGCAGACTGGAGGGATTTTTCAAATCTTCTTTCGGAGGCGGATATCGTCTCGTTGCACCTTCCTTTGACCGCAAAAACTGAGAACCTTTTTGATGGTGTCGCTTTCGCTTTGATGAAGCCTGGCTCCGTACTTATCAACACATCTCGTGGTGGGCTTGTAGACGAGGCCGCAATGACCGACGCATTGGTATCTGGGCATTTACGCGCGGCCGGTCTCGATGTCCTATCAATCGAACCGGCTTCCTCCGGGAACCCTCTCTTCAGTATGTCAAACGTAGTGGTGACCCCCCATATCGCGTGGCTAACTCCCGAAACTTTGGATCGCAGCCTCGGGATCGCATTCGAAAACTGCCGGCGTATTCGGGACGGTGAAGAACTAAAGTTTCGGGTAATATAACGGCCAAACCGGGCGGATGGAGAAAATGAAACTTGTCAGCTTTGAGATCAATACTGCTCTGGGTCAAGCCCGTCGTATTGGCGTGCCTATCGATGGCGACGAAACCGGCCGTATCGCGGACCTAACGGGCTGCTACGCTGCCTATCTCGCCAGCGAAACCGATGAGCCAACACCACGCCAAATTGCTGCTGTACGGTGTCCACCCGATATGATTGGCTGGTTAAAAGGCGCACACAAATCCCGGGCGGCAGCAGAAGAAGCAGCGGGTTGGATTTCAGAGAAACTGATAACTGCAAAAGACCCAACCGGAATACGCGGAGAGCGGCTTGTTTTTCCACGAGATGAAGTAAAGCTGCTCGCACCGGTGCCACGTCCGGGCGCTCTTCGGGATTTCTCAATTTTTCAGACGCACATGTCTAACGCCGATGTTCCGTTTAAAAAAACTAAACATTGGTATGTGACACCGCCTTATTATAAAGGAAATTGTGACACTATCACCGGTCCAGAAGAACCGGTGCCATTCCCCTATTACACTGAGCGATTGGACCTCGAACTTGAACTTGGAATTATCGTGGGAAAGAAAGGAACGAACCTAACGATAGACGAGGCAAAGGATCATATCGCCGGCTATACGATCCTAATCGATCCGAGTTGTCGCGACGGATATAAGCGCGAGCCGTTCGGCCCGAATAAGCGAAAGGATTTTTGTACGCCCATGGGCCCGTGTTTGGTCACCTCAGATTCAATTGATGAGCGCAATATAGCCTGCCGTATTGAGGTGGATGGTGAAACTTGGTGGGAGGGGAATACAGGCGAGCCTCGCTCATTCTGGGCGGAGCATCTCGTTGCCTACGTATCCGATAACGAGACCGTTTTCCCCGGTGATATCATTGGCACTGGTACCATAGGTTTAGGTTGTTCAATGGATATACACAAATGGCCACAAGTCGGACAGAATATGACATTTACGATGCAAGGCATCGGGTCGATGACCCTTGCAATCGTAAAAGGCGATGAGCGGGTGCGCCATGTCGACGGAATGAGTGGCCTTTTAGAATATCCGGGGGAAGATATTTAAGCCATCATCGTCGACTTTTTTACTATATAAGTCGCCAGCGCAATTGGCGGAATACTAGCGGCAAAAAACCATAATCTAATTTCCGTTGTGGCGTCTGCTATCCGCGACGCCTTCATAACCATTACCTCTAATGCGACGAACAACACGACGGTTGTTTCGGAAGCGTACACGGTTGCTATCAATCTTCCAAACGAGGATATTCCTGCAAATATAATCTAAACAGGCCCGACGAGGTACTGCTATTCTATTAGCAGTTGCCAGGGGGCTTCCAACATCGAAAATTGCTTGGAGAAAATCGCGAGTTCTCGCAGGTCTATTATTGGCGAAAAAACTCCTAAGCCGAAACATATGAATGCCGACAAACGGAGTACCGGCGGAGAAAGATTAATCGGCATTTATAATTCGAGACATATAGGGCGGTGTAGTCACATAATCCATTTGAGATCTTGCCTCGTATATGTTTTCAGAATTATAGAGGTTGCGATGTTAAAAAAAGTGTTTGAAAAAATCTTTGTCCCTAAAATCGCTGTAAACGACGCAAACTTTCGAAGAAAATGCGCACTATATTACGATGATCTGTGTATGTGATATGAAATCGCGTTTCCCGCTCCCGAGATGTAAGTCAAGGCCACGGCCTTAAAGTTGTGCGGATCAGGCTTGTGATCCGTTTTAAACAAACGTGAAGGGTATTTTTATGAGGCAATTGCTTATTTTAGGTGTTTTGATGCTGGCTTTTGCTACGGCACCTGCCTTCGCGGTGAACTGTGAATTCGAGAAAAATACATTCGATTTGTTTGGAACGTCTGCACCTTAATTCGAAGACCCGAGGTGTCGCTTCGTTCATCAACTTTGCTCATCTCATGAGGTGTAGTAACCTTGTTCCTCAATCGGTAAAGCCGACCTTTTTGATCTCGTCGGGAGGATAATACTTCCAACGTCTATTGTGAGTATCTTTGTTAGCTGTTGGAATCAGAATTTTTTCTCTCAACTACGATCGATTACCTTTTCATTCCTGAAGACTTTGATTGTAGTTTTTCTATAACACCGTAGCCATCAATCAGGAGCATGTGGGGAGTAGTTAAGGCCGCCAAAACAATGAAGGTTGACTGAATCATACCTTCGTCAAAAGTTTTGGTGTCTGCCCACTGGAGAAAAACCACCACTAACCCCGCGCTGCAAAATGTTAGGGCAGCAATTGAAAACCACGCTTCTCGTCTTAAGGGCGCGACTACCGTAAAAATCTTTTTGAAGTGCCGGGGGCTATGCAATACACAGAAATAAAAAGCGAAACCCCAAATAGGAGGGAGAATGATTAACGCCGCAGTCAGACCCGTCATTTCCGCTATCATCCGTAGCTGAATGGCTCGCTTAAAGATCATTAGCCAGATTAAAAGAATCCCCCAAATCACAGATATAGTCTGGATTGACAATGTTATCGACGCGCCGCCTTTCCCCGAAATAATTTGAAAAATGCGTGTCACTTCATCCGGGTGCGCCAAGCTAATAGTAATGATGGGAAGGCTACCAAGAACTATTATACGCTGTATTCTATATGCTGAATTCCTGCTTTTCAGCGTATCTAATAGACCAAAGTGATAAATGGACAATAAAAGAAAACTGCCAAGCCCGATCCAAGGTTGAAGAAACCAGATTATTGCAGTGACCGCGGCAACAAATATATAAGCGACGAAAATTGCGGCAGAATAGAGCTTGCGTTGCCTTGCAAACCTAAAGATTAACACGCCATCAGCCGCACCATGAGGAAAGCCGGCCAATATAATAAGAAACATTGGCAACGAATATTCCCAACTCACGTAATTTCTCCACGGAGTGCAGACTTCCAAAAAGGGGCCAATGGCAGGCTTTTCATAAGACGCAACCGCCCTAACCAATCTCCGTGGCCCCGCATAAACCTAGCAAAACTATCGCCGTCGAGCGATGACGCCAACTGAACAAAAATGCTCGATGCACTCTCGGGTGTCTCCTGCAGAACTCGCAGCAAAACTGTGTCCATCCAACTTTCGATTTTATTGCAGCCTACTTTCGGACGCGGAATTTTATAAAATCCGGAAGAACCAATGCGGCTTTCGTCAAGTATTTGAAAAATCTGCCTCTGGATCTGTGAAAATGCATACCCACTAGACGCTCTCAACGCCCCGGCTCTAACACCTATTGGCGTTCCGAAAGAGTGTTCATCCCTGACTGAAATTAGTGGGATAATACCCTTTTCAGAGCTGACAGTTTTTAAACTTGATTTCGGATATTTAGTCGAAAGATAATCTTTAATCTGTCTTTCGTACCAACTGTCCGGGAGCGACTTAAATGAGAATACGGTGGATTCAACGAGTGCCTCAGTCGAACTGAAGGGTAGCAAATAAATAAAGTGAATACCTGCCTCTTGAGAAACTCGAAAATCCATAAGGGTCGCAATGTTTTCATCAAAAGTCGGTTTATCAGTACGAACCCTCCAGCCCAAGAAATGTTGAAGGAATGCGCCCTTAGGAACGATAAAGGGGCGGCTATCAAATACATGTTTTGATTGAAGCTCTTTTCCACTCTCTAGCTTGAGAATATAGATCCCCGAACTACGGTCGACGGAGGTAACCCGTGTCTGAACGCGCTCTACCTGCGGCATGCTTCCCCCGAGGTGGGCCTCGAACCTCTCAGAAGATATTGCACGATAAAAAAAATAATCTCCTTCAAGGCATACCCGTTCATTTTCGTTAACGATTTCCCATTTCTTCCATTGGCCCTCCGTTAAATCTCGGGCTAACGATAAATCCTCTCCGCCGTCATCCCAATATGCCCATATATGATCTGGCCGCGGATCACCGGGGTCGACGACAACTAAAGGGCGAATGCCACGTGTTTGCAGTCTATACGCCATTGAGAGACCCGCGCAGCCGGCACCTACTATCGTCGCTGATGCGAGACTTTGATCACCAGTTAGCATTGATATGCCCTGTGGACTGCAGTGGTCTGTGGAGGTTTAAATCGTGTGTTGGCATCTCTCGATAAACTCTCATCAAACGGGGTAAGCTGGTCGCAGAAGCAAGTAACTTACCACCGGGCCCAACGATTTCTCTCCCAAGCCACCAAGCGCCTCCCTTCTGCTTTAATCTTTTCCCAATAGCTCGATATACAAAAGCCGCTATGCCAATGGCGATGTTATTTTGTAGCGGTAGATAAGTCAGACCGGCCAGCCCCGAAGCGTAATAATTCTCAGCAAGCTCAATGGTATTAGAAACCGCATCAGCAACACTCTTTCGGCATATCGCATCTGGGTTTTGAATGCCCTCACTAATATCAGCAGGTGTGAATGGCCCGCGCCAGCTTGAGGGTAAGTAGCACCGGTTTAAAAGCGCGTCTTCCGCTACGTCGCGCGCGATATTCGTCAGTTGCATAGCAATGCCCAAGTCGACGGCAAAAGCGTCTGCTCTGCTATCCGTACGACCCAAAATCGGCGCCATCATCAAACCCACTGTACCCGCCACTTGATAGCAGTATTTGACTAATTCTTCTTCATCTCTGATCGCGACAGTTCCCTGGTCAAAAATAAGCCCCGCGACGAGATCTCGTGCCGCCGTTATTGGTATCCCCACTTCTTCGCATAAGCATAGGAAAATCTCTACTTCCGGTATAAGTTCTTGAGTAGCCGTACTTGCGCCGCGGCACAGCTCCTCATCTACTCTCTTCAAAATCTCCGGACCATCAGGCCGATCACCGTCCGCTATATCGTCAAGGAAGCGACAGAATGCGTATAATAGTGTTGCTCTACGGGCCGCGGTTTTACCGAGGAACCGTCGTGCCCAATAGAATGATTTTCCATTCTCGCGCAGTAATCTCTCTGCTTCTTTTTCTGATGACAAATCTCTCGATCGACTTGCACCCACGATTACCCTCACTTATTTCCTACTATCTTTGGAGAGGTTCTCTTTTAACAATGTCTCAACGACTTTTGCCGAGCTGATAACGCCCGGAAGACCAGCGCCCGGGTGAGTACCAGCTCCAACAAAATAAAGGTTTTCGATATGAGGGTCACGGTTCCGATAGCGAAACCAAGCCGATTGGCGGAAGATAGGTGCTATGGAGAATCCCGCCCCATGCCGGGCGCGATAATCATTACGAAAGTCTGTCGGATCCATCCAGAACTCTGCCGTAATCTGATTTTCTAGATCAGGCAAAATTGTCTTCGAAAGCGCTGAGACAATGCGATCCCGCAACGACTTGCTTTCTACTAGCCAATTTATTTTTGACTTTAAGTTGGGAACTGGACAAAGGACATAAAAGCTGTCGCAGCCGGGCGGTGCGAAAGTTTCGTCGGTCGCTGTTGGGCGATGGATATAAAGTGAAAAATCTTCAGAGAGAATTCCTTTATCGAATATATCTTTAAGGAGGCCCTTAAATCTCTTGCCCAGCCAAATAGTGTGATGGGCTACATCAGGATACTTTCGGTCGGTACCGAAATAGAGCACGTAAAGACCCATAGAATATTTAGTCAGAACTTCCGGAAACGGGCGCTTGGGCCGAAAATTGAAAAGGCCACGTTTCTTCAGCAACTCTTTATAGACCATTGGTGGATCAGCGTTGCAAATAACGTTGTCCACGGGGATTTTAATTCCATCTCCCAAAGTAACGGAGGTAGCTTTTCCGTCAGTCAATTCTATCTGCTCAACATCCATACCGGTTAAAATCTTAATACCCTGTCGCTGCATTAAATCAGTTAGAGCGGCAACCAAAGCGCCGGTGCCACCCAAGCAAAAGAAAACTCCCCACTTCCGCTCCAGGTAATGAATTAACGAGTAAATAGATGTTGTAGAAAATGGGTTACCGCCCACCAGCAACGGCTGGATGGAAAACGCCCGACGCAACATCGGATCAGAAATATGCCGGTTTACCAATTGACTAACTGTTCGATCCGCTCGCAATCGTAATAGCGCCGGGACTTGAGCAATCATTTTGCCAAAGTTCGTAAAAGGCTGGTGGGCTAATTTACTGAAGCCAACATCAAAAATACTTTTCGACGCTGCCAGCAAATTCTCATAACCCGAAACATCTGAGGGATTGAACTTTGCAAGTTCTCCTTTTAGCGTGTCCATGTCACGCCCGTAATCAAAAATTCTGCCATCGTCGAAATAGTATCGATACCATGGATCTATAGGCACGAAGGTTAGATGATCAGATATGTTTTCATTGAATAATTGAAATAATTCTTCAAACAGAAACGGTGCCGTAATCACCGTCGGGCCAGCGTCATGTCTGAACCCGTCAATTTCGAAAACCTGCGCTCTTCCACCTAACTGGTTCAGTCGTTCAACCAATGTGACGTTGGCCCCAAGACGCCTGCAACGTAACGCGGCAGCGATGCCTCCAAAACCGCCACCTATAATTAAAGCATGAGGAGGGTGTTTATGTTCAGAGGAGATCAGTTTAATTCGAGCTCTAGCTTAGCTCGGGCAGTCGTAGAAGATGTTAGGCCTTCAAGATATCCCACCATGGGCTCGAGCGCGGCCATTAGATAGTCGGGAAGCACTGCGCAATTGTAACGGAAATCCTCCAGTTTTGTTTCCAGCTTTTTAGAGCAAGCCTCGAGCGCATTGCTGGAAGAAAAAAGAGTAATCCATTGCTCTGTTGACCGATCTGAAAGACCGCTCATCCAGTCGTCAAAATCGATACGCTCTTCTTTGTCCAGTAGATCTCTAAAGCACACCGAAACTGCATTCGGCGCCCCTTTTCGAAGATCATTAAAACCAGTATTTCGCCCATCTTTATTCATAACATCCAGCATATCATTCGATATTTGATAAGCTATACCAAGTGCTTCCATGGCCTCCCGAACAGCCGCCAGAGCTTCTTCACGCCCTGTCAACACGAGAGGTCCTTCTATGGGTGCCAAGATTAAAGGCACCGTCTTCTGCAATACAATCCTCTCATAAAAATCCCAATCTAGCGCTGGCACTCCCGAAAATTCTGAAGCCTCTCCCTCGGACAATCTTCGCATCGCAGAGGCTAGGAGGGAAATTGCAGAAATGCTTGCATTGCTTCCAATTGCCGACAAAGCAGATTCAAAACTTCTTGCTACCAACCAATCTCCAAAACACACAGCCAGTGGCGTACCGAAATTCGCCATAATAGAGGTCCTGTCTCGACGAAATTTGTCGTCATCGCAAATGTCATCGTGAACGAGAGATGCGTTATGCATCAATTCGACTGCAACGGCCCAGTCAATTGCTCTCGACCGTTCCAGACCAACCACCTTACCTAGATCCAGAGCGGTCTTTCCTCTCAATAACTTACCGTAGTTCTGAAAATGGAAATGCGCCGCATCAAATAAAGGTGAGCCGCGCGCCGGCAGGACGTCATTTATCGCGTTCTTTAAAATCGGACCGACGTCGTTGGGAGGTGGCCCGCAAACAGGTTGAGTTGCTAGAGACGATGCATTATCCGCAAGCCTAAGCACGTCAATCTCCCTTAAATAATGAGTCAGCGGCGTGTCCACACGTTTCGGAACACGCCGCCGACTGCAAAGTTAATTAGGACGCTGACTTAGTAGAAGTAGTCGAAGTAGCCGCTGCCCATATCACGACACCAAATGCTATCTTGTTAACAAAGTCCGCAAGATTGTAGATGATATTGAGCGCTGCCGCATCTCCACCACCAGCGTACCCCCAAAGGTAACCGAGTGGATAGATAGCCCAGCCTACGGTTACAATTATTCTCAATGCGTTGAAAGCCTTTTGTCCGGCCTCGGTACCCTCCGCGGCACTAATCTTACTTGCCTCACCGGCAAAGATCTCATAGAGGATGTAAAGCCACCCAGCCATTCCGATCACGAAACAGATCCAAAGAGCTGATGGATTGGCAGAATTGACCTCCCCGAGGTATCCCGCAACCAGCATCACTATAGACGCAACTAAAAGGCGCCAGAACAGGCCGGCAGCAACTGCCGTCATCGCGGCCAAAATTAGATAAAATTCCACGATTTGGAGTGGGACAGTTAAAAGCCAGTCGACATAGCGAAAGACTGTTGGGCTCTCATTTGTTCCAACCCAAACTTCTCGCATGTAAAAATAGTGGATTGCGGCAATACCCGTGACCATCGCCGCAACAGTCAAAGAAGTTTTCCATTTCCCGACAGCGCGATCGCGTTCTACCCAGAAGAAGAATGTTGCAGCAACCATCGCTGCTGAAATGATCCAGAAAGTGACCCCGACGTAATCTGACGGGTTTAAGAGTAATGATTTGTCCATGAGTTTTCTTCCCTTTTCTCCAAAAGCACTTGCTTTATACGATTGTCGCGATAAAAGAGATTTCCAACCAATAGAAAAAAAATTTGCCGGATAGATATTTTTTTTTTGTCTTTGAATCTGAAAATGAACTTCAGCATTCTAATATGCCGGCGGCCTTAACGAAATGAATGCTAACTGTAGCGCCCTACATCGCGAAATTTGATTCCTTTTGTTTGCCTAACAAATTTAAATCTTCAAGACTGAGGAAAATAAGATAAAGAAAAAGTGAGAGAATTCTTCTCCTAATTTTGACCCGCAAGCGCTCTCGGTCACTTTGCCGTTTTTTGTCTTCGTAGATTTGATCAGCCGGTCCTTTGTCAAACAGGTTGATTTAAATTGGAAATCTCGGGATTAATGCGTGCCAATCACTCTAAATCTAGGCTTTGCTGAGCTGCATCTAGGTGGGGATACCGCTCTGCGATTTCTCCATCATTACGAAAACCTTCCAAAACCATCTGGCTTTCCGTTGGAAAATTGTCGAAGGCTTCATCGATTTCGCGCCTGTCGTATATTCTTCGACGCCCTACGGCTTTGGGTTGCGGCATCATGTCTCTCCGGACTAACTCCGCGAACTTTGTCTCACTAAGGCCGATGTAGGCGGCCGCCTCTTTTCTATTGAGGCCACGTTTTTCGATCGTTACTGCAGGCGTCGGCTTCTTTTTCACAGCACTAATCCCCTCGTAATCAAACAACTATATTCTGCCATATGGCTCACCTCCTCGCGATTACTTTCGAGGCCTGACAGATCACGCCAACCCGCCCTTTTCAAACCTGTTTACGAATCGCCCCCGAATTAAACGATCGGGTTGCACGTTGATTGCGCTCAGTAGACACTTACGATAACAACGAACCTAGGAGGATAATCAAATGACAAATCCAAAAATTTTCGTCTTCGCGCCGAACGACGAGTCAGGCGAAAATCATCCCCGGCTCGAGAGCTACGGCTGCGAGTTGGTCATCGGCGAAGCTAACTGGCATACGCCGCAGGGTAATAACGAAGGCGAAATGATTGGCATCGCTAAGGATGCTCAGGCGCTGATGGGAACCTCGATCCGTTCAAGCCCGATCACGCGCAAAATATTGGAAGCGAGCCCCGAACTCCGAATTGTCGCCAAGTGTACCGTCGGCACAGACGACATTGATGTCGACGCTGCGACCGAGCTTGGGATACTCGTGACTCACGGTCCGACCGAATCGAATTGTTACGGCGTGGCCGAAGGAACCGTTGCTATGATCCTAAACCGGCTAAAGAAACTAAACGAACGTGATGCCAACGTTAAGGCCGGGAATTGGCGTGATCCTTCTTTAATGGGCCGCTATTTGGGCGCCCGCTCAACCGATGGATATGAGGGTCTCATACTTGGAATTATCGGACTAGGACGTATCGGCGCTCGGGTCTCTCAACTATTTCAGCCTTGGGGAATGCGAATCATTGCTCACGATCCGTTCATCGAGCACCAAAGGTTCGAGGAAAAGGGCGCCGAAAAAGTCGAGCTCGACTACCTATTAGAAAATTCCGACATCGTCTCTCTCCACTGTACCCACAATAAGACGACAGATAAGTTCATGAACGCAGAGCGGTTTGCCAGAATGAAGCCGGACGCGGTGTTCATTAACACTTCTCGGGGTGGTAATGTCGACGAAAATGCGCTGGCCGATGCGCTTCAGAATGACGTAATCGGAGGCGCTGCCATCGATGCTTTTGCCGACGAACCCCTACCCGTAGATTCCCCGCTGCGAAATCTCGGCGACAAAATCTCAATGTCCGCCCACATGGTCGCCTCAAACCTCGAAAGCGGGCTTGGTCCCGGTTACAAGTGGGCGACCCAGGCGGTTTTGGAAGCGCTAAGTGGCACTGTCCCGAATAACGTTTTCAATCCAGAGGTTATTGAGAAGTGGAAAGAGAGATTTGGTGGTCGGAAAACACTGCCATCAAACCAGGTGGTTGAGGGACACCCCGGCTTTGGGCCGCCCGATCCTTAAGGAGCCATAGTCAACTGCCTTCAATTGAACGGCCTTAGTGGTGCTTAATGAGAATCTAGATCATAACGACTTTTGGGTCTCGGAAGACCCAGGTTTTCTCGTAAAGTTTTTCCCTTATATTCTGTCCTAAAACGCCCGCGTTTTCGAAGTTCCGGTAACACCAGGGCGACAAAATCATCAAGGGATCCAGGAAGATAAGGTGGCATTATGGTAAAACCGTCACAAGCGTTATTGACAAACCAATCTTCCATGTAGTCTGCCACCTGCACCGGATCGCCGACAAAAACATTTTTGCCGCGCGCACCTGCTACATGGGCGCCTAGCTCTCTTATTGTCAGATTTTCTGTGCGTCCCTTTTTCGTTAGTTCTTCGTAGTGCCCTTTGTTACCACCCCAATGTTCGGGCAAATCGGCCGGCAGTGGCTTATTCAAGTCATAACCAGACAAATCAACGCCAAGCATGGTCCCCAATATTTCTCTAGCAACGATCGGGTGAATCAGAGACTGAATGTATTCAAAGTCCTCCCTCGCCTCGGCCTCAGTTGGTTTTACGTAGATACTGATACCCGGGAGGATACGACAGTGTTCCGGTTCACGACCATGGCCGATCATCCGGGATTTAACATCATCATAATATTCTTTGGCAGACTCCTGGTTTAAGTGAGGACTAAAGATAGCTTCGGCCGTCCGTCCCGCCAATTCCTTGCCAGCGTCCGAGGCACCCGCTTGTATAATTACAGGGTGCCCCTGCGGTGGTCGAGAAATGTTCAAGGGACCACGGATCGAATAACGCTCACTCCGATGATTTAGCTCATGCATCTTTTCCGGGTTAAAAAACAGTCCGGAGTCGTTATCACGGATAAAGGCGTCATCATCCCAGCTGTCCCAAAGCCCCTTTACAATATCGACCACCTCATGGGCCCTATCGTAGCGATCAGCATGAGCGTATGCGCGTTCACCACTAAAATTTTGAGCGTCAGAATCGTTCCCAGACGTTACAACATTCCATCCGGCCCGACCACTTGAGATGTGATCCAAGGAGGCAAACTTCCGGGCAATATGATAAGGCTCATTCCAGCTTGATGACGCTGTTCCGACTAAGCCAATATGGGTTGTGACTGCTGCCAAGGCCGAGAGTAGAGTTAAGGGCTCGAAATGAGCAATGAATTGTACTGAACGGCTTAGTGCATCGATATGCGCTGGGCGAACGGAGTTCGAATCGGCAAGAAACAATAGATCAAATTTAGCGCGTTCGGCGGTCTTCGCTATCTCAGTATAGTGCTGGAAATTCTCGTGTGCGTCGGCTTGTGCCTGAGGATGTCGCCACGAGGCAACATGGTGTCCGGAGGGATTATAATAAGCAGCCAAATTCATTTGGCCTCGATTAGGCATTAGATCGACTCCTACTTAGTTACTTTGATTCCGTCCCTCCCCGGAAAACAAACTCATTGATAGCATTTAATCAAAAAAAATGAACCGGGGCTATTCGACCGGCCTGATTTTCTCGCACTGATGCTATTATATCTGAGTTAATTCCCACTATTATCATTTCCAATGATGCGTTCAAAATAGATCAGCTAATGATGGTTGGATTAATCACATCAAAAGCACTCTGCGATATGCCACACACCACACGCAGAAAAAACTGGAAGTGATGGATCAGCTGGCACAAATGCGCGAAGAAAGTCTCGCAAATTGGCAAAGCGGCAAATACGAGAAACAGCTAAGTCATTGAAAAAATTGGGGTGGCTGAAGGGATTTGAACCCTCGACCCCCTGAACCACAATCAGGTGCTCTAACCAACTGAGCTACAGCCACCACTTCAAACGGCGACGTAATTAGCCCCCGCGTTCTAGAACGTCAACCCGCAACAAGCGCCATCACGCAAAATGGTTTTTTAGCCTTCGAAGCGCCTCGTCAATTGTCTCGGGTTTTTTACAGAACGAAAACCGCGCGAAATAACTAGTGTTTTCAGAGGTATAAAAAGCGCTGACCGGTACAGCAGCGACCCCTGCCTCAACCGTCAGATACTCGCAGAATTCTGTATCCATCTCATTGTATCCAAGCGGCCGGAAATCGGTCGTTAAAAAATAGGTCCCCTGACATGGAACGACTTCAAAGCCAATTTCTTGCAAGCCCTTGGCGAGATGATCACGCCGAGCCTGCATGTCGGAATTGAGTTCTTCGAAATATACATCGTCTTTCCTTAACCCATAAGCGACTGCCGACTGCAGGTTTGGTGGAGTGGTGAAGGTAAGATACTGATGCGCCTTGGAAATTGGATTTAAAAGATCTGGCGCGGCCGTAATCATACCAATTTTCCAACCAGTGAGAGAAAAGATTTTGCCGGCAGACTGGATACGCACAGTCCGCGTCCGCATGCCTGGCAGCGTTATCATAGGAACGTGAGATAGGCCGTCAAACGCCAGATGCTCATAAACCTCGTCGCACACCGCGAACACATCATATTTCTGGCAAAGTGCCGCAATGAAATTCAATTCATCGTCACTGAAAACCTTAGCACATGGATTCATAGGGGTATTCACCAGAATCAGCTTTGTTGCATTGCTGAAAGCAGCCTCTAACTCAGCACGCGGCAACGCCCAATCTGGCGGACGCAAGCTTACTAACTTTGGGATACCCCCGGCGCGCTTGACTATCGGCAAGTAGGAGTCATAAAGCGGCTCAATTAAAATTACTTCATCACCCGGCTCTATTAAGCCGAGCAGAGTCGCACATAGCGCCTCTGTGCCGCCTGAGGTCACCAAGGTCTCCGTCTGCCAGTCTATTTCAAGCCCGTAAAACCGCGATGCATGTTCTGCCACGGCCGTGCGTAATTCGGGAAGTCCGAACATCGAAGGATACTGGTTGACGCCGTTGCGCAGATACTCAACCGCTGCTTCTACCACATCAACTGGACCGTTTCCGTCCGGAAAGCCCTGCCCGAGATTGACGGCTCCATGTTTCTGAGAAAGACGCGACATGACCTCAAAAATTGTCGTACCAAAACTGGATAGAATCTTGTTACCGACGTTCACACTCACCTTCCGCTAAAATATTGTAATTTCTCTCGTAGCACATCGTGAACTATTTACACCAGACGAGGTTGGCTTGATGCTTATTAGCGATGAGATGTTTGAGGTCATACTGGAAAGGATAAGGCAACGACGACTAGCAGATTGAGTAAGTTTCTAACTTACTTCACGGTTTGATACGCTAGCCCAGAAAATAATTGGTAGATTTCAGTTTATAATGACCAAGAATTGTGCAAATTGGCTGATTTTTGATCATTTAGAAGGCACTTAGGGTGCTGAAAGAGTTTAGAACTCAAACTAACCGCGCTTTACAAACCAATCGAGAGTTGGCACGAATCCTGCATCTAATAAAATATCTATCTGGGTGGGGTAGTTGGCTGAACTCAGATTTTAAAAAGGATGCGCTAGAGTCATGAAAAAAATCGAGGCAATCATAAAACCTTTCAAGCTTGATGAGGTCAAGGAAGCATTGCACGATGTCGGGGTTAAGGGGCTTACAGTTACCGAAGCAAAAGGTTTCGGTCGTCAGAAAGGCCACACCGAGCTATATCGGGGAGCAGAATATGTAGTGGACTTTCTACCAAAGGTCAAAATAGAGGTCGTTATCGAAGACACTTTGGTCGAAAACGCGGTAGAAGCGATCCAACAAGCCGCTCATACCGGCCGTATCGGCGATGGCAAGATATTCGTTTTGAACGTCGAAGAAATACTTCGTATCCGGACGGGAGAAAAGGGTGCAGAAGCTATCTGATCCCTTACAAAACCTACTTCGCAAATAGTCAATTGACCGAAGCGATTATTCGTAAAGATCGGCGGGATTCGGTTCGATGAACAGCACGTCACAGAAAGGAATAAAGCTATGGCGGACGACATGAAAAACGTCTTCAAAATGATTGAAGACAACAACGTAAAATATGTGGATTTTCGGTTCACTGATCCGCGCGGTAAGTGGCAACACACGGCTCAATCCGTCGGTACAGTCGACGAAGAGATGCTCACTGACGGTATCATGTTTGATGGATCGTCAATCGCAGGCTGGAAGGATATCAACGAGTCCGATATGACCCTTAGTCCCGATTGCTCGACCGCAGTCATGGACCCATTCGCCGCACAAGAACAACTAATCCTATTTTGCGACGTGCTGGAGCCCAGCACCGCACAGCCTTACAGCCGCGATCCGCGTTCGACAGCTAAAAGGGCTCAGAACTACCTCGCTCAGACCGGCATCGGTGACACCGCGGTATTTGGACCGGAACTCGAATTCTTCGTATTTGATGACGTTCGTTTTGACGTCTCTCAGAATCAGACGTTCTACGCACTAAATGAGGAAGAAGGTGATTACAACGCCGGCTCCGTACTCGAAGGAGGAAATATTGGTCATCGGCCAGGTCCGAAAGGCGGTTACTTCCCCGTTCCGCCAGTCGATTCAATGACCGACCTCAGAGCTGAAATGCTTACGGTGATAGAAGAAATGGGCGTAACAACCGAAAAACATCACCACGAGGTCGCCCCTAGCCAGAACGAGCTCGGTATCAAATTCAATCATTTACTGAAAGTGGCGGACTGGGTGCAGATATATAAATACTGTGTCCACAACGTCGCACACTCCTATGGGAAAACTGCCACTTTCATGCCGAAACCGATCCTCAATGACAACGGATCAGGTATGCATGTCCACCAATCAATCTGGAAGAACGATAAGCCAACCTTCGCAGGTTCTGGCTATGCCGACCTTTCGGAAACAGCACTCTATTATATCGGGGGCATAATCAAACATGCCAAAGCTCTCAACGCGTTTACCAACGCGTCGACTAACAGCTATAAGCGCCTAATTCCCGGGTACGAAGCGCCGGTGCTCCTTGCATATTCCGCACGTAATCGGTCTGCGTCTTGCCGTATACCTTATGCTACGTCACCAAACGGAAAGCGCATTGAAGTCCGTTTCCCGGATCCGACTGCAAATCCCTACTTCGCGTTCTCGGCCATGCTTATGGCGGGTATCGATGGTATCCAGAATAAGGTACACCCGGGAGATGCGATGGACAAAAATCTTTACGACCTACCGCCAGAGGAGTTGTTCGGAGTACCCACAGTCAGCCACAGTCTTCGTGAGGCAATCGAGTCACTTGAAGTTGACCACGATTTCCTTACTCAGGGAGACGTATTCCCGACCGACCTTATCGAGGGTTATATGGAGTTAAAATGGGAGGAGATTTACACCTTCGAGCAGACGCCACATCCAGTCGAATTCTCAATGTACTACAGCATATAGGTTTCAACGACGGCAACGCGACGAGAGCTGCCTGAAGGCAGCTCTTTTTTATCTTAAACCAAGACAAATCTTGTCGTTTGTCTCCACCAACAATAGCCAGCCGTAATATCGCGGATCAACGGGTAGTTGGAATATCACTCAGCTATCTAAACAGATTAGACATCGTAGCCCGGGAGCCGAAATTCCGGAAAAATCTGGCGCCGTCTTTCCTACCCGCCACCTCTTCCCATAAGAAGATTGATTCGCGATCTACCCTCTTTATACGATCTTTCCACATCATATAGTGCTATTAATCTCCGATTATACTTTATGCTGTCGCTCCGCTTCTCTCAAAGTTTGTTTTATGAATGCAGTTATATGCGTACACACAGGATGCCATGTCTGATCTTTTCGAAAATTCTGATTTAAAGCAAAAACGTTATTCTGCGAACGACATTGAGGTTTTGGAGGGGCTGGAGCCCGTTCGGAAGCGGCCAGGAATGTATATCGGGGGCACCGACGAGAGAGCGATGCACCACTTGGTAGCTGAAATTCTCGACAATTCTATGGACGAAGCCGTTGCAGGATACGCGAACTGGATTGAACTTAATCTGTCCGAGAACGGATTTGTAACTATCCGCGACAATGGCCGCGGAATCCCGGTCGAACCGCACCCCAAATATAAGAATAAGTCGGCGTTAGAGGTCGTACTAACAACCCTTCACTCAGGTGGAAAATTCAACGGGGATGTCTACAAGACCTCGGGAGGGCTTCATGGCGTAGGCCTGTCAGTAGTCAATGCTCTTTCCGCCGAACTCAGGGTTGAAATTGCTCGTGACAAGAGAGTCTGGGCCCAAAACTATCAGCGAGGAAAACCAAAAGAGAAGCTAAAAAATATTGGTAATGCAGTAAACAAACGAGGCACCACCATCAGTTTCCGGCCGGACCCCGAAATCTTCGGAGAGACAGCAAATCTAAATCCGTCCAAGCTTTACAATATGGCCAAAGCAAAAGCTTATTTGTTTAAGGGAGTCGAGATCCGTTGGTCCTGCGCACAACAGCTAACCCAAGGGAGCGCAGAAGTTCCCGAAAAAGAAACCCTCCACTTTCCCAAGGGCTTGTCGGACTACCTGAGCAATGCTCTTAACGGCCGTGGAATGGTAACAAATCTCCCCTTTGACGGCCAAGCGGAACTTGGCGGGCATAGGGGGCGCGCTGAATGGGCATTAGCATGGGCCGAACAGGGAGACGGCGCCATAGTGTCCTATTGCAATACGGTTGCGACGCCGGAGGGTGGCACTCATGAGAACGGCCTGAAAGCATCCCTCGCCCGAGGCTTGAGGTCTTTCGGTGAAATGTCGGGCAACAAACGAGCCAACATTATTATAGGCGACGATGTATTTGGCGGTGCAACAGGTATCCTATCGGTGTTTATCCCAGATCCCGAGTTTCAGGGCCAGACCAAGGAGAAGCTGTCTTCCCCCGGTCTTTCGAAACTCGTCGAAAATTCAATCAAGGATCACTTCGAACATTTTTTAACTGGCAATCCACAGGATGCCGATGCGCTGCTGGGACACATTCTTGAACGTGCGGAGGAACGAATACAGCGACGTAAAGATCGAGAGTTTGCGCGCAAAACACCGACCCGTAAGGTCCGACTCCCCGGGAAATTGGCTGATTGTGCTTCAGGCTCTGCTCTGGGGACAGAAATCTTCTTAGTGGAAGGCGATTCAGCTGGAGGTTCTGCTAAGCAAGCGCGCGACCGGAAAACACAGGCGATCCTGCCGCTCCGCGGAAAAATCCTAAATGTCGCTAGCGCCACGGAGGAAAAGATTCGAGCTAATCAAGAAATCATGGATCTAGTCCAAGCGCTCGGCTGCGGATACGGAGGTCACTACGACCCAGCAAAACTTCGCTATGAACGCGTCGTTATTATGACGGATGCGGATGTCGACGGAGCACATATCGCGTCTCTTCTAATGACCTTTTTCTTCCAACAAATGCCGCAGATGGTTGCCGATGGAAATCTTTTCCTAGCGATGCCACCCCTATACCGGATATCTCAGGGAGCATTGGTCAGCTACGCGCGCGACGATACGCATAAGGCAGAATTACTTGAAACCGTGTTCTCAGATAAGAGGAAAGTAGAGATCAGCCGGTTTAAAGGGCTTGGCGAGATGCCTCCAGCTCAGTTGAAAGAAACAACTATGAATCCAGATAGCAGAACTTTGTTGAAAATCATACTTCCAATAGACGATGAGGAACACGCCGCTGGTAGAGAAAAATCCACGGAAAACGCGTTAGGATCTACAGCTGATCTCGTCGAGCGTTTAATGGGCCGTAAACCAGAACAACGTTTAAAATTTATTCAGCAAAACGCCGGTAAAGTTCACTATGTCGACATTTAAAATCGGAAACTACGGTAATATAATGGGAAGAGTCCTGAGTGCTTATCAAAAACCTATTCCGCCGATTACCGTTTGTTTTATTGATTCGCCAAGTGTGTTATAGCGTAATAATCTAAAATGGGTCGCAGCAAGTTCTAAGATGTTTTACCGACCTGATTTTTCAGCTACATGCAAGCAGGTATGAGTTTTTCAGATCTCGGGCTGAGCCCGGAAGTTTTAAAAGCGATCGATGACGCAGGATACGTCAAACCGACGCCTATTCAGCAGGAAGCCATCCCCTACGTGCTCATGGCCCGCGATGTGCTAGGGTGTGCGCAAACTGGCACCGGCAAAACGGCATCTTTCACCCTTCCCATGATCGATATACTTTCAAGTGGTCGTGCCAAGGCCCGGATGCCCCGTTCATTAATCCTCACCCCCACACGAGAGTTGGCAACCCAAATAGCGGAAAATTTTGAGATATACGGTAAGCATAATAAACTGACTATGGCGCTGCTCATCGGTGGAGTTTCCATGGATGAACAGACGAAGATGCTGGATCGCGGCGTCGACGTGCTTATCGCAACCCCGGGACGCCTACTCGATCATTTTGAGCGTGGCCGAATTCTCCTAAATGACATTAAAATTCTTGTGATCGATGAAGCTGATCGGATGCTCGATATGGGCTTTATTCCCGACGTCGAGAAAATTGTTTCGTTGTTACCGAAAATTCGACAGACACTTTTTTTCTCAGCAACGATGCCCCCAGAGATACGTCGGCTTTCCGATGCATTTTTGATGAACCCGAAAGAAGTGACTGTCGCTCCTCTATCACAACCCGCTGCGGAAACGGTATCGCAGACTCTTTCCGTCGTCGATCAGCGAAAAAAGGGAGAGGCACTAAGAGGTATCATAAAGCAAGAAAACGTTGAGACCGCGATCATTTTTTGTAATCGAAAACGTGACGTAGATATTCTTGAAAAATCCCTGCGTAAATATGGTTTCAACGCAGCCGGTTTGCATGGCGACATGGACCAGGCAAGCCGAAGCGAAACCCTCGAGAGGTTCAAACGCGGTGAAATCAATTTTCTAGTTGCAAGCGATGTAGCCGCTCGTGGCCTCGATATAGACGATCTACCCGTAGTGTTTAATTTCGACGTACCAATGCAGTCTGAAGACTATATCCACCGTATAGGACGGACGGGACGCGCAGGCCGCGAAGGTCGAGCATTTACCCTAGCCACACCATCTGACGGCGTTTTCGTAAATGGTATAGAGACGCTTTTAGGTAATCCTATTCCCCGAATAGAAATTGCGGGATTAGGGATGGAGAAACTTGAGGATATCGACAGCAAACGGCGAGGACGATCGCGCAGAAGTAACGGACAGGCACAAAACAAGGTAAATAACGCGGGGAATCCGCAGGCCCGAGGCAATCAAGAAAAATCCGACAGCAGGGTAGATGGTGAACACAAACCTCCACGGCGATATGACCACCGTAAAAAGTCAAAAACGTCAGATGACGGTGCGGCCAAAAATAGAAAAGGTAAAGCCGATAGTCGGCGCAACAAAAGTCATACGGGCGTTGATAGAGAACCGGATAATTCTGTTGTCGGATTGGGCGATCACATGCCAGATTTCTTAAAGAAGCCAGCCCGCCCTCGTTGAGTGCTGGCAATCTTACTGGGGAGATAAGAGATGCAGACTATTTTTGTTATGGTGAAATGCCAGCTCGGCAAGGCCTACGATGTCGCCGCTGCGGCGGTTGACAAGCTTGATCACGTATCTGAGGTATATTCAATATCGGGTCAGCATGACCTAATGATGAAATGTACCCTCGACGACGATATGGATATCGGTCATTTCGTGACTAGTGAGCTACAGCTTATCGATGGAATCACAGATACTTTTACCCTCATCACGTTTAATGCTTTCACATAGGTGCTGCAGTCCGGCCAAGCTATTAGGTTTTCTGCCGTGTTTTATAAAGGGGTTCTGAACCTTCCAATTTTAATCTGGGTAAAGGCCCATCAAGTTGGGTCAGCGCTTCCGTCTCCATTAGTGAGTGGCGGCAACGCTCCGTAAGTTTATGATAATCGTGGTTCCCTGCCACCTTCCATTTCTTCTCTTCTTCGGTAAGTTCGCGCATGATTTTGGCGGGTGTTCCCGCTGCAATAACGCCAGCGGGCACCTTCATCGCCGCCGGGATAAACGCTAGCGCCGCTACTAGAACGTCGTCATGTAAGACTACGCCGTCCATCACCACTGCATTCATCCCTACAAGCACACGGTCGTGTATGACCGCACCGTGAATCACCGCTCCATGGCCAATATTACAGTCTTCACCAACAATAATTTCTTCTCCAACAAAACCGTGCGCGGTACAGTTATCCTGAAAATTGCTACCGCGGCCCATTTCGAATCTGCCAAAGTCGGCGCGAATAGATGCTCCCGGCCCTACATAGCAGTCAGGACCTATCACGACATCACCAATCAGGGATGCGGTCGGGTGGATAAACGCGGTGGGGTGCACCACCGGCGTGACACCACCAATCGAATATACCTTTACCATTAACATTCCCTTCATTAAATTCAAAACGGCGGGAATTTCCCGCCGTTCATTTCTCCGAATGACCCCTCTTTGATCAAGTATGAAAAGATTCGCCGCAGCCACAGCGGCCTTTCTCGTTTGGATTGTTGAAAACGAAGCCCGACTGAAGCTTATCCTCAACGTAATCCATCTCTGTTCCGATGAGATACATCAGCGCCTTGGAGTCAACGAAAAGTTTTACACCTTTTTCCTCCACAACTTCGTCAAGTGGCTCCTTATTACGGGCAAACTCCATCGAATAGGCCATCCCTGAGCATCCGCCCGTCCGAATTCCAATTCTTAATCCGGTCGCGGGCTCAGTTCGCATTTCCATCAGTTGTCTCACCCTTGCCGCTGCCGATTCTGTGAGTGACATTACCGCTGTGTGCATCTGTTTAGTCCTCTAGTCTTCTATGCAAGTTAGGGTCCGCCACGCACGGATCACATAAATCCAAGTTCAAGCTTCGCCGCTTCAGACATTTGGTCAGGCGACCAAGGAGGATCCCAAGTCAGTTCGAGATCCACCTCATCAACACCGTCAACGCTTTCCACCCGCGATTTAACCTGCGCGGGGAGAATTTCCGCGACCGGGCAATGTGGTGAAGTTAATGTCATAACAAGGCCAACTTTCGACGTTTCGGATACATGCACCTCGTAAATCAGCCCAAGGTCATAGATATTTACCGGAATTTCCGGGTCATAGCATTCACTAATTGCGGCAATGACCCTTTCTTTTAGTTTAGCAGTGACGTCATCCGATTCTTGGACAATTTTGTTTTCCACCGCCTCTGGCACCTGAACAGTCTCTTCCATCGGGATCAATCTATTCTGTTGTTACGATTTTAGCGCTTCCGTCTATTGCCGCGACGAGTGTCTGCCAAGGTAAGGTTGCGCATTTGATACGGGTCGGGAACTCGCGGACACCCATTAAAGAGGACAGTATCTCATCTTTAGGAATGGAAGGGATGTCACTTGATGTCAGAAGGTCGACAAACCGTGCATACGCCCCCTTAGCCTCTTGGATAGTCTTTCCTTTTAACATCTCGGTCATCATCGAT
Source organism: Alphaproteobacteria bacterium MarineAlpha11_Bin1 (assembly GCA_002937455.1). The sequence continues at coordinate 153,795 of PTJZ01000002.1, forward strand.
GCACATGCTACCGAAATAGCACACCCTCTCGCATCAAATTTTGCATCCACGATAATTTCTCTGTCAAGTTTCACGTAGACTGAGATCTTATCACCACACAGCGGATTATTGCCATTGGCTTCAGCATTAGCATCATCCATCTTACCCACATTTCTGGGGTTCCGACTATGTTCCATGATAACGTCCTGATAAAGCTGACGGAGAGCGCTACTCATCGAAACATCTCCTGAACGCGATTTATCCCGTCCACCAGTGCATCAACCTCTGACCGTGTGTTGTATAGACCAAACGATGCCCGAACGGTCGCCGCAAGATCGAAACGGTCCATGACAGGTTGCGCACAGTGATGTCCAGTGCGTACAGCAATCCCATCATAATCTAAGATAGTACCAACATCGTGTGGATGTATGTCCTTTATATTGAAGGATAATATTGCCGCCTTTTCAGGCGCGGTACCAATCAACTCTACACTGTTTATTGCTGACAAGCATTTGGTCCCATAGTCAAGCAAATCTCTTTCATGCAAGGCTATAGCGTCAAATCCGATCTTATTTATGTAGTCGATGGCGGCACCGAGCCCGATAATTCCCCCAATGTCCGGCGTGCCGGCCTCAAACTTAAAGGGTAACCCGGAATACGTCGTGTTTTCAAAGGTCACCCGATCAATCATTTCTCCACCACTCTGATACGGTGGCATCGTTTCTAGCAGTTCTTCCTTTCCATAGAGTACGCCAATGCCGGTAGGCCCATAGAGTTTGTGTCCCGAAAATACATAAAAATCGACATCCAACTCCCGGACGTTTAAGGGCATATGAGGGGCTGCCTGACATCCGTCGATTAGGACGAGCGCCTCTTTTTCCCTGGCAAGGCGGACAACATCTGTAACCGGCACCACTGTACCGAGGGCGTTGGAAACATGAGTGACGGATACCAATTTAGTGCGTTTGGATAAAAGCTTTTCGTATTCGTCCATCAGGAATACGCCGTCATCATCTATCGGCACGACTTTGATTATGGCACCAGTTTGTTTGGCAATGATCTGCCATGGCACGATATTGGAATGGTGTTCTAGTACCGATAGGATGATTTCGTCACCTGGCTTGAGGTTTGCGCCACCCCAACTCGAGGCAACCAGGTTGATTCCCTCTGTCGCTCCACGCACAAAGATTATTTCTTTTTCATCCGCCGCTTTCAACAGATCTTTTACCTTCCGCCGCGCATCCTCCATCGCATCAGTGGCGATTTGGCTCATGTAGTGAACACCACGATGAACATTTGCATAACCGGTTTCATATGTCTTTGAAATCTGTTCGATTACTGCGGAAGGCTTCTGCGCACTTGCACCATTATCGAGATAGACAAACGGTTTACCGCGAACTTTCTCTGATAGTATTGGAAAGTCTCCCCGAATCTGACCAATTGGGTAGTCGCCGTTTGCACTCATAATGCTGCCTCCGACATCCAACCTGAAACAGCGTTGGAAATATGATCGCCGACCGGTCCACCAGCTAACCCGTCTGAAATCTCGGCAATGAATGCCTCAATCAGCAATATTTTTGCCTGATTTTCGGGTATGCCCCGGCTCTGTAGATAAAACAGTGCATCCTTTTCAAGTTCGCCAACGGTCGCACCATGAGCGCATTTGACGTCATCCGCGAAAATCTTTAGCTCTGGTTTTGAGTCGGAGTGCGCACCCGCTGACAATAAGAGATTCCGATTTGACTGGAGTGAGTCCGTTTTCTGAGCATCTTGCCCCACGGTGACGCCGCCCTGAAATACGGAATGCGAGGACTCATCTAGGACATTACGAAAAACTTGTTCACTACTAGTATGCGGGACCATGTGATTGGCTTGGGTTGTGGTATCAGCGTGCTGTCGTCCCCTCAGCAACGCGCCACCTGCCAGCGACGCCTCCGCCCTCTCGCCCTCAAATGACACTCGGGTTTCATTACGAGAGAGACGAGCGCCAGTTACCAACGAGACTGAACTGTAGCGCGAGCCTGAGCCTAATCGCACTTGAGTTAAAGCGGTGTGATACGATCTGAGCGACTCCTCCTGCCTTTTTACGTGGCGTATCGATGCATCACTACCCACCCGTATTTCTGTGACAGCATTAGTCCAATAAACTTGTTCTGAGACACCCGCAAATGTCTCAACAACCGTTGCTGAACTTTTGTCTCCTGCAATGACAAGATTCCGCGGGTGAACCACCAGAGCCTGGTCTCCCACATCTATTAAATGCAGAATCTGAACCGGTCGCTCAAGCTGCACACCATCCGCGAGATTCACGACAACACCATCCTGCATAAAGGCAGTATTAAGGGCTACCAACGGCGCACCTTTGGTCGGGGCAATTTTTCCAATCTCCCCCTCTAACTCGGGATCAAAGTCCTCAAATGCCTCTGATAAAGATTTGATGTTCGCACCATTCGGAAGCTCATTGATTTCCGAGGCATCGGCGTCATAACTACCATTTACAATTACGATACGGTCTGCGCCTTCAACAAACAAAGATTCCCAACGAGATATATCAAGGTTATTGAAATCTGCTACGACATCGAAATCTGAGCGCTTCAGAGGATTCAGATTGGTATATTTCCACTCTTCTGTTCTGGGTGTCGGAAACCCCTGCATCTCAAAGGATCGAATTGCACATAATCGCGTTTCTGACAGCCAAGGGCCCGGCAAAGTATTCCTGACCTGCTCGAAGCCCTCTAAAAATGGACCTGTATAATTCGTTTTTAACATCGCATCGGTCCCTCAGGCAGCCTGCGGGGTATCACCACCAATGCCGAACTGGGCATAGCCCTCTTTCTCAAGCTCCAGCGCCAGTTCCTTGCCACCATTAGCCACGAACTTGCCTTTAGCGAGAACGTGGACGAAATCCGGCACAATGTGGTCCAAAAGACGTTGATAATGCGTAATAACGATCATAGACCGATCATCGGCTCGTAGTTTATTTACGCCCTCAGAAACGATACGGAGTGCATCGATATCGAGCCCCGAGTCGGTCTCGTCCAGAATTGCGAGGGTCGGTTCAAGCATCGCCATCTGAAAAATTTCATTGCGCTTCTTTTCACCACCGGAAAATCCAACGTTGACCGGGCGTTTTAGTAATTCGTCCTTCATTTCTAAAATTTCACCCTTTTCACGGGCGTATTTTAAAAAATTTATAGCATCGAGTTCATCTTCACCACGAGCAGTCCGCACGGCATTAACGGCAGTTTTAAGAAATGTGAGGTTCGATACACCGGGTATTTCTACCGGATATTGAAAGGCCAAGTATATTCCCGCGCCCGCGCGTTCATGCGGCGCCATATCGAGAACGTTTTCCCCTTTGAAGAAAATTTCGCCCTGTGTAACCTCGTAGCCTTCACGTCCCGAGAGTACATAAGACAATGTGCTCTTCCCCGAACCGTTGGGGCCCATAACCGCATGGATTTCGCCAGACTTAATTTCAAGGTCGATCCCGTTTAGAATTTTTTTTCCATCGACCGATACATGCAAGTCTCTAACCGACAGCAAGTTCATTCTTCCATTCCTTATCCCACGCTTCCCTCAAGCGTCACACCGAGTAATTTTTGGGCTTCGACCGCAAATTCCATCGGTAGTTCTTTCAAAACTTCCTTGCAGAAACCATTCACTATCAAGGATACTGCATCTTCTGCATTCAGACCCCTCTGTTGGCAATAAAACAGCTGGTCTTCGCTAATTTTTGAAGTGCTTGCTTCATGTTCAACTTGCGATGTTGGGTTCGAAACCTCTATGTAGGGCACCGTATGTGCACCACATTCATCACCGATTAAAAGGGAGTCGCACTGAGTAAAATTACGCGCCCCCTCCGCCCCAGCAAGCGTCTTGACTAATCCCCGGTACGCATTCTGTCCCTTACCTGCAGAAATCCCCTTAGAGATTATCGTACTTCTCGTATTTTTTCCAATATGGATCATCTTGGTGCCGGTATCGGCCTGCTGAAAATTGTTGGTAATAGCAACAGAGTAAAATTCACCGACTGAATTGTCGCCCTCAAGGATACAACTCGGGTATTTCCAAGTCACCGCTGAACCGGTTTCAACCTGGGTCCATGAGATCTTCGAATTGACACCGCGGCAGATACCTCGCTTGGTGACAAAATTATAAATTCCGCCCCTGCCTTCTTCGTCTCCGGGGTACCAATTTTGAACGGTCGAATATTTGATCTCAGCGTCACCCAACGCAATCAGTTCAACTACGGCAGCGTGAAGTTGATTTTCATCGCGCATAGGCGCTGTGCAACCTTCAAGGTAACTAACGTAACTCCCTTCATCAGCAATAATCAATGTACGTTCGAACTGACCCGTATTCGCGGCATTAATGCGGAAGTATGTACTAAGCTCCATTGGGCAACGCACGCCCTTCGGCACATATACAAACGTACCGTCGCTGAACACCGCCGAGTTAAGAGAAGCATAAAAATTATCGGTATATGGTACCACAGTGCCGAGGTATTTCCTCACTAGCTCGGGGTGCGTTTGCACGGCTTCTGAAATCGAGCAGAATACAACGCCCGCTTCGTTAAGTTTTTCCTTAAACGTCGTTGCTACCGAGACGCTGTCGAAAACTGCATCGACGGCGACACCTGCCAGTACTGCCTGTTCAGCCAGTGGAATACCTAACTTCTCATAGGTTTCCAAAAGTTTTGGATCGACCTCGTCTAGGCTTTGTGGAACATCGTCATCCCCCTTGGGCGCCGCGTAGTAATAGGCATCCTGAAAATCAATTTCCGGATAATTAACGAGGGCCCATTTTGGCTCCTGCATCGTCAGCCATTGCTGATAAGCAACAAGCCGCCAGTCAAGAAGCCAATCCGGTTCACCCTTTTTGCCGGAAATATATCGCACGATATCCTCGCTCAGGCCTTTAGGGGCAAACTCCGACTCTATGTCTGTGACAAAGCCATATTTATATTCCCGCGTTGCGACTTCTTCAAAGACAGGAGCGTTTTCTGCCGTGGATGTCATCATCGGTATCCTAGGCTATGGCTTCGGCGACAGCCGTCGCTGATTCTATTGGCGGGGGAAACAAAATCGGTTTAGCCATTTCGGCAAGGGAAACATTGTCCAGCGCGGTAATTAGCGCATGATTGATTTGTCTCCAGTTTGAGCGAGTAGGGCACAACGCCTCAATCTCACACACCGTACCCTCGGCCGTCATGCACTCTGTCAGAGCGATGGGGCCTTCTACGGCCGATACAATATCTGCAACCGTAACGACTGTCAGTGGTCGGGAAATTGCATATCCGCCCTTGGTTCCGCGGCGCGATTCCAGCAGTCCTGCTCGCGAGAGCAGTTTAAGAAGTTTGCTGACTGTCGGCACCGGAAGTCCAGTCGCCTCCGCAAGCGCGGACGCGGTGGTCACTAGCGCTGGCTTACGTGCAAGTTGGACCATTAAGATGACACCGTAGTCGGCCATTTTGCTTAATTTTATCATTATAATTCAATCTTTTAATTGAAATCGAACCATATCAGTACTATTAGAAAAATAGGCCAATCGGGCGGTGTGTCAAGCATTGAGCAAAAATAATTTATTTATGTTTTACAACTTTTGATCGAAAAAAATAATCAGGTACACCTAGATGAGCGGCCACCACATTTAATTCAAAAAGGTTTTAAAAAGACCTAACTGGGTACGAACTTTTCCGCATGAACCCTTGATTTATTTACCCCGTTTTCAAATAGCCACGTCTCGGCCGCATCAATCATTGGTGGCGGTCCGCACAGATACACGTCACAATCTCCGCCATTTAGCATTTCTGGCCTCATTAAATCGGTGATGTGCCCGGTTATCCCTTTCCAATTGGAATCGGGATCGACAATGCTTAATTGCGTAGAAATATCTAGACCCTGATTTTTGTAAGTAGAGATTTGATCGAGACCAAAAAGTTCATCGGGTCGATTTGCACCGTAGAGCAGATGAACCGGATGACGCATCCCGTCCTGAGTAACCATTGTATCCAGCATACTTAACATTGGCGCAAGTCCAGTGCCGCCGGCAACCATCAGCACTGGTCGCTCGACCGGTCGCAGATAGAATCTGCCAAAAGGACCGGTTAAAGTCATCTGATCTCCAGACTTCGCCTCGCCGGAGAGGTAGTCACTCATTGCTCCCTGTTGTAGGACCTTAATGTAGAAGGTGTATCTTCCAGTATCGAATGCCGCATTAGCGAACGAATAAGAACGGGTTTGATCGCCCCCGGGAATAGACAGATGTACATATTGTCCCGGCATAAAAGCTACCGGTTCGGTGTCCGGATCCGGCTCTACCACTAGCTTGGCGACAGAAGAGGAAATCATTTCGATTTCTACGACAGTAGCACTCAGCTTGTCTGGTTCGGATTTCAGGGCAACCTTAGACTCATATGGTAACTCTATTACGCAGTCAGAAGTGACGTGCATTTGGCAGGTCAGCACTTCTCCCCTACCGAACTCCTCAGATGTGAGAGCCTCCTCTGTATATTCATCCAGATGATACGTCCCCGAGGTGCAGAGCCCTTTGCAGGTAGCACAGGCGCCTTCTAGGCAATCTGTCAATATCCGAACTTTATTCTTCAGACATGCGAAGTAAACATTGTCTTCTTCGCTAGCATCAAAATTGACAATTCGACCGTCCTCGAAAACTAAAGTTACCCTATGCGTGCTAATAACTCTATCCTCCCATCAAGAGCAGCGGGTTAATTGTTCCACCCCAATGTCCATCGAAAACATACTAAAAACTATCCGTACCATCCGCAAAAGCTGTATATGCAAAATTACTAAAGCCAATCCGCATGGCCCGGCGGCAAACGGAATCAAATCAGCAATAGCGTGCCAGTTTTGTTTTATCGATATCTACCCGGGACCCAATTAAAGGTGGTATACGTCGATTGGGCCCTCAAGTCGGTCATCAATGAATGTGATCTTCTTCCGTGTGATCTTTAGCTCACCATCTTGCCGACGCATTTGAAAGTCATAGAGAGAGGCGCGTGTAATGCCGCCCTTTTTACCATACGTATGAATTATACAGTTGGCGGTAGCTTCGACTTGGTCTGCATTTTCGCTACCGACCAGCACATTACCAACAACGTGCACTGTGCGATCCAGTGGCACCGAGGCGTATGAGTCGCGACTTTCTATTCGAAAGATGCGGTCTTCAAGCCCACCTCGGTTCCGAAGATATATAAGATTTAACTGAAGTTCGGGGTCTTCTGTCGTTTCTTCCTCGTTAGCCCAGGATGGCACCCAATAAACTGCGTCCTCAGTGTAAAGGTCGATCCATTCATCCCACTCCCGCCTGTCAAGCAGCGTCGCCTCCTGATAAATCAGGTTCGTAACCTCCTGTTGCAGATTACTCATCCAGATAATTCCCCCTTCATCATTTTGAGCCAATGCCGGTAAAACCCGTGATATAGGATCTCGTGGTCCCAGTTACCGGTACAGGCGTGCGGCTCAAAACCAAGCGCCTCCGCCTCCGCGTCGGCTCCGTAGGTTATTTGGGTAATCCCACGATTGAATTCGCTCCACTTTGCATCCCGCGCCATCGATCCTTCATGGGTATCTTCCAGTGCTGCAATATCGTCAGAGGTCGCCATCCCCGCGGTAAGATAAAAATCTTCGAACTTTCTCAAACGGCCAGCCCTAGCCTTGTCACTCTCCCCCTTTGGTGCGATGCAGTAAACGGTGATATCGACCCTATTGGCTGACACCGGCTTCATAATCCGGATCTGGGTAGAAGGATTATCCATAAGCATCACATTAGGGAATATATAGAGATTGCGGCCTTTCGTTAGAATCCATTCAACTTCTTTAGGCGATAATTCTTTCTCAAGTCGTTCCTTCGCCTCCCAGATCGGTCGTACTTCGGGCGTGGAGTGCTGGGCCCAAATCGACATATGCCCGTTACCCAAGTCGTAGGACGCCGTCGGAACGCCGCCAGATATGCGCCCCGCCTCCGTTTTACCGATCCCTATGTATTCCTCTCTACTCTCGCGGGCAGCGATGGTGTGAGCAAACACGCGGTGAACGGTCGATACGTGATAGCCGTCAACGCTGTTTTCCGCCTGCAGTTTCCAGTTACCATCGGTTTTGTAGGTAGAGTTACCAGGCACAACTTCGAGTCCTGCTGGCGACTGCACGGCCATTAAGTCGATCCAAGTTTTCGCTGCCCCCAGCCACTCTTCAAGAGAGGGAACGTGGGAGTTGAGACTGCCAAAAATAAACCCCTGATAAGAAGCTAGGCGTGCGATCTCACGCAAGTCAAATTTGCTTCGGTCAGTTCCTTCTTCCTGATTCTTAATCCGGATGCAATTTCCAGAGCACTTATATGTCCAACCATGGAACCGGCAAGTCAGCGTCTTTGCGTTGCCCTGTCGAAAGGGGGTAAGGATAGCTGCGCGGTGGGAACAAGCATTGATAAAGCACTTTAGGGAGCTATCTTCCTGGCGGTGCACGTAAACCGGCTGGCGGCCGATTTCCGTCCAAAAATAATCTCCGTGGTTTGGAACCTGGCTTTCATGGCACAGGAATACCCAGCAACTCTCAAAAATATTAGAAATCTCGCGCTCAAAAATTGTTTCATCCGTGTAAACTTTCCGGTCAACACGGAACATACCTTCGTCGACGCGGTCGTCTACCAGCTCCGACAAGTTTTCGGTCAAAATGCTTCCATCCATCTCATTCCCCCTTCCTGGCAGTAAGCTGGTCACGCCACTTGCGGTAAAAACCGTAATAGAGTGTCTCATGGTCCCAACTTGTATTACTAGTTTCGGGGTTAAATCCGCCCTCTTCAGCGGCGTCGTCAGGTCCCGAGACCATGCTTCCAATACCGCGGTGGAACTCGCCCCAACGTGCTAAACGAGCCCGACTGCCCTCATGGGTTGCCTCAAGCGCAACCACATCATCCGATGTTGCCATTCCACTAGCCATAAAAAAATCCTCAAACTTACGTAGACGCGCGTAGCGCGCGTCACGACTTTCTTCTGACGGCGCAAGACAATAAATTGTCACCTCAGTCTTATCGGCAGATATTGGTCGGAAAGTTCTGATTTGTGTTGCCGCAAAATCGTTAATCATTAGTGATGGATAGACGATAAGATTGCGGCCCCTGCGAAGCATCCAGTTTACAGTGCCGGTGGTATGATCATTTTCCAGTTGGTCCTCCACCTCCGAGAGTGGTGAGCTAGAAACGGGATCTCGATCAGCCCAAATCACCATATGCCCCTGCCCCAGATCATAGCAGCCATTACGAACCGTTTTTTTTGCTAAGCGACCAGTTTCTGTCCGCATCATGCCTTCGTAACCTTCTCGCGCCTCGCGTTGTTTTACAGTGCTCGCAAAAACACGGTGGACAGTACTGGTATGATAACCATCAACGGCATTTTCCGTCGACATCTTCCAATTTCCCCCGATAATATATTTTTGCGAGCCTGGCAGAACTTCGAGGCCGGCCGCGGATTGGTTGGCCACGAAATCTATAAATGATCTCGACTCTCCCAGAAAGTCGTCAAGTGAAAGAACCTCGGCGGATAGGCTACCGAATATAAAACCTTTGTAACTGGCAACAGCGCCGATTTCTTGTAGGTCGTATACGCTTCGATCAAAACCCTCTCCATAGCCACCTTCTTGCTCCTTGATTCGAATACATTCGCCGTTACATTTGTAGGTCCAGCCATGGAAACGGCAGGTCAATGTTTTTGCCTTGCCTCTAACCGTCGGGGTCAGGATTGCACCCCTATGCGAGCAGGCATTCAAAAAACCCTTGAGACTCCCGTCCTCTTGCCGGTGGACAAATACCGGTTGTCGTCCGAGATATGCAGAGAAGTAATCCCCAGGTTCCCTAACCTGACTTTCGTGGCATAGGAATATCCAATCTGCCTCGAAAATGGATCTCATCTCTGCCTCGAAAACGTCCGGATCGAGGTAAATTTCGCGATCTACTCGGAATATGCCGTCAGCAGGCCTGTCGTCTATCATATTTGTCACGCGGGCCGGGCTGACCATTCCATCCATGATACTGTCTCCTATTGTCCCGCGGCTTGGACCGAATGACCCATCGCAGATGAAATTTCGTGGGATGCTTCACGGACCTGTTTAATGCAATTGTCACGTCGGCTATCCGACAGACGAACCTCAGGTCCAAAAATACAAACGCTTCCCTTAACCAAACCTTCCCGACCGAAGACCGGGGCTGCTATCGCGACCGCACCTTCGATGATTTCTCCCTCTGAGACCCGAAACCCTTTTAAACGGACGTCATCATAATCCGGGTCACCGGCCGCTGTATCCGTAAAGGCCAGAATTGCTTTGCCCGAAGCTCCGACAGTTAGTGATTCGATAAACCCGACGCCGCGTTTAAACGTCAGCGCTTTCCGGCTCTCCAACTCCTCGATACAGATCTTGCGACCATCTTCGGTAGCTACGAATAACGCTACAGTCTCATCCGTCTCTTCCCATAAGCGGCGCAAGACCGGGCCAGCGGCACGTTGAAATTCATTCTGCCCGATCCAACTGGCGGCCAGTCGGCTGGCTTCGTGACCAAGTGCAAAACGCTGCGGATCACCATATGAACGTATAACACCTTTACCCTCTAGCGTTGTCAGTATGCGATAAAGCGTGGGGCGACTTAGACCAGTAAGTTTCTTCAGTTGGGTAACACTCAGTTCGGGCCTCTCATGATCGAAACAAGCCAGCACGGATAGCGCCCGCTCGATCGAACGGATAGTTTTTGTATCGTTATCGTCACGAGATTGAACCATTCATATGTACGCTTGGTGGACATAGTGTCCAAATTACATACTTCCTGTTCGACGATCTGTCAAAGCGTGTGTCGTCCGGGATCGAATTCTTGGCGAACATTATTATATTTAAGCCGCATCTTGCGTGTCGATGGTGGCGTGTTGCGTGACCGATGAATGAACCGCGGGATACCATCGGTAAATACGGCCGGTATCGCCGGATAGTCGCCATGCTTAATGGCATCTAGTGCTGTCTCTCCGCTACTACCGAGCGGTGCGTCGACAATCATAATGTCCGCGTCTTTACCCCGCTTTATGAAGCCCGTATTCAACTTATAAACATTGGCGTTGTTGCCGGTTGCAGCACAAACCATCATTTCCGGCGAATGATCGGTAAGACAAGCCATTTCAACTACTGTCTTGATCATGCCTAACGGCATCATTCCTGTTCCTGTGGGAGTATCGGTCGCGAAAATCAGCCGGTCGAACTCTTCCGCTTCAATAGCCATATTCAGGCACATCAGCGCAGTCCGAATGTTACCCGCTTGGCAGATTTGCATCGCGATATCACTCTCGTGGACAATTCTGGAGAAATCCCGATCGGGCATAGCAACAGGTCCCCCGTTGATATGAAATGAAACCGTCGGCTGCATATGCAAAAGATGATCACCAGTTATCGGGGATGAATCCGGGATAGATGCTCCGCCAGTATGAACGTTCACGATCATGCCGGCCTTTTTAGCCATTGCTACATAGGGCTTATAGTCAAACGGCGATTTGAATTTTCCAAATCCCGCTTTGGCAAGCCATACGCCCTGTTTTGCCGCGTCGTTTAAATGTTTTTGAGTCAGCCCAGGCTCAAGAATAATTGCTCCAGCGTGCACGTGCATGCCTCCAGGCGAGTAATTATCAAAACTTTTCTTAGCGGCGACTGCAAGCGCAACCACCCCGTCTGGGTCCGATGGCCGGCCGGGTACGTGAACCTCGCTCGCGGAAATCGAGGTCGTTACTCCACCATGCAGATAGCTCTCCAGAAACCCGATTGTACGCTGTCTAGGCGTATAATCGGCGAATGCGACATGAACCTGTGAATCAATTAACCCCGGCATAGCAGTCATTCCGCCCGCATCAAGTACCACGTCGCAGGATTTTTCTTCCCTAACGCTTAAGGTACCCACCTTTGTGATCTTTCCATTGTTCATCAGGATGGAGTTACCTTTAGCAAATGGTCTGCGCCAATCGCCGGAGACGATAGTCTTGAGGTTTACAATTGCCGATTTCATATTAACTCCTTACCTGAGGCCATCTTCGCCGACGATCTCGTCTTTTTTCGGTCCGCCGACCCTGTGATTTAGCCTACCGCGATTAGCAAAGCAGCAGATTATGCAAATTTCGTCCTCCAAAGGAGCATCGGGCACCATGATTGTCATTCCGTCATAATGCGACCGCACGAAAAGGGCATCTTTATGCGCCAAAGGGATATCTACCGAGTCACCCGGCCTTGTGCGCTTCGTAATAGACGAAATCCAGGCCTTTCCGCCCCCTACAGCATCTCGCAATGCGTTACCGTAAACTGTGGTGAGGCATGCAACACCATGCTCCTGCTCTCCCGCCGTCCCGATAAGCGCCGCTTTGCCATAGGAGTCTACGTTATATGGCTCCATTTGCTCAGCTCCCATCGCGGCAATCTTTGCACCCAATGATGCGCTGGCATTTGTCAGGTCGCTCAAGTCATCAACGTATCCATTTCCAGCATGAGGATTCTTAATCACAGCGACTACCGCGACTTTGCGTAAGGGTTCCTCTTGGACCTTACCCAATTCATGCAGGGTTTCTTCGACTACCGTGTAAAGACGACGAATTTCCATCTTTACCTCCCTTCGTATCTTTGTTTTTATCATATTATCTTATCGGTTCGGTTTCGAAACCATCAATAGATGTCTTATCTCAAACACTCAGAAATCTATTAGCCCGAAAGTCGCATCTTGCCGAATAATAATGCTTAAATTATTTAGTAATAATATGTCAGTACTAGGCGGGTAGTGAAAGGTGGCAAAGAGAAATAGCAGCTAGGCAATCCGTAGCCTTTGCACTCAAATCTCACGATAGTGCTATTGGCCTCAACGCATTTTCAAAACTTGCGCCCTTCGACTCCAACAATTCTAGCAGCCATAGTGTTTCGTCACACGCTCGTGCGATATAATAATTTCCATTGCGTCTAAACACAACGCACTCAACCTGACTGGCGTAATTCAGAATTGGAAAAAAGGAAGGGTTAAATGTCGTCACCCATCATTAACGAAAACCCACTTTTTAACGATAATAAAATGAAAATTGGAATCATCGCGATGAACTGTTCGCATGGCTCTACCATCACTCAGGCAGAGAATTCATGGGAGATGACTTGGCCTGATACTAAGGAAGTTGCGGTGATGGCGGACACGGCCGGTTTCGAGGTTTTATTGCCCGTAGCACGTTGGAAGGGATATGGTGGGCCGACTAATTTCAATAACAGGACCTTCGAGACTTTTAACTGGGCAGCCGCGGTCGCGGCCGTCACGGACTATTCCTGCATATTTTCGACCTCACATGTCCCACTTACTCATCCGGTCGCTGCTGCTAAGCAATGTGCCACAATCGATCATATTTCGGGTGGTCGATTCGCGCTGAATATCGTTTGCGGTTGGTTCAAGAACGAATTCGAGATGTTTGGCGCTGAATGGAATGAGCACGACGTACGTTATGAGTATGCCAGAGAGTGGTTGGCGTTTGTCCGTCGTCTTTGGACCGAAAAGGGGGAATTTAACTTTACTGGTAATTGGTTTGATTCGAAAAATGTTTGGAGCGAACCAAAGCCAATCCAGTCACCAATGCCTCCCATTATGAACGCAGGTGGTTCAGAAGCCGGGCAAAAATTTGCTGCTACACAGGCGGATATGAACTTCGTTATTTTAAAAGAGCGCGATATTGACGGCGGCAGGGCCCAAATTGCACATTTGAAAGATATGGCTAAAGAGGCCGGCCGCGACGTCAAAAGTTGGATCCATGTCTATGTAGTTTGCAGAGACACCGAGAAAGAGGCTCGCGATTATTTGAAGTACTATGTCACAGAAAAGGGTGATTACGAGGCCGTTAACAACCTTTTAGAGATTTTTGGTATGCAGTCCGAAACACTTCCGCAACAAGTGTTAGACGAATTCCGGTTTCATTTTATCGCCGGCCATGGGGGTTACCCTCTGATTGGGACGCCAGAGCAAATTGTGGACGAAGTTAGCAAGCTCGTGAAGATCGGTGTGGACGGTATGCTCATTTCATGGGTCGATTACAAATTAGAATGTCGACAGTGGATAGACGAAGTTCTCCCGCTCATGGAACAGGAAGGCCAAAGGATGCCAATGTCCCGCTGACTTGATAGATATAATAATTCTGTTAGAAAGCTAGAGAAGTTTTTACTGGGAGAGAAAAATGAAACTTGGGCTTCAAAAATTAGCCATCTCGTCCGTCGGGATTGCTGCAATAATTGGGTTAGCATCATCTGCACAAGCTCAGATCGATATGAAAATCGGTTATCCGACTACGGCTGACCCTCAACATGACTATGCCGTGAAATTCGTGGCTGAGGTAAACAAACGAACTAATGGCCGGGTAAAGGGCCGCGTATTCCCCACCAGCCAACTTGGGAAAATTCCGCGCCAGATCGAAGCTATCCAGCTTGGAACTCAGGAAGGATTCTTTGCGCCCCCCGGATTCCTTCAAGGCGTTAATAAGGCCTTCCAAGTTGCTGACGTACCTGGATTTTTCGCCGATCATGCTCATGCATACAGGGCTTTGAATGTTCCTCGCTTCAAAAATCCCTTCAACGCGCTGGGCGTCGACAAGGGTATCATAAGCGGTAGCCTCTGGGTTTATGACGGCGCTTCGTATATGGCAACCAAGCCAATCGCCAAGTTGTCCGACTTTAAGGGAATGAAAATTCGTGTCCTCGCAACAGAAATTGAGCGGTTGGGTGTTGCAACGCTCGGAGCTACCGGTGTTCCAATCCCGTTCACCTCTGTTGTTCCATCCCTTCAGCGCAAAGTTGTCGATGGTGCTCGAACCAGCCTCGTCGTTGCGGCGAAAGCTAAGTTTCCAACTGTTACCAAGCACCTGACAATTACCAATGACTATTACATCCCCTGTATTTCTGCTTTCAGTATGAAATTCCTGGACAAGCTGTCTAAAGGAGACCGTAAAATAGTCATGGAAACCGCGGATGAATTGGGAGCTTGGGCATCAGCTCGCTCTCAGAGCTTCGTGGGTAAAATGATTGATGAGTGGAAAAATGCAGGAGCTACGGTCAGCTATTTGTCCGCAGAGGAGCAAAAACTTCACATGTCTAGACTTGCCCCATTGGCCGACCAAGTCTTCGGCAAAAACAAAAACCCGACTATCAGGAAGTTGTATGCAATCCTGAAGGAAGAGGCTCAACGGATGGATGTCCGCTAAGAAATCTAACTTTTAGCTAAAACGCCCTCTCCTAGTGAGAGGGCGTTTTTTTTATGCCAAAGAGTTTGCCCTCTCGAGGGCTGTGATCATTGACGATTGCCGTAGATACTCCCGTGCCAGTTTCGGGTCGGCGACGGTCGCCCGCATCTCATCATGCTTGGCCCGTCTAGCTTCTGGATCGGTCTCTTCCAACATGGCCTTGTTTCTAAGTGTGGTTTGTTGGACATATTCAATCGCAATTGGACGCCTTTGAGCATTGTATTTATCAAATTCGCCATCTGAGACTTCTCCATTCCAGACCCGCACGATCTTATCGGAGAGATTGATTGCATCATGGATTCCCCCGTTCATGCCCATTCCACCCAGCGGATTGTTTATGTGAGCGGAATCCCCAGCAAGAAATACTCTGCCCTTGCGATACGTCTCAGCAACTCGCTGATGAACGGCGTAAGCGGTGCGATGGAAGGTATTATATTCCTGATCAATCGGACAGACCTGATGCATCCGATCTTGCACAGTTTCATCAGAAACAAGTGATTCCGCCGTTTCGCCTGGGCGCGAAGGTAATAGCAAACGCCAAAGCCCCGGCACCCTTACAAAGACAAACCAGAAAGTTGGATCCGCAATATAGGCAATCGGTGCTAAATTCTCGAAATGATCTTCGAAACTAAATTCTGAGCTCGTGCAAAGCCAAAGTTCGGGGAAAGTGAGACCAGGGAAATCAATACCCTGAGAAATACGTATCGCACTCGATGCCCCGTCGGCGGCAATTAGGTACCTCCCATTCAGTTCATCCATTCCATCAAGCGTCTCTACAGCGAGGGTCACTCCGTGATCGTCCTGAGACGCCGAAGTCCCTCGTACCTGAAATAGAATTTCCACATTATCCAATTTTTCGAGCTCACGGATAATGATACGCGTCAGTTTGTATTGCTCACATTGGATGCGGTAAGGATGACGAGTATCCCCCTCAAGGACTCCTAGGTCCCACTCTGCAATAACTCCTTCTCGGGTATCACGGTATTGCCATTTAGGACAAACTATCCCCTGCTCGATTAGCTGATCGACAATCCCAAGTTCTTCAACCATATCAAGGGTCGGTGGATGGAACGTAGATGCGCGTAGATCTTCGGGAAGTTCCGCCGCTGCTTCTAGAAGCGTTACAGGGATACCTCGTTGAGCGAGAAAAAGCGCAGCACAACATCCAACCGGTCCAGCGCCGGAAATCAATACTCGTTCATTTTCGGACATACCAAAGTTCTCTCAATTATTAGGGGCAAGATAACTTTCGCCTATGGCCTGTCAACTAGTGTTGCCCCAAGTCTCCAGTGTTGGCAAATTGAAATGATCTAACATGAGGGTACGATTTATGGTCGTATTAAAGAATGCCAAACCAATAGGATGGCGATCGAAAATTGGAGTGATCGTTCCGCCAAGTAATACGGTGAATGAAGCCGAATTCAATCGCGTTACACCAGATGGGGTAAGCTTCCATTTCACCCGTTCTCCACTTCATTCCGATCCCGCTGCCGACGATTTCACCCAAATGCTTGAAGACGTCACGAACGCTATGCATGACTTGGTTGCGTGTAATGTCAACTTCGCCACATACGCCTGTACCGCTGGTTCGATGGCTTGCCCTTCAGACCGGCTACTTGGAAAAATGACTGAGATCGGTAATGTCCCGGCAAACTCCACGGCCCAGGCTATCGTTGCTGCCCTTAACAAGTTAGGAGTAGAAAAAATCTCTATGGCATCGCCGTATACCCCGGAAACCAACGAACACGAAGCGCATTTCCTCTCGGTTCATGGTATCGACGTACTATCAACCGCCGGCCTCAGCCTAAATACGTCACTTAAGAGTATTCAGAAAATTTCCCAAGTGCCGCCTCTCGACGTATTTAACCATGCTCGTTTGGTCAACCATCCCAATGCAGAAGCGGTACTTATTTGCTGCACAGATTTCAATACATTTAGCTCTATTGAACTGCTTGAAAATGAATTGGGAAAACCCGTTTTATCTAGTAATTCTGCCACACTATGGCATTCCCTGCGCAACGCGGGTATCGCTGATCAAATCAACGATCTGGGCACCTTGCTTAGGGATCACTGATAATTTAGAGAAGATCTTCTGTGTTCTCCTGGTCTAGCGCCTCTCGAGCGCTTCGGAATGCGTCTACGCCAGCGGGTATCCCACAATAGACCGTAGCATGCGCCAAGACCTCAGTAATCTCCTCCACCGTACAACCGTTTCGCAGCGCGCCACGCGTATGGGATTTTAATTCATTCATTTTACCAAGTGCGGTGAGGATAGCCAAGTTGAGCATGCTACGAGTTTTGTGGTCAAGCGTATCATCTGTCCATGCACCGCCCCAGCAATACTCTGTTACCATAGTCTGAATCTTGCCGGTCAGATGATCTTTTTCACCCTTCTCAATATTGGGATTTACGTATTCTTCGCCTAAGACCTTCTTGCGCGCGGCAAGACCTGCTTCATACAAATCCTGGTTTGACGGTTCAATCGCCATGAGTCTCTCCCTTGATTTAATAGTTCAAATGCGGGAGCGTGAAAGTCTCTGCCCCCGGCTCACCCTTGTGATAACGTTTACCGTGACGGTGATACAGGACTGGATGGGTTTTGAACCAGTCGTTTTCCGCCAACCGGTTACGCCGCTCGGTTACCCGTGCCGCCGCCAGCTCATCGCTTTTCAGAGCGTCTTCACTCTCTATATAATGAAGAAACATATGGGTGAACGGGTTCGGATCCGCATCTACGATTTGCATATGCCGCACCATCCGCCAAAGTGGGCTCTCGAGCACCATTGACGTGTGCTCAGCCCGATACCAGTCAATAAAATCTTCGACTGCGTCATCCGGGAGTTCGATAAATACACCCAATATAATCGGCGCATCCAACGCATCTTGGATCGTCAGCTCGTCGCGCATCTGGAAACTGAGTTCATCCCCAACATAGCGGGTGAACGCATTCACCTCCGATAACATCTTCTTGGTGGGAGCATCCGGTTTATATTTTCGGTTAACATATTCATCGTCTTTCAA
Organism: Alphaproteobacteria bacterium MarineAlpha11_Bin1; assembly: GCA_002937455.1. Next base: position 172,087 of record PTJZ01000002.1, read on the forward strand.
GGTAGTAGGCGATTCCAGATCGTAAATCGCAAGATAGTCTGATCTGTTCGGCACCTTGTACCTCTGGCCAGAACGGAACCCCGGCACTCCATACACATGGCTGGGCATGTGATGATTGTTATACCAATTGTTGAAATGTTCTTCCGCGCCCTCCGGGGGCGTCATTTCCGAGAAAAGTACCCCGCCGCCCTTTGTGTCGGACATCACAGACGCTTGCAAGCCGCGTCGAGTGCGCGGACAGTATCCTCAATGTCTTGGCCCGTGTGAACGGCGGAGACGAACCGCCGGACGTTGGGCAAAACATAAAGACCCTCATGCATCTGTGCCAAATCTAACGCCCGTGCAGACGCAGCATCAGAGTTCATTACATCGGCATGAGTACGGGGTTCGCTGTCCATGAATAGAATCTGCCAGAATGAGGCTTTCCCAGCCACGATCGCCCGAAGATTGTTTTTGTTTAGCACCTCTTGGCAGGCTTTTCCCACATCATCCGACAACGCATGAAGATCCTTATAAAAAGATGGCCTCTTTAATTCAGCCAGCGTGGCGATGCCCGCGGCGGCCGCAACAGGGTTGCCGTGAAGTGTACCGTTTACATAGGAATAGCTCGCCTGACCCTTGTTGCGTGGGTTCATAAGGTCCACGTACTCGGCTTTTCCACCGACGAAGCCAAGCGGCCCGCCACCGCCGACGATCTTGCCGTAGCTGGCTATGTCGGGAAGTACGCCAAAATATTCCTGAGCACCGCCAAGGGCTAGTCGAAACCCGGTAACGACCTCATCGAAAATCAGCAGGACGTCATTGTCATCGCAAATCTTTCGCAGACCCGGCAGAAAACGGTCATCTGGGAAGATAATCCGCTGAACAGGTTCTACGATAATACCTGCAAGGTCGTCGCGATTTTCCTCCACGATCTTTCGAACCGTATCTAGATCGTTGTAGGGCGCGACCAGTACGTTCTCGCCCATATTGGCCGGCAGTCCGCCAGTATCGGGCCGCCCTTGAGGGTAATTTGACAAGGCGGTCGGAGTAACGCTGAATGCTGAATAGTCGTGATTTCCGTGATATGCCCCCTCAAATTTTAAGATCTTGCTCCGCCCCGTAGCCGCCCGGGCGGTGCGCATAGCATATGCCGTCGCCTCTGAGCCGGTAGTCGTGAAGGCGATGCGATCGGCGCAAGGAACAATATTTTTCAACTCCTCGGCTAGTTGAATGCATTGCTCGTTCAGCGTACCAAAAAAATGAATGCCGCGTTCCGCCTGATCTTTCACAGTATCGACAACCGTGGGGAAGGCATGCCCGAGGATCAACGCCCCAGCACCTCCGACATAGTCGATATACCAACGTCCGCGCACATCCTGCAGGCGTGAACCCTCGCCCTTATGGATGACAAACCGCACATCGTCTGGCAGGGAGTAACTACCTAGTCCGGCGCCAGGCAAGCTATCAGTCGCCACCTCGTAGTAATCGTCGTGCGCCCTAGCGCCGACGAGATCTTTGGGCCCCGCCATAGCGGTATCTGCAGGAGTCATGTAAATACTTTCTGCTGGAGGTTTACGCCTTAGAAGCTACCCTCGGGCTGATTTGGAAACAAGCATACTCAATCATCATATTGACGTCGGCAATCAAGAGAGCCAGAGCCATGAACGGTGACAGTCCAGCGTGGCGGCACCACTGATGTCCCACCCGCCTCTTCGATGATCATCGGTCCGTGAAAGATCTCGCCGGCTCCCATCTTCGTGCGATCCATAATCGGACAATCTACCCAGTCATCACCGAACCAAACCTGCCGATTCTCGATAATAGGGTCGCCGCCCTCATCGACCGCGAAGCTGAGTTCCGGTTTTTCGATTAAACCCAACGAAAACAGTCGTATATTAACTAACTCGACGTCGCTATGCCGGTCGGCGCGACCGAAAGTCTGCTCATGACGACTATGGAAAGACTCACGAAGATTATCCCATGTCGTCGTGTCGGGGTCGCACGGAATCGAGAGCGTGAAAGACTGGCCGACATAACGCATATCAACCGTGAACGCATGTTCGTGCCGGTCCTCACCAAAACCGTCAGAGGAGAGAAGAGATGCGGCCTCCTCCCTTAGCACATCCGCCTTGACTTTAAATTCGGCAACATCGAGCCGGTCCAGCGGACCGCCCCACGCTGTGACGAAGTCGCGACGTAGGTCAGCAAGGAGTTGTCCCAGCGCCGAGAGATGACCAGGGAAGCGTGGCACAATGACCTGCGGGATCGATAGTTCTTCTGCTACTAGAAACACGTGCATCGGGCCAGCTCCACCAAATCCAAGAAGTGCAAAATCGCGGGGGTCGAAGCCACGATGGACCGATACTTCACGTACTGCACCCGCCATCTTTGAGACGGCGATTCGGAGAACCCCATCAGCCAGTTGAATCAGTGAGCCGGTATCTTCACCCAACCTCAGAGAGAGGTCTTCGAACGATTTCTCCGACAATTCTATTGAAAGCTGTAAACCTCCGGCCAAGGTGCGATCCGTCGGCAGTCGACCAAGCATCAAATTGGCGTCGGAAATTGTCGGTTCGGTTCCACCGCGTTGATAACAAGCTGGCCCAGGCATCGCACCAGCGCTTTGTGGGCCAACCTCCAGCGTGCCATCAGTCTGAACCCAGGCAATAGAGCCACCCCCGGCACCGATGGTATGTATGTCTAGCTGCGGCACCTGCAGCGGATAAGCATCAAGCTGGTTCGAGTGACTGATCCGCGGTGTCAACTGGTGAATTAACGATACATCTGTACTTGTCCCACCCATATCGAAGGTAATGCAGTCATCGACACCGGCCATCTCGCAGATCCTTACCGCGCCGCCGGCACCGCCGACAGGGCCTGACAAAAATGTCCCCGCCGCGAATTTTGCGGCCTGCTCCAGCGTCATCACGCCACCGTTGGAGCCCATGACGTTTACCGGCGCAGATATTCCTTGCTCCCCAAGCTCCCGCGCCAAAGTCTCGAGATATCCGGAAATAACAGGAGTCAGGTATGCATTCAGGACACATGTGGAAAATCGCTCGAACTCACCTTTCTCGGCGACTACGCCCGTCGATGCGCATACAGGGATATCACCGGCTAACGACTGCAGCTTTTCAAGTGCCGCATTTTCATTGGCATCGTTTCTAAAGGCGTTAATAAAAGCGATCGCGATCGCCTGAACGTTTTTTTTCCGGAACAATTCAATTATTGGGGTAAAATCTATATCATCCGCAGATTTCAAGATTTCACCATCTGCGGCCACGCGCTCCTCTACTTCGATCCGCAGGTCACGCGTCACCAGAGGCTTTGGTCTTACGAACTTTATGTCAAAGAGCCCCCCAATCAGTCGTCGGGTGCGTCCGATTTCTAGGGTATCTCTGAAACCTTCTGTCGTGACTAAACCGGTCTTCGCACCTTTTCGTTCGAGCAGTGCATTGGTGGCGATTGTTGTGCCATGCACAAAGGCGTGGATCTCTCCATAATCGATACCTAATTTTTCCAACGCACTCAAAACTCCCTCCCACTGTCGGCCCGGTATGGAGGGTACTTTTTCGGACAACAGTTCCTGGGAGTTTATGTTCAAACACAAAAGATCAGTAAAAGTGCCCCCAACGTCGATGCCAACGATGAAATTTTTCTTAGACATTTTTTATACTCATGCTGCCGTTTCAGGTCGCGAGACCGTCGCGCGAATGCGTACCCGGTCGCCTGGCGCCGCGTTCAGAATATCCAGGCTTGTGGAACTCACACCGACTGCTTCACCATCGGCAGAAATGGTAGCCCAAGCCCGAAGCGGCGCACCCCTGCCAGTAACCAGTTCCACAAGACCACCTTCAGAAACACCCAGTTTTTTTGCTACGTCGTTGGGGATTGAGAGCTGTCGACGTGGCCCGTCCATCATTTCGTTATTGGCCAATTCCAAGTTTACGACCACACGTTTATCCGCCATTGCTTGCCGCCGGGACTCGGTTGCGGAAACATCAAGTTGACCATCGGAAATGACTACACCGAAGCGTGCAAAGGCATCAGAATTCGAGAGGTAGCATTCCTCTACATCGGCGAGCACCATAGCCGGATCTCGCTCCAGCGGATCACCATAGCCGCCCCCACCTGCTGTTTCCTCACGAACGATATCGCCCGGTGCTAGGGTGAAACCGGAGACTTTACCGGGCACATCTGAAGGCTGTACCACTTCGCCATCGCGAATAACCGTAAAGCTGTTTGCAGCGCCATTTGAACCGCCTTCCACACCGTAGGGTGGTATGACATTTTTCTCTGAAATAACCGAAAGAGCACCCCGGCCCGATAGGATACGAACGTCTCGCCGAAGCCCAAATCCTCCTCTGAATTCGCCGTCGCCACACATTCCTTCACGGACCTCGCAACGTTCCACTCGGAGCGGAAACTGTCCCTCTACAGTTTCCACTGACTGAATTGAGTTAAAATCACCCTCGTTAAAGCTTCGTACCGCGTTTGATCCGTCAATCCCGTCTGATGCGCCGGTACCGCCTGCTGGCCATTCATAATGGATGTAATTTCTGCCATCCGCGCCGGAGCCGGATATGATCACGTGGTTGGCACCACCCTTAAGGTCGCCAACCGTCATTTCGGGCGCGACTTTACCCATGGCCGATGCAACTACAGAGTCTATCAGAAACTTGCACTCTGCCATGCCGCCGCAGGGAGCATCGTTATGCGCGTTAATAAAGGTCCCTTCTTCTGAGATCACAGTTATAGGATTAAAAGACCCTTGATTTATAGGGGTTTTTGGATCGAGGAAGGATTTCACAATCGTTCCAACCGCGTTGAGGGCCATAGCAGGGCCGCAGTTTGTCGGGCCGTTGGTTTGAGCGGAGGTACCCGTGAAATCAGCTATGATTTCGTCATTCTGGACTGTTAATTTAAGCTTGACCACGAGAGGGTCCGGATTGGTTCCATCGCTTTCTATGTACCCTTCGGCGAAGTAGTCTCCGTCGGGGCGTTCAGAAATCTTGGTTCGTAACTGACGTTCAGAGCGCTCGATAAGTTGCTCTATACCACCCAGTAACTCTTCACCGAACCTATTGTATAGACGCTGCAAATGTTCCTCCGCTTTACGTCCAGTCCCCAACATAGCGTTGAAATCACCCAGCCGTTCTGAGCGGGCTCTCATGTTATTGAAAAGTAGGCCCATAAACGGCTCGTTAAGTACTCCACGGTCGCAGATTTTTGTCGGCTCAATCCGGATACCTTCCTGAATTATTTCATTTACCCGCCCGGACAAACTGCCCGGCGTCATCCCCCCGACATCATTCCAGTGGCATCGCATGGCAGCGAACATGCCAAGCTTTCCGGCAAAAAACACTGGCTGCAACATCAAAATATCATTGAGATGAGTCCCGCCGGTGTAGGGGTCATTATGAAGAAACAGATCACCTTCGTTGATATCATCCTTAAACGTGGCAACCACCTGCTGTGTCGAATAAGGCACAGCGAAGATATGGATAGGATGATCTGCAAGTCCCTGCGCCACCTGACGACCATCCGCCGACATCAGCGCGCAGGAAAAATCATGACCCTCATATATGATGGGTGCATATGAGGAATGGATGATATTTGCACGCATCTCATTCACCACTGCAATCAGCGACTCACGGATGAGCTCTAGCTGTACAAGATCTTTCAAAACGGCCTCCAAGGGGTTTGACGGGCATTTTGGCAGCCCCGATGTAGCAGTCGTAACGCTTGATTCCAAGAAAATTTTACACTACCGTAAAATTTGTTACCTTAACAAAGAGTAGCCGGCTAGGTACATGTCTGACAGCCATAGCCGGAAACTATCGGCGCAGTTAAGTTTCGCATTCTAATTTCGGAGTAAGAAAGCCGAGGGCGAATGATAGAACAAACATCCCATGTGGACACTTTTATCCGCGACAGTATGCCGAGCCCAGACCTATGGCCAGATATGGACTATTCCGTTTTGCCCGAACTATCGGAGTACCCTTCGCGATTTAATATTGCGGATGTTTTGATTGATCAAAAGGTCACAGCTGGCTACGCAGATACACCAGCAATAATTTTCGGCGACGATTCTTGGACATATAAAGAACTAATGCATCGCGCAAATCGTATCGCAAATGTTCTTGTAGAAGATCATGCTTTCTTACCAGGCGAACGGGTTCTTATCCGCAGTGGAAATCATCCAATGCTAATCGCCTCTTGGCTCGCCGTTTTGAAGGCCGGAGGCGTCGCAATTACGACCATGCCTGTTCTTCGAGAACGCGAGCTGGTCTATATGATTACAAAAGCCAAAGTGCGTTTTGCGATCTCGCACGATAATTTAGCGGCTGATATTGACAGCGCTCAAACGAGTGCCGCCGAACTAGAGCATATTCTATATTTCGGAGCTGAGAGGGAAGATGCGCTTGAGCGGGCGATGGATGATAAATCTGACAAATTTATAAATGTTGATACCGCCGCTGATGATCCTGCAATCATTGGTTTCACGTCTGGTTCGACAGGCACACCTAAAGGGACGCTACATTTTCATCGGGATATCCTAGCAGCGGCCGATTGTTTTATTGGCCATATAGTGAAAATCCGGCCCGGCGATATCGTCTGTGGGAGCCCGCAAATTGCGTTTCTATACGGACTCTGCGCTTTTATTGTCGATACATTCCGTTTCGGGGCGACAGCCGTCCTACTTGAACGCGGTACTCCGGAAGCCGTGCTAGAGACGATAGAAAAACACAAGGCGACAATCTGTTTTTCCACTCCGTCGGGCTACAAGTTGATGCTCGATAAGGCACGCGATTATGACCTCTCAAGCCTTCGAGAATGCGTGGGCGGCGGGGAACCGCTGCTGCCCGCGATTTTCAATGAGTGGAAAGAGATTACGGGTGTCGATATGATCAATGGACTGGGGATCTCGGAACTGTTGCATATTTTTATTTCTGCCAGCGGCGAAGACATAAAGCCTGGCGCAATTGGCAAGGCTGTGCCGGGCTTTGAGGTAAGAGTGGTGGATGAGAAATTCGAAGACGTCGCACCCGGTGAAATCGGTCTGATGATCGTCAAAGGACCTAACGGTTGTCGCTATCTGGACGATATCGACAAACAGAAGGCTTATATTCAGGATGGATGGAATAAATCGGGCGATCTTTGCCGTATCGACGAAGATGGCTATTTTTTCTACGAGGCCCGTACCGACGATATGATCCTTACTGGCGGCTACAACGTCTCGGGTCTGGAGGTAGAAGCAGTTCTTTTGGAACATCCAAAAGTTCACGAGGCTGCCGTAGTTGGTAAACCAGATAAAGATCGAGGTCAGATTGTTAAAGCCTTCATAATACTTACAGAGGCAGATATCCCTGAAAACGAGCTTGTCAGAAAGTTGCAGGATTTTGTAAAATCACAAATATCTGCGTTCAAATACCCACGGGCCATCGAATTTGTAAAAGAACTACCACTGACCGCGACGGGAAAAATTCAGCGCGGCGCACTCCGGCAACTGGAGCATAAACGTGCTGAAAAAGATGGTATCATTTAATACTGTTAAAGATGAGAGACCGATTATGTCAGATCTGAATAACCTCGACAGTGAAACTATAGATTTTCTAACAACGCGCCGCTCCACGGTTGCGAGGATGATGGACGGTCCCGGCCCGGGTGACGAAGATCTTCAAAAAATTATGGAATCTGGCATGCGCGTGCCAGATCATGGTCGTCTCACGCCATGGCGCTTTATCGTTATTCGTGGCGACGCCCGGGAAAAGATTGGCAATGTGATTGGGACTTCATTCAAGAAAAATAAGCCTGACGCTATCGACGAAGAATTAGAAATGGAGCAGGAACGTTTGACCCGTGCACCTATCGTTATTGCGGTCATCTCGAAAGTTCAAAAGGAGCATAAGATCCCTGAATGGGAACAAATCCTGTCTTCAGGTGCTGCCTGCCAGACAATGCTGATCGCCGCTCAATCAATGGGATATGCGGCACAATGGCTAACTGAATGGTATGCTTACGATGTCGACGTTAAAAAAGCGATCGGCGCTGGGCCAGAGGACGAGATTGCTGGCTTTTTATACTTAGGAAGTGGCACCGGCGAACTTAAGGATCGTGCACGGCCGGCGTATGAGGAGATCGTTTCAGAGTGGTCGGAGAGTTAGGCCCTAAATACCCTATACATCCAGATTAATTACTACTTTACCCTGTACCTTACGGTCGGTAATGATTCGGCAGGCTTCGACCACTTTATCCATTGGAAAAACTTCCTGAACGGGCACACTTATCTGACCTGCGGCGACCATATCAAATAGTTCAGCCTGAACGCGCTGCACCCAATCGGCGTCACGGTCTCGGTATTCAGCCCAGTTTACGCCGGTCACAGCAATATTTTTCAAGAGCGCGTAGTTTACCTTGAATGTCGGAATTGTTCCGCCGGTAAATCCAACCACAACCAGGGTGCCGCTAAAGTTTAAGGCACGAACGGAACCATCAAAGACATCACCTCCGACAATCTCTATCACAATATCAACGCCGCCGCCGCAGGCATTTTTTACATCTTCGCGTATAGTATCTCGCACGCCTTCCCGGGATAAATCTATTACATGATCGGCGCCATTTTCACGGACCAGACCTTCTTTAGACATGGTCGTTAGTCCTGCGATGACATCGCATCCCCAAGCTTTAGCGAGTTGTATCGCAGCGAGGCCAACACTGCCAGATGCGCCGGTAACAAGCACTTTGTCACCTTCTTTAACTTGCGCGCGAGCAATAAGCGCGAAATATGCTGTCTGATAAGCAATACCGATTGCTGCTGCCTCCTCGAAGGATACATTTTCGGGTACGAGATAGCACTGCGATTCCTCCGCTAGCACTTCTTGTGCATAAGAACCGTATTCGACCTGTACCATCACTCGGTCGCCCGGCTTCAACTGAGCCACTCCCTCGCCAACCGTCTTTACAATTCCGGCTCCTTCCTTACCCGGCGAGAATGGTAGCGGTGGTCGAACCTGATATTTTCCCTCCATGACTAGCAAGTCTGGGAAGTTAATCGCTGCCACTTTATTATCCACGACAACCTGACCGGTTCCCGGCGTTAATCCCGCCAATTCCTCGATTACAAGGTCTTCAGGCGGCCCGAGCTTTTTGGCGACGATTGCCCTCATATTATATCAATCCCTAATGGTTAAATGCGTCAGGTCACAATTCTATCGGAAAATTCTTATTTCTTAACGTATTTTACACTAGTGTAAAAGTATCTTTGGATTATCGAAAAAGCGCGCTACAAACTGAACAAATTTAAATGGAGATGAAAAGGAGCGGTATGTGCTTATAGGCATCCCCAAAGAAATTAAATCGTATGAACATCGAGTTGGCATGACGCCTGCGAGCGTAAGGGAAGCGGTATTAGCCGGCAATGACGTGATCGTGGAGAACAACGCCGGTCACATTATCGGGTTTGACAACTCCGATTACGAGGCAGCAGGAGCAAATATTTCTGGCTCCGCAGCCGACGTTTTCGCGACTGCCGACATGATCGTAAAGGTCAAAGAGCCACAAACATCCGAAATTTCGATGCTTCGAGACGGTCAGGTCCTCTTTACGTATCTGCACCTAGCCCCGGACGAGGCCCAAACGCAAGGCTTGCTCGATAGCGGCTGCACAGCGATCGCATATGAAACGGTGACCGATAGCCGAGGCGGTCTTCCACTACTAGCTCCGATGAGCGAAGTTGCTGGTCGAATGGCCGTCCAGGCGGGCGCGAGGTGCCTTGAGATCGCTAACGGCGGACGCGGTGTTCTTTTGGGTGGCGTGCCTGGAGTTACGCCGGGAAAGGTTGTGGTGATCGGCGGTGGTGTCGTCGGAGCGAACGCAATATTCGTGGCAACTGGTATGGGAGCGCAAGTAACGGTTATCGACAGAGATATCCGACGTCTCGCCGAGATTGATACACAATACAAAAGCTTGATCACGACCCGCTTCTCTAATCAAACGAATATCGAGGAAGACGTGCTAAGCGCCGACCTTTTAATAGGGGCGGTTCTGGTGCCTGGAGCCGCGGCGCCTAAACTGGTGACTACGGATATGGTAAAAAAAATGAAACGCGGTTCGGTCGTTGTCGACGTCGCAATTGATCAAGGCGGATGCTTCGAGACAAGCCGGCCTACTACCCACGATAATCCTACCTATGTAGTCGACGATGTCGTGCATTATTGTGTATCCAATATGCCCGGATCTGTTGCCCGAACATCTACCTTCGCTCTGAATAATGCCACTTTGCCCTTCGCGTTGAAGATAGCAAACCTTGGCGTGCGGGAGGCACTGATCTCCGATCCACACCTAATGGAAGGCCTCAATATTTTTGAAGGAAAACTGACATATCGAGCTGTCTCAGTAGCTCAGAACCGAGATTTTACGCCTCCACAAGAGGCGCTTCATGCCTAACTCGCACCCAATGAGCGTAAAACCATCCGATTGTACATCTCGATAAGTTCCGGTACTGGCATCGATTTGCCGGGCTTATACCAACGGGCCGCCCAATTACAGAGACCGAGAATACCGAGATGGGCTATACGCGGATCAAGCCCTTCGTCGAACACTCCCGTTCCCTGTCCTTCTTCTATGATCAGGATCCAAAGTCGCTCGTAGTCATCCCAAATCGGGCGCATTTCGGAAAGCACTTCTTCGTTCTCTAAAAAATAGTCGTCGCGGAGCGTAATCTGTGACTCGGCAAACCTATTTTCAAAACGCATGAGGTGATTCTCCACCGAAAGTCTCATTTTTTCCTCAGGCGGCGCATCGCTCTCCTGGATTTCCTGAACACGGTCCCGAAGTTGCAATCCAAGCGGCTTGATGATCTCAATCAAGATCTGTGGGCGATTTGGAAAATAGTAGTACAAACCCTCTCGTTTGATACCAACGGCACGTGCAATATCGTCCAGGGAGGTATTCGAATAACCATGTCGCAAAAAAAGTTCCTGTGCGGCGCTCACAATTTCCTCGCGCCTGTTCTCACGTCGTTGCTCAACGGCGGTGAGTTGGTTTGTCACTCGGATCCCCTTTTGGAAATATCTTTTATGCGAACGTAAAGTTTTTCAACTTCAGTATAGACCGCATCAACCGCCAAACTAGCCATCAAGGATCTTTGACTGTGATGATCGAAATCGTCAGCGAGGACGATATCCTTAAAACCTTCAGGAGTTCTTACCGATGCACAATGATCACCCCAAGGTCCATATCGGATTTCTGAAGAAGGTCCGAACAAACCAAGGGTAGGAGTCCCTACGGCTGCCGCGACGTGCATAAGACCTGAGTCATTACCTAGATAGAACGAGGCCCGTTCGATACATGCTGCCCCAATCCGCAGGGGTTGCCCTATAAGATCAAGCAGCCGATCCGCCGGCAAATCATCCAGAATTGGACGCGCCATATTGCGCTCGGACTCCGCGCCAAAAACGGCGATTCGGGCACCTGGAAGCAGCTCGTCCGCTGCCATCAACCTTTTCGCGAGGGAGACGAAGCTCTCAGCGGGCCATTGTTTACCCCCCCAATTTGCGGTGGGTCCAATAGCTATTACTGGTTCTGTATCTGGTACTAAAGATTGTGCTGTAGCACGGTCTTCATCTGACAGCCAAATACGAGGCTCGGGCGGTGGATATATGTTCGTCAGTCGCCCGAGTTCCTCTACCCGATGTACACTCTCGTCACGATGCGTACCGATTATACGGTTCCCGGCCCAGAGAAATCGTGAGAGCGCAGAGCCTCGGAGGTCACAGACAATATCCCATCGGGTCGCTGCAACGGATCCCCACAATCTAAGCCAATGAGCATGTAATGGCATCTTATCCATCACAATAAGCCGGTCGAGGTTGGGTACTGTCTCGAACAAAGGTGCCGCGGGTGTTCCGCAGGCAACACTGAAGCGTGCCTCAGGATAGCGGTCTGCCAAGACCGCTATAACACCACTAGATAAAACGGCGTCCCCAATTCTTGTTGCAGTGACGAAAAGAACATTCAAGTGGATATTATCCTGAATCTTTCATTAGACCGTGAGCCAATTTATCAATTTGCTTGGATCCACGGAAGAAGTGTACAGCCGTTTTCATTGAACACGTGGTGGTGGTCTGTTACCCAGAGGTAATTCAATTTCTATCTGAATATCCGGAAAGAATAGCATTTGAACGCTCCCGGCGCCTACCAGCCCAAGCTAAACAACGTGCGCGGCATTCTTTGGATGTTAGCGGCCGTCACGACGTTAACTCTTATGTTTGCCATCGTAAAACAGATGTCAACCGAACTTCCTGTATTCGTGGTTGCGCTCGCCCGGACCTTCTTCGCTTTATGCATGTTAACCCCCTGGTTGATCAGGAACGGAAGCGCTGGTATCCGTACTCAACGCCGAGGTCTACATTTCATTCGGGCGTTTTTTGGAATCAGTGCCTTTGTTTGCGTTGTCTTTTCTTTAGAGCACCTTATCCTCGCAGACGTGATGGTTCTAGCCTTTACATCACCCTTCTGGTCGATATTGATTGGAGCGATCGTGCTTAACGAAGTGATTCATGGTCGCAGGGTCGCCGCAACCTTCGTTGGTTTCTGCGGGGTATTGATGATCGTCAAGCCTCACGGTGGTATTGAATTAGCTATGCTACTAGCCCTACTCAGCGCGGTCCTTACTTCCTGCGCCATGATCTCTATGAAGAATCTTTCTTCGACCGAACCGCCGACGCGCATCGTCTTTTACTTCATGTTTTTCGGTACACTAATCATGATTCCCGGCGCAGTCATAACATGGGAAGCTCCGACATTAGTTCAGACAGGATGGCTTTTGTTAGCGGGTATCCTCGGCGCTATAGGTCAGGATTTTCTTGCACGGGCCTATGATGCCGGAGAAATTGGCATCGTCGCGCCATTTGATTTTATGCGCCTCCCCGTTGCCGCGCTATTAGGTTACATAGTCTTTAATGAACTTCCTGACCCATGGTCCATAGCCGGCACAATTGTGATTATCATTTCCGCGCTATACCTTATGCGTCAAGGACGTTTAAAGTAGTACCGGCCCTAATCAATTTAAAAGTATCGACTTATTTGCGTTTGGAAATCGGCTTCACCGTTCGTTGTTCCACGCCGCGATAGAAACTTAGCGGCCTAATAAGGCTGTTTCGTGCGTTTTGTTCTAACACGTGGGCCGACCATCCCGTGATACGGCTCATTACGAAGATCGGTGTATACATATCAATCTCAAAACCCATTAGGTAATAAGCGGGCCCTGCAGGAAAATCGAGGTTTGGATGAATTGCCTTCTCATTAATCATAATATTCTGAAGAATATCCGAGATCTCCAGCCACTTTGTATCTCCCTTCCAGGCGGCTAGAGCCTCTAGCGCTGCCCTCATTGTTGGTACACGAGAATCACCCTGCTTGTAGACCCTGTGACCGAAGCCCATGACAAGTTCCTTATTAGACTGCTTTTCACGCAGCCATGCTTCCGCCCTGGCAGGGGTTCTTATCTCAAGTAGATTATGCATCACGGCTTCGTTTGCGCCGCCGTGAAGTGGGCCTTTCAAAGATCCAATCCCGCCGGTAATGGCACTATAAATATCCGACCGAGACGATGTAATAACCCGGGCGGTAAATGTCGACGCATTGAAACTATGTTCAGCGTATAGGATTAATGAAATATCGAACGCCCTGATCACCTCTTTCGGCGGTACAGCGCCAAAGCACATGTAGAAGAAGTTCTCCGAAATCGAGAGGTCTTTGCGTGGCGCCTTGCGGGAAAGTCCTTTACGAAACCGATAATCAGTCGCGATCATAGTGGGGATCTTTGCCAACATATTCATGGCTCGGTTAAGGTCTTTTTCTGGAGGCTCTCCGCCCCAGGCGGTTTCCGAGGTCCCGAGATAACTCACGGAAGTTCGAAGTGTATCCATAGGATGTGCGCGTTTTGGGTATTGACGAATTACATCTATGTGAGCACGGGAGATATTGCGGCGACCTCGCTCATCCCGCTCAAACTTTCGTAATTGCGAGCGGGTTGGCAGTTCACCGTGCCACATCAAATATGCCACCTCCTCAAATTTACAGTTCGCAGCAAGGTCCTGCACCGCATATCCGCGATAGGTCAGCGAATTAGTTTCCGGCATCACCTTCGAGACCGACGTGGTATCGACAGTGACACCAGCGAGTCCTTTGTAGATCGTCGGTTCCGAGACCTTAATTTTTTTCGATTTTATCGAGCCTGTTTCATTCACTCTTCTTTTTTTTGTCGCGGACTTAGCCATCACTCTCCCCCGTGTCCTTCGCTTCCAAAGTTGAATATATCCTTGTCGAACTTATCGTAATCCCCGTAACGGATGAGTTCGTATAATCGAGTTCTTGTCTGCATTCGGTCCACAATCTCGCGCTGCGTGCCGTCTTTCCTAAGCTTAGAAAAGCCATCCTCAACCGCCTTCATTGACAAACGCAGAGAGGTCACCGGATAAATAGCAATGTTGTACCCAAGCTCTTCGAGTTCGTTCTTTGTCAGTAATGGCGTTTTTCCGAATTCTGTTAGGTTAGCAAGCAAAGGAACGTCGATAGCTTCACGAACTTTTTCATATTCTTCCCAACCCTGAAGTGCTTCGGGAAAGATTGCGTCGGCACCTGCATCTGTGTACGCCTTGCAGCGATCAATCGCCGCATCCAATCCCTCCGATGCGCGGGCATCTGTCCGCGCCATCAGGAGAAAATTAGGGTCCTTTTTAGCATCCGATGCGGCGCGGATCTTCATCACCATTTCTTTCGTCGGTACTATAGATTTGTTATCCAGATGACCGCACCGCTTTGGGTTTACCTGATCCTCTAGATGGCAGCCCGCGAGGCCGAGTTGTTCTAACTCCTGTATGCTGCGGGCAGCGCTCATTGGCTCACCAAAGCCAGTGTCAATATCAATCAGTGCAGGTAAGTCTGTCACACGTGATATCTGGAGCCCTCTCTGCGAGACCTCAGTCAATGTAGTCAAACCAATATCTGGCAGGCCAAGCTCCGCCGATAATGCGGCACCCGAGATATAGACTCCATCGAAACCTTGTTCTTCGATAATAAGCGAAACGATAGGCGCATGGGCGCCCGGAAACTGGAGCAGGCGGCCAGTTGCAAGTTCTTCGCGAAACGCCGCTCGTTTTTCATAAGCAGTCTTTCTAGATAATAACATCAGAAAATTCCCTGGTCGTCTCTCGCGGCATGATCAAGTGCTGATGCGTCAAGTGTGACATGCAACCCACAAATTTCGTCCGCAGTGAGATCAGGCAGGCGCTGGACTGTATCTATAAAACGATCGCGTTCGCCGGGGCTTACAATGCCCTCGACCAACGTGTTGAACTTTTTTATGTAGTTCTCCCGGGCGAATGGCCGAGCCCCTGCAGGATGTGCATCGGCCACCGCCAACTCGTCCTCAAAGATCGTTCCATCCTTCATAGTGATAACTACTCGACCACCGAAAGCTCGCTGATTGGGGTCAGAATGGTGGTAGCGCTCGGTCCATATCGGATCTTCAATCGTCGAGATCTTATGCCAGAGTTTAACCGTCTCGGGTCGCTGCGCCCGCTCAGGCGCATAGGATTTAACGTGGTGCCATGCCTGATCCTGTAAAGCGACCGCGAAAATATACATTATCGAGTGATCGAGCGTTTCGCGGCTTGCATTGGGATCCATCTTTTGTGGGTCACCAGCACCCGTTCCAATGACGTAATGAGTATGATGGCTGGTATGAATAACAATACTATCGACGGCATCGAAATCGGAGATATTGACGCCCATTTTACGAGCAAGGTCGATCAGCGCCTGACTTTGGTACTCTGCAGAATGTTCCTTCGTGTAGGTCTCAAGGATCGCGCGCTTGGGCTCTCCATTTTCTGGAAGTGGCACCGTGTAGTTAGCCCCAGGACCATCCAACATCCAAGCGAGCACACTATCCTCTCCCTCGTAGATTGGTGATGGCGCACCCTCACCACGCATACACCGGTCGACCGCTTCTATCGCAAGTTTTCCGGCATGGGCAGGAGCGTAAGCTTTCCAGCTAGAAATCTCACCTTTACGCGACTGTCGCGTGGTGCAGGTGACGTGCAAACCCTGCTGTACAGATTGGTATATCGTCTCTGTGTCTAGCCCGAGAAGTGTACCGATCGCCGCCGATGCGGATGGACCGATATGCGCGATATGATCGATTTTATGTTCGTGGAGGCAAATACCCTTCACAAGATTAACTTGGATTTCGTACCCAGTCGCTATTCCTCGCAACAATTCCTTGCCGGTGCGCCTCTTCTGCTGGGCTACTGCCAGCGTCGGGGGAATGTTATCACCTGGATGTGAATAATCGGCGGCGAGGAATGTGTCATGATAGTCTAATTCCCGGACTGCCGTGCCATTTGCCCAGGCGGCCCATTCCGCCGAGAACCTCTGACCTAAAGGCATGCCAAATATCGTCGCGCCGCCGTCGCGAGGATGGCAGATCGCCATCGCACGGGCGTTTGCCACCGACCGTCTATTTACGGACGCCATGGCCACCGAAGCATTATCGATCATCCGATTGATCACCATATTAGAGACTTCGTCTTCGACCTCTACTGGGTCAGAAGCGACGGCCGCGATCTTCCATGCCAGCTGATCTTCGCGTTTAAGCTCCTGCTTCGATGGATAAACCTTTATAATATGATTTTTCACTTGCGAATGGCTCCGTATTGATCTGGGAGTGGTTTTGGCGGGTCATCATAGCCCTAGCCTCGATTGCGTCAACGAAACGCACTCCATGCCTTGCGGATGAATGAACGCTATGAGACGGTTAGTCTGATTATTCAAGGTTTAGTGGATGCTCACCTTTATGAAACGCGTTTAAATCTTATGTTATGACCTAGAAATTTGCGTCCTCGACACCCATCCTCATGCAATAACGAAAGCATAGCGGCTTGCAGCCGCAGTTTGGGTTTAAACCGATAAGGAAAGAACCATGGCCGATACTACCTCTTCTAACCTCCGAACAGGTGGACAAATCCTAGTCGACTGCCTGCGCCTTCACGGTGTTGATAAAGTGTTCTGCGTGCCCGGTGAGAGCTATCTGGCAACTCTGGACGCGTTTCACGACGTTCAAGACAAGATAGAACTAGTCGTCTGTCGCCAAGAGGGTGGAGCAACCAACATGGCAGACGCATGGGGTAAGATGACGGGGAAGCCGGGCATTGCTTTCGTTACGCGCGGCCCCGGCGCAACCAACGCCTCGGTCGGCATTCACACCGCTCGACAAGACTCAACGCCCCTTATCCTGTTTGTCGGTCAGGTCGCTCGCGACACGGCGGAACGCGAAGCTTTCCAGGAGGTCGACTATCGCCGTATGTTTGGCGAAATGACGAAGTGGGTCGCGCAGATAGATGACCCGGCACGAATCCCGGAAATGGTAAGCCGGGCCTTTCATGTTGCTACGTCTGGCCGGCCGGGCCCGGTCGTGCTCGCCCTCCCGGAAGACATGCAGACAGAACATGCAGACGCCGTCGACGGCGAAGCGTATTGTTCCTCGCACGCTAGCTGCAGTTCTGCGGACTTGGATAAATTCCGCTATCTGCTCACTGTAGCAAGAACACCATTGGTGTTGGCGGGTGGCGGGGGTTGGACGCAAGAGGCTTGCGACGACCTTGCCACTTTCTCGGAAAGAAATCACCTCCCCGTCGCCGTCGCCTTCCGCCGTCAGGACCTGATGGATAACCGACACCCCAATTATGCCGGCGTCGTTGGTCTCGGTATCAACCCAACCCTTAAAGAACGGATAGACAATGCCGATCTATTGATAGTGCTTGGTACGCAGCTAGGAGAAATTGTCAGCGGTGGATATACCTATTTCACTTTTCCAAAGCCGAGGCAGACGATGGTCCACATCAGCGCTGGGGTAGAGGAACTTAATAAAGTTTACCAGGCCGACCTCAGTATCAACGCCGGTATGTCGGAATTCTGCGCTGCAGCCAAGTCGATAGAACCTGTAGATGCGCCCTGGAAAACTGAGACAGATGCCGCACATGCGGAATATATGGCCTTTTCCGCCCCTTCTGACATGCCAGGAGATGTTAATTATTCGGAGATCATAGGCTGGCTAAGCGATAATCTTCCAGAGGATGCATTGATCACTAACGGTGCTGGCAACTACACAGTCTGGCTACATCGATTCTTCCGATATAAGCAATATGGAACCCAGCTTGCGCCGCAGTCGGGCGCCATGGGATATGGTGTTCCGTCAGGAGTAGCAGCAAGCATCCGGCATCCGAAGCGCGTGGTCATCTCATTCAGCGGAGATGGTTGTTTTCAGATGAACGGTCAAGAAATCGGAACCGCCGCCCAACAAAGAACCAACACAATCTTCGTTGTTGTGAATAATGGGATGTATGGCACCATTCGTATGCATCAGGAAATGCACTACCCCAAGCGCAAATCCGGTACCGATCTTTTTAATCCCGATTTTTCAGCTCTCGCTCGTGCCTATGGAGCCCACGGCGAAACAGTCTCAAAAACTGAGGATTTCAGAGGCGCTTTTGAACGATGCTTGGAGAAGGAAGGTCCATCGCTAATTGAACTCATTGTAGAGCCCGACGCGATTTTACCGACAAATACTCTGACAGCCATTCAAAAGGCTGCACTGTATCCTTGAACGGGGTACGTTTTGCCGAAGATGATTATTCGGTCAGCATATTCATTTCCGGGTGGAGAATGTTACCTTCTCCCCACCCCAGAGTACCGGTGTCGTATAGTTCAGCACAGGCCTCGCGAACTTGGGTATAAATCATCAGGGAAAACAAGCCACCTATACTGACCCGAGCAATGCCAATTTCGCGCAATTCATCGAGGCTAGGGGCAGCAGGATTAGCAAGAACGTTGACGGGGCCGTCAATGCCAGAGACCAGTCTTTCCATCGTTTCTCGTTCGCGAACAAATGGCACGAAAACGCAACCTGCGCCAACCTCCAAATATGCATTGCAACGTCTGATGGCCTCATTCAGAGAATCCTCATTTCCTCCGCCACGAAATACGTCGGTCCGCGCGTTAATAACGAATGGCACGCCCGCGGCCTCCGACGCTTCCTTTCCAGCTCGGATCCGGGCTACGGAGCGATCATAGTCAAGAAGTCGGGGACCTGAACCCTGTGACGACGAATCCTCAATATTGGCTCCCACCGCGCCCGCCGCTAGCGTTGCGATCACAGTATCCGCTACCGCCTCTGGCTCCTCTCCATAACCAGCTTCCATATCTGCCGAAACCGGCAAATCAACACGATCTACTATCCGGCGGATGACAGACAACATATCGTCGCGGCTTATCACTTCTCCGTCGGGATAGCCTAACGACCAAGCTACGCCTGCGCTTGAAGTTGCTATGACAGGATAGTCGGCATCCGCTACTACACGGGCGCTTCCAACATCCCAGACATTAGGTAGGACCAGCATATCCTCATCATCAATTAGTGCCTGTAGTTTCTCGGCTTTTACGGTTAGTGCGGCTTTATCCACTGCTTACCCCTTTAATCCTCAATTCTGATCACCGAAACTGGAATAAATATGCATAGTCAAATCTGAACGTTTGGAACACCACCGCCATCCGCCATCGAGAGTATCCCATTGACCACTCCCTCAACGTCATTGACCATCGCGAAGGAGAGGAGTTCTCGCGATTTATTAATCATTTCCGTCCGGTTTAGCGGTAATTCGGGATCACCTTTGCAGGCACCGCGGGATGCTGTAACCGAACCTCCGTCTTTTAGATGCAAGGTCACCTCTCCACCCCAATCCCTCGGATATGCCGCGTTATATTTCTCGCCGGCCTGAACGTCTATGCAGTCTCGCAGCCTCGCTGCCCGATCCCGCGATGACGGGTCATAAGATTCGAAAACGTTTTTCCCATCCAACAAACTGATTGCGACGCAGTGCTGCAAAGAGAACTTCGCCTCGTATTCACTCTCCGGTTCAGGGCGATTGCAAACATCTATTGCCGCCTGGTAGGCAGTAACATCTACCCTGTCGATATCCTCCACATTTATTTTAGAAGAAAGCTCCAGAGCCGCGTCAATAACTGGGTGCGTATGCCGACAGGACGGCCATGGCTTGATCGACGTTAAGTGCACCTGCCAGGGCGCTTCCTGATTACGCAAGACGGCATCCGGATCCGCATCCGGACACGCACCGGAAAATAACCCTTTCGGACCTTCGAGGATTGCGGGCGGCCCAGTGAACCCGAGCTGAGCGAGTTGCGCGGCAACAATACCGGCTTCGGCACCTCGTCCCGCATGAAGATGTTTACTCATCGCACCGGTATTCAGAAATTCCCAAAGACCTGCAGACTGTGTACCCGCATTACCTAAAGCATGAACGGTCTCTCCGTCAGATAGGCCCAGTAACGTCGCGGCCGTCATTGCGGAGCCAAACGTGCCGCAGGTAGCGGTATTGTGCCACACCCTATAATGTTCCCTGCCAACCGCCATGCCGACCCGGGTACATGCCTCAAAGCCATAGAGTATGGCTTTGAGGAAGTTTTTTCCGGACGGGATTGCGTCTTGAGCCAGCGCGAGCGCAGCTGGAATTGTTACACAAGCCGGATGAACGACCGATGACTTGTGAAGATCATCGACTTCAAGGATGTGGGTAAGCCCCCCCATTACGAAAGCGCGTCGGCCGCTATCTGCTTCCCTGCCCTTTAGGAATGTCAGCAGCATTTTGCCGGGGGTCGACCGCCGGCCAGCTAGCATATTAGCAACACCATCTAGTGTAAAAAGTGCCATCGCTTCTAGATCGGCCTGATCTATGTCCTTGTCACGGATCAAGGATACCAATTCTTCAGTCAGGGTACCTTTGAGCTGGGTTTCGTTACAGTGTTTCAGTTCTGTATTCATCATCTCTATCGGGATTAGTTCATCGCGGGTGACTGGGGGTCTACTTCACCCAAAGCTTCGAAAAGATAGGTATCAGTTGTAGACGCCCATCTCAACATGTAGGCCTCTTCGACAACACAACGAGCTTAATCATGGCGGCAAATTCCTGAATAGAAAATTTTACAAAATTTCCGTATTTGGCCATGTAAATGCCGCGGGCGCTTAGATCTAAATCACCCTTTGCAAGCTCTCGAAACATGGGATGGCGCTTCGTATGCCAGCGGTCGCGAATAGCTACTATATTATCGATAATATCATCGCTGGATGCGACTGCTCGTTCGGGTGGCATTTGAGACCCTCCTTTTCTTAAGTAGCCGCGGTATAATCTGGGTATCTCTCAGATACATCTAGCTTGAAAAGCCGCCGCGCATTTTCACCGATTATGTTTTTCCGCTGACGATCATTAAGGAACGGGAGATCCCAGATGACACTTGGTAAATCCATATCCCAGTGCGGGTAATCAGAGCACCAGCAAAGTTGTGTTTCGGCATTTATCATCTTGAACGTCATCTCCAAAACGTCTAGATCGTGTGGCATTTCCATTGGTTGGGACGAGTAATACATATTCGCCATGTACTCACTGGGTAGGCGTTTCAGTAGCGGCGCTTCCGATGACCGCATGCGGTAATCGTTATCGAGGCGCTGCATTAGCCACGGTATCCAGGCAAGCCCGCTCTCAATCCACATTACGTCAAGATTTGGAAAACGTTCCGGCAATCCGTTTATAATCCAGTTGCAGAGATGCACCGCGTTGTAGACAGTGAAACCCAGGGCATGGGTTACGAGGAACCGGTTCGTGTTGCCAAGCAGTTTATCGTTCCAGCTATAGGAGGCGTGAAAAGACAGCGGCTTTCCTATCTCCTGTATCAATGCATAGGTCTTCATGTAGGCATTATCATATACTGGCTTATATCGCGTTGAGACCACCATAAAGCCCGCTACACCAGGCGCGTCGCCGAAGTCCCGAACTGTTTGATACGCCGCCTCCGGGTCATTGAACGGCAGATATAACATGGTTTTAAGCCGGGGTTCATTTGCTAGTATATGTTCAGTTAACCATCGGTTGTACGCCCGAGACATAGCTACTTCGTATTCCGGCACCGGGTGTAGACCCAACAGCAACATTGGACCGGGGAATAACATAGCGTAATCTACACCCAACGCGTCCATCCATTTGAGGGAAAGGTGGATATCTCGATGAGTGCCATTGTCAGGTGTTCGATCCATCTTGCGAAGAGGATAGCGCGTGATCCGACCAGCTACATCCTGTGCACCCGGACTGCCAATCGTAAATGGACTGACGCCAACCCCACCGGCGGCATAAACCTGGCCGGTACGCCTTAAAACCGGATCCTCGATGAACTCAATGATCTCCGCCATAGACTCATTCTCGTAATGATGGCAGTCGACATCAACGACCAGTACGTCCTGCAGGTTTCTCTGATCTCGTTGTCGAGAAGCATTGATTAGGAGTTTCGAAGTATCAAACTCCTCAATCGTCATCTTGTGCAGATGATCTGTGGGAATTTCCATCCGCTAGACCGCTCCTAAAAGGGCAATTCTACGAAGGTAGCTTGTAATCTGGGAACCTGTCTGAGACGTCGAGATTGTATAGATTACGCGCGTTTTCGCCGAGGATATTCTTTTTCTGCTTTTCATCGAGAAACGGCAAATCCCAAATAACGCTCGGCACGTCCATATCCCAATGCGGGTAATCAGAGCACCAGCAAAGTTGTGTTTCGGCATTTATCATCTTGAACGTCATTTCGAGAATGTCGGGGTTATGCGGCATCTCCATCGGCTGCGACGAATAGAACATTTCGCCCATGTACTCGCTGGGTAGGCGTTTCAGTAGCGGCGCTTCCGATGACCGCATGCGATAATCGTTATCGAGGCGCTGCATCAGCCATGGCACCCAGGCAAGCCCGCTCTCAATCCACATTACGTCAAGATTTGGAAAGCGCTCCGGTAACCCGTTTACGACCCAGTTACACATATGTACTGCATTGAAGATCGTGAATCCCAACGCATGAGTGACCAAAAATCGGTTGGTGTTGCCGAGAAGTTGGTCATTCCAACTATACGAGCCGTGGAACGCTAACGGCTTACCCATTTCCTCTATCAGCGAATAAGTTTTCATATAAGCATTATCATAAACCGGCTTGTAACGCGTCGAGACCACCATAAAACCACAGACGCCATCACGGTCACCGAAGTCCTGAACCATCTTGTACGTCGCATCCGGGTCATTGAACGGCAGGTATAGCATCGTCTTAAGCCGTGATTCCTCGGCGAGGATTCTTTCTGTCAGCCATCGGTTGTAAGCCCGCGACATCGCAACTTCGTATTCCGGAACGGGATGTAGACCTAGCAAAAGCATTGGCGTCGGGAACAACATCACATAATCAACACCCATCGCATCCATCCATTTTAGCGATAGATGGATATCCCTATGCTTGCCATCTTTCGGGGTTTCCTCAATCTTCCGCAGCGGATAGCGCGTTACACGGCCAGCTACATCTTGGGAACCGGGACTTCCCATCATGAATGGGTTGTTGGCACCGGTGCCAGCGCCCGAATAGACTTGCGCAGTACGACGAAGGACCGGATCGTCGATAAATTCGACTATATCCTGCATAGATTCGTTTTCGTAGTGATGACAATCGACATCAACGATCAGCACATCCTCAAGACCTCGCTGATCCCTTTGGCGGGCTGCATTTATAAGGAGCTTTGATGTATCGAACTCCTCCACTGACATTTTATTAAGGTGATCTGTAGGTATTTCCATGTCATCCCTCCTCGCTCAAATAGCCTCAGCCACTCGACCATGCTTGCCACATACCTAGCTCAAATAATTCGATATTCACCGCCTGTAACATCGCGGTGCTCATAATCATTACAGACGTAACTGGTATTGTTCGTCCATTTGGGAAAGGATCCCACCTTTCTCCCTCTTGAAAACGAACAGTGTAGAGCTTTGTTAACGCATCCAAGCCCTCTTGAATCATTTCCTTCGATGGCGCCTCACCGTCTGGCAAATCAATTAACTTCTGCGCCAATATTTTAAGCGCCTTTGTTTCATCAAGGACATTTGCCAGAGGATCTCCGGTTTCTTGGGCGATTCTCGCTGTTGCCTTTCCATGAAACGGAGATTTAGACAACTCCTCCTCGCTTATCTCATCAGATGGTGACATAGATATTGTCATCCTTTTCAACCACATCGTATTTCTTTAGCCGAAACTTTCGATCCGCGACCATGTCGCCGGTAGAGAGGTCAAATTCCCATCCATGCCATGGGCAAACGATATGCATTTCATCGTGGTTAAAAGTCATTCCCTGATAGGTTTTATCCTCGGCAATAACCTCTTCAACCTTCGCCATAAGCAGACCCTCGCAGGCTGGGCCGCCCTGGTGTGGGCACACATTCTGATAGGCGAAAAGTTCACCATTTACGCGATACACGCCGATTTCGTAATTACCGTTAGGTACGATTTTCCTATCCCCATCGGCTAGCTCGTCCACTTTCGATACAAACAGTTCTGTAGCCATTCTTCCCGTTATCCCTCTTTGACGGATCTAATTTGTCGGAGCGACGCCGAGTCCGCCCGACGCAGTTGTCTTCTTCCCTTTTGAGGTACTAGGTGCCATGTGGCGATTTACCCGATCCTGTAGACGGGTCATCCCGACATTAGCGGCTGCGGCAATCGCAAAGATGATAAGGATAATCGCATACATAGGTGCTATGCGAAATTGTTCGTAGTAAATTCCAAGCCGATAGCCCAGTCCGCCATCCGCGAATTTCAACTCCGCGACCAGAACGCCAATCACCGTAATCGCCATACCAAGGCGCAGTCCAGTAATTACTGGGTTCACCATCGCCGGCATATAGATTTTAGAAACCATTTGCCATTTGTTCAAATTAAAGCTTTTACCAACCCGGATTAGCACCGGATTAATCAGGACCATACCGAGTGTGGTCGTGAAAACGACGGGAAAAAAGGCCGACATGGCACCCTTCGCCATTTTTGACTCGATGCCGGTTCCAAACATCAGAAAAAGGATAGGTAAGAAAATTATTTTGGGGGTTGATCCAATTGCATTGAGATATGGTTCCAACGCCCCACGTACCAGCGGGCTTGTCCCCATCCAGATACCGACAAAAATAGCGATAATGGACCCGACGATAAAACCTACGATGTGTTCGGCAAAGGTAATGCCAAGATCGCGATAGAATCCGGCGGAAACCAGTTCCTCGTATATTGCGTAAACAATAGCCCAGATATGGGGCACAACATCGTTATAGAGAACGCCAACAGTTCCAAGCGTTGCAATGACTTCCCATGCAAGCACAAGTCCAACCGCCGTCACAATGCGAATTCGCCTAATCGCACCGTCCATTGAAAGATTGGTGTCAGTCGATTTACTATCAATCATACCGGTCTGAGCCATTTCTCTATTCTTCCGAAACCCCAGTAGAAAAAGACGCTGACAAAAACAACGGCGATAATGCTGGCATAGGTACCAGGGGTGTCAAAGCGGAAATACATCTCTGAGACAATCCGCCCAAGGCCACCAAAGTCGATCAAATATTCAATCGCGACTATATTTACCAAGGTATACATTACGCCAATTCGGATCCCCGTAAAGATGGTCGGGACAGCGCTAGGTAGCTGGATTTTCCAGAACATTTCCCGATCGGAGACATTGAAGCTGCGGCCGACATTTAAAAGCGTTCGCGAAACGCCAAGCAGCCCTTGCCGAGTTTGAATAATGATCGGAATAGCTCCTGGAATAAACCCCATCGCGATCAGGGTTGCATGGCTACGGCCGAATATCACAAGGAATAGCGGATATAATAATACCGTCGGCGCGGCGAATGCCGCTGCGAGCCAACCCTCGTACGCAACGCCGTATTGGCTATTACGCCACAGGAAGTATCCAAAGGGTACGCCAATTACAAGGGCCAGTAGCGTGGCACCGGCCGTCATTCCCAAAGTTACAAAAAAATTACCGAAAAGATCCATATCCTCTTGAACTTCAGGAAATGCGAGGATGGTATCCGACGGCCGGGGAACAACCAGCTGCATCACCCATCCGACGTCGACCGCAAACTCGAGTAGCAGCGCACAGGCTACAAGTCCGATCAGGCCAACGACGATAGGCATTTTGTGCAATTTGGACATATTCCCCGGCAATCGGTTGTGGTTATTAACTTAGCTGATCAGGGCTTGTTACCCATTGGATGAACCAGCTCCTTGAGCTGAGCTGCTGTGAGAAGTTTTTTGATTTTTTTATTTTCCAGCGCGATCTGATTGATTTTATCCAATCCTGCGACTGGCATGAGCGTCGTTACCTCGGCCGGGGTATCCTGCGGCGCGGTTTTGACATCGGCAAGATTTAGCTTCCAGCGTTTGGCATAAGTCTTAAGTCGCTTTTCGCTGGTATAGGTCATTGCACGGGCCTCTTTGAATGCCAGCATCATCCGCTTTGCAACATCACGGTTTTTGTTAAGCCAGTTGACGTTGGCCGCTATCACTCGGATCGTTACGCCATTAAGGCCAGCTGCCTGTTTACCCGTACCAATAATGCGGATCTTTCCTTCTCGAAGGAGGTTTTTGTTCAGCGGATACACCGACCAGCCAGTCGCGACCTGTCCTGACATCAGCTGAGTGCGTGACCCTGAGGGGCCGCCTACAGAGGTTAGCTTGGCTTTCAACCCAAGTGCATTCTTAATAAACAAAGCAGCAAGGTTGGTTGTTGATCCTGGGCGAGAGTAAGCAAGTTCCTGTCCGGCTTTCAGATCTTTAAACGTTTTAATTGGGCTATCCGTTTTCACGTACCAATAAAGGTCTGGAACACCCCGAATATTACTGCCGAGAATTCGGACAGGTGCACCCTTCGCATAGGCAGATAGAACTCCAAGGACGCCATTACCCCACACAATATCCTGACTGCCAGTTAGGACGGCTTGCAGGGAAGCCGCGCCACCAGAACCGTGTATCACGGATACATCAAGTTTATGCTTCTTAAAAATTCCCTCTTCGAGCGCTGTGTAGGGATGCTCAGTTTCGAAGACTACCTTAGTGCTATTCACGAGACGAACCTTATCCGCCGCGATCGCAGGCGCTACCAAAAGGGCAGTTCCTGTAGTTGCAATTGCAAGTGTTTTCAACATCTTGGACATTTTTTTTCCTCCCGGGTTATGTGTCCGTTACATTAATTTCGTCAAAGATCTTTTATGTATGGAAACCGGTCGCTAAGTCGCTGCGATCGCTGCCTCCTCGTCAACCATGCCTCGTGAGGCTTCCTCACGCAACAAAGTCCATAGTTTGCCGACATAGGTACCGAACTCTGGCGTTGAGATAACTTCCGATGACCTCGGCCGCGGCAGATCAACCTCAATGATATCCTTTATCGTTCCCGGCCGGTAAGACATTACCACTACACGATCTGAAAGCTGTACAGCCTCCGTAATGTTATGTGTGATAAGCAGCATGGTCTGGTTTAATGCGGACCAAATCTCCAGCATCTTGTCACCCAGTAACATACGGGTCTGCTCATCCAATGCGCCAAACGGTTCGTCCAGAAGCATAATCCGTGGCTCGTATGCCAGTGTCCGAGCAACCGCCGTGCGCTGTTTCATGCCACCTGATAACTGCGCAGGATAATGATTTTCGAACCCATCCAGTCCAACCAGTTTGATGAACTTCTTGGCAAGTTCTTCGCGTTTACCTTTTTCGATGCCCTCGATCTCAAGAGGAAATACGACATTGTCGAGCGTCGATCTCCACGGGAACGTGGACTCTTCTTGGAATACTACTCCAACATCTTTGTGAGCTCCATCCACAGGACGACCCTCAATCAATACCTCCCCTTCGTGATCGGCGATCAGGCCACCTATAACGTTGAAAAGGGTTGATTTACCGCATCCGGACGGGCCGATTATCGAGACGAATTCACCCTCTGAGATGTTTAGGTCGACCGCATTCAATGCCTTTACGGGATCGTCGCTGTCCTCGTTGTAGGTCTTCGAAACACCCTTTATTTGTAAAATGTCAGACATCGCGTTGCTCCTGTCAGCTTGCCTTGCCAGTAGAAGCTTCGCCGCTAGCCCGCGTCACCATCGGTGCCGAATAACCGGGCTGAACGCGTACGTCTATGAAATATGGTTCTCCAGTCGCTACGGTAGCTAGACCTTTTTCAAAGGCGCCGACTAAATCGCCGGCCTTCTCAATCGGCCCGTCCGCTTTAACGCCCTGCGACCGCGCATATCCAGCTAGGTCTAGAGCTGGATCATCGATCCGCTGGCCGATCCAGCGGTTCTCCACCGGTCGGTTACGTTGGGTCGCCATTGCTTCTTGGTGAACCTCATCGTTAAAGTTCGATCGGTTGTTTGAAATGATGAATAGTACCGGAATCTGGTAATGCGCCGCCGTCCAGAGCGCTGACCCTCCCTGCATGAAGTCACCATCACCTAGAATGGCAACTGGAATTCTCGGACTATCTATCAGAGCCAAACCAACGCCGATTGCACTTCCCGGTCCACAGCCCAGTCCACCGCCGCCGTCGTTACCCAGGTAATCCAGCGGATGATTGACTTCCCAGGAGTCCGCCGCCCACCCGAGCGGTACCCGCGTGAGGGTTATATCATGGTCGCCACGCGCCTCTTTCAAGGCGTAGGCAATATCTCTAGGTGCGATAGCGGCGTCATTCGATTTATCTTCTCGATCCGGGGTTTCAGCTTTTGCCTTGGCGCTACCATCCCAGCGGGACCTACCGTCCAGCTTGTCCTTCAACGTCAACAAAAGCTGCCCGGCGAAAACATCTGGATCCGCGAGAACGGGTATATCTGCGGGCGCGAGACCGAAGTGATCTGCACTCCAGCCGTTATGAGCATAGGAATCTACTGTACAATTTACGATTTTGCCCGGTATGCCGCCACGAGGTGCAAGCGGTTTTAGAGATCCTGCAAGGTCCAACCAGTCAAACACTATCACAGCATCGGCCTGCATAAGTTCTTCCTGCCCGATAGGACTAACCCAGTTGGCCGGTGCCCCGACATGCAGTGCATGCTCCGATGGGAAAGACGCACGATTTTTAAGGTCCGTGATCACCCCAGCACCCACCAGTTCCGCGAGATCGACACGTTGCTGCCAATCCTCCATGCTTGGCGACATGCGACCAAACATGAAAACAACCTTTTTTGAATTCACGATTAAGTTTGCGGCATCCTCAACAGCGTCGTTGGATGCCGGGGGTGGGTCAGCAAGCAGGAAACGCTCGACATCGGGGATAGTGACCTCACCTTCCTTAAGCGGTGTTTCTTGGAGACCTGCATCAAAACACACATACACCGGTCCCTTTGGCGCCTGTTGCGCCATAATATTGGCACGGAGCATTGTCTCGACGATAGCTTCAGCCGAACGCGGCTCGTCGTCGTATTTTACGTAATTCCGTAGGAGGGCTCCCTGATCCTTCGCGGTGTGAATCCAATCAATCCAGGGTCGTCGCAGGGGCGCATCAACCGGTCCGGTCGCACCCATAACAAGGATCGGTGCCCGGTCACACCAAGCATTAAAAATCCCCATAAGCCCGTGCATCAGCCCAACATTTGAATGTAGGATAGCACCCATCATTTCGTCTGCGACTTTGGAATAGCCATGCGCAATGGCAACGGCGTGATCTTCATGCAGGCATAATAGCATCTGGGGATCTTCATTACCCAGATAGTTGACAAGTGAGTCATGAAAGCCTCGATAGCTTGCCCCCGGATTCAGCGAAACGTACTTTACGCCAAGCTTACGAAGCATTTCGGCAGAAACGTCGCTGACCCATTCCATCTTGTTGTTATTGCCGGGAACAGGCCGATCGATCTTTTTGATATCACTCATTTTTTATTACTCCTGCATCGGTAGTTTAAAAAAGGAAATACACTCGGAACGCTTGGCGAGACCACCGATGCGAACTATTCGATAATTTCTTCACTTAGTTTGTATAGACTTTCGGGCCCAAGCAACCCCTTCATCATATTCATTTCTGTTTTGAGACGCTTGAATACGCACCCAAGTCAAGCGCATCACAGAAGCTCATTGGCGCCAAAAAAACCGGCAAACGCTTTTTACGCCCGTGAACTGTGGAATTCGGATCAACTCTTCGAACACCCCTCAGAACCGCCGGCTTGAATGCCAATCTATCCAACGAATGGTGGTTTCGTAGCAGGGATGTCTCGTTATCGGCTCCGACTAACAAATAGGACCACGTTTCCGGCGACAGGATCTGGTGAACAGCTTTAACGATTCCATGCGATGTTGCGAAAGCGCCCACACCATAGTTCCTCCCTGATTGCCGGATTCTGCCCGACATAAAACCCCTTAAGGGAAATTTCATTTATAGGCGGCATTTTAACTGGATATCGTAACGCTGACCATATCCTATCCTAAAATTAAACCCTATTTATTACTCAAGTTAATGGTGAGTTAGCTAAAAGCGTTTTCTATCTATACCATCTTAGAACAAAATATGGTTAGAATTAGGTTGTAAACAGATAAAGGGACAAAACGATATGAAACGTTTCTCAATTATGATTGCAGCGGTAGCTCTGGGTTTTGGAGTTGTTGCCTGTGATGAGGCGCCCAAAGAGAGTGAAAGCAAGACGCCGCCGACATCAAACGTCGCTTCTGGAGGAACTCTAGACGACGTGAAGAAACGCGGAGTTCTACAGTGCGGAATAAACACCGGGCTTGCTGGCTTTGCCTATACAGATGACAGCGGAAAATGGGCAGGCTTTGACGTTGCCTATTGTAGAGCGCTTGCCGCCGCAGTGCTGGGTGATCCGGACAAAGTAAAATACGTAAACCTTACCGGTAAAAACAGATTCCCCGCCCTTGCTTCGGGTGAAATTGATGTCCTGTCAAGGAACACGACTTGGACATTTTCTCGTGACGTAAAACTCGGGTTTACTTTCATAGGCGTTAGCTACTATGACGGTCAGGGTTTCATCGGTCGAAAAAAATTGGGTGTTAAGAGCGCGAAAGAATTAGACGGCGCCTCAATCTGCATTCAAACAGGCACGACGACCGAGCTTAACCTTGCCGATTTCTTCCGGGTAAATAAGATTAAGTACGAGCCGGTGCCGATCGAAACGAATGAAGAAGCTCGAAAAGCTTACCTAGCCGAGCGGTGTGACGTCTATACGACAGACGCATCCGGTCTTGCAGCTACAAAATCAACATTTTCAGATGCCGCAAACCACATGGTTTTTCCAGAAATTATCTCGAAAGAACCACTCGGCCCATTGGTGAGACAGGGTGATGACGCTTGGGCAGATATTGCCCGTTGGACGCTGAATGCTCTCATTAACGCTGAGGAGTACGGTGTTACCAGTGCGAATATCGATCAGATGCTAAAGGGGACTAAGAACCCTGAGATCAATCGTATGCTCGGCACTGAGGGTACACTCGGTGAGATGCTCGGCCTTCCTAAGGATTGGGCAGTGAAAGCGCTGAAGGCTGGCGGAAACTATGGTGAGATTTTCGACCGTTATCTCGGTGAAAAAACACCGCTCGGTCTCTCTCGGGGTTTGAACGCCCTTTGGAATAACGGTGGAATATTATACGCACCACCGATGCGTTAAATTTCTACGGGGCTGCCTTTGATTTTTGGCAGCCCCTTCATTTTCAAATTCAAACAAGGTGGCAGATTGCTAAAATGTTAGAAAGTCTGCCTTAATGACCAGTCGTATAAACTTTCGAAACATATGGTTCGATAAACGTGGGCGTGGGTACCTGCTACAACTCCTCGTGTTATTCGGCGTTGCCATCTTCTTGGCAGTCATAACTTCAAATACACTCGCCAACCTGCAAAGAGCGGGCCTCACGTCCGGTTTTGGTTTTCTCGGCGATCAAGCTTTTTTCGACATTAACCAGCGCCTAATCGACTACACCTCACAGTCTTCCTTTGGAAGAGCATTAATTGTTGGCCTGTTAAACACTGTCCTGGTCTCGTGCCTTGGAATAATAACAGCCACTTTAATAGGTTTTGTTGCAGGAATACTAAGGCTCTCCAATAACTGGCTGGTAAGTCGACTTATTACTTCTTACGTGGAGATCACCCGAAACGTCCCGCTCTTGCTGCAGATTATTCTTTGGTGGTCCATTTTAACAAGCCTGCCAAAAGTTAGAGATAGCATGTCTATCTTTGGTGCATTCTTCCTGAATAATCGTGGATTACGTGCGCCATCCCCGGATTTTGAAGCTCCATTTCTATGGTTATTTGCGGCAGTATTTCTTTCCGTACTCGCCACAGTAGCTATCTCTATTTGGTCGCGCCGTCGTCAGAAACTTACTGGAAAGACCTTTCCTGTAGTTTTTTCCGGCCTCATCCTGTTACTGGTTGTCCCTATCTTTGTGTTTTACCTGTTGGGCCAGCCTATCAGCTGGGACATCCCTGCGAAGACACGTTTCAATTTTGGGGGCGGTTTCAATATTACTCCCGAACTACTTGCGCTTTGGGTTGCCCTTGCCACTTACACGGGGGCTTTTATATCAGAAATCGTAAGAGCAGGAATCCTCTCCGTTAGTGCCGGCCAATCCGAAGCAGCTCTATCCCTCGGCCTCCGGAAGAATCAGACAATGCGTTTAGTAACTATACCTCAAGCACTTCGTGTGATTATCCCGCCGTTAACAAGTCAGTATTTAAATCTTACAAAAAATTCATCTTTGGCAATTGCCATTGGATATCAGGATCTCGTTTCTATTGGCGGAACAATTCTGAACCAAAGCGGGCACGCGCTTGAGGTCGTTGCAATCTGGATGTTCGTTTACCTTAGCCTCAGTCTTGCTACCTCGGCCTTTATGAATTGGTACAACAAGAAAATGTCTTTGGTAGAGCGCTGATGATGAACCCCACGGACGACACAACCAAGCAATACATACAGGGCCGGCCACCGCCCCTAGCATCTACCGGGATCATAGGATGGCTTCGTCAGAATCTCTTTTCGAGTATTTCGAATACAGTTTTAACTCTCGTTTCCATTTATCTTCTTTCGCTAGCCATACCAGCGATTCTGGACTGGATGTTACTAAGTTCTCAAATTTCTGGTGATACTAGGTTTGACTGCAAAGTCGATGGAGCTTGCTGGGCTTGGGTAGATCAACGCTTTGGACAATTTTTGTTCGGATTTTATCCACCAGATGAAAGGTGGCGAGTTGTAATTGCTTTTATCCTTTTATTTCCGGCGCTCATTCCCTGGTTAACTAACGGCACACCCGGGGAACGTTACCTTCGATGGTTTTCGGTTACCTACCCCGTAATCGCTACGGTTCTTTTGGCAGGAGGGTTTGGCCTTCAGGAAGTCCCAACCGACAAGTTTGGTGGGTTTATGCTAAATTTGATCGTGGGACTGTCGGGAATTGTCCTATCCCTCCCGGTTGGGATACTGCTAGCCCTCGGTAGACAGTCGAAATTACCCCTGATCCGGTGGTTCTCGATAGGTTTTATTGAGGCGGTAAGAGGTGTTCCTCTGATAACGCTATTGTTCGTCTCAAATATACTTTTACCGATTTTCCTGCCACCAGATGTAACGCTAGACTCGATCATTCGAGTTATCATAATGGTAACGGCTTTTGCATCCGCCTATATGGCAGAGGTAATTCGCGGCGGTCTCCAAGCAATACCCTCCGGTCAATACGAAGCAGCTAACGCGATGGGTCTCAACTATTGGAAGTCGATGCGGCTAATCGTACTTCCCCAGGCTCTGAGGATATCGATACCGGGTATCGTCAATACATTTATAGGTCTCTTTAAGGATACAACCTTGGTAATCGTGATTGGTCTTTTTGATATCCTAGGGATTGCCAATGCAATGGTTTCAAACCCTGACTGGCTTGGATTGTCGACTGAAACTTATGTTTTTGTTGCGGTTTTCTTTTTCGCGGTTTGTTTTTCAATGTCACGATACTCCATGTGGCTCGAGCGACGACTAGGCGGAAAAGGGTATTAGGAGTTTAGAGATGAACGAAAAGGGATTTGATAAATCAAAAAATCAAAGCCGGGTCATACAGATTGAAGGCCTAAACAAATGGTTCGGCTCTTTCCATGTTCTGAGGGATGTTTCGTTGTCTGTTGGGCAAGGTGAAAAAATAGTCATCTGCGGCCCTTCCGGGAGCGGTAAATCTACGCTTATTCGTTGCATTAATTTTTTAGAGGAACACCAGGAAGGACAGATAATCGTCGATGGCATAGAGCTTACGGGGGACCTGAAGAATATTGATGCCGTTAGACGGGAGGTTGGAATGGTTTTTCAGTCATTCAACCTCTTCCCTCACCTATCCGTTATTGAAAATTGTACTCTCGCGCCAATATGGGTCCGAAAAACTCCACATGCAGAAGCCGAAGAACTCGCAATGGAATATCTTGATCGGGTAAAAATCCCGGAACAAGCGCACAAGTACCCTGGTCAACTCTCTGGCGGACAACAGCAAAGGGTCGCCATCGCGCGTTCCTTGTGTATGAAGCCCAAAATAATGTTGTTCGATGAGCCAACCTCCGCTCTCGATCCAGAGATGATCAAGGAGGTCCTGGACGTGATGGTCGATCTTGCTGATTCCGGCATGACAATGCTTGTCGTCACCCATGAAATGGGTTTTGCCGCGCAGGTAGCCGATCAGGTAATCTTTATGGATGAAGGCCAGATCATTGAACAGAACACGCCCAATGAGTTTTTTGATAACCCGCAATCCGACCGAACCAAACTATTTTTAAGCCAAATTCTAAGTCACTGATAAAACCATTTCTCCGTCAATATTTTAATCAGCGGTTGTTACTCTTGAACGACGAGTGCGAATGGTGCCCAGAATATTGGGTGTGCATATGAGAATAGAGCTTTCCCGTTCTGATAAGTAAATTCTGGACCAGTGAATCAGTTTTTTACCCATTTCACGGAGGGTGTGGGGGTAGAGAACGACCGGCTTTATTATCTGGGTTTCAGTCCACTCTTATCCCCGGTCTGGAAGCGGTGCAGTAACACGCCAATTAGGGGAGTCCAATTAAACCAAATGCGCCCCAAAATATCGGGTGGGAGTAACTGAATACCATCTGGTTTTCTGCTGTTTTAAAGCCACTATGATTTATTAAATAGCGATAGGATTGACCTGCTGCTTCCGATTTTGACAGTGTCGGGTCAACAATTTGCCGCTTGAATAGGTCCGTGGTTAGTAACCTAGCTGACGTCGTTTCAACCGGCCAATAGGTAACCAACATTGCACGTGCGCCTGCATAAAAGAATGCACCTCCTAGTCCCGATATCGCTTCCGCCCCGCTACCATCTGCAGCACCAGTGTTGCATGCGGACAAGATGATCCAGTCGGCGTCAAGTCGCAGTGCCATAATTTCGTCCATGGTCAGCAACCCGTCCTCATCACTTTCGGTGACCTTTGGTGAAGACATTGCTAGCGCCGGTTGTCGTAACCCATCGAGATCACCGGATACTAGCCCATGCGTGGCAAACGCCAAAACTTTGTACTTTTCTAAGGGCGCGGATTTGACGCTTTCCTCGGACGCACTGGCTCCAAGATAGATATCGCGGGATGGGTCTGCTCCCAACACTAGGGCGAGTTCGCGTATTTCATAGCCTGTATCCGGCAGTTGCGGGAGATCTCCAAGTTTGGCAGAACGCAGGAGCGTTGTTTGCGGTGAAGCCCGAAAAGTAAAATCTGGAGCGCCGCGCAGAGTGGCGGCGCGAGACGAACTCTCAGGTGTTTTTTTTAGACCCGAATCAGAAAAGATAGGGTCGCCAAAACCGGCAAATGAGAGTTGAGGTTTCGGTTTTCTCACCATGCCGCGCAAAAACCGCAGTGATGACACGGAGGGCAGTGTTGCAATGTCAAAGGTGTTAATGATCCAGTCGACATTGCGATAACCAGAGAATAGTGGGGTTGCCTCAAGATTTGGAGTTGTCACGCTCATTGGTAGGACCGCTAGCGGCAATGTCCCAAGAGCGGCGTGAGGCACATATATTAAAGTCTCTCCATCTTGCCAATTTTCAGCACTCTCAGCGAATAGCAGGTTAAACAATTTGTTGCCAGCTGCTACATCAAAGTCCGGGATGTCCGCAAGGGATACAATTCCTCGCGGGTCAAGGCCAGTACGCACGTCGTGTATAAGCTGACCTATATCGTTTCTCGACCTCTCAACCACGTGCATGCCAATAGCGCCTGATTTTGGAATGTTCCAGACAAATGTTCGTCGATCCCCTATATAGACAGATAAGAGTCTCTCGTTCTCACGCAAAAGTCCTCGGGCTGCTTCGACGCTTATACGGGGGGGATTTATAAGTTCTGCGTATCCGGGAAAATTATGCTCGATTTCTTGCATAAGTGCAGCGCGCGCGATCCGGAGTTTAGTGATAAGGTTCCGAGCGTCATTTTGTGTTGCATCATTTATTACACCGTTAAGCGTTCCAGCGGAAAGGCTGGCCCATTGGGCACTGATCTGCCGTTGTAGGTCTTGTTCGCGTCTCGCTAAATCTGCAAGCCTCGGGTTCAATACTGCAGCGCGTGCACTGTTTCGTGCGAGCATTCTCTCGACTTTGCTTGACCGCGCTGCGTCGGCGATTTTGAAAGCTTCATTGATTACATCGAATTTTATACTCGCTTCGATAGATGTTCCGCGTATATTCGCTAGTAAGCCTATATAGCTTTCAAGCACCATACGGCGCTTGAATGTAATGGACCTGGTTCCTTCAGAGTGCGTTTCTGACTGGCGAGAACGTTGCAACATTAAAGGTACTGCCTCAGCGAACATTTTTACAGCGATCCGGGGGCTTCCTGCTTGAGCATACGCCATTGCAAGAAATGCTTTCGTTTCAACTGTGTCATAATGTTTATTTCCAAGGACGCGCGTTAGACGAACCAGTCTTGATTCCAGCATTGGGATGGCGCGGTCTGGTTGATTACTTTTTATCAAAGATAAAGCATGGTCAGGTGCGCCGGCGAATTTAGCATTGAACGCACCTTGATTAATTCCAAGCTCACTCTGAATTAAGTCATATTGCTCAGTGGCTTTCTTCCATTTCCCTAGAGCCATATACGAACGCGCTAAATTATTTCTAGCTTCAGCCCTATATATGGAACTCTTTAAGACGCAGTCCAAATTTCCCAAAGAAATTGTTAATTTTGCCATGTCGGCTGCTTCGACGTATCGGCCTTGCTCATACAGCACTGTGCTGTAACTATTACGGATCGGCATCGCCGAGACTCGGCTCATACCCTCGCTGCCCAATGCCATGATCAATATTGCTTCCGCTTCGACTAGCCGGCCTTGCTTCATGCGGATCCAAGACAGATGAGAAAGGATCCTATTGTATCGAGGGTTGTCACTCGTAACTGACTTTAATGCTGATCGAGCATTCTCGAATGCCCGGGCAGCCTCGTCGAGACGGCCAACTGCTTCAAGGTATGCCCCCTCGCCGCGTGCACGCCAAAAAACCGACCAGTTGTCCGATGAGCGGCCCCTCGACAAGGAAACATACTTACGGGACGCCTCAGTGTCTCCGTTCAGAGCTGCAAGGTATGCCAACTGTCCCATATGGTTTCGTAGTCGCCCCCCTGAGCTGAGGCGGGCGGAACGCTTGAGCCACTCAAACGCGGGAATTGTCTCGCCCATACGTTCATACGCCTTGGAAATAGATGCCGTTAGCTCAGACGGAAGGTCCGTTACATCCCAGTCCTTGAGATATCTAATTTCTTCAGGAGTTTGGCCCACCAAATCTCCGCGGTTAAAGATCCTAGTCAACACCGTCACGCTCTGATGGAAGAATTTACTACTAGTGTTGTTTGGATCGTTACAAACGTTTGGTCGGGCCTCAAAAAAACTCAATAAGTCCGGGCGCATGCCAGGGTCGTGAATGGTCCGTTCCGGGATTCGGAGAGACAGAGACTTGAAGCTGGTAGATATATTCTTGGCCTCTTGAACAGACATCATTTGCGAAGTCTTACAGCCGGTTAAGATAATAGCCGAGGTTGTGGTGATTAGGGCCGTGGTTAACAGTTTAAGGAATTTTGTATGCCTCTTAATCACAGTATTTCTCTCCAGAGGGTACCCTTAGAGCGAAGGGTAAAAAAAAATTTATCTGAGTCTGGTGTATTTTAAATCATCCGTACGGTACGAAACGCTGGATAACGGCGTTAACAGATTATCTGGCATTTTTTTGTCAGAAATTTGGGACGAGAGGATAGGCGTCTTAAGCCTCTAACCCCAGGCTAAAATAAGCGGCCAGAATACATCGTACTTGGACCGATGTGCAAAAAATCTAAGACGTATGAATTGCTTATGCCGATAGCGATAACAACGTCACAACTCATGAAATAGATTTTACCGCCCAGATCATCTTCATGGATGAAGGTCAGATCGTCGAACAGAACACGCCTAATGAGTTCTTCGACAATCCTCGATCCGATCGAACCAAGTTTTTTGATGCAGATATTAAATTACTAATACCGTCTTCTCTGAATCTTTTTACTAATAAACGGTTGTTCCTCCATCACCAACGAGTGTGAATGGCGCCCAGAATATCGGGTGTGCAAATGAGAAAAGAGTTTTCCCGTTCTGATCGGTATATCCCGGCCCATTAAGTAATTGAACCATTGACCGACGCACTGCCTGTGCACGACTAAGACCGGGTTGATCGGCCTGCCGCCTGAATATGTCAGTTGTAAGTTTCTTGGCAGAAATTGTCTCGACCGGCCAATTTGAGACCAGTAAAGCTCTAGCACCGGCATAAAAGAAGGCTCTCGCAAGTCCCGACATCGCCTCGGTCGTTTCGCTATCGGCGCTCCCCGTATTACACGCAGATAGAACTATCCAATCCGCATCAAGCCTCAACGCAAGGATTTCGCCGAGGGTGAGAAGACCGTCACCGCCTTCTTCGCTAACAGCTGGCGATGTCATCGCGAGGGCGGGCTCCGTCAGCCCATCCAAGTCACCCGCCATAAGGCCATGGGTTGCAAAAACAATGACCTTGTATTTAGAAAGGTTCAGCTCCTTTACCTTATTTTCAGTGGCCTCACGTCCAAGAAAGACATCCCTTTCCAGGTCCGCCTTACTTACTTTTGCAATGCCAATCACCTCTTCCGCGGTGTCGGGCAGCCTCGGCAAAAGCGCAATATCTGCAGTCGAGACACCACTCAGTTTCGGTGCAGCGCGGAGTTGGATAGGAAGACCTCTGACCGTTACTCTAGTATCAGTTACCTGCAGCTTCTTGCGATTTTTATCAGCCTCAAAAGCCTGCTGCTTACTGAAAAGGGGATCGCCTATTCCGACAAAGCTTTTTCTCTCTAGCTTATTGGATGGAAAGTTACGCAATGCGATCAAAGACGAGACAGACGGAACGACAGCGACGGAATGGCTCTGAATAAGGAAGGGAACCTTCTTGTAACTGGCGAAATAAGATTCCGGATGCGCTTCAAGCTCAGTCTGTTTCGTGACCATTACAGAGAAAGGTAGCTGGCCAAGCGGCCCGTCTGGGATCACCAGCAGGTCCTTCGCTCCTTTCCAGCCTTCAGCAACGGGTTCCAAAATCTCTCGGTAAATCCTACCCGCAAGTTTCACATTAAACGCTGGGATATCGTCAAGTGTCTCAACGACGGGATTTAGGGACCTACGCAGAGAACCAATATCTTTCTGAAGCTTCTCCCTGCCAATATCTGATGCACTGAAGGTAACCTCACCCGACTTTGGGATCGCCCAGACAAAGGTCTTCTCGTCTCCTACATGCGTAACGATCAAGGCCTCCCCCGGCCGGAGAGACGCCCTTAATGTTTTCAAAGAGACCGGCTTCGGGTTCATAAGATTAGAATATTCCGGGAATCTCTCTTCTATCTCTTCAGCTAAAGATACCCGTGCATTATTAATATCCGAGATCTGATTGCGCAGCTTCTCGAGCGCTACCTCACCCCCTTGACCGCCGGCTTGGTTAATACGGCTCAGAAGTAGCCCATTCCGGTTTTTTGAGCGCTGCACTAGATCTTGATACTTTCGTACCAGATCAGATAAATCTTTACTCCCTGCCGCAGCCCTCGTTGATGAAGCTGCAAATGCCTTCTGCACCGAACCGCTGGCCGCGAGTTGGGCAACTTCGAACGCCTTCATCGATATGGCCGGATCCTTCTCCCTTGCGAAGACTTTAGACAACTGGTCCAGATAAGCTTCGTGAATTATCCGCTTCCATTGGTTGAACTCCGCGTCTCTTGTGCTCTCCAACGCACTTCTTCGGGAGTGCTCGGAAACAATAGGCAACACCCCCTCAAGGAGAGTGAGTGATTCATCATCTTTATCTGATCGGTTCAACACAACGCCAAGCGCCCCCCTCGACAGCGCAGTCGTAATAGATTTCTCGCCTAGGATCTCGCGATTAAATGTAATAAGCGCGGATAGAAGTTTTTCCGCTTCCACGTTTCTCCCCGAAAAAGAAAGCGCAAGGCCGTGCGCAGGTGATGTTCTAAGCGTCGAATTTAAAATACTGGGTCGGTCTCCGATCGCCGCCTGGACAAACGAAAATTCAGCCCCGGCCTCCCTCCAAAGGCCTAAACCAGCAAGAGCCCGTGCGCGCACAAGATGCGCCTTCAGTTTCCCGGTATTGTTTTTGGCCAGCCCCGCTGCCGTGTGAAAGCCGATTATCTTACTTGTAATCGTCTCTGCATCTTTCAAACGGCCCTGAGCCAACAAGACATTAGAAAGAGATAAAAGGTGATTCGTGGTGACAATAGAATTTGGACCAGTGCCTGCAAGTGAACCCTTAATCGCGGTTCGGATCACACTTTCGGCCTCAGCAGAACGACCCGCACGTACAAGTAAGTTGACATAAAGATCGACAGCACGGCCGTACTTTCTTCTTAGTCGAAAACTCCCTGCTTCTTCTGAAATCGCGCCGCCTTGCGAGGATTGATATCCTCTTTCGACAAGTCTTTTGCAGTCTTTTACTGCTTGTCGCATTTGTTGTATTGCACGGTCTAAGCGCCCCTTTTCTCGTTGGACAAGGCCCAGCATCTGGAAACGATAGCAATCCCAGAGCTCTCCAAAATTATCGTATGCGCGATAAGACCTTATTTCAGAGTATAGTATTTCGGCCTGAACGGTCTCTTTTTCAGCCTCATCTAAGAGCCCCGCTCGAGCAAGAAGGCTGGCGTCAGATGCATGATTTCGAAAATGAAATCCATTTCCGTGGCCCGCGAAATCACTTCTTATTTTACGCATCGAATCGATCGCATCGTCGACGAATCCAGTTTCAATTAGAACCTCCGCAAGGTCCTCACGAATATTCCGTATAAAGCGACTCGGCTTTTTTAGAGCTAAATTTAGGTCACGTATTTCCTCGTTCGAGCGCCCCCGCCGAGCATTCGCCTGACTTCTCAGATAATAAAATTCCGACTTCTTGCTATCGTTGAGACCTAATGGGGGTTCTGAGTCCGCAAGTATTCTGTCAGCGTCGAGTTGTTTTGGATCCGTTGGACGTTGACTATTAAGTAATTTCTCAATGTCGGAAATCGATTTTGGAGGCACGACGAACGCGCGCCCATCTAACTTCTGGATTGTGGTTTCGGAGTCGCCACCAAAAGTATCGGGCTCTGATATACCGAGATCGTCTGCCCAACTTATTGTCGCGGGGCTAACAATGAAAAAAATTATAAGAATCGGAAAAAGGAGGTGATGATATTTCAAAAGAACCTCCGGAAAATTGATTGAATTATCACGTACTCCGTTTATTTATCCGTCAAGATGTTAATGGGAGACCAACCGTCCGCGGGAGGGTTTTCCGAGAGGTAGGAGGCTTTTTCATGAAGTCGTTTCGAGAGATCATCTTCTTCGTGTACAGCTTGCAATAGATCTCTCACGACAGAAAACTCACCATTATACCACGCAGCCAACGCTAACTCGTAGGTTCGGCATATCT
The DNA here is from genome assembly GCA_002937455.1 of Alphaproteobacteria bacterium MarineAlpha11_Bin1. Next base: position 213,960 of record PTJZ01000002.1, read on the forward strand.
CTCGTGTCTGCAGAGGTATATCTACCTTTGCTCCCACCGGTTCATATATCGAAATAGGATTCTCCTTACCTACAACCTGTATTTTATCGACTTTTCGGCAAAGTATTTGCTCATCAACTAACTTTTTAGTTGTTTCAGATAACAAGATCTCCGTCCCGAATGCCTTGTTAGCTCCCTCTAACCGGGAAGCAGTGTTCACCACGTCTCCTATTACAGTGTAATTAAATCGTCTTTCAGAGCCGATGTTTCCAACTAGCGCCTTTCCGGTGTTAATCCCTATTCTCGCCATTAACTGAAGGCTGCCGAAGTCAGCGTTAAAATTTAATTCCTTGAGCCTTTTCCGGCAGCCTATTGCCGCGGCTACGGCGTCTTTACTGTGACTTTCTATCTCTAATGGAGCACCAAATACGGCAACGATCGCATCTCCAATATATTTGTCAACGAACCCTCCATGCTCCTCGATAATATTTGTCATCGCCGAAAGGTATTTGTTGAGCAAAAGGACAAGCTCTTGCGGATCATATTTCTCAGAAAATTTTGTAAATCCTGCGAGATCCGAAAACAAAACCGTTATTTCCCTCTCCTCGCCCCCGAGTTTAGGGGGTCGTTCAGACTTGACGAGTTCATCAACGACAACCGGAGACAGGTAAAATTTAAAATTACTACGGAGATTCCTCTGAGATTTTTCCGTTATAACAAAACGGTAACCTAAGATCCCTGTGAAGGTTATTAAAGAAGCAATAACCGCCTGTAAAAACGGAAGGACGTAGAAGCTGGACAGGCCGTTAACCCCCAAAGCAAAAAAACCTAGCATCGAGGCAATACTGGCAATTGCGGCAACAATGGGTCGGACGAAACCGGCAATCAGTCCGATATAAACAGCGAAAGCGAAACAAATGCCAAAGATAGTCGTACCATTCGGTTCAATCAAATATTCTTGCAATAAAATATTACTCACTGCCGTTGCCTGAACCAAAACCCCGGGGACAGTTGGCCGAGTGGAACCCGAAACTGCAGCGTATTCGGGATGACCCTCTGTGCACCTTTTACCAAACGATAACTTATCTGGTTTTGTTGCGTATCTATTTGACGTGGACAGTCGGTCTTCTATATCCAGCCAAGTCCCTAATAGAACCACCTTCCCCTGAAATTTTTTACGAAGAAAATCAGTGTTTCCTTCTGTAATACAGCGATGAATATCCTCTATCGAGTGAGCACGAATTGCCTGAGACCCCGATCCAAAATTTAGCAAGATAGTGTTTTCAATTGAATCGGAAAGCCCGCGCCGTCCTACCCTAAGTTGTTCGCGGAGCAGTAATGCCGGTTCTTTCCCAATAGCTCTTGCGGCTATTTCAAGAGAGAAGGAAGGCTCTTTAATTTCTTTCTTTTCTTCTAGACCTTTTTTGTCAAAGAAAAGTGGCGATCTCCGGACAATTTCATCGGGGTCGGAAACAAGATTTGCGGCTCTAATATTTTTGCTTCCATAAACAGCAAAGCTCTGGCCGCGGAAAGGTACAATAGGCTCACGCCCATGTTGTACTTTTGCGAGAACAATTCGACCATCTTTAGCGCCTCTTCTTAAAACCCTCAAAAACTCTCTTTCATGCCTTGGCACAAATTTATCAATTGTGGTGGGAAATATGAAATCGAGCCCTATCACTCTCGCCTTAGCATCAAGAAGCCCCCCAATTACCCTCGCAATATGGGGGGTCCAGAATACTTTCGGCGTGCCCGCGAAGGGTGGGGTCCGATATGTAGTTTCATCTAAAGCAATTATCGAAATTGGAGCATCGATAGAGCGATCATGATTCTCACCCAGAATGCTTGTTCCACCGAAAAGGAGATCCAGAGAAATTCCTTTTAGAAAGTTTAGCGGCGGGGAAACTGTTAAGAGCGTTGATATAGCCGCAATTATTACAATGGAGGTGAATGACTTAAATCGCGTTCGCCCCCGGAACATGTTATTTATCCGCTAAGCGTATTAGACGTTCAATTATAGTAGTGGTTCCTGCGACCGCTGATTCATGAATCACGAATTCAATACTCTGTTTACCAACCGTCGCACGGTATTTCGAGCCCGGTTTGAGTGTAATTTCTAACTTCGCTAAATCGACAAACTTACCCCGTAGTAGATCCTTGGTGCTTATCATCAGCTCGAATTCCATTTTCGATGGTTGCACTTGATGCAACTGGAATTGTTCGGCGTCGCCAACTTCAATAATTGGTGATACATGTTTTATAATTATCTTTGGTTTACTTGCAGGACTTTTTTTTCGTTGAGGTGCTCGGAAGGCCAATACTCCAGAAGCCTTTCCCTGCGACTTTGTTAGGGAAAGTTTGGTACTGGGACATATAGTTACTCGACGGTATAGACTTCCTCCCGTGACAACACTCTGATGAAGTCCGACAATCACTCGACCGCCAACGATAGTTTCCTGAGTGCAGGACGAAAAATAACTTAAAGAAATTAATTCTTTTGCTTTGAGATCAATTACTTGACCTTCTCGAACATAATCCATGAATTCCAGGTTAATTCCGGGGGCTGTGATCTCTTCGACAATTGCCCTCGGTACACCAGCCGCACATAAACCCGACGCAAACGCGCTTAAAAGTAACCCCGCTGCTACCACTGCACTTGGACACTTAAACCTTTTGGGTATACTAAAACCTTTCAATTTCGCCGTTTCCTCCCGTCAACAAGTTACAATTTTATCTTCTGTTATTTATAGCGACGTAATCAATACCGCCTATTTAGTCACTCACGCGAGAATGGGATGCCGAGACTGCCCGGCGAACTGACACTAGGTTCATTTCCTGCCTGTCAGCAAGTAATGTTTTAATCGGAATCGGGTTATTGAGCATCGGAATCCAGACCAACATAGAACGCAAACGATGCTGATCTTATTTGCAAAAAATCATAGGGATATTCATAGATCCCACTGTCAACACTTGGCAGACCTATCTAATCTTCGTCCTCGCCCCTCAAGGTCCTAACCTCTGTATTCATAGTTAAGTCGCTTCGGCGGCGCTGCGCTATAATTTCACCGGTCTTGAAATAATCGCTCTCGACGGCACGTTGCGCCATAACATCAAATTCTTCTTCCCATTCCCCAAGGGAATAACCATGCCATGGCACCTGTGGCCTGAGTTCCGGCAGGCCGAGCTCATCCCATATTTCTTTGGCGTTCTCCATGTATTCCTTTTTTGGCAGTGAAATCGGTGGAAAATCTTCTTTAAGAGTTGCATCGAAAAGAACAGAAGCATCCTCCCCGCCGTTTCGCGCACTTCGGGGACCGTGTCCTGAGTCCCGGTGCTTCAAAATTTCAACATCTAGTGCTGGATTGGCGCGGTAGGCCATGGCCCAGAACACCGCATCGGCGTTATTCGGGTCAATGTCGTCATTTACCGCAATCACGTATTTACCCGCTGCGCGGTGGAGAGATGCAGCGCCATACATAGCGCGCCAGACTTCTGTTGTCGGCATTCCGCGTTCGCAGATTATTACGATTAGTTTGCGGATATTGGTCAATGGTTCATGCATCGAGACCCGGATAATACCCTTGATGCCAAGGTGATCACGTAGGTGCTCAGTGAACATTGGTTCGTAGGCAACTCGCTTAATAACAGAGGACTCAGATGGCGTGACCTGGCTGATGATAGAAGTCAGAATTGCATCTCGCTTCCTCGTTATACAGGTAACATCCATAAAGGCGTTGTATTCTTGGAGGTTCACGTGCCCGTGGGACTCACCAAAAGGTGCTTCGGGTTCCAGGTACTCCGTGTCGATATAACCCTCAATCACGATTTCAGCCTCGGCCGGGACCATGAGATCGACGGTTTTGGCCTTGACGATATTTATCGGCGAACCAGCAAGCGCGCCGGCAACGCGGAATTCGTCAATATCTTCTTTCAGCTTTATTGCTGACGTGAAGGTCACGGCCGGCGGCGCGCCCAGCACCACGGCTGCAGGCATTTTTTTCCCCAGTTTCTTGTGCTTTTCCCAGTGAATGAATATACCTGGACGTAGTTCCAGAGACGGGTTCATACCCATTCTCTTTTGGCTCTTGATCTGCCCTCTGTAGTTGCCCATGTTCTGGATCCCACTATCAGGATCCTTAGTGATGTACTGCGACAAAGTCGTATAGGGGGCATTATCCCAGCCAGGTGTTGATATTGGCACAGGGATACCGTCTAGTCCCTGCCCCGCGACATCTAGGTCATCTCCCTCCCAGACGACTTCTTGGCAAGGAGCATTCTTTACCTCTGTGGGGTCTATCGGATTAGCCGTCGCGCGTTTCCATGTCTCCTCAATTTCGTCCAGCTCGCAGCCGATGCCGGTACGGTAGATATCACGGCTAGCCGCAAGTACTCCGACGGCTACCGGGATATCAAACTTTCGCCCCTTTGAGTCCACAACGTTAGTGAACAGGAATGCCTTACGGTCTTTTTCTTCCAGCCCGCCCCGAAACTGCCACCGAACCAAAGGATGTAACTCGGTATCCTTATTTATTTCTCGATCAACCCGCACAAGAAGGCCTCGCCGATCGAGCTCCTCAAGGTGGTCGTGCAGATCCGGATAGTCGCGCTTCACCGTCTTTTCACTCTTTATCATTTTCCGCGTTCCAGTGTAGGTAGTTGTAGTCGTAACTCGGACATTTGGGCAGATACATCAACATCTCATCACATTCCTTACCAGACTTATGATCGATACGAACTTCACTCTCGCCGCTGTAAATGGCCCGTTACTTGTCCTTCTCCCTAACTTGTGAGGCATCTTCCAGCTTGTCCCAAGTCAGGTTCTCGTCGACATCGTCACCGGCTCCCGGATTTCCCATGTCGAGCGTCCGGACTTCGGTGTTGATGGGCACGTCACCGCGCCGGCGTTGCGCAATGATCTGACCCGTTGTCCAGTACTCACTCTTCACCGCTCGTCGGGCCATGGCCTCTAATCCAGTATTCCATTCACCAAGATCGTATCCGAACCACGGCGCCTTAGGTTTGAGTTTGGGAAGTCCAAGGTCCTCCCAGATTTTCTTCGCCTTTTCCATATACTCGCGTTTAGGCAACGAAACCGGAGGGAAAGTCTCTTTTAGGGTCGCATCAATCAACACCGCGCTATCTTCGGAGTCCAGTAAACTTCGCGGACCGTGTCCCTCATGCTTATGCTTTAGGATTTCGACGTCGTTATGCGGTTTGCAACGATACGACATCGCCCAGAAGACGGCATCAGTATCGTCGGGATCGATGTCTTCGTTTACCGCTATTATCCACTTACCCTCCGCCTGACGCAGGGAGGCAACACCATACATAGCACGCCAGATTTCCGTGCGAGGAACGCTGCGCTCTAGCACTATGATGATTAACTTGTGAAGCGAGGTAAGAGGTTCATGCGTTGAAACGTGTTTGACCCCCTTAATTCCCAGATGATCCCTCAGGTGTTCTATCTGTCGCGCCTCATAAGCGGGCCGCTTGATGGTCCCCGACTCCGATGGCGTAACCTGGCTCACCCAAGACGTCATAACGGACTTCTTGCGGCGCGTGATAGCCGTGATATCAAGGTAAGCGTTGTATTCCTGCAGATTTACGTGTCCATGTGACTCCCCAAACGGTGCCTCCGGCTCTAGCAGTTCGGTAGAGACAAAGCCCTCGATAACGATTTCCGATTCTGCGGGCACGATCAAATCAACCGTCCTGCATTTAGTGACATTGAGCGGGGCACCCGCGAGCCCTCCGGATACTGCTAGCTCATCTACCTTTTCTGGCACTTTTTGAACAGCGGTGAAGGATACAACCGGCGGTGCACCGACAACTACGGCGACCGGCATCGGCTTTCCGAGTTTTTTCCATTCAAGCCAGTGCATGTAACCGCCGGTCCGTAATTCTGTAGAGGGGTTCATCCCTAGCCTGTTGGGCGCTTTAACCATGCCTCGGTAATTGCCCATATTCTGGACACCGGTATTTGGATCCTTGGTGATGAAGTGTGACGAAGAAAAATAAGGTGCGTTGTCCCATCCCGGCGACGAGATTGGGACCGGGATTGCATCCAAACCATTGCCGTTCAGTAGATCGTCCCCTTCGAATACCAGATCATGGCAGGGCGCGTCGCCGTCGGGGACCTTGTTGGGTTCAAGTGGGTTGTTGATGGCATTAATCCATGTATTTTTTAGATCTTTCAGATCGCAGCGCATGCCAAGCTGATAGATTTCTTGATTGCCTGCGAGACCGCAGACTAATACTGGGATGTCATACTTCCGTCCCTTTGAATCCGTAATGTTGGTGAATAGAAAAGCCTTACGCTCTTCTTCATCGATGCCGCCGCGAAACTGCCATCGGACAAGCGGATGCATTTCCGTATCCTTGTTGATCTCGCGATCTATCTCGACAAGAAGACCTTTCTCCCGCAGTTCTTCAATATGTTCGTGAAGATCGGTATAACCGCGATCTTCCAGCGTCGTACCTGCCGTTTTAGTTGGCATCTCTATGCACTCCAATTATTGGGTTTGTTTACTTTAGGTCGAATCTTCATCCCAGCCTGGGACTGACCGGACATGGGTATTTGGTCTCACACCCGCACGTCGGCGCTGGGAGCTGCGCTTACCATTTTCGATATACCCTCCTTGCGCGGCACGTTCTGCCAGCTGGTCCCACTCTTCCGTCCAGTCGCCAAGCGAGTATCCGTGCCATGGGCTCTCCGGCGTAAGCGACGGCAAACCGAGTTGTTCCCAGAGTTCCCTAGCGCGCTCCATGTATTCTCGCTTCGGCAGCGCTAAGGGTGGCATCTCGCTTTTAAGCGTTGCATCAATCAATAGCGTGGAGTCCTCTGGCCGCGTGCCATCTTTGCCCTTAGGCCCATGCCCAGCATCGCGATGACGTAGGATCTCTATATCCTTGTCCGGGTCTGCACGATACCCCAACGACCAAAAGACGGCATCACCGTTATCCGGATCGATATCCTCATTCACTGCAATAACATATTTACCGCAATCGGCTCGGAGGCTTGTCGCACCATACAGCGCCCGCCATACCTCCGTTCGCGGGGTACCGGGTTCCATCTGCAGGAAAATCACACGCCGGATATTGGTCAGCGGCTCGTGCAGGAAGACCTGCTTCACACCCTTGATACCGAGCTGATCCCGAAGGTGGGCAAGAAACATCGGCTCATAAGCAACGCGTTTAATAACTGAAGACTCAGATGGCGTCACTTGACTGATAATTGACGAAAGAACCGCGTTCGATTTACGAGTAATTGCCGAGACCTCAAAGATCATATTGAAATCTTCGAGCGAAATATGGCCGTGGGACTCGCCGAATGGTGCCTCAGGCTCGAGGTACTCAGTATCGATGTAGCCCTCAATTATGATTTCAGAATCCGCTGGAACCATTATGTCGAGGGTTTTACATTTCACAATCCGAATTGATGCACCGGCAAGAGCACCAGCAATCGTAAGCTCATCAACATCTCGCCTGATTTTCTGAGGTCCAGTATAGGCAACCGCCGGAGGGCACCCGAGGACCACAGCACACGGCATCCTCTTTCCCAATGCCTTATATTTCTCCCAGTGCAGGTATCCGCCTGCCCCTCCTTCGCGGGCCGACATCCGCACGGCCATGCGGTTAGAAGCCTTCAATCCTCCGCGATACGTCCCCATATTCTGTACGCCAGTTTCTGGATCAACTGTTACGAATAAACCAGCTGTCAAATAAGGGGCGCTGTCGAACCCAGGGGTCGAAATCGGTACCGGAAGTGCGTCCAACCCTTTGCTATCTCCGATAATCTCGTCATCAACAAGGATAACTTCTTGGCAAGGTGCTTCGGTAACAGAAACGGTTTTGATAGGATTGTTTACCGCGTTCGCCCAATGCGGGCCTATATCCTGCAGCGGCACGCCGATCCCCGTCCGGTATATTTCCCGGTTGGCCGCAAGCGCGCCAACCACAACAGGCATATCGAATTTGCGACCGCGACTGTCGTGAACATTGGTAAAGAAAAATGCCTTTCGATTTTCATCGGAAATTCCACCCCGGTACTGCCAGCGAACGAGAGGGTGAAGTTCAGTATCCTTATTGACCGGCTCATCGATCCGCCTCAGCAACCCTGCCTTTTCCAAGGATGACAAATGATCCTGCAAATCCGGATAGCCCCCTTCGGAAGACTGAGAGGGCGTTGGACTGGTTATCATTATAGCATAGCCTGTATTTAAGGGGCCGATCGCCCAATGACTGCAGTATTACGACGTCCTAATATAAGGTCAATACGCCACCGTATGCCCGGTAAGATATTGTTTTATTGTCCTAAATTAGTTGAGAGAAGCAGGTGGAATTCTCGCGCCCGGGTAAGCCGTTCCGTCAACGGCAACCCGCCGCTTCGCAAAAATTCACCTGTCATTATCGCCTGGTAAATTTGTCCTCGCACACGTGCCTCTTCTTGCGGGAAACCTATTTCTTTAAGCTCCCTCACCAAAAATGCCAGTCGATGTGCATCTCGCTCTTCTATCCGACGCGCAACCTCTGGGTCTTTATGCGAGAGAAGCCTCAGCGTTACTGTCTGCCCTCGCGTTGTGCGCTGTATCACGCTTTCAAACAAAGACCAGATCCGGTCCGGGGCATTATCGTCAGCTTCGTAGGCTGGCAAAAGATGATCTTTCCCGATCGCGAACCAACGATCGAGTAGTGCATCCAGTAATTCCTGCCGCTCTTTGAAATGCCAGTAAAAGCTACCCTTGGTAACGCCCAAGCGTTTTGCCAGAGGTTCAACTCGAACCCCGTCAAGCCCTGTTTCGCCTAGCATCTCCCATGCACCAGTGATCCAGTCTTCTCGTGTTAAACTCTCGTTTCCCCGTCTTGCCGGTTCAATCGAGGATAATTCAGCGTCATCCGCCATTATTTGCCTTTCTCCAAATAAAATGAATGCCGACAAATCATTTGAAGAGCAACCCAGAAAAAGAGGTTTATTTCATTTCTTCATACTCTTCCCAAATTCTCGTGAGAATCGTAGTCTGTAATTTGAGAGGACAAAACAGGGAGGAATTAAATGTCCACAGATATAAGAAAAGCAATTACGGTGGCGTCCGCCGTCGGTATTCTTGGAATTAGCACTCCGGCTATCGCAGATGGGTATCAAAAAGTCGCCAGTTTTTACAAAGGAAAGACCGTCACGGTGATGGTTCCATCGGGACTGGGTGCCACGCTTGGACTGTACGGCCGGCTCACGACAGAGCACCTCGGAAAACACATCCCCGGCAATCCAACAGTAATCATCCAATCACGCCCAGGAGGCGGAGGTACGAAGGGTGCCGCGTACGCGTACAACGCAGCGCCAAAAGACGGAACATATATAGCCGAAGCGTTAGCACCATCTGTTCTTGCTCCGCTACTACGCAAGATGAAATTTGATGCCTCAAAGTTCCAGTGGCTTGGATCAATCGCTCCCCGCCCAGCAGTCGTATCCGTTTGGCACAAGGCACCGGTTAGCGACTTAGCTTCAGCGCAAAACCGTGAGGCCATCATGGGTTCAACTGGCCTCGGCTCCGAAACGTACCTCGCACCAACACTTCTAAACCACATAGCCGGAACAAAATTCAAGGTTGTTAAGGGCTACAAGGGTGGCGCCAAGATCAACAAAGCCATGGAAGGTGGCGAAGTCCACGGTCGGATGAATTATTGGTCTGGCTGGACGGCGGGTAAACCAGCTTGGGTTAGCGGCAATAAACTCCGCCACATCGTCAGCTATGGCGGCAAGATTTCTGCACTTCCAAACTTGCCGACGATGATTGACCTTGCCAAAACAGCAGAAGAGAAAGCGATGGTTCGCTTTCTAGAAGTTGCACCGCGGATTGGTATGGGCTTCTGGGTGCACCCGGAAGTACCAAAGGACCGGGTTGCCGCGCTCCGCAAGGCATTCATGTCAATGTTGAATTCATCTGAATTCCGGGCGGATGCGAAGAAACGCAATGCGCCGGTTAATCCAGTTCCAGGGGTAAAGCTCGACAAGTTGGTCGCTGAAGCTTACGCGACGCCACCTGCGACCATACAGAAGCTTAAGAAAGTATTCGGTTTCAAATAAGAAGAATTTCAGTTTAAATTAGAAAACCTCGGAGTTCGCACTCCGGGGTTTTTTTTCAAAAATGAATCTCTCAAAACATATTCGCCCACGGGATAGACCGAAGTTGCGGAAACCAGTCCCCTAAAAGTGACTGCGGCCATGGGATTATCAAAATATAGTGAAACAGACCATAGGAAAGTGCCCAGATCGACGTTGCCACTGTTAATGTGGTGCCCCATTTCTCCTTACCCTCAAAGCGCATATATCCAAGCAGGAAGACAAACATCGCGGGAAGAAGACCTATTACTGCTGAAGTTCCAAAGAAAAATAACAACCAGGCAAAGTAGGTGATGACCCGCCTCGTGATTTCTGACCCTGGCAGATCGCCGTAATCGGCGCTGATGTCGAAATGTACGTCACTTTGCGCTGGGGCCCCGCCCTCTCCACGACCCGGTATACCTTCTTCGCCGAGATCTGCTTTCTCACCCGGCGCGACAAACATTGCCGACATGATTAACCAGCCGATAAAGATCATAGCGGCAACGGACACAACCTGAGGGATAAGCCTAGCGCCAAATTCCCAATTTGACGAAATCCCGAACGCTATCGCAAATAGTGCAAATAGAATAATTGCAAAGAAGAAGTCCGGATTGATCGCAGCTTTTTGAAAGCCAAACTTACTCGCTGTTTTATTGGCCTTCGCGCGGGCACGATACCCCCTGATTATCGGTGCCAATACGCCATAAAGTGTGACGGCAAAGATGATAGGAACATATGGTGCGAACACCACATTGCCGTCTCCAAAGTCTCGCCATATCCAGAGCCAATCTGCGCCGTAACGCTCTGTTGAAATAAACATATATCGCTCGACCAAACCGCCGAGCACGAAACCCAGAATTAGCGGCGGGCGAGGCCAACGAAGGCGTTTCATTATCCAACCGATCAGCCCGAATATCAGCAGAGCATATATGTCACCCCACTGGCGAGAACCCTGAAATGCTCCCACATACGTCACAGCCAAAACGACTGGCGCAAGGATGCCAATACGGATCAGTGCAACCTTTGCAAGCTGGTTCGCAAAGGTGAAGCAGATACCAGCGCCAAGAATGTTAGCGATCGCAACCGACCATACTAGGGTGTAAGTTACGTCCAGATTTTTAGTCAGCATTTCGGGTCCGGGTACAAGACCGTGGATCAGAAAAGCGCCTAGAATTAGCGCCATCGAAGCGGACCCGGGCACGCCGAAGGCGATGGTCGGTACTAGGGCGCCGCCTTCTTTCGCGTTGTTCGATGATTCCGATGAAATTACGCCGCGTACGTCACCTTTGCCGAACGTCTCGGCCGCCCCTTTTTCAGATCGTGCAGCGTGGCCGTAAGCAATCCAGTCAATAACAGAGGCGCCGATGCCGGGTACTGCCCCGAGCGACGACCCAATTGATGCACACCGAAGGACTAAGAACCAGTTTCTAAAGGTATCCTTGATACCCTCGATTTGCCCAAATCGAACGTTTTGTTTCTCTGCGCCCTTAACGTTGATTGATTGTTTGGTAATTGCCATATCTGCGAGTTCCGGTATCGCGAATAACCCGAGCGCAAGCGGAACTACTGGCAACCCATCCCAAAGATAGAGAGAATCGAATGTCCATCGCAGCGTCCCAGTCTGGGGATCATCGCCAGCCGTGGCAACCATGAGGCCGATACACGCTCCCGCCAAGCCTTTAAGCGGAGAACCACCAGAAAGAACCGCGACAAGGGAAAGACCAAAGACACAGATCGCAAGCAACTCTGGGGAACCAATTTCAAGCACAATCGGACGCAGTACAGGTACACTGACACCTAGCAAAAGTGCACCGAACAGTCCGCCGATCACAGACGCGGAGAAAGCAGCCCCAAAAGCACGGCCCGCCTCTCCCTTCCGTGCCATGGGGTAGCCGTCCAAGATAGTTGCGGCTGATCCTACCGTTCCCGGCACGCCAAATAACACCGCTGGTATTGTATCCGATGTCACTACAACCGCCTGAAGGCCCATCATAAACGCGAGAGCGGTGAACGGGTCCATGTTAAACGTGAAAGGCAATAGGAGAGACAGGCCCACCAGCCCGCCTAGCCCTGGTATTACGCCCAACACGAGACCGATAATTACACCAAAAGAGAGAAAGCCTAGTCTTTCAAGACTCGCCATGTTCTGGAACGCCTCAATGGCGCTCCCTAGCATATCAACTTCCATCCTATGCTCCCCGTCAGTCCCTTTTTACTTTGCCCAATAACACATACGCCCGCGTATGTTTGATTGGTATCAGACCGGCCTTGCCTGTCAAGCGAACAACCAACAATATATCACGTTGATTAACTTATTCAGCCGCAATCCCCAAATAATCCGGGTGCCTCGCACTAACATCTATATTAAAAATTTTTTGGGCGGTCCTGCCCAATATGTTCCGTTTCGCTTCCTGATCGATAAACGGGAGGTCCCAAATGACGGAGGGAATATCCATGTCCCAGTGTGGGTAGTCGGATGCCCAAAGAAGCTGTGTTTCTGCGTTCATAGCTGCGAAAGTTGCTTCCAGTAACCCTATATCGTCTGGCATCTCCATCGGCTGCGTCGTGTAATACATATCGCGCATATAATCACTGGGGAGCTTTTTTAGCATGGGGCATTCCGATGAGCGCATACGGTACTGTGTATCAAGCCGTTGCATCAGGAACGGGACCCAGGAAATGCCGGATTCGATCCAGACCACGGGGAGACCAGGGAACCGTTCATTCATCCCGTTCAGAACCCAGTTGGTGCAATGCACGACATTGTACCAAGTGAAGCCAAGCGCGTGGACCGCCAAAAACCGATTACAAGTTCGAAACATCGGGTCATCCCAGTTAAAACCTGAATGGAACCCAATCGGAAGGCCGAGTTCCTCGATTGCGCTATAAATTTTCATGTAGTCGTTATGGTGGACAGGCCTATGACGGACAGATGTGACCATGAAACCGATCACACCTTCACCGTCACCGAAATCTTCAACGATTTTCAATGCCGCGTCGGGATTATTAAAGGGCAAGTACAGCATTGATTTCATACGCGGGCTTCCGGGCAATATCTTCTCGACCAACCACCGATTATAGGCACGTGCCAAAGTCACCTCGACATCGGCCTGCGGATGCATTGCCAAGCCAAGCATCGGGGTCGGAAACACGCATGCATAATCGACGCCCATCGCATCCATCCAGCGGTGGCTGAGATGTACATCCCGATGAATACCGTCGCTGGGCGTTTCTTCCATGCCGCGCAAGGGATATCGGGTTACTCGACCGCCAATATCCTGGTAGCCGACCCGCCCTAACGTAAACATCGATCCTCTGTGGGCGATCTGCTGAGCTGATTGAGCCAGCTGACGGAGTACAGGGTCTTCAATAAATTCGACGATTTCGTTCATCGACTCCGTTTCGTAATGGTGAGCATCGACATCAATAATCAACATTTCGTTGAATTTGCGACGGTCGCGTTGCCGTGCCGCATTCTGCATAAGCTTTTCGGTGTCGAATTCCTCGACGCTCATGCGGAAATAACGTTCGTTCCCTGTGGGGAGTTCCATTACCCCTCTCCCGTATAAACCCTCAATCAGTCTATTGTAACGCGAAACATACCGGTCGCCAAAGGATTGGATTCCGCGACTTACTTGCCCCATAAAGCTCTTCACAAATAGTTCAGGGAGGAGCTAATGACTGAAAAGTTATTTACCAGTATCGGCACACCGACATCGGATACCGACCGTTTCCGGATGCGTGGCCACGACGTACTAACTGAAATTCTTGGAGAAAAAAGTTTCTCTGAGACTTTCTACCTTTTGGTCACAGGTAATGAACTGCCAGAGAGCTATTCGCGGACTTTCGACGCCTGCATGGTAATCCTTATGGATCACGGCATTACCCCGACCGCGCTCGTCGCCCGCATGGTCCACGATTCTCTACCAGAGGATGTTCAACTGCCTATGATGGCAGGCGCAATGATGGTAGGTAATAAATTCGCCGGCACGATGGCAGGCGCAGGTGAAATTTTTAAGGCAGGCGTCGACGCCGGCGGTGACCCGCGTGAATATGCAAAATCCGTAATCGCTCGCCACCGAGAGCAGAAAAAATTCATCCCGGGATACGGCCATCCCTACTACTTTCCAACTGACCCGCGTTCAGACCGTATGTTCCAGATCGCCTACGAAGGCGGTGTCAATGGGAGATATATCGAATTAGCAAAGGTTCTGGCTGAAGAAATCGAAGGATCACGCGGTAGGCCGCTGACCCTAAATGTGACCGGTGCGCTTGGCGCCGTCCTAAATGAAGTATCTTTCCCGGTGGAAGTAATGCGCGGAGTCGCGGCAGTCAGCAGGGCTGCGGGCTTGATTGGCCATATCTATGAGGAAATGGGAAATCCGATAGCGCCGTCGGTAGTCGATTTTATTAATAACATTGAATATCGCGATCCAGACTGAATGGGTAAAAAGCATAGTGCCCTGTGTAGTGAAAGGTGACCTTTTACGTGCGCAATGAGTAAAAATAAAATTACCCAGACTATGGGCCCAGTCGCTTGGGGAATGCTTATTCTTCTCTCCATCGTGTGGGGTTGTACGTTTTTCTTTCAAGAGATCGCGGTAAAAGAATTACCGGTATTTACTATAGTAGCCATGCGTGTCGTCCTCGCGGCGACTATTTTATTTGGTATCCTTGCAGCTGCCAGAGAATCTTTACCCCGCGGCTGGAAGGTATGGCGCGAACTGGCCCTACTGGCGCTGATCAACAACGTAATACCATTTTGCCTTATCGTATGGGGCCAGAAAGAAATAGCTTCAGGACTAGCCTCGATACTAAATGCCACCACGCCCGTGTTTACGGTGTTGGTGGCGCATTTTGTCACCACCGACGAAAAATTATCTAGTATGAAGCTAATTGGCGTCATCTCAGGCTTGTTGGGTGCGACCATTCTGATCGGAGTGGAGCTTTTGGAGGGGCTCGGGACCGCGGTGATTGCACAAGTCGCCGTGCTCGGCGCAGCTTTATCCTATGGTATCTCGGCAATTTACGGCAGACGTTTTCTAGCAATGGGTATAACGCCCACAGCCACTGCTACCGGCCAGCTTACGGCAGCATCTTTTATCTTGGTTCCAGTTGCACTGGTTTTTGATGCGCCTTGGAGACTGCAGCCACCAGCCCCCGCAACCATTGCCGCAGTAATAGGACTTGCGTCGGTTTCCACGGCACTCGCATACTATCTTTATTTCAGAATTCTCAAGAAGGTGGGCGCGACCAACTTGATGCTGGTGACCTTCCTTATTCCGGTTAGCGCCCTAGCGCTCGGAATATTTGTTCTCGAAGAAACCCTGATGATACAACATGTTATTGGATTACTTTTCATTGGCCTCGGCCTTGCCTTTCTCGACGGTCGTCTTTTCAACCGTACGAAGAGGAATCCTTGATTTTAAAAAACTTCGATCATTCGTATAATCCTCTAACCTCGACGACACCTGACCGCAACAGACCACAAGTAAGTTCAAAAGAACCGGAGAAGAAAATGGTTTCGGATATCTACGCGCAGGAGCGCGCCAAGCTGCTTGAAAACATAGATGGCCTGCACGTGGAAAAGGATAAGGAGAAACGTGTCGGCACCCTGATTCTAGATCGACCACCGATGAATATAATCCACTTTCGTAATCGAGCCCAGATCTCCGCTCTGATCGAAGCAATGGATAACGATCCGGATATCCGTGTCATCGTGATCAGGGGCGCCAATGGCGTATTCAGCTCGGGCGGCGACATTGCGGGTTTTTTGAAAGAACCCCGCGATGGTATGTCCAGCATGGCTGATGACATCTCTGCCCCAGAACGCGCCCGAAAGCCGGTAATCGCAGCTATCGAGAAATTCGCCCTTGGGGTGTCGTTCGAGTTGGCTTTGGCATGCGATTTTCGGATTGCAACTCAAAATAGCCAGATGGGACTTCCCGAAATTGGCCTCGGCACTATGCCAGGCAGCGGTGGTACGCATCGTCTTGCGCAGTTAGTCGGTTTGGGAAGAGCGAAGAACACCATTATGCGTGGCCGACGCATCTCGGCGCTTGAAGCCCTAGACTGGGGTATTATTACCGAACTAGTCCCCGACGGCGAGTTAGACGCCGCCGTTAACAACCTTACGTCAGATCTCGCAGGCCGTCCCCTAATCCCACTCACTTCAGTCAAGCGGGTTCTCAATACAGCAGGAGATGCTCCGCTCCATGTAGGGCTTGAACTAGAAGGCCAAGCCTTCGAAAAAATACGTTTTGGGCCTGAGTTTGAGCACGGTGTAGATTCGTTCCTGGAAAAAAAGAAACCCGATTTTTCAGAAATGTAGGCACCGTTCGGGTTTACCACGACCGGATTTATAATTGGCGCAGCTTTACCTAGACAACTCCCTTATCGCGGAGGTGTCTCACCATTTCTTCATCCAGCCCCAATTCGCCCAGAACCTCCCCTGTGTGCTCGCCTAGCTGTGGGGGCGGAAGTTTGGGCTGATCGTCACGAGAACCATCGATATAGACCGCACGACGGCTGAAGGTTTGCGTGCCCTCCTCCGGATGCTCAACCTCGAAAAAGGTGTCGAGATGCTTTACCTGCGGATCATCAAACACGTCTGCTAAAGTGTTAATAGGTGCGTAGGGTACATCGTTTTCTTCGAGACGTGGCATCCAGTGATCTCGTGGCTGCATCGCTGCCGCCTGCTTAAACTCCGCGCCCATGTCGAAGTAGTGCGCAATCCGGGACATACGGTCGGTGTATCGGGGATCCTCTCGCATATGCTCAACACCGAAAGCCGTCGTTACCCCCTGCCAGAACTTCTCCTGCGAGGATAGGTGCACAGCAAGTAACTTCCCATCTCCACATTTCAGAGCATGTGACTGAGATGCCTCCGAGCGTGATGTCGGGCTTGGCTGAATATCCTGCTGCGTTAAATTTGCGAAAGGGTCAGGCAGAAACCAGATCGAACTCTCGAGCATATTAACGGAGAGCGATCTCGCTGGTCCGCCACGCTCCCGCTCGAATAGCGCGGAAAGAATACCGTAGCAGGCATTTATCCCGGTGATGTTGTCACCGATCGTCGGTCCCGTCGTCTGCGGACTGTCGGGATCAAGAAATAGGCTAGCGACGCCCGAAAGGGACTGAGCCACAGCATCGTACGCCGGGCGCTTCTCGTAGGGGCCATCTTCGCCAAACCCTGTGATAGAACAATATATTAGCTGGGGGTTCCTCTTACGTAACTCATCAACTGATAATTTCAGCCGGTCCATCACACCAGGACGAAAATTTTCTACTAATACATCTGCCGTCTCAACCATCATAAGCAAGATTTCTCTGCCCTCGTCGGAACGAACGTCGAGCGTGACGGAGCGTTTATTACGATTATAAGCTCCGAACTGCGCGGAATATGTACCTCCCCGCCAAGCCCGAAACATGTCGCCGCCGTCCACTTTTTCCACCTTTATACAATCAGCTCCCATATCACCCAGCATCTGGCCGCACAGCGATCCTGTGATCATGGTGGTCAATTCTATAACTCGAACTCCATCTAGCGGTCCCGCCATGTATTTATTCCCTATTGTTGATAGCTATTCCGAGGTGACCCATTTTATCAGATAAGCTTAAACGCGCTCCGAGGCGATCATTTCGTCAATCATTCGCCGCACCTGTATGTTTGGAGCATCGGCATTGATGTCTATTTCATTTGCCTCCGGAAATTCCGTCATACGAACCTGCTGCCCCTCGAGTACTGTTTTATCCTCATCGAAAATTTGAGTGAATTGGGTGCGATAAATTTCGTCCCATTCTTCGGAGTCAATTTCGAAATGCCTACAGTGGGAATAGAAATAATGGGTCGTGGTTTCCGTTTCCGGTGTGGGTAGATTCATTATTTTCATTTCAACACCACGTTGCGGGCCTACTTCTCCGGGGGTGATACCGGTTCCAACCTCCACCGACCTGGCATCAGACGCCATGTAACAGGGCAAATCAGACGTTGTCATTATCCATCGGTCCACATTACCGTTAAATTGCCCCGCTTTTTGATAGAACGGCGCTGCAGGGCGATCATAAATGACGCGGCTCATCTTCACGCGTTTTTCATGTTCCCAGCGTTCTGGTTTTACGGGGAAATCAACGATTGATTCGGCACCTATCGAGGACGCATGAACATAAGTGAGATGCGTTATATCGAATAAATTATCCGACACTAGCAAGTAGTTCGCATTTAGGTGCATTGGCGTACCACACCGCTCTGGAATAGTTTTCCATTCTGGGCTTTCCAACCACCACCAGTTAGGAATCTTTTCGGGGTCGGCTTTTTCGGAATCACCGGTCCAGATCCATATCCACTCATATTTCCTCAGAACGGGATACGAACGGACTTCCGCACCAGGCGGGACTTGCGACTGACCAGGCACCTTTAAGCATTTTCCAGTCTCGTCGAATTCAAGCCCGTGATAACCACACTGCAGATAATTACCAACGACTTTACCCATCGACAGGGGTAAGGACCGGTGACAGCAACGGTCTTCAAGTACCGCAAAACCTGCAGGCGTACGAAACATCACTACCGGTTCATTCATAATCGTTCGAGCCAAAGGTATCTCACCGACTTCGGTTCCCATGCTGCTACGTACCAAGCGTTCCGAACGAACATTCATCATTCTCCCTGAATTCTTTTTTTCCCATATTGAACGGGTTTTGCACAATGGCGCAGGGCAACTATCATTGCGCAAAATATAATTGCAGGGGAAACACATGGCTCGTATCGATGCCTATAACCATGTCATTCCAGAAGCCTACTTTGAGAAGCTATCGGAAGTAGCGCCGGACCCGAATATCGTTAAATTCTTCGGCACACTTACCGCGCTCCATGATGAAGACGCTCATAAACGGCTTCTTGACAATTTCGACGACTACCGTCAGATCATCTCGCTTGCAAACCCGCCAATCGAGATACTGGGCTCTCCCGAAGAGACCCCTACACTTGCGCGGATTGCGAATGACGGACTTGCCAAAAGGGTCCAAAACAACCCCGATCGCATCGCGGGTTTTATCGCATCATTGCCCATGAACAATCCGGATGCCGCCGTGGCAGAAGCTACCCGCGCCGTAAACGAACTCGGCTCATGCGGTGTTCAATTCTTTACAAACGTGTTGGGTAAACCGTTGTCAACGTCGGAGTTCTATCCAATATTCGAAACAATGGCTCAATATGATCTGCCTATATGGATACATCCGATGCGCGGCCCTAATTTCCCCGACTATGCGCAAGAAAATGCGTCGGAGTTCGAAATTTGGTTCACCTTCGGCTGGCCCTACGAAACCAGTGCATGTATGACCCGGCTAATCTATTCTGGTATTTTCGATAAACTACCCGACATCAAGATTATCACACACCATTTCGGTGGAATGATACCGTTTTTCGCAGAGAAAATCGGGATTGGCTTTCAACAGATCTTTAGCGGAAATAACGAGCATAACCCCTTAGCTGAACGGGCAGGACTAAAAAAACAGCCGAAGGATTATTTCAAGATGTTCTACGCCGATACCGCGACCAACGGTTCTGTTGCCGCGACTACTTGCGGTCTCGAATTTTTCG
Source organism: Alphaproteobacteria bacterium MarineAlpha11_Bin1 (assembly GCA_002937455.1). The sequence continues at coordinate 233,639 of PTJZ01000002.1, forward strand.
GCGCCGATCACTCGCTCTTCGCCACCGATGCGCCGTTCGACCCCGAGGGCGGGTCACTGCTAATTCGAGAGACTTTAAGTGCCGTAGACAGCCTCGATATCGACACCGTAACGCGGGATAAGATTTATGGTGGTAATCTTAAACGACTTTTAAAGCTCTCCTGAGACAATGATAAAATCGACTTTAGACCCGGGAACATTGGAAATTCCTTTCCGAACTCTAGGCACTGCCTTTGCGGATTACGCCGCCCAACATCCAGAAAAAACTGCAATCCACGCTATCGACCAAGCAAGATCTATCTCCTTCATCGAGCTGCAGGAACTGACCGACCGGGTAGCTGCGCGGATGGTGATGGACGGTGTTAAATATGGTGATAGGGTTGCTATTCTCGCAAGCGAATGTCTCGAAAAACTGGTTCTCATGTTCGCCGCATGGCGTTGTGGCGCATCCTCGTGTCCATTTCATGCGGAAATCGCGCCGGACCATTTGACTTCGATCCTACATACCATTGAGCCAGCATTAATCGTCTGGCGCCAGAATGATCTCGACGGCGCCGCGCTAACAGAAGGTATATCCTGTCCTGCGTATGAATTTTCTTCCTTAGATGCGGCTACTGGCTATTTCGGAGACCTGCCAAAGGTTGCAATAAACCTGCCGATCATTGGCACCGAATACGGTCCCGAAGACGAAGGTTGCATATTCGCAACGTCTGGGACGACAGACAGACCCAAATGCGTTGTTTGGGATCATTTGGGCCTTTGGCTATGCGGTTTGTCGACTATAGATTTTACTGGGATGCACGAAGAGGATCGGATACTTGAATACCGGACCTTCAGCTGGCTTTCTCCGCAGATCGTCACGTTCATGCCATTTGTCTCGCTGGGACTAACTATTGTAATGGCAGAGGGGTTTTCGAGGTCTCGGTTCTTGGAATGGATCAAGGAACATTCGATCACAGTCGCGGCTGGTGTTCCGACAGTGATAAATATGCTTTTAGATGAGCCGGTAGCTTTCAATCAGGAAGATATTGAGACGCTTCGCATCATGACGGCTAGCTCCGCTCCACTGGCCCCTGAAAGATGGCAGCAATTTGAGTCTCATTACGGTATCCGTCTACTGCAGTTTTACGGTGCGTCTGAAGGCGGCTGGCTTTGCGGTAACCGGCTGGACAAATTTCGTATTGGCACCGCTGGCCCCCCGGCTCGCCATATGGATTTGGCAATTTTGGACCCAAGAGGAAATGAATGCGCTGCCGGCGTGGAAGGTGAAATAACTATAAAAGGTCCGCAAACTGCCCTGGCATCGATCAGCGCAAATGGGATCTGGGAGGACCGTTCAGGGTTCAGGCTGACTGAGAGAACGCGTGTCGGCGATCTCGGCATCATGGACGCCGAAGGCTTCGTAACTGTCACCGGGCGGGTAAAAGATATCATTCTTCGCGGCGGCGTATCCATCGCGCCATTGGAGATCGATGCCGCGTTAATGAGCCATCCCAGCGTGCACGAAGCAGCGGTTATCGGCGTCCCGGACCGGGTCTGGGGCGAGGAAATCGCAGCTTATGTAGTTAAGACTGAAGGGATTAATACCTTGCCCGAGGAAATCCTAGCCCACGCCGCCAAAATACTTCCAGAATCTAAACGACCTAAAACGGTCGAATTCGTAAAGTCACTTCCAAAAAATGAACGTGGGAAAATTCGCCGAGAAACCCTGAAGAAATTAAGGCGAACATCCGACGCCTAAACCTGTCAAATGTTGCGATTATCGGGGGCCGATACCAGTGCGATACCGCCAATGATCAACACCAGGCCGGACGCAAGTTCAAATGTAAGTTCCTCGTCTAAAAACAAGACGCTTAGGAGGAGCGCAAATACAGGAGCCCCCAAGAGGCCAACCGTTGAGACAACCGTCGGCAAATATCTTACGCAGGTAGTAACTGACATCATAGCCAGCGCAGTCCCGAATGTTCCTCCATAGGTAACCATGGCCCACTCAGTTTCAGTCCAGTCGAAATCGGGCCAAGGTTCAAAAATTAGAGCTAGCACCCCTATAAATGATGCCGAAATCATTAGCTGGTATGGCGCAAGCTGAATTGGCGTGAGAATAGGCCTGTATACTCGGATATGAATTATGGTAACCGACCACAGTAGTGCACAGATCAATAGAAGTGCATTGCCCGTAACTACATCGCCGTTTGTCCAGTCAAAACCGCCGGGATTAAACAACATAACCAGTCCAATCATAGCGGTAGCCATACCGATCATTTTACGTTTGGGCGGCTTCTCACCAAGAAGCAGGTAGGCTGCCGGCATCACCCAGAGCGGTGTGGTATATCCGAGCAGCGCAGCACGCCCAGCTTCGACATACAAAAGTGCGATATGCATTAGAGTGGTGTAAAATGCCAACATAAGGAAGCCGATTGATAGAACCAACGGCAAATCATGTCGGGACGGTAATCGAAGGCGTCTGGTAAAATGCAATATACCTAGCAGTATAATAACACCCGTCCACATCCGGAGAGAAGCAAACCAGAAGGGAGGAATTGTCTCAATTGCCTTGCGAGTAATCGGCCACAATCCACCATAACCAACAACGGCACCAACCAAGGCGAGATATCCCACGGTTCGGTTGCTCAGCATGAAGAATTTAGCCGAACGCTGCTCCACCGTTGATATTGGTATTTTCGCCGGTAATAAATCCGGCTTCATCCGACAACAGCCAGATTGCGGCTGCGGCCTGCTCTTCGGGCTGTGACACTCGCCTGAGCGCAGCACGGTCGGCTGCTCCCTGCATTGCTTCATCGGTATATTCTTTTGTCATCGCAGTTTCGACAACGCCGGGGCTGATAGCATTTATGCGAATACCGTGTTTGCCCCAGGACTTAGCCAGCGTTCGCACGAGTATCAGCACTCCGCCTTTAGATGTCGTATAAGCCGGACCACCCCTACCATTCTCACCAGTTCCACCCATAAACACGCCACCAGAGGCCGTAAGCACCATCGCGCCCTTGATACCCTGATCAATCATTACCTTGGCTGCGGCTTTCGCCATTAAGAAAGAACCGGTGACATTGATGGAAAGAATTCGGTTGAATTCATCTTCATCCGCCGATTCCCAGTTCAGTTTTGAATGGGCAGCCGCAAAATGGGCCAGACAATCAACTCGCCCGAAAGCGTCCAACGCTATCTGCGCTGCGGCATTTGCTGTCTCGGATCTAGCTACGTCACCGGGTGCGAACTTCAACGTATTAGTTTCTCCACCGAACTCATCCTGGAGCCGGTCGCCGTCAAGATCGACTACTACTACTTGATTGCCGTCTCGGATGAGCCTTTTCGCGCACGCTCGGCCTATGCCGCTAGCGGCACCGGAAACGATAACAGTTCTACTGGTTAACATTTGCACCTTAAGCTCCATTTTTCATTTGTTAGCTATCATTTTTTGTTCTCGACGCCCACTCGTCTGCAAGCCTCTTAGAGTGAAATACCCAGGAACTTCAAAACGAATCTGGGTCCGAGAGGAATTTCTTCCTGCAAGCAAATTCACACCCTCGAAAGTTAAGTGACGATTTTTTTTTCCGGCTGATGCGATAACGTCACGGCGGCGATCCCACACACGATAAGTACCAATCCAACAATTAGCGACCAAGTTAGTATTTCTCCAAGAAATGCGACGCTTATAATCATGGCAAAAACCGGCACTCCCAAAAGCCCGATCGTCGAAGTTGTTGCAGGCAGGTTCATGATAGCGGTGGTGACACCCCAATTCCCGATACCGCTACATATGACCCCTGCATACAAGAAAATTATCCAACCGGCACCGCTTACCTCAAAAACAGGCGGCCCCTCAAACATAAGACCTGCTATGGCGGCCACTAAAAACGAGACCACTAGGTACCAGGGAACTAACGCAAGGGTATCGGACACCTGCCGGTGTATCCTGAGGTGCAGAATTACGCAGGACCACAGCATTACGCATAATACCAATAAGCCGTTGCCGATCAGTACATTTCTGTCCGACCAGTCCAATTCAGCTGGGCTGAACAAGAGAAGAAACCCCGCCATAGCGCTCATAAGACCAACAACTTTCATGCGGGTCAGATTCTCACCCAGTAATAAAACTGCGACAGGCGTTACGAATATCGCGGTTGTGTAACCAAGGATCGTTGCTCGCCCAGCATGCACGAATTCAAGCGCGCACTGAAAGATTGAAGAATACAGTCCAAGCATGATCCCTCCAACCGACAGAATGATTGGAATATCTGCGCGTTCGGGAATTTTGAGCCTGCCCTGCAAATAGAGTAAAATCGCTACAAACATCGCGCCTATGGCGAACCGACCAGCTGTGAACCAAAGTGGCGGCAGGTAATCAATCGATAGTTTTGCTGTCGTCCAGAGTGTGCCAAAGCAGAAGATAGTAGTCGCGAGTGCGACAAACCCAAGTCGCCTATTTTCACCCATTAGGTTGATAAACCAGTCGGACGGCGCGTAATTTTAACGCGCCGTCCGGTCATTAATTCAGGAAGCGTGTCAGGAACAATGACAGTTCCGGAATGTAAGTAATAACCATCAAGGCAATGAGGTTCACAATGATGAACGGCACCAAGCCCGGATAAATACTTGAGAGTGGCGCCTTAAATAGCGCCTGGGTGACGAAGATGTTCAGCCCGAAGGGCGGCGTGAACATTCCGATCGCGAGGTTAACCGTCATGATTATACCGAAGTGGATCAAATCGACACCCATTGCGGCGGCGATTGGGGCCAGCAGTGGGGTCAAGACTAAAATAGCGGAACCCGGGTCAAGTAAACAGCCAACGAACAGCAAGAAAACGTTGATAACCAATAGGACCATCCACGGCTTCATATTCATATCTTGGATAGCTTGTACCGCGTCCTGCGGAATACCGCTGATCGTTAAGAGATTAGAGAACACTCCGGCAGCTGCCACAATTATAAGGACTTGGGCAGTCAGGAACATTGAGTTAACCGACACATCCCAGATGCCCGACCAAGAGATATCACCATACACGAAGCGGGTTACAAATATCGCGTATACACAAGCAACGCCCGCGGACTCGGTCGGCGAAAAGATACCGGCGTAAATCCCACCGAGGATAATGAAAGGCGTACCAAGCGCCCAAATACCCTCCTTACTGGCCGTGAGGAACTGAGCGAAGGAGAACCCTGCCGCCTCGCGAATACCACTCCTTAGCGCAAAAGCGTAAATGTATGCGGCCATCAGACCGGCCATGACTAGGCCGGGAATTACACCAGCGACGAATAGAAGCGCAACCGATTGTTCAGCAGATGCTCCATACAGGATCATACTAATGGATGGCGGGATAACTATTGCAATCGCACCTGACGATGCCAGAAGTCCAGAGGAGAATTTTTCATTATATCCAGCGTCACGCAACGGCCCATACAAAAGGCGGCCGACCGCCGCAACAGTAGCGGGACTTGAGCCCGAGATAGCACCGAATACAGTGCAGGTGCCCACAGTCGTCAGCGCAAGACTCCCGCGAACACCACCAATGATCGATAATACCCAGGCCACAATCCGCTTCGAAATCCCACCATGGCCCATGATTTCGCCGGCGAAGATGAAAAATGGAACCGCCATAAGTGCGAACTTATCAACACTGCCGAACATATTGATATGCATTGCCATCGGCGGTACAGGCGCGAAAATCATTAAAACTACTGCAGCGGTAGCAAGCAAGATAATAAAAATCGGAAATCCAAGTACCAACAAGATAACCGGTACAATCCCCATAACCCATTCCATAGATACGCTCCTTCTTCTCTCGTTCTTTCTCTAGGGGATTAGTTTTTGTCGGTAGCGGCGGCGTCGCCGTCACCGTATTCGTCTACTAATTCGTCAACCTCGGAGCTAAGCGTACCCATCACGTGGGATTTGAACCTCACCACAACAGATATGAAGATCATCACAAAACCTAGCAGGAGTGCGAAATGTGGGATCACCATTGGTGCTTCCGCGACCACGCTGCGCTGGTCGTTAGCCCACATTAGTTCAACTACGATCCAATTATACGGGATGACATAAACACAGGTTAGAAGCACACACGCAACCGCGATAAAATTGATAATCTCCTTGAAGGGTGACGGTAGCATGATTGAAAAGAAATCCATTTTTAGATGCTGCCCCTCGAACGATACCAAAACCGCACCTATAAACACCGTCCACACCATAATGTAGATCATGATCTCCTCGGCCCAGACGATTGGTTCAAGGAAAAAATACCTACCAAGAACGTTAGCGAAATTTATTGCTATCCCGAGAAGTATAGCCACGCCGATAATGAATCTCGGAATTGTGACGATTCCAAAAATTAGCGGCTTAGGTAAAGATTTATTAGACGTATCAGACATGTAGTCTCCTGAGACGGCGACCGATGCGGCCGATGTACCCTGTTAAATGGCCCTCTTAAGGGACCTCTGTTTGAGAGGATAGCACCATTTGGCGGATCCCCTCCCTCGATTAATGTTGATAGCTTACACTCTGTTAGATATCTAATCAATTCGGGGAAAATTATGGGAAAGACAGTTTTGGTTACTGGTGCGGCAAGCGGGATAGGCTTAGCCTGCACGAAATTGCTTCTCGAACAGGGTGATAGAATACTTGCGTTCGATCCTCAGGAAGACCGAATGCGGGCCGAACTGCCATCTTGCGAAGAGGTAGAGTTTTTCAGAGGCGATGTAGCTGAAACCGACGATTGTAAAACTGCCGTTGCCAAGGCCGTCGAGAAATATGGAAATCTCAATGCAATAATGCATTGGGGCGCTGCACATTCATCAAAGAGATGGGACGAATTGGATGCTGATGAGTGCAATTTTATTATGGCCGTCAACGTCACCGGTTCTTTCCTGATCTCGCAAGCAGCCGCTGCCCACATGATGACGCATGATGGCGGTTCGATCATGCTAACTACGTCGGCGTCTATGCTCTACGGTGTCACCGGCGGGAACGGTCAAGGTGGCCCTGCATATACAACCTCTAAGGCCGCAATTATTGGCTTAAATCGCTCACTAGCTCGTTCGCTAGCGCCAAAAGTTCGATGTAATGCGATCAGCCCCGGCATTGCCGAAACCGCAATGATAGCCGAATATACTGAAGAACAGCGTAGCACGATGTCGGCGCGGTTCCCCATGGGCCGGTTTGGGGAACCCGAGGAAATCGCCCATGCGGGTATCTTTCTGATTTCTGACAAAGCAAGTTTCATCACAGGCGAGGTCATTCACGCGAATGGTGGCTCTAACTTTAACTGAGCAAACTAAAATTGTATTATTACTAAAATTGAAAAGGGAGATATCTCATGCCCCACGAATTTGAAATGCCCCAAAAGTATATCGACAAAATGATTGATAGGATGGGACGTGAGCACTCGCAGGAGACGTTTGATACAGGAAAGACTGCGCTAGTGGTCGTCGATATGCAGAATTATTTCATGGACGAAAGCCAGCAGGCCGGCTGCCCCGTCGGCCAGACAGTGGTAGGCAACGTCAACCGTATCGCGGATACTGTCCGTCGAACCGGCGGCATCGTAATTTGGATCCAGAACTTGGCGCCAAGCGACACTGAAGAAACTTGGTCCGCCGCACACGAACGCTATTTGCCGGAGAAAGCGGAACTCCGCGTAGAATCCATGACACCAGGAGAGTGGCCATTCGAACTGTGGTCTGAACTCGAGGTCAAAGATGATGACTTCCGCGTAATAAAGCGCCGTTATAGCGCTTTCATTCAGGGCTCGTCCGATATCGAATTGATCCTAAAAGATAATGGAATCGAAAATATTCTAGTCTGCGGAGTGGCAACAAATGTATGTTGCGAGAGCACAGCGCGTGATGCGATGATGCTGAACTATCGGGCGTTGATGGTCTCTGACGGTTGCGCCACATCTTCTGACGAGGAACACACAAACTCCTTGATCGCTTTTTACAATAATTTTGGTGACGTCCAGAACACTGACGAACTTTGCGCTCGACTTGAGGCCTCTGACCGGCGGAATTCAGCAGCCACCGAATAAATCTTACGCAATTATCAGGAAAGCACATAATGGCTGGTCCCACAGCGCCGGAGACGCCGAGAGGCAAAACCGTCATAAGGAATGTCGGCATGATGCTGTCCGGCGCAATGGAGAACCCTATCCTAGACGCCGATACTCTTATCACGCTTGATGGCAGGATTGACTCCTTTGGAAGCGAAAAGGAACTTGATACCGATCAGGCCGATGTGACTATCGACGCTCATGGCACTACTTTGTGTCCTGGGTTGATCGATAGTCATGTCCATCCGGTTTTTGGTGACTGGACGCCGCGCCAAAACCAAGTTAACTGGATCGATTCTTCGATGCATGGCGGCGTCACCACAATGATCTCGGCCGGTGAAGTCCATCTCCCAGGTCGGCCAAAGGATCCGAAGGGAGTGGTAGCGCTTGGAATAACCGCGCAACGCTGTTTTTCAGCGTTCCCGCCAGGTGGTGTGAAAGTCCACGCTGGGGCTCCGATCCTCGAGAAGGGTATGGTCGAAGAAGATTTCAAGGAGTTGGGTGAAGCTGGTGTCAAGCTGCTGGGAGAAATCGGCCTTGGAGGCGTAAAAGCGGGCGACGAGGCCAAGGAAATGGTCGACTGGGCACGCAAATATGGCATCCAATCAACCATCCATACCGGCGGTCCATCGGTCCCAGGTTCTGGTTTGATTGACAAGGATGTTATCCTCGAAGCCGGAGCGGACATTATCGGTCATATTAATGGTGGTCACACATCTCTCCCGCTTGACCAAATCCGTTGCCTTTGCGAAGACTGTAGTGCGGGGATTGAAATCGTCCATAATGGCAACGAGAAAGCTGCATTATTCGCTTTACGTACCGCCTTTGAGTTGGATCAATCCGAGAGGGTCATTCTCGGTACGGACGGTCCAGCGGGGTCCGGCGTGCAGCCTCTTGGTATCATCCGTATGGTGTCAATGCTATCAGCTCTCGGTGATATCCCCGCTGAAATAGCATTTTGTTTTGCCACCGGAAATACTGCGCGAATGCGTGATCTCGACTGTGGTCTTATAGAGAAAGGTCGCGCCGCAGATTTTGTGTTTCTTGACAGAGCACAACACACGGCGGGCAAGAGTTTATTAGAAAGCGTTCAACTGGGTGATATACCTGGCGTGGGCATGGTAGTAATCGATGGCAAGGTCGCTTCTGGCCGCAGCCGTAACACCCCGCCAGCGGAAAATGTGCCGGAAGTAACCTGATCCAGCTTAAGGCGTCCGTAGCGGAAACCAATAAATCAGTTGGACTGGTATATATTTAATCCTCGTTTTAAGCGACTTCTGACGCACCTGAACCAAATGGCTTACTCAAATAAACCTATCAGCCTCGAGGCTAGAGAAGGGTTATATTGAATTGAGGCAAGCGCTCCTTTCCAAGACCTCACCGCAACCCATCCTCTCCAATCATCTCGTCTGTCGTAAGCCCGCCAACGCGCGGAAATGGGCGGCCGGAGTCGGTTACAGATATCGCTACTAAGATTTCGTTTGCCCTAGGCGCGTCTGCCAACCGAACTTCCATCCCATCGAAGTGACTACGCACATAAGCAGCATCCTTATGACCAAGTGGCACATCTATCGGCGTCCCCGGGCCGCCCAATTTCTTGACCGACGGAACGAGAGCTGCACCTTTTTCAACTGTCTTTCTAAGCGGGGCGCCAAGCTTCGGATGCAGGATGGCTGCCGCGTGCTCCCATTCGCCGTTCTCGCCAACGATTGCCGCCTTGCCATAGCTCTCCGCTTCTTCGGGTTCAATGCCTAAAGCATCGACGCACATCTTGCCAAGCAACTCGCCTAGTTCAGCGCCAATTTCTATTAGCTCAGTCAAGTCCTCCTCGTATTTGCCAGCAAACGGGTTCTCTATAGCGGCCAATGCCGCAGCCTTGCGGGTCGGTGGGCTTACATTTCTCCCAATATCCTGGCGCGTTTCTTCGATAATCACCGAGGTTTTACGAATATTGGCCGGCATAGGACACTCCCTGCAGTTTGATTTCATTTGTATGCATATGATGTTTATGCCCGCGAGATCTGAAGTCAATAGCGGGACCCGCGCATACGCGATGCGCTTTTTTGACCGATTGCGCCGATAATATGCTCTGGTAAATTACTCTATAAATGTTCCATTCGAGAGCCTTAAAATATGCCCGACCACGCCGCCATGGATAATCTTAAATTCGGCATTGGACAGCCCGTGCTGCGTACCGAGGACCCCAAGCTGCTGACTGGCCGTGGCGAATACACCGACGACTATAATGCCGAGGGACAGGCCTACTGTGCCTTTCTACGTTCCCCGGTCGCGCATGGAAATATATTGGCTATAGACACATCTGCCGCGGCGACCGCAGCCGGCGTAATCGCAATAATTACTGGCCAAGACCTTCGAGACGCGGGCGTCAAGGATATCCCGTGCGCGATCAGCGTCAAAAGTCGAGACGGCTCCGCCGCGGTTATTCCACAGCGTCCAGCGATGGCCGTAGGACAGGTGAAACATGTTGGCGATCCGGTAGTTGCGGTTATCGCGGAAACCTCATCACAAGCACGTGATGCGGCAGAGATGATCATACTTGATACAGAAACTCTACCGTCCGTGGCGGATCCGGTGGCGGCCGAAAAAGATGGCGCCCCTCAAGTCTGGGAGGAGGCGCCGGGCAATACATGCCTAGATTTCCAATGGGGCGATGATGAAGCAGTGGAAAAAGCCGTTGCCGAGGCTGACCATTTTACCAGAATAAAGCTTACCAACACACGAGTCGTTGTCAGCGCCATGGAACCGCGCGCAACCGTCGCCAAATACGATTCTGAAACAGATAAGTTTACGCTTCATGTTGGCACGCAAGGGGTGTCCGGATATTGCGGGGCAATGTCTAACATGCTTGGCGTCGAACGTGATCAAATGCGGATCATATCAAAAGAAGTAGGCGGCTCATTCGGGATGAAAGGTAGCGCGTTCAACGAAGCAGTCGTAGTTCTTCATGCGGCTCGTTCGCTCGGCCGGCCGGTAAAATGGACAGCCGACCGTTCAGAAAGTTTCGTGTCTGATCACCATGGTAGAGCTATGACATTTGAACTCGGCCTCGCCCTCGATAAAGCCGGGAATTTTCTAGCGCTCCGCGTCGACGGTGTCGGCGATATGGGGGCCTACCTGACCGCGATGGGACCGTGGCCAGCAACTATGGTTACCAGCCGCAACATCATCAGTGTATACAAAACGCCGGCCATTTCTTTTAATGCGAAATGCATATTCACCAATACCGTTCCTACCGGCCCGTACCGTGGCGCCGGGCGCCCGGAGTCAAAATTTTTTCTCGAGCGTCTGATTGATAAAGCGGCCGAAGAAATGGGGATTGACCGGATTGAACTGCGGCGTAGGAATATGATTAGTCCCGAGATGCTACCTCACGAGACACCAGTCGATTTAACATACGACTCCGGCGAGTTCGAAACCATTATGGATCTGTGCCTCGAACGATCCGACTATGCCGGATACACAGCACGAAAGGAGGCATCCAAAGCCGTAGGTATGATCCGAGGATTTGGCGTAGCACCCTATTTGGAGACCACAGCAGGTGCGGGTACAGAACTTGCAGACATTCGTTTTGAGGAAGATGGGTCCGTCACGCTAGTCACCGGTAATAAGGATTTTGGCATGGGCCACGCGACACCGTTCGCACAGGTGCTATCAGCACAGCTCGGCGTCCCTTTCGAAGTCATCAAACTGGTACAGCATGACTCCGATGAGATGAGCCTTGGCGCCGGAGGGTCAGGCGGTTCACGGTCCATGATTGCCGCCAGTGGTGCAATCCTTGAATGTGCTGAAGCTATCGTAGAAAATGGAAAGAAACTGGCGGGCCACGTGCTTGAAGCAGCGATAGAGGATATAGAATTCGCCGGCGGCGTCTTCACCGTTGCCGGTACGGACCGCAATATTGGTATAATGACGCTTGCGGAAAAAGCTCGCGAGTTGGGCGGAGAAGCAGATTTACCCGAAGAACTCTCCCACAAGGTCAATCATAGTACAGCTCCCACTAGCTTCCCGAACGGGTGTCACGCAGCAGAGGTGGAGATAGATCCGGATACTGGCGTCGTTACCATCGATCGGTATACCGTCGTAGATGATTTCGGTGTAGTGGTGAACCCGCTAATCGTCGAGGGACAAGTCCATGGTGGAATAGCCCAAGGTATTGGCCAAGTCTTGGCGGAGGATACAATTTATGACGCCGACGGCCAACTGATGACCGGCACTTTTCTCGATTATCAGCTGCCCAGAGCAGACGATATTGCCCATATAAATTTTACCACTCACGAAGTCCCATGCAAAACCAACCCGCTCGGTGTGAAGGGTTGCGGCGAAGCTGGAAATGGCGGTTCATACCCTGTGATCTACAACGCGATAATGGATGCCCTGAACGGCAATGGTGGCAAGGAAATAGGAATTCCTGCAACCCCCCACCGCATATGGCAAGCTCTGGTGGAACACTAATAACTCTGCTACTAACGTTGAGTTGCGCAGCCACCTATAAACATAGGTGTGGCGGCCGACTGCCGCTCATTTATCAGCGTAGCCCGTCTTCGCCAACTACATCCTCATCTTTTAAACCCGCTGAACGACTATATATTCGCGCTGCATTGGACATCGACTGTATCCAGACAATTTCGTTGGCGCGTGGTGCATCGTTAATTGAGCACACGACAGTATCGAAATGCGAGCGGACATAAGCAGCATTAGCGTGCCCTATCGGAACGTCGATCGTGCAACCTGGGCCGCCTACCTTTTTGGTTGAAGGGACGATTGCAGCTGATTTTTCCATCAACTGTCGCATGCCGTATCCACCGGGTTCATGCCACAGAGCAGCGTGCTCCAGTTCACCATTTTCTCCGACGATCGCCGCCTTGCCGTATGCGACGATAGCATCAGCGCCCCCCATCACGGCCATCAATCTCTTAGACATTTCAATGCCCATGGGTTTGAGTTGCTCCATTAATGGCAGGATATTCTCGACGTACTCGCCGGCGTAGGGATTATGTGTAACAGCAGCGATATAGCCCTTCTTCTGGGGTTTTTTCGCCGGTGGACCAAATTCGTGTAAAACTTCCTCAACATGCATTACGAACTTTCGGACCTTTACCAAACTCCCGAAATCTCCGCCCGTGGTTGTCTCCACTGCAACTCGTCCGTCATCCATCATTCTATCCTTTTCTCTAAATCTTTTTCGGGAGAGCTTTCGGTACATCTCCTACAGCTCGTATTTCATTTTTCAAAACCAGTACCGCCGCTGATATGAGTCCATTATCGTGCATCCGTTCCGCCACTTTCATTCCGTTACCCAGCGCCGTTTCAACGGTAATAGAATCCAGGTCGCCGACACTTACGGTGACCATACGGTCGCCAAGATCGGACTGATCCTCCTGCGTAGACGCGGCGGTTCGTTTGATCGCTTGGTGATCGGTATTCACGGCATTGGCTATTAGGGTGGCGGCAACGTCAGCTGCCGCTGCGTTTTCAGCAAGTACTGTAACCGCGTCAGCAATGCCGAGAGACAAGCTTCGCCCTCGCCAGCCACTAGTGGCTATTCCCCGCACAGGCCTGTCGGATGTAAGTTCCGCGGTTCCCTCAATCGTGGGGCAAAAAAGCTGGGCCACTATACCTAGTTTTAGCGTTTTCCCCGGTGTTAGGTAAATAGAGATATCACCGGAGTTGTTGATGTAGGCTTTCTCAAGAGATCGTCCATTGATAAGTGCGCACAACATCTCATCTGAAACGGAACCCGCCACCGCCGACATCGGGGTCACGAAAGTTTTCCTGTGTGGCCAGACGGCATCAATCATCCGTATGGCAGTCGGCCCTGCTACAATTGGACGCGGGTCGCATACCGGTCGCCGCAATAGCGGCAGTTCTTCAACTAATTCTGCAAGAACCGTCTCGAATTTCGTACTAACCTGTCGGTAAGCTGCCCGGATTTCCTGAGTATCTCCGAATGCCTCTATGACAAGATCAATTGGGCCATGTTGCAGATGCAGCCGGCGGCCGTCTGCCAACAATCCGACTTGGGGAGTGCTCATTTCAATTAGGTGTCTTCCAACGCCATTCGCTCGGCCAGAGGCCACGGATTGTTACCTTGCCACAACATGGGCTGAACACCGTGTAGCCCCCCTTCCCGCATAACGTCGGTTAGCGGTTTGATATGATCCTCGTATCCTCCCAAAGCTAGGTATTCCTCTCGGGACATGGAAAACTCAATGGGTGCGACTAGGGCCGGTGTCGGCACGTAACCAAAAGAATCGTCTGGCAAACGAAGAACGTCGACCATTACCGTTATACCGCCACCCGGCCATACATAAACCGGCGCACCTCCGCAGGTAACCCTGGTACGTAATTCACGCACCGAACGTGTCAGCAGAACTGGGTTTACGGTTACGCCGGCCCTCAGAGATCCGCCTGCTCCTCCCATGAATAAGACCGTAGATAGCGCAGGCTCGCAGTTTTCCGCGATGCGATTGACTGAAACTTCAAGGTCGGTCGGCATGTCGGCCGCGACGGGGTTCAGTTCTTCGTCGAGTATGAAATAGGCCTGGTCCTCACCGGTAGTGCTGACCATCAGGAGGCGAAGGCCGGGCCAAGAAACATCCGGGTCAATTTTTTCGATTATAGAAAGCGGTTCGGTTATATCGGTGCCACCCCAGCCGGCTCCCGGTTCCGCAACCTGAAAGTAACGACCAGGCGTTGACCTGCGGCCGCGCACGCGAATACCCGCGGGTGGCATATCTAGGAATTTGCCCGACTGATGTTCGGATAGAACACCGGTAATATGGTCATCGACTACAATGACCTCATCCGCATGACCATGCCATTGCAGCGCAAACATTCCGATTGCCGCCGACCCACAGCCGACGCGCATACGCTCTTCTTGGTTACTGTCGATGATGGGCGGTTTGCCTGCCTGTACCGTTAGTGTCGCTCCCCCATCAATAGTCATTTCGATGGCATCTTTGTTGCAGAGGGACAACATCGACTGACAGGTTATATTTCCCTCCTTCTTGCTACCGCCGGTTAGGTGGTGCACACCGCCCAACGCAAGCATCTGCGAACCGTACTCAGCAATAGTTACGTGGCCTATTTCCTCGCCTTTTACACGGACTGGAGCCGATTCTGGGCCGATATAACGGTCCGTATCGATCTTCACTTTTACACCGCAGTAGCTAAAAACCCCCTCAGATACCACCGTGACCATATCGACCTCATGATGTTCCGACGACACAATAAACGGGGCCGGCTTATAATCTGGATAGGTGGTAGTTGCACCAATTCCGGTGATGAAGGATGGAGACTGAAAATTCAACGACCCATCCCATTCTTCCTGTTCAGGTAAAAACGGCACAAGGCCACCGTTTTCATCCGCAATCTGTTGTGTAACAATCACCGGATCCGTCCGCGTTAGCTTACCATCAACGTTACCATATCGGCTGCAAGCCCCAGTTTTTTCTGGGCGAATTCTGCAAAGGACTGGACACGCGTCGCAGGTAATAACGACGTTACTGTCCGTACCTCCTTCTACAGCCGCGGACGCGATTTCGGTATTGCCCTCGGATTGACTGCTCATGGTATTTCTTCTTTATGAGCAAGAATTGCAGCACGGACCCGATCCGGCGTCGCAGGTGCCTGCTTCATGTGCACGCCAGTGGCATGGTAAATCGCTCCGAATATCGCGGGTGGTGTCGGTATAAGAGCCGGTTCGCCGATCCCCTTCGCCCCATAAGGGCCTGTCGGTTCTGGATCTTCAATAAGAAAAACATCGATCGGTGGTACATCGCCGAAAGTTGGCATTAAATAATCGTGCAAGTTCTCTGTTCTCCCGGGAATATATTCCTCCATGAGAGCGAGGCCGAGACCTTGCGCCACACCGCCATGTATTTGCCCTTCGACTTGAATGGGATTGATCGCAGCGCCAACATCATGCGCTGCCCAGACATGCAAAACTTTTACGGTACCAAGCTCGGTATCAACTTCAACTTGAGCAACTTGGGCGCCAAAACCATATGTACCATAGGGGTTGCCCTGCCCCATTTCATCCAACGGAGTTGCAGGTGGATCAAATGTGGCTTCACCTAATAGAACATTTCCTCCATGCTTGTTCGCAGAAAGGCCGGTCAGGTCGATTTCTCGTACCGCACCACCGTCCGTAACCGTAAGCGTACCTTCGCCGAATTCGAAGGTCGCAGAATCCCCGGCATTAGCCATCCGCAATATCTGACGGCGCAGATTCTGGCCGGCTTCCATAGCCGCCCTGCCAGACACATAAGCTTGGCGTGAGGCCGAACTTTTGCCGGCGTCAGCCGTCATGTCTGTATCCCCCCACACTAATTTTATCTGGTCCATGCGGACGCCAAGAGCGTCGGCAACTACTTGCACCATCGTCGTGTTGGTACCCTGGCCAATATCCTGCGCGCCGGAATATAAGGTAACTGTCCCACTCGACCCTATACCAACCTGCATTGTTGACGGGTTCGAAAGCGAAGTATTCCCGCACCCATACCACATGCAACCGACGCCGACGCCTCGGCGTTTCACGTCATCGGTCTCAGCATTAAATTTCTCTGCTGCGGCTCGAGCCTTCTTCCACGGGCTTCGAAGTGCCTCCAGGCACTGATCAAGTCCAGCCGAATATTCTAAAACCTGACCAGTCGCTGTTTCCTGACCTTTTCGAATGGCATTGCGCAGCCGAAATTCTAGTGGATCCATCCCAATTTCTTCAGCCATTCGGTCCATCAGATTATCGTGGGCGATAGCGGCTTGCGGAATACCGAAACCACGAAAAGCACCCGCCGGCGTACCGTTCGTGAATATTCCTCGGGCCTTCGCCTCGACATTGGGCACAAAATATGGACCTGTGGCATGTACAGGCACCCGGTCTTTTACCGTGAGGCCCCAAGACACATACGCGCCTGTATCGAAATCTCCATCGACCTCATAAGCGATTAAGTCACCACTCAGGTTACACCCGTAGCGGGCGGTAATTCGAGAGGGATGCCTCTTCGTGGATGCCGACATCGACTCTAGCCGGTTCCACGTGCAGCGGACTGGTTTATTCAGTATCCAAGCTGCAAGACCGATAACCGGATGTACTCCAAGGTCTAACTTTCCCCCAAACCCGCCACCACACGCCGTCGGAATAATGCGCACCGATTCCTTGGGAAGACCAATTATGTTTGCGACTTCGTCACGATCCATGTATGGCGCTTGGGTCGATACGGTTATTTCCAATCGGTCCCCCACGCGTCGGGCCCAACCAGCCTCTGGTTCGATGTAGCCGTGCTCGACAAATCCGGTCTGATATGAGTCTTCAACCACAACATCAGCGGTCTTCATTGCTGCAGCGGCATTGCCTTTTCTTACATAGCCCTCCGCCATAACATTACCCGGGTAGCCTTCGTGTATCAGATGAGCGTTATCGGCCAGTGCGGCATCTAAGCCATAAATATCGTCACGCCTCTCATAGACGATGGGTACGTCCTCGTTGGAAATACCATATACACTATCGTAGTCCCCAATTAACGCGACGACATTCTCCCCTTTAAAGCGGACCTCGCCATCAGCGAATGCTGGCTGGTCTTTTATATGGGGATAAACTCCATAACCATTTAGACCGGGTACGTCGGCTGCTGTCAGCACGCGGACAAGACCCGGCCATTTATTGTAGAGCGGCTGAAAATCGCCAAGCGTAAATGTGGCGTTCGCATAGGGAGAGCGCACCGCCCGTGCCCACAGCGCATCGGCCGGAGCTTCGTCGGCACCATATTTTTCGGTCCCGTCGACCTTCTGGATACCGTCGGTTTTTAACGCGCGGGCGCCCATTGCATCGCCAACTGTAGGGTTTTTGAACGACACGCCGTTTGGACGCACCACGTGCTTCACCGCATCGACGATGTTACGGTAGCCGGTACAGCGGCAAAGAACGCCACCCATTGCGTCCATGATCTGATCTTCTGTTGGCGTTTCGTTATGCTTGAACAGATCCTCCGCAGCCATAAGCATACCGGGGGTGCAGATACCGCATTGAGCAGCACTGTATTCGTGAAACGCCTGCTGTAAAGCGGTAAGCCGTCCATTTTTGCTCGCAAGACCCTCGACGGTCATTACATTACGGCCCTCGACCTGCGCTACTGGCACAAGGCAGGAACACACCTGCTCGCCGTCCAGAAGCACCGTACAAGCTCCACAGTCACCTGCATCACAACCGATTTTCGTACCGGTGTAACCTAGGTTTTCTCGCAACACATTCGCGAGCCGGCAGATCGGATCTGCATCAGTCACGGCAGTTTTACCGTTGAGATTGAATGCAATGGCCATTTTTACCCCGCTAGTTCAACAAGTGCGCGGCGGACTAACGTCAGCGCGGCATCTAGCCGGTAATCGGCGGATCCGCGGACATCACCGATTGGACTAAGCGGGGACAGATGGTCGGTGGTTATGAGATCAGCCACGCTGGCATCGGCGTGATTACCAACCAGAAGAACCTCCAGATCCCGCAGACGCTTAGCTACCTCAGAACACGACCCCACAGCAATATTGCACCGAGTGATGGCACCGTCTGCAGCTTTTTCCATTATAGCAGACACCATGACGATCGAAATAACCAGGTATTTACGGGCACCGAGTTTCAAAAAGGTGCTTTTTGCATCATTGCTAAATTTTGGAACTACCAAACCGGTAACCATTTCTATCGGATCTCGCGCGGTTCTGCGGTTACCCAGAATGAACTCAGAAATCGGCACATCCCGTTCGCCCGAGACCGAGACAAGCCGCACAATAGCCTCCAGCGCAATTAGTCCCGGCACACCATCGGCGGCAGGTGATGCATTGCAAACATTTCCCACTACAGTACCTGCATTCTGGATCTGCTGACCGCCAACTTCTCGCGCCGCCAACTTCATCGCGCTGAACCAATCGGGGAGGTCGGCGCGGATAAGATCGGTCCAGGTTGCCGCTGCCCCAATGAAATAGTGATCGCCCTTATCCTCGATCAGACGCAGACCATCTATCGAGGTAATGTCGAGTACGTCCTCATCGGGTATCGTGCCAACCCGAGCAGGATAGAAATCCGTCCCGCCGGCGACAATAGTCCGCCGTCCCTCCGCGAGTGAACCAAGTGCGTCGGACAGCGTAGTAGGTCTGACATAAGATGACATCTACGCCTCAAACTCCGATTACCTATTTTGTTTGTGTACATACATTTTTTCGCGGGCAGGGTAAAGGTGTCAAGAGACGTCAGCGGGCATTTTCTGTCCACTTAAAATTAGGGGTGAAAGACTTTTTCAACATGATATAAATGTAAGCTGATGTTATATAAGAAATTCGAGTTTGGAGTGATATACTACCCAACTACATCAGCTTGACGGGGATGAAACGCCCACCTAACTTGTTTGTATACATATAATAATTTGGACAGGTTCCATGACAACAAATGTCGCGTCTGCGAATGACGTAGAGCGCAAGGCGCTGGATTCGGTTGTTATCCGTTTTGCCGGAGATTCCGGCGACGGCATGCAGCTTACAGGAACACAATTCACGCAGTCGACTGCCCTCATGGGTAACGATCTCGCAACCTTTCCTGATTTTCCGGCAGAGATTCGGGCACCGGCTGGAACGACCTTTGGTGTGAGCGCATTTCAGATCAACTTCGCGTCCTATGATATTCAAACGCCTGGTGACGACCCCGACGTACTTGTTGCCATGAACCCGGCGGCATTGAAAGTGCATTTGAAAGACGTGCCTAAAGGAGGCACGGTGATTCTCAACCAAGACGCGTTCTCGGAACGCAACATTGCACGTGCTGGATACGAAGAAAGCCCCCTCGATGATGGTACTTTAGATAACCACATTGTCATTGCAATCGAGGTCAATAAGTTAACGAACGCCGCAGTCGCCGAGTGCGACGTTACTCCAAAGGAAGCCACGCGCTGCAAAAACTTCTGGGCTCTTGGGTTAATGTGTTGGATGTATAACCGTGATCGGCAACCGACCATCGACTGGGTTAATCAACGATTTGGTAAATTACCTAATATCGCCGAGGCTAACATAGCCGCCCTCAATGCTGGCCATGCGTACGGAGAAACCGTAGAGCTACCATCCGGGGTCGAGGCGTATGTCGTGCCGAAAGCTAATGTCCGGCCCGGTACCTACCGGGCCGTTACCGGTACCGAAGCGGTAGCATGGGGCCTTGTTGCAGGAGCCAATAAAGCCAATCTGGAACTTTTCCTCGGCTCGTATCCAATTACACCAGCTTCTGCTCTACTGCACACTCTGTCTGGTCTAAAACAATACGGCGTCACGACCTTCCAGGCAGAAGATGAGATCGCGGCCGTGTGTTCAGCAATCGGTGCAGCGTACGCAGGCTCGTTGGGTGTCACTTCGTCATCCGGGCCGGGCATCGCACTAAAGACCGAGGCTATAGGCCTTGCTCTGGTCACCGAACTGCCGTTAGTAGTCGTCAATGTGCAACGCGGTGGTCCTTCTACTGGTCTTCCTACAAAGACGGAACAATCCGACCTATTTCAGGCAGTGTATGGCAGAAACGCGGATACCCCATTACCGGTAGTTGCCTCCCGTACGGCGGGTGACTGCTTCGAAACAGCGATAGAGGCGGTGCGCATAGCTACTAAATATATGACACCGGTCATACTGCTGACCGATGGTTTCTTGGCCAACTCGGCTGAACCGTGGGAGATTCCAGACGCCGATAACATCGCAGATTTCCCGGTAAACTTTAGAACTGATCCGGAAGGTTTCCACCCCTACCTCCGTGACGAGAAAACTCTGGCACGAAATTGGGCTATTCCCGGTACCCCCGGGCTTATGCACCGTATTGGTGGTATCGAAAAGGATTATGACAGCGGTCATATTTCATATGATAGTGATAACCATCACAGGATGACGAAAATACGTGCCGCAAAAATAGATGGGATCGCCGACGATATACCAGAACAGGAGATCTCCATTGGAGAAACTGGAGGTAAGCTCGCCGTTGTCGGTTGGGGCTCAACCTTCGGCGCAATTAATCAAGCGGTCGGACGCTGTGTTACCGATGGACTCAGCGTATCACACATCCATCTGCGACATATTCATCCTTTCCCAAAAAACGTAGGTGAGTTGCTGTCGGGTTTTGAACAAGTGATGGTGCCCGAAATGAATAATGGCCAACTCGTCCACGTGTTGCGCGACAAATACCTCGTGGACGCGGAGAGTATTACTCAAATAACGGGTCAACCCTTCAAGGTGTCGACTCTTGAACGCGAGATCCGCTCGCGGGTAGAAGGATAAGCCATGAATGTCGAAACTCCTGTAGAACCACTAAAGCCAAACGACTACGCATCAGATCAAGAAGTTCGCTGGTGTCCTGGCTGTGGCGATTATGCAATTGTAAAGGGGGTTCATCGCACGCTCGCCGAATTACAGATACCGTTAGAAAAGCTAGTATTTTTCTCGGGTATCGGCTGCGCTGCGCGTTTTCCCTATTATATGGCATCATATGGCTTTCATACCATCCATGGACGTGCACCAGCTCTTGCAACGGGTGCCAAGCTAGCTAATCCCGACCTCGACATCTGGGTTGTGATGGGGGATGGCGACGCATTGTCGATAGGCGGTAATCATACCATGCACGCCATCCGACGTAATGTTGATATAAATATGCTACTTTTCAATAATGAGATATATGGTCTAACGAAGGGTCAGTATTCACCCACTAGTCAGCTAGGCACCCGTTCCCCCTCGACCCCACAGGGCTCGGTCGATGCACCGCTATCACCCCTTAACCTAGCTTTGGGAGCTGGTGCGCGATTTGTTGCCCGGACATTCGATACCAACCAAAAACAGATGCCTGGCGTGCTGAAGGCGGCACATGCCCACAAAGGCGCTTCTTTAGTGGAAATAATTCAGAATTGTATCGTCTATAACGATGGTGCTTTCGATGGATGGACAGGGAAGAAAGTTGTTGGTGAAAATTCAATTACGGTCGAAAATAATAAACCATTAATATTCGGGGCCGATAGTAACAAAGGTATCGCCAGTGCCGAGAACGGTTTCGGTATCCGCGTCGTTACTATTGGAGAGGACGGCATCACCGAAGATGATATTCTAGTTCACGACGAGACCAACAAAATTCTTGCGGTGATGTTGGCTGATATGAAGCAGCCGGAATTTCCGGTCGCTCTGGGTGTGCTCTATAATAACCCAGGCGAGGCATACGACGACGCTGTTCACGAACAACTCGCTGGCGTAAAGGAGACCACACCCGCCGGTACTATCAACGAAATGCTCCGGAAAGGTCGCACGTGGACAGTTTCCGAGAAGGTTTAGTATTCGGGTATGGAAAGCCAGCACTCGATACGCATCGATAGCGATTATATCATTTGTCTGTTGAGGTCGGAGTATAGTTGTCCGGCGTTTTGACGGGGTGGATAGGTAGCCACTGCCGGACTTCCCACCCAGCGGGTATTTCTACGATATCAAGAGAGCCCACTGCCATTCCACGCTGCGCAATACTCTGATTAAGACCAATGGCGGTGAGCGGCGTAAATCCGTCTGGTAACGGGGCACGTCCTGAGTCTTCCGGTCGATAAGGCGTGGGCTATCTCCCATCGAAATTGTCAGATCCGGTTTTGATGTTGTCACCGGTCCCTGTAATAAGGTGCGGTGCTAGGTGATCATGTTGGTTCGGATTTTCTGATCGACCGAAATCCGCCCAGCCCTCGCTTTATAGGCATTTCTATCCGTTACCCAAAGCCCACAAAGCCGGTATAACGCTAAGAACGGTACGCGAGCATCCTAATCATAGTGACAACGCTGAGCAGTAAAAAATATAGGCATCAGCCAAAGAAGGGATTTACCCCCTCGGAGTGGTCCGTCACGTCTACGACCCCCTGTATACTTGGTACTTCGGCTATAATCGCATTCTGAACACCCTGCTGCAGCGTTACAGCCGAGGAAGAACAGCCTTGGCAGCCACCCTCCATCTTCACGTAGGCAACATGATCAGTCACATCAATCAGCGTTATCCGCCCACCATGGGCGGCAACCGATGGATTAATTCTTTGATCAAGAAACTCCATGACAGCTTCCGCCTCGGGTCCAGTCGGCGGCTCGTCACCTCCATTAAAGACCCAGTCGGGAATATCCGATGCGGGCGGTTCGCCCACCCACGTCACGCTCTCTACGTCAGACAAATGATGAGTGATAATATTTGTCATCATCTCTCGCTTCTGCGCTCCCCCGCCGCCAATTAGTTCCAAAGTTAGCGTACCGTTCGCGAATTTCTTAAATAGCACCTCACCGCCGTAGGCTTCGATCGCTGGGCGAATGCGGTCATCGAGTAAGTCTAGAATACTCAATACGACCTTTTCTGAGATTACGGGTTCCCCCGACCCGTAGTGTTCCATTATCGCTCCCAGGACAGCAGGTTTTAAGATGTACCATTCGCTACTATCTCCGCGACGCAAGGTTACGTCATCAAGTGATAGAGATACCCCCTCTACCCCCTCAATCCGAAGCAGCCGCCGCGCCAGAGGAGAAAGAAGTGACGCTTCCATCTCGCTGACAGGCTCGTGGCCGACTGGCAGAACCGGTTCGCCCGGTATGAACCGCATTAGTGCAGGGTCGTCTGTGGGATGAGTCTGGATAAACATGCTACTTATTAATTTACTGCTATACACTTGTCGCCCTTGAGGCAACCCGTATTGTTATACTCCTAGGTTAGTGAGTGATAGAAATTTTTCATATAGAACCCATTTTACTGGCCGTAGCGCTTTTCCACGTAATCCTCTATAAGGTCGCGAAATTCGTCTGTGATCCGAGGACCGCGTAGCGTCATTTTTTTCTTTCCGTCAATAAAAACTGGTGCCGCCGGGTCCTCGCCGGTACCAGGAAGACTAATACCAATGTCAGCATGCTTAGATTCGCCGGGACCGTTTACTATACACCCCATCACAGCGACTTTGAGCTCCTCAACCCCGGTATATCTCTCACACCATTCGGACATGCGGTCACGGATATGTCCCTGAATGCTCTGGGCCAGTTCCTGAAAAACGGTTGACGTCGTCCGCCCGCAACCCGGGCATGCCGCTACTAGAGGAACAAACGACCGAAGCCCCATCGTCTGGAGCAATTCCTGCGCAACAATTACTTCGCGGGTGCGGTCTCCGCCGGGTTCCGGGGTCAACGAAATACGGATCGTATCGCCTATGCCCTCCTGAAGAAGGATGCCCATGGCGGCGGAGGATGCCACCACACCCTTTGTACCCATCCCTGCTTCGGTCAAACCTAGATGAAGCGCATAATCGCAGCGTGACGCCAAATCACGGTAAACGGTGATAAGATCTTGCACGGCGGAAACTTTCGCCGAGATAATGATCCGGTTACGCGGCATTCCAAGGTTCTCCGCACGCTCCGCCGACAACAAGCCCGACATTACCATCGCGTCGCGGGTAACCTGAGCGGCGTCTTTCGGGTCATCTGAAATGGTGTTTGCGTCCATCATTTTGGTCAGAAGATCCTGATCAAGCGAGCCCCAATTAACGCCGATACGGACCGGTTTTTCGTATTTGTTCGCAATCTCGATCAGAGTGCTGTATTGAGTGTCGCGTTTTTCCCGAAAACCTACGTTTCCCGGATTTATCCTGTATTTTGCTAGTGCCTCCGCGCAGGCTGGGTTTTCGGTTAATAACTTGTGCCCAATATAGTGGAAATCCCCCACCAATGGTGTGTCGATCCCCATTAGTGTCAGCCTATCTCGGATATATGGGACCGCTTTAGCAGATTCATCCCTATCTACAGTGATCCGCACAACTTCGGAACCTGCCTTGGCCAAAGCCGCCACCTGTTCGACGGTAGAATCGACGTCGGCGGTGTCGGTATTAGTCATCGACTGAACAACGACCGGGGACCCACCGCCCATCGTGACACCACCTACATCGACCGCGACGCTCTTGCGGCGGATAGGAAAGACGGAAGTGTTTTTCTCGTTCATAATTACTCCGTCGCTCTCAAGCAGATATAGGTTGATCGGGCTTGAAATCCAGAGTCACTGAAGCGTCGATTTGTGACAGCAGCCGGTCATACTCTGTGAAGACCGAGAACTGGGGAAATTCATCAATCACGTTCTGTGGCGGGCAGAATAAGAAACCGGCATCGGCTTCCTCCAGCATTCGGGTATCGTTATATGAATCCCCGGCGGCGCAGGTGAAGAAATTCAGTCCCTTGAATGCTTTAACGGCCAAACGCTTATGGTCCGGTAAGCGCAACTGATATCCCGAAAGTTTTCCGTCCGTATCAACCATAAGGCGATGACAGAAGAGCGTCGGATGACCCATCTTGGCCATTAGCGGGCCAACAAACTCGTAGAAAGTGTCCGATAGAATTACGAGTTGGTATTCTCTCCGAATTGAATCGAGAAAGTCTAGCGCGCCAGGCAACGGTTCTATTCCGTTGATAATTGGTTTAAGTGCCTCTAGCCCGATGCGATACCGATCAAGTATGTCTAGGCGATAGTCCATCAGTACGCCGTAATTTGGCTCATCCCGTGTAGTACGCCGCAGTTCATCTATTCCGGTACGTTCCGCAAGTTCGATCCAGATTTCGGGCGTAATCACCCCTTCCATGTCGAGACAAACGATTTTCAAAGGATCTACCCGCCCGTTTAGTTTACCCGCCCAACTAACCATGTCCGGTCACAATTCGGGATTTATAACATTCATGATTTCAAGTCATACTCGCATGAACCATTTGTTTTCAAGAGGATTATCCCGACCTAGAAAATAAAATACCATATTCAGCAGACAATTCTTTGTTGACAACAAAACACTTTCAGATGACAAAATGTAAATTGTGGGTCCGCTAGGAATCTGAAATGGGTACCGTTCAAAACCTCTCTGATGTTACCCCTGAGCAGCTCATTCAACGTGCAATTGAAATGCGGCCTCAGATATCCCGATCTGCTGGCGAGGTTGAAAAAAATCGGGGGATTTCTAGGGATTTCGTTCAAGAAGTTTGCGCCAAAGACTTTTTACGAATTTTTCTGCCGAAGAAATTCGGCGGACTGGAATTTGATAGTGCAACCGCGACCCGGATCTCCCTTGAATGGTCGTCCGCTGACGCCTCAACAGGGTGGGTGTGTGGCCTCGGTATTGTGCATCAATGGCTAGTAGCGCAGTTTCCTGCCGAAACTCATGATGAGATTTGGGGGGAAAATGCAAGCCCTATGATATGCGGCTCATACGCACCAGCGGGACAGATGACTATAGTAGACGGTGGTTATCGACTTACGGGAGAATTCCATTTTTCAAGTGGTGTGGATGTATCGGACTGGGCAATCTTGGGAGTTTTTTTTCCAGCCAACGATGACAACGGCCCATCAGATCCTGGCTTTACCATCGTTCCCAAATCGGACTTCAAGATCGACGATAATTGGCATGTGATGGGCTTGAAAGGGACCGGTTCCAAAACCATTGTATGCAACGACCTTTTCATTCCGGCACACCGCCGAGTCACATTTTCCGAGCTGGTTTCAGGAAATTCTCCGGGATACCAAGTGCTTCAAAATCGCCTATATCGTTATCCTATTCTATCGCTCGTTGCCTACGGTATTTCCACACCGGCTGTGGGCGCATTAAATGGGGCCGTCGATATGTTCCTTGATGCCATGGAGGGGCGCACAACCCGCGGTGCCGTCGTTCTAGGTGGAAACAAGGTCCGAGATTTTCAAGCCGTCCAGATGCGTGTTGGGCGAGCAGTTGCAAACCTTAAAGCGGCAAAAGCAATGCTATTCTCCCAGATAGAGGAAACACGTGCTGCAGTGATGGACAAAGGAGAAATCCTTGGCATGACCGCTCGGCTCGATAACAGGCTGACCCAAGCCAAAACGGTAGAGTTATCGGTCACAGGTCTTGATGAACTCTTTGGCGCCGTCGGGGGTAATGGTATCCATGCTTCGCAGCACATACAAAGAGCTTGGCGTGATGTCCACGCAATCGCCCATCATATTAGTTTTAATTGGGATGCTCTTACCTCTATGTACGGACAACATCTGCTAGGCCTAGAACCTCAGGGTCAGTACTGAGTGCCTAGGAGAACTTGTTCCCCTTAGCCAGTAAAAATGCTCGTTTCACATATGTTAAAGAAAAATTTTCGGCTCTCCGAAGAAAAATTTTTCATAATTGGGCCCATGGTACGCCGGCCACCACGCCTCTCTCCCGAACACTTATAGACAAAAAATGTAAATAGTCGGGAGTGGCGACAGGTCGTGGAATTTTAGAACGATAAAAGAAGAAAAATCCATTATCATTCGCCGCATCGGCTATATTTTTTTCCTGACTTGTCACAGCTAGGTCTTCGATTCTAATGTCTGGCATATCTATGCACAGAAGGCTAGAAGATATGCAAATCGATCCGATTTCCCCCGCCGGCGGCGCAGTAGTAACTGGTATAGATTTAAAGACTGATCTTTCTCCAGAAAATGCGAACTCCATACGAAATGCATTTCTTGAATACGGTGTGATCGCTATTCGTGATCAAAACATGGAGGCTGATGATCAAATCAAGTTTTGTAATGCAATGGGGGGGATTGCAGTACGTGGCAAACCAGCAAATCAACGCGCAAACGACGGTGACAGCGCTTATAACGGTGCCGTACACATCGTGACCAATCTAACAGAGGATGGCAAACCTCTTGGTTCGTTTGGAGATGGTGAAGTTTGGTTTCATCACGATGGTAGTTTCCAAGAAATTCCATACGCCGCGACCGTATTATACGGCATATCTGTCACTTCAACCGGTGGTGAAACCGCGTTTGCAAACATGTTTATGGCATTCGATCGGTTGAGCGATGAGATGAAAAAACAAATTGAAGAGCTTAAGGGCCTAAACATATATGATTATGCGAGCACCGGACGTGTCGCCCTTGACCAGGATATCTCGAATATCAACCATTGGGTTCACCCGCTGGTAATACGTCATCCCGATACGGGCCGCAGAGCCCTTTATGTGAGTCCTTTGATGACCGCACGCGTAGAAGGAATACCTGCAGCCGAGAGTGATGCGCTTTTGAACGAACTATTCACCTTTCAGGATGACGAAGAAATCATCTTCGAACACAAATGGGAGGCCGGTGACTTGGTCATGATGGATAACCGCAGTATCACCCATGCACGAAGGAATTTTCCCGCAGGCGAGCCACGAATGCTGCGCCGGACCATGGTAGAAGGGGTGCCGTTAGAGGCAGACGATATTGCGATTTAACGACCGGACAATCTCATTAAGAGAATAACCATGATATTCTGGCGAATCTTCAGAAAAAAAACTCCTCATTTGTCATTCTCGCTTGACCTTCCCGAAGAAGAAAGAGCGAGGCTTCTGTCAGAACTGAAAGACTGCGCTAACCGGAAAGGTGGATCATTAAAAAATGCTCGACGCGCAGAAGCTTTAACTAATTTGTTTCATTCTCTTTCCCCGGTGGGAAAACGGATTTTTGCTAGTCTTGTTGCTGGGCTGAATGACGACGCTGGCCAATCTACGGGAGAGCAGTATTCCGAAATCGAAGAAGCGGAGCTTTTCGGCGGGTCAGAGAGTAAGCTCGCCGTTCTTGATATGTTCGAAACGCCCCGGCGTCGCCTATTGGCGCATTTGGATACAACCTCTAACGGAAAAGATTTTCTGAACACAATCGGTGCAATTGTGCCGGAAGAAGTTTGTCAGGATATTAGGGACCTACAAGCCGCTGCCAAATGAAACAAGTATTCGAGCGTTTCAAATTTGTTTAATTTGTTCTGAATTTCGTGACGACCTTTAATGGATATTACTTACTTTAAATGGAAGATCGTAAGGTTAGCCGGATAGCCTCGAAAACATCGAATATCCTCGCAACATAATGAGCACGAACTTTAAATCCAAGGTCCTCTCCTCTCAAGAGATCAGCTTCCAAGGAATCAACTAATTTGTTGAGCCTGCGGTAGTGAATACCGAGAGAACGTTGCACCGGGTCCGCCACGACCCCTGCAAAGGCGGCACCGATCGATGATATTAACAGCAGCCCCATTGTTACTCCGGCAATCAAACCCCAAGAAGGGTCGACGGTGAACAGGCCATACCAGAGCCCACCCACCGCAGTACCTAGCGGAAATGTAAAGATAGCCGCTTGATGTGCCACAAGCGCCGCAAGGGCTGGGCCAAGAGTAAAGGCGGTAGGGGTCAGCTGCTGAAATATCAACCCGCCCACACCTACCGAACTAAGCGCCGTCACGATTTCAGCCGCTGCAACACGGGTTCCGGTGTAGCTGGATAAAAGCTCTTCGAGCTTAATGCTGGACCAATCATAATGGCCACGGAGCTGCGCTAAATCATTTGCAGCGTTCAACGCTTTTGTAATTTCGGGCTGGCTAACGAGTAATTCCCCCAGCGCGTCACGATTGGACTTTCGCCCATTTACCGAATAAGGAAGCTCGAGAAATTCGGTCCAGATTAACCACTCAACCTCTTGAGCTACCCTCGTCTCCAACTGTGTAGGGATCTTAAGCAAGCGATCCGCCGCACTGTCCTTCTCAAGCTTTTGAAGTACTGAAGTAATCAATAATTTGACGATGTGTGGTAACGCCAACATTAGGTTTACAGGTGCCCGAATGAGATCGGCTCCGAATGCCAAACGATGCAGACGAAGGGCCCCTCTTAAACCGAAATGCTTCCGCGTGAACTTCGCTGCCTGCCGTCTTCGGGAGACGATATATTGCTTCACTGCCCTACGAAAGGCCTCGTCCACATCTTCTCTATCTAACTCAAGAAAAGCGTTATAATCGTCTGTAATTTTTTGAGTCATTATACGACAAATGTGGCTGATCCACCTCGACCTGTCACGCGGTTCACACGTTCCCGCTCATAGATACTTACACTGGAGGTAATAATTGAGTTTTGCATCATTAGTAACGTTTGTATGATCAGGTAGCTATCTCAATTTTCTGTCTGAGTATCGCTTTACTTCGGAGCTAGATGCGGTTTACCCAATCTCTATGACTGCTCCGGGTCGATGGAGGCTATTTTTCATCCGGAAACTGCTTAGGACAATCGTATGAAATTATTAGAATATACAATACCAAAACCTGTTCGCATGGTTTTCAATCCTAACGCTATAGCACCCCGTATCTTTACGACCAACTTAACCATTAATTCCATGGGGTAGGATGTCATTAATGTGTTTAATAAAATGTTCCAATATAATATCTAGCCGGGAAAAGGAGCTCGCTTACGCTGACGTCTGGCTTGTTTCGCCAGATAGTCGTCTCTTCATCGGTCAGCCAAATTCACCATCCGGTGGATAGACCATTGTTGGCATAGAGGGGGAAACAAACATGTCAAATCAGAAACTTTCGATTGTCCACGTAGAAGATGCCAAGTTCGTTGGAGATGGAATGCGGAAATGTTTCGAATATCGAGATTTGGGTATCAGGCAGGCAACAGATGGTAAATTCCATGCACACGTCATCCGCGCTATCGATCGGGAGGAAGAAGGTATCGGCCTTCATCGGCATAATGAGGTTCAATTCCAAATGGTATATATCCTCAAAGGATCTATGCGGTTCTGGTACGAGGGCAAGGGTGAGGTTGTCGCCAAACAGGGCACCTGCATTCTTCAGCCTCCTGCTGTCAAGCATGACGTACTAGATTGGTCGGATGACCTAGAACTTCTCGAGGTTACTTCTCCAGCTGACTTTACCTCTGAAGCACTTCAGCCAGCAGAATAACACGCTGGAAAGGGATACGAATCCTCGGATAATCATGATAATAGCACCCGCAGGTGTAGGAACTGAGACTTGGCTATCCATCTACTTGCACTGGGGAAAAATAAGTCCTTGCATCCGATGAAATGATTTTCACCTTGCGTGGGTAAATTGGCATCCACCGGGATAAATTACCGCGTACATCCTAGTTCACTCCATCCATTTCCAAAGGCACTTTGCTTGCTGTACGTTGGGATCTTATTGAAAATCCTAGTTGTTGACGTTGTTCAGAAAAGATTGAATTACCTAAGGGTTAGGTTTTTGTAGCAAATCAACCGATAGCGGACGGGCGTTCCGAAACTGCCTGATACCACCTTTTCACGTTGCAACAGTTCTCTGGAATGATGAGTTTTCTCGACAAGGAAAAATCGATGGCGCAGAGTGCTGTGATATCCGCGAAACTGAAGATATCGCCCGCAAGGTATTCATTTTGGTCAAGGCGTTCGTCAATTTTGTTGAAAAAACGTCCGAGGCGTAGTTTGCCGCGTTCTGCCAACTCGGATATCTGCGGGATTTGGATATCGTAGCCAGCCAATCCGCGGCCAACGAATAACCGATGAGTGTTACGGAACACCTCCGAAACAGCCATCAGTCCTTCCCACTCGGCCAAGCGGTCCCACATCTCTATTAGTGCAGCTTCCTTGGCATTCCGGCCGAAAAGAGGATTGTCTGGGTATAAGGCTTCAAGATACTTACAAACAGCCGCGGCCTCAGCGATCCAATCGCCATCATCTAGTTCGAGAAGAGGCACCCGTCGGTGAGGATATTTTTCGCAGTATCGTTTACTTAATTGGCCGGGATTATCCGGATCGCTAGCTTCTTCTATATCGATATCTATGGCCTTCTCAGCGACAAATATTAGTGCTCGTCGGGGGTTTGGAGCTGATAGCCAAGTATAGAGTTTCACGTTCCTGAACCCTCCTCTATTAAACTTTTGGAGAATTGGTGTGCTTGAATAACAGGAGTGGCAGCATTTATATCAAACGGTTGGCGATAATTTGCGGTGTCGAGCAAGTTTTCTTGCCCTCCGAAGATTTATATTGCGACATCACTTTTCCAGCGTTTTTTAGCAATCAGAGAAATTTTGGGTGGGAGACGGCGCAATCTCTCTACTCAATCACTATGCATTTCGTCTTCGAGTGATCGAGCTCAGTACCTAGCACCGTAACAGCGTGATTGCTCCCCAACAATCTCTACCGATACTTTGGTTGCGCTGGCCAATGCGCCGCCTCCCAGCCGTGGAGCCTCGCTCCGAACGTCTCAGTATCATTTTTGATCGTACCGATATCCCTCCGAAGCCTGGCGACGATGCCGGAAATAATATATAACATCCAATACAAATTACTGATACATTCATATATTAAATGCATGATTTATCTCAACTTCGGAACCTAAATGTTCGGCAGATTCTAGACCTGCTCGCCGTGGTCGATAACGGCGGCGTTACCGCCGCAGCTAATGCATTAAATATTTCTCAGCCAGCTTTGACACGCTCAATCCGACAGCTTGAAGAAAACCTCGATGTCCAACTTTTGATGCGGGAAGGTCGTGGGGTCGAACCCACGCGATTTGGCATCTCTCTTGCACATCACGCCCGGACGATCGAGGCCGAACTTCGTCATTCGGTTCGAGAGCTCAACGAATTGCGAACGGTTGAAGCCGGTCACTTAGTCATCGGCGCCTCCCCAATGGCACTCGCGACGCTTGTCGGCCCAACCCTGTCTAAATTGCACGAAGAAATACCGGGCCTGACTGTCGAAGTTCGAAACGATCCTTTCGAAGTCCAGCTTGATGCGCTCGACGCCGGCGAGATCGATATCGTTATCGGCGCACTATGGGGCGGACAAATACACGAACACCTTGTCGAAGAAATACTGTTCCAGAATAGCCTATCGGTCGTCGCCCGTAGCGATCATCCGCTCACGCGTAGAGAGAAGATCGGGTTCTCCGATCTTACAGAAGAAACCTGGATTATCGGACGCAGGTCTGGTGCGATTAAGCAGCTGGTTTCCAATGAGTTTCGCTTCGAGGGAAGTGAGCCACCGGTGTTCACAATCGAGACTGACTCAATGCTTTGCGTCAAAAGTCTACTTCTAGCTAGCGATTTTATATGTGCTAATCCGGCGGAACTTTTTGCCACCGAAATTGAACGAGGTGATTTATCAATTCTTCCTCTTAAATGGCACTCTGGGACCCGCCCGATAGGATTCACGCTCCGCGAACACGGTACCATCAGCCCAGCGCTTGCCGCGCTGATCGAAATTCTCAGAGAGGTGGGACTAAGAATCGCAGAGGAACAGCTTAACCCTCTACCACCGCGATCCCCTGAATCTCGACCATCATTTCGGGCTGCGCAAAACCCGCACACGTAATTAGGGCACTGCCCGGGTAATTGCCATCAGGGAATAATTCCTTGCGCAACTCTGTGAATTCAGTTCCGTAGCGGGAGTCAATAATGAAGACTGTCATCTGAACAATATCCCCGAGAGTCCCACCACATTGTTGCAGGAAAGTCTCAAGATTTGCGAATGATTGTCTTGTTTGCGCTTCGAAATTTCCTTTTAGCGCGGTGCCGTCGGGTTTTTTCGGGGCACCGTAACCAGCTAACCATATTATTTTCTGATCGTTACCACTGGTTATAACTGCAGGCGAAAAGGATCTTTCCTTTTGCCAAGTGCCCTGAATAAATTCGCGCTTCATAGTAAGCCTCGCTAATTATTGTCCGTAGGAAAGCATGACTGTGCAATAGACGTGGATTCTTAACAACTGTCGGCGGAAACGCATCGGCACCAAAAGATGTCTGAAACTGTTTGAAAGGCGGTGCGCAAGGTATGTAAAATATTCTACCCAACAACAACGATGGGAAGCAGCGCCCGTTCTGATTATGTCAAAACGAAATTAACCAAATACGAGCCTAAACCTGATCATTTACGAATATCGCCAAGGTGTTTTAATTATCCGTGTGGATAAAATGAAAAGTAGATGCTTCATAAGAAATTAAATTTAGAAGGATTAGGGGCTCTTTTAATTAACCTCTCCGGTAACCAACAATTCGGTATAAAAAGCGGAGCTCGAAAAATGGCAAAATACAGTATCTTTTTCGGAATATCCGTGGTGGTTTCGATTATGCTCCTCTCAACTTGGCTCGCAGTTTCGCTGGTACCGAACCAAGGAATGCAGTTCTATAGCACAAGCCTCGGGACGGTTGCGGAGACCGTTGATCTTTTTAAAGATCGGGATTTCGATATCTTTAAGGATTTTCGCAAGGATACCCTCCAACTGCCACCGATACTTATGACCGAACTACCTAGTGATATGACGGCGGTATCCGACCTTAATACGCGTAAAGCAGTCTTCGTCGCTATCGTCCTACCGCACATTCTTTATTCCAATAGTCGTATTCAAAATGATCGACGCCGCTTAATGCAACTCAACCGCAGCCATATTCAAGGGCGAACTTTGCGCGGTAGAGACCGTAAGTGGCTGAACGGAATGGCGAAGGTCTATCACACCCAGCCAACGGATATTGAAGAGCTTCTTTGGCGGGTCGATATAGTTCCTCCGCGCCTTGCGTTGGCTCAGGCAGCCCAGGAATCGGGATGGGGCACATCCCGATTCTCACAAACCGGTAATGCTCTCTTCGGACAACATGCACCTGTCGGCAAGGGCGCTATTCGGGCATCTGGGAACGCAAAGATCGCGCTTAAGGTGTTTGACTCGCTACAGGAAAGCGTTCGTGACTATATGCGTAATCTGAATCGGAACCGCGCCTACCAAAAATTTCGGGAACTGCGGATGAGCATGAGGACCGCCGGGAAGCCGCTCGATTCAATAGCGCTGGCAGGATCTTTAGGTCGGTATTCTGAGGAAAGAAAAATTTATATTAAACGTCTGAGAGCTTTGATTAATCTTCCAGAAATATCCGCGACAAAGGGCGCCAAATTGGTGACATCGAGATAGTCAAAATAGATTTCACTTCAGCACCATAGTCGAGATATATGCGCCAATCCCCGCAACTGATGCGGATAAAATCGTCCCCCAACCAATATCGACCAAGACCATCTTCAGAGGCCAGTCGCGCAGTGTAGCGTAATTGGTCATATCGTAGGTTGCGTAACAAAAAAATCCAAATAGCGCGCCGCTAATCGCAGCGCCTTTCCAGCCTTCGGCACCCCATACGCAAAACCATACAATCCCAGAAACATAAAAAATATAAAACAGGACAGCGGGAATTAGTCGGAATTCGTCTGCGAACAGGTGACCAATTTGGTTGCGGTAGAAAGATTTCGCAACCCCCCCGATCCAAGCGAGGTCGACGATCAGAAAAACGACCGCGCAGATTAGCCAGGTTAATAAAAACTTTGTCATGGGCTCTTTCCCCGATAGAAAAACATTATATACGCCACTATCAGGTAGGCGGACTACCAAACGACGAAATCAATTTTTTTTCCGTTCCAGTCTGCGGATCATATTTACCATCGCTGAGAAATCCATTTCCCCATCACTAATTTCACAAAATTTCTCGTATAGACTGCGCGCGTGCTCCCCCAATGGCGTGACGGCACCGGTTTTTGCTGCAGCATCCTGTGAAAGGGTCAAATCTTTGAGCATCAACGACGCGGTAAAACCCGGTGTGTAGCCGCGGTTGGCGGGTGAAGAATCGACCATACCGGGCATGGGGCTATTAACGTTAATCGCCCAGCAGCTGCCAGTCGAAGTAGAAATCACATCGAAAAGCACCTTGTGGTCGACCCCGGCGGCCTCACCTAAGGAAATAGCTTCACATGCGCCTACCATTGAAATACCAAGTAACATATTGTTACAAACCTTTACTGCCTGACCAGCAGACGCTCCACCGGCGCGGACAACCTTTTTTCCCATCGCCAAAAATATCGGCTCTGCTCTATCGATTGCCGCACCATCGCCTCCCGCCATAAAGGTCAGCGACGCCGCCTCTGCTCCCGCCATCCCGCCAGACACGGGTGAGTCGATCAGAGCAATCCTCCTCAATGCCGCCTGTTGATGGATATATTCGGTCACACCAAGATCGGTAGTTGACGAGTCCACGACGACTGTATCATCTCCGATTAGATCTAATACTTTGTCACCATCTGCCAGCACGTGGCGTACTTCATCACCAGTTGGCAGCATGGTGAAAATGAATTCAGTATCCTCTACGGCTGCGGCATTAGACTCAGCCGGCCTGACCCCAAATGCCGATACTCGATCGATTTTCTCTTGAATTATGTCGTACCCAGTTACGTCGTGTCCGGCCCTTACGAGGTTGATGGACATTGGCCCTCCCATATTCCCGAGCCCGATAAAAGCTATTTTTGCCATGAAATCCTCTCTCGCGCTCTCGCTGCGTAGTCGACGATTATTGTTATCAACATAATGCCCATTAACAAACACCGGTAGCAATGGGTCGAACACAACGGAAATAACCCCGCCGTTCATGTAACGGAATTTAATACAGCCCAAACGTCACCTCTTTAAGGATGCCGGGACAGGATGGAATCCCATGTAACAGCCAGAATTTAGAGACCTTCCCAGCAACTTAAAATAATACGGGTGCGGTATATATCCGGCCCATTATCGAAGAACGTCTAGCGGTACCGAAGCGGTACCGTGACAAACGACTAACTCGTGATAAGAGACATCAAACGCCGCGGCGTCACTGGCAATTCTGTCACTGCACCTGGCTGTTGCAATGCATCGTCGATTGCCGATGCAACCGCCGCGCCGACGGCATTGATACCACCTTCTCCAGCACCCTTGATTCCGAGGGGATTTAAGGGACTTGGCGCGTCTTCTGTCAGAAGAACTTCAGCCTCGGGCACCTCGGTCGATCCGGGCATTATGTAGTCCGCGAACGTGGACGAAAGTGGCTGACCTGTATCGTCGTATACGAACTCTTCGAACAACGCGCCACCTATGCCCTGAGCGAGCCCCCCCTGTAACTGACCTTCGACCAACATCGGGTTGATCGCACAACCTACATCGTATGCAATCATGAACTTCTCTACTATCGTTATACCAGTCTCGCGATCGATAGACACCACCGCCGCATGCACTCCATACGGATAATTCATATGCTTACTGTCGTAACGGCCCTCTGCTGACAGTATCTCTTCACCCGAAGTTGCTACGATATCGGCGAATGAGATCGAGGCTCCGGTTGCATCGTGAAAGGCTTCGCCATGGACCAAATCTATATCTGAAATATTCGCTTGTAACTTTTCCGCAGCAACTCGGGTTAGTTGTTCTCTTAATGCCACACTAGCCAGCCTCGTTGCCTCGCCCGTCATAACGGTGGTCCGCGACGCATGGCTTCCATAACCCTCATCGATAACGTCGGTACGACCGTGTAGAACCTTTATTTCTTCAAAGTCACAACCAAGCGTTCCAGCGCAGATTTGTGCCATTACCGTGACCACCCCCTGACCTAAATTAGCAGCGCCTGTCACCACAGTTACCCTTCCGCTCCGATCTAGGTCGACCCTCACCTTGTCGGTAGGACCAAGGCCAGATTTTTCGACGAAAAAACCTATCCCCGCTCCCACGCACTCTCCTTTGCGGCGTCTCTCCTCGATAGACATTCGAAGGTCCGACCAGCAGAATTTTTCAAGCGCCTGATCAAGAAGCCCAGCGTAGTCTCCCGATTCTAGAACGACGTCGACTTCGAGGGCGTCGAGCGGGCGAGAATAGGGCATAGCATCCGCTGAAAGCAGGTTACGCCGCCTTACCTCAATCGGATCGATGCCGACGCGAACAGCTACAGCGTCCATCAGGCGTTCGCGCACAAAGGTACCCTCATAGCGACCGGGCGCACGATAAGTCGCCGCCGGTGTTTTGTTGGTCAACCGTACACGACCAGCGACCCGATAAGACGGCACCTTGTAGGGACCCAGCATCAGACCCGCTGTCATGTCCGGAACCCGCACACCGTGAGTCCGGAGGTACCCGCCCTGATCATGGAAGAATTCATTATCGATCCCGAGAATACGCCCGTCCTTATCAATCGCAGCACGAGCCTTATGGGTCTGTTGTCGCGATTGATTTGCGGTCAAAAGATGTTCCCGCCTGTCTTCGATCCAGCGGATTGGACGTTTGAAACGCAATGCTGCGGCGCAGATAATGAAATCTTCAGGATACAATTCCCCCCGGATACCGAAGCCTCCTCCGACATTTCCTTCAAAGAGATCAATCTTCGCCGGAGCCAACCTGAGCGTGCGCGCGATCTGGTCCCTATTGGGATGAGCTCGTTTAGTCGCTCCATAATATTCTAATCGATCACTATCAGGGTTAATGCGAGCCAATCCACCACGGCACTCAAGCGGTACCCCAGAATGCCTGCCAGTACGGAGTTCCAATTCCACTACGTCATGGGCAGCTTCAAAGGCGGCCTCAATGTTTCCGTAACCCTTCCTGATCACTGTCGCCTCTGTGCTGTGACCCGGTGAAAATTCTCGTGGTGTTTCGGTCGCTTCGGTAATCGTTTCATACTCTTCGAAATCAACCCAGATTTGGTTGGCAGCATCTTCTGCCGCGTAGAGATCTTCCGCGAAAACGACAGCCACGGGCTCTCCTACGTATCGCACAATATCCGCTGCGATCACCGGCTGTTTATAAGGCTCAAGTCCCATATACTTTGTCGCACGAAATTCGATTGGTGGAATTTCTGTGACATCGGCCGCAGTCCAGACCGCATGCACACCCGAAAGTGAGATCGCGTCCGTTATATCAATTGTACGTATTTTTCCGTGCGCAACACTTGATCGGATGACACGCATATGAAGCGTATCAGGAAAAGACCAATCAGCCGCAAATGTTCCCTGGCCAGAGAGAAGTGGACCATCTTCAAGGCGTAGCACCCGCTTACCAATGGGTCCCCTTTTTGTCGATGTCATACTGATAGCGCGTCCGAAACCCAACGGGAGATGGCCAGCAACGAATTATCGGCGCGATAAGGGGCAACCAACTGAATCCCGACCGGCATCCCGCTTGGCCCCACATGACAGGGCAGCGTGATCGTAGGCACATGAAGCATCGTCCAGAGCGCCTGAAACCTCGGACTTCCAGTTCCTTCCAAGCCTATCGGCGCCTCTCCATCCACCGCAGGTGTTAGTAGCACGTCACAACCATCGAAAGTCTGATTCATTCGGGCCCGACAGGTCTCCATCAGATACATTGCGTCCAGATATTCATCGTGATTTAGAGCAAGACCACCCTGAATGGTATTCTGTAGCTGTTCACTGAGCTGTTCTTTATTGTTAGCCCATTCACCAGCCATGACCGACGCGCGCTCGCGCGCATTTATCACGCCGCGGACGTCACTCAACCATTGAAACTCTTCAGGTAGCTCCAAATCTCGGACATTTGCGCCGGCGGCCCTCATAGCTTCCACTGCGCGCTCTACCGCAGCCCTACTTTCCGATTGCGCATCTTCCCACATCCAAGTTTTGCACAATCCAACAACCGGGGGTCGCGGCAGTTGTTGCTCCATTTTGTGACCACGCAGAAGCAGTGCGGAAACGGTCAGCTCAATATCATCTATACATCGTGCGTGAAGCCCAAGAGTGTCAAGGCTCTCTGCGGCCGGAAACACACCTTTAAGGCTGAATGTGTCGAAGCTTGGTTTGAACCCGATTATGCCACAATACGATGAGGGTCGGAGAATTGAGCCCCCAGTCTGGGTGCCGAGGGCGATGGGTACCATGCCGTCTGCAACAGCGGCGCAAGACCCGCTAGAAGAGCCACCAGGCGTACGCAACGGATCAAGAGGGTTAGTGGTTTTTCCCGCGGTCAAGCCTGCGAATTCGCAGGTTACGGTCTTACCGACAATAATAGCTCCCGCCGAACGGAGACGTGCTACGCAGGTTGCATCCACCGGCGCAATATAACCATCGTAAATAGACGAACCCATACCGGTCGGCATATCTCGCGTAGCAATAATATCCTTTATTCCGACCGGAACTCCGGCGAGAAGTCCCTTTTCCGGCTCTGCATCTACAGATCGCGCTTGGGACAGAGAAAGCTCCGGTTTAATACACTCCCAAGCCATAACATCTTTGTCGCGTCTTTCGATATGGTTAAGACACGCTTCTACTACAGCCTCGGCGGAGAAAGACCCCACCTTGACCCCATCGGAAATTTCGGTTGCGGAAAGTCCGCTCAAATTATCATTCATGATCCGCTAAGATGCCCGTAGGTGAAGATCTGGTCTAAAAATAGCCGACTCTCCTGAGGGAGTCATTTGGTCAACAATATATTAGTACCACGCTTAGTTAGCGCCCCGTCGCCGAATTAATTTTCTCTATTCCAAGAGTAATACAAAGTCCCACGAGCAATATCTTTCTAGACTCACAGATTCGACTTTGCCTCGCGGATAGCTGCCCACACGCGAGCTGGACTCGCAGGCATATCAATATCTCTGATGCCCAGCGGGCTGAGTGCGTCAATTACCGCATTCATCATTACTGGCATTGCGCCGACACACCCTGCCTCTCCAACCCCTTTCACGCCTAGTGGATTTGTTTTAGTCGGAACTGAATTCGCCTGAACCGCAAAATTGCAAAAGTCGTCAGCCCTCGGCATGCAGTAATCCATGAACGATGCTGTAAGCAACTGGCCATCATCGTCGTAGACCGTATCCTCAAGTAAAATTTGTCCCACGCCTTGGGCCACCCCTCCATGCACCTGACCATGAACCAGCAGCGGATTCAGGATCGTACCAAAATCATCAACCACAACATAATTAAGAATGTCGACAACACCAGTATCAGGGTCAAGTTCTACCTCGCAAATGTGGCAACCGTTAGGATAGCTGGGCGCTGTCCCATGATAAGCTGCGTGCGCTATCATCCCGGGCTCCATACCTTGAGGTAATTTAAGGCCGACAAAGGCATTTCGTACTACATCGGCCAGCTTAACGCTGCGGTCGGTTCCAGCAATTGTGAATGTCCCGTCTTCAAATACAATATCGTCTATCGCTGCCTCCAGAAGTACCGCAGCAATTTGACGGCCCTTCTCAATGATTTTATCAGCTGCCATCACAAGTGCCGCCGTGCCCATTGCCGAGGATCGGGATCCGCCAGCACCAGTGCCAAAGGCCAATCGATCAGTATCACCTTCAATCACCCGCACCTGTTCCGCCTCCAGTCCCAGCCGATCGCACAATAACTGGGTATACATCGTCGTATGTCCTTGCCCCTGATGGGTTGTGCCGGAGAGGATCGTAACCGTTCCTGACGGATCAAAACGAATTTCTGCTGTCTCTACCCCGGGGGGAGCAGCGCGTTCGATGGCGTTAGCAACGCCTATACCTCGTAATTTTCCCGACGCATCAGACAATGCTTTTCTCGCGGGATATCCGTCATAATCTGCAAGACGAAGTGCATCATCCATATTTTTTTCAAAGTCCCCGGAGTCATATGTGAATGTAAGAGAGGTCTTAAAAGGCATGGCGTCAGTTGGAATTAGATTCCGACGCCTAAGCTCAATCGGATCGAATCCCAATTCATCCGCTGCGATATCGATGATACGTTCAATTATAAATGCTGCTTCGGGACGTCCAGCGCCACGATAGGGTGCAGTCGGATGGGAATTAGTAAAGACGCCAACAACCTGCACATGGGCGGCCGGCGTAGTATAAACTCCCGAGAGGGTTCCTAGGTTATTGGTAGCAGGCCCCGATCCAACGGGAGAGAAGTAGGCGCCAATATTAACAGTGTTGCGTAGGCGAAAACCGAGAAAATTACCCTCTCGGTCAAGCGCCAACTCGGCTTCGGAAACGTTGTCCCGGGCGTGGAAATCACTTAGAAATCCCTCTGTCCGTTCACTGGCCCATTTTACTGGGCGCCCGGTGTATCGAGCCGCAAAAAGCGCCATAAGGTATTCGGGATAAACGTTTGCCTTAATACCAAAGCTACCGCCAACATCCGGCGCAATCACTCGAACTTGAAGTTCATCAACACCGATTACAGTCGAAGATAGAACTTTGCGGACCACCCATGGATGCTGAACCGGTGCCCGAAGGGTATAGTGGTCGGTCCGCGCATCATAGACCGCTAGACAAGCACGCATCTCCATGGCGTTACCGAGTACGCGATTTATATTGAAACGCTGTTTGACAATATGATCTGCCTTTGAAAATGCCTCTTCGGTTGCGATTTTGTCGCCAATTTCGTGGACAAGTGCCTCATTACTGCCGATATCCGGCCAGATCACCCGTGCTCCCGTTTCAAGAGCGCGGGCAGTTGAGGCGGAGCCCGGTAATGGGCTGAATTCAACTATTACTAGGTCTGCGGCTATCTTGGCATCGGCCGCGGTTTCGGCAATCACAAATGCTACACCCTCACCCACCATTCGAACCCTGTCGACAGCGAGAGGATAAAAGTCAGGGAGAATGAAGTCTTTGCCACCGCGGCGTTTTACGGGTGGACCTATGTGAGGGATCGTACCCCAGCCGGCCATCTTATAGTCTTGACCGGTATAAATGGCGACAACGTTTTTTGCTTTCTGCGCCTCGGAGACATCTATTTGGACAATGTCAGCGTGTGCGTACGGCGAACGGACGACTGCCGCATGAAGTTGGCCATATGCATTTTCATCGTCGATAAAATCACCGCCGCCTGTCAGTAATTTCGGATCCTCAAACCTAGGAATCGATTGACTGATTGCGTAGTCGCCCAAAATAAATGTCCTTTTTATACATTGTTATGACGAGATATGTCGCTTCGACAGGAAAGGGTATTGAGTGGTTAGAAAGTCGCGATCATCTTCAGAGATATTATCGATCTATCTTTATACAAGCTTTCACCGCTGGGTACGGAATAACCCTCTAAGGTTTTTCAAAACCATTTGTGCTTAAATTCAGTAGCATAACTTATTCGGGTATCCGGCAGTAAATCCATACAAGTGTCGATAAGATACATCGCCAAGAGATAAAATTAGGCCAAGGTTCGCCGTTTTATTCCTCCCGGTTCGGTAGTGCAGTGATGCGGATACCAGCTCCTGGTGACTTGTACTTGCGATTTATCCAGATCAGTAATGAAGTAAGCGCCTCGGCAGCTGCAGCATTTTCCAACGGTCCCGCCTCGACCGCTGATAACCCGGCCGCTTTTGCTAGATTGATAGTTTCGGCCCTTGCTGCTGGATCATTGCCGGTTACCAGAACGTCGCAATCAATAATGTAATAAGGGTCTTTTAAATGCGCCGCCGAGACATTCTGGAATGCCGAAACTACCCGGACACCAGCACCAAGAATATTCTGCGCGATCTGCGCTGCACTGCCTTCATCCGGTAATTGAACACGCATTACTTTTGGCGGAACCAATGGCGCGGTGACATCGACCAGTATTTTGCCCTGTAAGGGTTCACGTAACCCCAGCAGAGTCTCGCGTTGAGCGTCGTAGGGGACAGTCAATACAGCAATTTCACAGGCAGCAGCGGCAGAAGTATTATCCATCCCCTCCGCTCGAATATCGGAAGCAATTTCTTTAGCTCGCTCTGGAGACCGGGATCCTATGAGAACTCGGTAGCCAGCGGTTACCCATCGTCTTGCTAGTCCAGAACCTTCTTCCCCAGTCCCCCCAATAACCGCGATGATAGGACGCCGACCGGTCAAGATGTCACCTTACCATGAGCAAATTTTGCCGCAGACGTCTGAACAGGTGGAACAAGTGCCGGCGCCAACCGTCCC
Source organism: Alphaproteobacteria bacterium MarineAlpha11_Bin1 (assembly GCA_002937455.1). The sequence continues at coordinate 277,209 of PTJZ01000002.1, forward strand.
GCCGCAATGCGCTCCTTGGGAACATCCCGATAAAGCGTGGACCTTTGCCGAGGAGACCGGTCAAGGTTCCCTATTAAAGATTCAAGCTCTTCAGGCGCAAATTCCTGCCCGTGGGATGCCCCAGCTGCTCGGGAGATAGACTCGTTCATTAGAGTACCCCCCAGATCGTTAGCTCCGGCATTTAAGCATGAGGCCGCACCATCCGCGCCAAGCTTAACCCAGCTTACTTGGATGTTTTTTATAACCGGATTCAACGCCAGCCGCGCCACTGAATGAAGGAGGACAGTCTCCCGGAAAGTCGGGCCACGGCGGGCAATCCCTTTGAGGTAAATAGGCGCCTCCATATGGACGAAAGGTAGCGGGACAAATTCCGTGAAGCCACCTGTGCGTATCTGTAGATCTCTCAGACGCAACAGGTGCCGTGCCTGATGTAAAGGACGCTCCAAATGGCCAAACATCATTGTGGCACTCGACTGAAAACCAACCGAATGAGCGGCTTCCATTACAGATAACCATTCATCGGTAGACAACTTATCAGCGCACAGTACCGCGCGAACGTCGTCATCCAAGATTTCCGCTGCGGTGCCGGGCAGTGATCCAAGACCAGCATCTTTAAGTCTTTCTAGGTAATCATCTAAATGGAGTCCGAGAGTTGCCGCGCCCTGTGAGATCTCCAAAGGCGAGAACGCATGAACATGAATTTGAGGGGCTGCCGATTTAGCGGCATGGAGAATATCAAGGTATGTCTCTCCAGAATAATCCGGGTGAATACCTCCCTGTAGACATACCTCAGTTGCACCGCGTGCCCAAGCTTCCTCAGTGCGTCTTGCTATCTCGCTTAGCGCAAGATCGTAAGGTGCACCCCGCAGATTGGCACTAAGCCGCCCCTTGGAAAAGGCACAAAAACCGCATCGGTAACCACACACATTTGTATAATTAATATTCCTGTTTACAACAAAGGTAACGGTTTCACCTGATACTTTTCGGCGGACTTCGTCTGCTGCAGCATTTACTTCCGAATACGCCGCTCCGCGAGCCTCCAGTAATCTTTCGACCTCTGGTTCATCTAGTTCCTCACCCGCGATCGCCCGATCAAGCGTGATTCGCAAGGTACGCCCGGGACTTCCCACAACGGCGGGCGCAATCGGCATAACGTCTGCCACACCAGGGGACCAACTGTCGTCGCGGGCCAAACCATCGATATCCATATTACGATTTACAACCGGCCTTACAGCATCGTCTATCCACCCGTCTTCGAATATGTAACGAGGGTAAATCGGTAACCGAGCGGCGAGCACCCTACCCTTTTTTGCCGTTGCAACACGCAAACTGGTAATCTCGGGCCATGGGGCTTCCGGATTAACGTGATCTCTTGTTACCGGCGAAACTCCACCCCAGTCACTAATTCCAGCATCAATCAATTCCGGGAAATCATCCCTCGTTAGGTTAGGGGGAGCTTGTATTGGCATATCCGGCCCGAATAAATCACGTGCTGCTCCAATGGTCCATTTAAGATCTTTGAGGGTAGGCTCAGCCATGTTGGACATACGCGTTCCTCGCTTTGCTCGGAAATTTTGGATAATAATCTCCTGAATATGTCCGTAACGTACTTGTAATTCCTTAATCCTGCGTAACGCCAACACTCTTTCATAGCGGGTCTCTCCGATCCCGATTAAAATACCGGTAGTGAATGGCACGCGAGCCTCGCCAGCTAAACGTATCGTCTCAAGCCTGACATCGGGATCCTTGTCCGGTGATCCAAAATGAGGGCCGCCTTTCTTCGCCAACGAGGGTGCTACGCCCTCTAACATGATCCCCATCGATGCCGAGACAGGGCGCAGTATAGCGATATCATCCGCTGTCATCACGCCGGGGTTAAGATGAGGCAGCAAGCCCGTTTCTTGAATCACCAAGGACGCCATTTCCGCGAGATACGATATTGTCGACGCATGTCCCAACCCAGACAGTTCATCCTTTGCAACCCGATACCTTAGCTCTGGCTTATCTCCTAGTGTAAACAGGGCCTCGGTACAGCCAGCCTTAGCTCCAGCTCGTGCAATTGCGAGAACATCATCAGAAGTCAGAAAGGAAAGTTCCCCTAAACGGGGCGGATGCGAGAACGTACAGTAATGACAAACGTCCCGGCACAGCTTTGTGAGGGGAATGAATACCTTTGGACTGTAGGTAATAAGTTCGTCAGAAATCATGGGCAAGGCAACCGATTAAGTATATAAAATTTGAACTGCCGTCGCCCGCACTGAAGATTCAATACGCGACCTTTACGCAGGAATAGAAAACGTTGAATTCGTCCGGGGGTCAATACCCCACTATCACCTCCCCTGCATTCGGGCTGATAACCTGGCCAGACACCAGATTTGTCTCATCGCTCGCAAGCCATGCAACGGCGTAGGAGATATCAATGGGTTTACAGAACTCTCCGAGCGGCATTAGTTTTTCCCGTTCCACGATTTTTTCTGGTGGATTGGATCCCTCTGTCATCCCTGTCACGATAAAACCGGGAGCTACCGCATTAACCTTAATTCGCCACGGGGCTAATTCCCGCGCCCAGCTTTTGGTAAAGCCAGAAATCGCAGATTTCGATGCTGCGTAATGGCTAGCGAGCTGGCTACCGCCCATAGCATAAATAGACGAAATATTGATCACCTTACCGTTCTTCTTTTCCTTCATGGGAGGTAGTACCGTTTGAGTTGCGAAGAAAGTCCCACGCACATGCACCTCGAACATCTGGTTGTAAATGTCCTCTGTAATATCTTCGATAGTGCGCCGGGCACCGCCGACGCCAGCATTGTTAACAAGAATATCCACCGGGCCAACCTTCTGTACAGCGACTACAAAATTCGCGACGTCACGAATATCTGCTACCGCCACCACAGCATTGCGACCATGGGCGCGAACCATTTCGGCTGTTTCTTCAGCGCCTTCGGCATTTATGTCATGGATTACGATATCGGCGCCCCGCTCAGCCATCAGAACGGCATGGCTTCGGCCCATACCGCCGCCGGCACCGGTTATCAACGCTCGCTTTCCCAATAGAGATACGCTCATCCCCTCCTCTCCCATAATTTTCATAGGCCAATGCGTTCGGTATACTCGGTGCTAAAGACAAAAGCCATAAGAGGGAGATACTTCTCGATGAGCAGTCCAAGTTACGATCCAAAGACCCATTCATTGATGACATTTCATAACAAGGTGGCAAGGTTCCGCGATGGATCCGATACACCACGCGCCTATCTGGAAGACTGTCTTGAGAAAATAGAGGCCGTCGAAGAAGATGTAATGGCTTGGGAGATCGTGAACAAAGAACCGGCGCGGGCTGCGGCAGATGAAGCGGGAAAGCGCTACGCAGATGGTAGGCCGCTCTCACCCGTGGATGGTATGCCGGTGGGTATCAAGGACCTTATCGAAACCGTTGATATGCCAACCGAATATGGCAGTGAGTTATTCAAGGATCATCAGCCTATACGCGATGCTGCTTCCGTAAATGCCTTACGCAAGGGAGGTGCGGTCATCCTCGGCAAAACAGTTACTGTTACGTTTGGAGGAGGTGATCCTTCGCGTACTCGCAATCCTCATGACCTCAGCCGTACACCGGGCGGATCCTCATCGGGAACGGCCGCAGCGGTCGGTGCCGGAACCATTCCAGGCGCCTTGGGAACACACGCCCGCGGTTCCACAATCCGGCCCGCCAGTTTCTGTGGCGCGTATGCGATAAAGGCGACATTTGGAGCGCTAAACCGCCAAGGAATATTTTCCGCAGCACAAAGCATGGACCACCTCGGCGTTTTTGGCGGAGACCTGTCCGATATCTGGAATATGTCGAGGCATATCTCAAAATTTGGCGGCGGAGATCCTGGTTATCCGGGATTATTCGGTGGCGACCAAGCACCCAGACCTCATAAGCCAGCTCGTCTTATCCGACTGGACACTGCCGGCTGGGACCAAACCGATGATAGTTCAAAGGCTGAGTTCGAAAATTTTCTTGCAGGTTTACATAATGCAGGCGTCGAAATCTACGATCGAAAAAATGATCCCTCGATCGAGGCATATGAACAGATTTTTTCCGAAATGCCGGAACTTTGGCGTTGCTTATACCGTTTCGAGTTTCAGTGGCCGATGCTTCAGTACAAGGAACGTTTTCCAGAGAAAATTCCTCCCCGCCTCCTCATGGGGCTCAAGGAAGCAGAGGGCTTGAGCCAAGCTGAGTATCGAGAGGCGCTTAATCGTCGCGCCCGAATTCGCGATCTCCACCGGCAACTATGCCTTCGCGCGGACTCATTGATTACGCTTTCGTCTCCGGGACCAGCGCCGGTTGGGATGGACCAAGGCAGTGCGGTTTTTAATGAAGGTTCCTCGGTGGTAGGCATGCCTGCATTATCTCTACCGCTGATGTCCGTTGACCGCGTTCCACTCGGCATTCAAATCCTCGGCCAGTTTGACGAGGACGAACGTTTGACCGCGATTGGGCGGTGGCTATCGGAGGACTATTTCAACACCTGAGCGGGGAGATCATATGTCAAGACTTGAAGAACGGGTCGCAATTATTACGGGTAGATCTCAAGGGATTGGGGCGGCATATGCACGTGCATTTTCCTGAAGACGTGGTAGGAGCCTGTATATTTTTGGCCAGCGCCGAAAGTGATTTCATTACTGGTCAGATTTTTTACCGGTCGATGGTGGCTCTGCAATGAACTAGATTTTTCTTATTTTATTGATGTAGGCTCTGATTCATAAATATGAATTATATTGATAGATTGTGTTTTGAGAGGGACGATATGAGCCAGCAAGTGGATAAAACCCGCCCAATTGAGAATACGAAAGTTTTTGCCTCAGAAGAAACCCAGAAGGGCTACCGGCTCAATAAGTTCGCAATGTCTATGTGCAAAAGGGAAAACCGAGAAGCATTTCTAGCGGACGAGGAATCTGTCCTCGCAGCAGCAGATCTTACGGAGGTCGAAAGACAGATTATTCGAGACCGCGACTGGCGGGCGATGATGGATGAGTACGGCGGAAATATTTATATGATAATGAAAATAGGCGCGGTCATCGGTCATGGTCTCTATCAAATAGGTGCTCATCAGAGGGGCCAAACCTACGAGGAATTTTTGGCTACTCGAAACGCCTCCGGCGCCAGATAAAAGGGTTTTCGATATGGCTAACATTTTGGCCGGTATTGGCACATCTCACGTCCCCTCGATTGGAGTAGTTCACGATCAGGGACGGCACGATGAGCCTGATTGGAAGCCATTATTCGACGGCTACAAGCCCGTTAAGGAATGGTTAAAAGAAATAAAGCCGGATATTGCGATTGTTGTTTATAATGATCATGGCTGCGATTTCTTTTTTGACAAATACCCAACATTTGCGATCGGTGCCGCGGAATCATATCAGGTAGGTGATGAGGGTTGGGGCCGCCGCCCATTGCCCGACTTTAAGGGCAACCCAGATTTTTCGTGGCACCTATGTAATTCACTGGTCTACGATGAGTTCGACATAACGATTTGCCAGGAAATGTCCGTTGAACATGGTTTTATGGTGCCGATGCACCTCTGCTGGGATCATGACGATAGTTGGCCCGTGACGGTGGTCCCGGTTGCTGTCAACGTTATTCAACATCCACTTCCAACCGCGCTTCGTTGCTGGAAGCTGGGTCAGGCAATTCGTAGGGCCGTCCAAAGTTATCCAGGTAGCCAGAAGATTGTGATTTTGGGAACAGGCGGTATGTCGCATCAGCTAAATGGTGCCCGTTTCGGCCACCTGAATAGCGAATTTGATAGTGATTTCCTTGACAGAATTGAAGTCGATCCCATTTCACTTACGAAGTTGACTCACCAGGCTATAATGGAACAGGCCGGAGCAGAGGCCGTCGAGCTTATTATGTGGTTAACTATGCGCGGTGCTCTAAGTAATAAAGTCCGTCAAGTTCATAGGCATTACTACGCTCCGATGACCACCGGGATGGGTCTTATTGCGCTTGAGGAAAAGATTTGAGGAAATCCTTTCGACCAAACCAAACAAACGGAATACTGATATGGAACGAACACAGGTCGTCGTGATCGGTGGTGGACCTGCCGGTCTTCTGCTTTCCCACATCCTCGATCTCAATGGCATTGACAATGTCGTACTGGAACAAAAAAGCCGAGCTTACGTCTTGAGCCGAATCCGCGCCGGTGTCCTAGAGGCTGGATCTGTCGACCTCCTCCGCTCGATCGGACTAAGCGAACGGATGGACCGTGAAGGAAAGGCTCATGATGGTAGTTTCATCGTTTGGGCTGGTTCGGAGAAGATGCTCATAGACACAATGAAGTATACAGGCCGGAAAATGACAGCTTACGGTCAGACAGCAATTACCGAAGATCTTTATGCGGCCCGTGATAATGCCGGCGGTCAGATTATTGACGAAGCAGAGGATGTGAAACCCCATGATCTCTTGGGGGACAAGCCTTTTGTGACATATGTCAAGAACGGCCTCCAACATAGGATCGAATGTCATTACATCGCTGGTTGTGATGGTTTTCACGGAGTTAGCCGAAGCTCAATCCCTTCTAATGTGCTCAAAACATATGAAAAGGGGTATCCATTCGGTTGGCTCGGAATTATGTCAGAAACACCGCCGCTCGCCGACATAGTTTACGCCAATCATGACCGAGGCTTCGCATTAGCTTCTCAACGAAATGAAAATTTAAGCCGATACTATGTCCAGTGTGCTTTGGAAGATAAATTGGAGGATTGGCCAGACGATCGTTTTTGGGGAGAATTGAAGGCGCGATTCCCAGATGAATTCGCTAATGCAATACGAACCGGCCCATCAATCGAAAAATCCATCGCACCACTTCGTAGCTTTGTTTCAGAACCAATGTGTTACGGCAGAATGTTTCTCGCAGGCGACTCCGCTCATATTGTCCCACCTACTGGAGCGAAGGGATTAAACCTAGCTTTTTCAGATGTCTATTACCTATCCCGCGCTCTAATCGAGCATTTCAAGAACAACAATGACAATCATTTGGAATGTTACTCAGATGTCGCTTTAAAACGGGTTTGGGGCGCCGCACGCTTTTCGTGGAACCTTACTCGGCTACTTCATAGATTCCCTAGTGATGATGCCTTCGACCAGCGTACCCGTGAAGATGAAATGGCTTATCTAGCTACGTCAGAAAAGGCTATGGCCTCGATAGCCGAACAGTATGTCGGCCTACCTTACGAGCATTGATCTAGCCTATTACGTGGAGATTATGGGAGGTTTCTAATCTAGAGTGCCTACTATTGACTCAAACGATAACTTCATATTTATCGCGCTTAATATTCGTAAGGTCCTGCCCTTCAACCCTTATAAGACGCGTTGTTGACTTGCGGCTTGGTGAGTGTAGTTCACCCTCATTGTAGAGATATGCATCTCCACGATGCATATCATAATCCTTAATTTTTCGGGCTTTTCCGGGCGCCCCGTCTTTCGGAGATTCAATCCTCTCCCAAGCAGTCATTGTCGTGACGCCGCCAGCTTGAGCGTAAATTGCCCAGCTGGGTCCGTGATCGTGCGGATTTGAACCCTTCGCACCTTCATAAACGTGGGCAAGAATACAGAACTTATGTTTGGGGTCCTCATAAATCACTTGGCGCTCCAAAGTGTTTTCAGGCCCGAGGTGCTCGGACACGAATTCATCATCCTTACAGGCCTTGGCCACGAAATCTCGGACCTTCTCGCGGCCAACTGGGCCGGGGTCAATATCCATTGCTGCCCGACAATCGGAAGATAGCTGCTTTAACGTATATCCCATTGACCTTCTCTCTCAAGCTCCTGTCGACATTCTGGCCTCGTCGGCCAAACTAGTCAAAAACCGTTTCAGAATAATGTTCTGCGTTGACGATGGCCTCGATCACTGTCGGCCCCTCTCTTTGCAATGCTTTTTCTAATTCTACGCGCAAAATTTCTCCACTACGTACACCGACAGCAGGCACACCGAAGTAATGCTCCGGTGGATCCTGATATGCCTCTTCCTGAAGAGTGGTTCCGTAAAATGGAAGCTGCCGGCGTTCTTGTTTTACCCGGATCAGCCCAAGCCAGCGATCATCTAACACGACGACGGGAAGGCTGATGCCAAGCCGCTTGGCCGTCGCTATTTCTCCGCAAGTCATCTGGAAGCAACCGTCGCCCAATATACAAACTACCGGAAGATTAGGACGAGCCAGCTTAGCCGCGATTGCTGCGGGCAGTCCGAAACCCATCGAAGACCAGCCGTTGCTGATATGAAAGGTCTTCGGTGCATGTGCTGTCCACTGGCTCGCAATCTGATGGGTATGAGCCCCAACATCAAAGGTCAGGATACCGTTGGTGGGCAATAGATCGCGTACAATGTCTATTGCTTCATGCGGCGTAAAGACCTCCGAGGCGGGCCGAAGGGCTTTTTGGAAGGCAACCCGGTGATCCGCTATCTGGGTTTCTACCCATTCATTATCGCTCGCTGGAGCCTCAACCATTAAAGACAGAGAGGCGTCCAGATCTCCTGTCACTTCTCCTTTGACTTGAACGGATATTGCGACATCGACCTTATCAATGTCTATCTGAAGTAGCGGTGTTGCGCCAATCCAAGCCTCATATTCTACTTCGATTGTGTCATATCCGATGCCCACAATCAGGTCGGATGAGCGTAGAAAAGCCCTTTGAATTTGCCGCTTTCCCCGCTCTATACAGCCAAGGGACAGGGGATGGTCCTCATCGATCATGCCTTTTGCCATAGTAGTCGTCGCAAAGGGAAGTGCATGGCGCTCGACAAAGGATAAAAGCAGACTGGGGTCACTCATCCTCATCGCACTGGATCCGAGTACTGCGACCGGGCGCTTGGCTGCGGCGAGTAATTCGATACCTTCTTCAACCGCTTGGGGGCTAGCAGGTGGAACCCGGATAAAGGTTTCTACATTGGGTATCGGCTCGGTTGCCAATGCCAGTGCGACGTCCTCTGGCAAGTCAAGGTGCACCGGTCCGCGAGGTTCTGACATTGAAATTCGCACAGCCCTCGTAATGGTCTCTGCTACAGAGCCCTCACGAATAGCTAATGTCGCTTTAGTAATCGGCATGAATAACTTGTGATGATCGATATACATCTGTATCCGCCGGCCGAGCTGGTCGGTATTCAAGTTACAGGTAATTGCGATCATCGGTGATCGGTCGAGCCATGCGTTTCCAACACCGGTTGCAAGATTAGTCGCACCGGGCCCTAAGGTCGCTATCCCAAGACCTGGCGCATTAGTCATACGGCCCATCACATCCGCAGCGAAACCAGCGGAGCCCTCATGTGCTGTAAGGACGAAGGGTAGATCATGCCTACGCATAGCATCCATCAGCGGCAAAACGTTACCGCTAGGTATACCGAAGCCAAAAGTAGTCCCCGCCATTTTTAGGATTTGAACAATAAGCTCAGCATTATTCATGGTTTACCCCGAATTCTAGTATTACCGCATAGTGCGACCTTACCCCTATCCACCATACGGATAACTTCATACGCATTGTATCGCATTGACACCATACCAGTCACCGCGCAGGTTCATCATTATGGAAAAGAAGATTGGCATATTGCCCGCAGCGGTGACCCTAGTCGGCTTATTGTTGGGCGCGTTTCTCTGGTTGCAGCCTCCACCAGATGGGACGCCTCCAGATATTATGCGGATAGCCGCAGTGGTGGTCATATCTGTATCGTTATGGGCGAGTGGAGTTGTTCCGGAGTATTTTACCGCGATAATCTTCTTTTTCCTTGCCATGGTCTTGACCGACGCCGGGGCGCCGACCGTTTTCTCCGGTTTCAACTCGACAGCGGTGTGGATGATCTTCGGCGGGCTCATCGTTGGCGCCGCAGTGCAAGAAACAGGGTTTGGGCACACCCTTGCAAGCAGACTGTTAAAAATCTTCCCGCGAAATTATTTCGGTATATTGTGCGGAATTACTGTGGTGGGTACGGTCCTTTGTTTCATAATTCCATCCAATACCGGACGTATCGTCATAATGATGCCAATTTTTATGGCGTTGGCGGATCAGGTTGGCTTCGAACCGGGCAGCCGTGGCCGAACCGGGATGGGGCTTGCTGTTGCGGCCGGATCGATTTACCCAAGCCTATCTGTGCTCCCCGCCGCCGTTCCTAACCTAGCTTGGCTCGGCGCCACAGAAAGTATTCACGGCATAAAATTTACGTATGCTGAGTACCTGATCGCCAATTTCCCGGTTATAGGGATCGTATCGATGATTTCGATACCCATCGTTTGCCGGACGTTGTATGCCGACCGTATCGAGAATGTGGAAAGCGTCTTGGAGCCTGCGAGCTCATCATCAGAACAAACCCGCCTTATTCTCGTATTAACCACCGCGCTAGGACTTTGGCTAACTGACTTCGCCCATGGAGTTTCCCCTGCATGGGTTGCACTCGGCGCCGCGGTTATTTGTATGTTACCTCGAGTTGGGATGGTCCCCGCTTCCTTTATGGTAGGAAAGGTCTCCTACGCTCCGTGGTTCTTCGTCGCGGGTGTAATAGGCATGGGGGCACTCGTCGCGGATGCCGGGCTTGGCGCTTTTATAAGCCTTTTCCTTTTCGACATCGTGCCACTTAATGCCGAGCATAATTTTTTAAATTTTGTAATTGTTGGTGGGGTCGGGTCCGCCATGGGTCTCTTAACTACCGTACCTGGACAGCCCGCAATTATGACAACGATTGCAACGGAAATAGCCGCCGCTACTGGCTGGCCTCTAAGAACAGTTTTACTTACCCAACCTCTGAACTGGGCGATGGCCATGTTTGCCTATCAGTTCCCGCCCTTTGTTCTGGCTGCACATCTCGGCGGTATATCTGCCAGCCAGATGGTGCGACTGATCTTAGTAATGTGCTCCATAGCATGGATAATAATGATGCCCTTACTTTATCTATGGTGGAGCACATTAGGGTACTTTTAGTAGTTTCTTATCGGCTAATTTATCGGTCCAGAGACTACCGGCGGAGTATTTTTTAGGCGCAGCATATGAACTTAGCTATAATTTCGGCCAAACTGTTTCTTTACGTTCCAACGGTTTCCTAAATTAGTTGTTTCCAGACGCCTATCAAACCCTTCCGTCTGCGCTCAGTAATATAGCAATCGGCCGGGTCTGTTTGAATTCAGCGAGGATAATCATTAGTATTACCGTAATCGGTACTGAGAGGAACATGCCGGTAACGCCCCAGATAGACCCCCAGATTGCAAGTGATACGATCACGACCAGCGAAGAAAGGTTGAGTGATTTCCCCATCATCCGGGGTTCTAGAACGTTGCCAATTATAATCTGCGCCGCTCCCAGCCCGACCGCAATTATCAAGAATTCGCTTCCACCGCCAAATTGTAGTAGCGCCATGAGCGCTGGGAAGATAACACCTAGAAGAGATCCAATGGTCGGTATGTATGCTAGAAGAAAAATTACAAATGCCCAGAATCCGGCAAGATCTAATCCAACTGCTACCAAAACGATGTAACTGATCACGGCAGTCAGAAGGCTAAGAAGGGTTTTCACAGCTATATAGGTCTGCGTCCGTTTCTGAATTTCTGATAAGATAAGCTGAACCTCCTCCCGCCGCTCCGCACCCGGAAAAAGGGCCTCAATTTTGCGGGAGAAAGTACGCTGTTCGGCTAGAAGGAAAATGACATAAACCACAATTAATCCAGCGTTTCCAGCAACTTTAGCAACCGCGGTCGCAACTCCGCTAATTAGCGCTTTCACGTCAATCTGGTCAATCACATGGGCAATCGTTGGCCTTTCCGTCATCCCACCGAACCGCGTAATACCGTCGATCAACCTTTCCAGATTTGTCTGATACATCGGTGCAGCATCTCGAACAGATGCAATATTACCGCTGATTAGCTCCACTATCAGCCCCAGAATAATAAGGAAGAATACTATCGACGAGGTTAGAGCCAACCAGCCCGGAACCCCTGTATACCCTCCTATCAACCGAGAAAGCGCGGTAATTACATACCAAATCAAAACAGCGATCGCGAAGGGGATCAGAAGTTCTCGTCCCGTCACTAACACGTAGGTCATTAGTGCAGCGATACCGAAAGTGATACCGAAAGCTGACAGTCTGGAAGGCATGGGCATGCTCCTGCCGGTGGGTCAGTAATTCAAACTTATCAGAATCATTCGGGTTTGGGTGTATGTGTCGTTACCCGTTTTCTCTAGAGATGGGTGAGACCTATGCAGATTTTCCATTCGGTACCTCCAATTAGTATAATTATAGAGCGTATTCGAGTTGAAAACGTAGAGGTTGCCGCAATCATTTAAGATTTTGACCCCACAAACTACTTTGCAGGATCAGGCCAACACCTATCGTAGTCCCCGATTTTCCAGCCGCGGCAGGACTTCCTCAACAATTATCGGAAGATCATTTAGATAGTTTGGTAAACCCATTGCTACGGCATCGGCGCCGGCTTCTGATAATCTAGCGAGCTGTTCAGCCACGTTATCGGGGTCGCCTACGATTGGGGTTGCACCGTTGGCTGTAGCTGCACGCATGTGAAAACGACGCCGGTCGTCCTCTGAAATCGCATCTGTGTCAATTCCCCGCTCCACCATCATTACCCGACAAGCTTCGGTATCCGCATAATCGACCGCATAATGATGGTGATATTCCTCGGCTTCCCTCTGAGTGGGCCGACAGACGACCCCGATGTTAGTAAACAGGCCAACGTCACGGCCAATAGCTCGCCCGGCGCTCCGGAGGTTGGTGCAATCTTCTGTAAATTTGTCGTAATCGTAAAATGTATGAAATAGCATATCGGCGTTCCTCACCGCATATTCTCGCCCTCTGCCCGATGTCCCCGCGCAAACCACCATCGGCCGCTGCCGGCTCACTGGCTTGGGGTTTAGCACCGTGCCTTTAGTTTGGAAAAACTCACCTTTGAAGTCGAATGGCTCGTCCTCAGTCCAGATCCGAGTTACCAAATCAATCCATTCCTGCCCCAAATCATAACGCCGCTCATGGTCGTCTAGTTCCACCCCAAGCATATCAAATTCTTTTTTATACCACCCACAAACGATGTTCAGCCCAAACCGCCCCCCACTAATATGATCCGCTGTCACCATCTGTTTTGCCGCGACGGCCGGCGGGTATGCGGTTACATGAACAGTTCCAAAGGCCATTATATTTTGCGTCACAGCTAATAGGCCAGACGCCCAAGCAATGCTCTCAAAGTTGGAACCGTTATGATTTGTCTCCCCTCCATACCCGATCCAGCGGCCTAGTGGCAGAATGAAGTCGATACCCGCGTCGTCCGCACGAACCGCGAGCTCGCGACAATTTTTCCAGCTTGCATCCCAGCGATCCGGAAAGGTAGAGCAAGCCAACCCGCCATCGCAATTAAATCCAAACAGGCCGACTGCCAGTTTGTTACCGCTCAATTTTCTTATCGGTTCCATAACTTAAATGTCGCCCGACTCTTTCGATTGATCAAAACAGCCAGAAAAAAACCTTTCATGCGGTCAGGGTCAAAGGCGTTAAACTATAACCCGCTCTTCAGCCCCGAACTATTAAATATTAGAGAGAGATATCAGCAGCGTATCAATTGGTTTCAGGACTTTGAGGAGTGACTTAGCCGGACTCTTTTTAATTATCGCGTTTTCCACCGTCATCTGCATTTTACTAAATATAGATTACTACCAACTATTAGGATTGCACCAGCAAGGCTCCACCAACTGGGTATTTCAGAAAATAGGAATATCCCGAAGATTGCTGAATAAACTATTCGCATGTAGTCGAATGGCACCGTAATCGTGGCTTCGCCCAGGGTAAAGCCATGGGTGATACAGGACTGGCCTACTATGCCTAGAAATCCTACAAGGACTAGCAGCCAGACTTCGTTCCAAGTTGGGTGGACCCAAAAAACAGCCGCCGGAATAGAAGAAAACAACATCATATAGAGCGCGTAATAAAAGATGATCCGCCTGGTCGGCTCGGTGGACGAAAGTTTTTTGATACAGATTACCACCATTCCCCCAAACAAGGCTCCCGCGACGGCGACCAACCCATCCGGATCGAAACCTCCCCCGAATGGGCGTAACATCACGAGAATCCCAACAAATCCAAAGCATGTAATCGCTACCCTATGTTTTCCGGCCACTTCGCCAAGAAACACAAATGCAAGCAGGATCATGAAAAGCGGTCGGGAAAATTGGAGCGCCATCGCATCGGCTAACACCAGATGGGTGATCGAATAGAAAAAACAAAAGTTACCACAAGCACCCCAAAATCCTCTCTGAAGGTGCAGAAATGGGCGCTTTGTTCGGATGATATCAAAGCCCCCGGTAACCATGAGCCATGGAGCAAAAAGTAGGAATCCAACCAGTGCCCGACAGAACATAAGCTGAGCCGCTGACATCCGATCACCAAGGATTTTTACGAATACGGCCATTACTGTCAGCAGAATCGCCCCGGCCGATACCAACAAAACGGCACGAAAATTAGCTGGCAGTGTTACCCAGCGCGCCCGGGCAGCATTCATTTACCTAGCAGACCCCCCCCCTTATCCTTGATGATAAAATTCGTTTTTACTCGAAACCAACCGATGCAGAATAGAGCAAATATTTGGAAGTCGGGTAATAGACGGATAAGATTATGGAATGAGCGACGCCAACATCATATATCTTAACGGCGTATTTCTGCCTGAGGAGAAAGCCACAGTTCCGGTCACCGAACGTGGATTTTTTGGTGGCGACGGGGTTTACGAGGTGACGCGTACCTTCCGCCATAAACTTTTCGGCCTAGATGCCCACCTCGACCGGTTATACCGGTCCTTGGCATATGTTCGAATCAACCCTGGTTTGAGCCGCGACGAACTTTTCTCTGCAACACAGGAAACGTTGACACGGAATCTCGGTCGCCTCGATTCTGAAAGCGATTACGCCGTTTGGCATGTAATTACTCGGGGCGACAATGTCACTGGCCGGCCATCGCGAACGATCGTTTCAATGTTCTGCGTCGAGATCGAATTTGTCCAGTACGCTTCGAGATATCTTGGTGGGCTTAAGCTCATCACACCGGGTATCCGGCGCACTCCGCCAGACAGCATTGATCCCAAAGCGAAGGTGCTAAGCCGAATGAATCAAATTCAGGCGACACTAGAGGCCAAACGCACCGATATAGATGTCACCCCTCTTCTGCTTGACAGCGCTGGTAATATCGCTGAAACGAATACGGGGAACTTTTTCTTCGTAGCTGAAGGTCGTCTGCACACATCCTCAACGCGCAATGTGCTCGGCGGAGTGACCCGCGCCACGGTGATAGAAATCGCCGATGAACTGGGAATCGAGACTGTCGAAGGTGATTTTACGCCATATGACGTATACGCGTCTGACGAAGCCTTTATCTGCAGCACAACTCCGGTAGTCGTACCAGTGAAGGAACTAAACGGTGTACAGATTGGCGCCACTGAAAACAGTTTGCCCGGACTCCTCACACTGCGGATAATGGAAAAATTTATAGAGCGGACGGGTGTGGATTTTGTCAATCAAGCGATAACCCGCCTAGGTAACAACTCTTCAAAGGGGCTGGCAGAGGATTGGAAGACCCAATTAAAAACGTTGGCTACCGCTAAATGAGCTGGAATAATACAACCGCATCATCGAGACGGGTATTTCGGATGATGAAAATCGATCCGCAATTGCCCGTGCGTACCATTTTTTGACTCTGGATATTTTAAACAACTCTACAAAACCTTAACAATTTCACCTTGCCGGAGCATTTACGCCAACATTTAAGAATGCTTTTATCCTAGTCATGACAAATAATTTCTCCGACCTCGCACCCGAGGGCCGCGTGCATCGGCGAGTCTATATCGATCCAGAGGTTTTTAACGCCGAAATGGAACGTATCTTCGGATGTGCGTGGCTTTTCGTCGGACACGAAAGCCAGCTAGCCAAACCCGGTCAGTACGTTACAGCACATCTTGGCGAACGCCCCATGATCGTCGCCCGTCATACAGATGGGGAAATATATGTCTTTGCCAATCGGTGCACCCATCGCGGAATGAAAGTATGTAGCGCTCGGCGCGGCTCCAAGAATCGTTTCATCTGTCCTTATCACGGATGGGCTTTCGCGACCGATGGATCGCTAATCGGTATTCCTCATGGCAAGGGTTACAACGGAAAAATAGACCCGAAGGATCCCGCACTCTCACTCGACCGAGCCGCTCGCGTCGACAACTATCGCGGTTTTATTTTTGCTAGCAAGGCTATCGAGGGTCCTTCACTAACGGAGTATCTGGGCCCTATGACCCGTGCCCTCGATAATATGGTTGAAAGAGCACCCGGCGGCGAAATTGAGATGACAGGTGGAGGCTTCCGCCAACGATATAAGGGTAACTGGAAACTCCACATGGAGAATGCCAATGACCTAATGCATGCATCGATTGTTCACGCCTCGTCGGTTGAGGCAGCGCAGGCTGTTGCGGATAACCTAGAAGATGGCGCCGAAGATCATGCGCTGCAAATGTTCAAAGGCAATGGCTTGCCGCTATCACTTATGGATGACGTAGAGATTCATGGTTTCCCGGGTGGACATTCCTATATGGGGGGTTTTTACAAAGAAGGACAGATAACCCAAACAACCGACGAAGACCCAATAGTCGCCCGATATCGTGAGTCAATGATTGAAGCCTATGGAGAAAATCGCGCATTAGACATTTTGGGGTGGGACACCTTTAATCACCTGATCTATCCAAACCTAATCCTAAATCCAAAACACCAGCAGATGCGTCTATTACAGCCTGTCAGCGTTGATTGTACGATCGTTCATTCAATGTGTTTCCGACTGAAAGGTGCGCCAGAAGAGATGTATCAACGAAGCGTACGCTTTCTGAGTGCACTTAACTCCCCTGCATCTCAGATCACCACAGACGACATTGCAATGTTTAACAATATACAGTTAGCGTTGGACGAGGCAGATACTGACTGGATTAATGTCTCACGCGGTCTCGGTCATGACCAGGCGAACGACGACGGCGGTGAAATCGGAGAAGTTGGCACTAGCGAATTGCCGCTACGCGCCCAATACTCGGCCTGGCGAGACTTAATGAACGCTTAATATTCTATAAGCCGGCGACAATATTCCGGAGAAAAAACTATGCCAGTCTGCGGTTTGCCACCCGCCACATCCGACTACTGAATGATCTCCGGGGGCTGGTTTGGTGGTTTTGTTATTGCTTTAACCTTCTGAGAAATAGTGTCTGTCCGGTCTCTACCAATATTTTATAGTGATAATGGAGTTAAAATAAGGGTCCGGGTCCACAAGCTACAGATCATTAAGAACTGACCATAAATTTGCGTGGGTTTCAAAGCCGATACCCGGCGCCTGGGGTAAAGACCCTGCCCCGCCCGCGATCTCGACGTCGTCCTGTAATCCACCAAGTACAAAATCAGCCCGCGCGGCTATTTCGTGTGCGCCAAGTTCCAACCCAGCAACCGCATGATATGAAAGCAAATGGCCCGCATGGGGAACCATTTGAGACCTTGGCCATTCCGCGACTTCGGCCATTCGTACGATATTAGCATATTCGACAATGCCATAAGAAAGAGCGGGATCTACTTGGATCATATCCCGATCTGGCCGTAATCCGCCATAGCTGAGCAAATTATATGCTTCTGACATTGAGAATAAATTTTCGCCGGTGGCAATTGGCCGATCATAATAATCGGTCAAAGCAGCCAGAAGCTCAAAATTGTGAGGATGCCCGGGTTCTTCAATCCACGCAAGACTATAGGGGGCGTATGCGTCAGCCATTGCCTGTGTCTCGCCGGATGTTGAGCACATGCAGTTTACGTCAACCGCCAACCGCGACCCATCGTCGTTAAGAAGACCTAGTACCGCTTCGATACGCGAGCAATCGTCTGCAAGATCGTGTCGCCCACACTTGATCTTGATGCGTTCATAACCACTATCAAGATAGCTTTTGACTTCATCCCTAAGTGCCTCCAAATCGCCGTCGGGATAATAGTGTCCGCCGGTCGCGTAGACGGGGATAAGATCATGGTAACGATCCTCGTTATAACGCTTGGAAAGAAGCCTCCACAATGGGATGCCCTCGATCTTCGCTGCCGCATCCCATAGCGCCATGTCGAGGACGCCCACCGCACCTGCCCGATCACCATCTCCGCCCGGTTTCTCATCAGTCATCATTGATGCCCACCCCCCCACGGGGTCGAGTCCACCATTAACGCCCTCGATACTCTCCTTTGCCATTAGCCGGGGAGCAAAGCGCTCCGCAATCAACCCGCTTTGGGCGTAGCGCCCTACTGACGAAAATCCATATCCGGTCACGATACCTTTTTCATCAGCCTCAACCTCTATAGCGACGGCGGAGGCAGTCATCTGTAGATAGCTGATTCCCGCATTTGCCATAGGATCTGCAAGTGAAACCCGGCGTTCGCGAATGTCTTTAATACGCATGTAGACAGCTTAAGCTGATCGCCGCAAAATAGTAGCCTCAAACTGACAGAAATGAGGAAGTCGGCAATGGCCAAGCTACGACATATCGCCATGCAGGTGCCAAATCTTAAGGAAAGTGCCGCCTACTATGAAAAACTTTTCGAACTGGACCGCGTTTGCGACGTCGAAAGCGATTACGGCAATGCTGTAATGCTCTCTGACGGAACGATGAACTTGACGTTGTTACATTTCCCGGAAGGTACCAAGGGGGGCAAAAATGGATCGGACTGGGCCGGGCTACACCACATTGGTTTCGTTGTGGACGACAAGGCGGCTGCCGGAGAGAAGGCTATCCAACTCGGCGGTGAATTCTTCATGGAGTTACCGGACAACATTCCCGGCGTGGATGCGGAAACAAAATATAAAGACCCCAACGGGCTAGTATTCGATATCGCCGACCACGATTGGACGCAGAGCGAACGCAAACAATGAGTAGAACCCCTGAAAATATCGCCGAGGAATTTATCATCCCGGCACGCTATGGTAAGGCTTTTGAGGTTAAGAAAAGTCAGACGTTTCGCATTCGCCAGATCGACGGAAAACAGGGCGTAGATTGCGTATTCTACAATGCCCATAACAATAGGGAATGGTGGTACTGCGGGCAGTCATGGGCGATCAACGTAATCTGCGGAATCGGCACCTCAAAATATTCAGATATTTTTATTCCAAGCCGCCCCGCGAAAATATCATGACGACGGTAGTTGACGATACTTGGGGCAATCATTGGGGAAATATGGGCGGTCGTTGTTCTGCCCGCTTCGTGACAATATTGAGACTGGACATAGATCATGTCAGGAAAAAATTGACCGAGGTGCTGGCCCCTTATGGTATCTCGGGCGACGACGCATTCGACATCTTCAAAGTTTTTTTGAATGTTGATCTGCAAGAGGACGGTGGGTTCGCCTTAAACCCCACGGAAGTTGGATCTGATGATTACATAGATATCGGCGCCGCAATGGATATTCTTGCTGCCGCATCTGCCTGCCCGGCTGATACGTCACCCACCAATGGGGGTAAATCTGACACCACTTGGCATCAAGATTTTCCATTAACTTCGACAACACCACCTTTGTTATTTTCAGTTAGTTGAATAGGTATCAAAAACTCCCTCATAATAATTGGTATGTTAATCGGAGATTATTAAAGATGACGGACCCTCATGGATAGTATAGCTGAAGACATTTTGACTTTTTGGTTCGGCACCGCCGATCTTTCAAGAGATATTCCAAAAAACGATCTATGGTTTAAGTCCACCCCTGAATTCGACAATCACCTGATTGATAAATTCCAGCGAGTCCACGAGAAAGCTGCAGCAGGTGATCTCAATCACTTGCGCGAAACGCCGGAGGAATGCGTAGCGCTAGTAATTTCACTAGACCAGTTTCCTCGGAATATCTACCGCGGAAACAAAAAAGCATTTCACACGGATCACGAAGCCTGCAAAATCTCCCACTTCGCGTTGGACCGTTCTTACGATGCGGGATTAAGCTCTCAGCCGTGTAAATTTCTATACTTGCCTCTCCAGCACAGCGAAAAATTATCCGATCAGGATTTGTCAGTCGAGAAATACCAAGGTCTAGATGATGGCAAATCTATGCGTGCAGCGGTCGGGCATCGGGACGCAATACGACGGTTCGGCCGCTTTCCTCACCGTAATAGCGTCCTCGGCCGCAAGAACACGCCGGACGAGGAGGAATATCTAAAAATTCCGCCCACATGGGGTATGACCAAAGCAGAGGCCGAAGAACGCGAGCGAATGATTGCGGCGATGGATAATTCGGAGATTACTTAATCGTTTTCGTTACTTCCGAAATCCGGGATCTATCGCCTCGACTTTGCGAATCATAGCATGGAAGTCGCGGTCACCGACCAAATCATCATTGGGTGGTAAGCGATTTTCGGACCAGCCTTTGGCCATTTCCAAACATTCTTCCATTGGAGGTTCCTTGAGCTTCGCACCGGACGACATCGCTGCAACCTGAATTTCGCAAGCTCGCTCGAGATAATAATGCAGTAAGAAACATTCTGGGATCGATCGACCCGCGATCAGTGTGCCGTGGTTTTCCAAGAACATCACATGCTTCTCCCCCAGATCAGCAATCAGTCGGGGACCTTCTTCGTCTTTATTTACCAAACCCTCATACCGATGATATGCGACTTGGCCGGCAAAGCGCATAGATGCCTGCGATATAAATTTCAGGCCGCAATCCATGGCCGCGACCGCGGCGCCGGCGTTGGTATGCAGATGGATCGTTGCCATAACACTTGGCCTTGCATCCAGAACAGAACCATGGATCCTAGGCCCAGCAGGGCTGGACGTGTGCTGTGTCTCGTAAACTAGCTCTCGATTTTCATCATAACAGCAGAGGTTCGATGCCGTGACCTCCGAAAATAGTAATGCCGTGGGTTTGATTAGAAACCGGCTGGGAGAATCAGGTACTCGCGCAGAAAAATGGTTTGCTGTCAGATCCTCTAGCCCGAGGTAAGCTGCAATACGGTACAGTCCGGCGAGCTGCACTCGTGTGTTCCACTCGATTTCGGAGACGCTGCCTCGCAGTGACGGGACATCGCCAGACGCCATAGAAATCACGTTCATCGCGCTCTCCTTGAGTTTAGCTTCTCCGCGGACGATTTGAAGCTGCTTTTAAACCCCTTCGACTAGCTTAAACAGTCCAGTCGTATTTTCCTTTCGGGCAGGTTCGATCGCCTTATAAGAATCACTGGCTAGGAAAGCCTCTGCCGTTCCGATATCTGGAAATTCCGCCACAACGTCAAGATCAGCTTTATCACCCTCCCTATAGGCTACGTTACCTCCCCTAACAAGAAATTTCCCCCCAACCTCGCTAACTAAATCCCCAACTTTGGAAGCGTACCCCACCCGAAATGCTTCCATATTTTGAATGTTTAGATGCCCGATTATGTATCCTTTTGGCATGTCTTCTTCCTGACTGTTAAAAATCCTTAAGTTTGGTGGTGGCGGTAAGTCTAGAACCGATACCCCCTATGCGCGTTTCAAAAATAGATAGGTTTTTTGGCAAGTTTAAACGTTGGTGTATCAACACCTATAAAGCGCCGAACCCGTTTTTCGCTTTCACGCTTAAACATATGCATCAAAAATGCCATTGGTCTGTAGCTAAAATGGCCCTATCATCGTAGGCAATGACCGTAGCGTTACCGATGGTTTCAAAGCCAAGCATTTATTTGAATTCAGATACTAATAATTGTGTGATCGAAAGCTTATCGCTTTATATCCTAAGTTCGAGTTTAATTCGCGTTTTCTTGCGGTATTTGACGGGAACGGCGAGGTCTTTATTTTGCTATAATCCTTTAAACCAACTTTTTGGTTACGATTATTTTGATCTGGGCGGATAGATTCGAACTGCTGGGGCTCTACTCCCCAATGTCCCTCATACGATATCCTGGGGCTTTGTGTTGCCATTTTCGGGCAATTTCAGAAAGTCTGTTTGAGATACTTTCGACGCGAAATGTTTGAAAAAATCCGCATGTCGACGTCAAAAACGGATCCGAGGTTTCAGTCTGCCTCTGGTCTGGTCTGAGTTTATCGGTAACTGTGAGCTTTAATATGGTGTGAGTGTGGAGGAAGAATTTTACATACCAGATATTTGGGCTACAGGACCGTTTGTTCATAGCCATCGAGGAATTGATGGGCCTACTATATCTGCTGGCCCCCGGTCCCATAGTTTCTGAGTGTCTAACGACTTAAATTGAAAGGCTTGGAATCGTATGGGTGACCCCCCCCCGGGCTCGAGCGAAAAATCCCAACGTTTCCAACCTTACTTAATGTTTTCAATACAAAATTTATGAAACTACTACCAAGGGCTAATCCGCAAACGCCTTTTCTATCACGTAACTAGCCGGCTTCGAATTGGAGCCTTCCTCAAATCCAAGATTTTCCAAAATTTCGCAAGTATCATTTATCATCTGCATAGATCCACAAATCATAACGACGTCTGTATTGGGATTTAATGGATCAATAGATAGTTCCTTAAAGAAACTTTCTGAGGTGATCTGATCAGTGATCCTTCCGATATTCATAAAACTGTCTCGTGTGCAGCTAGCAAAATATTTAATACGACTTTGTGCCAAATCGCCGACCAGAGGATCGTTTCGTAAGTCGTTTACCAGAGCTTGACTAAATTTTAGCTCTTCAACCTTCCGACAAGTATGCGTGAGAATTATTTGCTCATATTTTTCATATAATTCCGGGTCTCGCACGAGGCTGGAGAAAGGGGCTACCCCCGTTCCTGTCGAAAACAGAAATATTCTCTGGGCAGGCTTAAGGTTATCGGTAACCAGGGTTCCGGTCGGCTTTTTACCGATAAGAATCTTATCTTCGGGCCGGATATGTTGGAGTAACGACGTCAGAGGACCATCTTGAACTTTTATAGAATAAAAATCTAAACCGTCATCCCAATGTGGGCTGGCTATTGAATATGCCCGAAGCAGCGGCTTTTCGTTCTGGAGGAGTCCTAACATTATAAACTCACCGGATCTAAATCTAAATGCTGCCGGACGGGTGGTACGAAAAGAAAATAGAGTCTCCGTCCAATGGTTAACTCTCAGCACCTGCTCGATCGTAACGTTCTTCGGAGGGTTTTTGATAACTGACTGCAAAGTATAATCCTCAAAAATTTTCGTTTGCCTAATTGCAATTAAGCCTGACGGCAAATATATTGCGAATGAGAGTCATTCTCAATATATTATTCATTTTATTTTGAGGTAAGGGAAAGGTGTGCTTCTCTCTCCATCCAGGACTCCTATCCAACCCAACAAAACCCCGAGGACGGCTAGGCGGCATATATAGAAATTTCGTAAGCAAAACTATCGATGGTAATGAGGCCTTTAGTCACGGCGAATTTGCTAAGGCCCTCGCCCACTTTGAAGCTTCACTTTCTCACTCAAGAAAAATTTTTTCTATGTCTGTTTTAGAGCAGGATGGGAGCGATGACGCTGTACATACCCTTATAATTTCAAGAAATAATCTGGCTCACACCCTTTTTCGACTTCAACGCTTAGAGCAGGCAGAAAACCATTTTGATTTATTGGTCCGAACACTAACGTTCTGGAAGGATTCAAAGAATTCTTCTTCGAATTTCCGAAAGGCTTGTCTCGATCACCTTCCCTACACTAAAGAAAAGCACATGAATTATAGAATAAGTATTGGGAAGAACCCTTTTGTTTGAATTTGACAAAATATCGGGTTATCTGGAATTGGATCGCCTAGCCGAGAATACAATTCGAATAATGAAGGTTCCCGAACCGTCCGTTCTCCAGCTATTTCAATCTCTTAATCGGGTAACCGACTGAGTAAAGGTATTAATTTCGTCGGAGTGAGAGAATTCGAACTACCGACCTTATGCTCCCCAATTTAGGCTATTTTTTTATGGTGAATTTTATTGTTAATTATGAGTCGGTTAGCCTATAACCAAGTCGTCATAATTCCGCCAAAAACCCTCAAAAAAACCACCGTTTTTAATACAAAAATGTTACAGTGACGGGACAAAACGGAAATGAAACCCTTACAATATCCTTACACCCCAACACACAAGCGCGGACTAGTCATCGCCTCAAAGCCGTAAACGACTGATATAATAGCCTAAATTTGGTCGGGGCGAGAGGATTCGAACCTCCGACCCCCTGCTCCCAAAGCAGATGCGCTACCAGGCTGCGCTACGCCCCGACGGCGGTTTTCTCGGGTTTTTTAAAACTCCCGTCAAGGCAAAAAAGGAAAATTAAGTCGCGCAAAAAGTCATCCTAGTTTAGCGCCGATGCCTTCAGATCTACCGCAGAAAATTCAAGCCATAGTCTTGTTAGCTGACGTTAACGCGGTTCTCGCATTAGTCCAGCCGTTTGTATCAAACCACTCTCTTCTATCTGTAACTTAGCCACCAGGCAAACGCCTATATGAGACGTCCCCCAATATCTTCGAAAAGAAATCGGTTTTGACAAAAAAGTAAGACTTAAGATCAATTATATAAAGTTTTATACGTGACCATAACTCATCATAGCGTCAGCCACTTTAACAAAACCAGCAACATTTGATCCTGTAAGATAGTTAACAGGCCCATTGGAAGTCTCACCAAACTCTACGCATGAGTTGTGGATATCCCGCATCATATTTTCCAGTAGGCGTCGAAGTTCGTCCTCTTCCCAGGCTATTCTGGCGCTATTTTGGCTCATTTCTAAGCCTGACACCCCGACACCACCGGCATTGACCGCTTTTGCTGGCCCAAATAGGACTTTTGCATCCATGAATGCGTCCACCGCACCCTGTTCACAAGGCATGTTCGCAGCTTCGCCAACCGCTTTGACACCGTTATTTATAAGCGTCGCAGCCTCAGCTGCGTTTATCTCGTTCTGAGTTGCTGAAGGCAGAGCGCAATCACCCTCAACGCCCCAAGGACGCCCCTCATGGAATGTAATATTGGGGAACTCATCGGCTACTTCGGATATCCTTCCCCGTCTTATACCTTTTAAATCCTTGATCCAGTCAATTTGGTCTTGAGTGAAGCCATCTGAACAATGAATAAAGCCACCAGAGTCGGAGAGGGTAAGCGGCGACGCACCAAGCTGAATGCACTTTTCTGCAGCATGGGTCGCTACGTTACCCGAGCCAGATATCAAAACCTTTTTCCCCTCGATTGAATCTTTATGTTGCAAAAGCATATTTCTTAGGAAAAAAACGGCTCCATATCCGGTAGCCTCAGTTCTCATTTTTGATCCACCAAACTCCAAACCTTTGCCAGTAAGAACACCAACAAACTGATTGGTCATTCTTTTATATTGCCCGAACATATACCCGATTTCTCGGCCACCCACTCCAATGTCACCGGCAGGCACATCAGTGTCGGGCCCGATATGCCTGACTAATTCGGTCATAAATGACTGGCAAAATCGCATCACCTCGTTATCTGATTTTCCCTTAGGGTTAAAATTCGCTCCACCCTTGCCGCCGCCCATTGGCAGCCCAGTTAAGCTGTTCTTAAACGTCTGCTCGAATCCTAGAAATTTTAAAATGGACTCATTCACCGAAGGGTGAAATCGCAGTCCGCCTTTGTAAGGCCCGATGGCTGAGTTAAATTGCACGCGCCAGCCGCGGTTTGTCCTTATGTTACCGTTATCGTCCGTCCAAGGTACCCGGAAAGAAATTACACGCTCGGGTTCTGCCATTCTTTCTAAAATCTGACTCTCATGATATTCTGGCTTGTCAGCAATATAGGGGAATATAGAAGAAGCTACCTCATACACCGCTTGAACGAACTCCGGCTGACCGGGGTTCCTTTTATTAACGCCCTCCATGTATCGTTCAAGGTATTCTTGAGTTTTTGAACCCGAATGAGTTTTTGACATTGCTAGCCTTTCTTATAATTGTTGCCTTGCAGAATTATTAATTAGTCTGCCTGGTCAGTTGTACCGAATTTCCCTTTTTGTTTACGCGTCGAGAGTTATCGGGCCTTTGGGCACCGAAATACAAGCTAGGCAGCTACCCGAATTGGGTGCTTCGCCGGGTTCAGAAAGGTAATCGACCTCACCGGACTTGATGGCCGTTTCACATGTGCCGCAGTTCCCAGCCCTGCAACCAGAGTCGATTGCGATATCGTTATCCTCTGCGAGATCCAGTAAAGAGCCAATGTCCCCACTCCAAGAGACTTCCTTACCGCTCTTAGCAAAGTTGACTAGGATAGAATCCGCCGTTTCCGATACAGAAGAGGGCGCTTTTTCACTAGCCTTGTCGGCGTCTTTCTTTTTCGAAACAGTCGCGGGACCAAAGGCTTCATAATGGATATGTTCTTCGGGCACATCCCACTCTCGAAGCCCTTCAAACAAAGTATTCATCATGGGTGGCGGACCACAAAAATAGAAATCATAGTTATTTGACGGTAGGACTTTTTTGAATAGTTCGGCTCCCACTCTACCTTTGTATTTAAAATCTCTATCTGCGATATCTTCTCCATCTCGGGGTCGGCTATAAACCACGCAGATGTTTATGTGATCATGTTCCTCGTCTATTTTTTGTAGGTGCTCTTTCATGGCGTGGTCTTGTCCGTTCTGAACGCCATAAAAAAACCATGTTTCTCTCTTTGAACCTGTTTCAACAATGTGATTAACCATACTTAAAACGGGTGTTAGACCTATTCCACCACCGATTAAAACTACGGGCGTGGACCGGGTCGTATCAAGAAAGAAATGCCCGCCTGGCGCCCTTACATCGAGTATCTGCCCCTCTTCTATAGAGTCATGAAAAAAATTAGACGATAATCCGGGCGGGTGGTCACTGTCTCGCGGCGGGGGAACACGTTTGATCGTTACACGGTAATGATCTGGCCGAGAACAGTCGGAAAGACTGTAACAGCGAATAACAGGTTTCTTTTGGTCTGGGATATCAAGGCGAAATGTCAGAAATTGTCCTGGCTCAAAAGGGGGTACTGGGCGTCCATCATGTGGCGTTAGGTAGAATGAACACTGGTCTTTCGCTTCAATCTGTTTCTTTGAAACCCGGAATTTACGGTACCCATTCCAAGCCCCTTCTTCAATTTCCTTTTTAACTCTCTGACGCTCTATAATGTTGTCAGTCACAGCTCTTAAGTGATCGAGTTCAATGGCCTCCCTCGACACTAGGAGCTTATTGGCGGCCACATTCTGCCCAACCATAACAAGGCAATAAACTAGCCCTGATGCCAGAATAGCAAGTGAAAGTATTTGGATTGCGTCAGTCACTAATAGCTCTCAGTCTCAAAATTTTCTGCGGATTTCGAAACGAAGTCCACTCAAATCATCTTGTTCCTCCAGCAAGCCCAACATTGCATCCGTTCGAACAATCCAGCCGGGAGAAATGGGCCTCTGGTATCTAACTTGTAAGCCCAATTGGCCTGCTACTGCAGCCCTACCCGGTTCAAAGTCGTCACCAATTGTCTCCACACTGGCAGCTTCCAGAACTAGCTGTTGGTCTAGGTTAAAGATATATGAAACCCCGATGGCACCTCCAAACGTGTCATGGCCTGTATCATCAAGGCGCGGAAACCCTGTCAGACCGTCAGTTTCAAAGTTTATACCCGTGTTCTTTAGTAACCCAGTTGCGTCGGCCAGTGGTTGAGGACGATCTAAACCTACCCAGAAATTGAAATATGGAACCAATGTTGAGGGTAAAGAGGTGATCAACGAATTCTCAATGAGCACAATCTGTCCATCGGCCGTCTGTTGGGCCGTATTGTCTCGATCCTGCCCAAACGTCGAAACAAAACGAACGCTATTGGACAACCATGCGCCATAACGTTTTGTAAATGCGACTGTAAAGGATTGGTAATCAATATCACTAAGCTCACCTTCTCCTTCTATGACGCCAAATCCAGCTTCCCAGTACCCCTCATTAGCATCGAAAAAGGAAGCCACACCAAAAACTTTAAGATCGTCGTCGTCTAAGCCACCAAGAGCGTCTTTTGCAGCCGGCGTAGTTACTTTGTCGAAGCCAGCGAAAAAGGTGAAATCCATATTGGAGATGTTTAAGGCTGGACTATTCTTCGCCGCAATAGTGATTGCACCACCGGTAAACGCATCCTCTACCCACACACCATTTTGAAAGATGAAGGGTGTCAGACCCAGCGCTATCGGAAGGTCAAAAGATGCATATTCATCGGATAATCCGGCGTAAATAGCCCCGATGTCGCCTTCAAAAAATAAAGTTTCAATATTTCCGTCGAGTTCGATTTCGACGCCGCCCTCCCTATCCGCTCCTGCGAATTCGTGGCGGGTAAAATTTCCACCTTTATCTAAGGGCCGTAAAAATGCATGGAATCTCTCCGTGCCGGTGAGCTTAAGGTCGAGGTCCAGATTTAATCTCGTCGCAATCTGACCTACCTCATTGGCACCATTATCATTAAAGGCAACCGCCGTTCGCCAATCTCCAAACGCCAGAAACTGTAACGAAGAGGTGTTTTTATCGCCTAGAGGGTTCACGCCCTGCCTAAAAGGGCCCTCAGAGTACTGAGGGCGGAAAAATTCGAAGAGGGGCTTAACAATCTCAACAGCCTTCTTCCCACCGTAGATTTTTATTTGTTCCTCAGCTGAATAAGGCTTATCCTCATAGCTCGGGTCAGGGCTAAATTTCGATTTATCTGTTTCAACCTCTTTTGCCTCTGGAGACATAGTGCGAGGTCCGGTCGGGCTTGCTGAGTACGCAGTTTCTGTGTTGGAGAGAATGAAGCCCGCAACAAAGCCGACGAAACCCAAACCTAAACAGAACTGCCTGAGAGATTTTCCCATAAACAATATCCCTTGCTCTCTTTTCTCGCCTTATTCTTTAGAGACTATTTGACCTCAAATTCAACCGTATAAGGGTGGATATCAAGCATCCATTCATTCATCGACTCCTCCATCTCAGAAGTAGCACCCACGAACCTCATAAAGTAGATCGGCTCGGCCCTGCTTCTCATTCTCGCCATAAGACGATATTTTCCCGGTTTCTTTATTAGTTCGCCAGGTACCGTGTATCTGGCCTTCTTATTGCCCAACGGCGGGATTGACCGCCCTTCCATTCGCACAAAGGGGGCATGATTAAGCACTGTCGAGGGAACGTTTGCCGGCCGTAGTAATGGCTGTTGATCAATATCAAAGTTAACCGGCAGATACATCTCCCGGTCAGTTCCCTTAACATTGGTGGTAAGAAATTTGGTTTGAAGGTTAAACAACTGATCATCGTGCTTAATTTTTCCAGCAGCGAGATCCAGTGAATGAAGATCAGCAAAATCTCCGTTGCTATCAACATGTCCCGACTCCCAAATATTTTTTCCATCGGGATCAATTAACGCAACATTGAACCAGATCTCAGGCTGAGCTCCAAGGGATCCTGACGGGAGGTTATGGCCGTCGTCGGTATTGGTAATGACATAATTAAATGCCAAATCGTTACCGGTCCCGATTTCTGATGTGAAAAACGGGCCATCTATTTTACTGCCGTTTTCCATAACCTGCTTTCGTAGTTCTCTTTTCTCCTCTAGCCGTTCCCGATTCTCAACTACGATCTGCCATGCTTCTTCCCTGTCGCCAGGGTCATTCCAAACACCTGGAAAATTTACACCCATCGAGGCCTTTAACGCGACGACCGCACCAACGTACTCATTATCAGCGCCGGGCAAACTATTCCTTAGTTTCGGAAGAAGCTTTCGTAGCTTGGTCACAAGCTGTTTGCGTTCGCTATCAGATTTAGCCTCTGAAAATGATTGGAGCAGTTCAGAGACGGCCTCAAGATTTGACTCCGTTGAAGCGATCTTCGTATCGACAGTCGCAGCCATTTTATTAGTTGCCGTTATCAATAACTTATACGACTTAGGCGCAGTGACCGAATCCGAAGCTGAAACAGCCTCCTCTAATCCTTCCAAAGCTTCTTTCAGCTCTGCTATCTGAGTTTCTGTATCCTCCGGAGCCACAGCTTCAGTGATAGCCTCCATCGCGTCCAAAAGAGGTTTTAAAGAAGACTTCCGTTTAAACGCGGACTTTCCCCGAGCTGCCGCCGCTTCAATTGAAGCTAGAGCGCCTAATGTAACGGGATGTCCGCCCAACGGCTCAAGCGCGGTATCAAATTCATCAAACGGTTCGACGATTTCCTCGATCGCCTCCTCAAATTTTTCTGACCCCCAGCCAGCCCGATAATCAAACTTCAGCCATTCTTGGATTGTCCATCGTGCTGCCTCAACGTTATGGGGGAAGATCCCAGGATGAGCTATCGGATACCCTGGACCATAAAACGCGTGATTCGAGTGACGGCGACCGGGATTGATTTCTACCCCGTTAACAATAGCGGACGGCGCAGTCTCATAACCAGCTGCAACGCCGGGCACTTTGCCCATATGACAATCCTGACAGGTGTCACCTTTGGAATGCGCTGGAGAATCTCGATATTGATCCCAAACAACCTCGAGTTTGATCCCGAGATTAACAGCGACTTGATGGCAGGAAACGCAAAATTCAGATTTACCGAGTTGCTCAAATTTATATACGCCTGCATGTATCTTTTGCCCACGCTCATCATCGCTCGTCGCAAGACGAAGTTCATCTTTCCGTTCGAGTACTTGATCAAATACGCTATCGCGCATCATCCCCCCGACCGGGGCGTGTATCCCCCCCGGTACAATTGTCCTTTCACCATTAACTTTTGTGAATTCTTCCTGAATTCGATGACAGGTAACGCAGGTAATTCCCTCTCGAGCGACCTGACTTCTATCCCAGAGAGGCAGTTCTCTCGCCTCCCCTCTCTGAGTGCCTACTTGTTGATGACACCTAACACAAAATGTGCCTATGGTGCCGGCTGACAGGTCATTAATTGCCTGTTCAAATTTGTGGAACATTGGCGAAATAGATGCGTAAGCATGATTGGAAGATGCCCATTCGTTGTATATCTGTTGATGGCAACCAGCACACTGTGCGGCGGTAGGATAACTATCCTCCGAGAGGAATTTCTCCATATCTTTTTCTTCGTAAGCTTGCGCAATGCCGCCGAACAGAAATACTAACGTTAAGATCGAAAATAAGAGCCTCATATATCCCGCCTCATATAACCCCTTAATTTAAACTAACAGATTTTCTATTGTTATTTTTATTGAAAATCATCTTACCTTTAAAAATGGCATTTTCGTGATATTCGTGACAGGTGCGACAATCTTGCGTAGCAGCTTGCTTATTATGACATTCCTTGCATGTCTCTGTCTTTATAGATAAAAAATTACTGTCGAATTCCGTTGGGTCATTCTGTTCAAATGAAGCCGCATACTCCGCCACCTTATCTATGACATGACAGGTACCACATTGTGACCCGGGACCGAGAACATTTAAATGCGGCCCATGGTTGTATTTATGCAGTTTATTACTTGATCTCGCACCTGCTTTCCAAGCAATATCTATAGTCCCGGTGTCGTTCACGCTATGACACGATACACACGTTCCAGGGCCATCGGACTTAAGAAGATATTCCGACAATAGATCATCCTCAGCTTCTGCTACGAAGTCATACCAAGATTTTAGGACTTGGTCAGAATGATTTTTCGCGGTGTAAGTAACCGCTAGTTCTTCGACCCTCCACCCGCCGTTAGAACCTTCATCAATGGGTTCAAATTCTTTATTCGATATCCACGCACATACACCAAGTTTCACGAGATCCGCGTTCAATCCTGAGAGAAGGAGGTTGGCTGGGGCATCAATTTCCTCAAGAAGCTCAGAAATTGGAACAGCGCCGTTTTCTGCCAGAGAAACGAGTAGAGACCCAATCTTTTCCTGATACTCTTCGATATTCTCGGGATCAACTTCCAGCAGTGCCGCTGTGATTTCATTCAACGTCTCAGCCGATACAGACTCATATTCCTCAGCTTCCTCGTCCTCCTCAGCTTCCTCTTTCGGTTCTGAAGAACTATCCTCCCTCTCTTCAGTATCCTCCTCTTCTTCAGCATCCTCCTCGACACTACAAAGTTCCTCTACGGCGTCTCTATCGAAGGGATTTTCTTCAAACTCCGGAACCGTAAAGAGATTTAAAGACGCCGAACTGATCTGTTCCTGATGGCAACCACTACAATTCTCGTTGAACGATTTTACGGGCACCGCTTTGCCGGCGCTTCCGACCTCGTGACAGCTTACACATCCATCTTTCGGCGCAACGTCCGAGAATTGAGCATCCTGAAAATGGGTATTGATGTGGGAATTATGATCAAAATTTATAGAGGTTCTTCGCCTGTGCGGATAATTATCACCGAATTGTGGATGAGAACTTGCGAAAGTAGAGAATTTTTGCTCGTGACACGCATGACATTGGCCGTCCACAAATTTAACCAATGCTTTGTCGGTGCCTTTGTGCTCCGCGTGACAGCTGTTACAAGTTCCAGCCTGATGAACGGATGTCGCCTCATCCGGAAATGTATGACAATCAAGGCACTTTGACGTCATACCATCAGTCCCTGAAGGATCGAAAACTGCTTTGACCATTTGGATCGGTCCGTCACCGTGGTTGTCGTGGCAATCGGTACAACTATTATCTCCGACTATCGAGGCGTGTTTCGGCGACAATTGCCCAGCATCCCTAAATGGGGGCTCTAAATCAGAAAATAATCCCCCGGTTAGGCCTAGCCCCCCAATCAAGGCAACCACCAAAAGCGCAGCAATCGCAGACAATCTAAATCGTTGGACGCGAAGTGTGGGCAGAGGTTTGCAAGCTGGCTGTGTAAGGCAACACTCACCGTTGGAGAGAGGACCAAGATCGCATGCGCCTCCCTCGTCACGAGAACGTTTACAACTCCACCGATCTCCGGATTTTGTAGGCCTGCAGACTGCGACGCCACCGCATGAGCCGTCTGGATTGGGACCGTTAGCACATGGCTTTTGCCACTGACCACCTCTTCCGCAACGAAAGGCGAAATTAGGCCGATTGTAGGTGTTATATATTGAGGTCACAGCGAGTAGGAGTAAACAAGAATGATGTGCCAGAGAGACATCACAAAAACTAGAATGGAGAGCGGCAAGTGGAGCAGAAGCCACTTTTTCATAACGTCTTGGCGGGCATAATGTTCATCGACCAAGCATTTACGTTCCGCGAGGGTCTGAATTTTGTTTAAAAACTCTTCCTCAGACCCACTTAGATATCGCCTGACGCTATCCAAGTGTCGCGCAAGCCATGCCTTATCAGAATTACCTCCTATTATGTATGACCAATAAAATCTTGGACGCCTAAAATACCAACCGAGGGTTTGTGAATAATGCTCTTGAAGCGTTGTTTCGCCACATTCCTCAGCACAAGCGATTAGCGTCTTTTCAACCTGGTCTCTTAAATGAAATATTTCTTCGGGTATCTTTTCGTAAATAATTTCTATACCCGTATTAGTCAGACGTTTAGGAAAGTATAGTGTAATGAAAACACCCACTATCCCTGTTAAGCTAACGAGCCAGAAACCTAGGGCGAGCAGTTGCTCGTAAAGACCAACCGGCCAGAAGGTGCCGGCGTGGATAATAAAAAATGCAATTGTAAGGATGCCAACCGTAACATGAAGAGCAAACCAAACCCGAGCCAAGCCTAAATTAAATGCCGAGAGGCGTTTCCGGACATTAAAAATCAAAAGAAAGATGATGGCGGTGGCGAGAGACCAGCCGCTAATTACTTTTGGGTTTTTTAATTCAAGCTCCGCTTGTGCTTGCCAATAGAACACTGCAAAAAAAACTACTGCTGAGAGGAGTGCCGGCATCAGTAATCTAGACAGCATGTCTCTCATTCCGAAATACTCAATTCACTCGTTAAAATCACGGAAATCGATGCGGGATAGAGCATCATGAGGACATGCTCGAACGCAAGCAGGACCTCCAGGGATCCCTGCACACAAATCGCATTTCGTAGCTTTAACAATTGGTTGGCCACCGGCATCAGAGGTATCAAGCACGACTGCGCCGTTTTTGCCGCGGATAGGAACCATAACTATATTTTTATATGGACACGAGTTTGCGCATGTTGCGCACCCAATACAGGTATCGTCATTGATCAGTACACTGCCAGTTTCCATTGATCGATGGATTGCACCCGTCGGACAGCCAATCATGCAAACTGGGTCTTTGCAATGCATACACGCGTTGGCAACCATCTTCCGGTCAAAGATCTCACCTTCCCTTCGGAACCTCGGATTTCCGCCATGGGTCGATGCGCACGCCCTAACGCAATCATCACACCGCATACACTTATCTAGGTCGATTACCATCGACTGAGTGCCGTTCATGTAACGCTTATCTAAAGCCCATTCCATCACCGCAGCGTCTGAGAGGGTTTGTTCAATGGCAGCGAAGGTTTGTGAGAAGGAGGTGTCCGTGATTTGGGGGAACACGTGCCGTTCCAGTACTGTAACGGGTATTCTTATGACATCGACGTAACCTAAAGCAGATATCGAGTGCTGGAGTTTGAACTCTCCGTGGTGTCCACCCTTCCAAGACTTGTAAAGTTCGTCCAAACCAAACATATCTCCTGCGCCAAGATATGTTAGAGTTTTTACCCCATTTCCGAATTTTTTCGAGACACGAGCGAAACCCGCCCTAACGACAAGCAATCCGTCAGGGTAATCGCCCTCTTTTGCAATAAATGGCTCGTCGAGCTTCGCCTTGTTAAAGGACACGTGCCAGTCAAAACCGCCATAGGTCTCAAATAAACATTCCCTCGCCAGATCGGCAAAGTGTTGCTCCTCAAGGCCTTTTAGAAGCGGAATTTGCCGAAGGTAACTATCAAGCGCCGTCGACCGGTATAATTCATTTATTTTGTTCCGCCAGTCGCGATCCACTTTCATAATATCTCGAAGACCTTGCCATCGCATCTCCATTACGACAGCCGGCTGCTCCGCAAAAATAGTGACTGATCGGGGAACACGACCTAAGGCAGCTAGCTCACCAAAAAATGTGCCTTCTGACAGTCGCACTATATCCTTTCCATCAATGATGGCGGGAACATCTTGCAAAAATGCACCCCGTGTTCCCGGATCACCATCGCCGGCGCCTCGCCTTTGGTAACGTTCGGTATCTCTTTTCTCCGCAACGTTGCGCTCACCGAACAGTGTTTTCAATCGCGGTAATACCCCGATACGGTCTTCCTTTACCCGACCTAACTGCTCTTCGGGAATACCAGGAGCTCGAGCAATGAGAAGCTCTCCCTCAAGGATCAAAAACGCGGAATTACCGTAATCACCCTCACGCACTACTATTTCACCGGGCGCGTAGCGGTTGACCCGCATGTCGTAGCGGACGAGACCTTCCAGCGGTGCAGAGCGTGGAAAAGCATCGGCGTCCAACTCTTTTATTTCCGCCCTATTCATCAATAGAGCGAAATCGTCATCCGACATTTCCGCATCGAAAGCAGCATCCCATCTGGTTGGCCGGTCGATGTGCTCGTGTGTAACGGTTTCGTTCATTGCATCAGTAGCCAAAACATCTGTTGGTCAATAGAAAATCGTGCGCAAATATCTATTTGCCTATAATTTCTCGGCAAATCAAAAGAGCCAATGCTCTGACAGCTACTTAAACTTGGTCGGCAATTTCGAGCCGACTAATCCCAACAAATCTTTCCCTTTTATGGCTTTAGTGAAAGCCCTTCCCTCGGACATTGACGGCGACTTAAGCAGTTTTGCCGCTTCCGGTAGTTTTGACAAAACTGCAGTAGCGTTCGCGATACGTTTTTTCTGCGCTGCCGTATACTTCGGGTCACTCGTTTTAGCTATTGCGGCCGAGGCGCTTACTAAAGCCGCAGCTTGTCCTACTACAAAAAGATGCGCCAATTGCGGTTTGGTCATCTCTTTATTTTTTGTAACATCTGGTGGGTAGAAACGATGGCGTACGGACCCATTATAGTATTTGACCAGTTCAAAGTTAGGATTGAGAGGGTGACCATTTTTGAGCATTTTCGCGGCATGCTCTCCCGATAGCTTTGGGTTCGCAAGTCCATGACACGACATGCAATTGGATGCGACGTCGAAAATTTCTTGTGGCCAAATCATTCCAGCAGCTGCGGCAGCCTTCCGGCGTTTAGCCTTATGTTCTGGCGTTTCTTGTCCTCTCTTTACTCCTGGTCCACCGTAGTTGTTGTGGACTGAGATCCATTTCGACGCAGCCCCGTGGCAACTCTCGCAAGAGGGGCCACTTATCGGCTTAAGTTTCTTCTTTTTGGCGACAGCCGTATAATGACAGGTGGCACAGGTTTTGGACTTTTTCATCCTTTTTTCGCCAATCGATTTGACAATCTTTTTGGCGATTTTGTTTTTATGTATCTTTTTGAATGATGAGAAGTGTTTGGTGCCCTTCCAAACTCCAAAAGATGCTCGATGGCATTTGCCACATTTATCAGCTCCAACGTAGCTTGGTTGCGCCTCCGCACCACCGACCATCGCTGTGAAAAATATAGCTAAAAACGTTAGAGCGACTTTCATCGAAATATCCCTTTCGTCGTCCCCCGCACCAGAACCATGAGGCAAGGGATAGTCTAAACTCCAGAATGTCAACGCTATCCGCTAGTTACGCCTGCTGACAATCAATGATAAATCACGAATTGAAAGTCGTTGCAACAATAAGGTCGAATCCGACGATAACAAGGAATCGGCTCATCAAACTTACCCTTGTTCCACGTTATCATCGTGGATCCAAGATAGCGGCAGAAACGGTATAATTATTCGGTTATTTTATAACATTAATTTTAATCTTCCAGACGTTTTAAATAGGAACTGACACAGCACCGAGACGGTCAGATAATTTCACATTCTCCCCATAATCAACGGGAATGGAAATCAACGCCGGGCCCTCCTGCGAGAACGCCTCCTCGAGATACGGAATAATTTGGTCTGTCGCATTCACCTTTTTTCCCCACATCCCAAAACTCTCTGCGAGAGTTTCAAAATTTGGATTTGTGAACTCGAGATCTGAGTGTTTCCCACCGAACCCATTTTGTTGCTTCCACTTTATTAATCCGTATTCACCATCTTCCCAAACCATGGCAACGATATTGAGTTTCCGCCTCACCGCAGTCTCCAAATCCTGAACATTCATCATGAAACCGGCGTCCCCTGAGATCGACAAAACCCGACGTTCAGGAAAGGCAATCTTTGCCCCTATGGACCCGGGCATAGCGAATCCCATAGTACAGAAACCATTGGAAATTAAGCAGGTATTCGGCTCGACACATTGAAAATAACGTGAAATCCACATTTTATGGGCACCCACATCAGAAAGAAGGATATCTTCATCACTGAGCACCTCACGAACATCCCAAAGAATCTTTTGCGGCTTTACAGGTACAGATTTATCATCTTTTTCTGCAGCAAAATCTTGAGTGAGGGTATTTCGAAGTTCTGAACGACTATTTACGTCGAACAATGGCAATCTACCTCCGAATTTTTCATTTAGTAGTTCGTTTATCTGCCATAGCGCATCCGCAAGATCACCTATAACCTCGACATCAGGTTGATAGTCTTTATCCACCTCAGCTTCCCAGAAATCGATATGAATAATTCTTTTTGTATCTTGATTTTTCCGGTTCCACGCTGATGGGGAGTATTCGACAAGGTCGTAGCCGCAAGAAATTACAAGATCAGCTTCGTCAAACGCGAGGTTGTTATAGTCACCTGAACCGAGACCCATTGTATAAAGGCAGTGGTCATCATTCATCGAAATTGCACCTTTGCCCATAAAGGTATTAACAACACCGATCCCTGTTTTCTGTGCGAGGCGGGAGAGTTGGGACGCTGCACGCTTTCTGATCGCCCCGTTGCCTGCAAGAATTATAGGGTTTTTTGCTTTCCCAATTAGCTCAACTGCATGCGCGATCGCTTTGTGATCGGCGGCCGGGCGCCTCACTTTAATAGGAGTTAAAGGAGCATCATCAACCTCCAATTTCGCAATATCCTCTGGAAGCTCAATTACAGTTACACCCGGTTTCTCAGAGACCGCAACTTTGAAGGCTTTTCGTATGACCTCAGTGATGTTACCCGCGGAGAGAATAGACTGAGACCACTTAGAAATCGGTCTCATCATCGCAACCGAATCCATATTCTGGTGACTTTCTTTGTGAAGTCGCTTTGTCGAGCCTTGACCAATAATTGCAACCACTGGCGCTCGATCCATATTAGCGTCAGCAAGTCCAGTGACCAGATTTGTAGCGCCCGGACCGAGGGTCGCAAGACAGACTCCTGCTTTGCCGGTAAGTCTTCCATAGGCATCTGCGGCAAAAGCCGCAGCTTGCTCGTGACGACATAGAACGAAATCTATTTCGGATTCATTCAGAGAGATCATTACATCAGCATTTTCCTCACCGGGAACACCGAAGATGCGCTCTACACCCTCTGCCTCGAGACATTTCACAAATAAATCAGAAGCTTTCATTTTTCCCCCTTAAAATTTTTTAGGTAATGGCCTTTGACCGCCAAACCATCATTTTTTCTATTTGCATTTCGTGAATAGTATAAGGGATCCCTCCCACACCATGACCAGATGTTCTAGCTCCAGCAAACGGCATCCAATCGACTCGAAAGGCGGTATGTTCATTGACCATTACCGCCGTAGCATCCAGATGTTGATAGCAATGCATTGCTGTTTCCAAACTCTCAGTGAAAACAGCGGCTTGAAAACTAACGGGCAAACTATTTGCCTCACTGATCGCATTGTCTATTTCAGAGTAAGGATAGATGCTGACCACTGGCCCGAAAACCTCTGAGGTAGAGACTTTAGCGTCACGACTTGCTCCAACGAGGACTGTCGGCTCATAGCAAGTATCAGAGAGTTTATTACCCCCTGCCTTGATGATTGCACCCCCTTTGGACGCTTCAGCCACCCAATCCGCGACCCTTTGACATTCCCGCGCATTGATAAGTGGGCCGACCTCTGTCTCTATGTCAGTCGGATCTCCGACCTTTAGTTTTTGGGCCGCTTGGGCAAGTTTATCGGCAAAGATATGAACAATAGTTTCATCGCAGAATACTCTCTGTACCGATACACAGACCTGTCCGGCATGGTAAAATCCACCCTTGGCTATACGAGTAATGGCATCTTCGATATCAGCGTCTTTTGCAATGATAACCGGCGCAACACCTCCGTGTTCTAGTGCGCACCGTGTTCCAGGCGAAAGCTTCGATTTAAGCATCCAACCTACTCTGGATGAGCCGATAAAGCTAAAGAATGAAACCCTTGGGTCGGAAACCAGCTTCGTCGCGAGCTCGGTGTGTTCAGGAATAACAATTTGTGCCCAACCTGCCGGCAAACCAGCTTCCTGCAAAATTTCTATGAACGTTTTACAACTCAGGGGAGTGGAAGCTGCAGGTTTGACCAACACAGGACAGCCTGCCGCGATCGCTGGCGCGACCTGATGAACTATTAGATTGAAGGGATGATTAAAAGCACTAACAGCCACCACTACTCCGATGGGCTCTAATTGCGTAAATGCTACCCGCGATTCGGAATTCTGATCGAGTTGCATTGGTATAACATTGCCACCTGTCGAGCGAAGTTCCTCGATACAGCATTCGACACCGTCCGCCGCACGATCAACCTCCACCAATGAGTCGAGCAGTGGTTTCCCGCCCTCTTGGGCAGCGCAAACTGCAATGCTCTCGCGCCGCTCCCTGATGATTTCAGCTACACGGCGTAATATCTCTATCCTTTTGCTTTTCTTTATCCAAGATGATCGATCCGAAAATAATGAATGCGCAGAGGACAGCATTGCTTCGATCGCTGGGCCATCGACTGTTTTGATGCTACCTATGATCTGATCGTCATAGGGCGCATTAATTTCCAAAATGGACATCTTACCCACCGTGTACTGTTTATCCCTCGAGGCAGGACCCTCTCTCGCCTAAGAATAATCTTAGGTTGGAGAGAAAGTAGCTTAGCATGCGCAGTTTACGCTCGTCGATCTCATGAATCAGGTTTTTTGTTTGCCCCTCTCCATACTATAAAACTAAAAGAGTTGAACAACAGTTATTAAGCTTAAACATTCATCATTCTTAAACGGTAATCAACGAAGCACTTATGCGCAAAAAACACGAACCTATTCAAGAGTGGACCTCAACAGCCGCATATCATTACAATTGATGGCAAGCAAAACGTGAGCCAAGGACAAAAATTAGATTGATGACACGACTATTAAAATTTGTTCCCTTCGTTGCCCTATTACTGGCTGTTATTATCAGGGTTATAGACCCCGCTCCCATCCAGCAACTCCGTCTTAGCGGCTTCGATCAATTCCAAAAAATAAAACCTAGAGAATATCAAAACCTTCCAGTTCGCATAGTCGACATCGATGAAAAAAGTCTCGAGACTCTTGGCCAATGGCCTTGGCCCAGAACAGTTTTAGCAGATTTGCTAGGAAAGCTCGCAAACGCTGGTGCCGCCACCGTCGCTTTCGATGTTCTATTTGCTGAGCCAGACCGAACTTCGCCAAAAAGAATAATTGACCAATGGCAACGCTTTGTAAGTTCAAAACAAAAAGAAAAATTATCTGATCTTGCGTCGAAGTTACCCGATCACGACGAGGTGCTCGCATCGCGTCTTAATCGATTACCAACCGTTTTGGGTGTGATGTTCGACAATAGCGGCGTCATTCCCAAAATGGCAAAACCAAAGTGGAGCTATGGCAAACAAGGTGATGATCCAAGGCCATTCCTCCCGACTTATTCTGGAGCAATCACAGCTCTCGGCGTCTTAGGTGCAAAAACTTCTGGTTTAGGAAGCATAAATAGTAGTCTCGATAATGACGGCATTATTCGACGCGTTCCTTTACTTCTGAGACTCAAAGCAAATCGTAGCTTCTCCGCTGAGGTCTTCCCGAGCCTCTCGGTAGAAGCCTTAAGGGTGGCCCAGAGGGCTTCGACCTACCTTTTACGATCCTCTGGTGCAAGCGGAGACCAAAGTTTCGGCGAAAATACGGGCCTACAAAAGATTAGAGTTGGGCGAGTAACCGTGCCGACCACAGGCAGCGGGCAGATTTGGCTTCATGACACCGGCCATGTTCCCGCCCGATATCTCTCGGCCGTTGACGTCATTAAATCCCAATTTCCCGTTTCAAAGGTTAGGGGCCACATCATTCTCGTTGGCACCAGCGCCGCCGGATTAAAAGATATTAGAGCTACTCCTCTCTCACCCGCCATTGCGGGGGTCGAGGTACACGCGATGGCCCTTGAACAAATGATGCTTGGTAGTCACTTACAACGGCCTAGCTGGATACCGGGCGCTGAGCTTTTCTGGATAATTTTCCTAGGGACAATTCTCTCGATATTGATACCGCGGTGGGGTGCTCTGTGGTGTGCATTGATTGCCGTTGGAGGGCTATCAGTCGCTTTGGTTGGCTCTTGGGCGGCTTATGCGAATTGGTCCCTTCTGGTCGATCCGATATATCCCGCGCTCGTTATAATTTTATTGTATCTCACCGGATCATTTGTTGCGTTTATAAGAACAGAATCAGAAAAGAAATACGTCAGAGGTGCATTCAGCAGGTACCTCTCGCCAGATCTTGTAGAAAAACTCGCGGATGAACCGGACCTCCTGCAACTTGGTGGTGAAACAAAAGAAATGACGATCATGTTCTCGGATATCCGGGGTTTTACACAAATTTCAGAAAGTATGAACGCATCAGAATTAACGTCTTTCATAAATGAATACCTTACTCCAATGACAGACATCATTCTTAAGCATCAGGGTACTATCGATAAGTATATGGGCGATGCGATAATGGCATTTTGGAATGCGCCTCTCGACAATCCCAAACATCGAGAGGAAGCGTCGAGAGCCGCACTTTCGATGATGCGTGGTTTAGAAGAATTTAATCAGAATTTAGAAACCTTGACCACGCAAGATGGTAGAAAACGACTTCCGATATCTATCGGCATAGGCATAAACACAGGTTTCTGTTGCGTAGGGAACATGGGTTCCGATCAAAGGTTTGACTACTCGGTACTTGGAGACACAGCTAATGTTGCGTCACGTCTGGAGGGCCAATCCAAAACGTATGGTGTGCCGATAGTTGTCGGCCAAGAGACCGTCAATACTCTTCCCGATTTCGCATGGCTTGAGCTCGACCTCATTAGAGTAATCGGTAAAAAAGAACCAGTTCGAATTTATGCACTAGTAGGCGATGAAACTGTAAAAGGAGAGAGTTGGTTTTCAACCGCCGCCATACTTCAAAATAATTTTATAAATCAGTACCGAGATCAAGACTGGGATAACGCGATGAATTCTTTGGCGTTGATAGAAAATATTGATAGCTACGATTTTTCGGTTTTGTCTTCGCTCTTTAGGGATCGGATTAATGAATACAAGGAAAATGGATTGGAGTCAGATTGGGATGGTGTTTATTCCGCAACATCAAAATGAATTCATATTAAGCCTTGCCTAGACTGCCGAACAAAAATACATCCCGAATTTTTACGGCGATTTAGTCCAAATAATGACGACCCTTTGGTCAATCTATTTGATTAGAATTACCTTTGATTTTTCTGTTATAGGTTTTTATATCTAAAATATATTTTTACTTATTTAAGATAAATTCCTTAAATAAATATAAATACAAATATCAAAAATAATTATATTTATATGTTGGATTCTGTATTTTTCTCGCGGACTGATTACTTATATACGAAACAGTCTTTCCGTAGGTAAATTGTAAAATTCATTATTACATATTTAAAATTAACAAATATATTGATAATTGCAAATTTATATAAGGACGTTTAGATTTACAAATTGTTTTTCAACAATTGGTACTGAAGGTAATTTATGAAGATTAATGAAGAGGATCTAACCCGTGGTCAGATTCGCAAACTTAATGCTTTACGCAAAAGCCTCGGTGAAAAGATTGCTGATGAAGCATTTGAAAAATGGCTTTCCCAGCATAACCTGAATTTAGAGTCTACAGATCCTGTTGCAGAAAAAATCTCTAATGCACTTGAGGTCTTTCGTAACGATAAGAGTTTCAAACTCGGTAATAAGGGCTATATCATCAAGCGGAGTAAAGGTCGGGGTGCGTCCGGCTTTGTAGTAAAAAGAGTATAAATCGCAGTCTCAGATAGATAATAACTGGTTTGTGAACTCGACACAAAGACTCTGATACTACCAGTTATTCAATCTCCATTCACCGAATGTGATGCGGCGTCTCAACGACCAAGGGGTATAATTTGATCGGGTTCCTTAGCAGTCGTAGAAGGACTATCTATTTTATAACTTTTTTTACTTAAGAACATAAGTGTTTCACGACTTGATATACTTACTTCATTCTCGTCAGGAGGTTCTTAGCTAATTAATCCTTCAGTAGGACTTGCGGCGTTGGAGCGCGTAATGAAAATCATTCCGAACGAAAATACCATTTCTAAAAGCCGGGTTTCCGGCAAAGTCGCTATTGTCGCCGGCGCTGGGGCCGTTGGTAATGGCTGGGGAAATGGTAAAGCCGCCGCTTTTGTTTATGCCAAAGAGGGGGCCAAGGTACTATGTGTGGATAATCGACTTTCGGCTGCGGAAGAGACAGTGGACCGTATCAAGGAAATTGGTGGCGAGGCTCTGGCGTGGGAAGCAGATGTGTCTGAAGAGGAACAGGTTGCAACATTAGTCGATTTTTGTGTGGATAATTGGGGAACGGTGGACATACTTCACAATAACATAGGTGGACAAGGAACCGGTCGACGACTCGACACAATCACCATTAACGACTGGAACGAAACCTTCGCCCGAAACATGACCACTACCATGTTAACTTGCCGCGCAACGGTGCCCGTGATGGAGAAAAATGGCGGCGGTGCAATCGTTAACATCTCTTCTATTGCTGGTATCAGGCACCTCAACGTACCTACCGCCGTCTATTCTATGACTAAGGGCGCGATGATCCAATTTACTCAAAA
Organism: Alphaproteobacteria bacterium MarineAlpha11_Bin1; assembly: GCA_002937455.1. Next base: position 321,100 of record PTJZ01000002.1, read on the forward strand.
TATTGCCCTTCAGTATGCTGGTGCAAATATCCGCGCCAACTGTGTGCTGCCCGGTTATATTGATACGCCGTTTATCCAGAGAATCGTCGCCGGCCGGCCAGCATACGAACACAAGGGTTTTGACACTGCCGACGAATATCGGGCTGCCCGCGACGCAATAATTCCATCTGGTAGAATGGGGACCGGTTTTGATGTAGCCTATGCATCACTGTTTTTGGCGTCTGACGAAGCAAGCCATATAACCGGAACCCATTTGGTAGTGGATGGCGGCGTCACCGCGACCGCTCCCGGAGTTTGAACCAATCATTCTATCACGGGCGGCTTATTGCAAAAATTCCCAACGGCAATAGGTAAAAGCGAAAGCTGAATTACCAGTTGCCTTAATCATCTCTCCTTTGTCGGCATATTTGCGATGGGCTCCACGAAACGGAGTTCAGTATCCCAGGGAAAAAATATCCAGGTGTCCTGGCTAACTTCCGTTATGAAACTATCGACCAGTGGGCGTCCTTCCGGTTTGGCATATACAGTGGCAAAATGTGCGTTGGGCAGCATCTCCCTGACGATTCTAGCCGTTTTTCCTGTATCTACTAAATCATCAACGATCAGCATTCCCTCCCCGTCATTTTCATCCGAGACAGGCTTCAGCACCTCCAGATCACCCTGTTCTTGGTGATCATATGATGAGACACAAATTGTATCGATTAGACGAACTTCTAGTTCTCGCGCAACTATTGCCGCAGGTACCAATCCCCCCCTCGTAACGGCAATCACTGAGCGCCAAGGGCTTCCCTCTGCCAATCGCCAAGCCAGAGCCTTGGCATCACGGTGAATTTGATCCCATGATACTGGAAATGCCTTTTGAAATTGATCGACCATAAATTCCCCTGAAGCATTTTGTAATTTGTTAACCAATAAATCGACTAGGTAAATGGCGCAACTTTGCACTTACTGTTTTGATCTTAAGTCCGATCCATTAGGCTAATGCGATGAGACAGAAACTGAAATTTCCAGAAGATATACGTCCAGATTTTTCAGGTTTCTCGCCGGAAGCGTTCAAATTTCTACATGACTTAAAAAAAAATAACGACCGCAAATGGTTCAAAGCCCATAAAAATAAATATGAGACGGAAGTTAAATTCTCGATGGAATGCCTTTTGGGCGAGTTTACTTCTGACCGCCGTCCGGACAACTTCCCGCTTCGAGGGAATCCTATACAGGGGATGTTCCGGATATATCGAGACGTTCGGTTTTCGAAAGATAAGAAACCATACAAAACACACTGTGGCGCCATACTGACGCGATCCGGCAACAAAGGTGACCAGGGAATTATTTATATACATATTGAGCCGAGAATGAGTTTCTTGTCTGCGGGGTTTTATTCACCAGACAAAGACTTTCTCCGTGCTTGGCGGACACGAATGGCTTCAGATCCGCAAGGGTTCTTGACTCTGATAAAACCCTTTGTAAACCCGGACACCAAGTACTTCTTGCGTCACAGAGGCACCCTAAAGACTATGCCGCGCGGCTTTCGGGAATACGCTAATAACCCCGTATCAGACTATATGAAATGGAAGCACTTTCTTATAGGATTCCAAGTCACCGATAAGGAGGCGCAAAGCCGGAAATTAGTCGATCTTGTGATCGAGCTTGCAGACAATGCGTTACCTTTTCTCACCTACGGGTGGCAAATTTTGGAAACTGCCTATAACGATGATCCGCGACGACACATTCGGAAGAAAGTATAAAAAGAGAGAAATTCTGTAATGGTTATAGAGTTAGGTACAATTGGTGGTGTGTGCATGGCTCATGCGCCCCAATTCCTCACGCTGCCGCAAACAGAAGATTTAGAAACTGTAAAACGCATCCGGTCTCTCGCCACCGAAAACGGCAGGCGTTTGAAAGAGTTAAAACCAGATCTCGCGATTGTGATCGCCAACGATCATGCTAACCAGTTCCTACTAAAATGTGTTTCTTCCTTCGTATTCCACCGTGGCGAAATAGCCAAGGGACATTTCGCTGGTAGTGACTTTGCCTATGAAGTCTCTAGCGCAACCTCGACCGCCTTGCTCCGTTGTCTTCAAGAAGAGAAATTCGATCCAGCGTTCACCAGTACAGCAGCGCTCGATTATGCCTTCGGAATTCCCCTGACCTTTCTAGAAATCGATCTCCCGATAATACCTATATATGTAAATGCCTACGTACCTCCCCAGCCCAGTATGGAACGGTGTTACCATTTCGGTCAGGCCATAGACCGAGGGTTAAAAGCACTAGGTATTCGGGCTATCGTCATTGCCAGTGGTGGTTTGTCTCATTTTCCGGGCACTAGCCGGTATGCCAAACCAGCTACAGATTTTGATCTGAAGCTTATCCGCGAACTAAGTTCAGGAAACCTTCGGTGGCTCCTTTCCTTGGATGAAAAGATGCTTGACGAAACCGGCAACATCGAACTGCGCTGCTGGTCAGTCGCCGCTGGAATGCTTGGCGAACGGTCGCCGGATGCCGTTTCGTTCGATCCGAGCTGGCATCACAATTACGCAACGTTTGCATGGTGGTCAGATTTTACCAGCGATACTTCGCCCCGACATTATCCGACGATAGCACCAGAGCGTGTGGATCTCACCGACGCCCTTCACCAGATTGCTTACAACGAGGATGAACGCGAGAACTTCAAAACGGATCGCGTTTCCTTTGCACGGCAACGAGGGTTGCCGGCAGATGAAGCGGCAGCACTTATCGCTATGGACCATGAGGCATTTAAAAGGTTAGGAATCCATCCGTTCGTAACGTTCATGGCGGCGCTACAGCTGGAGCGGAAGAGTTAAGCTCGGTCGCTTGACCGGCCCATTGTCATGACTACAGTAGCCAGAGAAAAGGATAAATAATATATGGCACTAGGCCAGGGTGATAGGGTTGTTATCGTCGGCTGCGGTCCCGTCGGAATGGTACTTACCTTAGCATTCCATCGGCGCGGCATCCCGGTCACTTTGATCGAGCGTAATGAAGGCCCGATCGACGATCAGCGAGCCGCGGCTATTCAGCCATCTTCGCTGGAAATGCTGTCTGAGCTTGGTGTCAGCAATGAGATCCACCAAAAGGGTCTAATTTCTCCGACATTTCATTACCGCGACCGCGTTTCCGGCGAACTCGTGGCCGAGTTCGATTTTTCACAAATCGCGGATTTGACAGAGTTTCCGCACGTCGTGCAATACGAACAGTTTAAGCTGGTGAAAACTATAATGAACGATATCGGCGAGACGCCCGATGTCAAATACCGTTTTTCTAGCAAAGTTGTAGGCTTGGAACAGCAGGCAAATAATGTCGTCGTGTCAATTTTAAACCAAGACAATGAAACAGAAAAGATTACAACCCCTTGGCTGGTCGGTTGCGATGGTTTTAGCTCGGCTGTCCGCGAAGCAGCGTGTATAGAATTCAAGGGTTTTACCTATCCGGAGCGATTTGTAAAAATCGGTACCGATTTTGATTTTGAGGCTGCGGGCCAGGCCTTGTGCATTCGGAATTTTTTCTCGGATCCTGATGAGTGGTGTAACCTTTTTAAGGTCAATGGATACGGACCCCCCGGAATTTGGCGTACTGTATTCCCCACAGGGGTCGGTGAGACTGATGAAGAATGTCTCAGCCAGAAGGGAATTCAGAATCGCCTTCAGAAATTTTTCCCCAAAAACGGTGATTACAACATAATTTACGCTGGCCTCTACCATGTGCATCAGCGCGTAGTCGAAACTTTCCGAAAAGGGCGGGTGCTGGTCGCCGGTGACGCGGCGCATGTCAATAATCCGATTGGCGGCCTAGGTATGAACGGTGGTATCCACGACGCTGTTTCTTTGGCAGAAAAATTAAGCCGTGTAATCGATGGCGATAATGAGGGCTACCTTGACCTCTACTCTCGTCAACGACATAAAGCGCAGATGGATGGCGTCCAAGCAATGTCTATCGCCAATAAAAAGCTCATGGAAGCAAAAGACCCGACCATTCGTGAACAACAACTCCGCGAAGTACGGGCAACGGCGGAAGACCCAGACCGTTCACGCGCCTATTGCCTCAACGCCGCTCTATTCACTAGCCTCGAAAAAGCCGCCGCCGTTGAATGAGCGTTTTCAAGAAAAATAGCGAACATGGTGTTGGTAGTAGTCCTCTCCGCAAGGAAGACACCCGCCACCTTGCCGGTCACGGGCGTTTTGTTGCCGATATACCGTTTGAGAACGGGTTCGAGGCAGCTATCATTCGTAGCCCCGTGGCCCATGGTATGCTTAAAGGAGTTGATAAAGGTAATCTACCGATTGACTGTGAGGTTTATACAGCCGATGACTTTCCCGATATCAGGCCTATCCGAGCGGTGCCGCGAGTCCCCGGCTTTAAGGCCTCCGACTTTCCGATCTTCGCTACTGACAAGGTTCGTTACGTCGGCCAGCCAATAGGGATCTGCCTCGCCCCGACAGCCGCAGAGGCCGAGGATATCGCCCAGCAATGTGTCCCAGAAATCGAGGAACTAACAGCCATAATTGATACCCGCGAGGCTTCGACAAAAACCGATAACCTTTTACATGATGGTTGGGACGACAATGTATTTATTCAGCGTGACATACAAAACGGCGACATTGAGGCTACCCGTTTGTCCGCCAAAGTATCGGTAACAAATGAATTCCGGCTCAATCGTCATGCTGCGATACCTTTAGAAAGCCGTGCTGTCCTTGCCGTCTGGGATCGCCGGCGTGATGAGTTGACCCTCAATATATCGTCACAAGGGCCGCATTTAATGCGGGTCGGTATTGCGGAATGCCTTGGGCTTAGGGAACGCCAACTACGGGTCATATCTCCCGACGTAGGCGGCGGTTTTGGGTCCAAAAATAGGTTGATGCCGGAGGAGGTAATGGTATGTGCCGCATGTCTTAAAACCGGTCGCCCTGTCCGTTGGCTAGAGGATCGGCGCGAGAATATCACTGCCAACAACCAGGCACGCGAACACTATTACCGAATTACCGCTCATGCAGACAGCCGCGGCACGATCTTAGGTATAGAGGCTGATTTAATCGTCGATGCTGGATCCTACTCAATCTGGCCATCCGGTCCGTTCATGGAGACTGGGATGGCGGCTCGTAATCTTCCAGGCCCATACCGTATTCCGGTACTGAATGTAAAAACCTGGACAGTTGCGACGAACAAACCACCCCTCGGCCCCTATCGTGGCGTTGCTAGGCCAGGAGCGTGTTTCGCTATTGAGCGGACATTGGACGAAGTCGCGCGGGCAGTGGGACGAGACCCTTATGATGTGCGCCGTGAAAATATGGTTGCCGCACATGAGATGCCTTTTACAGGTGCCGGCGGTATGAGGTTTGACAATGGCGACTACCCAAAAAGTGTTGAAAATGCCGCTATTGCGGCCGGTCGGGAGGAGGTCCGCAGAAGACAATCCAACGGTGCCGAAAATGGTCGTCTGATTGGTATCGGATTCGCTAGTTATTCCGAGCAGACGGCGCACGGGACACAGGAATGGAAAATTCGCGGCACCCCAGTGATACCCGCATTCGAGACCGCGACGGCGCGCATGCACGCCGATGGGACACTGGAACTTTTAGTGGGTATTCACAGCCACGGCCAAGGAATGGAGACTACACTCGCCCAAGTTGCCTGCCAAGAACTTGGGATCCAATTGGATGATGTGGTAGTTCGATATGGTGATACCGCGATAGGCCCATACGGCAACGGTACGTTTGCGTCGCGGTCAATGGTTATGGCAGGCGGAGCTTCAGCAAATGCCTGTCGGACATTGTCCATGCGACTCAAAGAAATCGGTGCTCATCTACTCCAGTGTGACCCGGAAGATACACAGCTACGTGAGGGAGCTGTTTTCGGTGGTGTTGGCTCAGTTTCCATTGCCGAAATCGCGCGGACAGCGCATGTCCGACAGGATCTATTACCAGATGGGGTCAAACCAACTCTTGAAGAGACCGTTGTCTACGAACCGGAGATAACTTCAGGTGTGTTCTCGTACTCGACACACGCAGCAGTTGTATTGGTAGACTTAGATACAGGGGAGGTCGAGATAGAAAACTACGCTATCGCCGAAGATTGCGGCACAGTTGTTAATCCAATGATTGTGGATGGTCAGATATACGGTGGTGTCGCGCAGGGGATCGGAACCGCTCTTTTCGAAGAAATACCTTACGATGATTATGGTCAGCCGCTGGCAAGCACCTTCGCAGACTACCATTGGCCAGGCCCTACTTCGTTTCCTTCGTTTCGTGTCATCCATATGCTGACACCAGCCGAAGGCACTGAGTACGGCATGAAGGGCATGGGCGAAGGTGGCGCTATCGCGCCGCCCGCCGCGATAGCAAACGCTGTGCGAGACGCTTTATTATCGGGCGGTATCGATGCAGATATCGACGAAACACCGATGTCTCCTCGTCGAATTTATACCGCTGTTCAAAGAGCACGCTCCAAGGACCAAATGTGACTGAATATCAAACTATATCACTCAGCATAGTGAATGCAGTTGCGCGTATTTCGCTTGATCGCCCCGAGGTCCGCAATGCCATGAATCCGACGATGATTGGCGAGATTACATCAGCATTTTCAACACTTAACAAAGACGATGGTGTCCGCGCAATAATTTTGCGAGGAAGCCACGGGGTATTTTGTGCTGGCGGAGATCTCAACTGGATGAAAGATGTACTTGGACAGACCGAAGAGGAAGTAAAAGAAGACTCCGGTCATTTGTTAAATATGTACCGTTCGATAAACGAAAGCCCAAAACTTGTAATCGCCGCCTTGGAGGGTGCCGTGTTCGCAGGCGGCCTCGGCCTTATCGCAACATCAGACGTTGTGATCGCGGAAGCAAAAACCAAGTTTTGTATATCTGAAGTAAAAATTGGCCTTACGCCCGGAATTATCGCGGCGTTTATATTACCTCGCGTTGGTCCAAGCTGGATGCGCTATCTATCAAAAACCGCGGTTCTGTTTGATTGTGAAACTGCAAGGACAGCTGGACTTATTCACGAAATCGCTAAAGATATCGACGATTTAGAAAAGAAAATATCCGCTCATATTGAGCTGGCCCTTGGTGCCTCGCCGGAGGCAATCGCGCGGACCGGCAAACTTATCAAGGAATTAGGTCACTCGGTTACCGACGAAGCGTTAAACACTGGTCTGATTTATAACGCAAAAGCCCGTCTTTCAGATGAGGCGCAGGAGGGCATTTCCAGTTTCCTGAAAAAACAAAAGCCCTCCTGGATACCAGAAAAAAAACAGAGATAGTCGGGTTTTAGTCGCCAGCTAGCGGTAGCACCTCATCGGACAATTCCTAACGAACTTGCAATCACCTTATCGCCTAACGTGATTCCGAGCCGCGACACTGTGCCAGAATTTAATTCCAAAACCGCAATCACTGCTACTCCAGATGAGATTGTCATCTCTGATAGTGGCACTGTTCGCTCGGCGATTTTCGAGATAATCCCGCCCCGCGAAATGAAAAGCATATCAAGAGGCAAATAGGTGTTTTTCATCCACATCGCGATCGGCGCTTCCCGCCGATACACAAAAAGCATACCGGCATCCACGCCCAATCTCTGTCGGAACATAAGCCCCTGCATGTGTTGTTGAGGAGTCAGAGCCAGTTCGACCTGAAATTCATGTGTTTTCGCCCCAGATATAATGGAAACCGTCTCTTTACTGAATATAACAACACCACTTGGTGGCTGCGATAGTGCTCCCCAAGAAGAGGTAAGCACAACACCCCCTGCGAAGAAAACCAATAGAAAACGAAAAGCTAGACTGGCCATTTTTTCTATATACTCGGCAAGCCTATTCGACTCCATACTGGAAATTTTTTAAGCGCCAAAGACAAAATTTTGAAGTCATAATTATGTTTAAAACTAAAAGGCGGAAGAAGTCCTATAAGAAAAAATCAATAGAAGCACTACCGCGATAAGCCGGGGTGATTACCGACTTTGTTCTTCCGGATACCGTAACAGATAATACGTAATGGGCCAGCCTAGACAACTCTGAGTGTCCCACTTGCCAAATTACAGGACACACTACATACTTTCGAAACCAACACTGGGGGGAGCCGGATTGGCCGGCTGAGAGGTCTCGAAAGAGGACGACCCCTGGAACCTGATCCGGGTAATGCCGGCGAAGGGATCAGTGCTACTTTATGATGACCTATTTACCCACCGACTCGAAAATGCAATCAGCCCCATCCGTCCACATTATGGATGCTTCCCTCGTTTATGGCGAAAAAATATTGTTCGATCAGCTTGCTATCGATATTTCGCCCAGCAGATGGACAGTATTGTTGGGGCCCAGCGGGGTTGGAAAGACAACGCTACTCAGGCTTATCGCCGGGCTGGAAACTCCCGCCCAAGGCGTTATCGAAAGTGGCGACAAAAGACCACTGGAAGGTCGCATTAGTTACATGGCACAACAGGATCTCTTACTCCCGTGGCTGACCTTAAGAGAAAATGCGACGTTAGGGTCCCGTTTACGAGGGCAGAATACGACCGCACAGAGAACCGTAGTCGAAGAACTGCTTGAAAAAGTAGGGTTAGCTGGTGCTGCCAATATGTTACCGGCTGCCTGTTCAGGTGGTATGCGGCAACGGGCTGCCCTCGTACGCACGCTGATGGAAAACCAGCCTCTCGTTCTAATGGACGAACCATTTTCCTCGTTAGATGCAATCACGAGGTTGCAACTTCAGGATATTGCAGCTGACCTGTTATCTCAACGGACGGTTTTACTTGTTACACACGATCCACTCGAAGCACTGAGATTAGGCCACCGGATACATGTCATGACTGGTCGCCCGGCGCGTATCGGCGACGCGATCGTCCCAGATGGCTCGACACCGAGACAAGTATCGGATCCGCGTCTTGTAATGTTGCAGGCGGAGTTATTGACTGAACTGGCCGGCGCCGCGCAGGAGCCATTAGCATGACGAAGGCAGTTTTTTTACGACCGCTAATAGTATTCGTCGGTCTATTAATCATTTGGCAGTTCATTGTTTTTCTGACAGACGTCCCAGCCTATATCCTTCCGGGCCCGACCAATGTGGCGGCCGCGTTCGAAGGTCGTTTCGATACCCTAGCGGTTAATGCCGGTGTTACCCTTATCGAGATCGTTGCTGGTTTCGCGATTGGTGCCACTATAGGCATGGCAAGTGCGCTTTTTATGGCATATTTTCGCCCTGCGCGCCGCTGGATGATGCCAGTTCTAGTGGTGAGTCAAACAGTACCGGTATTCGCTCTCGCACCCATCCTCACCCTATGGCTGGGCTACGGCATAGAGTCGAAAATCGCCATGGCGGTTCTTATAATTTACTTTCCGGTTACGGCCGCGTTTTTTGACGGATTGGGTCGCACCAATCCAGGATGGGTTGATATTGCCCACGTGATGAATGCATCTCGATGGTCACAACTTCGCCATATTCGTATTCCAGCTGCAATGCCTTCACTTGGGTCCGGTCTTCGTGTCGCTGCCGCGGTTGCCCCGATCGGGGCGGTAGTAGGGGAATGGGTGGGTTCCAGTGCCGGCCTTGGATATTTGATGCTACACGCTAATGCCAGAGTACAGATTGACCTAATGTTTGCAGCCCTTTTCACACTGGCCGCAATGGGCTGCATATTTTATTTTGCTATTGATAATATCGCCCGGCGACTCGCCCCTTGGCAAATCGAAATCACCATTGAAAGGGATGAAAGATGAAATTATTTATTTTAACGGTGGCGATTGCGATTGCAGTCCTAACGTCAGGGTCATCCCGCGCTTCAGATAAGATGACAGTTCTTCTGGACTGGTTCATCAATCCAGACCATGCGCCTCTTTATGTCGCTCTTGAGAGAGACTATTTCCGAGACGCGGGGCTAGATGTAGATTTCAAGGCACCAGCTGACCCCAATGATCCGCCTAAATTGGTGGCTGCTGGCAAAGCGGATTTGGCAATCTCATACCAGCCCCAGCTACATTTGCTGGCGGACCGGGGGTTACCTCTGGTTCGTGTCGCCACGCTGGTAGCAACCCCGCTCAATTCTCTGGTTGTTCTTAAAGACAGCGCAATAGAATCGATCAAGCACCTTGAGGGAAAGACCGTTGGATTTTCGGTCGGTGGTTTTGAAGAGGCAATATTGCGGGCAATGCTAGAAAAAAACGGGCTGAAACTAAGAGATATAAAGTTAGTGAATGTAAATTTTTCTCTTTCGCCCGCTTTGATTTCCAGAAAGGTCGACGCCGTTATCGGCGCCTTTCGAAATTTCGAACTGAATCAGCTAGATATCCTGAAAAAACCTGGGCGGGCATTCTATGTTGAAGAGGAGGGGGTGCCCGCCTACGACGAACTCATCGTGATCGCCAATAAACAGGGTGCCACAAATAAACGCATTAAAAGATTCGTTGATGCGATTGAGCGCGGCGTTCAATATCTCGTGAACCATCCGAGAGAAAGCTGGGAACTGTTTATTAAAGGGCGAAAGGAACTGAACGATGAACTTAATAAACGGGCTTGGCGAGATACCCTTCCCCGTTTTGCCCTCAGACCGGGTGCGCTTGATAGTAACCGTTATAGAAAATTCGCCGCCTTCCTGAAAAAACAAGGTCTGATCAAAAATACACTGTCCTTGTCAGAATACGCCATCGAACTGCGATAAAAGACCACGTTCAAACCATAAATGCGATTTCTTGACATAATAAGAAGAGTATAAGCGTACCTAAATCGGATGAGTTGCCCGAATGGCCGTGGCCTGAAGACCCTTTGGACCATCGGCAAGATGAACTTCGACAGCCTGCCCAGTAATTAAACTATTCAGTCCGGCCTGGCGCAGGATCACCATGTGAATAAAAACATCGGTGTCAGTGTCATCGGGGCACACAAACCCGTATCCTTTATGCGGATTGAACCATTTAACAGTTGCAGAGACGAACTCAACGTTATCGTCGAGTTCGGACGTTAGGATTTCGCCAAGATCCGCGGGCATATCCTCTAGGTTTTCCTCTAGGGCCGTTGACGTATCCACTAACTCGACAATCTCACACTGCATGCCTTTCTCGCCCTTGACTGCGAGACACTCAATAGTTGAACCCGGCGGGAGATTTTCATAACCCGCCTGCCTAAGCACCGTCATGTGCAAAAAAACATCCGACGAACCGTCTTCCGGAGACACAAAACCGTATCCTCTAACAACGTTGAACCATTTTACGGTGCCACGTATTCGCTTCGATTCGACGGACTGCGCATCCGTTACGTCGTCGCTCAACACCCAAACCTCCCCTATCGAAACTTTATTAGTATCGCTTATACCACCCGGCATTCGTGGATGTTTATTATTATTCTGCCGTCTGAAATTTTGTCCTAAAATCAAAATATATTCAAACTTTAAGATCGTAATGAGTCTCTGCACAGATTATAAAGGGAATATTAGCCAAAAAAATGTGAGTAGTGGCAATAGCTATCCTGAAATTTTTATTCACCAAAAGCTATCTCCCATTTTGGATTACTAGTAACTATTGAAATGCGCCCCGGAGCCTTATAGTTTCGAGACATACGATTCTCCGGTTCGGGCGACAGGGAAAGTTGCACGCGGGAAGGATCCTAAAAGATAATAACATGAACGAGGCTTCGCGTTGGTGCACGCGGTTTCACTGGGACTAATTCTGTTTGCGAGCTGGCTTTTAATGTCGGGCGTGTTTCTATCGCTTATACTTGTGCTCGGTATCGTTTCATGCGCAATAGTTGTCTTCATAGCCATGCGCATGGATGTCGTTGACCATGAAGCGGTGCCTCTCCACATCACTTTCCGCGCCCTTCTTTACTGGCCATGGTTAATGACCGAAATCGTCAAGGCAAACTTTGACGTAACTAAAATGGTCCTTGGATTGACCCCGATCTCGCCAACGATGGTTCAAATTAAAGCCACCCAGAAAACTGATTTGGGGTTAGTTACTTTTGCAAATTCGATCACTCTCACACCAGGAACAATTTCGATAGATTTAGACCAAGATGGGCATATCCTAGTCCATGCGATCTCACGAGAGGGAGCTGAAGCGGTCGCCGACGGTGAAATGGACCGGCGTGTTACCGAAATGGAGGACGCATGATCATGTTCACAGCGGCTACTATCGCCATAATCGTCTCGATGGGTTTAGCCCTGATACGGGCTTTCGTCGGCCCAACGCTCTACGATCGTATTCTAGCGGTAAATATGTTTGGCACCAAAACAGTCCTGATAATAGCCGTGCTTGGATTTCTGATGGGTCGCCCAGACTTTCTTGATATCGCATTAGTATATGCACTGATTAACTTCATTGGTGTCATAGCACTTCTTAAATATTTCAAATACGGAAGTCTCTCCATTGGGCCAGCTGAATCGCAGGATACCGATGGCGCATCGGGCCCACAAAAACCATGATGGAAAACATTTCGGATATCTTGACTTGTATCTGCCTAGTCGGCGGATCATTTTTTGTTGTGGTCGGCGCCATCGGCGCGCTTCGCATGCCAGATGTCTACACCCGAAGCCACGCAGCGGGAATAACTGATACCATGGGTGCCTTGCTGATCTTGGTCGGCCTTATGTTTCAGTCCGGACTAAGCTTAATCACCGTCAAACTCATCTTCATTCTTGTTTTTCTCCTTTTAACCAGCCCGGCGTCGTCTCACGCCCTAAATCATACCGCTTGGACAAGCGGGCTGAAACCGAAACTGGATGGTGATATGCCCGTCGACCAGCCTAACACTACAGACGGGAAAGATTGAGGTCGACTGGTGATGGATACATGGATCGACATTGTGATACTCGCCCTAATGGCCATCACGGTTTTCGGGATTGTTATCCTACGTAATCTGCTCGCCGTCGTAATGTTAAGTGGTATCTATAGCCTTCTTGCAGCGTCAGTATTTGTCGTAATGGATGCTGTCGACGTTGCCTTCACAGAGGCAGCGGTTGGTGCCGGGATTTCGACAATTTTGTTTATCAGTACCCTCGCCTTAACAACTCGCACCGAAAAGAAGCCTGTCCATACACCACTGTTACCTCTGATAGTTGTCTGTATCACAGGCGCAGTGCTTATTTTCGGCACACTGGATGCTGCCGTCTATGGAGATCCGCAGTCTCCCGCCATGCAAGATGTTGCTCCTTATTATCTTGAGAATACTAAAAAACATACCGGCATTCCCAATGTTGTAACTGCCGTCCTCGCTAGTTACCGCGGCTACGATACCCTCGGCGAGGTAGTAGTGATTTTCACTGCGGGTATCGGCGTTATTTTGCTACTTGGCAGCTGGCGCCGTGGACTGGGCAGATTACTTCCCCATAAGGATGACAAGGCATGAAAGAATACCTTATCCTGCGCGTTATTACGAAGCTGTTGCTGCCGTTCATTTTACTGTTCGGGCTTTATGTACAATTTCATGGTGATTTCGGGCCAGGCGGGGGATTTCAGGCAGGTGTGATATTCGCCGCAGGTTTCGTACTGTATTCAATGGTATTTGGTGTACAGTCCGCACGCCGGATCCTGCCTGTAGGCATTCTTCGCGCCGGCATAGCAGGAGGGGTGCTTTTATACGCCTTAGTAGGGGTTGCTAATCTAGCACTAGGAGAAAATTACCTAAATTATTCAACTCTCGCGGACACCCAGAAAGAAGGTCAACATTTAGGTATTTTTCTCGTCGAGTTAGGTGTAGGCGTTACTGTTGCATCGGTAATGATGAGCGTTTTCTTCACCTTCGCAACATGGCGCGAAGACTAGAGTAAAGCGTATGATCAACTGGGACCTAATCTCCGGACACTATAATTATTGGATCGCTATTTTCCTTGCTATGGCAGGGCTCTATATCGTTATCGCTCGTGGCAACCTTATTAAAAAGTTAGTCGGTCTTAACGTATTTCAGTCTTCAGTATTCATCCTTTACATCTCATTCGCCAAGGTCGGCGGCGGAACTGCTCCTATCCTCGCAAAGGGTATTGATGTATATTCAAACCCGCTGCCACACGTACTTATTCTAACTGCCATCGTTGTCGGAGTAGCTACGACGGCACTTGGTCTTGCGCTCGTAGTACGTATCCGTAATGAATACGGGACAATTGAGGAAGACGACATTCACTCTCAAGACGAGAGTATGTGATGTTGTCTACGCACCTCCCTGCTCTTGTTATCGTCATTCCGCTGATCTGCGCACCCTTGTGCGTTTTGCTGTATCGAAAAGACTGGTCATTCTGCGTGGCGCTACTGGCAACCTGGGCCTCGTTCGCATGCTCGATAGTACTGACCTTTCAGGTATTGGAGACCGGCCCGATTTCGTATGAGATGGGCGGCTGGCAACCACCGTATGGGATCGAAATCCGGCTGGACGAACTTAACGTCTATGTTTTGCTCATCGTATCTGGCATCGGTTCGGTAGTAACACCTTATGCACGAAACTCGTTGCTCCTTGAATATATCGAGGAGCGTGCTCATATGTTTTTTTGCGCATATTTGCTCTGCCTATGTGGCCTGATGGGTGTTGCGGTCACGGGAGATGCGTTCAACCTATTTGTTTTCCTCGAGATTTCATCATTATCATCTTACGTGCTTATCGCACTGGGTACTGACCGTCGCGCGCTCACAGCCGCCTATCAATATTTGGTAATGGGGACTATTGGCGCGACATTCATTGTAATAGCGGTAGGTCTCCTCTATCAGGCAACCGGCACTCTCAATATGGCAGATATCGCCAGAAGGCTTCCCGAAGCGGGTTACACAAATCGTACTGTAATTGCTGCCTTCGCATTCCTTGTTATCGGCGCTGGACTTAAAATTGCCCTCTTCCCACTTCATCAATGGCTTCCAAACGCATACACCTACGCTCCAAATATAGTATCAGCATTCCTCGCTGCGACAGCGACAAAGGTATCTGTATACATTCTATTACGTTTTGTCTTTTCCGTGTTCGGCGTCAGATTTTCATTTGAAATTTTGCCTACTGCCCTCCCCTTACTCGTACTCGCAGTTCTGGCAATGTTCCTCCCATCGATCGTTGCCTGTTTTCAAAACAACGTAAAACGGGTTCTCGCTTACTCGTCAGTTGGGCAGATTGGATACATGATCCTAGGACTCTCTTTCGTAAGTACGGCGGGATTGACGGCCAGTATCTTGCATCTTTTCAATCATGCCCTGATGAAAGGCGCGCTGTTCCTAATTTTAGGTGCCGTTTTTTATCGTATCGGCTCATGTAATATCGACCGTATGGCTGGCATCGCCAAACAAATGCCATGGACAATGGCAGCTTTTGTCGGCGGTGGTCTTAGCCTAGTGGGTATACCTCTTACAGCAGGATTTATCTCAAAGTGGTACCTAATTCTGGCGGCGATTGAGAACGGCTGGTGGTATGTTGCCATCCTGATAGTCGCCAGCTCGCTAATTGCAGTGATTTATGTATGGCGGGTAATCGAATCGGCCTACTTCCGCGAAACACCGGATGACTTAAGAGATGTGACAGAGGCCCCGACAAGCCTTTTAGTACCCGCATGGATATTAGTATTTGCCAACTTTTATTTTGGGATGGAAACATCTGTCTCCGTCGGTATCGCTGAACGCGCGGCGCAGGCACTTATGGGGGCTGGTTAATGGATACGCAGGACTTTATCGCCCTCGCGGTGCTTTTGCCGCTGATCGGTACCATCATGATCTGGATGTCCGGACAGCGTCCCAATCAGCGTGAATTAGTTACCATTATAACCTCTATTCTGACATTTTTATGCGTTCTCCAAGTTCTTCCGCCTGTGTTAGCTGGCGAAAATCCGACGTTAGTGATTACCGAAATCATCCCCGGACTGCCACTTGCCTTCGTGGTCGAACCTCTGGGCATGATGTTCGCGTTGATCGCGTCATTTCTATGGATTGTCACCTCGTTTTACGCCATCGGTTACATGCGGGGACATAATGAACCCAACCAGACACGCTTCTACATGTGTTTTGCCATCGCAATCTCCAGTGCAATCGCAGTAGCGTTCTCCAGCAATATGTTCACTCTGTTTATCGCCTACGAAGTCCTTACTCTGTCAACCTACCCGCTCGTAACCCACAACCAGGACGAAGAGGCAAAACGGGCGGGCCGGACATATTTAGGTATTCTTTTGACAACCTCCGTCGGGTTTTTACTCATCGCCATCTTATGGACCTGGTTTGCTGCTGGCACATTGGACTTTACAAAGGGCGGCATCCTTAAAGGCAAAATTGATGACGGTCTCGTAATAGTCATGCTGTTTCTATATATGTATGGCATAGGTAAGGCGGCTCTAATGCCTATTCACCGATGGCTGCCAGCGGCAATGGTCGCGCCTACACCGGTCAGCGCACTGCTGCACGCCGTTGCCGTTGTAAAAGCCGGTGTTTTTACCGTGTTGAAGGTTATTATCTACATTTTTGGCGCCGACTTCCTGACAGAGACTGGTGCAAGTATCTGGCTTATGTACGTAGCAGGCGGTACTGTTCTTTTGGCATCTCTGGTTGCTATTACAAAAGATAATCTCAAAGCTCGCCTTGCGTATTCGACAGTCAGTCAGCTTTCCTATGTCGTTCTGGCTGGCGCATTGGCAACATCCTTCAGCCTCGTTGGCGGTGCCATGCACATAGCAATGCATGCCTTCGGCAAGATCACCCTCTTCTTTTGTGCGGGCGCTATAATGGTCGCAAGCCATAAGACTCAGATAAGCCAAATGCGGGGTCTTGGATGGAAAATGCCCTACACCTTTGTGGCGTTTCTTATTGGCTCGCTTAGTGTAATTGGTCTCCCTCCTCTCGGTGGATCTTGGAGTAAGTGGTACATCGCGCTTGGGGCAGCTGATGCGGAACAACTTATTTTTATCGCCGTCCTTATGATCTCATCTCTCCTGAATATTGGTTACCTGATACCAGTATTTGCCCGCGGGTTCTTCGGGCCACGAGAAGAAGAAGATGGGGAGGTGGCGAACAACCATCCTCCTGAGCATGACCCAAGGCGGGGAGATCAGATGAAAAGGCATAGCCGTATCGCTGAAGCACCATTGATGTGTGTAATTCCGCTGTGGGTTACAGCGATTGGTTGTTTCGCACTCTTCCTGTATGCAGACCGGCTTTACGCAATGCTGGCACCAATCGTGAGCTTAAGATGAACAACACCGAATATTCCTCGGCAATCTCGCCATCCAGAGAGGCTTCTCGCTGGCTCGATGATCGAAAAAACGTGGACAAGATTTATTGGGGTATCGTCGGAATTTGTGCGGTACTGATGGTGATCGAACCTTTCTATCACAAACACGCTTATCTCGGATTTGAGGATAGTTTTGGATTTTACGGTTGGTTCGGGTTTCTCGCCAGCATCGGCCTTTTTCTTATCGCTCGGCAGTTGAGTATCTTACTGTCCCGTCCCGAGGACTTCTACAATGAAGTGACAGGGGAAGCAGAGGAAGAAAGCTGATGCTTTTTGAAATCCCACCAGGCCTCCTACTAATATTGGGTGTATTGGTGCTGCCATTGCTTCCGACTGCATGGCGTAAAGCCTATATAACTTTTCTCCCTCTAGCAGGGCTATGGGCACTGATAGGCGCCGAACAGGGGATATCCCACACGTTTACTTTATTTTCATATGAAATTACTCCCGTCCGCATCGACAACCTAAGCTTGATCTTCGGTTATATATTTCACATCGCAGCAGTTCTAAGCGTGATATTTGCGTGGCACAACGAAGATATCGTGGACCAGATGGCCGGGCTTGCCTATGCAGGTGCTGGGATCGGGGCAGTATTCGCCGGCGACCTAATCACTCTTTTCGTATACTGGGAAATAATGGCAGTAACGTCCGTCTTCCTGATTTGGGCGCGGAGAACCGATGCGGCGTATCGCGCCGGCATGCGATACCTAATAATCCAAGTAGGCTCCGGCGTATTACTTTTGTCCGGCGCCATCCTTCTAGCGCACCAAACCGGCTCTATCGCGTTTGAAAAAATGATGCTGGACAACCTTGCAACATGGCTAATCCTCGTCGCTTTTGGGATAAAATGTGCCTTCCCATTCCTCCACAACTGGTTACCAGACGCCTATCCAGAAGCCACAGCCACAGGTGCTGTCTTCTTATCAGTGTTCACGACCAAATGCGCGGTCTATGTTCTTGCGCGGGGATTTCCGGGTACGGAGCTTTTGATATATGTTGGGGCCGTAATGGCGGCATTCCCGCTTTTCTACGCACTTATAGAAAATGACCTTCGACGAGTTCTATCCTACTCGCTGAACAACCAGCTAGGCTTCATGGTAGTGGGTATCGGGATAGGATCTGCACTTGCCATTAACGGCGTTGCAGCTCACGCCTTCGCCCATATCCTCTATAAATCACTCTTGTTTATGGCGATGGGCGCAGTGCTTTACCGTGCCGGTACGGTAAAAGCTTCGGATCTAGGTGCACTATACAAATCGATGCCATTGACGGCGTTTTTCTGCATCATTGGTGCGTTGTCTATTTCGACACCACTCTTCGCTGGATATGTTGGTAAATCGCTAACAATCTCTGCTGTGGCAAAAGGTAGCCACGAGATTATATGGATTGTCCTTATGTTCGCCTCCGCCGGCGTTTTTCTGGTATCCGGTGTCAAGGTAGTCTATTTCGCCTTTTTTGGCTCTGACTCTGGCAATCGTTATCGCGAAGCGCCCCCAAACATGCTTGTCGGCATGGGGCTAACAAGCCTGTTATGCATAGGTATTGGAGTGTATTCTCCATGGCTATACAGCTTGCTGCCATACGAAGTCGTCTATAATCCCTACACCACCGACCACATTATAAATCAGTTACAACTTTTATTATTCACGGCACTAGCTTTTGCCGTTCTAATACGTTTCAAGCTCTTCCCACCGCCAGTAAGTTCGATAAATCTTGATTTCGACGTTACTTACCGAAAATGGTTACCCGGAATTTACCATCGTAGCATTGAGTTTATCTTCGACGGCTGGAATAGGATTCTACTTGATCTTCGGAACGGCGTACGACGGTTTGTCGGGTACATGTTCCGTCATCACGGCCCGGAAGGTATCCTCGCGCGTACGTGGCCTACTGGTTCGATGGCGCTCTGGGTCGCCTTGCTCTTAGGCGGTATCCTATTGATTTACTATAGCTGAAAACAGGCATAGACAGACGCTAGAACTATGTGACTGAGTTCATTTTTTCCATTAGTGAAAGACTGTTTTGTTGCTACAGGCATTTAAGCAGCAAACCTGAAGGTGTACATTGGACTTATCGACCCACTGAATTTGATCACCGGAGGCTGAATGAGATGACAGATTATTGGCTGAACAAGCTGATATTCGAACTGCAAGGGCCGGATGGTAAAGAACAATGGACCAATCGTCGCGAGGAAGTAATCGCGAAATACGATCTGTCTCCGGATATCCGAGCTGCGTTGATTAAAAACGATATCGGAACACTCCTTCCACACGTAAACCCATACCTGATGAGGTTTTTCCTTCTCATGCTGGGGTACGATGACGATCAGTCAATTTCGGTACTAGCTGAATTCCAAACAGACGAAGATAGGAAACGTTTAAATGGCTAAAGTCGTCGGCAGCTTCGCCGCTTCACACGCACCCAACATCGCTCGCGCTTGGGATAGACTGACGGACAAAACACGCGACTGGCTGACCACTCGGTACAACGAACTGGGGGATAGGGTTAAAGCGCTCGAACCGGATGTTTTCGTAATTCATTCCAACGATCACTGGATTAATTTTTTTCTCGATAATATCCCGGCGTTTCTTGTCGGTATCGGGGACGAACACGACCCACCACCGGAACCTTTTATGAAGGGTCTATTTCCACAAACAAACCTGCCGGGGCACGCAGATCTCGGGCGGCATATCTTAGAGTTCGCAATGAACGCGGACTTCGATCCTTCCTACTCATACCGGGTAAAAATCGATCATGGTATCGGTATCCCCATCTGGCGAATGGGCTTCGATAAAGTTCCGCCGATTGTTCCGGTCTTTGTTAATCTCGTGGAAGAACCCTTCCCTACACCGAGGCGCTGTCTTGCTTGGGGACACATGATCAGGGACGCAATTGAGGCATACCCTAAGGACTTGCGTGTTGTCGTATTTGGTACCGGTGGTCTGAGCCACTCGATTGGAGAGACCACAATGGGCTGGATCGACGAAAAATTTGATCTCGCCTGCATTGAGTTGTTTAAATCCGCGTCCGACAATAACCTCGCTAAAGAACTCGACCGGATGCTTATTGAAACGGGAAACGGCGGCGCAGAGATCCGTTCTTGGTCAATCGCCCATGCCGTAGCTGATGGTGGCGGGTTTGATCTGATCGGCTATATTCCACAGCCAGAGACTTTAATAGGTTGCGGACTAGCTGAGTGGAAAATTCCCACCTGATTCGTCACACCCCTTCTTCAGCTCCAAAGAGGTTATTTTTAATTATACAGAAACGTTGGTTAAATCCTAAATTTATCGTAATAAGCGAGGCCTCATGCCTTGCCCGTGCCCGGGCAACGCTCTAAATTCTATTTAGAGGGCGAACGAGTTTAGAACTGGAGAATTCAGCCATGGAAATGACCGGCGAGTACAATATCCCGGCCCCGAGGGAAAAAGTATGGGACGCCCTTAATGATCCTGAAGTTCTGGCAAAGTGTATCCCGGGCTGCCAAGAGCTCAACATGGACTCGGAAACTGAGTTGTCGGCCACCGTAAAATCAAAAGTCGGCCCGGTCTCGGCAACATTTAAGGGCAAGGTTACCTTGAGTGAGATCGATCCGCCGAACGGGTACCGCATCTCCGGCGAGGGTTCAGGGGGAGTTGCCGGATTCGCAAAAGGTGGGGCAGAAGTGAAACTAGCCGAGGATGGAGATGGAACGGTCCTCACCTACGTCGCCAATGCGCAGGTAGGCGGAAAACTCGCCCAAATTGGTTCGAGGCTGATAGATTCCACGGCCAAGAAGATGGCGAATGAATTTTTTGGCAAATTCGCGGAGGAAGTTGGTGGCGTAGTCGATGAAGGCACTGATGGCACTGAATCATCAGTGGAACCGCAAGCCGGTCAGGACGATCAAGAAAAGTCGGAGACGCCGCAATCTGATTCTACAGAAGGTGGTCGCGGAATTAGTCCCGCCCTTTGGGTAGGCGGTCTAATTGCTGCCGTTGTGGTTGTCCTATTGATCGTGGCGACCTGACACCGTGCAGGTGTCGTGTATCGTGCTTCTGAGCGCTTGACCTGCCAATTACCGGGCGGTTAACTGCATAGAAGGGAAGTTCGGATCGAGCTCGTAAGTCCAATAAACGAGCCCAAAATGAAACGGCTCGTTTGAGCGGAAAGAACAGTTGAAAACAGCGTGTTTTCGGCGAACCAAGGAGGGCCCTATGACGACAACCACTGTCTCTATGACGGTGAACACTAAGCTGGTTTCGGCAGATGTCGAAAACCGTACACTTTTGGTTCAGTATTTGCGAGAAAGCCTAGGACTCACTGGCACACATGTCGGCTGCGACACATCACAATGTGGTGCTTGTACAGTCCACATCGACGGATTGCCAATCAAATCCTGCACGATCCTTGCGCGCCAGGTAGAGGGAAAAGACGTAACAACTATCGAGGGTCTGGCAGATGGCGATACCTTGCATCCAATGCAGGAAGCTTTTCGGGAAAATCATGCTCTGCAATGTGGCTTTTGTACCCCCGGAATGGTCATGAGCGCGATTGGTATTGTCGACCGTAATGAAGATAACCTCGACGAAAAAACGGTTCGACACGAGCTAGAGGGAAACTTCTGCCGTTGTACTGGCTACCACAACATCGTCAAAGCCATCCTAGCAGCGCATGAAGAGATGACCTCTTAAGGCTACTGAACAGGCCCCACAACACGCAAACGACCAAACTGAGAGGTCAACCATGTACGATTTCAATTATAAAAGAGCTTCATCGGTAGCTGACGCTGCGTCTAGTGTGGCGAGTGTAGACGAAGGAAAATTCGTCGCTGGCGGAATGACGCTTCTTCCAACATTGAAGCAGCGCTTGGCGATGCCATCGGATCTAATTGACCTTTCTGACATCGATGATCTGGTTGGTATAACTGTTGAAAATCTCTCGGTCACCATTGGTGCTATGACACCTCATGCGATGGTCAATGCGTCTAATGACGTTAAGAACGCGATCCCGGCATTGTCGAAGCTGGCCGGTCTCATCGGCGATCCAATGGTCCGCAATCGCGGCACAATTGGCGGTTCTATATCGAATAATGATCCCGCGGCTGATTATCCGTCTGCGGTTGTTGGCCTAGGAGCAACTGTTCACACAAGCAAACGAGAAATTGCAGGCGATGACTTTTTTACGGGGATGTTCGAAACCGCTCTTGATGAGGACGAACTTGTAACGAGGGTAGTTTTCCCAATCCCTGAAAAGGCGGCGTATATGAAATTCCCGAACCCCGCTTCCCGATATGCCGTGGTCGGGACTTTCGTTAGCCAGGGTCCCCAAGGTACCCGTGTCGCTGTGACCGGTGCGGGACCGTGCGTATTTCGCCAATTTGATATGGAGACCGCACTGGAAATCAATTTCTCACCGGAATCTGTTGAGAACATAAAACAGGCCGACGAAGATCTAAATAGCGATATACACGCTAGTGCAGAGTATCGAGCCCATCTCGTTACAATTATGGCAAAACGCGCAGTCGCAGAAGCAAACAGCTGACCCGCCAAAGGGCGCCTTTTTGCGCCGTGCGCTATCTTTTCCACGGGGAGACTGGATTTTTCTGGTCTCCCCGTCATTTTTTGTTAGTTTACAGACAGTTAGAGAAAAACGGTTTCTAGAATGACTGAAATACTGCCCTCTTCCGTCGATTCCGTAGTTGAGATGTTACGCAAAGGTAATTACGTGGCGGACCGCTCCTTGTCGACTGCCCTTTATCTAGCCTTGAAACTCGGTCGACCGTTGTTTCTTGAGGGCGAGGCAGGCGTTGGTAAAACGGAGATTGGAAAGGTTCTGTCAGAATCTCTCGACCGTCGACTCATCCGACTGCAATGTTACGAAGGCCTCGACGTTGCGTCTGCAGTTTATGAGTGGAACTATTCAATGCAAATGATCGACATCCGTATTGCAGAGGCATCCGGTCAAAGTGATCGCAAACTGATTGAAAACGACATCTTCTCAGAAAAATTTCTGATTAAACGTCCTCTTCTTCAGGCGCTAGAGGCTGACGATGAGGGGGAGCCACCAGTTTTACTTATCGACGAACTCGATCGTACCGATGAACCATTCGAAGCCTTTCTGCTTGAAGTTCTATCCGATTTCCAAGTCACAATCCCAGAGGTCGGCACTGTAAAAGCCTCGAAACCACCGCTTGTAATTATAACGTCGAACAGGACACGAGAAATTCACGATGCTATCAAACGCCGCTGCTTTTACTTCTGGGTAGATTACCCCGACGCGGGCCGAGAACTGGAAATTCTGAAAGTAAAGACCCCTGATGCTCCAGAGAACCTTACACAACAGGTGGTCAATTTCGTTCAGCACTTACGGTCCAAAGATCTTTTTAAACTGCCGGGTGTAGCGGAGACAATAGACTGGACTAACGCTCTAATCCAACTAGATAAAATCGACCTCGATCCCGAAACAATCAATTCGTCTCTTGGCGTTCTTCTAAAATACCAAGACGATATTGAAAAAATCCAAGGATCCGAAGCGGCACAGATTTTAGACGAAGTAAAAGCAGGCATAGCTGCGGGTAATTGACCTGGTATGGCCGAGATACCGACCGATTTTAATCTAACTCCAGGCATGCAATTACTTGACAGATTGGATGACAATAAGCTTGCGCCTAATATCATGCATTTCGGTCGTGTACTTCGTTCAGCGGGTCTACCCATCGGACCGGGCAAGATAATCGATGCCACCAAGGCCGTGATGGCGGTGGGTATCGAGAGCCGATCGGACTTTTATTGGGCACTACACGCGGTATTCGTAAACCGTCGAGATCAACACGAACTATTCGACCAAGCATTCCACATATTTTGGAAAGACCCCAAGCTTCTAGAACGTATGATGGGTATTCTTCTGCCTAACATTGAAGGTGGTGAAGAACCTTTACCGGAGGAACAGCCGCTCCGGCGGCTTCAGGAGGCGCTAAGTCGGCAAGAGGAGGATCCAGCAGAATCCGGCGAGGAGGAGCAAGAAGAGGAAATTGAACTAGATGCGGCGATGACAGTATCTGAACGGGAATTGCTGCAGACAACTGATTTTGAGGAAATGTCCGCGGACGAAATCGAAGCCGCAAAGAGAGCAATAGCCAGAATGCGTCTCCCGATTACAGAAATACCAACCCGCCGATATCAGAGTAGTACCCGCCAAGCGCGTGTCGATATGCGAGCCACATTGAGGGCTGCTCTACGCTCTGGTGCTGGCTCAATTCCATTGAAATACAGAAAACGACGAACCCGGCCGCCGCCAATAGTAATATTGTGTGATATTTCCGGCTCGATGAGCCGTTATACTCGTATGTTTCTTCACTTCATGCACGCGGTCACGAACGATCGCGACAGGGTCCACACCTTTCTTTTCGGTACGCGTTTGACGAATGTTACCCGTTACCTCAGGAATAAAGACATCGATCTCGCAGTTGAGCAAGTAACACATGCAGTAGAAGATTGGTCAGGTGGCACCCGGATCGGCGAAAGTCTAAATGATTTCAATCGTTTCTGGTCTCGCCGAGTACTCGGTCAGGGTGCGGTTGTCATTTTAATCTCCGATGGTTTAGATCGGGATGCAGGTCGCGGTCTACAAACTGAGATAGAGCGTCTCCATAAATCTTGCCGCCGACTAATTTGGCTAAATCCTTTGCTGCGGTTTGACGGTTTTCAACCTAAGAGCCAAGGTATACAGGCACTTCTTCCATCCGTTGACGAATTTCGGCCAGTGCATAATTTAATGAGCTTAGAAGAATTAATTGACACGCTAAACCGCCCATACGGCCCTCGCAAAAAAGGAGTCCAGGAATGGCTGACAGAAATGTAGGAAACGATATATCTGTAGATGACAACGTCTTAATCCAAGCTGCTTCTTGGCGCGCAGACGGAAAAAAAGTCGCCCTCGCTACTGTAGTCTCCACTTGGGGGTCTTCACCTCGTCCCGTAGGAAGTCACTTGGCTGTCGATGAGGACGGAAAAATTGTCGGCTCTGTTTCAGGCGGATGTATCGAGGGAGCAGTCGTGACTGAGGCAGTTGAAATCATGGAAACCGGTAAACCCAAGGTAGTCGAATACGGCGTTACAAATGAGCTCGCATGGGAAGTTGGTCTCGCCTGTGGTGGATCAATTCACGTATATGTCGAGAAGATCGAATGAAAAATAATATACTAAAGCAGATTCTAGCCGACCAAATCGCGAAGAAAGAAGTCGCGCTTGCAACCGACATGAGAAGTGGCGAGCAGACGCTAGTATATCTGGGAAGAGCTGAGGGCCCTGACGCAGGAGACGGGGAAATTTTGTCAAGTAGTCGGCAAGCAATCCAGGACGACCGCAGCAGGATATTCGATATCGCGGGGCGTAAAATATTTGTCAAAGTATTTAATCCACCGCTTAGAATGCTGTTAGTTGGCGCGGTCCATATTGCACAGCCCCTCTCGCGTATGGCTTCTCTCGCCGGTTACGACGTTACAGTAATTGACCCCAGAGCTTCGTTCGCCACAGACGATCGTTTCCCGGGTATCCAACTTAATGGAGAATGGCCGGATGACGCTTTGCGGGAACTTGACCCAGACCGACGAACCGCGGTGATAACGTTGACGCACGATCCAAAATTGGACGACCCCGGCTTGGAAGTCGCATTGAAATCTGATGCATTTTATATTGGTGCGCTAGGAAGCCGCAAAACTCATGCTGGACGCGTTGAACGTTTGATCAGTTCCGGATTCACCGAAGCAAGTATCAAGCGTATCCATGCACCCGTTGGCATACCTATTGGGTCTATTTCGCCGGCGGAAATTTCTATTTCCATACTCGCTGAGGTCACGGAAATACTACATCGTAAAACCGAGCCGCGGGTACCTGCGTGAAAACAAAAACCCAGCCTGAAATATGAAATTCGGAGAAACCGTTCTCGAAGATGCCGAAGGCGCGATCCTTGCGCACTCTCTTCTCCTGCACGACGGCGTACTCAGAAAAGGGAGAATTCTTACCAAGAGAGATGTCGCCCGTATAAAGGCGAAAGGCATCCAATCCGTAATTGCCGCCCGCCTCGAAGAGGGTGATCTAAATGAGAATGAGGCAGCCCTCGAAATCGCCGCCGCTCTGCAGAACGAGGGGCTAACCGCAACCGGCGGCAATACGGGCCGGGCGAATCTTAGAGCGGCAACCGGCGGAGTAGCTCTAATAGATGCCGAAACCATTCATCGTATTAATGCGATTGATGAGGCGGTCACAGTCTCTACGGTTAGACCCTATGACGCAGTCCCCGCGGGCCACGTCTTGGCAACCATAAAGATAATCACCTTCGGGGTATCCAGAGATATCATAAACCGCTGTATTGAGGCTACGCTCGAAGGAAACAAGCCTATTCGCTTGGCAGCCTATACGCCCCAAAAAATCGGATTTGTCCAAACGCTTTTGCCCGGCCTTAAAAAAAACTTGATAGCAAAAGCTAGTGATGTGACATCGAAACGTCTTTCCCTTATGAACTTAGATATTGCAGACGAACGCCACTGTGCCCATGACATTATGGAGATCACCAAGAACCTAATCGCGCTGGAGGGATCGGGCTGCAGCATCGCCTTGGTTCTCGGTGCATCAGCCATTGTTGATCGTCGCGATACTGTTCCTTCTGCTATTAAGGCTGCTGGCGGAGAAATCGAGCATCTCGGTCTGCCGGTGGATCCCGGAAATTTATTACTTTTTGCCCGGATTGGTAAAATGCGGGTACTTGGAATTCCAAGTTCTGCTAGATCACCACGTCTTCATGGATTTGACTGGGTACTTCAACGGTTAGTAGCGGGACTCGATGTAACCTCGGCAGACCTAACCCGTATGGGTGTTGGCGGTATGCTTAAAGAAATGCCTGGGCGACCTCTCTCGAGGGAACAGGAGGAATTGGAAGATATTGCAGACCAATTTTCTCCAACCATTGGTGGGGTCTTATTAGCAGCGGGCCAATCCCGCAGAATGGGCACGGCGAATAAAATGCTGGTTGAGGTGAAAGGCATTCCGATGATTGTCCACGCTGCTAGAGCGATGTTGGCAAGTAACGCCTCACCAATCGTGGTCGTACTTGGACATCAGTCCGAGCGGGTGGAGAGAACTCTAAGCGATCAGAACGTAATGTTCGTTCGAAACCCAGATTATCGCGGTGGCCTGAGCACGTCTTTACGTGCCGGCCTTGCCGCCCTCCCCAAAGAGTGCGATGGGGCGGTTGTCGCGCTGGCAGATATGCCCGGCATTCATCCAGATGATATCAATATGCTGATTAACGAATTTGACCCTATATCAGGGCAATCCATCATCGTACCAACCCATGGAGGGAAACGTGGGAACCCAGTAATTTGGGCCAGACGATTTTTTAGTGATATTTCTGCAGTATCTGGTGACGTCGGCGCCCGCCACCTTATCGGAGCCAACATTGATCAGGTTATTGAGGTAGAAACAGATAATCCTGGCGTTTTAATCGACCTTGATACCCCCGAAGCGATAGCTGAACACAACGGTAATGCGTAAAACGCGCTTATATGCCTGCTTTCATATAAATCTCTCGCCCAAATCTAGGCAGCCACCGCTTTTTTGCCAGCATCGGTCTCGAGATAACTTCTCGGCAATTCTCGGAAATCGGTCAGTAGAGAGCCGAATCCCTCGACGATATCATCGAATCCATTGGCTCGCATCGCATACCAGTATGTCGCGGTGTTAATCGCGATTACTGGTTTTTTCAACCAACGTTCAGCTTCTCCAGCCAGGCGCGCCATAGCAAGGTTCGTGCCAACCTGAACGATTGCATCTGGATTATGTTCATTAAGTTCACTCAGGCCATCCATTAATTGTGTTTCCGTGACCTGGGCAATGTTGGCTGGGCTATCGCACTTAAGGCCCTTGATTGCAATCACTTCGAAACCGCAGTCCTCAAAGAATTTTTTCACATTCTTGTCCCCCACCGGCCAGTACGGGGTGATCACACAGATTCTCTTTATATCACCATAGCACCGTAGCGCTGCCTGAGAAGCATCCGAACCCATAGCAACACTTCGACCGGACAATTCTTTCACGCGCTCTCGGAGCCGAATCGACTCTTCCAATCCATCCCAGAACGTTTCTGCCGACATACCCATTACGATATAGTCCGGATTGCAGGTCATCACGCGTTCAATAGCATTATCAAATTCTCGCCGGATGTTATCCATGAGCGCATTAAATTCTTCATCTGAGTTTACCGGCTCATCTGGTATCCATATTCTTACGGTGTGGTTGGTCACCCCGCGGGGCTTCATATCTTCAAATTCTGGCTGAACCGAAGTGTTAGTTGACGGTACAATTACTCCCCAATTAGCTCGATAACCCAATGAATCCGGCATAGTCTAATCCTCTGACTTTACGATGTTAGCCTGCTCCGGCGCTAGCTTATCAAGCTCATCCAGAACGTCTTCTAATGACATAACGTCACCGTACTTCTGATCAATGTCAAAAAGATTAGCTTCATGCGGACCGTTAGCGCGGTCCCCGGAACATTCCCGAGGAACGATCGGTCGGAAACCATTCGACATGGCATCGACAACTGTAGCTCGGACGCACCCCGATGTAGTGCAGCCGGTTACGATTGCAGTATCAACTCCGCGCTGGGCGAGCCAACCGGTTAGATCGGTATTACTGAAACCGGATGGATAATGTTTCTCCAGAACGCGCTCGCCTGAGCGCGGCGTAAGCTCCTCAACAATTTCAACTTCTTTACTACCGCGCTTCAGCTTAGAAAGTCCCGGGGATTTAAGGTTGAATACCCCGTCCTCAGATCCATCATCGGCATAGACATGACTTGTAAAAACAATCGGTAAATCCATATGCCGAGCCGCTGACAGAAGTTCCGCTGTATTTTCGATAGCATCCTGAATGTTCCCGCCACCGAAAGCGTCAGGATCGTTAAATCCGTTAATGAAATCAATCACTAATAGCGCTGGTTTCTTGCCGAACCCAACTCGATTTCCGAATCCTTGTTTTTCGTATACGGCAACATCGTCAGCATCATGTGGGTTATCGGTCATATAATTTTCCTTCGCTCGGTCAAAAACGGTATGAAAAACCGATGATAACATCATGCGCAGTGTATGTGTCTGCAGCGATTGTAGCACCATCGATATGCGGTCCGGAGGAAACTTCGCCGAGACTCATATAGCGATATCTGAACTCCAGGTCCCAGTTTTCTGAGAAAGACCAGATAGAGCCAAAAGCGATATTCCAAGCAAAGTTATCCGTTTCGTCAGTGCGGTTCGTCCCCGTGGCAGCTCCCGCCAAATTAGTACGTGTAACATCGGAAACATTCTGCGCCCATCCTATCCCCCCACCCCCAAACAAGGCTAAGGTTTCGCTTAGTTGATGATCGTAATAGGCGTTAAACAATACCGCGTGAGTTGAAAGCTGATTTTGATATCCGGCCGTTCCAAGAACCCGTGTATCGAAATCGAATCGAACGCGGTAATGATACTCGAGTTCCGATCGAATTGGCGCACCCTTATTTCCCCAATTATATCCCAGCGCAATTCCAAACGCCGCCGTTGTATCATCGGTATTTCGCTCTTGAAGCGTCCCGCTGGTAGCAGAAACATCGTCGACCTGCGATACACTCCCGATCATTATCAACGAAAGGTAATCACCCGAAGATGAAATTTTCGACCGCACTGAATCCGCAAATACACTGCCAGAAAATATTGGCAGGAGAAAAAGTGCTGCTGCAAAATTAGCAGCCGGAAATCTCATTCTTGTCCCCTTCTCATGTATCTTCTATCTCCTATCCCGGCTCATTGTAATTGTCCAGAACTTGTGCCAGTTCGCGATAAATCAACGGAACGCGCTAAAGCTGGATAACTTATACCGAAAGGACGGCCATAAGTTCCCCTAAAAATCAAAACAACACTCACAAACCGCAGTTTTCCGATTATGATCCGCATACGAGACGTCGTCCTAGGTAGATAGTCACAGAGGGAATGAGCACATCCGTGAATGCATTTTGCGATTTATCCAGTCGCAGTTAACCCAGAGTTCTCGGACGTCGAGAAAAAGATTACCTGAAACCTCTTAGCCAGAATTGTTCCGCCCCAATGGGCAGAGAGTATGGAATGACACATAAACTTAAAAACGGTCTTCATAAAGGTATCGACGGAATAGCTAGATGCCTCTGGGCGGGCAATGCGACCGATTATTTAGCTTACCACGACGAAGAATGGGGAATGCCCGTCGCAGATGATCAAAAAATATTTGAAAAGATCTGCTTAGAAGGGTTTCAGTCCGGATTATCTTGGCTAACGATCTTGCGAAAGCGTGAAAACTTCCGCTCCGCCTTTGCTGATTTCGACTACCACAAAATCTCAAAATTCGACAAACAGGATATACACCGATTACTTACCGATAAAGGCATAGTCCGGCATCGTGGAAAAATCGAATCCACCATCAACAACGCCAAGCGGGCCGTGGAGATGGTCGAAGAATTCGGGGCCTTGGGCTCGTTTTTCTGGAAACACGAACCTAACGCAAAAATGCGTCCCAAGAAACTTGATTACAAAACCCTACAAACCCTCAATAAGACGCAAGAATCAAACTTGCTTGCTACGGATTTGAAGAAACTCGGGTGGACTTTTGTGGGGCCAATCACGGCATATGCCTTCATGCAAGCGATAGGAATGGTAAATGACCATGTTGAAGGTTGTGAATATAGAAACCAGGTGGAACAAGCCCGAAAAAATTTTCAAAGGCCTTCTTAAATTACGCCTATTTTCCTCCTTCGACATCTGCAGCAACGCGCATTCTTAAGATTTTATCCGGATTTGATACCGTCCCATTACGAGCTCCATCGCCCTTTTTGATCTTGTCGACGTATTCCATACCGGACTTGACCTTTCCCCATACTGAGTACTTGTTGTCCAGCCATTCTGAATCGCCAAGCATGATGAAAAACTGGCTGTCGGCGCTCGAAGGACTGGTTGCACGGGCCATTGATAAAATGCCGCGAACGTGTCTTTCTGACGAAAATTCAGGCGGTAAATTTTGTCCAGACCCACCGGTACCATCCCCGTCTGGATCACCAGTTTGAACCATAAATCCGTCAATTACTCGATGGAATGTAAGGCCATCGTAAAACTTTTGTCGAACTAACTCCTTGATGCGGGCAACATGCTTAGGTGCAAGATCGGGCCGCATTTCGATGACGACGCGACCATCCTTTGTTTCAAGATAAAGCGTATTCTCAAGATCCGCTGACATTGAAGTCCCCATTGTTGTGATAAACAGCAGCAAACATATCCCGGCCGCTGTAAGCGATATCCGACCAGACATTTCTCTTCTCCAAGCTATCAGCGCCTTGTAACGCTGTATTATCCATTATCTAGCCCATTCCCCGTCAGCAGAAAACCGTATATCTTGCCAAATCAGATGACAAATTCTGTTAAAGCTTCGGGGGCATATAAGTCGTCGGGAGTAAGCTTACGATGCGTCACGCCCTGTTCATCGCAGTACTGCAAAAATGCTTCGATGGTCACCCGGCTGGAATCGATGCCGTAAGGCCATATTCCGTTATCCCCGAATACGGTGCCTGCTGTTCGCTCTGCGTTTACATAACCCCACGGCACCGGGATCTGCGACGCCGTTACGCTCGTCAGCCTTGCGATGGACCGGTCGCGTGCTTCCTCAAACGCCGTCATTAGATTTCGAGCAATCCACGGGTATTCTTCATACACCTCACGTTTGATCGCGACGGTATGCATAATAGGAAAGATACCAGTTTCCTCAAAATATGCTTCCTCTACTTCCCTGTAATTAGGAATCAGGCGAACGATATTGTTACTCTCTTCTCCGAACGCATGAGGGGGGTGTGCTGAAATCATACAGTCGATCTCGCCAGATAGAAGCATCTCAACTAGAGACCTTTCTGCCACCTGCGTATATTTCACACCGTTCGGAAGATTAAGGTTAGCCATTTCGACGCGGCCGGGCGCATTGACACCAGCTTGCACCCATTCAACTTCGTCGAGCTTGGCACCGCCTTGGTGATGTAACCATCCTCTGGCATATACAGTTGCCGTTTGTGACCATTCCGGGATACCAATACGTTTTCCCCTCAGGTCGGAAGATTTCTTTATGAATCCATCACCCCTTATATAAAATGCTGAATGTCGAAACACGCGGCTAATAAACACCGGAATTCCTGTAATTGGTGGATTGTCTTGGGACATAATCGAGCAATACTTCGCGAAGGATAGTTCCGACACATCCCACTCAAAAGATTTGGCAAAACGATAAAAGATCTCTTCGACCTCCATCTGAAGGTGCGTAATTTCAATCCCTTTTGGTTTCACCAAACCTGACGAAATATCTCGGACATGATCATAATCCCATGTCGCCATTGTAAGGTGAATATCGTTATGCATGCCGGTCTCCTTTATGCATTATTGTGAGAGATGCAGCAGTTAGTCTAGGCCGACGATAACGCCGACAAACTGCGCCGAAATTAAGCCTATGAGAATAACCTTGGACCACTCTACAAAGCCTCGCTGGTCAATCGGATACTATCCGATATAGCGATGTGGTTTCTCACAATACCCATAATTACAGTTATAAACGCTATAGCTGAGAATTTAAATTACCCGGTCGAAATTGACGATTTGACCTAACGATAACCTCCGCATTGGCGTAACCCACTTGCCCTAAATTGCAGGAGCAGGCATGGTCGGTACGGAACATGGTTGCATAGAGTTTAAGTAATGAACGAGACAGGTAATACCGTAATATCGGTAAGCCTTACTTGCATAAAAGTGCCACCCACCGGGGGCCAAATGTTATAGGCGTGACTTCAGCCTTGAGGCCTTTACAGAGAGGGGTCCATGCTTTTGATCAACTGCAGCAATATTAGTCTCTGACAGGGATATGTCTGACTTCGAACTTCCCTTACGTGGTTCAGTGTTTTTGGAAACATCTGATGCTGAGTTGGCGCGACGTGAGATGTCGAAAATTCTGGCGCCACACGCAATGATGCCAGCCGATGACTCGCGCCCCTTCCTTGCAAGACATCATCACGCCCGCCTCGCCGGTATGTCAGTGAATTTCATTCAATACTCCCCTGGTGCATCGATTAGCGCTGATCTTTCTCGCCGCTTTTACCTAATCCATTACGTGCTCGGTGGCCAATGCCGCCTCGGACCAGAAACAGGTGGCCGTGTACTAACATCAGGCGATATCGCAGTGATCAATCCGACGGAACCATTTTCGCTCACAACAACAGCTGATTGCGGTCAGATCGTTATCAAACTTGAGTCCGCAGTACTGAACGATACAGCTCACAAGAGATTCGCCATTCCACAGCATCCGCCTATCCGCTTCGATCCGGCGATCCAGAGTCCGCAGGGTGAATCAGTCGCACTTGTCATCGACTTGATATGTAAAAAAGCTGACACTTTGTGCTCAGACGGCCTTGGCCCTAAGACCGAAGGTTTACTCGCCGAACTTTTTATTGTGACGCTGATTGAGTCCCTTCCTCACAACCATTCTGCGGTCATCGCCTACAAGAGTAGTGATAGCGGGATTGCGCCGTGGTACGTTAAGCGGGTGGAGGAGTACCTTGACTTGCACGCTGAGAAAGACATCCGCATCCGTGACATGACTGCGATCGCCGGCGTTAGCGAACGTACACTCTATAACGGATTTCGCGTTTGGCGGGCTACATCACCCAAATCATATCTCAAAGCAGTGCGGCTCGATCGGGTGCGAACTGAATTGCTAGGTCTGAAAGCCAAGTCACGAAGCGTAAGCGAGATAGCTCGCGAGGCTGGCTTCCGGCATATGGGAAACTTCGCCCGAGATTACGGGAAGCGTTTTGGCGAAAGACCGTCAGATACGTTGCGCTATCGGTTAGCACCGAAAGAATAGGCTTAATTGTGCAGCGGAGTGTATTGAATTGCATTTTTTGGATATATTTTTCTTTAAAGCTGCATGCATCTACATATTTTTAGGGATAAATTAGGTCTAAGAAGTTTTTCGACGATTGCAGTACAGGGATATCCATGGCCGCCACGTCAGATATAGACCCGGAAGACGCAAAGAAAGCCATTCTGGAATACTGCCTAAAAAAGGGTGCACTAGTCGCAGGGATCGCAGATATCGAAGTCGTTAACAGGATCGCGCCGGAGGGACACCGACCCTCAGACCTATGGCCGCGCGCAAAATCTATCATCTCCCTCGGTGTCGGTGGCCAAACGCAAGGGGCTTGGGCTGTACCCGCCAAGGCCCTTGGATATTTTGGATCCACCGAAGTTAGAGCATATACAGTCGCCTACGGTGCCGCTTTCTATATTGAGAACAAATTCGGAAAGCGCGCCATTTATTGCCCGCCGGATATGGACACGGAAGCTGGCCCGCGGGTCCCGTTTCAGAGCCTAAAGCTTCACGCTGAGATCGCCGGGATCGGAGCACGATCGCTGGCAGGTGATATCCTCCTTCACCCAGAATTTGGTTACATGTATTTTGCTTCTGTCTTCACTGAACTGGAACTTCCTCCCGATCAACCGATGCAGGACAACCCATGCCCGACTTCATCATGCATCGACCTGTTCCGCAAGTCTGGTCAGACTCCCTGCATGAAATTTTGTCCAGTCCAGTGTTTATCCGGAGATATCGACGAAGACGGTAACCAGCTCGAAATGCGCTACGACATGGCATCCTGTGCCGAAATGACCCAACAGTTCGAAGCAATCCCGGGGGTTCTTGCAGATGCAATTCGGGCAGAAGACGAAGAAGAACGGGAAGACCTGTTGTTCGACGCTGAGAATAAAATACTCTGGTACAAAATGTCAGTAGGCTCCGGTGGCTTACTTGGTCAGTGTTTTGAGTGTATGCGAGTATGCCCTATTGCTAACCAGTCACCACAGGCCGATCCTATACGTCGGCACCAGACTAGGTTGGCCGCTGAGGCGGAGCCTGGCCAATGACCCGCGGTCTCAAGCGCAGCCAGATTGGCATGTCTGAAGAGATGATCCAAACATATGGCGAGTCAATCTTCGAGATGAGCCATAACATTCAGGTCCGGCGCGGCGACGCGGTTCGCAAGCTAGATTGGAAACAAATTGAGTCAACTCGCGCCGACCGTGGTATGTCCGACGCCGAGCTCGCTCGGCAGCTAGGCCTGACGCATGACCAGGTTACTTATATCCGGACCATTATGGAACGTAGAAAATTCAAACGGCATAACTATCACCGCCTATACGATCTAGGAGGTGGACGACGCTTCCGTAGCGAGAGGTTTGTACCACATAGCGAACGTTTCGAGTACCGCCCAGAGGCGCTGGATCTTCGTAAAGCTCTCGACTTCGATCCTCGGATAGCATCAAAGCACCTTCGTCTTGGAAACTGGAATGGTGATACCGTCGCTAATTGGGTTCAGAAGTGGGCGACGGAGAAACCCGAAGCCAATGCCGTTATAGACAGTAGCGGCGAAACCACGTTTAAGCAGATCTACGAGGACGCTTTGCGATTGGCCAATAGCCTTCTCGAACTTGGTATTCGCAAGGGCGACGTTGTGGCGATCCAACTTCCTAATACGACCGAATTCATGACTGTCTACTTTGCCGTTTGCATGATGGGTGGCGTTTTGTCGACAATGCATATGCCCTACCGCTCTGGCGAATTAAAGCCGTTACTTACACACGGCAGCGCGCGAGCCATTGTTTGCAATAGCAGAACCAATTATTACGACGCGCCATCAGAAATGTTGGGGCTCTGCGACCGGGTGGATACCCTTGACCATGTAATCGTTGCGTCCGAATCCGCTCCAGCTGGCACACTCTCGTTACATCGATTAATTCGAGAAGGCACCAAAGATCAGATAGAAAATCCGCCGGTCGCATCGGATCCCGCTATACTTTGCTTCACATCTGGAACGTCGTCCGCGCCGAAAGCTGTCGTGCATAGCTACCAGACCATGTTGGCAAATAACCGGATCGCGGCTCCGATCTATAACATGACAAATGATGACATTGTCCTCGGCGGCCCACCATTCACGCATGCATTCGGCATTTGTGTGATGAACCTCACACTTATGGTCGGCGCGGCCAGCTTAATGATGCCGGCTTTTTCTCCAAAATCCCTGATCGAACTGATAGAAACGTCTAAGCCAACGGTTATTTTCGTTGCACCCGCTCATGTCGCGGCATGTCTGAAGGAAGGTTCACTGAAAAGTGGAAATTTATCTTCGGTACGCATTGCAACTATTTCTGGCGCCGCTTGCCCACCGAACATTGCCTATGCTCTGGAAAATGCAATGCCGCGCGGTTCGGTGGGTCAGATGTGGGGAATGACAGAGTGCTTTATGGGCCTTCATACACCGTTTGACGCGCCAGCCAATGTGAGATGCGAAAGCCTCGGAGATGTAACTCCCACTTTCGAAGTGCGTATAATTAGCGAAAATGGATCGGCGATCGCTGACAATATCGAGGGAGCTCTAGAAATACGTGGGTGTTCCGTAGTTGCCCGTTACTTCAATAATGAAGAATCAAACCGTACGGCATTTACCGGTGACGGTTGGTTCCGGACGGGTGACCTCGCCACTAGGGGGCTAGATGGACTCCTCCGGATAACGGGTAGAGAAAAGGACTTAATCAATCGCGGAGGGATCAAGATCAATCCAACCGATATCGAAGCGGTTATCGACACCCACCCTTCAGTTGTAATGTCAGCTATCACACCGTTACCAGATGAGGTCCTTGGCGAGCGTCTTTGTCTGTACGTTCAGCTTAAACCGAATGAAGCTCTCAGCTTGGAACAGATCTGCGAATGGCTCAGCGAAAACCAAATTGCTAAAATGAGATGGCCCGAGCGGTTAGAGATCGTTACACAAATGCCGATGACCCCTACGAAGAAAATTATCAAAGGAGCCCTTATAACAGGGCAGGTAGATTTAAAAAATAATGCTAATAAATAGCAATAAACTGATTGCCTATAATGCTTCGCCGTTAATAGACGAAAAAGAGCAGCCAACTAAAGTTACCTGACGAGAATTACAGACTGGAGATACGTTTCAATGTAATTTTCCCGGTTCGATAGTTATACCAGGCTCACCATTTCCAACATACTGCAATTTGCAAACTCTATTTTAGAAGCCGTATCAATCCACCTGGTCATATAAAAACAATAACTATGCTGAGTTTACTGGGTAAAGTTTTCGTTAAAGAGAGGCTACTCTGATGTCATTGGATTTTTCTCCTTGGGTACCACCGTCTATCACTATACAACACAGCGTAGATCGCTTCCCTGTCCGGCGTATATACACAATAGGCCGAAATTACTCGGATCATGCGGCGGAGACGGGCCTCGGAAATAATGGCGCTTCTGTTCCTGGTGTTTCACTTAAGCCTGCGGACTCCGTAATAGGCAACCATGATACGCTCATATATCCGCCAGCTACCCAGCACCTTGACCCAGAAGTGGAAATGGTAATCGCTATCGGAACGGCTGGTAACAATATTGAGCCGGAGAATGCGTTAGAGCACATCTTCGGTTATGCAGTAGGGTTGGATGTAATCCGAAGGGATGTTATGCGTGAATGTATTGCTAACGAACATTCCTGGGATCTTTGCAAAAGCTTTTCCGGCGCATCCCCTGTCGGGGATATCGCTTCTGCTTCGGATATCGGACACCCGATCAATGGCGAAATCAGCCTCCGGGTAAACGGAGAACTACGGCAGGCCGGTGATATCGCAAGCCTAATCTGGAACCCAGCGAATATCGTTTCAAATCTCTCCCGCTATGGCACCCTAGAACCCGGTGAT
Organism: Alphaproteobacteria bacterium MarineAlpha11_Bin1; assembly: GCA_002937455.1. The sequence continues at coordinate 359,100 of PTJZ01000002.1, forward strand.
CTCATTTTTACGGGGACCCCAAAGGGTCCAAGACCGGTCGAACGCGGGGATCTCCTTGAAGCCTCTATGGCTGGCGTGGGATTCCTAAACGTTCGAGTTGGCTAACCCCCCGAACGGCACAGTAAACTTGTCCGGATCATGCCATTTTTCGAGGGCAATTATGGCACGGCCCTCACCAATTAATAACCAAATTTAATGCGTCGAGACCAGATTAAAGGACTATAACTCTTTTGCTTCTCTGGCTCAGACCTACGGAATTTAGAAGCCATTACATCGCGTTGATTCCTATATATAGGAAAGTGCCGGTTGATGGCTGTATTATACTGATTCGAGATTTCTCACATTTGCCCATTGCCGCCGTAATGTAATGGCGGTGAAATAGGGTATGAAAAATTCCTCTCAGGTTACTGGTTATTTTATTGTTGTTATCGGCGCCCTTGCATTCGCCGGTAACAACGTATTTGCAGTTCTCTCATACGAGGCTGGGACTACGCCGCTCACGTTGATCACTGGCCGAATGATCTTCACGCTAATCGCTTTGACTTTGATCATGAAGCTTCTCGGGCTAACCATTCCACTGCCCAAAAAAGAGAGGAACGCAGCGCTCGGGCTAGGTCTACTGAATGGGGCCATGGCATTCTGTCTAATGTCGGCTTTTGATTATGTCGCCGTTGGACTGGCGGTCCTCGTTTTCTATTTATATCCTCTACTCACAGGTATATCTGCCTGGATAACTGGACAGGAAAGACTAAATACTGGGTTGGTTGTCGGACTGATCGGCGGATTTGTTGGACTAGCGCTAGCCCTAGAAATTACCGGGGATTCAGCTAACTCGATCGGGGTAACGCTGGCAGGTTCCGCAGCACTCTTGATGGCAGCTACTGCCTTGTTGAGCGCCCGCGTACTTAAAACAGACAATGCTCGATCAGTCACACTTCATATGCATATTTCCGCGGCAGCGATGTTTGTCATTGTATCGATTATCCTTGGAGAACTAAGCCTGCCCGAAACTTCACTAGGGTGGATTGCGTACCTGAGTGTACCGGTATTCTACACAATTGCGATTGCCTCTTTTTTCACAGGAATAGCGCACATCGGTGCAGTTCGAACCTCACTGGTCATGAATCTGGAACCAATAGGTAGTATCGCTCTTGGCTTTCTCTTGCTCGGTCAGATCCTGTCGCCGCGTCAACTCCTCGGTGCAGCTATTGTAATCGTTGCGGTGACGGCAATTAAATGGCTTGGCGGGAAGCCGAAAGCCACTCCCCCAACTGAATAAGGATCACTATAGGGAACACTTTTATCTCCCGGGGTCAAAGAAAGGGTGGATGCTAATTTTGTGGGTATCGGGAGCAGCGCCAATTTTTATTATAACCCAACTTGCGTGTATGCCTCAGAAATTCCACACTCCCTATCAGGGATTTATTCGGAGTGGGTCATGAGTAAGAAAATTGAAAATATCCATTGGCCGGATGCGCCCGATCTGTGGATGCCTTATGCGCCCGCTATAAAGGTTACGGGAGGTTGTCATGTTCATTTTGCGGGTGTTACAGCAGCGCCTGTTTACCACCATCATCCACATCGGCCGGAAGAATTTGACTCGATGCCCGCCGATATGGGCGGCCAGACCCGCGCCGCCCTACAAAACCTCCAAAAAGGGCTCGATGCTGTAGGTGCTAGTTTCGCTGACATAGTCACCGCTTCACGCTTCGTTACCGACCTGTCTAATCAGGATTTAATGAATAAAGTTTGGGCCGAGTACTTTGGCGATGCCAAGCCTGCAACAACAACGGTTCAGATCGTTCAACTCGCAACCGACCCTCGTTGTTTGATCGAAATCAACGCCATTGCCGTAGTCTAACGGTAAATAGAAAATTCGACGCGGAAATCTTCGATTAGAGGACTCCCCGGCTTATCGTAATTTGGAATGATGCCAATTATGTTCAGACTATCCGCCCTGATACATCAAGCTAAGTTACTGGTTGGGCGCTTTGGCAGAACATACGGGAAGATATAAGGATCGCGAATAGGAGCACAATAACGGCCCGAAATTCTTTTGTTAGCGCCAGCTTTTTTTTAACGTAGCCCGAGTCGTCGGAGACAATTCTAACAAGCGCAAATCGAGCACCACAAAAGAAAAAAAACCGCGTTCGGCCGGGCTGCACCAATACTATATTCACCCGCAGAACGTCACGTCGTTGATCAAGATGGTACCCCGCTACTAATTTATTTTCGTCTTCCGTTTGAATGTTGAGGGTCCTACACCCTGCGTAATCTTGGTACCGAACCGCGATTCAACGAATGTAGATTTCATAACTCTCTCGGATATTTGTTTACGCCGAGGCATGGTATCTTTCGCGTATAATGTCCCCGGCCAAGGGCAAATTCAATAACACCCGTTCCTCGCGGATAGATACGAGAACTCCATTCTAACCGAATTTGAAGCAATCGCAGGCAGACGAAAATCGGCGCTACCCATATCGGGAGGTTCGATCTAAGCCTTAGCGAATTTTAAATTCTTCGGGCGGCCGCTGCAGAACCTAAAATAGAAGCACTGACTGTTTTCGGCGGCACCTAAGATATGAGTGAATGAAAACCATGTCCAAAACTATCCTCGACGGATCTCTCTGGGAGACTGACAGCACATCTTACGATGACGCGCGCAAAAAATTAGGCCCAGTACTGTTGAAGATTGTATCGGCGAGATTAACTGTCCCACAATTATTGTGCACGATAAGCGCAATAGTATCTTCCGCTTCCCTCAAGCGGAGCGGTTCGCGAGGCGTCGAAACTAAGATATACATATACGAAACTGCTGTTCGTTGCTTTCGCAACAAGTTTTTTCAATAACGCACCTTGATGGCGGACTAGTTCTCCGGCACTCTGTAAGATGGAGAAACCATGTATTTTAAATTTAAAAATAGCTTGTCTGCTCCGTTTTTCTGTTTTCTGGATTATCCCTATGGTCGCTAAGAGCTGCCACTCTGCTCTGGAGGGTATCGACGTCCATTACTGGGAAGGCGGCACCGGCTTTCCCATTTTGATGCTTCATGGAGTCGGACCTGGCACTTCGATCATCGGAAATTTTGAGCCGACTATTGGACCACTGATGGAGCGTTATCATATTCTCGCATCCGACCTAATTGGATTCGGAGATTCGGGGAGAAAATCGGATCAACCCTACTTCGACGTGGAACTATGGATACGTCAAGGTATAGCACTGCTAGATCTTCTGCCACCCGGCCAATGTGGGATCGCCGGACATTCAATGGGAGGGGCGCTGGCTCTCAAAATTGCCGCCGCCAGCGACCGAGTAACACATGTGCTAACCAGCAGCACAGTTGGCACTTGTTATCCCATCACCCATGCACTAGATGCCTTTTGGTCTCTACCAGATGATAAGAAAAAATTACGGACCGTTATGGCCGACATGGTTGGCAAGCCGACTGCCATTACGGACGCTATGATTGAAGGCCGTTGGGAATTGCTGTCTCAGGATGGCTACGCGGAATATTTCGGCGAAATGTTCGCAGCACCTCGCCAGCGGTATATTGATGCCGGACGGGTTACAGACTATGAATGCCGAAAGCTTAATATGCGCGGCGTAAATATTTCGATGCTGCACGGCAACGACGATAAACCTTGTCCCGCAGGGTTAACGACCATCGAATTAGCGAAACAATTGCCAGAAGCAACTGTGACATTGATTGAAGGCTGCGGCCATAACCTACCTCGAGAAGCGACAACGGAATATCTTGAGGCTGCACACAACCTCTTTGGATAAGGCCCCGCAAAATGACCGATAAACCCATCATTAGTGGGGTAACCCTCGAAGATAATACAATTCCAGCGGGCGCTGGTTGGAGCCGTGTGCTTAAACGTGGCGAAATGATGCGTATTATTGATCTGGAGGGCAAGCAGGCCGTAGATTTTCTATGCTGGAACGCTAATGATCACGAAGATCGCTACGCGGCGGCCGATACCATGAAGATCAATGACAAAGGTATCTTCCTTGGCAAGGACACCACTTTATATTCCGTTGGCCTGACGCCCCTATTCACAATCGTAGAAGATTCCTGCGGCTTCCACGATACTATCGGCGGATGCTGTTCGGCTGATCTGAACAAGTTCCGGTACGATGCGGAAAATGAGACTGGTTGTCGGGAGAACTTCCTCTCTGAAATGGCAACATACGGTTTGGGCAAGCGCGATATGGCGGCAAACGTGAATTTTTTCATGTATGTACCAGTCGGAAAAGACGGCAATATGGATATGGGACCCAGTCTTTCAAAACCAGGGGATTTTGTAGACCTGCGCGCCGATTCAGATGTGCTCGCAATTATTTCCAACTGTCCTCAAATAAATAATCCGGTCAATGACTATAACCCGACACCGGTACAAGTAACCGTTTGGCGACCTACCTGACTTCGTTCTCCAACACCCCCCCAGAAAAAGGAGACGGAAAATGGCTCACGCCGCCAACGGGAATATCGTTCGTATCCACTACACTGGTAAGTTGGCTAATGGCACCGTGTTTGATACCTCGGAAGCCGAAGGGCGGGAACCGTTAGGATTTCGCCTCGGGACCAACCAGATTCTGCCAACTCTTGAGGCCGAAATTATTGGTATGGAAGTAGGCGACAAAAAAACTGTCATCGTCAATGTAGAAAACGCTTACGGGCCACGCCAAAGTAAAGCGATTGAGACGGTTGAACGCAATCAGATTCCAGATGGGGTCGACCTGACGGTCGGCAATAATCTTCAGGCCGCTGGTTCTGACGGCGAAATCGTCCCGCTACGTGTCATCGCGGCAGACAAAGAAACCGTAACATTAGACTCCAACCATCCCTTAGCGGGTCACGACCTTACGTTTGATATCGAGCTAGTTGAGATCGTTGAAGAAAGTTGATTTCCTTATTGCGAATACGAGCAATTTACTTTCTCTCAGCAATTGACTTTTCATCCTCTTCGAGCTGATTCCATGACAGGCCCCAATTATGTTTGGGCTGTTATTCAAAGATAATCCATCACCGATGGCTGTTGTACTCTCATTCTTCTCGCGTAATAAGCTGATCTGAAAATTCTCTTTTCGGAGACTGTCGGCTTCAATATGGGTAGCCTCATATCCCCACCTCCTTATTTTTTTAGGGCGGAACTATAGGAACGTCCCTCATGAGCAGCGTATAGCCGCAGTTTACGACAATTCTACTATAATTTTTTAAATGATCGATTACGTCTTGTCGGGAAAGTTGACCCTATGACAACCATGCCGACAAGAAGAAAAAGGCTCTAGAAACCTTATGTATCTGGCTGTTCAGAAATCACGCCTAAGCAGAAATTGCCTTCTGAACGAAGTGTGGGCTCTCTAAATGATTGGTGGATTCTGTTCCTGCCCCCAAAAATTGCTTCTATTTAACCTACAAAAGTTGCTATCAAGAATTCGAAAATAAATAATCATGGAAGGTGCATCATGGCTGGAGACAAGATCAAACTTGAATTTGAGATTAATACGGATTCGAAAAATTTTCTCGAAGGTGTAAAAACCGATTATAGGCTGCCTGACCTATCAAAGGCCCTCAGGTGCTTGCTGGATTTCGCGCAGAATGATGGTGATCTGGACCAAATTTTTAAGAAAATACGCTGTAATAGATGTGACTAACCAAACGCCGGCGCCTTGGCCAAATTTCTTATCCCTGACAAGCGGTGATAAAATCGTAGGCATTTTTATGGCTTAAGGATAATGCGTTGCACAGAGTTTGTGTCCGGATAAGTCGCGAACGTATGCAAGGTAAACCTCTCGATCAGCCCCCATTTTTCTCCAACCGGGCGGGTCTTCAATACTCAACCCACCATTAGCGACAGCGGCATCATGAAATTCCTTTGCTTGCTCCGGAGTTTTACATTTAAACCCCAACGTACCGCCATTTGCTATCGTTGCCGGGCTCCCGTTATTGGGCTTCGTAACAATGAATGTAGAAGACGATGTACGATAATAAATTCTCTGTTTCTTCGCATCAAAATCCCCCTCTGGAACACCGATTGTGGACAAAACAGCGTCGTAAAATTTTTTGGCCGCCAAGACATCATCCGAACCAATTACAATCTGGGCAAACATCCGAGATCCTCTCTTCCTACGTGTATTCCTATACTATAGTCGCATTTTCTCAGGCATCAGAAATTCACTAAATCATCCTCCGGTTATAAGAATTTATCGACGCGCTGCGTCGGAATTTTGTCACTCCTTCATATATGCCGGGCCTAACGGCGGCTATGCGGATTATTACGCATCAAACGTTTGACATGTAGCGCCCCGCCCAGGGTATTTGCACACGCCATTTTAAAGGCTGTAATGGCGTCTTTGCGATTTTTAAATCCAACCGGCCCGACCGTTGTACCAACCATACTTGGATCACATATTATGACAGGTTGAACACTCCTATTTACCAATTCTACTCCATCAGCCTGTTTTCCATATGCAGCTGCCGGCACTGATCCCGATCCAAAAAATATCGCTGCTGCGATAAGTGCTAAGCCACAAAATACTGCCTTTGGCAAATCGAACTGCATGCATTACCTCCTTGAAATTGTGGACCTTCTGCAAGCACCTGCATTAACTAGGCCCGAGTTAATTCGTTGTCATCATGCCACCTAAGTCATCAGACCCCCAGCTCTACATAGTCGGCAATTTTGTAGATTGTACGTTGGCGACAACGCATTGCTCACGTAACGTAATGCGTCTCTTGGCTGGGCCCACGATGGCGGTACGTTCTCTACGAAGCCAACGGCACTGAATAGGGCTCAACCGCGAGACTCTATGATTAGGGATATTATCAAAAGGAGGTTTCATTTTGGAAATAAGAAAATTTGGTTTTAAACAATATTTTTTTAGTTAGCGTTGATAATTTTGATGTAATGGAATCTGGTTTAGTTTTAGGAATTAGAAAGCGCCCAAAGAATATTTTTTCGCTAGAGCTAGCAAAACGCTTTTCCTATTTGAAATCAAATTTTCGCGACGAAAGGAAAAATATATCAGAAAGAGATGCAAGTAATACGAAAGGTATTCTCGACAAAGAAAGTTTAATTAAGTCTTAAGTATTAAAGTCTTTTACTTTTTAACCGATCACAACGGGAACTGATACCCTGAGCGGAATCAAGATATCAATCCCAGCCGTCTGTGTGTCCATTTATTTTTGAATTAAGTTACTCAACAGGAACCTATGAACGGAACCAATAATCTCCTGCGAAACCGCATCCTCGACGAACGCTCGTTCATCCGCCTCGACGAAACACCAGACGAATTATTTTATCATACGCCACGCCTAGTTACCCACATAGATAATGCTGCATGTAGCGCCCTTTCTGACCACTACGCTACGCGGCTTCAGGATGGCGACCAAATTTTAGATTTGATGTCCAGCTATGCATCTCACCTGCCTGCCGATTTTTTTCCAAAAGCCGTGATTGGACACGGGATGAATGCAGAGGAACTGAGCGCCAATCCTCAACTCCACGAATATTTCATACAGAACCTCAACAAAAATCCCGAGCTACCTCTTGAAGATAACAGCTTTGATGCCTGTCTAATCGCGGTTTCCATCCAGTATTTGATCGAGCCAATAAGGATTTTTAAGCAAATAGGACGTATCCTGAGGCCCGATGGCCACCTAATTATCTCTTTTTCGAACCGAATGTTTCCAACAAAGGCCGTTTCCATCTGGAGATCGCTTGATGACGTTGGCCATCAGAATTATGTTGCGACCTGTGTCAGGCAATCAGACGAATTTCATTCCATAAAGATTTTAGATCTTTCCCCTACACCGGGTATCGGAGACCCGTTGTTTTCGGTGATAGCGATAAACGCTACCTAACCAAAATAACTTAGCCCACCGACATTAGGCTATTATTCATTATGTGCAGCGCAGATTTTATGTCCTGAAGGATCTCTAACATAGGCTAGATACATTCTTCGACCTGACCCATAATCCCGCCAGCCGGGCGGAGCTTCTATACTAACTCCACCATTAGAAACGCCGGCATCATGAAATGCCTTTACCTGTTCCGGTGTTTCGCATTTAAAAGCCAGAGAACTTCCGTTTGCTGCTTCCGCCATATTGCCGTTTAGAGGTTTGGTTATAATTAGAAGCGCGTCCCGAGTGCGATAATAAAGGCGTTGTCTCTCCTCGTTAAAATCACCCTCCGGGATTCCGACCATAGCCAACACGGCATCATAAAAGACTTTTGACGCCGCTACATCATTGGAGCCAAGTACAACGTTTGCGAACATATGACCTCACCTTTTTTGTAATAATTCAGAACCAATTTTACGCATACTCAGGTATTAAACTCCACGCAATCGGAATTCGGGTTTACATAGTTCGCTCAGGTTTGTCTGGCGGTCCTAACGGGATTTATAATCCAACTAACTTAAAAACCACCAGAAACGAATTATTTCTGACTTTTAATGGCCTATTTTGTCACGCAGTGTGTGACACATAATGAAAGTCAGACATAAAAATCACGATTTTCTTCTTCGCAACTGCAAGTGGAATATCAACCAAAGATCACAGTTCCTTCTGCCAATGCTGTAGGGCGCTCCACCTCCAGCGCCATCAGCCTTTTTATGTTCTTCGCGACAGTTATCGATCAATAGGTCGTCTCCCCAATAAGGGAAATGATCGCCACAAACCGACAGATACTCATTTTCTGTTCTGGTACTCAGTTTGAGCAGTTGTATCAGAAACGTGTTCATCCAGACGGCTTGGTTCATTTTCTCCATTACTCTGCCGGAGAGTTCCTAGAACAACACCACCCTCTTCGACAGCGAGACTTCCATAACTGATTTTTCCCTCTATCTTTCCACTGCTCTTAACTGACAAACTTTCGACGACTGCGGCTTCACCTGTGAAAGAACCTCCGACAATTAGTGTGTGGCATTCTACTTTTCCGTCGTGAGATCCTTCTGTGGAAATCTCGACAGTCTTTGCAAAGATCTCCCCATCGGCCGCTCCTTCAAGGATCACACTGTTCGCTTTGATCACTTTCCCAGAGAATGTCACCCCACCGCCTACGGTGAGGGTATTAGCCCCGTTGGCGGTATGCGTCACCGCCTCTTCCACAATAGAGATCGCCAGCGATGAGGTTTCAACGATATTTAGTGGATCAGGTCGACTTGTAAGTGATCTCGTCGTCGACTCTTGCGCGATTCTTGACTTCTTGGTGGAGGGCCGGCCAGCTTTCATCAGCATGATTGATCCCCCTCACTTGACCCAGTCACTAGAATTTTCGTCGTCAACGCCAAAGGTCATTCCTGATCGGGCGGGTTCTTCCAACGTTTGGGATTTTACTGCAACAATAGCGACAGGTGGCTTTAGTTTCTGTATTCCGGTAACAGTTTTTTTCTCTTTTAATTTAGGCGCCGTCATGCTCACTCTATCTATGAGTTCGCCTATACCGTTTTTTCCTATAATGTCGAGGGTGGCGTGACTTTTAGTTGCGGGAGGCGCCTCAGATTTTAACGAACCAGATTCAAGTCCATTTATGTCAGTAGTGGAAACGGCGAGCATGCCGACTGCAGCAATGAGAAACGGTGTCATGGAAATTCTCCTGAACAAATCACCTCCAATCGAGGTTTATTCAAGAGACAAAACAAGAAAGGCTATTAAGAGGCAGAAATTTGGCTTTTCTGTGATAATTGCCAAATAGTTTATTTGTTTCGTTCCTCACATCACTTCTATCTAACCAATCCCCTCAATCACCGCCAAAATATCTTTAAAAGGGATTTGACCTATGGATGAGTCTCATCAGCCCGATATTCCGGCCCGTCTGAAATTGGCAACATTTAAATTATGATTAAAGAAAATATTCCGACACGGATTACTAGACGTTACTCTGGTGTAGTAGACAAAATTGAGGCGGATATATGCGTCGTCGGATCCGGTGCCGCCGGCTTGTCGGCAGCTCTCGAAGCAGCGCGAGCCGGCAAAGAGGTGGTGCTTGTAGACGCCGCACCAACCCTCGGCGGCCAAGCGGTGAATTCTATCATTGGCACCTTTTGCGGACTCTACTCAAATGGGCCGGATATTGTGCGGCTTACATATGGAATTGCAGACGAAATTATAGATTCTCTTATATCCGAGGGCGCGGCAAGATACCTCTCAGCCCGCAATTCTATTATCGTTCAATACGACGAGAACAAATTGTCGCGATGGATTGATAAGACAATACGGGCCGCAGGAATAACAGTTCTTCTGGGTTCTATAGTAAGAGAGGCTCCGGTTCTGGGACGGCGAATCTCGGGCCTTGAAATATCGACAAAGTTTGGAGACGTCCACGTTGATGCTGGCGGATTCGTCGATGCGTCGGGTGACGCCACAGTTGCTTGGCATGCGGGTCTTGAGGTTAAAGAACCGGAAAATCCAATTTTTGGTACTCAAATCGTTCTTATCGAAGATTTTGACGAAGTGGCCGCTGAAGAAATTCATCGTTGGGAAATGGAAGATCGTCTTGCAGAGAAAGCGGACGAATACGGACTTGCACGAAAAGATGGTTTCGTATTTGCCTTTCCCGGCCACAGGACCGCCCTCGCCAATATGACCCACATACCAACACCGTTAACTCCGATCGGATACGCTAATACGGTATTCTTTGGGCGCGATCAGGCCGAATACCTTCTAAATTTCTTAAGGACCGAATTTCCCGAGGCATATAGCAAGGCTCGGATTAGAACGTACCCTGCACCAGGTGTCCGTCAAAGCAGGTGGATAAAAGGCAAGCAAAGTTTGACGGCTGATGATGTGCGTGGTGGCAGAATTTTTGACGATACAGTAGCAAGATGTTCCTGGCCGATTGAACTACACGACGACCCCTCAAAAACCTATTGGGAGGAACTTGGCAACCATCATATCCATGCGGTTCCCCTAGGAGCCTTGCTACCGGTAGGAATTGATAATCTGGTGGCTGCAGGACGGTGCATAGACGGAGATACTGTCAGTCTATCTTCTGTTCGCGTAATGGGTCCATGCATAGCGATGGGTGCCGCCGCTGCGCACACACTTATTTTAGCCGGTGAAGGTAGCACACATCAGATAAAGGCCGATGAACTAAAGAAGAAAATAATCGACAACATAACCCGAAATGACCTATTCGAGGGCTAAAACCTTCTGGCAAATGCCACTTCTTGATCGGACAGAGATATAGGAGATTTTGTCAAATTCTAGGTTTTTCAGAACTCTTCTAGCAAACGACCAAAACCACTAATTTTATCGTTGATCCCATTGCTTCGCAAAGCTTCCCAATATACTGCAGTCATCACAGCAATAACTGGTTTATTAAGCCAATTTTCCGCCTCTGCCGCTATGTAAGCCATAGGCAAATTAGCTCCAAACTGAACGATAGCATCGACATCGTCGCCATCAACTCTGAGCAACGCCTTCCTCAACTCTTGTTCTTCAACGTGAGCAATATTTACGGGGCTATCACACGCTAAACATTCGGTACGCAATAGATTGTAACCAAATTCGGAAGCAAATGCTTCCAGATGCGATATTGCTACCGGATAATATGGGCAAACGATAGCTATGTTCTTGATGTTTCCTAAGACATTTATAGCTGCCGGAAGGGCCGTCGCTGCCTGAGTTACGCCGATACCTTCGGCTCCAGGCCTCGATTTGATCCGTTCCTCTATCCTTTTTGCCGGTTTCGAGCCACCACCCCAAATACTTTCTGCAGATATTCCAAGGATCAAGTGATCCGGTTTACAAGTAAGTACACGGTCAATTGAATCCTCAATAGCAGCGTCAATTCTAATAATTAATTCGTCAAAATCATCATCGCTCTGAACTGGGTCATCAGGAATATGCATACGCGATATATGGTTAGTTACACCCTTGGGTGCGATTGCATCATAATGTGGCTGAACAATTGTATTTGTCGATGGGGTGATTACCCCAAATTTCGCTCTCCACCCCCAAGCGTCAACCATTTAATATATACCTTTCAGCAGTTTAATTGTTTCTATCTCTCGGGCTTAAATTAGATTAATCATTTGTTCATCATTTTTTCGGGCAAGTATGTTGCCAGCTCCGGAAAGATAACTAATAAAATTACTGCTATCTGAAGTATCACAAAGAATGGGAAAGCTGCCCGTGCAATCTCAATAATGTTGCGACCTGTAAGTCCCTGCAAAACGAAAAGATTGAAACCAACAGGCGGAGTTATTTGTGACATTTCTACTACAAGAACTAGATAAATCCCGAACCACATGAGATCAATGCCAGCAGCTTGTATCATTGGCATTACTATCGAAGTCGTCAGGAGAACTACAGAAATGCCATCGAGGAAACACCCTAGAATGATAAAAAATAGCGTCAACGAAGCTATTAACCCGTAACGTCCGAGACCCAATTCCCCGATCCAAAATGCCAAGGCTCTCGGTATACCTGTAAAGCCCATTGCAACGGTTAGAAAGGCCGCCCCAACAAAAATAAAGCTGATCATACAGGATGTACGGGTAGCGCCCATAAGGCTCTCTATAAAAATAGATTTGGATAAACCGCCAGCACCCCATGCTAAAATTAGAGAACCAACAACACCAACTGCAGCTGCTTCAACTGGTGTAGCAATACCTGCATAAATGGAACCTAGAACAGCAACAATCAGCGCGAGGATCGGCAAAAGGCGGCGACCTTCATAGACCTTTGCCCAGAAACTTAGCTTGATGTCATTCTTGGGAACTTTGCTGGGGTTTAATAAGGCCCATAAAATCACGAAACTCATAAAAAGAGCCATCAACATTATTCCTGGCAGGATGCCAGCAATAAAAAGCCTAGCGATCGATAGTTCGGCGGCAATCCCATAAACGATTAAAATAATTGAAGGAGGAATAAGGAGCCCGAGTGTCCCGGAACCAGCTAGTGTCCCGATAGCCATTCTGTCATCGTAACCACGCTTCCGCAGTTCCGGCATCGACATTCGGCCGATCGTTACGGCAGTGGCAGCCGATGAGCCAGAAATTGCCGCGAAGACGCCGCAAGCAACCACATTTACGTGAAGGAGCCTTCCTGGAAGTCGTGTAACCCACGGTGCAATTCCCTTGAACATATCCTCCGATAGCCGAGTTCGGAAAAGTATCTCCCCCATCCATACAAATAATGGTAACGCGATAAGAGAGAATGTGGTTGTTGAACCCCATGTAGTAGTCGCGAGGACGGATCCAACGGGTGCGGAAGTAAAAGCCATCATCGCAACTACCGCCACCCCAATAAGTGCTAATGCGACCCAGAGGCCCGCACCCAAGAGAAGAAATAATAAAAAGGCCAAAATGAGAGAGATCGAGAAAATATCCAATACTATACCTCTATAAGTCCTGGAGAGCTTTGCGCGCCAGCTCCTCCTCTCTGGCTTCCATTTTTAAATGCTGCGGAATTCTGCCCGCTAAAATCGTGAACAATTCATCGATGAATGCGATTGAAATGGCTACTAGTCCTAGTGCAATCCCAAACTGGGGTATCCATAATGGGGTTTTGATTAACCCATGACCTACGTCCCCAAATATATAAGAATCGATGGTAAAAGCACAAAAATGCCAACAAAAATAGATGCTAAGTACACATCCGCAAAATAGACAAAAAATATCGAGTTTTTTCCTGAAAAATAAAGGGACTCTTTTCAGCAAAATAGAAACTCGGATGTGCTGTCCATGCGCCAAGGTATGAGCTAATCCAAGGAACATTGCTGATGCTAGACAATAACCTGCAAATTCGGTTGCGGCAGGAATCATGACACCTGCCATCCTTCCGGTAAGCTCCGCCAAAATCGAGAGCGCGATTGATATGATACAAACTGCCGAAAGGACACCACAAACATCGTAGAATTTGTCAAGGATGTATCTCATGACAGAAGTAATTTATTTTAGAAGAAGGTGATTAGGTGGGACATGGTTTTACACGTCCCACCTAATAATTATTTAGAGGCGTTAAACGTGTCCAAAATCTTCTTACCGTCGGGGCCGGCTTTTGAGAGCCAGTCTTTTATCAAAGTCTGACCAACCGCTCTCATGCCATTCATCAGTGCTGGCTTAGCCTGAACAACAGTCAGTTTTTTCTTAAGGGTACTAACCATCTTGTCATTCTCTTTGGCACTCATATCCCACCCCCGGGATTCCGCGGACGCCGACGCTGCCATAACCGCATCGAGATTCTTCTTGTTCAGCTTTTTAAGAACCCTTGTATTCGCAATCACCATGTTCTTACCTAGCCCAGCCTTTATGTCATGGTAATGACTAAGAAAATCCCATGACTTTGTAAGTACACCTGTAGTGGCCGATGTTACCATCGCATCCACTATGCCAGTAGAAAACGCTTGAGGTATATCAACAAGCTGAACAGTCGTTGGAATCGCGCCTACAGCTTCCGCAAACCGCGACAGCGTTGCGTTGTATGCTCTAAATTTTAGCCCTTTGAAGTCGTCTACCGATTTTAACTCTCTCTTTGCGTAAAAGCCTTGGGGTGGCCAGGGCACCGAATAAAGCAGCGTAATCCCCTTCTTTGCCAACCGTTTAGCAATGAATGGTTTGGAGGCATCCCAAAGTCGTTTACCTTCACCATAAGTTTCTGCCAAAAACAAAAGTGAATCAACCTCATAAACCCTGTCTTCGTTTGCGAGAAACGAGATAAGGGTCTCACCTAATTGCACCTGACCCGTCTGAACCGCACGGTGAATCTCAGGCAGTTTAAAAAGTGAGGAAGCGCTGTGGACGGTGATTTGAATTTGGCCGCCAGTTTTTGAGCCAATTTCTTTTGCAAATTGATGGATATTTTGCGTGTGAAAAAATGGGTCAGGGAAAGGTGTTGGCATGTTCCATTTGTCTGCCGCACATGCAGCGCTACTTATCACGCAGGCAGTTAGTCCTGATAGGATAACGGAAGAAACTTTACGCATTATTTGATCTCCATATTTAAGCGGGCATCAATCCTTTAGAAGGACTATCTTTTCTTTATAAAAAAGACCCTTAATTCCCAGCAAATGAGCATTATTACGCTAAAAAAATTGTTTGTCGAATCCAACTAAATGTATCTACTTTCATTAGGATTAATCTAAAAGAAATCCGACGGGTGCAATATTTTTGTCGATGGCTTTTGAGATGAACGAAAATTGCCAAAAAATATTTGGTGCCTAGTCTTAAAACAAACAAAAACCTATTCGATCGATCTTAAATCATTAAAGCAACAGAACGCTACTGAGTTGGATAATGATGAGGCTTTAGAAATGCGATTTGGAATATGGACTCCCCTCCCTCATAGCGTCCGAATAGAAGCGGATATGGCGATAGCAATCAATGATCTCTCGTCAAAAGGACAAGGTGGAAAGGAGGATAGGTCGTTTTCACTTGCACTTTCGGTTATAAAAAAAGCAGAAAAACTTGGTTTTGAAACAACTTTGATAGCTGAAAGATATATTGGACCTGACCTTGAAGCATGGATTATGGCTTCAGCGATGGTAGCAGAGACAAAATCTATCGAATTAATGGTCGCTGCTCATCCGGGTATTTTACATCCACAGATAGTAGCGAAGATGGGCGCAAGTCTCGACCGTATCAGTGGAGGTCGGTTCGCCGTCAATGTTGTAAATGGCTGGTATAAAAAAGAATTTGAGGTTTTCGGAAACGGGGGTTGGCTGGATCGAAGTACTGAACGATATGCGCGAATGGGAGAATTTATGCATATTCTTAGGGGATTATGGTGCGAAAATAGCTTTAGTTTTAACGGAGCACATTTTCAATGTGAGGACGCCGTTTTACCAATCAAAACACTCCAACTTCCCAACCCACCGATTTATGCGGCAAGTGGTTCTAAAGAGGGTATGCTAGAAATTGCGAAGTACGCGGACGTCTGGTTTGCAAACTATGAACCAGGGATTAAAAACGCTAAAAAAAATATCGAAAAAATCTCTGCAGATATTAAAGAAATGAAAAGACTTTCATGCGATTTGGGACGAGAACTTAAATACGCCATAAGCGCACACGTCATTTGTAAAGAAACTCGGAAGGAGGCACTTCAGCACGCTAGCGCCTTGGAAGCATACGGAAGTCGCGATCAAGTTTCTGCTGTCGCAGCAAAAGCACTAGGTGCTGGCCTGATTGGCACACCGGAGGATATTGTTAGTCGTTTGATTCAATTGAAGAACATTGGCATTGAAATTCCCATGCTCCATTTCCATCCCATGATGGAAGGAATGGAGACCTTTGCCAGAGAAATTATTCCGAGACTTTCTGGGATTGATCAATAATCGTCCGCCATCAGGTCACTAATAAGAGGTGAGTATGGAAACACTATCGCTGTTTTTCACAGCCCTCCTATTCGGGGGTATGTGTCTTTACTCTTTCGGATTTGCTCCATTTGTATTTAACGCCCTTCCATCTGAATTAGCGGGACAGTTGATTAGGCGAGCATTCCCATATTTTTTTGTTTTCGTCTTTGGCGCATCAACTATTTCAGCGATTTTAGTTTTTTTTCGAGATCCATATGCTGCTGCAGTCCTCGGTGTTGTTGCACTTGTAACTGTGCCTGCTAGGCAAATTTTGATGCCGGCTATCAACAACGCGACAGATCAAGGAAAGAAACAGCACTTCAAACTTCTACATGGTCTATCTGTGATAGTGACGTTGATGCAGATAGCCGCTAGTGCATATGTCTTGGCTAGATTTGTGTAAATGTCGGGAACGAATCGTCCATCCACCCAAACCCATTTCTCTTGATCTGTCATAAATAGTAGATATCAGACAACTAAAATTACAAACTCGCGTATTGAGGACAGGCTTTTAATACCGTTCCATTTTTCTTGCAGGACGTACGTTACCTAGCCAGAATTGCGGTAATTTTTAGGGATATGGCATGCTGCCGGCTATTGAGAACTTCATTTCTGAATTTAGGTGTCTATATGCGTTGGATATCGACGACTTAGAGCGTTTCCGACAGGGTATCCCGATGCTCGAAAATCTGCTTTTTGATAAAGAGTTAAAAGCCCGTTCAATGAGTTGGCCTTCGCGAAATGATCCGGAAAAGGGGCACTACGAAAATCTCTTGTTTTATGAAGACCCTGATTACGGATTCGTCCTTAATGCCCTGATCAAAGAGCCTGGAGAGGAAACACCAGTTCACGATCACGGGGATGTTCTCACCGTGTATGGCGTGATGTTGGGTGGGGAGACCGTAAAGCGCTACCGGCGTATCGATTGCGGTGTTGCGGAAGATAAGGATGAAGGAATAAAACTTGAACAAGTTGGCAATAATCAGGTGCAACCAGGCTATATTGATTTCGTCCCGCCCGGTGAAATCCACGTTGAACATAATGGGCCCCACCGCACCATCGGCCTGATATTGCGAAACGGAAATGTCGGCAAAAACCTACAATCCTGGTACGATACCGAGGCAGGTACCCGGAGCCGCCGCTACGGTCCAAAACAGGTGCCGTACGAATTAATATAGAATATCTTTACATGAAGGGCCTAAGATCCAAGAGTATTTCACAAGACTCAATACACAGGTTCATGACTGCGTCGTGTGCTACAACCCGAACAAATCATCGTATTATCTCTACGTTCTCGCACCCTGAATCAGAGTTTTGTGGTCTTCTCATCTTTTTTTTCGCCCATGGTGGCGACCCACATCTCTTGTCGAGGAGACAGTCGTCCACCATCAAATCACTAATAAAATGCTGTTCCCGGGATAATTCTTCTTGACGATCATTCGATACACTCCTCGCCTTTTCTGACCCGTTCCGCATTGCAACCTTCAACCACATAAGCCCGTTCAATTTGTGCTGGGGACCAAAGATACCAGTAAAAGCGCCTCTCCAAGGAATAATTGAGAGTGAGCATATTGCTCATTCGCTGACAGCCCGATCCAAGACAAACCCACATATTTTGCAGTGAGGAAAAGCTGCGGTGGCTGGAGGCACACCACCGCAGCCTGAATAGCACAGGGGACGGAGAGCTCTCCTGTGCCTGGGGGTATCGTTTCGCTTTTCACAAAGCGCCACTCAGTCATACTCGATTACTTTCCGGTTTATTCCTTCCATGCTCCCAAGCATCCTCCGTGTCACACATAAAACCCGCAAAGAATTATGCAGGATCGAAAAGAGCAAAAGACAGACAGAATTTTAGGGTGCGTGTCCGTGTACGTATGCCGAGTGAATAGCTTTTGCCCATACTCAATCTGTATGAGGTCAATGTGTCCAAAATTGGTAAAGAATTAGGCTATTCCAAGGCAATCCCAGATGACGCGATAGATATAAACTCGGATTAGCGTTAGTCAGGAAGCGGATTAACAGCCTACTGACTAACTATATACCGAGACCAAAGGCTGTGACGAACGCAACCAGATCAAAGTGTATCACGAACCGACGGAGTAAAAAATATAGTCAGGGTCCTGAGTTTTTAAATGCTGGGCCAAGTCCCACCGCTCAACCTCATCAAAAATCTCTTCTATTAAGCCTTCTGGAAGGGCTGTATTCATGAAACGCTCGCCTCTACTGAATACAGAAAAATCCCATTCGTGATCAGAAAAATTTGCAGGCACACAATGCTGCCATGTAGGTAGGTATTTCTGTAAATCATTTTTTATGGCATTTTCAGCAGCTGCTAGTGCATTTCCATAGCGGCGAATAACGTCTTTTTCCATATGGCTCGGCACCCACCATATTGTGATAAATTCATCTTCTATGATTGGCCGCATGCCCAACTGCTTCGCCATATCAATTTGCGGCGGCAGTAAACTGGCCGCCTCTACCTCACCAGAAATCAATGCCTCTAGCCGCGCAGAGAAACCGCCCACGTTGAGACAGTTTATCTTGTCCAACGATAGAAACTTCTCAAGCCGATAGGGAACATTAAAATGACTGCCGGCGCGCATTCCAACTGCTATAGGAACATCAGCCAAGTCTTCCGGCTTTTTTATATTGGAGTCGGGTCGAACAAATATACCCCATGGAGATATACCATAAAAATCTTTTACAGCCCGTCCCATTCCAGATGCCGCGTTACTAACGGTACCCCACTGGCAGGCACACTGTATTACATTGTCATCTTCGCCATCTGCAAAAGGCTTGTCCTGTGGTCGTTCAAAATAATCTAAGCCTTTCCAGCTCTCCTGAGTTCCACGAAAAACGCTCATGTCGAATTCAACGTCGAGACCTTCGTGATTAAAAAACCCCTGCTCCATGGCAACAAATTCATTGATGCCCATCCCCTTTGGCGCGACTCGAACTGGTAAAAGATCTGGCATGGTCAACTTTTCTCCCAAGCTATTTATAAGCTACCCTAACCAAACAGGGTGCAATTTTTCAAGTAGGTACTGAGCCGCAGATCAAAATGCCAGAAGATGCTTGTCAAAATCATAAAATTAAAATCGTCGCTTTGCAGGAGCTCGCGCGTGATTGCGGCCGTAAGAAATACAAAGGGTGTTGAGTAGGACTCCACCCTTCCAATCAAACTAAAAAATCGCGCTCAATTACTCCATTTGATCCCAACTTCAGGGAACAACGATGCTGTCTGGCGAAGTTTTTGGTCGATGCTAACTTTTGAATTTGCTGGCGTTGATGCGGGATAATTAATCACCGCCGTACCTAGAAAAAACTGATTTTCCTCACATCAATTTCTGCTTCATGGTCCCTCCCAAACGCCACTATACCAATCGATTTAATACTTTTTGGATCGATGGTTTTTCTGAGGAGAACACCTGAGGGACGAAATTCGTTTAACAGCATCGTCGTCTCCGACCAATCTTCATTGGCCATGAAGCTCTGCTGGTAATACTGCCAAGGCAAGAAAGTACCTTTGGTGCGAATATGAACAAAATATTTCTGACCGTTACCCCTCAACGAGAGCTTCAATCCCTTGGTGTTTGACGGCAGGCCGGTGATGACCGATCTCCGAAATTGAATAAACCCGCCGTTGTTTTCCGTACTCACCTTTCCGACCATTCGAGCGAAACTCGCATTATCGTCAACGCTAAAAGACAATTGTCCGCTTGAAATACCCCCCATTACCGTGTCGGCGATAAACTTCCATCTGTCCTCGGGTTTGTTTTTAAAATCATCCAATAATTTTTGCTCGGCCATAGCGTTTTGCGACAGTATCAGTAAAAAACTTGCAAGGCAGATCTTGGCATACTTCTGGAGCCTTGGTGTCAGTCGGAGTGTCATATAACAATCTCACTACTTAACGTCCGTCCTGAAACATTTGTAAACCACAGCAGGGTCAACCTTGCGGCCGTCATGGTTCCAAGTTGGAGAGCTAAACTTAGTTGGTAAATCCTATTCGCAGGCTTCCATGTTATTCATAGGAACTTTTATTGCCACATTGTCGGGAAAAATAACAAGGTAAACGGCCGCTACCGTCGAAATTAACTCCATAGTGCTAACCCTCCTTCGTTTTTAATATCCTAATCAAGTTAGTTAGGATCAAATAATGGAATTTGAAGAAGCAAAAATACTGGCTAAGAAAATTAAAAAATCGCTGTTAGCTGATAAACGCTAACGCGAGACAGTGGAGGACGATCAGGATAAATTAATAAGATTTGAAGAAAAAAATTGGAGGCCTTGAAACGGCTAACCGTTCAAATAACCTCGCTTAAATGGGTGTTGGAAGTAGGTTTCGCATTTATCGCGCTGAGCGTGATGGACCAATTAAATCATATCGATCCTCTCTTCAAAAACTGGAATTAGAAAGTTATGCCTAGAACCGCGCCGAGTTCCTTATAGGTGACATCCTCATAATTAATCCCAGCCAGATCAGTCGGTCCATCTATGCGACGAACAACACCCCGAAAACCCATATATATATTTTCCGTTAACAAATAGTTGATTCCAAAATAACCTGAGATCATCAACTCATCATCTTCTGTGTTCTCAATATCAGCAAAACCGATCCCTAAACCTAAATAGGGATAAAAAGCACCAAGTTGATTGAGATCATAGTATGCATTCAAGGAATAGGCTTTAGCGTCGTCACCAAACTCAGCGCCTGCGGCTTCAAGCTCTTCTTTCGTGACCCTGCCTGCCGCGGTAGTCAAAACGGTTCCATTGAAAGATAGTGCGGCACTTATATCGATGGCCTTCAGCTCGGCATCGAACTGCTGATAAGAAATGCCTACACGGATATTAGGATGTCCAATACCTTTAAGACCAATTTCCGTTCCAAGAGCCGTGGCGTTCTCATATTCGAACACACCGTCTATAGCAAGATTAAAGCCAGACGCTGCAACACTTGTGGTTCCATCTACATCGTCAATAAATACCTGAGAGATGTGACCCTCAAGATAGGGCTTAACATTAACCCCTTCCGCTAATGACACCGAGGGGAACAAAACACCAAAGAATAAAATTTGATTTAGAAATCTTTTGAACAAAACGCGTAAATTCATTGTTAACTTCCTTTCTAGAGAGAGTAAGACTCAACAACTAAACAGAAGTCTTTGAAGCAATGACTAAGAACGTGTTTCTAGACCTAAGGACCTTATGTTCAAATGAAAATAGGTAAGTGTCAATAGTTTGTGGCTCGATGCCAGAGGGTCTATTCAAATGCGTGAAGTCGATTGGCAATCGACGGATCCAGTTGATTTTTAGCAGCTTGTACGACTACCGGACACGGTTTGTTGAACTATCCCACATCAGGGAATGCAGGTTAGAAATACCTATTTGGCATATTACAAGAGCAGCAGCTTGGTCCAAATCGCACAAACAATCGCACAATTGGGGTATTATCGTAGGAAGTATTTGATATAAAAGGAAAATTTTGGCGACCCCAACGGGAGTCGAACCCGTGTCTCCACTGTGAAAGAGTGGTGTCCTAGGCCTCTAGACGATGGGGTCGCTAAGGAAGCGACTTAAACACAATTCACCTGAAAATCAACCAGTTATATGTAGCCCCGAGATTAGGAAAGTTCGACCCAAACCCACTGCTAATATTGCGGTATTACCGAACCGCGTCTTCTTGCTAGAGCCGCTTCTTTGCAAGAGCTTCTTTTTTTAACTGTTTTGCCGCCCGCCACCGAATTGCAACGCGGAGCGTCCAGTGATAGCCCACAATATAACCTATAATAGCATAGGGGATCGAACCAACTACGATCGCTAGCCCCCAACCTTCGACCATAATAGAAAAATATATCTCCCAGGCCTGCAAGCTGGTCGGGTCGCCGCCGGTTCTCCCCATAGCGGTTTCCCAAAAGTTACTGAAACTTTCAAAACCGGTGAGATCATGCCATCTCCCCAGAATGGTTTGGCCCGTCAAGAAAAAAGCATAGTAACAGATCGGAACAGTCACCAAGTTTGTAACCCACGTCCAAGCCATAGCGACAATTACGTTGAAGTCCTTATTGAAAAAATTTCGCGAGATATACCAATGTACTAGAGTCAGCACCATCTGAATCCCAAATGTGGGCGTAAATGCATAGAGTAGGCCGACAGCGACAGCGCGAGCGGTATTTTCCGGCTTCCCACCCGACCGGACCAACGGTATTACCAGCCGCAACCTTAACATCCGCATTAAACGCCGCGGCAAACTATGGCGTCGTTCTTCCATTATAACGTTCCGCCCGACTGTCTCCAACGCTATCCTATATTTTGCACACTGAGCGTTATCTATAATCGTAATATATCATGCTGGGCTCATTCAAAAACCGGGAAACAAATTTATTCTCGAAACGGCATTGAAACGGAAACCGCTAACCAGTTAGCCGAGAAACCACGATCAAATAGAATCTATACCCCAGTTCTTCTTATCCACCTTCTTTCCCTCTCTAAGGGTTTGTTGCTGGGAATACGGCAATTGAAGAAAAACGATCTCACCGGGCTCGAGCGACATCCTCTATGATCAATTGTGGCTTTCGATCACCCTGCCAATTATCAATGTTGAGATAACCTGCAACGTGAAGAATACCCCCGCGGGCATGCAATAGCGCATCACCAACCGGACTACCGGCGGTACGGAAAGCGATAGACTTTAACCTTGGGCTACCCTCAGGTGTGGCGATAAAACAGCTGACGTGATCCGTCCCGACAACCCGGGCATTGATCGGTGTAACCCCAGAGAACACGAATCGGGGCCGCGGATTACTTGCACCGAACGGCCCTGCATTTGTCAAAGTTTCAATAAAATCCAGCGACGCGCCCTCCGGGCTCAGCGCTGCGTCGATACCGATATCGGGCGTAAGAATCTCACCGTCGATCTGGTTTTTTATATGGTCGGTGATGAAATGACGGAAGTCGAGAAGACGCTCTTCAACAACAGTAAATCCGGCAGCCATCGCATGACCTCCACCATTAACTAGATGACCCGCCTGATGCGCAGCGATTACCGCTGGTCCGAGATCAATGCCGCGGATGGATCTTCCCGATCCTTTGCCGAGGCCATTTTCAATGGAGACCACGCATGCTGGGCGATTAAACTTCTCCTTTAGCCGACCAGCGATGATTCCGATAACGCCGGGATGCCAGCCTTGCGCATAAGCAAAAATTAGAGGTGTTCCCTCCTCTACCTGTTGTTGGGCTTGGTCCATTGCAGCCTCTAGGACATTTACCTCAATCGCGCGTCTCTCGGTATTGTACTGGTCTAAGCGAGTGGCAATATTTAGTGCCTCATTTCTATCCATAGTGGTAAGCAGCCTGACGCCGAGGCCAGAATCTCCCACACGTCCACCAGCATTAACACGCGGCCCCAGCATAAACCCAAGGTGCCAAGCCTCCGGTTTTTCACTAAGCTGTGAAACCTCCGCTAACGCCGCGAGCCCGGGGTTCTCGCGCCGCGCCATCACCTTCAGCCCATTTTGAACTAGAGCACGATTCACGCCCGTTAGCGGCACCACATCAGCCACTGTAGCAAGTGCTACGAGGTCCAACATTCTCATTAGATCGGGCTCGCTATGCCCTTCGCCATACCAGTAAGCATCACGCAGGGCGCGGTTGATCGCGATAATTAGCATAAAGGTCATACCAGCAGCGCAGAGCTGTCCTATTGGGCTGACTTCATCCAGCCGATTAGGATTAACCACAGCTATAGCCTCGGGCAGATTCGGTTCAGCAACGTGATGATCAATAACAATAACGTCTAATCCCGCTTCCGACGCTGCTTTTAACGCCGTGAACGCCGTGGTACCGCAATCGACGGTGATCAGAAGCGAGACACCCCCATCCATCAGCTTCTTGAGGGCAGGGGTATTCGGTCCATATCCTTCGGTAATACGATCTGGTACGTAAACATCGAGTTTTCGGCCAAGCTCCGAAAAAAAGCGGACTAGTAACGATGCCGAACAGGCGCCATCAACATCATAATCGGCAAACACGCCGATTTTCTCTCCAGAATCAATTGCCTTGACGATGCGGGTCACCGCTGTATCCATATCAAGAAGATGGGAAGGGTCCGGCAAAAGATTTCTCAATTTCGGTTCGAGGAAGGCTTCCGCCTCTTCAATACCAACTCCTCGTGCGGCCAGCACACGGCCAAGTATATCCGGCACGCCAAGTCTCTGCGCGATTCCCAGAGCAGCGCGCTCATCAGTAAGTCGCGAGCGCCAACGTTTGCCGCTGAGTGATCTTTCAACGTTCAGAAAGGCAGGAGCTCTCGGACTTTCACCATCCATGTCGGATAGTCTTCAATTGTCGGCCACTCCGAAACCGGACTTACGGTCGAAGTTGTGTTCCGCCTCTACGTAACGAACCGTGCCGGTTTTGGATCGCATTACCAGGGAATGGGTCTTCGCACCTCCGGCAAATCGGCGAACACCGTTAAGCATAGTTCCATTAGTCACACCGGTCGCCGCAAACATGACGTCTCCGCTAGCCAGGTCGAGCAGGTCGTATTTACGATCAAAATCCGTAATACCCCAGCGCTCAGCTCGAGCCCGCTCATCATCATTGCGAAATATTAGCCTCCCCTGCATCTGTCCCCCAATGCAACGGAGGGCGGCTGCCGCCAATACGCCTTCGGGTGCACCACCACTACCGAGATAAATATCGACGCCGCTTACCTCTTCCGAGGTTGCCATCACACCGGAAACATCACCATCGGTGATTAGCATAATCCGGGCTCCGGCATCGCGGACCTTTTTGATCAGATCTTCATGGCGCGGCCTATCAAGGATACATGCTACGACGTCCTCAACATCAACACCCTTTGCCTTCGCTAGGTTAGCAAGATTAACTGCAGGGTCATTGTCGATATCCACGACACCCTCGGGCAGTCCACCACCTACCGCGATTTTGTCCATATAAACGTCGGGTGAATTCAGAAAGCCACCGTGCTCTGCCATCGCGATAACGGCTAGCGAGTTGGTTAGCCCCTTAGCAGTGATCGTCGTACCTTCAAGTGGATCTAACGCTATATCGATTTTTGGGCCGTTCCCCGAGCCAACCTCTTCTCCGATATATAGCATCGGGGCTTCATCGCGCTCTCCCTCACCGATCACCACTGTTCCCGCGATATCGAGACTATTAAGTGCGTTACGCATAGCGTCAACAGCCACCTGGTCCGCCATTCTCTCATCACCACGCCCCATTTGCAGGGAGGCGGCAAGTGCAGCTGCCTCTGTCACACGCACCACCTCAAGTGCCAGATTTCGGTCCATCGTGCCAGTATCAGCCATCTCTCATTCTCCCTTTAAAACGCTCCGCCTACCGTCGTTCTTACAAGTGTTCTATTCGAATCATACAAGGGGCTTCTACTACTGTATCAAGCTCAGCGATACGTGCGAGAGCCCGTTGCATTTTGTGCTCTACAGTTTCGTGTAGGGTGAGCACTACTGGTACCGAGCCCTCTTCCGATCTCCCCCGCTGCAACAACGCTTCCACCGAAACGTCCTCGTCCCTAAACGCTGCGGAGACATCGGCAATTACACCTGGGCGATCAAGAACCGTCAAACGGACATAGTAAGGTCCTTTTCGGGTGTCTAGAGATACCGGGTCCAGTTTTTTCAGCTGCGAGGAAGGTATTGAAAACATAGGCAAAATAATCCCGCGTGCGATGTCCATAATATCAGAAATAACAGCGGTAGCCGTGGGGCCAGCGCCTGCACCCATGCCCTGCAGGACGATGTTTCCTAGCATATCACCTTCCGCCACGACCGCATTGAAAACGCCCTCGACGTGAGCGAGAGGCGCATTCATCGGCACCATGCAGGGATAAACCCGCTGCTCTATTCCCAACTCTGTCTGGTTAGCAATCCCGAGCAACTTGATCCGAAAATCCAACTCTGCCGCGAATTCGATGTCATCGGCGCTGATATGGCGAATGCCTTCAACATGCACCGCATCGAAGTTAACCTCCGTCCCGAACGCGACGCTCGCCAATAGAGCAAGTTTATGAGCTGCATCAACACCGTCTACATCGAACGTGGGATCGGCCTCGGCATAACCCAATTCCTGAGCTTCTAAAAGCACTTCATCAAAGTCCCGGCCAGTCTCACGCATCATGGTGAGGATATAGTTGCAGGTACCGTTCAGAATCCCGTGAATACTTGCAATCCGGTTTCCCGCAAATCCCTCGCGCAATGCCTTGATAATTGGGATTCCCCCGGCAACGGATGCTTCGTACCCAAGCCCAACAGCCTGTCTCTCCGCTGCCTTCGCGAGGGAAATGCCATGCATTGCGAGCAATGCTTTATTGGCGGTAACCACGTGTCGCCCAGCACCGATGGCTGTTTCGCAAACCGTCTTAGCTATCCCTTCCGCGCCACCGATAAGCTCCACCACAACGTCCGCATTAGCCTTGCGAGCCATTTCAGCAGCATCGGCGTACCATTCGTAACCTGATAAATTAACGCCTCTGTCTATTAAACGATCTTGGGCAGAGACCGCGACAGGAACTATTTCGCGGTTGCACCTGGACGAGATTAACTCTTTCCGCGATGCAAGGATGTTTATGACCTCAGAGCCCACCGTTCCTAATCCGGCTACCGCGACACGCAGAGGCTCCATCAGGATGCAGCAGCGCGGATTTCCGCGCGTCCTAAAATTTTGTCAGTATCGGTGAAAAATTGTTTTAAGTTCCGCGCCGCCTGACGTATCCGCTGACGGTTCTCAACAAGAGAGAGCCGCACGAACCCGTCGCCATATTCGCCAAAACCAAGCCCCGGCGATACCGCTATCTGCGCTTCAGCCAATAGCATTTTCGAGAATTCGAGAGATCCTAGTTGATCAAACGGTTTCGGGATAGGCGCCCAAGCAAACATAGTCGCGGCTGGCGGTGGCACCGGCCAGCCCGACTGGCTAAAGGATTCAACCATCACGTCTCGGCGGCGGCGATAAATGCATCGGACTTCTTCTACGCAATCCTGCCGACCGTTAAGAGCCGCTGTTGCCGCTACTTGTATGGGGGTAAATGCGCCGTAATCTAAGTAAGATTTTATACGTGCCAGCGCTGCGATGATCCTAGCGTTACCGGTTGCAAACCCTATGCGCCATCCCGGCATTGAGTAGGTTTTGCTCAAAGACGTAAATTCGACGGCGATATCGTTAGCACCAGGGATCTGAAGGATCGAAGGCGGTGGATTGTCGTCAAAGTAAATCTCAGCATAAGCGAGGTCGGAAATGATGATGATGTCATGTTTTTTACAAAATGCCACAACTCGATCGTAGAATTCCAAATCAACTACCATTGCTGTGGGATTAGAGGGAAAGTTTAGTACTAACGCAACAGGAGGTGGCACGCTGTACTGCACCGCGCGCTCAAGCTCCGCCATGAAATCAATTTCCGGACCAACTGGCACATGGCGTAGCGCCGAACCAGCGATGATGAAACCATAAGCGTGGATTGGATAGCTCGGATTGGGGACAACGATCACGTCACCCGGCGCAGAAATTGCTTGCGCAAGATTTGCGAATCCCTCTTTAGAACCTAGCGTCACGATCGTCTCTGTTTCCGGATCGACATCCACACCAAATCTGCGCTCATAATAGTCTGCATTGGCACGACGCAGGCCCGGAATACCGCGCGATGAGGAGTAACGATGGGTACGCGGATCGGCAACGGTTTCAACTAGCTTTTCTACTACGTGTTGCGGTGTCGACGAATCGGGATTTCCCATACCAAAATCAATTACATCCTCTCCAGCGGCGCGAGCATTTGCCTTCATGTCATTCACCTCAGCGAACACATATGGGGGCAATCTTTTAATTCGATGGAATGTATGATCCATCCCGGTTGTTCCGTATTCTCGTTACTTATGGGTCAATTGAGGAAATAGATTTCGACTCTCTGATTTCCAGCATCTCCCGCAGGCATTACCTCATGATAAAGCGGTCGCGCATCCGAAATCGCCGCAATGAATACCGCTCCACGTGATACCCCTTGGCGAACCAATTCGCGGGCGACTGCGTTCGCACGGTTAAGCGAAACATTAAAATTGACGAGATGGTGCCGGACAAGGTCCATGTCTCGGGTTCGGCTGCTCGCATGGCCTTCAACCCGTATAACACCACCTCGCTGGCGAAAGGTCTCCGCTATTTTACGCAAGCCTCGTCTCTCTTTTGCAGACAGGCTGTCGGATCCTGCCCTGAAGCGGATTATGCCAACCGGTCCACCACCTGTACCCGCCTGCGCCGCCCAAGTTCCAGCTATCGGCGTCAGAGGCGACCGAAGTGTATCACCGGAAATTGCGGGCGGCCTGCCAGTATTAAACGCTGCTGCGATATCCGCTGGCGGCGAACCAAAAGAGGGGTTCCCGACGCGGGCCACGGACCTCCGACTCGGGCTAGGACGGGTAGCAAGTGACCGCACCTCAGCACCCGGAGGAACTGTCGGCAGAGCTTTCGGTGGAGCTGAGGCGAAATTGGGTGGCCTAGACAGCGGCGTTGGTCCAAGGCTTGCTGATGCAGCCGGTGCCGACAATTGTGGTAAGGTCGATGGTGGAGGTATAATTTGCGGCTTAGATTCTGACTTCATAGTCTGAGCCGCCTTATCTAATCTCGGCGCGGGTGGCAAAGATGGTAAGATAGTAGATTGTGGGGTCTGGCGTTGGATCACTTCTTTGGAATATTTCGCGTTTGCCCGGTCAGCTGTTAGTCGCTTTGCAAGACTCTTTCGACCTTCCACAGTCGTCGTAGAAGGACGCTCGGGCACGGAGGAAAGATTGGGAAATTTTTTGCCTTTGCCAAGTGTTTTTTGAGGAGTTCTAATATCAGTTGCCGCGATTGATTCAGGCTTACTATCGCCATAAATCATCCCCGAAACACCATCATACCACTCTACGGGATTTGCCCAATCGGGAACTGATGAACAGCCGGAAAGGAGTGAAGAGGCAAGAAATATCGCTCCCGCAGTCACGAAATGACGATTTCTTTGCGTTTTTTTCATCTGGGCCGGATTATTGCTCATTTTCAGCACTTCCTTGTTTTTAAAGACCATTCTGCTCGCAGTGTACGTAGCCACAAAGCAAGGGAATTATTATGCGGCTCAGCAAATTAGAGTACATTGGTCGCGATTTGTCAGGACATATTAAAACTGACGTAAGCACCACAATTAGTTTAACTCGGTCGCAAATTATACCCTATAACGCAGAACGCAATAAAGGATCGTCGGATGGTATCAAATCTAGATAACGACCCCGCGCCGGAAACTGATCAACTCGACGTGACAACTAACAGAATCGTATAAAGAAATGGTCGTATCTTCAACGGTTTTATCGCCCTGCGACGGAAGAACGAAAGCTATAAAAGGTGCTACTCGTTCATTTTTAATGGTCCTCTAAGACGAGGACTGGTCGAGATGACGAATTACCGCGGCTCAACATAAACTTTATGCCAATGGCAGATTCCTGTTCCCCGATTCGCACAGCATTTGCTGGTATGATCGCGATGGCCATCGTAATGGGGATCGGCCGATTCGTTTATACGCCTATTCTTCCGTACATGGTAGATTCCATACCGCTATCTGAAAGCCATGCTGGCTTAATAGCTGCTGCAAATTTCTTTGGTTATCTAGTCGGCTCAGTTGTCAGTAGTTCGGAGCTTATCAGGGGTAATAGGCGAATTTGGACCCTTTGGATGCTAGGATTAAGTGTTTTGACAACCGGCGCCATGTCCATGACATTGTCGATCCCGAATTATCTCCTTCTCCGTTTCGCCGGCGGTCTTTGTAGCGCATTTGTGATGGTGTTTTGCTCAGCAATGGTTCTGGACCGCCTGACTTTGGCGGGACGACCAAACCTCTCGCATGTCCATTTCGCAGGTGTAGGGAGCGGTATCGCCCTTTCAGCAGTCATCGTCGCTGGTATGGGCGCCATGTCGGTTGGCTGGGCAGGACAATGGCTGGTAGCTGCCCTCGCAGGAATAGTAGGGCTCGTCGCAGTGTTTGTTTTACTGCAACCAGTCGGTGGCGAGACCCCACTGCCGACAACAAACGCAGATAGCAAAATCGACCGACGGATGATTCCGCTATCTCTGTCATACGGCCTCTTCGGTTTTGGGTATGTTATCACTGCCACCTTTATTTCTACCTTAGTCCGCCAAACACCCTCCATGGCCCCGATGGAACCATTTATATGGCTAGCAGTTGGTCTAGCTGCGATCCCGTCCGTCGCATTGTGGGTCTGGGTCGGACATCTATTCGGTAATCCCGCCAGCATGGCTCTTGCTTGTCTGGTGGAAGCCGTAGGCATCGCCGCCACCGTACTTTCCGATAGCGGCGTCGCGGTTCTGATTGGCGGTGCTCTGCTGGGTGGGACCTTCATGGGAATCACCGCATTAGGTATGATGACCGCCCGCCAACTTGCGGTTAGTGGAACGCGCGGCGATCCTCGTCGGATGCTCGGCCTGATCGTGGCCGCTTTTGGGATAGGTCAAATGATTGGTCCCGCATATGGCGGATATATCGCGAACTTGACCGGGAGTTTTACTGTGCCAAGCCTAACCGCGGTGGCGGCCTTGGTTATAGCCGCAGGCCTAGCGCTGCTAGTAAAAGACGACAAAATCAACACGTGATGGATGGTCGAAGCTATAAAATGTTGCGGGGCTCTCAGGTTCCGCGCATCGGATAATGTGTGACGTTTGGAATTATAAATTGATGAAAAATTTTGCGGTTTCTGATGTGGTTCGTTTACACGTGTAAAAATCGCAGGCTAATTTTGCAGCAGTGACATCAAGGATGGCAACCCCAACGGAATCACAACTTACAGTAGAGCCCTCCGGCAAAATAATTTTACCGGAATATATCTCCCCCGCGCTTCGGAAAAAAATAATGCAACCCGAAACACGGATATTGCCAGGCTGGTAAAGGGCGGTTTTACGATCTTCAAAGATTACCGTATTGGCGATTGCCATTTGGTCTATTTCCCGAGTCAGAACGCCAGCAATATCCGTCTCACTATAAATTTAGGCCAGCATGCATTGTTTTATATTTATACATCCCGCTTCGAGCGTCTAACAGATGCAGTCAAGGATAGACAGCAGCCATCAACATTGTCGGTCGCACTGAGGCTTATAGATTCTCCGGGTTTACTTGAAAGATGGATTAACGATCTCTTTTTGCAACTAAACATACCCTAACAAGCCGTCCGCGACCTTCTCCGCACACATAATAGTCGGAATATTGGTGTTAGCGCGCGGCACGCAGGGGAACAGTGATGCGTCACATACTGTCAGTGCTTCAACCCCGTACACGGATCCGGCGGGATTGGTAACCGCTGCCGGATCGTCCTCCGCTCCCATTCGGCATGTGCCCGATGGATGCCAACAGCCGGTAACATTCTCCCGGATAAACCGTTCCATCCGCTTTTCGTCATGAAGAATATCGTGAAGCGTTAACCCCATAGTAATAAGTCCGTTTATCGCCGCGCGACGGAGCGGCCGCGGCCCGTCCATGATTGAAGCCAAGATTTTAGTCAGAATACGGTTCTTGGTATTTACGGCACCAATTCGACGCACCCGTTCCGAGTACGAACTCGGGAAAGCGTCGGATGAGACGTCTGCCATGTTAGGGTGAGCGAAATAGCCCGC
Source organism: Alphaproteobacteria bacterium MarineAlpha11_Bin1 (assembly GCA_002937455.1). The sequence continues at coordinate 391,080 of PTJZ01000002.1, forward strand.
CATTCGATGAACGCCCAACGCGAGCCGTTCGTAGTCTCGCCTGTCGGCAAGGAGGTTAAAATCTATATCCGGTTCGACGGATGGGTCGGCGTTATTTAAACGGACGTGACCCCGGGAATATGGTTTGTTACACCACATCAGGAAGGACCCTAATCGGACACCGACGGCATGCCAAGCTGATTTCGCCGTGACAGATGCATACATATCGCCAGGACCACATTCCTCAAGGCCTGAACTGTAGCGCAGCGAAATCTGAGCGTGACGCCGGGTCCCGATGCCCGGCGTTAGGCGGGCCTTTGGCTTTAGATAGGCGGACACAGCAATAGTGGGGTGTTCATTAAGATTAGAACCGACCCCCGCGAGGTTGGAAATTACATCGATCCCAAACTCCTTCAGGTGAGCGCTCCTCCCGATACCCGAACGCATAAGCAAAGCCGGGGTGTGCAAGGCGCCCGCTGAGACGACGACGTGCCGAGCTTTGAGATTAAGACGATGGCCATTCTGATTAACGACCGCACCCGTCGCCAAACAGCCTTCGAAAATTATCCTCTCCGCTGTAGTCTCCGACATAATCTTCAGGTTACTCCTCCGCCGAACGTCTCTGTTAAGATATCCCATCGAGGCGGACACACGGGTTTCTTGACTATTAGAAATCGTGCTTCGGAACCAGCCATCTTCGAAAAAACCATTCTGGTCTTCAAGTTTCTTAAGCCCACTATCCGACAGAACCGTTGCAACGGCCCGAGTAAATTGCGGCCAGTGTTTCTCTGGAACACGCCGAATGAGAATGGGACCTTCTGAACCATGATACTCATCCTGAATATCTTCGTCCGTCTCCAATTTACGAAAATAGGGGAGTACAGAGTCCCAATTCCACCCCCTTGCGCCGAGACTCTCCCATTCTTCGTAATCCAGTGGCGAGCCACGGTTGGCCATCTGCGCGTTGATAGAGGATCCACCGCCAACAACCCGAGCCTGCTCCATGAAACGCGGCGTTGCTCGACGTTCGGAATTGGTTGGTGTGTGTGAAAGGCGGACTTCCAATTTACGCCAATGGTAGGAGGGATTGAAGGAAGCACCCATCGGGTACGAGTCCCGCATATCCGCGGGCTCGTTTCCAGGGGTGTAATCTTTGCCTGATTCAACTAGGAGCACTTGATTCGCGGGTAATGCTGATAGACGATTTGCAAGAACACATCCGGCAGACCCAGCGCCCAGAATTATGTAATCAAATGTTTTGGTTTCTATGTCCGACACAATTTTTGCCTCGTCGTTTATGAGCATGGATCACACAACACTTAACTTCAATATTAGGCAGTTAGACGCCTGCAAACTAACCCGCAAGATATGGAATACTATAAAGTATGAACATTAAATATCGGCTATAAATGGGAGATTTTTATGGCACAACCATTATGGGCAAAAGAACATGTGAAGCGTTACAGGGAGACCGGCGGGGCTGACGGGCATATTTGGACAGGATTTGACGGAAAGGGCAAGTTCCCGTGTCTTTTACTGACGACCAAAGGCCGAGTATCGCGTAAAGCCAGAACCACACCCTTGATATACGGAAAGGACAAAGCCGCCTTTATAATAATCGGATCCCAAGGTGGCCTTCCCAAGCACCCTAAATGGTACCTAAATCTTCAGGAAAATCCCAACGTGCAAGTACAGATCAAGGCCGATGTTTTTAACGCTTCCGCCCGCACAGCGGATGCAGCTGAACGCCGCAGGCTCTGGCCGATGATGTCGGCGATTTACCCGCCTTACCAGGAATATCAAAAAAAAGCGATTGATCACCGAGAAATACCAGTCGTTATTCTGACACGTGCTTAATGACAGTGGGCAATCGAGATAGGGGATAACCAATTAACATCGGGCTATCGGCACATATGGACATCGGCTCTTTATTTCACGGACACCACTGCTGGTTGCTGTGATCGAACATTTAACCCCGAAAACAGATTGGAGTTCTCTGTAATAAGAAACGCAGGCAATTGTCTCAGGAATTAAAAATCGCGCGGTTGTTCACCACCCAACTCACTAACTCTCTTATACCTTCCTCCACGCTTGTCTTAGGCTGCCAGCCCGTAAGTGCCTCCGCTTTTCGGATATCAGAGATGTATACAGGCTGATCGCCCATTCTTGTCTCTCCAAATTGGATTGGTATTTCTTGGTCCAGAATGATCTCCAGTAGTTTCAGAAACTGGAGGAGGGAGACAGTCTGCTCAGAACCTCCACCTACATTTAAGACCTCTCCACTATACTCATTAACATTCCCAGCAATAACCTCAAATAAATCGATGAGATCAGCGATGTATAAGATGTCTCGAACCTGTTTACCATTGCCATAAAGCGTTATCGGCCTGCCGGTTACGGCAGCAATTATAAACCACGCGACCCAGCCTTGATCTTCGATGCCGAATTGACGTGGCCCATAAATGCAGCTTTGTCTCAAGACCATCGCCGACAACCCAAAAGAGCGACTATAATCCAGCACATATTGATCCGCAGATCCCTTCGAGCACCCATAGGGCGAATGGAAATCTAGTGCACGAGTTTCCGCGACCCCGTTAGGTAAATCTATAAATTGGTAGGCATCTTCCGTTTCTTGGATTTTAATGTCCTGCAAGTCTCCGTATACTTTATTGGTGGATACGAATACGAAACTAGGCTGATTTGAAGAATGCCGCACCGCTTCTAAAAGGTTGACCGTGCCGAGCGCGTTGACCTGAAAATCCCGATACGGGTCGACCAATGATGTTGTAACAGCTACCTGTCCCGCGAGATGAAAGATTACGTCGCATTTTTCTGAAAACTTCCCCAGAGATTCGTGATTAGAGGAAATATCAGCTTCGATGAATTTCATTCCATCGGAGTATTTCTCAGCAAGCCAGTGTAAATTCTTCTGCGCCCCTGGACGTGATAGATTATCCAAAATCACGACATTTTGTCCAGAACTCAGAAGCCGATCGCAAAAGTTTATTCCTATAAACCCGGCACCGCCCGTAACACCAAATGTTTTAGACATGGAATTTTATACTCCGTCCCCACGCTTTTTTTAGAAACACGCGGTCTTTTATCCTAGCTTTAACCTATCTTGCAGAGCCGGTTACGCAATTATCGATCGCTCCTGCGTGTTGCCCGCAATTTGCAAATAAATATTTGTCACCAACAACAAACCTTTACATCGCCACGGCTACATTACTGACAGTCAGAGGGTTAAATGTGTCATTATGTTTATCCGAGATCTGCATCTGAAGTCGTATATTCGATTGGGTATTTTTTCAAAAAAATCAGCAACTTTCTACTCAAGATATTTGCGAGCATTCCCCATATATAAGTTTTCTGATAAAAATCTTCATAGAACTTTGGTCGGCGCTTTTCCAGCGAAATCAGATATATAAAGAAGGTAAAGACATGGGTATCATCGCTGAATTATTCCTACCGTTGGCCCTGGCATTCATAATGTTTGCCCTAGGACTTCGACTGGCTTTGAAAGATTTTTCGCGAGTATTTAAACAACCAAAAGATTTTCTTGTCGGTGCAATATCTCAGTTAATACTTTTACCTGTAATTGCATTTGCTCTCGTCAGCATATGGCCACTACACCCCGAGATAGCACTAGGAGTAATGATCATCGCAGTTGCCCCGGGGGGTGTCACGTCCAATATCCTGACTTCATTTGCCCGGGGCGACGTTGCGCTCTCAATATCTTTAACGGCGGTGATAAGCTTAGTTTGTTTGATCACCATACCATTAGTCTTAGTTTTTGCGCACGGAGAACTGATAGGAGGTAACGTCGGCGACGTTTCAATTACTAAGACAGCTGTTAGCGTTTTTCTCATAGTCACTGTACCGACTTTAATAGGTCTTTTTGTTCGGCACTATGCGGAAAGATTCACTCAGGTATTCGAGCCTTGGGCGCACCGCATCTCGACCGCTCTGTTCGTTATAGTTCTGCTGGGAGCAATTCTTCAACAACGTGAAAATATAATACCTTTTTTTGCAGAAGCGGGTCTAATCACATTGGTACTAAATATCTTAATGATGGTTCTCGCATATACGATCGCAAGGGCGTTCGCATCGGGGCCGCCGCAACGGGCAGCGATATCGATCGAATGCGGCCTCCAAAATGGAACTCTAGCTATTGCAATCTCTACAATTTTGTTCGGTGGTGGTCTCACAGCGATCCCAGCTGCAACCTATAGCTTGATAATGTTTTTCACAGCGTTGATCCTCATCCTTTTAATTCGAAGTAGAAAAATTATTGATCAGTAGATAATTCTATTTTTCTTGCTCCAATTATCAAAATGCACCCGAAATAAACGTCGAACCTTCAATAGTAGTCCTTCATCTGAGCAATTTCATACTCTACATCCAGCGCCTTTTCGGCTCTGCGGAGTTCGCGCCAAGTCTCTTGCCAAGCGTCGAACACCTGTTTCTGTTTTTCGCGGGCTGCTCGGATCTGAGGCGAGTTTCCGCGCCGCGATGGCGGTGGCGGCGTGTAAATAGCACCCTCCACTATACAAAGTTCAGTAAGGATATTTCGAAGTGCTTCATACTGAGTTTTCTGAATCCGGTAGTCACCGGAAGCGAGTGCAACCTCAATCACCTTACAAGTGCCATCATAAATAATGGTCAGCATACTCCGGGCGCCCGACAATTCTTCATTTGTCACACCCTCAATCGCGCAAAGTTGGTCGAGCACTCGGGGGAGCCCCTGATCTCCAATTTGTCCCCGCGACATGAAATTCCCGTTATCTAAGGGTTTTCTGGCATGAAAGATTTAAAACCCCGGTGACAGCCAAGATGCATCCCTTCTACTTCTCTCAAGTGTAGGTTGAAAGAAAACCAACCTTTTAAGTCCACGCAGGTCGCCTAGATAGCAGAAATTTTATTTACTTATATTAGACAGCGACAATATGCGCCACTTGTTATCTTACTCATTCCCGAGAAGTGTGATCTACACGAGAGATTTTATACGCTAGAACTAGATTAATCCGTAGAAGTGATTCAAATCCTGACTGATTAAAGCGGCTACGATCACAACCAACAGCTTCCTAGAAGGGCACCGCAAGCGGTTCGAACACGCCATCGCAATTGATCAAATCGACGCGTTTCCAGGCAATCAGAAAGTCATCATCCTTTGGTCTCAGTAAATGCCTGCACCGGCCGCCATAGGTGGTCTGCTTGTCCAGTCGGTATTCCAACATCATCAAGGTGGAATAAGCGAGGATTTCGCCCGGCTCGCCGTAGGCTTCGTCAATCTCAACGTTACTAACGAAATGGCAGGTGCGGCTGGGCGGTTTCTGCGCATGAATTTGGGGATGGTGCAACCTGGATAGGCGAGTTTTCATAAGTTCACGATCGTCAAAGAAGATGGACACAGTCTCGTATGGGTCTTTTTGACCTGGATACGCGGGCACCCAATAGTAGCCGTCTTTGGCGAACAGGTTCATCCATTCGGCGAAACGGCGCTCGTCGAGAAGGCGGACTTCCCTGTAAAGGAAACTTTCTATATCGGCGCGCACGATGGGCCGGCCCGACTCAGCGTCCGCCACACATATAGTCGACCCAAGCGAGTTGCTGATTGCGGGCCCCGGATTCCGATGTGCCATGCGCACCATAGGAACCCTGATTGTCAGTCTCCATTTCTTCGTTCATTCCACGCGCTAAAACTACCCAGTCCGAACTTTGTGTGGCCAAACCCTCCTGACAGCGCACCCACACCTCCATGTCATCCGACATAACCATACCCGAGGGAGAGTGCGAGTTGTTATTGCTGCGCAGTGACGCCCTCCACATCTCGTCGGGCGCCCCCTTTAGCTTGAGTGGAATGATTAGATTCTCGGTGCAATTTACCGATATTGGGTTCATCACCCTGATATGCTGGGTCAGATGCTGGACTGACCAATGCGGATAAAAAATGCTATTATGCGTTTTGACGTTCATAATATCTTTGGCACGCTCTCCATAGGTCGCTTCCATTGCCGATTTGTAACGGTCATAGACCGGCCCGCTGTTGGGCTTGTCCATGGCGAATCTATCCATAAAAACATGACCGTACCGGTGACCGCCGAGAGGCAGGGACTCCCAATGATCACTCAGCGAAGAATTATCTGAAACCATCTTAACCTTACCAGCTTCATCTTCTTCGGCACCCTCGCGCCGGAACTGCCGGCCACCATCGTCGGTAGTCGATATATGCGTGAACATTATGTGATAAACATCCGTCTGGTTTTCCATCTGGAGCTTCCAGTTGGCAGCAAACCGATAGCGAAACATACCGGCACATGCCTCCACTTCGCCATCGGGAGACCTGTCAAGGAATGAATCTATATGATTTTTCATCGGGCCTAGAAACTCGAAGATGTCGGGCCCCTCATCGCTCAGGCTCCCGAACACGAAACCTCGATAGATATGCATCCGTGGCAGCTTCGCCAGATCCAACTGTTCCGATTTGAGAAACCCATCGGGGTACCGTTTGGGGTAGGGTGCGCCGGCAAAACCTCCGTCAGTATTGAAGACCCATGCATGATACGGGCACTCAAACCGCTTAGCGTTACCTCTCTGTTCAAGACACACCTGCGCACCACGGTGGGTGCAGCGGTTGAACATCACATGTACCTCGCCGTCCCGGTGACGGCTCATAATTATCGGCTGGCGCGCGATCGTCGTGGTGATGTAATCGCCCGGTTCCGGGACTTGACTTGTGTGTCCAAGAAATAGCCACGAGCGCCCAAAAATGCGATCCATCTCGATGTCGAAGACCTCGGGGCTGATATAGAAATCCTTGTGTACCCGATCAGGTTTCACGAGCGCACGCAATGCGTCATTATTATAAGCCGTCATAATCAATGTCCTGATATGAAACGGTATAATGTCATTAAAGCCCTCTACCCTATTGATAGCAAAGGTTTTGATACATACCGTCAACCTCACTTGCGGGTATATTATTGTATAAAAACGTTAGATTAAGATAGTTGCCTTGACGCGGCCCGGGCTTTATCTGAACTGCGAATCGGTAAATCGACGAGTAAAAGACGATACACGGAAATACTACTGGATAAATACCAAGTGTTAGAGATTGTGAGAAAACATAATTAACGGAGAACCCCGTAAAAAATTATGACAAACCCTGAATACAATAAACCGTTCGATACTCAAGGAGGCGACTTCAACTTCGATAATAGCTTTGCTCGGGAACTGGAGGGCTTTTTTGTTCCTTGCAAAGCCTCGAAAGTGCCGGAACCATGCCTTCTCGTTTTTAACCAACCACTGGCAGAAGAACTCTTCCTGAACTCTCGCAGGCTCCAATCACCGCTGGGTGCAGATATCTTCTCAGGCAATCGGATACCAGTTGGTGCCTTTCCCCTGGCACAAGCCTATGCAGGTCACCAGTTTGGAAATTTCTCGCCCCAACTTGGCGATGGTCGCGCACTTTTGTTGGGTGAAATTATTGATACTCGCGGGAAGCGTCAGGATGTCCAGTTAAAGGGCAGTGGCCGGACGCCGTTTTCTCGTAGCGGAGACGGCAAGGCAGCGCTTGGACCGGTACTTCGCGAATATCTTATTAGCGAAGCTATGCATGCTCTTGGTGTTCCAACCACGCGCTCTCTGGCCGCAGTTGCGACCGGCGAAAAGGTATATAGAGAAATTGCAATGCCAGGAGCAGTTCTCACACGGGTATCTGCAAGCCACCTTAGGGTTGGTACATTCGAATTTTTCGCAGCCCAGGGTAAGACGGAAATGGTTCGGCGACTGGCTGATTATGCTATATCACGTCACTATCCGATAGCACGTGATGCTGAGAACTCCTATCTGGCTTTTTTCAAATCAGTCGCAAACGCTCAGATTGACCTTGTTGCCCACTGGATGAGCATTGGGTTTATCCATGGAGTCATGAATACTGACAATACAACGATTTCCGGCCAAACGATTGACTATGGTCCATGTGCGTTCATCGATATTTTCCGCCCAAACACCGTGTTTAGTTCTATCGATGCGCAAGGACGTTACGCGTATAATAATCAACCCTCGATACTTATATGGAATTTAATGAGGCTGGCTGAAACTCTTGTGCCGCTCATCCATATCGATAAAGCTCGTGCAATTGACCTATTAACCGATGAGATTGAATCCTTCGAGACCATATACAAAGATATTTGGCTTACTCATATGCGCGCCAAGATAGGTCTGGGTACAAGAGAAAATGAAGACTTTAAACTTATTCAGGGCCTCCTTAACGCGATGCAAGAAGGTGAAGCCGATTTTACACTAACGTTCCGTAGACTGTCAGACGCGATACGCGGGCAGAATTCTAGAACACGTCGGTTATTCAAAACCCCAACCCCCTATAATTTGTGGGAGTGTAAATGGCGTTCCCGGTTGAAAAGAGAACCAGCCTCTTGTGAAGAACGGGCAGTGAAAATGGATAAAGTCAACCCAATTTACATTCCACGTAACCACAAAGTCGAAGAAGCCCTCTCGCGGGCTGTCGCCCACAGCGATCTGTCAGAATTTAAAAATTTATTGTCGATCGTCTCAGCCCCATTTGAAGAGATTTCGGGTCGCGAAAGTTATGCAGAACCAGCGCCAAAAACATCCGTCCCTTACCAAACTTTCTGCGGCACCTGATCCTTCAGCGTCGAAGAAAGTCCTCAATGGGTTAGGGGATTTCACCATCATTGGTTCGACTCGCGTCATCCTTTAGTAGTTCCACCGTAAATAGACTTCATTTGAATGGGCTCGTTGCATACGTTTCTCGAAAGAGTGAGTTAGGCCTCTATATTCGGGCACTACGACCTTAAAAAATCCCAATTTCGACCATACCAAAAATGTTTATATTGCGAGTGAGAATCAACCGCATTATAATTCGAGATGTAATTCTTTCCTTTAGACTGTCCTTTGATGGCCAAAATATGCGGAGAACGAATGTTCAATTTTAAATTTAATCTCAGATACGCGTCCTCAATTACCGCCCTGATAATACTGTTTACCTCCCCCGCGTCGTCCCATGCGATTGGGGAAAACGGATCGGGAATGAGCCATGCCGTTATGGACTTAAGCCACTCCGTAGTACTCATTTTAATGGGTATTTTAGTTGCAGGGCTGATGTTGACCCGAAAAAGGCTTCTGGTAATTGCCGGAAATATTGGTCTACTCGGTTTTCTTGTCTGCCAAGCGTTCTTACATACTATCGAGAACAGTATTTTATCGGGTTTTGAGTTCTTTGCGGGCGCAGCCCTTGTTTCATTAGCCTCATGGCGCGCTATTTACTTGGTTATTTATTCTTCAAAGCGGGTGCGAAGTAGTGGAAAAACACTTCTCCATTTTTCGTTAAGTTGGGTGGATAATTACCTGAAGTTCCAGAATGCAAAGGCTCACTGTGATATCCCCTGCAAAATATATGATCCTGCGATTGCGACGGTGTCCGCTCTATCCGTTATTCGGTTAATCGATATAATAAACGAAACCACCTCAACTGACGGTGAGGCGAGTGTTGAATATCAAAATACAATCGCCAGATGCGTTCAGCGTAAAGAAGAGGAAAGTGAAAAGCTGAAGCAGGAAATTCGAATTATTTGGGGCGATTATTTTAAGGGCCCACAAATAGAATCGTTTCCCGAAATCCACGATTTAACGCATCAAATTATGCTTCTAGCTAGCGCTGCTAAGCAGAAAGTCGATCGGGAGGAGGCGCTTAAACTACTAGAGTCTGTCAATAAATTTTCGGAAATCTTCTGGTCTACTAAAGATGTAGAAACTGAACGAAAAGTAGCCCCTTACCCTCCTAGTCTCGAAGTAGTACGGCCGAAATAATGAATGGTAGATAGAATTCCATGGAAGGTATTTCGAATCTCAGGGAATAGTATGCGACCGACTATAAGGGATGGAGATTATGTTGTAGCAACAAAATATAAAACACGGCCTGTAAATGGTAGTGTTGCCGTTATCCAACATCCCATTTTAGGTAGGCTAATAAAGCGGATCAGGTCAATTCCGGGGACGGAGACATTTAGTGCCTCGGGTGACGATGATTTATCTATCGAAAGTCCGAGTATCGGGACGCTGAAAGAACACGAGATCGAATATCAAGCGAAGTGGCGTATCTCTCCCGCTGGGATTTCTCGGCTAAGAATTAGTGACACTCCTGCTCCGTAACTTATTTCATCGAGAATACTGTCCCAGACATAGCGGTCTGACAGACAGGTGATTGACACTGATTACCGAGAACTGCCATAGACCGCGATGGCATGTATATTTATTTCATTTTTTTTATTTGGTTAGGTCAAATCCGCTCTTGAGGTTAAGAGGGGTTAGCCGCCATAAACTTGACCATTTATGCCTATTCGAATTGCTTTATGAAATTTTCGATGTCTGTCATCTCCACCGGAGGTAATCATTTGCCAAACTATTGTTCCATCTGGCGCTATTTCTATCAGCTTATCTGAAGCTGAACCGAGAGTGTTACCATTCGGCAGTCGATTGGCCTCACGATTTGTTCTCAACTCTCGTTTACCGTCGGGATGCGTCCAACTCCATACTATTTCTTCTGTATCGAGATTGAATTCTACGAACCTATGAGGGCGGCGCAACGCCAATAGCATATTACCGGTACTGAGTATCTCGGGCTCATGATTTCTTCCACCCTTGATTCTCCCGCCTGTCTTAAGTCCCGTTCTTCTATCATGGGCCTTGAAAGTCCAGTCTCGAACTACCCGACCGTTATGTCCGACCTCGGCGACGGTATTGAAATTTCGTATACTCACAAGAGTATTACCATTCTTTAACCGCGAAACTGAGTTGGTGTGCATCCAGCCCTCAGCCTCAATATCGGCGAATGGTTTACGATCGTAGTCAGCAATCCCATTCCATGACCAAACAATCTTCCCCGCGGTATTCACCTCTCGGATCACATCTTCGCCTTTTTCACTCCAGCCCAGGTTATACAAAGTATTACCGTTCGCCAGTCGGTCAGCATCGTGAGATGCCGCCGGGTCTTTGTGAGACCAAACCACTGACCCTTCAATGTTGACCTCGTAAATCCCGGATCCCCTGATAGTTATCAATACATTGCCATTTCCCAATTTTGTTGCGTCCAGAATTGCTCCCGACATGGATCCAGGCGGTATGTATTCCCACAAAATGTTGCCAATAAAGTTAACTTCGACAACTCTCGGGTGGCGGGCATCAGTCATGTCAGCTAAAAGGGTTGTCCCGGGAAAAACCCGTTTTTGATCCAGATGCGTGACCTTAAAGTCAGCCGAGAGAGATGAGTTAGCAAATAAAAACGCTGAAAATGTGAACAATAACAATCGAAACATTTGTTTTTCCAAAAGACCCCATTGGTTATCTGCGAAATTTGACCTCAGAACTGTGAAGGCAACATAATTAAGTTTTTTGGCAGTACACCGGCCAGATTCTCTTTGAATTTTCCGGCATAACCATCCCGTTTTCAAGCTTCACGCCCACCAGAACCGGAGAAAACCTGTTTTTCTTTAACTCGTCCGCTACAAAAAGACTGCTTTTATAGAAAGCTACTGGATCAATATACACTCGTCTTTTTATCTTAACTTTGTGCCCCTTGACTTTGTATTGGCTACTGGGGCTTGCATATACGTTCATGTGGAGATGTGGGTAGCCGAATCCACCGAAAGCGCGTCCACCTTTTGTCCCGGTGTCACCGGAAATCGCAACTATATCTCCTGCTTTAAAGTTTTCTCCAAGCCGGAGTTCGGGTAATTTTGAAAGGTGTTGATATTTTGTATAGGTCCATTCTTCAAAGCCGGTATCTTCTGGCCTGTGCTGCATCCAGATTACCTTTCCGACCAGCCGACCGCCTTCACCTATATGTATGACCTTACCATCAGCGGCAGCCAGCAAAGGGGTACCGATTTTTAGTGTGATATCCATACCTCCATGAAAGCCATTATTCGAATGCGGAGCCCGAAGACTTCCGTCATACCTTGTTGGAGACCCGAATGGCGATGAAATTTGGGGACAAGTAACGCCGGCGGGGAATCTTGGCTTTAATCCAGTCGCAATTAAGCCTATTTTTTGCTGCCCTTGAACTGACAGCTGACCGTAATGTGCTACTCCTCTAAGTTTCGACCAATTGATTTCGGCATTAGCCTTGGTTGTGAAGCCCAACATTAATACACCCGAAATTAGGCATATATATTTCAACTGTTTCCAGATTCCCGAAGATACAAATTGGGCGGACCCATTTAGATGAAGGCCGCAGGTCGACGCCGCTATGCGATTTTTTTTATATTTCGCGTTTGTCACTAAACCAGCACATTCCCAGATTTTATCTTATGATCTTAGCTACTATTTAAGGAAGAAAAATTTTTAAGGTAACCAAAAGAAGTTTACTATTTCATAAATATTTTGCCGCGCAGTCGACGTGCGACATCACCCTACCTTTTTTATTTCGTCTGGCTCTGTCACGGTGTTCCAGCAACTCGTCTCAATCATTCGATTGGTTTCAGGGTTGCGAAAAATATTTGGCGGATCTCGGCCCTCCGCCACATCACTCAACGCCGCACGCAATTTGCGTCGGTTGACGGCGATCCCCGAATCGATCAAACCAAGATTCTCCGCCGCATGTACCGCTATGCGACGCTGGCCCTCCTGCGCCTCCATGTCGTCAGGGCTGCGTTGCTTATCCTCGTAGGGCCGCTCTCGAAGTTGGCCTGGTCGGATATCCGTCATTGTATCGGTCCCTGCTACCCAATCCGGATCCGCAATTCCGTCTTTCGCCGGCCACGCACAGATAGAAATTCCGTAAACCGTCTCGTTATCATTTGGAACGCACCAAATTACTTCGGTTGCTTTCTCGCGCCATATGGGGACTTCACCACGCTGGTGTATATTTGCGACCAGTACAATGTTCGGAAGTATGACTTCAGAGTGACGCTCCAGATGATTCCCGTTGGGGAGTTCCTTATCCAGATTATAGCGCATGCCGAGCGCAGTTTCCTCGAAACCAATCTTTGGCCACGACCCTTGAGTAAGTACACTATTAAACTGGTCACCCGAAATCATTTCGTGCAGCACAACAAGATGCCATGGATCAAGAGCATTTTCCACGTGCTGCAGCCAGTTACAATCGCGAACATAGCCTAGCGAGTGATCGCCCCAGAGCTTAAGTCCCTTAAGAACAACGTCATCGCGCCCGCGGGTATCTAAAATATCAAACATAGGAAACAGCGGCTTTATCTCAGGTGGACCCATATAAAGAAAGACCAGTCCTCCGTATTCATAGACGGGGTAAGCCGGTTGCCAAACGTCCATTTTTTCAGTGAACTCCGGCCGCTCGCACGGCATTTCGATACAGCGGCCTTCTGTATCATATAGCCAGCCGTGGTAGCAGCACCGAAGTCCACGCTCTTCAACGCGACCATACTCCAACGATGTGCCACGGTGTGCACAGTGAGGATCGAGGCAGCCGACACGGCCCTGCCCGTCTCGAAAAAGCACTAGGTCTTCGCAAAGGATACGGATTTTATACGGCAAGTCGTTAAGCTCCTCGGATAGGCAGGCAGGCTGCCAATACCGGCGCAACAACTCTCCCATAGGAGAACCCGACTCGACGTTGACCAGGTCGTGATCTGGCTCGGGGACCTTGTATCCATATCGCGATTTCATGAAGTTTGCCTGGTCCGCAGTTGACAACACCTTAACGTATCTAATTCCTGCCTGAAGCGATCGTGGGGCCTAAAATAATTGGGAACGGCAATCATGCCACGGCCTCGGAGCGCTCACTGATCGGGAACACGGACGTCCACCCGTTAGTCTCAATCGCCCGGTTTGCATTGATATCGCGGACAATGTTCTGGGGATCGCGACCCTCCTGCATGTCGCGTACCGCCTTTCGTAGGGCTCTGCGAAGTAGCACGATCCCTCTATCGGAGTGAGCTAGGTTCTCAAGCTCGTGTATGGCGATAGTGCGCTGACTTTCTTGCGCTTCCATATCGTCGGGCCACCTTTGCTTTTCCTCATATGGGCGCTCACGCAGGTTTCCCGGTCGAATTTCGGTCAATGTATCGACACCGGCCTTCCAGTTCGGATCGGGCTCGCCATTCTCCAGCGGCCAAGCGACAATGGATATGCCAAAAATCTGCTCATTATCGACCGGAACGCACCAAGACATCTCCCGGCATTTGTCCTTCGCCTTAGGCGCCTCTCCTTTCTCGTGAATGTTGGCGACCATGAACAGATTGGGCAGAATGCATTCTGTATAGCGAACGATATGGTTACCGTTGGGTAAATCACGCCCCGATCTGTATCGAACGCCGATTGGCGTTTCCTCAAATGCGATTTCTGGCCAATCACCAGAGGTCACCGCGCTGCCAAATTGATCGCCAGAGATCATATTATGAAGAATGAGCAGATGATATGGGTCCACCACATTCTCAAAATGCTGTAGCCAGTTACAGTCGCGCACGAAGCCGATTGAGTGGTCCTCCCATAATCGCATACCTTTCAATTGGGAATTCTCCCAATAGTCGGGATCTATGGTGTCGTATAGAGGCAACAAGGGTTTCTTCTCTGGCGGACCCATATAGATGAAGATCAAGCCGCCATGCTCCTGAACGGGGTAACCCGGCTGGCGGACGTTCATCGCTTCGACCATACCGGGCTTTTCGCACGGCATTTCTACGCAAACGCCTTGTGTGTCGTAAACCCACCCGTGGAAGCAGCAGCGAATGCCAGCCGCCTCTACCCGCCCATATTCAAGAGAGGTTCCACGGTGGGCACAATGAAGTGCAAGGCAGCCAACATTTCCCGACAGGTCACGGAAGACTACCAAGTCCTCACACAGAATCCGGACCTTTCTGGGCAAATCGGCCAATTCTGTCGACAGACAGACGGGCTGCCAATAGCGTCTCATAAGTTCGCCCATGGGCGTACCCGGGTCAACATGGGTTAACGCCACGTCCTCTCTAGGTTCACTCTGGCCGTATGCAGACTGCAGTGTCATATTTCCCTCCGTGGAACCACTTTGCTAGAGTTTTCTCTCAAGTGCAATCACGCAACGCTTAGGGCGATCTGCTCGAATTCGCTTTTCTGGATCGTGTCGTCAAGACCCCAGCGTTCGACCTCCCGCATGAGTGTGTCAAATTCATCACGGCTAATCGGCTCATTAATAAATTTTTCACCGCGGCCAAACTTTGAATAGTCCCAGTCTTGCTCGGCAAATTCGGGAGGATTGGAGTATCGCCACAGTTCCAGAAAGGGTTTCATATCGGCTTCGATTGCCTCTTCTGCTCGCTGCAATCCGCGGAAATATGCCTGCAACACAGACTTAGGATAACGCTCATCAACCCACCACAATGTTTTGAATTCACCTCCGATCACCTTGCGACAGCCGAGCTGTTCAGCCATATCAAGTTGTGGTGGAAGCAGGCTTGCCGCCTCAAACTCTCCATCCATCAGTGCTTTTAAACGCGCGCCAAATCCACCTACATTGACCGGCTTGATCTTCTCTAAAGGCATGTGCTTCTCAAGATGAAATGGCACGTTGAAGTGACTGCCTGCACGCAGACCAACCGCGATGGGAATATCGGCCAGATCTTCTGGTGCGCGAATATCGGAGTCGTCTCTCACATAAATGCCCCAAGGCGACACGCCATGTACATCCGGCACAAACTTTCCCATGCCAGCTCCAGCGTTCGAGATACTCCCCCAGGCGCAGGCCGATCCAATCGCCTGGTCACCTTGCATAAAAGGCTGGTCTTGCGGTCTTTCTTTATAGGCATCCTTCCAACGAACCATCTGCCCCTTAAGAACATCCCAGAGGATCTCTACCTCCAAGCCTTCGTCCCGCCAGAAACCCTCTTCCAGCGCCACGTATTCGTTCAACCTCATACCAGTTGGGAAAACCTTAACATTCGCCATAGATAATAACTCCTTTTTTCCTTTTGTCAGACTTTCAACCTTGGAAGTCCGACCACAAATCGTAGTTTCTCTATTCGAAATTGATTTTATATTGCAACATTCTAATCCTCAATAGCGAATCACAATCACGGTTAATATGATCTGATGAACCCGCCAAGAGCCAAACCGCAAAGCGCTGATATTGATAACACTGGGTCGCAACCACGGGCCGGTGTCCGTTCTGTGGAGGTTGCAGCACGTCTCATGGAAGTGTTAGCTAAAGCGCCAGCCGCGATGAATCTTAAGGACTTAGCGGCGTGCGCCGACATGTCAATGAGTAAAGCGCATAGATATCTCGTAAGCTTGGGTCGAGCGGGCTTAGTGGATCAAGACACGGTCACGGGCCGCTACGATTTGGGCCGGCTCGCGCTCGCGATGGGATTAACTGCTCTTGGGCGGATGGATACCGTGCGATTGGCGATGGAAGCTCTGCCCACATTAAGGGATAACGTCCAAGAGACGGCCGTATTAGCAATTTGGACGGAGAACGGGCCCACAGTAATTCGTTTTGAGGAAAGTGCTCATCCAGTACGGATGAATATACGTCCCGGTTCAATTTTACCATTATTGCGGTCTTCAATCGGCCAAGTTTTTGCTGCCCATATTCCCAAGTCCGAAATCGCGCAAATTATTGCAACAGAACGAGGGGCACTCGGCGGGTCCGTTCCGTCGTCAGAGACTTTTGAACGTCTGCTAGACGACGTGCGTGCTCGCGGTCTAAACCGCAATGTCGGTGATTATGTTCGGGGAGTAAGTGCAATGTCTGTACCGGTTTTTGACGCTCATGGCCAGATTGTCGCCGTTATTGGCGTGCTTGGTCACGAACCAACATTGGACACCTCGTGGGATGGGCCAATTGCATCCACCCTTCTACAGGCTGGAGATGAGATCTCGCAGCGACTTGGGCACCGGGTCAACAAAAGATAAAACGCGATAAGAAATTATCCGCGTTCGAGGGAAACTCGTGATCCGCGAACGCAGTGTATATGTCAAAGGGCCTCACCTCTTCTCTCGCGAAAGTCAGATGGACTATCCATCGTGCTTATGCATACTCTCACCTACTAGTAAAAATATATTGCGAATAGGAAAACTGCCTGATGGCTAAATTTCTGATTCAACCGCATGGCAGACTCAATGATTGGGTCGCCGAAAAGAAGGGATATTTTGTCGATGAGGGCCTCAATTACGTTTTAAATGCTGAGGTAGCAGAAAAATCGACCCCACCGTTGGCCGAGGCCCTCGATCCCAACGCTCCAATCAAAGAAAATCTTTACGGCGCGTTTGAACGCTACGCTGAGGGACACGGCCGCAAAGGTACCCATAAACATGCTGGTGATGTCAGCTGCGCTTGCCACTGGACAGTCAATCAGTCGGCTAGTCTTCAGGATGGCATAATGTACGGTAACGCGTACAGCGTCTGCGAGGCGGCAATCATGGTGCCTCCCGGATCAAGCGCGACAAAACCGGAAAAACTCGCGGGCGTCGAAGTTGCAGTAGGTTATCATTCGGGCAGTCACTATTCCGCGCTTCAGGCACTCGAAGTGTTTCTCGAAGAGGACGATATTGTTTTAAAATTTGTTGGCACATCTTGGTCGCGAGTCGATGCCGCGCTCGCAGGTAAAATTCCCGCCGTGAATGTTTGGGGGCCACAGCTTTATATATTGGAACAGCGTGGTTTTACACGCGTCGTTTCAACGACTTTCATGATGGGATACATTTTCCCACGCGATGCCGAACTCGAAGACGTCGAAAAATATATTCGAGCTCTAGTGCGGGCTCAGGCCGACATCGACGCAACCCCCGAAAAATACAAACGTTACTTCCTCAATGAAATTCCTGAACGTTATTTGAACAACGTAGACGTCCGACGGTTTGGCGTTGGTGAACGGATCGTCCCCCAACCTTATACTCGAGATATGTTTGACAAAACCCAGACTTGGATGCACGAACGCAAGCTTTTCAACGTCGGCTCAGAAGCAGGGGTATCATACGAAATCGCCGTTCATCGGTAGCAGCCGCTGTCAGGGCCGCACCAAAACTAGGAAAGTCGCCAATTCGACGGATACTTCTCTTCCGGAAAC
This sequence comes from Alphaproteobacteria bacterium MarineAlpha11_Bin1, assembly GCA_002937455.1. Next base: position 409,109 of record PTJZ01000002.1, read on the forward strand.
GTTTAGTAGAAATTTCCCGCGCCAATCTCCATTGGCGGCGCGTCGCTCTCAAGCTGGACACCCACGGGATCCCCGCCATTTGCTACAATCTGGATTTGGGTGCGTAATTTACGGCGAAGCATTGATACACCTGTGTCACTCGAGCCAAGACGCTCCTCGCTATGCAACGTAATCGGACCCTGTCCCTTCTGGATTTCCCAGTCGCCTGGCATTTTCCAGCGCTCTTCATCGGTCATATCTGACCACTTCTTTTCGAGGATTGGCGCCGTAACGAGAGGAACCCCCTCAAAATCTAGCGGCATTCGGGTTATGTGAAAGGTACGGTGGTGGGTGTCGTCAATCGGTACTAGCCAGCCCATGCTCTCAGCGATACCCGCCGAGAGCTGGATATTTGGGACGCTTCTTAGGCTTGGGAACATCACATGGGTGACCCGGTCCATCGTACGGCCATCAGGAAACTCTCGATGGGCAGTATATTGCATTCCTAGTTTCGTATCATGCCAAGCGACCTGCGGCATTACCGCCATCTCTGGATTAAATTGCGGTCCAGAAAATGCAGTATGCAGTATCACCACGTGAAACGGATCCATCGTATTTTCCCAGTCTTGCAGCCAATTCCACGGGATGATTTCCTCGGTTTCATCACCACCGACGCTATAACTCGCCGCATCAGGCACGATCTTTTCATTTGGACAGAGGTTTTCAAATGGCGCCCACCGGGGTAGTGCTGGTTTTTTTTCGAGCGGACCTAGATAGGCAAAGACCAGACCGTAGCGTTCCAATACTGGATACCAAGGTTGGCGGCACCGTTCACGAAAAGCAGGTTTATCCGCAACTTCACAGGGCTGCTCCAAGCACCTCCCCTCGGTGTCAAACAACCAGCCATGATAAGGGCATCGAATTCCACGCTCCTCAACCTTGGCAAAGGCCATAGGTGCCCCCCGATGTATACAACGCGGGGTGATCAAACCCGGCAAACCTGATCGGTCGCGGAATAAGACCAAATCTTCGCCGAGGACTCGAATTTCTATGGGGCGTTCACCTAACCGTTCTGCGATCTCGATTGGATGCCAGTACCGGCGCATGAACTCCCCACATGGGGTGCCGGGGCCGACCTCGGTAATTTCGCTATCATGAGTGTGCCGCGACCTCCCATATGCGCTTCCTGAAGGTTCATTCGTTAATACACTTGCCATCGCTCTCCCCCCACTGCTCTTCTCCTATTTGACCAGCCGAAAACGTATCGATCAAGTGACGGGTGGGCTACCCACCAGCAAGGGCCGCGGGGTATCTGGCTATCAAGCCGCTATTTATCTGTTGATAGAGTTCTGGCGTGAGGACGCGCTGGATAACGGTCTCTATCAATTCCACTGGGTAAATTAAGCTGATTATCTATCCGTTTCCGGGCTCGCCGCGATAACCCGCGAGATATGGTAACGATCCGGGCATCTGTATTAGCGACAACGCCCCTACCTCGAAAGCATTAAGGATGAGGTATAAATCCAAGTTGGGAGCTTTGAGCCAAACACGGCCCTAGCCCCCACCTTCACAAACCATGACCTTTGATCTGAGGCTGATCACCCGGTCTGCGACCTAATTGCTTACTGAAAGTTCAGCCGGCTCCCGGTCCGACTTCCACAATTCAAGGCAAAGGCGCTGAAATCCCCAATCCTTGCCATTGTATGCGCAGAACACAGTTATAAGGCCGCGGCAGAGGGGCCTTAGGGACTTTCTAGGAAACCGATTGTGGTCGGCGTGAATAGCAGATTTGGAATGGTTGTAAAGGGATCCAGCTTAGTCGCCCAGCAATGAAAAAAGCAGCAATGATTTTAGGGCGACCGGCTGAAAAAGGGAGGTCGAGTACCAAAAAAACCCTTTAACTCAGTGAGTTAAAGGGCTGATTTTTAGTTGCGGGTGCAGGATTTGAACCTGCAACCTTCAGGTTAAAAGCGCGCAGGTTAAATTGGAACTTTTATGGGGCATTAGAAACCGATCACTATTTGATAAAAAATACAAAGCTGAGCGATCCAGCTGCCGGCGAATGTAATCGTTCGTCCGGTTGGGATCCCTAATACATACACAAAGTAGTGAGCTACTCGGAGCCAAAAATAGGCTACAGCTGCTGTTGCTGTAGCTTCATTTGTGGCGTTAGCCAAATGGGCTACAAATACAAGCGCTGCAAACGGTACCAGGTTTTCGATGGCATTATAGTGCGCTCGCTTAGCCCGCTCAGCCCAAAACGGCAAGGGCGTTCCATCCGCCTTATATGTTAGGGATGCAATCAGACCTACATTTACGATATGTGCCAATATGTATGGCAACCACATCAAAATAGTTAAACCCGATATCCACGCAACCATTCCTAATTCGGTAGTCATTTTTTTACTCCTCATTTTTTCCTTGATCAGACCTAACCAGACTATATCAAGAGGTCGATGCGGGAAAAGCTGGAACTGGCGTGGTTAAATTAAGGCATTTAGGGCTGTCAAAACGCCCATGTTAATTGGTGAGCAAACCTAGTTTGACTATTGGATGGTTGATCCAACGTGATAATTTATAATTACGCTATCAAGAAAAAAGCCGTTAGATTATTTTGACGGTAACTTGTCAGCAAACCCATATTTGCATGAAAAATAACCTAGCACTTCTTCTACATCATTGATTTCATTATTTTCCAGAACCGGATTTAAACCCGCGACCTTCAGGTTACAAGCTTCTGACACACGGACAATTAAGCGAGGCCCGTCTCCGTCCGACAGATCTATTTTAGCCTCAATGGCTGCCGATTTTTCGGATTGCCTGGTCGATAAGCTTCCGAAAGGTGTCGACACGACCCTCGTCCGCCCCGATCGCGTCGTAAAAACTCAGCATCTCGTAGCTTGCCTGAGGCGCGCATCCCCTGAGCATGACACCCTTGATAAATCGTTTGACCGGATGTCTCAGTAACAGGTGATTGACCCACCAGCGCGAGGCCAGGGTAGTGACCACAAGACAATGGTTAAGCCCTTCCAGCGCCGGCATGATTGTGCGCTTATCGGGCGTATGGGTGAAGGCGATACGTGGCCCCCAAACCCTATCAAACCAGCCCTTTAGTCGGGCGGGCACATTGAACCACCAAGTCGGAAACACGAGGATCAGGGTCTTCGCACGTAGAAGCTGCGCGATCTGGTCTGCGACCTCGGAATCGTTGAAATCATCGGTGAAATAGCTTTCCCGCTCGGCTACTGTCAGGCTCGCGTTGAATTCGTCGGCATAGAGATCCAAGTGCTCGTAGACGATCCCTTGCGCTTTCAATCCCACTTCCACTCGGTCAACCAGATGGTGGCAAAGGCTATCCTTCAGAGGGTGACAGGATACTAAAAGGCAAACAGGTTCGGTCATTGGTCAATTCCAGATCTTCGGATTCGGACCTCATATTTGCCCGTAAAAAGCAAGACGGGCAAGCACCCAAAACCCCCGGATCTCAGGTATCCTGCGGTAATGGCGTCAGGCACAACGCAGCCATTCTATATTTGTGTCATACTTCGGGCCACTGATGGTGCATTTCAGTGAATAAGTTCTACACCGCAATCTTTGAGATAGTTTACAATGGGAGCATCACAGTATGCGACTCTCAGTATGGTACTGTCTTCCGTCTAACCACAGCCGCCTTGTTGCACGCATCTAAAAACTCTCCATATTCGCAATGTTCTGCGTGATCAGGGCACACCTCGGCATCTAATAATTGCTTGATCTTGGTCAGGGTCGGCTCAATCCAGGAGCCATCACTTTTATATGGGAGTATCGTCATCTTGAATCGCATGGTAGCGTAATCCTGATGGAGGAATTGCGCGTCGGTGAAACGATCTCCATCGCAATAGAGAAAATACCCTATATCAGATGTGTCGAGTCCTAACCGCCGCATTACCCAGACGTAAAAATCCATTTGGCGCTTGTATGAGGCCTTCCACCAATCATCAAGAGTGATTTCTTTGTTGGGAGATTTTTGAGAGGTGCTCTTGTAGTCCACAAGATGCACTTGGCCGGTCTGGATGTTTTGCCAAACATCATCCAGGCCGCCGCCAACTTTTAAATTTGTTTCCTCGTGGACGGTATTGAAACGTCCTTCGGCACCAAAGTGCAGACTTTGGGTCCATAGCTCAAACCTGTCATCGGCAAGAGGGATCAAATTCTCAAAACCATTTTCCTTGAGAAAGGGATGGCAGGTGCCCGCTTTCCTGTGCTCTTCAAAATCCCGCTTGAGTAGGACGTCTGTAGCTTCATTTATATTGTAGCCGGGAATACTGGGGAATTTGATCCCTTCGACTTGTTGGAGATAAAAGCACGCCGGGCACGCGATAAAATTTTCTATTCGGTAACGGCTTAATTCGTACGGTGCTGGGTTCTGTGGGTTGTATACACCGCGGTGTCTGGGCACTTTCGGTATCCTAAATTTTAGTCTCCACCCAATGTAAATAACCAGAAGCGAGGCGTGACCGTGGGTGGAGACTTATTGCGATCACAATGTCGGCGATTGCGTAGATTAGTTGCGTGGGCAGGATTTGAACCTCCGACCTTCGGGCTATGAGCCTTCAAAACAAGTTATGCACCCTCTAGCCCCAAAACCCTGCTGTCGCCTACAGAACCTGTGACGACCTCTAATCCTTGACCACCATACGTTGCCAACTTCCCGCAAATACTGTGGCAACCTCTAGGTTGTCAAGCGACCCCTGCGCCGTGCGGCGCTCGTCAGGTTACAAAGTATTAGGTGGTGAACACCGAGCTTCCGATTTGTGCGCCTCAGCCAAGGAAACAAGGTTTTGCGGTTTAGCGCCGACAGTTCCGTTTTTTTACTATCGGTATATATATCCACAGTCCTTGTAATATCCAACGCATGCAGGCACCAACAAGCGTTGGTTAAACGCAGTTCCACCCGAGAGAGAGTTCTTTACAAATTAATCCCTCAAATGCTGCAATATAAATTTTACCGTTTTGAAACTTCACCTCTGCCGGTCGCTTTGTCAGATTGTAAACTACAAGCCCGGACTCAAAAAGTTTATATGCGATACCGTCTGTAATCTCGGTCTTCCGACTAACAGGCTTACCTAGATCAATATCGTAAAAGTCATATAAAAAATGGTCGTGATCGCCGTTTGGTGTGTCGGAGTTGTTATCAGCGTATAGTATGTAACCATTTTCTGGAATTACCGCTGCCATAGCGGTAAAAAGTTTGGCGTACTTTCTATTTTGTTCAGAGTTCCGGTCTCCATCGGAAACTTCATTGGTTATTCGCCAAGGCTCTAACGCGATCAGCCTTGGTTCTCGAAGGTGGGTATTGTGGAAATCAATTACCTTTTCAATTTCTCTAATTTCTGAATAAGTATATGCCTCTTTGCTACGATACGGGTGTTTATACAATTCAAGAAAAACGCCATTGATGAGATCGTGAGTTGATTTATCCTTTCGCCAATTCACGTTCGCTAAAATAATAAAATTATCACCCATTCTTTTTCGAACAGCTGAGGCGATTGAGCGTCTCGCTCGGGCTATATCGGTTTTATCGACATTCCCGGGATGGTCGTTATGCCACCAGTCAAGCATTAAACCGTCGGATCCGAATTTCTCTGCTCTTTGGTGGGTTAGATTGGCAAAGTACGGTGGGAAGCGGGAATTCAAATAATCTAACCAAACGGTTTTTCCATATTCATCAGCATGGCTCCACTTTTTCTCTGTAATGAAAGGTTCCTGGCCAGGATAAGTCGACCATGGCTTCCCAACGTAATGATAGTTCCAATAAATCTCCATCAGAGAAAATTTGGTTGGGCTGCTTACTGGACGTGCTGTCCAGTAAAGCCCATACGGCGACCGCCCTTTTTGGGCGTTCCAAGCCCGGAATACATTAATGGTTTTGCGAAATAATAATTTTTTTTGGGTCGCCGAACCGTTCTTTTGAATAATCGGCGCTGGTGCGGGAGCATTGAATAAAGGGATTAAGTTACTTTCTTGCCCGCTAGCCGAGATACCCTCGCAACCAGTTACTAAAATAATAAATATGTAAGAGGCTATACGGACCAACGATTCTTCCAATTCGAAAAAGAAAAAAAACAGTTGGGTTATTTTGGCACCAAATTGGCACCAGAGCCATTTTTCCATAAAAAATGACCTAGCGCTTCTGCGACCCGCGCTTTGCCTTCCGCGGTCCGTGGTCCGGTGGACTTGCCCCCATGCATCCGACATCTGTTACGTCCGGTGACGACGGGGTTCTGGCAAAGGCGTGCCCTTGCGCGTTTTCGCGTGGCACCTCTGGCCCGACCAACTGGGCCCGAAACGCGTGTAGCGGTGCGCGGAACGCGGGCGGGGCCTGATCCGTAAACCTTTGGCATGAATTAAATAAGCCCAATTATCCTCTTAGACGTTTAAGTTTTTCCGTGACACTCCTGAATAACGCGGGCATGATACTCGAACATCAAGAGTAGGGCTGACGCCCTCGCCAACCTGCCTACCCGGCAAGGTGGTGCTCCGAAAGGAGGATGTGGCCATAGACGGCAACTAAAGGGTCTAAGCCATTTCAGAATGTCAGCCTTCCTCGGAACAACCGTAGGAAGGTTTTTTACATGGGTAAATTAATCAATCTTGGCTCGGCACCACCGCACGATCCGATGTTCGGCATTAGTAGAAGCAACATCGTTTCCCGGTTGACCCGGAAGAATTGGCGCAGGAAAGCTGCTGGGCGGGCCAAAGACGGCCGCTTCCTCTATGTCATGGTCCGGCTTGGGGAAGAGGAAATCGATGGGAAAAATCAGAAACGATATTACGTCCGAGTGCACCTTGGATTGCCCGAAGACCGCAGCCTTAATGCAGACTTCGACAAACTGACCGACGCATTGGCATATGCGAATGGCGAGGATGGCGCTGCGCTGGCTTCATCGACACACATGGCCAGTGCGGATCAAATTCCGGAGGACCGAGGCGCAGATATCTATGTCTCTGGTTTTACCGGACAGGGGGAAAATCGGCGCCATAATTTCACACTCCGATTACCCACCAAGGTTTAAGGACTTCCACGTGACGGACTGACCCACCTGACGGGTCAACGGCATTTGAACTTCAGATTGTGCGCCGGGGCATCCCGCCCAAAGCACTAAAGAGAGGTAAAGATGACAGAGAAGACCCCCCAAAGACGTCTGCTTGAAGCAATGGTGACAATTAACGCGATCAATAACGGCCGTCCGGTACCTGACATGGACAAAATCCACGGCGGTTGGGTAACGAGTGTATTGCCCGGCCAAAGTCGGCAAGAGATCGCATCCAAACTAATTGATGCCATCAAGGCAGACGGCGTCACCGTTAGCGCGAGCGACAATCCAAACAAGGGAGACGGCAAATGACCCGCCAACCGAAGATACCCATGTCGCCGACCGAGTTACCTCAGCAACGCATCCATGAGGTCATCACGTTGCCACCCAAACCGGAACCGTTCGATTGTATTGTTGGTTTCAGGCAATTCCCCAAGGATGCATTACCGTCTCGTACTCCACGCAACATGACATACCTCGCTCAGGTCGAGTGGGCATGGACGCCAGCACACAATCGCGTGGACCTGTATTACCTGCACAAGGGGCGTACCCATTGGTCGTTGTGGCGTCGGTACTGGGATGACAATTGGGGCCAATGGTCTGATATGGCTGTCGGCTGCGTTCACCGCCGGGGGGTGTCTGGCTATCAGGCCGCTATTTATCTGTTGTTAGAGTTCTGGCGTGAAGAAGCGCTGGATAATGGTCTCGATCACTTCCATTGGGTATGCGAAGCCGTGTATTTAACCGTTGCCGACCTCGCCGCGATAACCCGCGAGATCTGGTGACGATCCGGGAATTTGTATTAACCACAACGCCCCAACCTGGAAAAGGTTAAGGCTGCCATGCAATTCTAAGTTGGGGGCTTTGAGCCAAACCCGGCCCAAGCCCCCAGCCCCCAGAACCGCACCGCCTCGTGGCAGATGTCGACGTTCGTTTTTTTTTGAGCCCGGCTCCTACATGGGCATTCGAGCGTAATCGGGGTTAGGCCCAAAGGGACCCGACCTACCCGCCTAGCAATGAAAAAAGCGGCAATAAATGCGGCAATTTTCTTGAACACTCGCGCCTGAAGAGGAAAGCCGGAAAACAAAAAGCCCGCTAACTCATTGAGTTAACGGGCTTAATTCTTGGTTGCGGGGGCAGGATTTGAACCTGCGACCTTCAGGTTATGAGCCTGACGAGCTACCGGGCTGCTCCACCCCGC